>CAVWOY010000029.1:0-254238 GCA_963756735.1 uncultured Alphaproteobacteria bacterium
TGCCCGCAGTGACTACCGGAACGCCGAACAGGGATGCCTCGATGCCCGATGTGCCGCGAACCGTGATCGCATAGTCGGCCAGATCATAGACAGAGAAGGTGCTGATGTCGTCTTCGGGATGCAGGAGTTTCACATGCTCAGGCACGGTGCCGACTGCGCTCTCGATGACGTCCAGCTCCTGAGGTCTGCCGTGGGCGCTGTCCCTCCGCGACTTGACCACGTGCGAGGGATGGACCTTGACCACCCAGTCAAGCCGCGGATTGGCGCACGCCGCGCGGATCGTTTGGGCCAGCCATTGCGTGTAGTTCTCAAAAAGATCGTCGCCCCAGAAAAAGGAGCCATCCCATAGGATATGCGGGAAGATCACGGCCACCTTCCTGTCGGGCGCAAGACCCAGCCGGTTTCTCGGCGACCTCTTTGGGGACGATGGTCTTTCCGAACTGCGTGCCGACAACGCTGAACCAATCCTGCGACTGGTAGCAGCGGAACAACTCCTGCGCGGACGCCGGCGCCCGTACTCATCGCTCCAGGGCGCCGAGCGAATGCGCGCCCAGGAATCCGCCGAAATGGCCGCGTGGTGGTCGCGCTCGTTGGCCAGGTTGTGTCGCTTGAAGTAGAGAAGATTGCTCTTGTAGCCGATGTTCCAAGCCAGCGTATCGATCCGACGGTCGAGCGCCAGATCGAAGAGCTCGCCTTGACCTATGTATCCCCGGTCGACCGAGAACACGCAGTCGGGCTTCAGCTGTGTCAGCACGCGACTGCCGGCGAGCGCGAATTTGACGCTGTCGGCAAGGCTCTTGCGGAGCTCTGCCCGTATCAGCGGATCAGCGTAGTCGAGCTGCCCCATGCGCAGCGTCCGCATCACGGTGGCAGCGGCAAAACGTCCGACATGCACCCCCTGGTACCTGAGTGCCAGACATTCGTGCAGGCTGCGCACTTGCTCGACCTGCTGGTCCACCCACGCCGTGTCGGTGTCTGTGCCGAAATCCGACCATGCCATGGTCGTGGCTCCCGCCAGCCGGTGGTAGCGCTGCACGTCCTGTTGACCGTTCGTCAGGGCCACGGCTTCGAAACCGGCCGTCTGCAAGGCCTTGATGATGAAGGCCTCGACCTTGGCCACCGGCACGTGCGGGTGGTTGACGATCAAGGCTTTCTTCCCGGTCGCTCCCCGGGGGAAAAGATCGTGGCGGAGGCCGGAGGCGCCCTGTTCATGACAGAAGCGGGCAAACTCAGCGCGCGCCTCGCGATCTGCTACCGGCTCGCCCTCGCCGATGAACCGCCGATATATCCGCCGAAATGGGACCTGCAGCGGTGTCCGCGATCAAGCGCTTGAGGTGCTGCATCGTGTCCCACACAAATGCCGAGGTATCCGCCGATACGAAATTCCCTTCAGTATACGCGCACCGGCCCGCACATAAAAGTAGGCCTTAGCACCCATGGGCCAGCCGCACAACCATCGCCCTGCCGTGGGTTTGTCCCTGTCGGTGTCAGATTTATTTCGCCAAGTTGGCAGTCGAACGCCTATCCGTTGTGCAGGCGCTTGGTTGCATCTTGCGGGTACGCTCTCGGCTGGTCGTGCAACCATGACCTCGTACTAGGGCAAGTTCAGATTTGAATTGTTATCCGTATTCGCTATATTGCGGCGAGCATTTGTAATGCGTGAGACAATGCTTAGCGCCAAAACATATGAAGCGCCGCGATCGCTTGTTGGTCAGCCGCCTGATAGGTCGGCCGATAAGAAGCTGCTGGAGCGTGAGTTTTATGCCCGCATCCCCAAGGCGCGTCGCATTAACCCCGTATTCCGCGGATTGTTCGAGTTCATGTACCAAGCTCATCTCGATGCGCGGCCGGGAACGAAGCTCCTTAACCTTTACGCCTCCCAAGATTTCTCCGGGGATCGGAGGAATTTTACGGGGGACGATTATTCAGCGGAGCTTGACTAGTTGCGATCGATTTTTGGCGAGACCGCTTTATTCTTGATGGTAAGCCGACTGAGGATGCGCATGCGCTGCCTTTTGCGAACGAGACATTCGACACTGTTGTCACAACGAAGCATATTCTGGAGCACGTTTCGGAGCCCGAGAAGGTGATCCGAGAGCTGCATCGCGTGCTGAAGCCGGGCGGGCGCGCGTACGTTCTGCGCCCCACATTCGCCGCCAGCACCAGAAGCCATTCGACTATTTCCGCTACACCGAATTTGCGCTCCAGTATCTGTTCAAGAAAGTTGGGTACACCGAATTTACCGCGACGCCTACTGGCGGCGCGCTCGCAACATTTGCCGCCTATGGCTACTTTTTTCAGCGCGGACTTGGTTCGCCTAAGCTCGTTGAACGCTTTTTCGATGGTCTGCACAAATGGATCGTGGAGCCAGTGCTCTACACGCTCGACCGGTTCGACAACGGATATGGGCGCGATTTCACCCAGTTTTTCCTGGTGCGGGCACGGAAGTAGGCCCGTTTCAATAGCAAACGTCGTGTGGCACGCCTTTGCCAAGGTAGGCCGTTCGGGGGATGGATAGCCAAGGGAACGGCTTTGTTGAGCCGATTGACGGGTAAAGCATTTTGGGCGCAGCACTGATGTGGGTGCCGTTCGCGGGCCAAGACCTCCCGCCGCAGGCGATGGAAGGCGTTGTGCTATAGCGGGCACTAAAGCTTGGCTCTCGAGCCGACGCACCCTCAACTGCACGCTCGAAGGGAGAGCATGCGGACCGCCTGCAACTGGTCGCCAGATGCATACTGACTGGCCGGTCAGTCATGCATGATAGGTTGGACGTCACCGCTTGCGTCCCGGTGCTGTAAGTACTATATGACTGACCAGTCAGTCATGTGGAGGCTCTTGTGCCCAAGAAGCGACAGCCGGCGCGGAACGGCCGGCGGGGTGCCGGCAGCGGTACCCTGGCGGTCAAACCGGCCAAGGCGGCGGCCGGAGGGCAAGGAGCGAGGGCCCGCGCTGCCGCCGCCGCAAGCAGCCGCAAGGTCGACCCAGCGGCACGCCGCCAGGCGATCCTCGACGCCGCGCTCATCGTATTTGCCGAACGCGGCTACGAGGCCGCCAGGCTCGACGACGTGGCTGCCCGCGCGGGCGTGGCCAAGGGCACGCTCTATCTCTACTTCAAGGACAAGGAGGCGCTGTTCGTGGCGTTGGTGCGCGGCGCCGTGTCGCCGATGCTGGACAAAGTGGGCGAGTTCTCGACTGCCCCGGGCGCGAAGGCAACGGACATCTGCAGTTCTTCTTCGCCGTGTTTCGTCAGGAGGTGCTGGGCACCAAGCGCAAGCTGCTGCTGCGGCTCGTCGTCAGCGAGGGGCCGCGGTTTCCAGCGCTCGCCGAGTTCTACTACCGCGAGGTCGTCTCCAGAGGCCTGCAAATGGTGCGGACGGTGGCGCGCAAGGGAGTCGCGGATGGCGAGTTTGCAAGCGACGCCGTTGCCCGCTTTCCCCAGCTTCTGGTCGCGCCGCTGCTGATGGCGGTCATCTGGGACGGCTTGTTCTCACGGTTGGACCCCCTCGATGTCGAGGGGCTGCTCGCTGCGCATCGCGAGCTGCTGACCGGCAAGCCAATGAGGCCTGTGCCATGACCCGCAAGCTCTCAGCTGCGATTGCTGCCGCCGGAGCCATCGCCGTGGCGGCGGGTGCCTATGCCTTGTGGCCTGCAGGCCCCGAACGCCTCCAGTTTCAGGGCTGGGTCGAGGCCAACCTGGTCTTCATCTCGCCGGACGAGATGGGCCGTGTGGAGACCTTGTCGGTGCGCGAGGGCGACGCAGTCGAGGCCGGATCGCAGCTGTTCACTCTCGATGCCGATCTGCAGCGCGCAGCCCTCGCAGAGAACGAGGCCGCCTTGGTCAATGCGCGCCTGGCCTACGAGCGCGCCAAAACCCTGCTCAAAGGCAACGTCGGCTCGCAGAAGAGCTACGACGAAGCAGAGGCGGCCCTGCGTACGGCGGAGGCGCGGCTCAACTCGGCCAAGACCCGGCTCGAGCGACGCAGCATCAAGTCGCCGGCAGGCGGCGCGGTTCAGGAGGTCTACTTCCGGGTGGGCGAGCAGGTGCAACCGGGGCGCCCGATCGTCTCGCTGCTGCCGCCGGGCAACGTCCGGGCGCGCTTCTTCGTGCCCCAGGCGGTACTGCCCAAAGTGCAGATCGGCGACCGCGTGGTCGTGAGCTGCGATGGGTGCGCGGGCGACCTCGTGGCACGCATCAATTTCATCTCAGCTCAGGCCGAGTTCACGCCGCCCGTCATCTACAGCCAGGAGGAGCGCTCGCGGCTGGTGTTCCGCGTGGAGGCCACGCCCGAGCAACCGGAAAAGCTGCGCACCGGCCAGCCGGTGTCTGTGGCACTGAGCAATGCCACCGGTGTCAGCCATGCCCGCAAATGACAAGCACAAGGGCGGTGTGGCCGTCGAGGTCGAAGGACTGACAAAGTCGTTCGACGGCAAAGTGGTGGTGCGCAACCTCTCCATGCGCGTCATGCGCGGCCAGATCTACGGCTTCCTCGGCCCGAACGGCTCGGGAAAGACCACGACCTTGCGCATGGTGTGCGGGCTGCTGACGCCCGACGGCGGCAAGGGTACGGCGCTCGGCTACGACATTCTGAGGGAACGCGACAAGATCAAGCGCCACGTCGGCTACATGACGCAGCGCTTCAGCCTCTATCAGGACCTGTCGATCCAGGAGAACCTGGAGTTCGTGGCCCGGGTCTACGGCCTGGCGGAGCCGGAGAGGAAGGCGCGCGAGGCGATCGAGCGGCTGGGGCTGCGTGGGGCGCGAGAAGCAGCTCGCCGGGCACCTTGTCGGGCGGCTGGAAGCAGCGCCTGGCGCTCGGCGCCTGCATCCTGCCCAAGCCCGAGCTGCTGCTGCTCGACGAGCCCACCGCCGGCGTCGATCCCAAGGCCCGGCGCGAGTTCTGGGGCGAGATCCACAAGCTCGCCGCCGAGGGCATGACCGTGCTGGTCTCCACCCACTACATGGACGAGGCCGAGCGCTGCCACGAGATCGCCTACATCGCCTACGGCGAGCTGCTGGCGCAGGGCACGATCGAGGAGGTGATCGAGCAGTCGCACCTCACGACCTATACGGTCAGCGGGCCCGACCTGCAGTCGCTAGCCGAAAAGCTGCTCGGCATTCCCGGCATCGACATGGTGGCGCCGTTCGGCACCAGCCTGCACGTGGCGGGGCGCGATGCGGCCGCGCTTGGAGGCGGCGATCGCGCCGTTCCGCGACCGGGCGGAGCTCACCTGGGCTCCCTCGAAGCCGTCGCTGGAAGACGTCTTCATCGATCTGATGAGCCGCTCGCAGGACAACTTCAGCCAATGACGCTGTCGCGCACCTTCGCAATGTTCCTCAAGGAGTTCGTGCAACTCCGCCGCGATCGCGTGACGTTTGCGACCATGATCTTCATTCCGGTGGTGCAGCTGCTGCTGTTCGGCTTCGCGATCAATACCAACCCGCGCAATCTGCCCACCGCCGTGCTGATGTACGAGGAAAGCGACCTCGGCCGGTCGATCCTGGCGGCGATCTCAAATACCTCCTATTTCAAGGTGACGCGGCTGGCGCGCTCGGAAGCCGAGCTCGATCATCTGATCAGGTCGGGTGAGGTGCTGTTCGGGGTGGAGATCCCCGCAGGCTTCGAGCGCGATGTCAGGCGCGGCGATCGTCCCGCGCTGCTGGTGGTGGCGGACGCCAGCGATCCGATTGCCGCGGGCACGGCGCTCGGGTCGCTGGAGGGCATCGTTCGCACCGCGCTGCTGCGCGATCGCGGCCTGCCCGAGACCGCCGAGCTGTCCGCCGTGTTCGAGATCCGGCAGCATCGGCGCTACAATCCCGCCGCCATCACCAGCCTCAACATCGTGCCGGGGCTGCTCGGCACCATCCTCACCATGACGATGCTGATCTTCACGGCGTTGTCGGTGACGCGCGAGGTCGAGCGCGGCACCATGGAGAGCCTGCTGGCCATGCCGATCGAGCCGGTGGAGATCATGATCGGCAAGATCGCGCCCTACGTAGCGATCGGCTTCATCCAGGCGGGGTTGATCATCGGCCTCGGGGTATTGCTGTTCGGGGTGCCGGTGGCAGGGCAGTCTCACGCTGCTGGCGGTGCTGTCGATCCTGTTCATCGGCGCCAATCTGTCGATCGGCTACACGTTCTCCACCGTGGCGCAGAATCAGCTTCAAGCCATCCAGATGTCGTTCATGTTCTTCCTGCCCAATATTCTGCTGTCGGGCTTCATGTTCCCGTTCGCCGGCATGCCGCAATGGGCGCAGTGGATCGGCGAGATGCTGCCGCTCACCCACTACATTCGCATAGTGCGCGGCATCATGCTGAAAGGCGCAACCCTCTACGATCTCCAAGGCGAGGCGCTGGCCCTGCTGGGCCTCATGCTGCTCGCGATGACTCTGGCGGTACGGCGGTTTCGCCGGACGCTGGACTGACGCGTGCGCCCGGCGCGCATTCGTCGAGCAGGCGCTGTGCCTCGGCGGCCGGCACGGGCGGGCCGAGAAGATGTCCCTGTGCGCGCTGACACCCCCAGCTGCGCACCAGCGCGAGCTGGTCGAGATTGTCGATGCCGCCGGCCAGCGTGGTGATACCGAGGTTGCCGCCCAGCGCGATCACCGATTGGGCGATGGCACGCAATTCCTGGCGCCGCTGCGTGTCGGTCATGAGAGCCTTGTCGAGTTTGATCGCATCGAACGGGAAGGCTCTGAGGTTGGCGAGCGAGCAATAGCCGGTGCCGAACTCGTCGAGCACGATGCGAACGCCGAGCTGGCTCAACTGATGCAGCATGGCGAGCGCGCTCTGGCTCTCGGGAAGCAGCACGCTCTCGGTGATCTCCAGCTCCAGGCGATGCGCCGGCATGCCCGACAGTGCCAGCGCCTGCAGCACGCTTTCGATCAGATTGCGCTTCAGGAACTGCACGGCCGAGACATTGATGGCGATGCTGCACGGCTCCGGCCAGCGTGCCGCCTGGGTGCAGGCGTTAAGCAGGGTCCACTCGCCGACCTCGGCAATCAGCCCCATCTCCTCGGCGATGGCGACGCACTCTTCCGGCGGGATCATGCCGCGCTCGGGATGCTCCCAGCGCAGTAGCGCCTCGAAGCCCGACACCTGCTCCGATTTGAGACAGAAAATCGGCTGATAGAGCAGCTCCAAGGTTTCCTCCGCCAGCGCCCGGCGCAGGTCTCCTTCGAGGCTGCGGCGGCTCTGCAGCTGCTCGTCCATCTCGGTCTTGAAAAAAGCGTAGGTGCCGCGCCCGGCGTTCTTGCTGCGATAAAGTGCAAGGTCGGCGTTCCTCATGAGCTTGTCAGCATCCGTGCCGTCGCGCGGGGCCAGAGTGATGCCGATGCTGGTGCCGATGCGTATGGGACTGCCATCGATCTGGAACGGTGCGCCGATGGCCTCGACTACGCGAGCGGCGAGAGACTCTGGCTGGCTCGGATCGCGCACGTTCGTCTGGATGATGGCGAACTCGTCGCCGCCGAGCCGCGCCACCAGATCGCCGTGGCGTACGCAGCCGAGCAGCCGGCGGCTCACCTGCTTGAGCAGCGCGTCACCGATCGGATGGCCCAGCGTATCGTTGACGGCCTTGAAGTGATCGAGATCGAGGCAAAGCATGGCAAAGCCTTGTCCACGCATCAGCCGCTGCAGGCTCTGCTCGAGCTGCTCGCAGAACAGCACGCGGTTGGCCAGCCCCGTCAACGGATCGTGCCGAGCAAGGTGGGTGATTCTCTCCTCGTGCCGGCGCCGCTCCGTGATGTCCTCATGCAGCGACACCCAGCCGCCGCCCTTGAGGGGCTGCCGCGATACGGAGATGATACGCCCGCTGCCGTACTCGATTTGCATGCCGGGTGACGCGCTCTCTCCGTGCTTGGAGCCAATGCGTGTTTCCGAATGGCAGGCACCCCGCTTGGTGCGGTGCTCCCACAGTACGCAGTGCGCGGTGCCGCGCCGCGTTAGCTCTGTCGGCACATCGTATATCTCGGCGTAGCGCCTGTTGCACACCAGAAGGCGCTCGTGCGCGTCGAACATGCTCAAGCCGACCGGCATGTTGTTGATCGCTGCATCGAGCTGCAGGTTGAGGCGCTCGAAGTCGGCGTTCCTATTCAGGAGATCGATGGAACGTGCCTTGAAGACCGCCACCGAGCGCGCAAGTTGGCCGAACTCGTCTTGAGCGGCGACGTCGGGGATATCGATCGAGATGTCGTTTCGCGCCAGGCGGTTCAGCGCCGACGCAATCGCGTTGAGGCGCGACAAGGAGCGGAAGAGCAAGAGGAAGCAGAGCGGTCCGATCAGCAATGCCGAGATGCCAGCCATCAGCCAGACTTAGACTCGCAACCGAGCCTGCTCGGCTCAAGACGTCATCCAATACGGTCGCTTGATCTCGCAAAGGCTGGTCCGTCTCCGCCGCAAGCTCCAGCGCGAACCGCGCGGCGGTGTCGGCATGCCTGGCGGCCGCGATCAAGGCCTGATCGCGCAGGCGGTTGCGCGCCAAGTCGAAGACGGCCCCGCCTTGCGATGCGATGAGCGCGAAATCCCGCGCATGCGCCTGCGCCCGCTGCCCTGCCACCTCTCCGATGAGGTCTGCGATCTGCCTGTTGATGTCCCGATAGGTTGTTTCGTTGCGATCCAGCAATTCGGGGGCATCGAGCGGTGCAGTGGCCACTAGGCGGCGATGCCGGTCCATGAGCACGTTTGCGCGTGCGGCAGGCGACAGCTGCGCAAGGGGCCCGGACCGCAGTCGGCCGATGGTTGCCTGCGTGCTACCAGCAAATTCCAGCGTTACGAACGCAAGCGCGCAAACCATCGCCATGAGCAGAGCGAGCGTTGCGTAGAGCTTGGTCGCGATGCGAGGGCTAGGCAGCCCAAGTCTGACCTGCATGGCGTGCTCGAAGAATGTCGTGGCTTTCCCCAAGGCCGTCCGCTGTCGGACAACCTGTCGATATCTTTCTAGGTGCCAGTGCGTAAGGACCCGGTTGCAGCCGCGTGATCGATTTTAGGCAATGTGCGCGGGTCTTCCCCGGCATGGCTTGCGGCCGCGCCCGTTCACCATTTTCCCGTATTGGGCATGGAGGCCCATGGCTCGCTCTTGGGCAGCAACTCGCCCTTCTGCAGCAGCTCGATGGAGATGTTGTCGGGCGAGCGGATGAAGGCCATGCGCCCGTCCCGCGGCGGGCGATTAATCGTAATGCCCGATTTCATGAGGCGATCGCAGGTGGCATAGATGTCATCGACCTCGAACGCGAGGTGCCCAAAATTGCGGCCTTCGCCATAGACCTCGGGATCCCAATTGTAGGTGAGCTCCAGCAACGGGGCGCGCTCGCTGGCGGCTCGTGTGGAGTCCTCGGGGGCGGTGAGGAAGATCAGGGTGAAGCGGCCGGCTTCGCTTTCCGTGCGGCGCACCTCGCGCATGCCGAGCTTGTTGCAGTAGAAGTCCAGGCTCTTGGCGACATCGGTGATACGGACCATTGTGTGCAAATACCGCAACTCCGCCTCCTGTCAGGGCTTTCCGTGAAGCATTGTGCCCGCTTCGCGCGTACCTTGCGCTTGCCGCGGTGAGCACGCAACCTCTGCGGCACATTGCCGAGAACGACCGGAGCAAGTCCTCCCCCGTCCTCAGAGCGATGCGCGCGCAAGCGTGGAGGACCGGTGCACAACAGGTCGATAAGGGTTGCCTCGGCTTTTGACAGTAGGGTGCTAAAGCTTGCTGCAGCAATACGAATCAGTATTGCAAGGTCAAGCAGCGCAATGCCTGCAAGTCTTCGGCGCAAGCAATGTTCGCAAAGCCAAGTTTTCCCCAGAGCTGTATTTTTTCCAAAGCATTTGCAAAAAGGCACGCAACCAAGATTTTCAGCGCGTTAGCTTGGATTGACGCTCGCGAGTGCTGGGAATCCTGCTGCACATCCAATTCCCACATTGCCCAAAATCGCTTGGACACGGCGCTGGCAATCACTATAGGGTGCCCTGCTGCCGAACACGAAGCCGAGTCGGGAGGGCAGAAGATTCCGGGCGGCCGAGGGTTCACGGCGGGATTGAAAAGGGCCAATCGATGTAGACCCATAAGTGAGCGGGGTAGCATAAATGGGTGACAGCAAGTTGCCTCCACAGCCGGGGGTTGAGCAGAGCGTTACGGACTCGACGGGCGGGCTCGAAGTCTTCGAAATTGCAGGAACCATCAAGTGGTTCGATGTATCCAAGGGCTATGGATTCATCATCCCTGACAACGGACTGGCGGACGTCCTGCTACACGTGACCTGCCTTAGGGCCGGCGGCTATCAGACCGCCTACGAGGGCGCCAGGGTGCACTGTCAGGTGCTGAACCGTCCGAGGGGGCTGCAGGCTTTCCGCGTGCTCAGCATGGACGAGAGCACGGCCATCCATCCCTCCCAGTTGCCGCAGCGCACCCACGTGGTGGTGCAAGCCGAAAGCGACTGGGAGCGCGCCACGGTCAAGTGGTTCAATCGCGTCCGGGGCTTCGGCTTTCTGACGCGCGGCGAAGGAACGGCGGACATTTTCGTCCATATGGAGACACTGCGCCGCTTCGGCTTCACCGAACTGCGCCCACAACAGGTCGTCCAGGTCAAATGGGGCATGGGCGAGAAGGGCTGCATGGCCGCTGAGCTGAGGCCCGACGGAATGCCGCCGTTCCCGCCGCCGCATTGACGGCCGCAAACGGTGCTGGTCTGTTGCTAGCGGGACTGTCCACGACGGGACGGTCCCGTTTCGCTTGCTATGGACCCGCAGAAGCCCGCGGTTGGCTCAATCGATGCGCCGAAGCACGCTCACGCTCGAGACAGCCTTCGGCGCCCACGCAATCGAGATCGAGATCCCGGAGACCGTTACCGAGCAGCAGACCGGCCTCAAGCACCGCTCGCGTGTGCCCGAGCGCACCGGCATGCTGTTCCTGTACGATTCCGGCCAGGAAGTGCGCATGTGGATGAAGGACACGCATGTGTCGCTGGACATGGTGTTCATCAAGCCCGACGGCCGCGTGCACCGCATTGAGACGCGGACGGAGCCGCTGTCGCAGTCAGTTGTTGCCTCGCAAGGGGATGTGCTGGCCGTGCTGGAGCTGGCTGCGGGCTCTGCAGAGCTGCTCGGGCTGAGGCCCGGCGACCGGGCGATCCATCCAGCCTTCCGCGGCGATTCGTAGGGTTGCCGAAAGCGGCGCTGGTCCGCCGCGCTGCATAGTGTCCGGCATGAAAAGCAAAGAGGGCGCGCCTGAGCGGCGCCCTCGAGCACTTGTTGTGTGGCTGACTGTGCGGTGTCAGTGCACCGTGGCGGAGACGCCGGCCTCCTCCTTGCGCGCCGCCTTCTGCACGGCGGCCTGCACCTTCTCGAACGCGCGAACCTCGATCTGGCGGATGCGCTCGCGGGAGACGCCGAACTCCTCGGACAAGTCCTCCAGCGTGGCCGGCTCCTCGGCGAGGCGGCGTGCCTCGAAGATGCGCTTCTCGCGATCGTTCAAGGTCGACAGCGCCTTGGCCAGATAGGCGCGCCGGTTGTCGAGCTCCTCGCTCTCGACCAGCCGCTCCTCCTGGTCCGGCGTCTCGTCGACCAGCCAGTCCTGCCACTCGCCGCCGCCTTCCATGTCGGCGCGCACCGGCGCGTTGAGGGAGGCGTCGCCGCCGAGCCGGCGGTTCATGTTGACCACGTCCTCCTCGGGCACGCCGAGCTTGGTGGCGATCTGCTTCACCTGGTCGGGGCGAAGATCGCCCTCTTCCAGCGCCTTGATCTGACCCTTCATGCGGCGCAGGTTGAAGAACAGCTTCTTCTGCGCGGCCGTGGTGCCCATCTTCACGAGGCTCCACGAGCGCAGGATGTATTCCTGGATCGAGGCGCGGATCCACCACATGGCGTAGGTGGCGAGGCGGAAGCCCTTGTCGGGCTCGAAGCGCTTCACCGCCTGCATCAGGCCGACGTTGCCCTCGGAGATCACCTCGCCGATCGGCAGGCCGTAGCCGCGGTAGCCCATGGCGATGCGCGTCACTAGCCGCAGGTGCGAGGTGACGAGCTTGTGGGCCGCCTCCAAGTCCTGATGCTCCTGCCAGCGTTTGGCCAGCATGAACTCCTGCTCCGGCTCCAGCATCGGGAACTTGCGGATCTCCTCGAGATACCGGGAAAGCCCGCCCGAGTCGTTGGCGATCGTGGGAAGTCTCGCTGCCATCTTCATCTCAACCGGCGCTTTTCGTTGTGACGTACGCGCCGAGTGCTCCTCACGGTCCCCTGTGGACCGCGTGCGCATTATAGCAAACCCTGCAGATTGCGTGCGGCGACAACGAACACAACTTGTGCAAGTTGCCGTGTGTCCGGAGTCACGGCCGTTCACGGCAGCGTAACCAAAAGCGCCTCGCCCCCGCGCTGGTTGCGGAATGTGGGGTGCGCATGTGAAGAAATGTATCCGCTGGGTGAAGAAAAACTCATGTATGCCACGGGCGGGGCTATCCCCGCCGGCGCGCGCGACGCCGTGCTCACTCCAGGGCGAGGGCTTCGGCCAGCTGCGCCATGTCGGGCGGCAGCGGCGAGGTAAAGCTGAGCCGCTTGCCCGTCACCGGGTGCACGAAGGCGAGCTCGGCGGCATGCAACGCCTGGCGGCCAAGCGCCTCCAGCGCCGCCTGCGCCGGCGGCGGCAGCTTGCGCGCGCTGGCCTTGAAGCCGGCGCCGTAGGTGGCATCGCCGAGCAGCGGGTGGCCGATGTGGGCGAGATGCACGCGCACCTGGTGGGTGCGGCCGGTCTCGAGCACCAGGCGCAGCAGGCTGGCAACCGCGCCTGCGCCCGCCGGGCCGGGAAGCGCTCGAGCACCTCGTAGCGCGTCACGCGCGTGCCTGCCGCGCGCCTCCGCCACCACGGCGATCTTGGTGCGGTTGGCGGTACTGCGCGCGAGCGCTGCATCGATGATGCCGCGCGGCCGCTCCGGCGCGCCCCAGGCGATGGCCCGATAGCCGCGCTGGAGCCGCCCGTCCGCGCCATGGGCGGCGAACTGCTCCGGCAGAGGCCCGGTGCGCGGCATCGGTCTTGGCGGCGACCAGCAGGCCGGTGGTGTCCTTGTCGAGCCGGTGCACGATGCCCGGCCGCTTCACGCCGCCGATGCCGGACAGGGACGCGCCGCAGTGGGCGATCAGGGCGTTGACCAGCGTGCCGGAGGCGTGGCCGGGGCCGGGATGCACGGCCAGGCCCCTGGGCTTGTCGATGACGATCAGGTGCGCATCCTCGTAGACCACGGCGAGCGGGATCGGCTCGGGAGCCGGCACGGCGGGCTGCGGGCGGCGGCACGCACAGGCGTGAAGGCCTCGCCGGCCTTGACGCGCCGGCCCAGGTCCCGCACGGCTTCCTTGCCGCACGTCACGGCGCCGGCGCGGATCAAGCGCCTGCAGGCGCGCAGCGGCTGAAGGCCGGCAGACGCCGCGCCAGGAGGCGGTCCAGCCGCTCGCCGGCGTCCGCGCACCGCGACCGTCAGGCGTTTGGCGCTGATCCGTCGTCCAAGGTGTCGCCTGCGCTCACGGCAAAGTCCGAGGCTGCCCTTGATTGCCTGGCTGGCCTCACTTATAGACGGGTTTGCGCGCTCACGCCCCGTTCGTCTAGCGGTTCAGGACGTCAGCCTCTCACGTTGAAAACAGGGGTTCAATTCCCCTACGGGGCGCCACCCACCGGAACGATTTGTCAATTAGGATCATTCGAAGGTGGGGACAGAACATCGGACGAAGGTGAGGACTTTCTGTTCACGCTTTGTCGGTCTGACGACTAAGCGGCCTCGTGGCATTCGGCGCCAACCGTTCGGCGCTGCGCTGCGGCGTGTATCGCTCGGCCTCCTTGAGCGTCAGCCAGCCGAAGATTGCCATCAGCTCATGCGCGGTTGCGCCGTTCTCTGCCGCTCTGGCGGCTCCAGCCTTCCGCAGCCCATGCGCCGTGCACTGCGGTAAGCCGGCCTCGTCACACCGGTCGCTGAACCACTTGCCGAACCCTGCTGGCGGTGAACGGCTTGCCCGTATTCCGTGGTCAGGAAGGTCAGCAGTCGCCGGTCGGGTTGCCTCAGATCGCGGTGGCAAGCGCCGATAGGATGGGAATTCCGAGCGTCACCGGGCGCCGCTTGCGGTTCTTCTGCGGCACGAATTTGATCCAGCCGGCTTTACGTGCTGACGCCCGAAGAAGAACTACGTCCGAACGGCGCTGCACCGATGTAGAGGAGGAATGCGAGCGCGAGGCGAGCCTTGGTACCGGCAGGGTGGCGCTCCTCGTACTGCTCGACTTCCTCAACGGTCCACGAATGGTGGCCGGCACTTGCGGTCCTTGCGGCGCGTGTAACGTCTCGCGACGGGTTGCTCGTCACGCCGACAAGCTCATCTCTGTCGATCGCCCATGCGAAGAGGCGCCGAACTGCTTTGACGCGGACGTTCGCGGCTTCAGGCAGATCGGCTTTGCGGTCGCGCAGGACCCGCACATGCTTTGGCCGTGATCCGTTTGAGTGGGAAGTCAGCAAACACTCTTGGCGCCCGGCGAGATCGGCGCCACAAGGCAACTCTCAAGGATGCGCCGCCGCGCGCGCTGCGTGATGGCGTCAAGCTGATCGAACTCGGCCGACCGGAAGTACTGAACGCAGAGCCACCGCAACGTGCCAAGCTTCGGCCGTTCCGCGATGCTCTCCCGCCGGATCGGTGGCGTCTCTACAGCGCATCTTCGCTGCATCGTAGCGGCTGGAAATCGGCGTGCCGGCACGTTTCCGTGGCGGATCTTCCTGTCGCCGGTCGCCGACATACTGGAAGTTGCCATGACGGTTCATCTTGCACATGTACGGGTACATCACGGGCTTCACGCCAGACCTCGCTCACACGGGTCATCCCGGTCGCTCGCGTCTCATCGGACAGGGCGGCGAATGCTTCGTCAAGCTTCAGCCATAGAGCCGCGCGTTGATGCGTACCGGCTTCGGCATGCGGCCGTCGACAACCATCTCATCGAAGAGCGACGGGCGATATCCCGAGGTAGGCGGCAGCTTGCACGCGCGACAAGCCGCGAGGAGGAAGACTCGACGGCAGCACGTCATCGCGGCGAGGCATGGTGTAGCTGTACTAGGCACGCTCAAGCATCGTCAATGCAGGTAGAAAGATAGCAAGCTACATGCGATTGCCAATTGCTAGCGGCTGCGGTAGACGCTGGAACAAGAGGATAGCAATGGCCGTCGTGGTCGGGCTCGTATCGCAAAAGGGGGGAGCCGGTAAGAGCACGCTCGCCCGGGCTCTCGGCGCCGTGGTCGCTCACGCCGGCCTCAAGGTCCGCATCGCCGATCTCGATCCACAGCAGCACACCGTCCTGGAGTGGGAGCGGACGCGCGGCCACAACCGAGCTGTCGCCCACGCTCGATGTGCGCGCCTTCTCGACCGTCGCGCAGGCGCTCGCGGGCTCGGCAGACGATGAGCTCGTAATCCTGGATGCGCCCGCGCGCGCCGGCCGGCGACCTTGCAGATCGCCGAGGCGGCAGATCTCATCGTCCAGCCATCGAGCGGCAGCATCGACGATCTCCGGCCGGCCGTCGTGCTCTTCCACGAGCTCGTGAAAGCGGCATCCCGAAGGAGCGCTTGGTCGTCGCGCTCTGTCGCACCCTGACCCAGGCGGAGGAAGATGCGGCCCGGACATACATCGCAAGGCCGGCTACGACGTACTTGCCGGCGCCATTCCTGAGCGTGCCGCTCACCGTGAGGCGCACAACCGCGGGTGAGGCGCTCACTGAAGCGAAGCGTCGCGACGCAAGGACGATCAAGTTGAGCGCTTGATGGAAGCGCTGTTCGAGAAGGTCCATGCGCAGATGCTCGTGAAGACCGGCAGGCGAAAGCGGCGCGCGCGAAGGAGAGCGAAGACATGAGCGACGTTGATGTCAGCAAGCTGCGCAAATGGATCGGCAAGGCAAAGCAGATCGGCGAGCCGCCGGTGCCCGAGGATGCCAGCGGCAAGCATGCCAATCCGCAATCCGGCGGACATGAACGCGTCGTGCAGCTCAATCTGCGGGTCGGCGCATCGGCCAAAAAGCGCATGAAGCACCTGGCGGCGCGCGATGACATCAATCTAGCGACGCTCCTCTCGCGCATGGTCGATCTCTACGAGAAGCACCACGGCGCGCTGCCTGACATCACGGGGAAGCCCCGCTGACCACAGCACGCTGCATTGCCCGTCCGCCCGCAACGCGCTACGCTATTGCATAGACGACGAGCAGTCGTCGCCAAGCCGGGAGTGCCGATGCGCTCCCGGCGGGAGCTCGTCGGCCTCCGCAACAGGTGGAGGTTTACATGATGACGAATGACACCAGCCGCTTCGTGCGCTGGCTCGTGATTATCGTCCTCAGTGCCGCGACGGTCGGCATGTTCCTGATCTCGATGCGCGCGAACTATCTCTACGGTCGTGGCATCGGACAGACACCGGAAACGAAAGAGGCGATCGCATGGGCCAACGTCGGCGCCGATCTGTGGAAAGGCTTCGGCCTGATCGTTGTCGCTGCGCTGTGGCGCGGCGGACGGCGACGCGCCGCACTCGCGACAAGCCTCACCTGGGTCGTGTGTCTGTTTTTCAGTGTCACGTCCGCGATCGGCATCTACGTGCAGGAGCGCACCACGCTGACCGGCAGCCGTGAGGCCAAACACGCCTCGTACGAAGATGCGCAAAAAGAGCTCGCTGATACTGAGCTGAAACTCAAGAGCCTCGCGACAGCACGCGCAGCGTCGGCAAGTCGAAGCGGCAATTGCGGCAGTCCTCGCCCGGCCCGTCATGGTCGGCGAGCGCGTGCGCGGCACGGTCGCCACGCTATCCGCGAACTGCACCAAGAACGACACTCGAACGGCGCAGGCTTGCGGCGAGGTCGCAGAGTTGCGCGAAGAACTTGCCGCCGCGCAGGAAGCGGCCAGGCTCGAAGCTCGCGTCGCGTACGCCTGCGTCAACAGGTGAGAGAAGTTGCGTGAGCACGGGCGGCGCCCTGCCGCCCGATCCGGTCGGCGAGTTCTGGGCGTGGCTCACGCGTGGATTTGTGACGGTCACCGCGGTCGGTTTCGGTCTGCCGCTGTTCTTCGCGCTGATGATCGAGACTGGTTTCAGCCTTCGGCCCGCTCGCCATCGTCGCGTACGCGGAAGCGACACGGCGACACAGCTCCGACATGACGCGCCTCTGTCGCGGCCGGTCGCGCCGTGTCGCGCTTAGCCGTGCTGCGTCGCGCCGAGGCGACAGTCATCGAGCAGGAAACCGGACGCGTCGTGCAGTTCATGGCGGATCGCACGGAGCCGACCGCGGACCCGGCCGCGATCACCATCGACGAGCTCCACGCCGACTACGAAGTGTGGTGCCTGGCCAATGGTTTGCAACCGCTGTCACGCGATGCCTTCGCCGACGAGTTCGATCGTGTGCGCGGAGTGCCGCAGCTGGAAGGGAAGATCAGGAAGTTCGGAAACCGCTACTACGGCATCCGGCTTGTGAACCGAAAGGTCGCACGGTTGCCGACGCGCAAGCGCGGCGAAGTGACTCAGAGGGTGACGCAAGCGTCACCCTCTTTTCTGTGCGAACAGCGTGCGCGGAAAAAACTCGCAATACTCTTCCTCGTTGAACCACGCGCACTTGATGTCGAACAGCTTCAGGCCCGGCACCAACCGCGTCAGTGCCAGCGCGTAGATCGCAAGCTGCGCGATCGGTTTGTTGGTGCGCGCGTCCGGCTTGTAGTCGAGGATGTGGACGGCGCCGTTGCGCACTTGCAGAAAATCCATGTGGCCGGTGATCAGCGTCACGTCACCGTGCGCGGCAAGCTCGATGCCGTACTTCGTCTTCCAGCGCCGCGATGTCCTTCTCGGTCAGCCAGATCGGCACCTCGACCGCGAGCGTCACGCTGTCGTTGGCCAGCATGAATTGCTGCAGGCGCTCATGCCGGCGCCGGTTGTCGCCGACGGTCGGAATCACCAGCGCCGCCGCGCGCGTCGCCGCGTTCTCTTTGCGATTGACGATGATTTGCGCCACACATCGGCGAATGCCGGGCTGTGCTTGCGATGCGCGACCGCCAGCATCCTCGGTGCGAAAGAGCGCGTGCGGGCAGATGAGCGGAATGGCCTCGAGGAAATTGGCGAGCGGCGCAAATCGCCTGTGCTCGTCGCTCTCGCGCAACAGCTCCAGCTTCGGGCGATGGAACGCGTAGCGATACACTTGCCGGTGATAGAGCTTGATCGAGCGAAGGGTCTGCTCCGGCGGAAAGCGCCTGCGGCCCGCGTCACGCAGGCGACGGTAGCTCAAGAGCTGCTCGTGTTCGGCGATCCATGCCGACAATGTCGAGTCCGAAATCGCGCGGCCGGTTTTCGCTTTGATGCGCTTGATCGTCTCTTCGTGCGAGTAGCCGAGACTGTAGGTCGTGAGGGCATCAATGATGATGCGCAGGGGATAGGTCTTGTTGCGCAATGCGGCCGGTGCCGGCGTGAACATGCGCTTGCATGATGCACAGCGCCACAGCTGCACGATCTCGAATTTCTTCTTGCGCGTGCCACGTCGCGTGAACGAGCGGCCGCCGCAGTGCGGGCACGCGTCTGGCGCTTTCGATGTGTGCGGTGCCCGAGCGACGCGAGGTGTTGGCATAGGCAGGGGAATACCTCACCCTATCACGCACTCTTCGCAGTCGCACGTCGTTCGCGCAGCCACCTCATTCGGTAGCCTCAAAAATGTGCCGCCGCTTGAAGGCGCCCTGTCAAGGGTTTGCCGCTTCGCGGCCGCGCTTCGTGTTCACGCTCGCTAACGCGCGTGCGCGCCCTTGACAGGGCGACGCGGCGGCAGACGAACAGCTACCGAATGAGGTGGTTGTGAGCAATTGGATCGCGAATTTTGGAAAGTGAGATCGCGAGTTCTGGGGGAGTGGCAGCTCCGCATGCTGCACGTGCGCGTACAAGTGGCGTTCGGGCGCTTGGTGTTCGCGTACTTGTGATGCTTGCGTGAGGAGTGGTGCAGTGCGTGCTTCTTGGTGCATTTTGCATTTGGGTTTCTTTTGAAAATGCATCCCTGATACTGGGTATTTTTATTATGAATATACTTAGATGCGTATTCTTATATAGAGTGAATTGCAGGCGTGCAAAACCGGAATCCTATCCTTGCAAATCAAGACTTGCACGGGTGCAAGTCAGGCTTTGCGGACCTTCTTCTTCACGACGAAATTGACGGTGTAGAAGTTGGTCTTGCCCTGACCGCGGCGCTCGATCTCGATGAGGCCGCACTCCTCGAGCTCGGTGATGGACCGGCTGACGGTAGAGACGTGCGTGCCCATGTGCTCGGCGAGGCGTTCCTGGCCAGGGAAGCAGAGATTGTTGTGCCAGGCGTAGCTGAGGAGGAGCGCGTAGGTGGTCTTGGCATTCGTGGACAGGTCGGGATTGCGCAGAATGAAATTGGGGAGTTGCGTGAATCCGTGCAGCGCTATCGGGTCGGCGCTGTTGAGCCGCATGTTCTGCTCGACTTTTTGGAGTTGGCCGGCGATGTGCTCCATCGCTTCAGTATACGCTGCGCGCGCAATGTCAACGCGCGCTTATCAACATTCCGGCGCGCCAGGATGAAGAGCGGGGGAGCTTACTTTGACGCTATGGCCGAGCGTTGGAGCGGCTTCGCGAGGACCTAACAGGTGGGCCGACCACCTCAAGTAGCTGTGACGCCGCAAACGGCGGAAATAAAAACGGCCTCGGTGATTGGGCAACCGAGGCCGGCAGCAGCTAAAGGACCCCCGTCGGCTGCTACAGCGTGAGCATGGCCATTCGCTCGCCAACGGTCTAATCACGATGCAATTCAGCGTGTTGCGCGACCTCGCGGATTGCGCATGTGGAGCTCACGCATTGCGGGCGCGAAGTTGATCACGGATTTTGGATGGTGGCGAGCTTGCGAGCGCGCGGACGCCTATCGCTTCTTTGATTCTTTTCGACTGCGGTTTGACTGGCTTCGGCGGCTTGCTGGGCGTGCTCTCTTGCAGACGCCTGAGTGCATAGGACCGCAGGAGCGGCTCCAATTGGTCGGTGGCGGTTGTCGTCTTGAGAGGCTTCTTGCTCATTGGTTCCTCAGAAGGGCAGCCACTGCACATGCATTGAAGGGCGTCAGCATGTATACACTCACTGTACGGTCAGCGGCCAGGAGGCTGCATGTCCACCATCACCGCCTATCACGCTCACGTCTACTTCGATGCCGCCTCGCGCGAGGACGCACGTCTCTTGTGCGAGCAAGCGGCCAAGAACTTCCCTGTGGTCGTCGGGCGGATGCACGATGCGCCAGTCGGCCCGCATCCGCGAGGCAGCTGTCAGCTGGCCTTCGCGCCCGAAGTGTTCGGCGCACTTCTGCCGTGGCTCATCATGAACCGCGGCGGGCTCACGATCTTCGTGCATGCCGAAACGGGTGACGATCTTTGGGACCACACGGAGCATGTGCTCTGGCTTGGACCGTCGGAAGACCTCGATCTGACAAAGCTAGCGAAGTGATGGGGGTGCCACTGCGCGATGCGGACGGTGCCCAGCTTGGTTAACCCTCCGTAGGGGTTTTCCCGTATTTGCCCTTCCGATTGCAAATGATAGGTAGATCCTAAACGCAGCAGTATCCGGTAGGGGTTACAAGGGTTCTTCACGGGGATTTCCACCGATGCGGCGGTATTGCCGGAGTGGATTAGCGGCCATAGCTTTCCTTTTGTTCGCGGCGCTGGAGCCGGCTGCGGCCGAGACAAAGAGGGTAGTGCTCCTGCATTCTTTTGGCCAAGATTTCAAGCCTTGGAGCGATTATGCCAGGACCATTCGCAGCGAGCTGCAAAGGCAGTCGCCTTGGCAGCTGGACATCACTGACCATTCGCTTGTGACGGCCCGTTCCAGGAATGAAGACCCTGAGGTTCCTTTCGTCGCGTATCTCCGCGCGCTCTTCGATGAACAGCAGCCTGACCTCATTGCAAGCATCGGTGCGCCTGCGGCCGCCTTTGTCCAACGTCACCGACCACAGCTCTTTGCCAACACCCCCATGGTGTTCACGGCGATAGAGGAACGTCGCGTTCAACTCTCCGCACTCTCAAAGAATGACGCCGCTGTCGCGGTGCGAATAGATTATCTTGGTGCAATCGAGAACATCCTGCAGGTGTTGCCGGACACTAAACATGTGATGGTTGTGGTCGGCACTTCTCCCATTGAACAGTTTTGGAAGGCGGAGATTGGCAAGGCAGTGAAGCCTCTCGCAAACCGTATTTCATTTACATGGACCAACAATTTGTCGTTGGATGAAATACTCAAACAGGCCGCGGCGCTCCCGCCACACTCCGCTATCTTCTGGGAGCTGATGATCGTCGATGCGGCGGGTGTTGTACACGAAGGCAATACGGGGTTGGCAAGGCTTCATGCAGTCAGCAACGCGCCCATTTTTTCTTATGACGAGTCCTTCTTTGGCCGCGAGATTGTGGGTGGTCCGCTGCTCTCAGTGCTCGACAGCAGCCGTCAGACTGCTGCCGTCGCGATTCGCATCCTGGGGGGTGAGAAGGCCAGCGACATCAACATCCAACCCGTGACGTTTTCAGCGCCGAAATTCGACTGGCGGGAACTGCAACGTTGGGGAATTAGCGAAAAGCGGCTGCCGCCGGGAAGCGAAGTCATCTTTCGTGAACCAACGGCGTGGGAGCGCTACCGTTGGCTAATGACAAGCATCCTGCTGGCGCTGCTCGTGCAGTCTGCAATGATTGCATGGCTGCTGGCGGAGCAATTGCGGCGGCGTACGGCCGAGACAAGAACCCGTAAGCTCTCGCTGGAGGTCATACATCTCAATCGCGCAGCTGAAGCAGGCGCGCTATCGGCATCGTTCGCGCACGATCTTGGCCAGCCAACGTCATCCATTGCACTCAATGCCCAAAGGGCGGAAAACTTACTCAGCGAGGACCGGCCAGAACTCGGTAAGATAAAGGAAGCCCTGGTCGACATTAGCCGCGCCAATGACCACGCCGCGGCGATCATCAAGCAGTTTGGAAAATTACTCAAGCGCAGGAGCGATTCCGAGATTCAACAAGAGACCGACCTGAATGCGGCGATAGCGGATGCCTTGAGCATTCTATCGACTGAAGCCAATCACAGACAGGTTGTCCTGCATGCTGAAAGCCACAAAGGACCATTGTTGGTTAGCGCCGACCCCATTCATGTGCTGCAGGTCCTGTTGAATTTGGCGACGAACGCAATGGACGCGATGACCGACAACCCCCCAGATACGCGCCGAGTCGCCATCCGGACAGCAATTCACGCGGATTCCAAAGTCGAGGTAGTGGTGAGCGATTCTGGTCCCGGCATCCCGGAGCAGGTGATCGACGAGATTTTCGACACGTTCTACACGAGCAAGCCGCATGGAACCGGCCTCGGATTATCTATCGCTCGTACCATTGTCGAGACCTACGGAGGAACGATCTGGGCTGAAAACTGCGCAGAAGGTGGCGCAGCGTTTCATTTCACAATCCCGCTGAGCGCCGATGTGACACCCCAGCGGAGAACAACTCGGCAACGATTTGCCCGCGAGCCCGTGGAAGCTTAGCTCTCAAACAAAGCTTTGTCGGTCCCTCTCTAAAGTCTCGCGACAAACCACCTGCACTCCTGATGACAGAGTACCTTCGTTAGGGGGCATCAAGCCCGCTGCACGCCGTCCAGCGGCTGCCAGGATTTTGCGAGCCGAATTTCTCCCCCGAAATGGGGACGACGCGAAACAGCCTAATCTGGTCTTATGGCGCTACCTCAACACAGCGTTCGAGCTCTAGAGACATGCGGTGGCTGGTTCCCTCGTTAGCTTTTTCGAGCTTCGCGCTTACTGCCTGCGCTGGCCTCGTGGCGCTAAAATACAGCTCGGTCTCTGAGTTAGCAGAAATTGAGCTGCTGGTTGGATTAGTGGTCTTCGTGATCTATGGGCTGCTGTTTCTGAATGTCGTGCTCGCGCTGAAAAACTTCCACGCGAGCTAAAAGCGAGAAAATCGTCGCAAAGAACCAATATCGAGCGTCGTGCTATCCCCCTAAATCGGTTGGTGCGCAAGGTGGCGAGAAGGCACGGTCGGTGCGACCGGACACCGATTTCGGGCGAGCGAGCGCACAGAGACTGGAAGGGGAGCGCACGAGTTTCGGAGGGGTGAGGTCACGCATTTTGGATGCGGAGTTGAGCACGGATTTTGGTGGTGTGGTGGGGCGCGGAGCGCGGGGTTGAGCGGGGAATTGGAGTTGTCGGTGCCGCTTCCCGAACGCTCAAGACGCCGATGAAGGCGTAGCAATCAACGGGGCGCGAGCGTGCTAAGGTGGGGACATCAAAGGAGCAACCATGCCGCCCAAGCACCGTCCTGTCGAACCAATCCCGCGGGGTTTGGAATTTCTGGCCACGCCGTGGTGGCTGCCGGTCATGTTGTTCTGGGCATTCACTTTGGGGATCGTCTGTTTGGCTTGGCTGCTGCGGGGGTAATCGGTGGGGGCGGTGGCGGCTGCTTTTGGGCGGAGGATGACGAGTTTGTAGAGCTGTTGGATTTCGGCGGGGGAGAGGGGAGCGTCACTCGCGGTAGTCTTGCACCCGCGTTGCTCTGAGCCCTTGTAGACCATGGCGATCGATCAAGTGTAGCCACGACAAGAACTCGTCCACTGTCAGGTTGTAACGTTCGCACGCCTCTTCCAAGCTCAAGAGGCCACCGCGGACTGCAGCAATCAGTACCGCCTTGCGGCGGATCACCCAGCGCTTCGTATCCCGAGGCGGTAGATCCGCTATGGTTAGCGGAGCTCCATCCGGTCCGATGACGAAGCGTGCTCGCCTATGCCGCTGATCGATCATGCTGCACTACTCGTTGTCTGAAAGGCTCGCAATATATAAGCGTACAGAATTAAAGATTGACCCGCATGGTGCGGCAAGTTTTCGAAAAGATTTACGTAGTTGGTCGGTAAGGCCTACGACAAGCGGCCGGAGTGTTGCTTTGCGAGGCAACTCGTTGCGGTGCCGCAGTTGCCGTTCCAACTGCAGGATCTCGGATGCCAGGGACGCGCGCTTGTCCCTGAAAGCCGCCGTCAGCAAGCTCACGGATTTTGGAAGGGAAGTACGGCGCGGAGCCGAGGACCAGCGAGCCACCTGCGCTATGTCGGAGCTTATGACGGCATGAATTTATTTCACGTCGTCAGTGTCGGCACGCCGCTCTTCAAGTTGTGCGCGTTCGGCGCGAAGCTCGCTCAGCTTTAGCTCCGCCATGAACATGAGCACGCGCAATCGGGGCACCGCGGCGCTGCTCGCATCCATCGAAGCAACCTCGCGGTCGAGTGTTGTCAGATGTTTTTCTGCATCAATGATGCGCTGGTCGAGTTCGGCAATGCGCTCGGCAATTGTTGGCACGTTCTAGCTCCCGTTGCGGGGGAGCGTAAAGAAGGAGGCCGCTTTTTTCAAGACGGGACGCCTAGTCGAATTGCCAGGTGGTGAGGATGTCGGAAGGGGAGCGCACGGATGTCGGGTGTCGTGCAGCTCACGGAGTTTGGACGGGGAGCGCCGCACGGGTTTTGGTGATGTGGCGGCGCGCGGAGCGCGCTGTTGAGCGGGGTTGCGGGGTTCGGCCGTTGAAGATGTTGCGGCGGTCTTCGTGTCCGTGTGCGGTGCACACCGAAGGAGTTGCTATGGTAGTCCGATACCCCCGATTACGGGGGATGGTTGTCGTTAGCGGGAGCCTGCAACTCCGGGGTGGTTAGTTCGGGGTCGGAGGATGTGGTAAGGCTAGTGTCGCTATGTCGTCGGCTTCGATCGACGCAGGCACGGCCGCCGGCGTCGCTGTCCGTCAGCAGAAGCGCCGGCGGCTGCACTTTGCGAGCCTCCGAACACTTCTGCGAATTGATCGCGCGTGACGCACACGTCGTCGACCCAGCGTTCATTCGTTTGCACACGCGCAGCAAAACTCGTGATGCCGTTGGTGGCGTGGTGACGCGCGGAGCGCGCCGTTGAGCGGTGCTTCTTGAATGTGTCGTGTTCTCGACTGCCTTCACGCGTGCGCGCCCTTTGACAGGGCGACGCGCCGGCGAAGAAGCAGCTACCGAATAGCTGCCAACGTGGTGCGGGCCACTGAAGGCAGCGCAAGAAACCTCAGCTGGCGAGTGGAGAAATGTCACGCTGATTCATTCTATTAACGCCGTTAGTTAAATCCCCGTGTCACTACACCGCCACTCCCCGTTTTGGGGAGACCCTCACGCAACCACACGTGCACGTGCCGCTCGTCATGCGCCCGGAGCGCGATGCGACAGTTTCGCACTGACAACCAACCCGTAAGGGGTCGCAGCTCTACCGCAGGCAACCTTTGTTCCGAGGGCGCGTTGAGTATTACGGTCCCTTGAGGAGGGTGCCATGCAACATCCCTACGTGATCGGAATGCTGATGCTGATGGTCGCAACTGCAGCGTTGGCCCAAGCGCACTCAAATGTAGGCGTATTGACCTGCACCTCGGGTGGTACCGAAGCGCAAGTGCAGACCATGACCTGCGGGTTCAAGCCTACGGCAGGTGGAGAAGGGACGTATGTCGGAACGATTGGTGGTAGCGCGCGGCAACCGGAAGGTAAGCGCGTCTTGGTGTGGAGCGTTTTGGCTTCAGCCAATGCCAAGGTGTCTCCCAACATACTTTCTCAACGAACCTCTCAAGTCACAAAAGGCGATGGAAAGTCAGGAGCTCTGATCGGGGAGACCGACCCTTCAATTATTCTCCTGCCTGAAACTAGCGCGGGCGAAGAGGGCAACACGATAACGCAGCTTGAACTCAAGCTGCTGTCAACGCCGGTCTAAAGTGACGATAGGGCAAAAAGAGCGCGAAAAATTAAGGAGTTATTGCGCGTGTGAGAGTTTGAGCGTTGCCAGTGAAAACGGCTTCGCCAAGATCGAACGGTCGGCGAACCTCTCCGGCATGGCGCTGCTGTAGCCGGTACTGAATATGAACGGGACATTGCTCGCAACGAGGCGATCAGCGACTGGCCAGACGAACTGAGTCCCGAGTTGGCAGTCCAGGACGGCCGCATTCAACCCGGGGTGCGTCTCTATAAGACGCAGAGCGGTCTCAATGCTACCCGCCGGTCCCGCCGGCACGTAGCCAAGTAGTCGCACCATATCTTGAAGCATCATGCCGATGATGGGGTCGTCTTCGACGATTAGGACGGGCGGGGCCGAGATTCCGGATATTCATAGCTAATCGGCGACACAAGGTATGGGTTGCGCGGACGGGCGGGGCGCATCGCGACATCGCGGCCGCTCTCTGGCATAACCGTTTGCTATCCTTACGGTTCCTGCTTTAATGCCCACGCTTAGCTGGAGCTGGCCAATGCTCTCTCGTTGGGGGTTGCGCGAGAGCTATTCATTGCGCGCCCACCTGATCGCGTTCTCTGCAGTAACGCTGCTGCCAGTAACCGTGCTTGCGGCGGTTCTGCTCGCGCGCTCCGCCGCCCTCGAGCGCGAGCAGCTCGAGACGCGGCTCGTGCAAGTGGCAAGCAACCTCGCCGACGTCCTCGACCATGACATTGATCGGCAGAACACGATTCTGCAGACGCTGGCAAAATTGCCCTCTCTGGCGAAGGGCGATTGGCCCACGTTTTATGAAGCGGCGAAAGGAGCAGTCGGAAACAAATCCTACGTGATCCTCATCGACACGTCATATCGCCAGGTGGTGAACACGTTTGTAGCGTATGGGCAAGCGCCTGCGCTGACAGGGGATCCGGAAACTCTGCGGCGGATACTGGAGAGCAAGGAGCCAGTCGTCTCCGACTTGTTCGTGAGCCTCGTAACCAAGAAGCCCGTCTATAACGTGAGCATTCCCATTGCTCCCAAAGGCACGAATATCCGGTATGTCTTGAGCTTGGGTCAACTCACGACGACCTCTTGCCGCTTTTGCAGGGTCAAAGCCCCGGGCCCGATTGGGTGACTGCGATCATCGATCGACAGGGCTTGGTGCTTGCTCGATCGAGAAACCATGAGCGCTTCAGCGGAAAGTCGCATGCCGGATTTGCTACCGATGCGAAGGGGAGCGGTCGACAGGTCCGCCGGACTGCAAGCCTCGAAGGATCGGAAGTGCTTCGCGCGGTCGTTCGCTCCAGAACGACCGCGTGGCTTGTCACCGCAAGCATTCCGCTCACGATGTCGGAAGCGCCGCTGCGGCGGAGCTTCCTGCTTTGGAGCGCGATCACGGGCGCGGCGTTGGTGGCGGCGCTCGTATGCGCGTGGCTCTTCGCACGGCTCATGGCGCGGCCGATGAACGCGGCCATGGCAGCAGCGGGCGCTCTCGGGCGAGAAGAGCCGATCGCACCCCTATCGTCCCATCTCACCGAAGCAAATGCGATCGTTGCGGCGCAGGAACGCGCAGGCGGCGAGCTTAAGAAACGCGCCGAACAGCAGCGCCTGCTCCTCCATGAGCTCAGCCACCGGGTCAAGAACATTCTTGCAGTCGTGCAATCTCTGGTGATGCGCACGCTATCTGAAGAGCGCTCCATGAGCGACGCGCGCGATAGGCTTACCGAGAGGCTGCTCGCCCTCGGGCGCGCACATGACGTGCTGATGCGCACCGACTGGAAAGGTGCCTCGCTGCGCGACATAGTTGAGGCGGAGCTGGGTCCGTTCTCCGCTCGCGTCAAAGTCGAGGGGCCGAACGTCGTCGTTAACGGCGGGATGGTGCAGACGTTCGCACTCGTCCTACACGAGCTTGCGACGAATGCTGCGAAGCACGGGTCTCTGTCGGGAGACGATGGAAAGGTCTCGATCGCGTGGTCGACCAACGGTGCGGGGGAGGATTCCCGGTTCAGCTTTACGTGGCAGGAGAAGGACGGGCCCGCCGTGGAGCCGCCATCTCGGAAGGGTTTCGGCACGGCACTGCTCGAGGCTGCGATTCCAGCCGATGTGACCACGCGACTTTCGTTCAAGCCCGAAGGGTTCATGTACGAGATTGATGCTCCGCTTGCGGCTGTGAGCTCCGTGGGTTGAAGTCAATCTGGGCTTTCGGACGAAGGATGGGTGAGTACACGAATTATGGAGGACCAAGCTCGCGGATTTTGGGTGTGCAACAGATCACGGATACTGCGGGCGTGATGTTGCGCCCGGCGCGGGGTTGAGCCAGCTATTCGGTTCCGGTTGCGGGCAATGGTTCGGCTGGTGGGGGATTGCCGTCATTCGACGATTGCTCCGCTCCCTGCCGTTGCGGGTTATCGTTTGCGGCAGCGGGTGTTGGCGGCGTTGAAGATGCTGTCGCATCACTGTCATCTTCAGGCGAGATGATGTCATCGTCCGCACTGGGACTACCCGCCGCGGATGTGCCGCCGGTTGCCTTTGGGGCCACCCCGCTCTCCGAAGCGCCGGCAGTTGCGCTTTGGGAGCCTCCGAAGACTTCTGCGAATTGTTCGCGCGTGACGCACACGTCGTCGACGCAGAGTTCACTGTGTTCACGCGGCCGAAGTTGCCGACCTTCGCGAAGAAGTCCGCGATGCCCTCGGATTGCTAGTCAATTCCTGACCAAACGCAGTGGCAGAACGACACTACGTTAAAATAGGCTCGCGCGAGGTGGCCCGCTCTTAAGCGGGTCTCGGTGTCTGCTAGCTCTCACTGAACTGCGGAGTTTCTGGAGCTGGCGTATATGCGCACGCGTGGCGCGCACCCGTTCCTGCGCGCGGCGACGGAGCCCACAGTCAGGAAGGACATCCATGATGGCGGCCTCCCGCTCAACGGTGACCTGGGCGCGGGCGATGACTTCGTCCAATTCGCGCATCGTCGTGCGGGTGTCCATGGCGGCGCTCCTAAGTCTGGGAACGTTGGGCTTGTGGGTGACTGGCGAGGAAGTGCCGCAACACCATAAGGAGTTCGCTTGCGTGCTCTTTGTCACCGCGACTGAGCGCGTCATGGATGTCGTCGCGGATCATGTCGCCAATTTTCTCCGGTCCGTTTGGTGATTTCAGTAAGTAGCGCCCGATAGCGGCAGCAGCCATCTCCGGTACGTGTTCGTGCTCCGCGATGGCCAGAACTTCTTGTTTGGTGAGACCACAGAGAGCAATGCAGTCTTCGAGGCTGATCATGCGAACCTCTGTCATGTCCAGCGCTAGCGGTCGTACGAGCGCTTATTCGCCGGCGATGCGAGGGGAAAGCGCGCGAACTTGAGGCCACACAGAACGGCTCGTTAGTCGCCGCCGAGGGCATTGGGACAACGTCGCCCTGCTTGTACGGTTCCGGTTGCGGGCAATGGTTCGGCCGGTGGCTCGTTGTCGTTGGCGGGGGAGTTGTCGTGGCTCAACCACGACGAACTCTATCCGCGGAGTCGATTAGGATTAACACTTGATCGCGTCCTGCCTGTTCATTGTTTCGTCTAGTCCAGGCTTGCGCCTGCCTGCATAATCCCTGGCCGCAAAGAACTCTGTCCGCTGGAGGATCGATGAAAGCTGCAGTCATGACTGCCGGGCTGGCCATACTCACGGGAATGTTTCTGGTCGGTGCGCCCCCGAGCCACGCACAGATGATGGGGTGGGGGATGGGCATGTGTCGGGAGGGCTATGTGTATGAGCCTTCGCGCAATGTGTGCGTCCACCAGAGCAAGAAAGGGAAGCGGCCTGTCGCGAGAAAGAAACCCCCACAGTAGAGCTGGCCCCCGCCGGCGCGAGCTCACGAATTCTCGGTGTGGGGCGGCTCGGATTTTGGGTGTGTAGCGATCGCGGATACTGCGGGCGTGATGTTGCGCCCGGCGCGGGGTTGAGCCAGCTATTCGGTTCCTGTTGCGGGGAGTGGTTCGGCTGGTGGGGGGTTGTCGTTGGCGGGTTCCAACTCCAACTGGGGTTCTGGTTCGGGTTCTGAAGCCACTGTCGTAGTGCCGTCATCCTCTGGCGCAAGACTATCGTGCTCGGTTTCCGCGACGGGCACCTCCCCGTTGTCGTTCGCAGGTGCGGAAACGGATTGCGTTGAAGAAGCTGTGTCGGTTGCGGTATCTGTAGCGGTGTCCGTGTCTGGAATGGCTTCCCGATCGGACGAAGCCGTCGGCGCTTCGTTCTCAATCGCCGAGGCGCCGACGGCTGCACTTTGGCCGGACAGCAGCGACTTCAGCTGATCCTCATTCACGCATGTATCGTTGATGCAGAGCGCGTCTTTGGCGCGGAAGACGCGTGCGAACACTTCGCCGATGCCGTTTGCGGTGTCGGCGAACCACTGCGTGAGCCGCGCGAAGAGGGAAGCGAAGAAGCGGGCGGTGAACGAGGTCTCCTCGATATCTGGCGTGGTGGTGGCGAGGTCTTCGAGTTTGAGGTTGAGGTCTTGGGTCGCGTTTACAAGTAAGGCCGTGAGCCTCTGATAGTTCACGCCCTTGAGGGTCGAGACCGGATCGGTCCGAACGATTTCGGGAACAATGCTCTCGACTTCTTGCGCGATGAAGCCGAGTTCACGCTCGGTACCTTGTGCGGGATCAACCCAATCAAAGTACACGCTGCGCAGCTGGAGTACTTTCGACAACGCATCCGTTGCGGTCGCGATGTTAGTCTTTAGCCGCAGGTCGGAACCGCTGCAGTCTCCTGCGACGCCACCGTTCTCGCGCAACACTTTTAGCGTCGGATCCCAACACACGATGCGGCCGGTGTTGTCTTGAGTGAGGTTCGGCAGAAAGACATCGCCCGAAACGGCGGCAGTGCCGCTAACGGAAAATGTCTTGTAGGGAGACGTTGGAAGGGCGACGAAACATCCCCGCCGTTGTGGGGTTTTCCGTCATCTCGGCATTGTACCGCGCGGCGAGACCGTGAAGGCCGCTTGTGCACAGGGAGGTCTACTGATCAAGGCATCGCCGCATTCTGCGGGTAGTGACCATGATGAACCGGAACCTGTTACTACTTACGCTCACGCTTGCGGGTTGCAGCACGCCCATGGGCTCGCCGCCGCATCCCATCGCAGGTTCAACGTGGCAGGGCCAGAAGACCCTCACGCTGACGACGACGGAATACACGTACGACGCAGAAACTGGTTATTGGACCGCAGGCTCGAAAGAGTTCCGATACAAGCGAGTTGGAGGCAAGGAGTGGCCGCAGGAGCGGTGTAATCTCTCCCACACCGGTAAAGTCATGGTGTTGAGTGATTGCCGCCTTGCTGGCCGCTTCACCAGAATGGACTAAGGTACTACTTCGACGCATGTCGCTGTTCGGCTCGAAGCATCTCGGAAGTGCGCGAAATATCCCGGCCCCGCGTGGTTTTTCGGCGTCTCGGCTAGCCGCGGCGCCTCAAAGCGAAGGCTGCGCTCCCGGTCAGGAGCGCAGCCCACTACGAAGGCAGAGCGTCACTTAATATGGCCGGCCTTTACGCCCGCGTCGAACTCGCCGCGAGTAAGCTTGCCGTCCTTGTCGGTATCGACTTGTGCCAAGGTCGACTTGAACGCATTCAGCTCGGCGCCCTCAAGCGCTCCGTTGTTGTTCGTGTCAGCGGACTTGAACTTGGCCTCGGCCGCACTCGCAGTTTTTGGGGCTGTTGTTGATGATGCGGGCGGCTGTGTTTGCGCCAGTGCCGCAGATGCCAGTCCGAGCGCGAGCGCTACTGCGATGGGGAGCGATTTCATTTGCGAACTCCTTTGCTAGAGGTTCGGCGTGCTATTCCTTCTCCTCAACGTGATGTTCGGATAACGCCCGCGGAAACCGGCTGTTTCCTTTGCCGCCACTATGTCGCAGATGTGAAAAAACGGTAACATTCAGTACTCCGCCGATAGGTCGGTCCTGGTGAGAAGTCCGCTCTCATCCATACACTACTGGAGGAATTGCAGGACTGCGATGATGAAGGCGGCTTGCGCGAAGATCACGCCGATGAGGCCCCAAGTCTGACGGTGGAGCGCTTTCTCGAAGTCGGTCTTCGTGACCAACAGATCGAGTCTTGTGGCGAGCTGGAGATTGGTCATGCTCCTACTCAAGCAGTTGCAGCAAGCCGACGACGAGGGCGGCTTGCGCCAGGAGCGCCCCTGTCATCCACTTGATGATATCGACTTTCAGTTCCTGCAGGTCCGCCTTTGTTGCAAGGCCTGACGCGTCGAGCTCGCGGAGTGCCTCCGTGATCCCTTCAGCCTGTTGCGCCGAAAATCCGCGCTGCTGCAGTTTGCTGATGAGCTTGTGAGTATCGGTAATCGCGATGGCCATACGTATACGGACAGTATAGCACGGCGTAGCTGTGCTGCAAATCGGTGTTGCCACTTGGCGGGAGCTGCTCAAGCCACTAGGTTGGTTGCGAAGCCGACGTCACCAACAGGGTTTGTAGATGTTGCATCCCGAACCCTTCCGTTATCACTTCTTTGTCAGCTACACAACGCGAGAGCAGGAAGTGCGGACAATCAAACCGCACGTGGAGCATTTTATCAAGGAGCTACACAAGAGAGGATTTAAGTCTCACCCGTTCTGGTTGGACCTTGCTGAAATTGGAAACTTTGATGGCAGCAATGAAGAACTTCGGGAGGAGTTGGCTCGCGCAATCGATAGATGCATTTCGCTGATTGCCTTTGTGTCTCCCGGGTACATTAAGTCCGAATTTTGCCGTTTCGAGTTTCGGCATATAGGGTACACATCGCCTCCTCATCCCGACCTTTTCTTCCGCGCGGAGCTTGTGTGGAAAACGCCATTCGACGCTCTTGGGCATCCACTTGCCGCAGCAAAAGCCGCTTATCAGATCCCTTTCGATCCTATTGATGCAAACGACAACGCGCCGCCTAACCACAGGCTCTGGGAGACCACGCTGCAAAGTGCTGAGTCCTTTCTCCTCAGGTGCTATCGAGAGCGCATACTGAGGTGGAACTATATGAGGCCTCGCGGACCTGGCTCGCCCGGTGTGTATCAATAAAGGGTACCAGGCAGTCTGCCCTACGGAGCCTATCCAAAAGGAAAGCCGGCGCGTGTCGCGCCGGCGTTGGATTTTGCTCCATCAGTTTCGCCATCGAACTCCTCACCGAGGCGGCCTACATGCCGCGCTCCAAGCCTGCGGCCATGCGTAGGGAGCTGTGATGGTCACCAGCGGCGGCGCTGAGCGCCTGCCAGGTCAGCCACTCCGAGGATGCGAACATTGAGCTGAGCTCCTGTTTTTGGTGCGCCGAGAGCGCGTCAAACCATGCGTGCACCTTCGTGCGGTGATTCGCGTGTTCCGCCGCTTCCATTTCCTCGATCAGGCTGGTGAACGCGAATTGATCGCTCATCGTGTGCGCTCCGTGCGGCGACGGAATTTCTGCCGACGGGCATTGCGCGCCGTCCATTCCTCCGCGAGCTTGCGCGATATCGCTGCACACGCAGCTTGAAGGGATCGGTAGCGCTTGCTCCATGTCGGCTTGTCGTCAAAAGCGACGCTGGGGCTGATGAAGAACGCCTTGCCATCGCTACTTGCTTTGATCGTCCACGATTTGAGCGCAAACACGGTCGCTCCGTTCGGTTTGCTCATCATGTTCTCCTGCTCACTGCCGGTGCCCGCCAATCGGGCAACGGGTGGTGAGCGGGAAAAGAATTGCCCCGCGCTAGTGGTGCGCGGGGCCGTGAGATGCGCGCTACTTCTTGCGCTTTGCCTTCTGCTGCTCTTCCTCTTTGACGTCCTCGTCGGTGTACTCGCGCAAGACGAGCCGACCGGACACCGAAAGACCGGAGGCGATCTGAACGTTCAGACCTTTTCCGTCCTTGTGGGGCCACGCGCTCCCGCAGCGAGTCCAAAATGATGCGGTTTCGTTAGATTCCGCGGTCAGTGGTCGAGCGCTGGAAGGAAGAGAAGACCTACCCCTTCGAGGGCAAATCGGCATCGCCGGTTGAAGAAATGGAGCGGCAGGTATTCGAGATGATCGCCGTGGGGGCGAGCGAACACATTGCGGAGTTCGATACCGGTGGCACAAAGAACCGCGCCTTGCATCTGCGCCTCCTACGCGCGGCGATCGAAACGAGCCCACGCGAACTACAAATGATTTTGACGGAAGTGCTGAAGCTCCCGACCAAGCAGCGGACGGAATTTGCGGAACTCCTTCAAGAGAGCTCGCTGCCGTCGATCATCAGTGCGTCAAGAACCATAACCGAACGCTTGAAGACGATACAGGGACTTGAGGCAATCATATTCGAATTCGGATAAGAAGAAGCGGCTCAAAGAGCGGACGCAGCTCCACCAGATCCTGAACGACAATGCTTGGCTGTTCGGAAATGAGTATGCCCTGTCGGTCAGCGACCGCAGTCTCACTGAGGCTCTGAGACAGCACAAGGCGATGCTGGGGGAAGAGATCGTGATCGACGAGCCGGTGCGCCACATCAGTCAAAAGACCGGCATCATCGATCAGATGTTCTCGCGCGCGATCAAGAGCCACAGGCCCAACGAAACAGAACACCTGGTCGTCGAGCTGAAGGCTCCGAGGGTGGTACTAACGGCTAAAGATACACAGCAAATCGAGGGCTACGCCTTCTCGGTGGCGCAGGACGAGATGTTCCGCGACGCGACGACTAAGTGGCATTTCTGGGTGGTCTCGAACGATATGGACGAGCATGTGAAGATTAAGGCGAGGCAGACCCACCTACCTCGAGGCATGGTGCATCAGTCGTCCGAGCCGGACATATCCATCTGGGTGAGGACTTGGGCGCAGAATCTCGATGAGAACAAGGCCCGGCTGAAGTTCTTCCAGGAGCATCTTAACTATGAGGTCGACAAAGGCGAAGCCCTCAAATTCGTGAGCGAAAAGTACCGTCATTTCCTGGAAGGCGTGGTGATGGAAGTTGAAGCTACCGATCGGGACGAGTCGGATAGTCAAAGCCCGTAAGATCATTGATGAATACCTGCCGGCCATTGTCTAACGCACGCCGTTCGCCGGGTTGGCGAGCATCTTCATGGATGAGATTTTCGCCGCCCCGGGCGGATGGTGGGGGGTCTGACGGTCTTCACGACGCGCTGTCAGGCGGCGCATCGTGAAGGGGCTGGTCCAGCTCCTACTTGTCTGGCTGGTGCGCCGAATCTCTGGAAATTGGGCGATGTTCGGATTGCAGAGTGTTAGAGTATGGTAATGCAGGGTCCCTACGACATCGGCTTGGTGATCCGCGCTGTTGAGTTCGCTGCGCAGAAGCACCGGATGCAGCGGCGCAAGGACAGCGACGCGAGCCCTTACATCAATCATCCCATCGCTCTTATGCACGTGCTGTGCATTGACGCTGGCGTCACACGAACCAGTGATCCTCGCGGCTGCTGCGCTCCACGACACCATTGAAGACACCGAGACAACCGAAGAGGAATTGCGCACGTTCTTTGGGGACGAGATCGCGCGCCTCGTTCTTGAGATGACAGACGACAAGTCGCTGCCCAAGCAGGAGCGCAAGCGCCTGCAGATCGAACAGGCGCAGCACATGAGCAGCGAGGGTGCGCTCGTGAAGCTCGCCGACAAGATCTGCAATCTGCGCGACGTAGCGGCTAATCCACCGGCGGAGTGGAGTCTCGCGCGGCGGATGGAGTACTTTGATTGGGCGAAGGCGGTTGTTGATGGATTGCCGCGGGTGAATGCGAAACTCTTAGCGCTGTTCGATGCGGCCTATGCGGCGAAGACGCGAGTATGACCTCTGCTTACGTGGGGAGTTGTGAGGATGTCGGATGTTGATGCGGTGATTGCGGCCTTGCGCACCGTCCTTGAGGACGCGGAGGCGCGTCACGGTGAGTTCTGGTGGAAGACACATATTGTCAATCGGTGGATTGGCCAGCTGCCCGGGGCGTGGTGGGGCAGATGGAGACGTCTACGCCTGCGCAGTGATAACTATGCAGGCAACGATGCGACACGCGAAAACCTAATAACTCATGTGCGCGCCACACTCGCGTATCTCGAAACGAACCGCGATGCGATTGCTGCGCAGCGATCATGGTGGCCGTTTGGGAGAGTTGCACCGAAGGTTCCGGCGAAGCCAGATGAAGTTGCGGTGAAGGCAAAGCCGGCTGCTGCCCCTACGCCTGTCGAACCCACGACGAAGCCGAAGTGGTTGAATTGAGAGTATCAATGCGATGTCGATCCAGCTCTGGAGCCAGAAGGGACACCACTTTTTCATCGACAAAGCTCTCGACGTCCAGGTGGGTGAGGCGTGGCAGGGGGAGGGGCAGTGGAGAGTTCGCGTCTCGGACGACCGGCACGGCACGGCCAAAGACCTCAAAGATGCGATACGGGTCTTCTTTGAGCTCTATCGGCGACGCGACGTCCGGATGGGGCCTGGCTCCGGCGGCGACGGGCCGTCAGCTCGAGGGTTTCGCGTTCGGTGGATTGGTGAGCCGATAGACGAACCGCGCCGAAAAGGTCGAAAATAACAATATGCAAATTCTCGAAATCCAAGGCGCCGAAGACGGCGACTTACACTCGCTATTTAAGCCGCGCCGTCGCCGCGGCCCACGCATTCTTACCCAGCCGGGTCGCGAGCTCGGGGTTGGCGCGTCCGCATCTTGTGCGTGATCGCGAAAGTGAGCGCGTTGTAGGCGTCCCAGACCGTGCCATCCTCTTCCTTCTTGAACTGCTCGCTGCGCAATTTTGGTGAGATAGGTCGGGATGTGCAGCGTCTTCGCGTCGAAGAAGTTTTTGGCCGAGGCAAGCGGCTTGCTGGCCATCTTCTGCATGAGTGGGCGCTGTCGCCTTGAACTGTTCGGTGAGCATCGTCATCTGCTTGCGGATCTGCTTGACATCGATCGAGACCTCGCCGACGTGGCGGCGGCTGACGGAGATGAATCGCGTCCGATGATCATGCCGTTCGAGCACACGAGGCGGTACGCGCCGAAGGCGATGTTGACCTTGCGCGAGGCGTCGTAGGAATTGGCGACGACCGAGGCGCATCGCGATCTCGTCGCCCTCCACCTTCAAGGTGATGTCCGGTAGCGTGATCTCGAAGGTGCATGCGCGCGCCGTTGTGCGTCAGGCGGATCTTCTCCTCCGTCTCCTGTCCTTTGAGCGTCTCACGCAGCGCATCGACGACATCCGCATGGGGGAGGAGCGCGTACTTTTTGGAGACGACGCCGAGCGGCTTCATCGTGTCGGTGCGGATGACGGCGAGGCGGTTGGGGATCACGAAGCCGTCCGGCTCGGTGCTGATGGCGCGCAGTTCAACGGGGAAGTCGTAGTCGGCTTTCATAGAGGATCAGAAATAACCGCCGGATGCTCATAATCTTCAATCACCTGAAAGCACGTGTCACTGCACGGGGGCTGCTGGGTCAACCAGCGATACTCTAGTACCAGAAGCGGTGTCACAATTATCCCGATCCCACCTAGAACACCGGCCAAAATGCGCCACCAATTTAATCCAGAAAGTAAATCTGCGAGCATGACAGTGTTTGTTGCTCTTACCGAGGCCATGAAGGATCGTTCCCTGGCTGCTGTGCGGCTTCGCGCAGCGCTTGGAGCATTCGCTCGTTGATGCGTGCCTGACCTGCTTTGAACTGTTCGTGCTCGCGCGCAGCGCGCCGGAGGGCTTGCACCGAGAGGCGTGTTGAGATTTCGCCCTGTCGTTTGAATTCTGCGCGAGATGTCGCTTTGCGGCCTAACAGTGCCATTTCGTCGTTGGTCACTGGACGATAGGAATGGATGTTCCTCGCGAGCTGTCGAAGGCGGTTTTTGAGCGTCAGTAGGAGTTCGGGCAATACTTCAGTGAGATCACACAGCCATTTGAAAGCATATAGGGCGGCCGCCAGCGCGAGCCCTATCAGCAACGGATTATCGAAGTATTCCATGCTCCAATCCTAGCATGAAGGCCGTGTCAGGCTTCGGAGTTCACCGCCTTCGGGTGGCGGTGGCGGCTGTGGAAAAACAGAACAGGCCCGGTGACCAGCCGAGCCTATTGATGCCTCCGAAGAGAGCGCGGAAACTGAAACCCGCCGTAATGCTAGTTGGTCTACCCGCTACCCCGCTGCGCTTCGCTAATGGCGAACATCGAACGAAGCGTAGCCAAAAAATCAGCTGCCAACAAGGGTCAGGCTCGGTACCGGCGCCAGGTGACGGTTACGCGCGTACCAATGGGAACGCGCGGATAGAGATCAAGCACGTCTTCGTTGTAGAGTCGGATGCAACCCTTAGAAACCGCTTCACCAATCGTCCAGGGCGCATCCGTTCCATGAATGCGATACATGCTTGAGCCGAGGTATAGCGCACGCACCCCGAGTGGATTTTGCGGGTGCCCACCAGGCACATGCGCGGGAAGCCGCGGTTCTCGCGTCGCATCTCCGGCGTTGGCGTCCAGCCTGGGTTCACGCGCTTGTCGGAAACCGACGTGACGCCCTGCCAGCGGCTTTTGTCGCGCGGTATTGCGATTGGGTAGCTGAGAGCTTCGCCGCGGCGATGGACAAAGTAGAGCCGTTTGTCGCCAAAGCTGACAATGATCTGACCGGGCGCATGGGATGGGTGGAATGAGACCACCTCGCGTGAGCCGCCGCTCCAGAACAGCGAAAACAACCCCTGCGCCGACACGGGCTGGAGGGTCGCCAGCAGTAAACATATAGAGGCGAGCACGACGAGGGACTGGCGAACGTGACGGGGCATAGCCATTGCTTCGACCATCGATTGGAGAATTGATTCTCCACGAAAAATCTTAACGGCCGGAGCTGACAGAGCCAACATCGCGGGCAAAAATTAGTCCGGATGTGGTAACCGCGCCGGTTGCGGTTCGTTAGCTGCCGAGGCAACACTGGGCAGGTGGCTGCACCAGGCGGATGAAGTTGCCGTGAAGGAGAACCCCGCCCAGAAGCGATGATGGGAGTGACGTCGGTTTCCGGGGTGAAGCGAACATATCTAGCGCGCACAACGGGAACTGCTCAACTCTCTACTAACATCAGCTGCGAAAGCTCAAGGAAAGCTTCAAGTTACGGTAGGATCCTCTGCTCGGAACTCGTGAAGCATACCTCGAACGATCTCAATTTGCGGCGCATGCTTGTCGAGCCCGTGCAATGCGGTAAGCGTTTCGGCTAGTTTCAGCCTGTCAAAAGCGGTTCTCTTGTCTCCCAAATGACTTAAGCACTTTGCAGCACCTAAGGCCGCTACGACTAAGTAGTCGGTTTCCTCCGGTAAAACTCGTTTACCTTTGGCGGCAAAGTAGGCCCCAGCATTTATGGCGCACTGAAAATAGACCACAGCCTGCCGGACTAAATCGCCCCCAAGATATCTAGAACCCAAACCAGTCACTCCGCGAATGAAGCCAATATAGTCTGGCCTTAGCGATGTATACGCTAAGAGATTCTCGCCAAAGTGGTCGGCCGCCTTTTCGCCGAGGTTCTTCACGTACGCACGAAGAAACAGATCAGTTGCCGAAGGGTGATTGAAAATATCAAGGTACGGTATCTCATCCTTGAAAATAATCCTGTTGAATCCGCCAAAGTGTACAGGATTCTTCTGATCCAAAGCTCATTGGGATCGGGAAGAATCACTACAGTGTCGTGCTCTCGCTTCTGCGCTTTGCACTCCTCCAATTCCCAACAAAATCCATCGGTCTCATAGTGCGCTTCGCAAACAATGACCGCCGCGTACTTAATTAACGCAGTGGCCATCGACTTCCACTCGTCGTTCGGCACGATTAGAGCCGGACATCTGGTATGTAAAGTGGGGTGGTCCGAAAACTCCAGTGTATCAGTATACCAATGACTTCCACGTATGCTAACTACTCCGACACCGTGGTGAATATTGTCATACACGAAATCTTGGAAATCAAATGGCGCCGGAGCATATTTGCACTCGGTGACAATAAACGGGACCGTGTACGTTCGCAGCATAAGTACAAAGGGAGTTCCGTACTCCTCATTGCGTTTCAACACAGCTGCTGCAGCAGTATGCCTTTCGAGCGCAACGTTCATGACACGCTCTCCTTGTACAAACCGGTTACATCAATGTAGTGGAGATCAATAGATGATGCCAGCGCAGGATGCTCCGGGCGGATGGTGGGGGATGGTGGGTTGACGGTCTTCACGACGCGCTGCAGCGTGCGCGTCGTGAAGGGCTTGGTCGAGCTTACTCTCCAGCTTCGATAGATTCCGGACAGCGGTGGTGCGGCAGGTCTTCGCCGCAGAACTCACAGATGGTGTAATCGGTGTCGGCCTCTGGCGCTGTCGGCTCCACTGGGGCGATCGGCTGGCCGCAGGTCGGGCACGAGCCCGCCTCGCTGTCCACTGGCTCGTCGTAAGGTGTCGGCATGGTACAATTAGAGTTAAGGGAACGGACGGGTAATGGCGGCGGGCTCTAGCGGGCCCGCCGTTCGCGTTTGTCGCCACGGCGCTCCGAAAAGCGCTTCTGTGCGGCGGCCATGCGGATCGCTTCGAGCGCGACAATCTCCGCGATGGTCTTGAGTTGCTTCGGCGGCGTCGTGCATCTGCGCGCACCGCTCGGCGAAGCTCGGTTGCTTGTTGGGCATAGGGTAGGGAAGTTAGGGCTGGTAATGCTCGACCAGCCGGTGGCTGCTCGCCGGCTCTAAACTCCAGCGCCCCAGCCGCGCGACGGAGTCAGAGGCGGGGAACCCAATGCGAAATCTGGCGCGTGCAGGAACGCGCTGGGTGCCTTGACGGCGGCGCGCGTGCTGGGGCATCGACCATGAAAAGAGCCGGCGGCAGCGGCATCCGTCTCGGGGATATCAATCGGACCGCTTCGCGGTCTCCTTCATGCATTCTTGAGCGCTCTGCTTCATGAAGTTGGGTGAAGCTGGCGCACTCGTGCGCCAAAAGGAGCGTGTCCCAGCTCACGCTCTGTCTGTCTCCGCTGCGCTCGGCAGGGAAGTGGTTTGCTCCCCGAGCACCCACCCGCTCGGGTAGCAATCTATTTGTGCGGCTTCGCCGCTCCTTGCTCGGCCCTCGGGCCGCAGCTCGAGGGAACTGGCGCGGCGACTTCGGACGCGTTCGATAGCCCGCAGCCATGCGAGGACTATCGTGACGTGTTCGAAAAGCGCGCCCCCTCGCAATCTAGCCCCCCGCCGTCGGCGCCCAAAAACAAGGAGGCGCTTTAGCGCCGACTATGTTTTTGGAGCAGCCCGACCCAAGTGCCGACAGCCGAGGCGCTAGAAAACAAGGAGGGGTACTCCGCCCGACTATGATTTTCAGCGCCGAGGGCCGCCAGCCCCGCTCAGTGTACCGCTGTACTCGCGTATTGCGGGGTGGCGGCACTTGGTCGGGCTGCGCAGCAGAGCCGAGTCCCGACGGCGGGGGGCTGATTGCGTTGCATTTCAAGGATTTTTGTCGGTACCTCACCCCTACAATCACTTCCCTCAAACCCTACAAAGCGAACGTAGGGGCGATTGTAGGGGTTGCACGCTCTTCATGTCATCGAGCCATATCGGACATGTCCGACTAGCTCCGCTATCGGACGTGTTCCGATATCGAGCGAGATTTATTCACGCACCGGGTAGCACGCTAGCTCGCTACTGTTTTGACAAGCGGCCGCGGGTAGCTACGTAGCGAGCTACGCGAGGCGATCGGGAAGCGTCTGGCAATACCATCTGTATACGTTGCACAACATCTATTTTGCGACACGAAAAGCCGAGATTGTCAAGGTGAGCGACTACTGCGTAGGTTGGACGGGCTGAGCGCCTTCCCCACTGCCCTCATCATTGGATCGTCATCCAAGACGTCGGTCGTGCGTGCCCTGCCAGGCTGTAGTTGCAGGACAAGAGTTCTGGAGCCCGCGGATGAGGATGTTGGTCTCGCGCTCGCGTTCGTTGCGCCGGATGATCTCGTCATTGCGGTGCCCGAGCTCACCGCGCAGAACATCGATCATGACGTCCTTCTCTTCGATCCGCTTTTCGAGCTGCGCGACATAGCGCGACAACTCCCCTTCCTCTGTCGCCGCCTGTCGCGGCCTGTCGTGCCCTGTCGCGGGTAGTGGCTCCTCGATTTTTTGGCTTTGTTGGTGGGCGACAGATGTCGCGACCTGTCGCGACAGGTCGCGACCTGTCGCGACAGGGTCCACCGATCCGAGCTCCTCGATTTGAGCGATGTGCCGGGCGACAGACTGCGGCGTCACCAAGTACTTGTCGCCCAGTGCTGTCGCCATTTTTTGCGCGTCGAGGTGGCCGCTGGCGCAGTAGCGCTGGAGGGTTCTGAGTGTGCGAGGGTGGCCAGCCTTGGCGTAGAGCTGGGCGACTTCGTCGAGCGACAGGGTGTAATCCATGTCGCCGCCTGTCGCGACCTGTCGCGACAGGTCGCGGCTTGTCGGGGTGTCCATGTCGCAAGGATAACAGGCGGAAGAGACAGGGAAGCTTGTTATCCCCACACCCAGAAAGGTGGGGAAGCGGAATAGAAGAAAGCCGCAGAAAGCGGAGGAACGATCGGCTTCCCCACCTGATGCTAACCGATTGGAGATGCTCGACTACCCCAACCCCCTACGGGGCGCCACCCATTCGGAATGCTCAAGCAAATCAACAGCGCGAGCCTCGTTGAGACACTTCGCTGGAAGTTTTGAGACACGTCGCGTTCACGCTTTGGGTCGAGCGAGCAGCCGATCCGCGTCGTTGCCGAGCCGCTTGCGATCCGCTGCCTGAGTGTAGCGCTCGGGCTCGCGATCCGACCGCCACCCGAAAATCGTTTTGAGCTGCGACGACCGGCTTTGCTTTCGGCAAGCAGCGCGACATACCGCTTGTGAAACTCCGGTGTCCCAATGGGCATCATGGATGCGCACCTTGCGAATGAAGCCTGAGCAAGCCGAGATCGAGGGGCTGCGCCGCGAAGTGCAGAAGCTGAAGGCCGAACGCGACATCCTAAAAAAAGCCGCCGCCTACTTCGCGAGGGACCAGACATGATGTTCTCCTTCATTGCGAAGCACCGGCGGGATCTCCGCGAACGGCTATCTGAGCCCGACGGAGTTCGAACAACGAGCGCGATCAGCTTAGGTCGGTGTCCACCGAACCGGCAGCGGCTCACAGCTCAACCGCGGCTCCGCCCGCCACCACACCACCAATCCGTCCCTTGGATCATCACCTACTTTGAAACCCATATCCGCGCTTCCGGAGATCCGCGAACTCATCGACAGCGCGCCCGGCACCCTGAAACGCGATATCTCGCGCATCAGAACTCTCTTGCTCGATCGCAACGCGGTATTGCCGGTGCCCATAGTCTCCTTCAACCTTCAAGAAGCGAAAGATGCGCTCGACCTGTTGCTCGCGCACTCTTTGCAGCTCACCCATTGGCAAAAGGAGCCCATCACGGATACTGAGCGCGCGGAAGTCTCTCGTCTTCAGGCAGCCATTCCCGAGATCCGACCGCTCATTCAGCGGCTGATCACGCTGGCAACCGAGCTCGAGCACCGTGCAAAGACCGGCAGCACATCAAGACGCAAAAAGTGGCGGCACCACTGACGTCGGTCAGCGCCTGATCGTGGTTTGCTTCTAAATGACCAAGACCGGAGCGTCACCAGCGGCTACTCCTCCACCAAAAACCGAACAGCGCCCCAGCCGATGCGGATCACTCTTTTCGCTGCCGCCAGCTTCGCAGCCTTGCGCTTGGAACAGTTGGTAGACCACAACCCACGATGGATGGGCAAGCGAGCCCGTGTGCCCCCCGAAATCCACCAAGAACTCAAACTCGGCGTCGTACGAATAACGCAGTTGCCGCTCGCATCGCGCAATAGTTCGCGCCCGTCAGCGACAGGTTTCCTTGCTCATGAGCTGACGCGAACCAGACGCTAGCCGCTCGGCCACCTTTAGAGCCTTCCGACTTATGTGGAACCATATCCAGCGTTGCGGAAGTAGTTCGCACACTCGGTTGGCGTAAAGCGGTCGATGAGCTTGCCGATGCGGTTCCACATTCCTTCGACGGTGCGCTCGTCGGCCTTGCGCAGCAGGGTCTTGAGCTTGGCGAAGGCCTGCTCGATCGGGTTGAGGTCGGGCGAGTAGGGCGGCAGGAACAGCGGCCTGGCGCCGACGGCGCGGAGCAGGCGCTGCACCTCGGCGCCCTTGTGCGAGCCGAGGTTGTCCATCACGACGATGTCGCCGGGCTCGAGCGTGGGGATCAGCACCTGCTCGACGTAGGCGCGGAAGGTCTCGCCGTTGATCGGGCCGTCGAGCACGAGCGGCGCGGTGATGGCGTCATTGCGCAGGGCTGCCAGGAAGGTGGTGGTGCGCCAGTGGCCGTGCGGCACTTTCGCCTTCAACGGCTCGCCGCGCCGCCACCAGCCGTGCGTGCGGGTCATGTTGGTCTTGGTCCACGTCTCGTCGATGAAGACCAGGCGCTCGGGCGCCAGCCGCGGCTGCAGCCGGTGCCACCACCGGCGACGGCGGGCGACGTCAGGCCGGTCCTGCTCGCAGGCGAGCACGGTTTTTTTTGAAGCTGACGCCCTCGCGCTTCAGAAAGCGCCAAAGCGTGTCGCAGGCTACCACCATGCCGCGCTCGGCCAATTCGTCCAGCAGCTCGTGCAACGTCAGGTCCGGCTTTTTCCGGAGGCGGGCGAGCAGCCACTCGCGCTCGCCTGCGAGCAGATAGGGCCGTTTGCCACCCATCGGCTTGGACGCAGGACTGCCAGCCTCGCGCATCCGGCCATGCCACTTCACCGCTGTCGATGGGGCGATGTCGTTGAGCCGCGCCACCTGCCGACACGACAGGCCGCGCTCCAACTGCGAAACCACACGCTCACGCAGGTCGAGAGAGTAGGGTCGAGCCATCGCGTGCTGGCCTCCGCTCCAGCACGCAGCTTGAATCAGATCGCCCCTGATTTGGGAATCCCTCGCGATTCCACTAAGAGCGGAAAGACTCTAGGAGCGTCCCGCGTTCCTGAAGCCCTTTGCCGCTTTCCCTGCGGCTTCAAAAGTCGACGCAGCATCCTTGGCGGTCATTGCAACAGTCGTCTCGATGTCGGAAAGACTGCCGCCTGCGGCAGCGGCAAGGATCGCGGAAGCCGCGGCCTTCTCATCAGGGAACTCGCCGATGACCAGCCAGTCGTGGCGGCCGAAGGTCAGGTACCAGCCTATGAGTTTTCCGCCGACACTCTTGTAGAGGTTGGCAACCACTTCCTCGCGATTCTCGGGTTTCGCGAGCATTCCCTTGACCGCATCTGTCGTGAACTTGCCGCGGGAGATGTAAATGGGCATGGGCATTCCTCCTGATGAAAGCCCCCATTCGCCGTCCCTCATGACCCCGCAACTGTATGCCTGCAGCGAGGCGGATACCAGAGCCTTGTCGCCGCTCAACCACGCCCCGCGCCGTGCGCACACCATTCAATTTCCGTGCGCCACGTGGCACCCAAAATCCGCGACCTCACCCTCCAATATCCATTACCAAAGGCATCCAAGATACATGATATCCCCTTCCAATTCCGTGACGTGCCACGGTCAGCCAACCGTTCAGTTCAGGGTTCATGCGGATGCCGGAAATCGCGAGACCCTAACACCATGCTGGCCTATGCTTCGCAAGCTCGCCCAGATACTGGTCGGCATCACTGCGCTGGCATGCATGACGCTTATCGTCCCGGACGCCGTCACCGCGCAGGGCGCCTGTGAGACGTTGCCGGCAGGTCGCGCGCGAACCGATTGCGTTGTTGGTCGGGCACGTGTCCTTAGGCAGAAATCCAACATCGCCAAGACCGCGGCGCGGCGAGAGACCAGCGCCGCGAAACTGCGAGCGGCGACAGCAACGTCTGCGAAATCGCAACGTGAGCCTTGCCGCGGTAAAGGCGTAGGCACGAGAGCCTGCTACAAATGTTGCCGAGCACATGGCCTGTCAGCGGGCCGGTGTCTTCGCGATTGCAGGAATGACCGGCCCGGCAGGCGTCACGCCGTCCCCGTGTGCCATCAGTATGCCTCTTGTCATCGCGCCTTGCTCATCATTGGCATCGTGAAGCCCCGGATCGATGCCGGGTCACTGCCGCGCGAGATACATTCGCATCTTCGCCTGCATGTCCTCAATGGCCTCGCCGGAGACGTCGATCAGCGCCTTCTTCACCGTACCGGTGAACGCGAAGGGCGCCGCGTAGTCCTCCATGACGGGGGAGCCGGCGTCGCTGCCGACGCAGACACCAGCCGAGAGACCCAGCGATATTGGAATGGTCACCGGCAAGTCGCCGGAACCCACGGCCTTGCCGTCAACGAACAGCTTCACCTTTGCCGGAACGCCCTTGCCTTTCGGGATGTCGGGCTTGCCCGTCGGCGTGAACTCGAAGCTGAAGATGTGGTCGCCTTCGGGAACTCCGCCGCCGTTCGACTGCACCTTGAAGCGCTTGTCGGCGACGTAGTTGTAGCCGTAGGTGAGCTTGCCGTCCTGCATATAGAACGCGAAGCCGCCATCGTTGCCGCCCATCGAGAACAGCACGCCTTGCGCCCCGCCTTTGGGCACGTTGGCGTGCACCGATACTGAATGCTTGACGTTGGTTAGTCGCGGCGCCGCGTTGCTCGGCACCATCTGCGTTCCCGGGTAGTAGATGTACTTCTTCCGGTCGGCCGCGATCTGTGGCCGCGGGTCGGCGAAGCGCAGCGTGCCGCGGCTGTCGATCGGCAGCACATTGTACTTGCCGGCCTCGGCGTACCACATACCGATCATTGCGATCAGCCTCTCGCGCTCCTTCTGCGCGAGGTTCTTGGTCTCGGCGAAGTCCTCCACGACGTTGTAAAGCTCCCAACCCTTGGCATCGAGCTCGATGAGTTCGTCGTAGTCTATGGGAGCGCCGAAGGACATGCCGGACTCGGCGAACGAGGTTCCAGGCCACGGACACACCGCACGCCAGCCATCGTGATAGAGCGAGCGATGGCCGAACATTTCGAAGTATTGGGTGACGTGCAGCGATGGTGCCTTCGCATTGTCGAAGGACGACTTCAAGCTGAAGCCCTGGATGGGCGACTGCGTGACGCCGCGAATTTGCGCCGGCGGCTCGATGCCGAGCGCATCGAGCACGGTCGGCACCATGTCGATGGCGTGGCAGTACTGCGTGCGCACCTCGCCCCTGGCCTTGATGCCCTTTGGCCAGCTGAGGATGAACGGGTCGGACACGCCGCCGCGGTAGGTTTCTCGCTTCCAGCGCCGGAACGGCGTGTTGCCGGCATACGTCCAGCCCCACGGGTAGTGATTGAAGTATTTCGGTCCGCCGATGTCGTCGATGGCGGCGAGGTTCTGCTTGAGGTCGTCCGGCACGTTGTTGAAGAACTTGCCCTCGTTCACGGAGCCGTGCGGACCGCCCTCGGCGCTGGCGCCGTTGTCGGAGATCACCATGATCAGCGTATTGTCGTACTCGCCGATCTCCTTGAGGAACGCGATCAGCTCGCCGATATGGTGATCGGTGTGCTCGAGGAAGCCGGCGAACACCTCCATCATCCGCGCATACAGCCGCCGCTCGTCAGCCGGCAGCTTTTCCCAGTCCTGCACGTCGGGGTCGCGGGGCGCGAGCTTGGCGCTCGGAGGCACGAGCCCGAGCTGCTTTTGGTTGTTGAAGACGCGTCTGCGATAGGCGTCCCAGCCGTCGTCGAACTTGCCCTTGTACTTGTCGGCCCATTCCTTGGGTACGTGATGCGGCGCGTGCATTGCGCCGGTGCAGAAATACATGAAGAAGGGTTTGTTCGGCGCGACCTGCTTGGCATCGGCGATCATCGCCCTCGCCTTGTCGACCAGGTCTGGCGTGAGGTGATAGCCCTCTTCCGGCGTCTTCTCGGGCTCGGTCTGGCTGTTGTCGCGAACCAGCTCCGGATAGTACTGGTGGGTGTCGCCGCCGAGGAAGCCGTAGTAGCGCTCGAAGCCACGGCCCAACGGCCAACGGTCATAGGGACCAGCCGCCGATGTCTGTTCCGCGGGTGTGAGGTGCCACTTGCCGATGGCGTAGGTGTTGTAGCCGTGCTGCTGCAGGATCTCCGACAGGAACCCGTTCTCGAACGGGATGATGCCGTTGCCGCCCGGATAGCCCGTCGAGCCTTCCGTAATGCACGCCATGGCGTTCGAGTGGTGGTTTCGCCCCGTCAGCATGCATGAGCGCGACGGCGAGCACAGCGCGGTGGTGTGCATGTTGCTGTAGCGCAGCCCGTCGGCGGCGAGCGCATCGAGGTTGGGAGTGCTGATGGGACTTCCGTAGCAGCCGAGGTGGCCGAAGCCGGTATCGTCGAGCACGATGAACAGCACGTTGGGGGCGCCGTCCTTCGCCCGGTTGGGCGCCGGCCACGCGGGCTGGGAAACGTCGAAGGTTCGGCCGATCACGCCGCTGAAGGCTTGGCCAGGCTTGTATTCCTTGAGCGGCATTGCTTCCTCCGTGCAATTTGCACAGCAAGGCAATTGTCGCTGAATGGGCCGCCGCGGCGTATCAACACAGACCCGGATTTCGGGGACGTGATCTCTTGCCGCCCCGAGGGGTCGGCCTTGGCAGTGCCGCGAAGGCGCAAGTCCTTGGTGGATGAGGTTTGCTCAATCGAGCAGCGCCTGGTCAGGCAATTGTCTGGGTCGGAGTGTTCGCGGCCAACGTCGCCTTGGGGTTCAATCCGGCTGCGCGGGGAAGCAATCGACGCACGCGTGCTTGATCCGGCGGGTAGACACAACAGGGCAGAATTTATCCTCTGCCCACGACGCTACGGCGCAACACACCGGCCCGGCGAATCGCACTATGGGATCGAGTGTCGCACACGCTCGAATTGCACACGGTGTTGGGGGCGCTCGGCATGCGCGCAATGGCTTCTTGGATCGCGAAGGTGGGCTTGTGCAGCCTTCTTCTGACTTCGGCTGCGGCAGTGAAGGCGGGTGAATTCGCGTTCTCCACTTATGGCCTTGGGGGTACGGGATTCAATGCCGGTGTGACGCCCCCCCCGGCTCCTACGTATCCTTCATTGGGGGGTACTACACCGGAGACATCAAGGGCAACATAACCATTGGAGGCGTGCTCTTTACCAATGGTGCTCGCGTGGAATTCTTCCAGGCGGCGCTCAACGGCCTCTACGTTCCCGAACGAAAAGTTCTTGGTGGTCACCTCGGATTGTCGGTGACCGTTCCTGTCGGCCATATCGATATTGAGACAGGAGTCGCAGTCGGGGCGGCCACAGCCACGCGCCAAACCGACGGCTGGGGTCTCGGCGATGTCAACGCTCGCGTGCAACTCGGATGGGAGCACGGGGCTCTTTCGCACCTTGTCTATCTCCAAGGAGTTCTGCCTACCGGCAGATACGAGAACGGCTTCAATCCGAACATTGGGCTCAACCGGCCCGGCATCGATACGGGTTGGGCTTTCACGGTGGCCGACAAAAAGAGCAAATGGCAGGTCAATGGCGCGCTTGGCGTGACGTTCAACTTCGAGAACGAGGATACCGACTATCAAGCGGCACCGACTTTCATTTCGAGTGGGCCTTGGGCCGCGAAATCGCGTCGGGCCTGGTCATCGGCATCTTGGGCTATGACTATCGCCAGCTCACCGGCGACTCAGGGCCGGGGGCCGTTCTCGGACCCTTCAAGGGCAATTTTCACCGGCACGGTCCGTTTCTAGAAATAAGCAGTTCGGTCACGGTAGCACCCTTCCTGCGATGTCCGCGGGCGGCGCCTCCCGGAAACTTCCACGGCCCGTTCGCGATTTTCTCACCTGATGTGACCCGTGCTCTGCATTGATGCCACCAAGCATTCATCCGACTGAATATTCACTGGGTCGCGCCGGAGATGCCCTGCGGGTGTGTACAGCAGTGAGCGGAAAACAACGCTTTTGGCGTCCCTCGCGGGTTGACGGTCGCATCCGGTCGAGACAGCCGTCCCCCAAATTGGGGATGCGCTGCACCCAAATCTTGGTCAATCGCGGCCTGTTCGCGGCTGCTAGGCCCAAGCTGCCGCAATTGAACCAATCTGTCCTGGCTTGTGATCCCTGGGCACTGAAAATTCGAGGGAAGATCACAATGCGTTTGCGACTTGGCGGTGCGCTTGCCGCACTGTGCCTGCTTTCGGGCTTCGACAGTCAGACCGGGCAGGCCTCATCGTTGGTGGACCTTCAGCGCGATGGACAACTGAGGATTGCCGGCCGCGCGCTTCGGTGCGGTGGCGTGCGCAACGTGCTCGACGCTGCGCTCCCCAATCTCGGTTTGGCGGCCCCCGGTGTGCTCGTGCTCAACCCGCACCTGCTCAACCGGCAGTCGAACACGGTGCGGCTCTTCGTGTTCCATCACGAGTGCGGGCATCACCACGTCGGCAGCAGCGAGATCGGTGCTGATTGCTGGGCCGTGAAGCAAGGCGTACGGCAGGGCTGGATCGGGCAGCAGGGCATTGAGCAGATCTGCCGCTCATTTGGGAATCGTGCGTGCGACGCCGACGCATCCGTCCAGCGCCGAACGCTGCGCCAGCCTCCGGCAGTGCTTCGCAGGCGCCACTGCATCAACCAAGCGTCGGAACTCAGCGCTGCCAGGACTGAAGGCTGTGTCAAAGCTCATGTTGCCACAGTAGAAACAAGGCGGTGGGACGCCGTCCCTATTGTCTGTCCGTCTGATCCGACCGCCACGACACAGAGGGACAAGCCTGGCCACTTGCCGGGCAGAAGCCCGGCAAGCAAGCTCCAAAGCTGCCGCCGTATCAGTTATGGCCTATGAGCTCTTGCTCATGCCACCAGGGACTCGTCCCGAAGTAGTAGGGATTGGAAGGCGGGGTCCTGTTCGCCGGATACGTGCGGTAGTTGTAGTCCTCGGGCCCGTAGCCATAAGCGGGAAGCAGTCCATTGCCGTAGGCACCGGGTGGCGCATAGCCGTAGGCACCAGGTGGCGCGTAGCCATAGGTACCGGGCGCGTTGCCGTAGGCACCGGGCGCGTTGCCATAGGCACCGGGTGGCGCGTAGCCATAGGCACCGGGCGCGTTGCCATAGGCACCGGGCGGCGCGTAGCCATAGGGCCGGGGGCGCGTTGCCGTAGGCGCCGGGTGGCGCGTAGCCATAGGCACCGGGTGGCGCGTAGCCGTAGGCACCGGGTGGCGCGTAGTAGGCACCGGCTGGCGCGTAGCCGTTGGCACGGGGTGGTGCATAGCCGTAGGCACGGGGCGCGTAGCCGTTGGCAGGGGTGGTGCATAGCCGTAGGCACGGGGCGCATAGCCGTAGGCACGGGGTGGTGCATAACCGTAGTTAGCGGGCGGCGCGTAGCCGTAGTATCCGCGGCGGCTCATGTAGCTGTCTGCAGCGGCGGACGCACTGGCAAATGCCACGCCTACGAGACCAAGAGCAAGTTTGCATCCAATCGACCTTAACATCTGCCTGTTCCTCTCGTTCTTCGAGACGAGCGCTACCAGCGGCCTGAACCAGCATTCGCGATATCGGGTTTTTTATCGATTGTTTGGGCGGCCAGACCCTACAGATGAAGACCAATCCAACAGAGCCTTGGCCGCGCTCCCCGATGAAGCCGAATCTCGGTTTCGCGGAACTCCCCCACCGGTTTGGCGGAGACTTTCCGACTCCGACGGTTGACAGGACCGCGACGCTCCAAGTGTCCGCTCAATGGTCGATCGGAATGCGCCATTGGAGCAACCGGGATAAGGGTAATCCCAAGAAACGATCGGTGTTGCCCCGGACTTCCAAGGTGACGGCTTTCCCATAGCCTGAGGAGCTGGAGCTTGGTTTTGTAGGAGGCATACGATGCGCCATCGCGCTTTGTTGGGATTTGCCCTCGCCATCACAAGCATTGCCGCCGCCGGCGCTCCCGCGTCTGCTTGCGGATGGGGCGGCTGCTCCGGGTACGGCTACTCCGGGTACGGCTACTCCGGGTACGGCTACAACGCGCCGAGCTACTATTACGTGCCGGCGCCGGCCTACGGCTATTACCCGGCGGCTCCGGTGTATGGCTACTACGCGCCGCCTGTTCCGGCCTATGGCTACTATCCGCCTGCGCCGGTCTACGGCTACGGGCCTCCAGCTCAGGCGTATGGCTACTACGCGCCGCCAGCCCCGGCCTACGGCTACTACGCAGCTGCCCCGGTCTACGGCTATGGGCCGCCGGTCGGCTATCGCTACGGGCGGCGCTCCTACTACCGTTCGGTGTATGGCTTCCGCTGGTAGGCGAGCCTCGTCCACGCGCGCCCTGAAGTCGTCGGCGGCGAACCGAGGATGATCGCCGTGACCAAAGCCCTGCTGACAAGCGTGCTCGCCGCGCTCCTTTGGGTGGCGCAGCCGGGGCTCGCGCTGGCGCAGGCTCAGCCGCCGCCGGAGTTGCAGCTCGACGATACCTTGATCGGCCTGCCCGTGTTCACCTCGGACGGCCAGAGGGTGGGCGTGGTTGTGGAAATGGGTGTCGACGACGAGGAGCCCGTCGTCATTGCCGAGATCGACCGGCTGATGGGCTTCGGCTCGATCCCAGTGGCAATCCCGGCAGACATGTTCGTGAGCAAGGGCACCTCCATCGAGCTTACCATCACGGCAGCACAGCTGAGAAAGACTCTGAGGGGCTCCGATCGCAAATAGCCGACATCGGAGCTGCCAACCTGCAAAGAGCCGAGGGGCTCACGACGACATCCAATCAAAACCTTGTCGATCGCGCATCAGGCCGCGCAGCAGGTCTCCACTTCATCCTTGGCCGCCACGATCAGCTCCTTGCTGCGAACGACACAGCGAAAACCGACATGGCAGGCGGACGAATCGATCGGCTGCGCATGGCGCGCAGCCGGGCGATAGCGGCGGCAATAGTTGGGCGCGCATAGATGCGAGCCGCCTTTCAGGACTTTGCGGGGGATCGTGGTATCCGGCTGGCAGGGGTCGTAGCTCAGATCCTTGCGCCCGCCGCGTGGGTTCAGCGGAGTACAGCACGGCTTGCCGGCATCGGCCGCGTGGCGGGGGTTGAACCAGTCGGTGGTCCACTCCCAAACGTTGCCGATCATGTCGTGGAGCCCATAGCGGTTCGCCGGATAGGTGCCGACAGGAGAGGTGCGCTCGTAGCCGTCCTCGGCAAGGTTCTCCCACGGGAAAGCGCCCTGCCAGAAGTTGGCCATCATGCGACCGCCCGGGGATAGCTTGTCGCCCCAGGCGAACTCGGCGCCCTCGCGCCCGCCGCGCGCTGCGAACTCCCACTCCGCTTCCGTCGGCAGCTCCTTGCCGGCCCAGCTGGCGTAGGCCAGCACGTCACAGTATGCGACGTGGACAACGGGGTGGTCATCCAGCCCGTCGACACTGCTGCCAGGGCCTTGCGGGTGGCGCCAGTTGGCACCTTTCAAGAAAGTCCACCAGGCCTGCCAGTGATCGACCTGCACGCGCTCGAGTGGCCGACGGAACGCCAGCGAGCCGGCATAGAGCATGTGCGGTAGGGCGCCGGGATAGTCCTTGGGGTCGGGCGGCACCTCTGCCAGGGTCACGTAGCCGGTGGCATCGACGAAGCTTCGGAATGTTCGGTTGGTCACTGGCGTGCGGTCGATCCAGAAGCCCTCCACGATCACTTTGTGCGAGGGAGCTTCCTCCGGATAGTGGTGGTCGGAGCCCATGGTGAAGGTGCCACCGGGGATCCAGGTCATGGTTTCGTCCCAGGGCTTGCGGCTGCCTTGCCTCGGGCGCTTCTGTCGGGGAACGTCCAAGACATTGGCCATTGCACACTACCTCACTGACGCAACCCGCTAGCCGAAAGGACCTGTCCGGAAAACCATGCTTACGATCGCCAGCAGTCCTATCGCCAGCAGCAGCACCGCGATGATCAGGGTCATGGAGACGGGATAGGCGCTTTCGCCGTGGATCAGGTGCTCGCGCTTCAGCCGCGCGCGTTCCTCACGCAGGCCGCGCATGTACTCGATGTGATAGCCGATGCCGACGACCAGCATGGCAACGCCGAGAAAGACGAGTGACAGGCCGAAGGTGCGGGGCGCGTCCCCGCTGCCGGTCATGATGTTCGACTCGCGCAGATGGTCGAAGAACTGGAAGATCGTGAAGCCGAAGCCGATGAGCGAAAGCGACGTGCGGATCACCGACATCAGCGTGCGCTCGGCGCTCATGCGCGTGCGCTGAAACGACATGCCGGTGCGGCGCGCGGAAAGCTCGACCGCGGGATCATCGAAGTGTGCGCGTTCTGTGAACGAGCTTTCCTTGACGTGTGTCACTGCGGTTTCTGCAGGTGGGTCTCAGCCGAGTGCGCGCGGCGGTCTTGCCACCACTTGGCGATGCGCTCTACGGGTCCGCGAATGAGTGCGTAGGGTAGAAAGGCAAGGGCGATGGCGACGACGGCTGCCTCGGTCGGATAGACCCTTCCGAACACCCAGACCTGGTAGATCATATCGATCGCCAGGCCGAGCACGAGAATGCGGGCAGTGGCTGCGAGCCCCTCTTCCAAGCGGGCAACACGCTTCTCCCTGTCGTGTAGCACGGTCCAAAAGTACGGTGAGCGGCCGGTGCGTGCGTCCTTGATGCCGTCGCCAATGGCCAGGAGCGCCGCCATTGTCGGCTGCAGGATGAGGCGGAACGACAGAGGCCCATCCGGACGCGCCAGCATGTGCTCCCACATGCGGCTCAGTACCTCGCCTGCTTCGGCCAGCATCGGTCCACCGCTTCAGGGTGCGACTGCGTGGCTATGCGTACGCAGCCTCAGAGCAAACGAGATCAGCAGCGCGCCGTAGATAATCGCGAACGACCCGATCGTGAAGAGCAGGGCGAACACGCCGACGGCCGGTTTGAGCACCAGCACCAGCCCGAATACGACCCACAGCGCGCCGGCGGCGATGAGATACCACTCGTCATCGATTTCCTTGCGCAGCATGAACGCGCCCACCATCTGCATGATGCCGGTGATGATCGCCCACACGGCGATGAAGATCTGCAGAACGGCGGCAGTCAGGCCGGGCCAGAGGAATGCCACCAAGCCTGCGATGACACCGATAATCCCTACGACCGCGAGCCACCAGCGCGGCGTCGGCGTATCGCCGGAGATCGCGGCACTCAGCGCCAAGATGCCGTCGACGATGGCGAAAGCGCCGTAGAGCATCACCAGCGCTAACAGTGTCGCTCCAGGCCAGATGAAGGCCAACAGGCCGACGACCACCGCGCAGATCCCACGCAGCAGCACCAGCCACCAGTTCTTGGCCAATGCGTGCAGCATCAACCCTGGGTGAGAGCGTCTCGGGTCATTGCCTACCGTTGTTGCCATGACATATCTCCGCTCACATGACGATCTTCGGTTTGGCCTGGCGCATCAGTGGCTGGCGCCGCTTCCCGCCGTTTCCATCGCCTTCAATGCATCGTCGACGGTGAAGCTCGCGGCATGCTGCGCCGGTGGGAATTCTTTGAAGGTCGACGCAAATCTCGCTGCGGCCGCTTGCGCCACGTAGATGAAGTAGGCGTGGTGCACGAACCAGTCGTAGTAGGTGTTCGACGTGAGTCGCGCGCTCGTAGGGATCGGTGCGCAGGTTGAAGATCTTGGGCAGGCGCAGCTTGGTGAACGGCTCCGCCCAGACCTGCATGGTGCCCGGGCAGCGCTGCTCCATGAACACGATCTTGAAGTTGTCGAAGCGCAGGCCCAGCACGTCGCCATCGTCGCTGAAATAGAAGAAGAAGTTGCGCGGGCTCTTCTTCTCGTCGCCGGTGAGATAGGGCAGCAGGTTGAAGCCATCGACGTGGTTCTTGAAGGTCTTGCCGTTGGCCTTGTGGCCGCGCTTCAGCTTGTCCGTCACGTCGGGCTCGCCGGCCATGGCGAGGAAGGTCGGCAGCCAGTCTTGGTGCTGGACGATCTCGTTGCAAACAGCCCCTTCCTTGATCTTGCCGGGCCAGCGCACCAGCGTCGGCACGCGGAAAGCGCCTTCCCAGTTGGTATTCTTCTCGCTGCGGAACGGCGTCATGGCGCCGTCGGGCCAGGTGTTCATGTGCGGCCCGTTGTCCGTCGAGTACATCACGAAGGTGTTGTCGGCGATGTCGAGCTCATCGAGCATGTCCAGCAGGGCGCCGACCATCTTGTCGTGCTCGACCATCCTGTCGTGATAGGCCGATGCCGGTGACCGCCGTCGCTTTCCTTCTTCAGGTGTGTCCACACGTGCATTCGCGTGGTGTTGAACCAGACGAAGAACGGCTTGCTTTGCTTGACCGAGCGGTCGATGAACTTGGCTGCGGCGTCGTAGAACTCCTCGTCGATCGTCTCCATCCGCTTGCTTGCGTAAGCGGGCCCGTGTCCTCTATCTTCTGTTTGCCGTTGCCAGCGCTCCTCCTCGTCGGTCGTCCTTCTGTTGGCCCAGGTATGCAGAACCCCGCGCGGGCCGTACTTTTTCCTGAAGTTGGGGTCCTTGGGATAGTAGTCCCTCCGGCTCCTCCTCCGCGTTCAGGTGATAGAGGTTGCCGAAGAACTCATCGAAGCCGTGGGCTGTCGGCAGATGCTCGTCTTGGTCGCCCAAGTGGTTCTTGCCGAACTGGCCGGTGGTGTAGCCCTGCGGTTTGAGGAGACTCGGCAATGGTCGGCATCCAGTCCGCGATGCCGTGCGGCGAGCCCGGCATGCCGATGGTGAGAAGTCCGGTGCGGAACGGGTGCTGGCCGAGGATGAATGCGGCGCGACCGGCAGTGCAGGATTGCTCGCCATAAGCGTCGGTGAAAAGCGCGCCCTCCCTAGCGATGCGGTCGATGTTGGGGGTGCGATAGCCCATGATGCCATGGCTGTAGGCGCTGACATTGTGAACGCCGATGTCGTCGCCCCAGATGACGAGAATGTTCGGCTTGTCCTTTGGGACGGCTTTGAGTGCCATGAGGCGTCTTCCGTTGTTGAATGCCAGTGCGCAGCTGACGCAAATGTCGGCCGTCAGGACATCACGGGGGGTGTCCACGCGGAAATCCGTGAATACCCTTGCAAGCCAGCCATGGACTGCCGATCCGCCGACAGTCGCCCGTCGTGCGCTCTGTTTCGGTTTGAATGGCTTCGTGCTGCGGCCCGCCATGCTGCTCGGCAAAGGTTGTCCGGCAGCTAGGGATTTGGCCCGATGTACCGCATGCGCGCGGCGTCTTCTCATTCGGGCCGACAGTCACGTCGGGTGGTAGCGATGGCCTCGCTCGAGCTGCACTTCAAGGAGATCGCGGGCCTGTTGGCGCTGGCCATCGAAGGGGCCGCCATTGTCGTCGTGGCGTTCGGGGCTTTGCACGCGCTGGTGCGCACTGTCGGCCTCGCCCTTGCAGCCGGCGACGACCTACCGGCGGCAAAGTCGATATGGTTGGGCTTTGCAGCCTGGATCGGCCTGTCGCTGGAGTTCGCCCTCGCCGCCGACATCGTGCGAACGGCCATCGCTCCGACCTGGAAGGACATTGGACAGCTCGCGGCCATTGCGGCAATCCGCACGGCACTGAACTACTACCTCGAGAAGGACATCGGGGCCGTCACCGGCAAGCAAGAGCGCCGCGAACGGGAAGTTGGCTGAGGGCCCCTACGCTGACGCACGGACTGCGGTTTGCGCGTAGCGGTTTGGCTTCCTGTTCGCAGACAGGAGCAATCCGGCGAGACGTGCCTCGGCGGTTGCCATTGCGGCCGACAACCCTGCGGCTTCCTCGCCAACGTAGCTGCGCCAGATGTAGCCCTTGGATCGCGCAGTCTTGGTAATCGAGCCAACCGCCATGAAGGGCTCCAGCTCGAAGAAGTAGTTGATGACCCCCGTGTAGGGGCAGCGTCTCTTGGTCAGCATGGATCACTCCGAATCTGCCGCGAGGCGTCCCACCGGTTTGGTTAACCGAGCGCAACGTGGGCAGGGAAGGCGAAAGTACCGGACCAAGGCAATCGGGGGAAACGCCTAGCGGCGCAGGGGCAAACCGCTGATATCCAGACAGGGCCGCTGGCCATCGCCCATCACGCGTATACCGAGCTACTCCGGTCTTGCCGAAGGGGAATGCTAGCGTGGACTTCGGTGCCCCTTGGACCGCTCTTGATCTCCAGGCGCCCCCCCAACTGCCGTAGGCGCTCCCGCATTCCCTGAATACCGACGCCGAGCGGAGCGGCGGCTGTGCCAACTTGCGTGGTTGTCCCTTTCACGCCGATTCCGTCATCGCGGATGATCAGGTGAAGGCTGTTGCCGACAAACCTTTGCTTGATCGACACGCGCGATGCCGAGGCATGACGGTGCACATTGGCCAATGCTTCCTGGACGATCCGGAGGATCGATCGCTGCATCTCCATCGATAGCGCATCGATGCCCCCTCTCAGGCTCATCGTCACGGACAATCCGGTGCGCTGAGCAACCCCCTCCGTGTAGCGTCGAAGTGTGGCATCGAGCCCATCGTGCTCCAACTGCATCGGGTGGAGGAGATACGTGAAGGCGCGAAGCTCACGCGTTGCCTCCTCCAGCGAGATCTCCACATCATCCCAAAGCTTCTGCGTATCCGCGTCAGAGGCGCCGCGCGACTTCAGGTTCATGGCGTTGAGACCTATCGCCGCCAGATGTTGCGCTGTTGAATTGTGTAGTTCCACGGCTATGCGCTGTCTCTCGTCCTCCTGCAGGGTGAGCATGCGCTCTGACAGCTCGCCGAGCGCCTGGTTTACCTCCCTTACGTCGGTAACGTCCTCCATGACCACCGCCGCAAAGGCCTTGCCTTGGTGCATGAACCGAGCTGCGACCAGCTGGTACCAGCGTCCCCGGTTGCCGAGGTCCAGTTGGTAAACGTTGCGCAGCGTGCTCTTGCGCCCGGCAAGCAGGGCCTTCAGCCGGGCAATGATGATCGGAATGCTGGGCGAGCGGCTGCCAATCCGCTCGTACAGCGCCATGAAGTTGGAGCGCGGGCCGATTGCTCGAGTTTTGCGTAGGTTGGCGACGAAGCGCTGCCACGCCTTGTTGGAGGCGACAACGGTGCCATCGGCGTCAAGAATGACAATGTGGGCTGTCAGGGCATCGATAGATGCATTGAGCAGCGCTTTCGATCGTGCAGCAGCTTCCTCGGCGAGCTTCCGCTTGGTGATGTCACTGAAAAAAACATTAACGCCGTCTTCTGATGGGTAGACGCGCAGATCGATCCATCGACCCTGATGCAGTTTTGACTGCAGTTCGACGTGAATGGCGCGCTGCTCGCGATTCGCCTTGTTGACGACAGATCGTGCCGCCGAAGGGGCGACGACCTGGCTGTACGTCTTCCCAACCAAATCGTCTGTTTTCCTTCCCAGCCACCTGGCGGCCGCTGCATTGATATTGGTGATACGGCACTGGCGATCGAGCGTTAGATAGCAATCGCTGATACTCGCCAGAATTGCCTTCAGCTTCGCGTTCATGTCGGTGAACGCGATCCTAGCTTTCTTCAGTTGATCGATATCGGAGAGGACGCCGATCAGCTTTTCGACACTGCCGTCCTTGGCACGCGAGAATACCGTCTCCTTACCTCGGAACCAGCGATAGTCACCTTCTTGGGTGCGAAGACGGTATTCGACGGTCGCCACCACTCCGTTGGCCAGGCTTCGCACTCTTGCCATGTGCTGCTTGGCGGCCAACAGATCTGCTGGGTGGACGAGCTCGAGCAAACTGCTGATATGCCTGCCTTGCAGGTATTCGCGCTCGTAGCCGAGCACTTCCCGCACCCGGTTGCTGAGGAACGCGCTGAGCCCGCTCGCAACATCGAAAAGGTAAATCACGTCGGGGGAAGTATCGATGATGCGCTCTAGCAGCAGCTTGCTGTGACCATCGGCATCCTGCTTGTCGCCGATAGCGCCGAGGTTCCAGAGTTGGCCCATGACCATCGGCGCTTTGCCCGCCGCAGGGTTTGCCAAGGGTGCCAGCGTGGTGCGCCATCGCCGACCCGTGCAAGGGCCCGCACCATCCTCATAGTGGACCGTGCGGCCCGAGGCGATGCACTTCCGGCACTGCTCCACCAAGGCCTGCGCCATGTCGGTTGGCAGGAAATCATTCGGCCGCTTTCCGGCAAGATCGATCCCACCCACGCCAACCTGGCTTCGGTAGGCGGGATTGGCTTCGACAAAAACGACTTGGTCATCATCCAGGGCGCGAACGATGAACATTCCCTGCGGTGCGCACTCCCATAAACGCCTATGCAAGGCGGCCGATGGCTCCGCATGGGCGTTCGTAAGGTGGCAGACGTGTTCTTCGTCGGGGGTCTGCGTGTTGAGGACGATCGGGCTTGCCGGTGCAGCCCTGCCAGCGCTTCGCACAGTTAAATCCCGCAGTTCCGAGCGCCACCCGTCCTCAACTCCCAGTAGCACCCTAATATGATGTACGCTTCATAGTCAAAGCCCTGCCGCGGGGTTGGTTAGCCGTGACGGAGCGACACAGCCATGCAGCAGGCGCCGAGCCCACGAGAGAATAGACAACCAAGCGAGTGGAAAAGCCTGCCGACTGCCTGTCCGCGACCCCAGTTCGGACCATCGAAGTGGGAGGCTCAGCTAGGAAGGGGGAGGCTCAGCTAGCCTGGGAAGCAGCTGTGGGTCGCAGCATGCACCCACAGCCAATGGGTGGACCTTGGCCCGCAGGGAAGGCCCGATGCCGTATATTCCGCCAGGTGCCCGGCAAGGCCGCACGTGTAGCAGGAATTTCCCCGCACCGAACACAGCAGCCTGCCGGGACTTTCCGCGCTATCCCTCGAGCGTCAGGGCCAGTGCGATCCCGATGCCGACGCCTGCCATCGACAAGGCGGCAACAATGAACGACAGCCAGGCGACTTCGTGCACCTCGTCACGGATCGATTGGCGCCATGTGGATGCCTGCAAGCCTCCATCAGCTTCGGGCCGGTTCAGTGTCTCGAGAAATGGGTTCATTGTGTTGGGCTCCATCAGGCCCGTATAGCGGCGGCGGCTCGCGCCATCGATCAGGACTTCACCCGAGATCACGCGGGGCCTTTGCGGAGGGCTGCGCCGCCGCCGAAGCGTTTCTGCCGTACGATGGCTTCCTTGCACACCGGGTGTGCCAGGACCGAATAGCCGGTCACGGCAATGATGCGGCCCTCTGCCAATAGTGCGCTTATAGGAGTTTCCGTGAGCCATGGAGTGAAAGGTACGTGTTGCACGTGCTCTCAAAGCGGAACTCACCGGCCACAATTTCAGGATTTGCACTGATGGATTGAGCCCACGGCGGCAGGCGATGGTGTGCAAGCAGGGCCGCACCCCGAGACCGGTCATCCTCCCCCATGACCGCGATCGATCCCCAGCCTCCTGCCAATTGCGGGTAGAGCCCTTGTGCGGCCCTGCTCTCGCTTTCGCCCCCCAAAGCGGGCCGGGCCAACCTTGGATACACCATTGGTCATCCACCCAATCCGGGCAGCCAAGCTTGCATGTCAATTAAATTGCACCTCAGGGTTTAATGCTACTCACACCAGGGTTTGGCCTAATGGCCGCGTTCTGTCGTAAGCTGACATTCAGATAGCGATGCGCACAAGGGGAGGGATCGATCCAATGGCGTACGAATGCTAGCAACCCGCATCCTGATAGCCGACGACCATGAGGTCGTGCGATCCGGTCTACGCAAAATACTGGAATCCCAATCGAAGTGGGAGGTCGCGGGCGAAGCCTGGGACGGCAAGGAAGCCGTCGCAAAGGCCCTCGAGCTCAAGCCCGACATCGCCGTCCTCGACTATGCGCTACCGCTGGTCAACGGCATCGAGGCGACGCGACAGATCCGTGCCCGGTTGCCGCGCACGGAAGTACTGATATTTACCATGCACGACAACGAGATGCTCATCCGAGACCTTTTGGCGGCAGGCGCCCGCGGCTTTCTGCTGAAGTCGGATGCAAAGCGCTTTCTGCTGGCGGCGATCGAGTTGCTCGCGCTGCACAAGCCCTTCTTCACAGCCAAGGTCTCCGAAGCCCTGCTCGATTCCTTCCTCAAGAGGCCCGGTCACGCTCAGTTTACTCTGACGCCTCGTGAACGGGGGGTCGTACAGCTGATCGCCGAAGGGCACAGCAACAAGCAGATCGCCAACGTACTTAATATCAGCCTCAAGACGGTTGAAACACACCGCGCGGCCGTGATGCGGAAGCTCAATCTGTCGTCGTCGGCTTCGCTTGTGCGCTATGCTATCCGCAACAAGATCATCGAAGCCTGATAGCCAAAAAGCTCGCGCCTTGGGCAGATCATACTGGCGCGACCATCGTTGAAAGACGTTGGGCGTGCCTACAAGCGCACAACGGCAGGCCGGCCTCCTAGTAATTTCTGCCGACGAGAATCAGGCAAGTCCCCGATATTGTCGCGCTCGCCTCTCTAGCCACTGTCTGATGATCGTTCTGGTTAACAGCCCCCTTGGCCGAGAGGAAATGCAAATGACCACCAATCTAGTTTCCGCGGTTGCACGCTTCTTGACGCCCGATGTCGTAGGCAAAATCGCGGCGGCCTCCGGCTTGGAGGACAGCACCATTGCGAGGCAGGCCGTCAATGCCGCCGTACCGACCATTCTGAGCGGGCTCGCCAGCCTAGCCGGCCGGCCGGGCGGCGCCCAGAGAATTGCCGATGCCATCACTGATCAGTCGGGCGATCCAGCAGAGATCACCAGCCATATCGCTTCATCGACCAACATGGCTGCAGATGGCACCCGAATTTTGTCCTCACTGTTTGGTGGGCATGTCCCAGCCACCCTTTCTTCCATTTTGAGCAGGTTTATCGGCGTCGGCGAGGGGTCCATGCGAATGGTGCTGGGTCTGCTAGCGCCGGCCGTCATGAGCGTGCTGGGTCGCGAGTGGCGTGCCTCCGGGCTCGACCAAGCTGGACTCGCCGAGATGCTGAGTGAGCAGAAGAACGCGATAGGTGCCGCAATTCCCGCTGGCCTCAAGAGCGTTCTCGAGGAAGCTAGACCGTTCGCCAGCATCCCCACAGTCGCCCCTGCGGAAAGGCGCAGGTACGAGGCGCCGCCTGTCGATGACGTTGTTCGTCGCACGGCCAATGTGCAGCATGCGATCGAGGCCCCTAAGGCAAGCAGCGTCCACTGGGCCTATTGGGTGTTGCCGCTTCTCGCGTTCGGTACATTGTTCTGGTACATGCTTCCGACCGGGCCCGAAACCGACACTAGCGCGCCACCGAAGTCGGCCGCGCTCCCATCCGGCCCCAAATCTGACAGGGCGATCTATCTCGCAACCGCCCCTGCCAACTGGGTGTCGATCGGCAGCGCCCCCAACGAGTACGTGAACGCCGACATCTATAACCCGGCCGGCGAGAAAGTCGGCACTGTGAAGGACATCCTGGTTGGGCCTGACGGCAAGATGGCCGCTGCCGTCATCAGTATCGGGCGCTTCCTCGGCATCGGCGAGCGTGACGTGGCCGTCCTGTTCTCAACGCTCAAAGTCGAGAACAGAGAAACCGGCCGACGCATCGTCATCGATGCCAGGAAGGATGCGCTGCTTGCGGCACCCGCTTTCGAGCTTCGGTCGCTCAAACAGTAGGTGGGCCCGCGTCTGATCTATGCAACGCGCGCCGGCCCCCGCATCGACAAGGATATTGCAAAGCGAGTGATGCAGCACCAGTGGCTGCCCGAGCAGGCCAAACGCGGAGCGAACTACGAAGCGATCAGACTCGATCGCGGTACCATACGCGGTCGCAAGTCCCCGCGGGCGTCTATCTTGGATTCGCTGGCGATCCGTTTCCTTGCCTCGGCCGCAAGGAGAATTTGCCTGGCCCTGCCGTCGATCGATCGGCGCGTCCGGGCTCCGGATTGGTCGCGAAGGATATCGGTAGAACCATTGATGGCTGGCCCCCGCTCGGCAAAGCAGAGTGCCCGGCACCTGCGCGGATCAAGACCCGCCCCAATCCAGTTAACCGCGGTGTCCGATGCCTTCAGCCAAACCATCAGCCCTGCCCAAAAGCCAAGGTCCGGCAGCGGCCAACGGCGCACTCGCGCGGAGCGGACCCGTCCTGGTCCAAGAAGCATGGGACTATTGGCTCGATGCAGCTCAGCGCGGCCTGCTGTTCCTGCAGGTCCTCCAGCAACGCAGCGAGGGTTATCGGGAGCAGCAGGCCAAGGTGGCTCCGCATGTGCTGAAGTTCGCCTGCGAGCTCGTGATGGATGGCCGCAGGCTGCCACGGCCTGTGAACTACGCGCTGGTACGGATAGTGCCGCCTGAAGGCGCCGACATCGATATCAAGAAGCGTCCGTTCGTCGTCGTCGATCCGCGAGCGGGCCACGGGCCGGGCATCGGCGGCTTCAAGGCCCAAAGCGAGGTGGGCGTCGCCCTCAATGCAGGGCATCCCTGCTATTTCATCGGCTTCCTGCCCGAGCCCATGCCGGGCCAAACCATAGAGGATATAGCGATCGCGGAGGCGGCGTTTCTGGAGCGCGTCATCGCGCTGCATCCGCAAGCCGAGGCCAAGCCTGCCGTCATCGGCAATTGCCAGGCAGGATGGGCGGTCATGCTGCTGGCAGCCCAGCGGCCCGATCTCTTCGGGCCCATCATCGTTGCAGGCTCGCCGCTGTCCTACTGGGCAGGCGTTCGCGGGCAACACCCAATGCGCTACCTCGGTGGTCTGCTCGGGGGGACTTGGCTGACCGCGATGATGGGCGACCTGGGCAACAACAAGTTCGATGGCGCTTGGCTCGTCAGCAACTTCGAGAGCCTGAACCCGGCCAACACGCTGTGGACCAAGCACTACAACCTCTATGCCAAGGTCGACACCGAGGCGCCGCGCTATCTCGAGTTCGAGCAGTGGTGGGGCGGCCACGTTCTGCTCAACGCACAGGAGATGCAGTTCATCGCCGATGAGCTGTTTGTCGGCAACAAGCTGGCCACCTCCGAGATCGTAACCGCAGGCGGCTCGCGGGTAGACTTGCGCAACATCCGCTCGCCCATCGTCGTCTTCTGCTCGAAAGCCGACAACATCACGCCGCCGCAGCAGGCGCTCGATTGGATCCTCGATCTCTACGGCAGCGTCGATGACATACGGGCGCACGGTCAGACCATCGTCTACGCGATCCACGAGTTCGTCGGCCATCTCGGCATTTTCGTCTCCGGGTCGGTCGCCAAGAAGGAGCACGACGAGTTCGCGAGCAACATCGATCTCATCGATGTGCTGCCGCCCGGCCTCTATGAGGCGGTGATGACCCCGAAGGACCAGGACGAGCAGTCCGCCGACCTGATCGGCGGCGGCTATCTGGTGCGCTTCGAAGCAAGAACGCTGGACGACATAAGGGCGCTCGGCGGCAACGATGCGGAGGACGAGCGCAAGTTCGCCACGGTGGCCAGGGTGTCCGAGATCAACCTCGGCCTCTATCGCATGTTCGTCCAGCCCTGGGTGCGCAGCTGGGCCAACGAGGACTTCGCGCAGCGGATGCGCACGATGCATCCACTGCGCCTGCAGTACGAGATGCTGTCCCACGCCAACCCGCTGATGCAACCCATGCTCTCGTGGATCGATGAGGTGCACAAGAACCGCCAGCCGGTAGCACAGGACAATGCCTATTGGCGCGCCCAGGAGCAGTTCTCCACCTGGATAGAGACGTCGCTGAATGCCTATCGCGACATGCGAGACCAAGCCTACGAGGCTTGGTTCAACGCGGCATACGGCTCGCCGCTCGTGCAGGCGATGGTGGGTCTCAAGGCTTCCGACGCCTCACCCCGCCGCAGGCCCGGTACGGACGCTGAGCACCTTGCCGGCGTGGCTCAATCGATGGAGGAGCTCAAGGCCGGCATCGCCAAAGGTGGGCCGCGCGAAGCGGTGCTGCGTGCGCTGCTCTACGTCCGCATGCCGGAGGGGGCCGTGGACGAGCGCGGCTTCAATCTCCTCCGGCGCATGCGGGAGGAGGCCGGCAAAGGCATTTCGCTGGCGAACTTCAAGCACATGGTGCGCCAGCAGTTCCTCATGCTGCTGCTAGACGAGCGGCGTGCGGTGGAGGCGATACCAGGCATGCTCTCGCGGGACGCTGAACTTGCATCGCGTCTGACAAGCAGTGCGCGACGGCTGATCGAGGCCGTCGGGCTGAACAGCAAGGAATCCAAGGCGCGCTTGGCCGAGATAAAGGCCCTGTTCGAGAGCGGCGCCGCCCGCGAGGACGCCTCGCGTGCTCACGTGGGCGCGATGCGCTCGGCGCGACCCGCCCGGCCGGAGGTCAAGCACCGATGAGGTTCACTGACCTCACAATGCTGGAGTAGAGGCAATGCCCGGTCTGATACGTCCTGAGGACCTGCTGGAAATCAGCTCCGACGCCGAGATGGCGAAGATGGAGGAGGAACGCCAAGCCAAGCGCAAGAGGGAAGCCCACGAGGTGGAGCTCCGCGACGCGTTCATGGCCCGCGACGTTCACCCCGAAGTCTTTGATCGCATCAACAAGGCGGTCCGCATAGCCGCCGAGCAAGGCAGCCACCAGCTGCAGGTCATGACATTCCCGTGCAGCTTCTGCAGCGACGGCGGCAGAAGGATCAATATCGCCGACCCCGAGTGGCCGAGCACGCTCGAGGGCTTTGCAGGGAAGGCCTACGACTTCTACGTCAAGGAGCTGCGCCCTCTCGGCTACAAGCTGCACGCCGAGATCATCAGCTTCCCGGGCGGCATGCCCGGCGAGGCGGCCTTGATCCTCAAATGGTGAGCGAAGCTGGCGAGCGCTGCCGAAGCGCGCGCCCCTTAGCCAGGACCTAGCGCGATGACCCGCAGAGCTGTCGTCTCCCCACTGCGACGGCACGAGAAATACGAGCGCCTGGTGGCGGCAACCAAGGGCCTGCAACCGCTCGCAACCGCGGTTGCACACCCCTGTGACGAGACTTCGCTTTCAGGGGCATTGGAAGCGGCGCAAGCGAACATGATTGTGCCAATTCTCGTGGGGCCGAAGGATCGCATCGTGAGTGTTGCCAGCGCCCACAGGCTCGGCCTCGAAGGCATCGAGATCGTCGATGTCCCGCACAGCAACGAGGCGGCCGAGAAGGCGGTCGAGCTCGTGCGCACGGGCAAGGCCGAGCTGCTGATGAAGGGCAGCCTGCATTCCGATGAATTGCTCGGCGCGGTCACCAAGCGTGAGACCGGGCTGCGGACCGGACGGCGGATCAGCCACGTCTTCGTCATGGACGTGCCGAACCATCCACATACGCTCTTCATCACCGATGCCGCCGTCAACATCGCGCCCGATCTGCTGGCCAAGCGCGACATCATCCAGAACGCCATCGATCTGTACGCCGGGCTCGGGCTTCGGGACGCCCGAAGGTGGCCATTCTGTCCGCCGTGGAGACGATAAATCCGGGCATTCCGTCGACCATCGAGGCCGCAGCGCTGTGCAAGATGGCGGACCGTGGCCAGATCACCGGTGGCGAGCTCGACGGCCCGCTTGCCTTCGACAACGCCATCAGTCCGGAGGCCGCGCGCATCAAGGGCATCAAGTCGACGGTCGCGGGGCAGGCAGAGATTCTCGTCGTTCCCGATCTCGAGGCCGGCAACATGCTGGCCAAGAACCTGACCTTCCTCTCCGGGGCCGATGCCGCCGGCATCGTGCTCGGCGCGCGCGTGCCCATCATCCTGACGTCGCGCGCCGACAACCTGCGCAGCCGCATGGCGTCATGCGCCGTGGCCATGCTGCTCGCGCACAGCCGAAGAGCGCAACAGCCCATTCGGGCCTGAGCCATGACCGACACAATCCTCGTGCTCAATGCCGGCAGCTCGAGCATCAAGTTCCAGCTGTTCGCCATCGGCGCGCGGGACAGCCCCGAGCGGCTACTGAAGGGACAGGTCGAGGGCATCGGCACGCGGCCCCGCTTGCAGGCCAAGCAAGGTGGCGGCGGACACGTGGTCGATGAAACGTGGCTTCCAGTCGAAGTCAAAGATGTCCCGGCCGCTCTGGACAAGGTGCTCGCTTTCCTGCGCGCGCAGGTTGGCGGTCAACTGCCGGTGGCGATCGGCCATCGGGTGGTGCACGGCGGACCCGACTACAGCGCACCCACGGTGGTCAGCGAGGCGGTCCTCGCCCAGCTGGAGCGCTTTGTTCCGCTTGGCGCCTTTGCACCAGCCCAACAACCTGCGTCCCATCAGGGCAATATTGGAGCGGCAACCCAACCTCTTGCAGGTCGCCTGCTTCGATACCGCATTCCATCGAGGCCATCCCGACGTCGCCGATCGTTTTGCGATTCCCGAGCAGCTCTACGCCGAAGGCGTGCGCCGCTATGGATTTCACGGCCTTTCCTACGAGTACATCGCGGGACGCCTTGGCGAGGTTGCTCCAGACATCGCCGGCGGTCGCGTGGTGGTGGCACATCTCGGCAGCGGCGCATCCATGTGTGCCATCTCGGCCGGCAAGAGCCTGGACAGCACGATGGGCTTCACCGCGCTCGACGGTCTGCCTATGGGCACGCGCCCGGGGCAGCTCGATGCCGGCGTCGTGCTCTACCTGATGACGGCCAAAGGAATGAGCGCGAAGGATATCGAGCGCTTCCTCTACAACGAATGCGGCCTCAAAGGCCTGTCGGGCATCAGCAACGATGTGAGGGAGCTGCTCGCCAGCTCGCAGCCATGCGCAAAACTGGCACTCGACTACTTCGTCTACAGGATCTCCCTCTTTGCGGGAATGCTGGCCGCCGCGATGCGCGGCATCGACGGCTTCGTGTTTACGGCGGGCATCGGGGAGAACGCGCCGGTCATTCGCGAGGCGGTAATGCGGCGCCTCGCCTGGCTCGGCCTCGATCTTGATGCCGCCGCCAATACGAAGGGCGGGCCTCTGATCTCGCGCCACGGGTCACATGTCGCCTGCTACGTCATTCCCACCGACGAGGAGCTTATGATCGCACGCCATACGCTGCGTGCGCTGCGCGCGAACGCCTCGTCCCAGCGCATGGAGAAACGAGCATGATGGACATCTCTTCGCTGGCGCTCCTCAAGGGAAAGAAGGCGCTGGTCACGGGCATCGCCAACGACCAGTCCATTGCCTGGGGATGCGCCAAGGCCTTTCATGCGCTCGGCGCCGATGTGGCGGTGACCTATCTCAACGACAAGTCGAAGACCTACGTCGAGCCCCTGGCGCGAGAGATCAAGGCCGAGATCCTGATGCCCCTTGATCTGCAGAAGGAGGGCCAGCTGGAGGCCGTGTTCGACACCATCGACAAGAAATGGGGCAAGCTCGACCTCGTGCCTGCATTCGATCGCCTTCGCGCCCAAGGAGGACCTGCAGGGCCGCGTCGTCGACTGCTCGAAGAAGGGCTTCCTGCTGGCGATGGAGATCTCGTGCTGGTCGTTCATCAGGATGGCCAAGCTCGCGGAGCCCCTGATGAAGGACGGCGGCACGCTGTACACGATGACCTACTACGGCTCCCAGATGGTGGTGGAGCACTACAACATCATGGGGCCCGTCAAGGCCGCGCTGGAATCGGCGACACGCTACCTGGCGGCCGAGCTCGGCCCCAAGGGCATCAGGGTGCATGCCATCTCGCCCGGCCCGCTGAAGACCCGCGCCGCGTCGGGGATCACAGCCTTCGAGGAGCTGTTGCAGAAGGCGCAATCGAAGGCGCCGAGCCGCAGCCTCGTCTCGATCGACGATGTCGGCATCGCCGTCGCCTTCCTCGGCATGCACGGCGCCAAGCTGATCACCGGCGAGACGCTCTACATCGACGGCGGCTACCACATCATCGATTGACGTGTCTTCTAGCCGGATCTCCGTCCGCATCTGCAAGTGAGCAGACGACGCATGAAAACCATCTCGGTCGAGGACGCCGTCGCCATGATCCCCGATGGCGCAAGCCTCATGGTCGGCGGATTCATGGGGGTAGGAACCCCCGAGCGGGTGATCGATGAGCTGGTGCGTCAGGGCAAACGCACTCTCACCGTAATCGGTAACGATACGGCGATCCCCGGAAGGGGGATCGGCAAGCTTGTCAGCGCGGGAATGCTTGCCAGAGCCGTTGCGAGCCACATCGGCCTCAATCCCGAGACCCAGCAGCAGATGATGGCCGGAAAGATGGCGGTCGATCTCGTGCCGCAGGGAACTCTCATCGAGCGCATCAGGGCAGGCGGCTTCGGGCTTGGTGGAATTCTCACTCCGACCGGCGTCGGGACCGTGGTGGAGGAAGGCAAGCGCAGAATAGAAGTCAATGGAAGGAGCTATCTGCTGGAGACCGCGTTGCGGGCGGACTTCGCGCTGGTGCACGCGTTCCTTGCTGACTATGCCGGCAATCTTTCGTACGCGCTCACCGCGCGCAACTTCAATCCTGTGATCGCCATGGCGGCAGACGTCGTCATCGCCACGGCGGAGAACATCGTGCCCGTGGGCGTGATCGCACCCGATCACGTGGTGACGCCGGCCGCGCTCGTCGACTACCTCGTTGCCAACAGGTGAAGGCATGGACGCACAGGTCGCAATAGCCAGGCGCATAGCGCGTGAGTTGCGCTCGGGCATGTTGGTCAATCTGGGCATCGGCATTCCGACGCTGGTGGCGAACTACGTGCCCGCCAACGTCAGCGTGTTCTTCCAGTCCGAGAACGGGCTGATCGGGACGGGGCCCATTCCCGAAGAAGGCATGGGACACTCCACTCTCACGGACGCCGGCGGCCGGCCCGTCAGTGCGCTGCCCGGCGCCTGCACATTCGACAGCGCCATGTCCTTTGGCCTGATCCGCGGCGGCCATCTCGACATGACCGTGCTCGGCGGGCTGCAGGTCGACGCTCAAGGGCGCCTCGCCAACTGGATGATCCCGGGCAAGATGGTGCCGGGGATGGGCGGTGCCATGGACTTGGTGACAGGTGCCAAGCGCGTTGTCGTGGCAATGCAGCACACGGCCAAGGGCAAGCCGAAGATCGTCAAGACGTGCTCGTTGCCACTGACCTCCGTCAGGCCCGTGGACCTCGTCGTGACGGAGATGGCCGTAGTCGGTTTTCCCGACGGGCGCGCCACCCTGCTCGAGATCGCGTCCGGTATCTCGGTTGACCAGGTGATCGAGGCAACGGAGGCGCCCCTTGTGGTACCCGACCGCGTTCGAGAGATTGAGCTGTGAAGCGGCAGTGATTGTAGGTACCTGTGCGAGCTGTTTTCCCGATCCCAGCAAATGAACGACCCATGGTGAAGGCCGTCACAACAAGCGCGACAGACCTCAGTGGCGCGGCGGAGGGCAGGGTGTTTCCGCCACTCGATCCCGGCGCGTTTCCAGCGCAACTCGTGTAGCTGGCGGCAACATTCGCCCTGCTGTACGTGCTTCTCGAGCGTTTCGTTCTTCCGCAAGTAGGCGAGGTGCTCGCCCGAACCCTGTCGGAGGCCATGCGAGAGGCAATGCCCTTGCCGTCGGTAGTGATCATCGCGAACGGACAAGGCGCGCTGTCCGTGTAACCAATTTGGTAAATCAGGCGTTGCCGGGTTGGATGATCGATTAGGATGTGTCGAACCTTCCCGGTCCGGGAGCGGACGGCAGCTGCCGTAGGCCAATGAGCAATCGTGCAGCATGATCCTCAGGCTTGCTCTGCGAAACCTGCTCTATGACCGCGTCCGACTTGCGGCAACACTTGTCGGCATCGCTTTCTCGACATCGCTGGTAACGATCCAACTCGGCCTCTACGTGAGCTCCGAGCGCATGATCGCGACACTGATCGACCATGTAGAGGCAGACCTTTGGGTCGTGCCCGTTGAAACTCGGAGCTTCGAGAATGGCGCCGTGCTGGAGGGCCGCGAGCGCCACATCGCCCTTTCGACCCCAGGGGTAACGGTCGCTACCGAGATCATGGTGAGTTTTGCTGAATGGCGCAAACCCAGCGGCGGCCGCATCCCGATCGTTCTCGTCGGGGCCGAGCTTGGTGCAGGCGGACCGACGCTTCGGGATATTATCGATGGCTCACTCGAAGCAATGCGAGCTCCCGATGCGGTTGCCGTCGACCGTACCTACCTTCGCGACCTTGGTGTTGGCGGACTAGGCGACGAAGCCGACATCTTCGACCTCAGAGCGCGCGTGGCCGCAGTAACACGCGGCATCCGTTCCTTCACCACACTGCCCTATGTTTTCACGTCCCTAGTGGCGGCACGCGACTACATGGGGCTCGAGCGGCACCGTTCCACCTATGTCCTGTTACGCCTGGGTCCCGGCGCCGACCTCAATATGGTGCGTTCGGCATTGATGCCGAGGCTTCGACAGGCGGAGGTGCTGACCACCTCCGAGTTCCGCGGCCGCACGGTAGACCACTGGCTGTTTGGCACCGGCGCTGGCGCCGCGCTGATTGCTGGCGCATCCTTGGGCGTCCTGGTCGGTGCGGTAATCGTCGGGCAGAGCCTCTACGCCAGCACGCGTGACCATCTGGCCGAGTTCGCGACCCTCCGCGCACTCGGTTCGAGCGCGAGCTACATCCACAAAGTCATCATCGCACAAGCCTTCCTATGTGCGGCGATCGGCAGCGCCTTCGGCGCCGTGTTTGGCCAGCTCGCAGTCTGGTTCAGCGCCGAGACGGCCATGCCGGTCGTTATTACACCACGGCTTGCGTTGCTCATTCTCACGATCACCTTTGCAATGTGCTCTGCGGGGGCAATCTCGGCGATTGTCAAGGTCACGCGCCTTGACCCAGCAAGCGTGTTCAACAGATGAAGTTGCGAACGCGAAAGAGGCACCATCCCATCAAGTGGGCGCCCAAGGCGCAGCGGAACTGCACGAAAGCAAGCCATCGCCCGTGTTGCGGAAGCGGACAACGGCCGTCTGGATTTCTTTTGCCGCCGTCGGCGCCGCAGCCGCGCTCTACGCAGCGACAAGGCCCGAATTTGCGAAGTGGGTTGGCCAGCTCCACATCTCGGCACCATCTGCGCCTCTCCAGCACGAGGGCCGACCGACGGCGCCAGTTTGGATCGCATCGGCGCCCGGCAGAGTCGAACCTTCTTCAGGCGAGGTCCGCATCGATGCGCTTACTGTCGGCCGCGTTGCGGAAGTCCTCGTGAACGTCAACGACCGGGTCAACCAAGGTGACCTTCTGGTCAGACTCGAGGAAGAGGAGGCAATGGCGCGCCTCACCTCCGTCGAAGTCCAAGTCGCCATGCGAGAGCGCGAGCGGGAGGGCGCACCGGTGACTGGCCCGCTAGCGAAGCAGCGTAAAGCAGAGGACAAGGTTGCGGCTTCAGAGCGAGCCCTCGCCGCTGCGAGGCGACGCCACGACCGGCTATCAGCAGGCCACGCCGCCCCGGCATTGCTGGCAGAAGCACGTGGAAGCGTCGTGGAAGCGAAGCGCCAGCTCGAACGCGCGCGAGACGAGCTTGCACGCACGAAGGCTGGCATCGCAAAGATACCCGGCCCGCTCGACTCGGCGCTCGGCATGGCCCGCGCCGAGTTGTCCGCAGCCGAGGCACTGTTCGAGAAGACAAGGGTCCGCTCTCCGTTCGCGGGCACCATCCTGCAGCTGAACGTGCGCGTCGGCGAGGTAGTAGTACCTCAACGAGAGCGCCCGCTGGCGTTGCTCGCAGATATTTCGCAACTGCGAGTGCGCGCGGACCTCGACGAGCGCAACTGGGACAAGGTCCGCGTCGGCCAGTCCGCGCTTGTCCGTTCGGAGAACTTTGCCGACGCCCTCAAGGGCAAGGTTGTCGCGATTGCCCCGGCGGCCCTGGCGCCTGCGCACGCCACTTCACTCGGCCGCCGGCGCACACAAGAGAGCAGGGTCATCGAGGTTCTCGTCGAGATTGCAGACCCGGCCCGGCTTTTATCCGGCATGCAGGTCGATGTCTTCTTCCTTGCATCCGATGCCGTACCGTGACCCCGGCACTAATCCGTTCCCAGTACAAATCGGCAGACCAAGCAAAGTTTCAAAACAAAGTTAATGCAATCGCGCGCCACGCCGGTGCGATGCGATGGGCAGATGGTGATCCCCAACCTCATCGAGCCGACATCAACATTCAGCACCCCGCAGATCAGGTCTTGGCCTGAGTGCAGGGCGGAGCGGCCAGCGCATCAATGCAAAGGTTGGGTTGTGGAGTTCGTCCGGACAAGGAGGAAGAATCATGAACCGCTGGATAGTGACCGTCGTATGCGCTTCTGCGTTCGCGCTCGTTTTGCCGTTTGGCAATGACGCTGAGGCCGCCAAGTACAGACACAAGAAGTGCATCGCCTCGGCGATGGTCGGGGTTGGCGCGCAGACGACTTGGGTGTGCAAAGCAGCCGAGAAGTGCTGCTACGACTGGTTGCTCCGCAAGGGGACCTGCACAGCCGCTCGCTGCTTCTGAGGCAAGGCATTCTCGGTTGCTCGTGGCCAACTAACGACCGTTGGCCCGAGCCTGGCCCTTTCGCGGAGCAAACCATGCAGAAGCTATTGGGCCAGAGCGAAGCGATGGCACGTGCGACCTTCGACGTTCAAATCGCGTCGGTCGCGTGCGTAGTCCCGAAGCATAAGGTCTCGCAGCAGACCATCGCCGAGGAAGCCAAGAGGTTTTTCCCGCGTCTGGAGAGCTCATGTGGTCTTTTTGCCAATACTGGCATCGAGAGCCGCTACGTCTGCGAACCGCCAGAATGGTACTTCGAGAGCCGAGGCTGGGAGGAGCGTACAGCATCCTTCCAGCGCCACGCCATCGCGCTCCTGGAAGAAGCAACCCTGAAGGCCGTAGCTGAGGCCGACATTCGCATCGAGGACATCGCGGCCATCGTCACAAACACCATTACCGGCCTGGCTGTTCCGAGTCTCGAAGCGCACTTGATGAATCGTCTGCCCTTCTCGCCCAACGTCGAGCGCTCGCCGATCTTTGGGTTGGGCTGCGGTGGAGGCGTTGGCGGGCTGGCGCGCGCTGTCAGGATCGCCGAGACCATGCCGAACGCCTACGTTCTGTTCCTGACGGTTGACCTATGCAGTCTATGCGCTCGCGGCGACGACGCCAGCATCGCCAATTTCGTTTCGATTGCGCTGTTCGGCGACGGGGCGGCGGCCGTGCTGTTGCGAAGTTCGAGCGACGGCACCTCGGCCACAACGTCGCGCGGCCGCATCGTCACGATCGGCGAGCATTGCTGGCCTGACACGCTCCACATCATGGGCTGGGATGTGAAAGAGAACGGTTTCGGTGTTGTCCTGAGCCCGGAGCTCCCATCGTTTCTACGTCGCGAGTTGCGCCCAGCGCTTGACTGTTTCCTTGCTCGCGAGGGGCTTGAGCTCGGTGATTTCCAGGGCTTCCTGCTGCATCCTGGCGGTCGGCGCGTGCTGGATACGGCGCAGGCTGTCCTCGGTCTCACGAAAGACGATCTCCTACTTTCCTGGGAGGTTCTGCGCGAGTACGGGAACATGTCGTCGGCGACAGCCCTGTTCATCTTGGATCGTGCGTTGCGTTCCGGCGCTCGCGGACGCCATCTGCTTGCCGCCTTCGGTCCAGGCTTCTCAGCCTATTTCATCGTGCTTGATCTTTGATCGAGTGGTCGGGGCCGGACCACTACATGGTATCCGCAGTCCCTTCAGCCTGGTTGCAGCTGCCAGGCCGGTAACAAGTGACGGTAGAAGTCGCGCCGCTGCAACGCTCATGGCGCACGCTATCGGCATTGCCAGGAAGCAGCCGATTGCACCAGCCAGCCGAAACTGTGGCTTCAGTAGTCCAATGAGATGATGCTGATATGTTTCGGATGACTGCCCGTCGAGCAAAGCCCGTGCAGCCGCCCGCCCGGAATAAAGTGCGATCGCCACACCATCGCCGGTGAAGGAGGGCACGACAGCGAGCTGATCTCCGACCGGGAACACGTTTGGTGCGATCGAAGCTGCGCGCAAGAAGCCGTAGGGGATGGCCGCAACCGCAATCGGCTTGGCAAGGAGCGGCTGAGCGCCGGCGAGAACGTCGCCGATCAGGCTGGATTGCCGTGCAAGGTGCTCTCTCTGCGCTGTCCAGTTCGCTCCCACGGTCCGCACGAGCGACTGCTGCATGACCCAGGCGACGCTCAAGACGCCGCCCTCGATCAGGCAGGCACCCACGTATCCGCCGCGAAAAAAAACCAGCTGCACGATCCCGGCGAGTTCTCTGGCCGCCTTGGTCGCCTCGAAGTGCAGCTTGAAGCCCACCATTTCACCCAGGGGTCGCGAATGCCCGCGCAGCGAATGCTTGCCGGTGGCGAGCGCCGCGGCTGCGCCGCGCCACACCCATCTTTCTGTCCGCACGACGACCGTGCCATCTCCCGGCTCGATGCCTGCCACCGCAACGCCGCGGACAATCGTCGCTCCCGCACGCTCCGCCTCGGCGAGCAGTGCCTCATCGAGACGAAAACGAGAAAGTCCCGCGGCGGCAAACGGCAGGGGAGTGGTTGCATGACGCTCGCCCGTGACGAGGCGGAGGCGGCAAATCGAGGTTGCGCCCAACGCCTGCAAGTCGAGCCCGAATGAAGCGAGCGCAGCTTGGGCATCCTCGCTCAGGAACTCGCCGCACACCTTGTGGTGGGGACCGTGCGTGCGCTCGAGCAGGATGACGCGGCGCCCGTTGCGGGCAAGCTCGAGTGCGAATGCTGCCCCCGCAATGCCGCCACCAACTGCGATCACCGGCAACGCATTTTTGCGTAACGCCAGCATCAATCATACGACGGGGTGGCTTGTGCACTGCGGCGCACACCGAGCGCCCGATCCTCCAAGCCGATCTTGTACCGCAGGACGGCGGCCCACAGCACAGTGAAGATGATGCCAAGAGCGACCTGGCCAAAGGCCAGCGGTAACAGCAGCGTCTCCGCCAACGTAACGGCGTAGTTGGGATGGCGCAGAAAGCGGTAGGGACCCTGATCGACGACCGGTGCCCCAACGAGCGTGATGACGCGGTGGGTCCAGTAAGGACCGAGCGTCCCTATGATCCAGTAGCGCAGGGGCTGGAGCGCCAGGAACGCGAACAGAAGGGGCGTGTACGTGGGGGCTTGCGGAGGTACAAGGAAGGCAACGCCGGCTATCCAACCAAGGTGCGCGGTGGCGACGATCGGATAGAAATCTCTGCCGACCTCATGGGCGCCTTGCTGCAGCAGTCGTCGGGTGTTGCGCTGCGAATAAAGTTCCTCCAGCCCGCGCTGTATCAAAACCAGCAGGGCTGCCGTCTGGGGCAGGCCGAATGCTTCCTCGAACATATGTCAGTTGCTGGCTGTGCCGCCGGTTCAGACTGGAGAATGGGCTCGTTATCGAGTCCGTGCGCCACGGTGCCCACCCCTATCCTGGCAATCAAGCGCCGTCGCACCGTTTGGTAACTGCAAGGGCAAGATGGAGCCGCCAAAGGCCTGGCAGGTCTATACTAAGGCGTCTTGCCCGGTTCGCCAGGCTCACATGTGCGAACAAGATGCCTGCTGCAGCTGCGGCTAGGGGCCAATCAAGTGCACGGTATAGTCGACAATAAAGCGAAATTCCGGTTGATCGTCGCGCACGCCCGCACCCTTGGAGTACACGTCTCCATACCGGGCCCATACGCTCAGCCCCTTGAAGTGGCCTTCGCTCGGCTGGTATCGCAATGAAAGGTCAAGCTCCCTGCGGTCGGGTAGCGGGGCACCAGTTGACGAATTTATCGCATCCCACCCCCACACGTGCCAGACCGCAGCGGTAACGTCCTTGAGGCCAATCCTGCTCAATTTCAACGTTGCGCCAAACCCGGCCGCGTCTTCGCCGGCACGCTCGAACGACGTTTGCTGCAGATCGGTATAGTTCGGCCTGGTGCCCAGCGGAAAATTGATCGCGGCTCCTGTGCCGGTAGTCGAGCCGACAGCCATCAATTGAAGATCACCAAAGTCAGCGGTGACACGAGCTGAGCCTTGGTAGGTGGAAAAGGACGAGCCCGTGAGCAGATCGGAGCCAACGCTGTGCTGCGTGATCAGGTTTGCAGCGAAAATGAACTGGGGACCGATTGCGCGGCGGGGCAACCGATAGATGCTTTCAAGGTATCCCGTATTTACGACGTCCTCGACCCAATAGTTCATCGCCGCAAACGATAGCTGGTCGTTTGGACGAAAAGCGAACCACGCAAAGGGAGTGCCTGTGTCGAACCCATCGACACCAAACCCCTGGGAAATGCTCTCAAAGTCATTGCTTTCGCGGGGCCTGAAACTCTGTAGATAACCAGCCATGTACTGGAATCTGGCGTCCTTCGCAGTTTCGTTGCGCAAGGTTACGCCTTCGAACGTCATTGGAAGCATCCGATTGTCTTTTCGATTGATCAGGGGAGTGTCAACAACCTGGCGCCCAACGACCAACCCCTGGCCATGGAACTTGGCGCCGAATAAACCTCACCAAGCGCGTTCAATGCCTCCTGATCGTTCGTCAAGAGGAGCGTGCCGCCCTCATCAGCGGGGGCAAAGATAGGTTGGGAAGTGTAGAACGTTGCGCCTATGTGGAATGTGTTGGCCAGGAGCCCCGACTTGTATGCGAGCCAGCCGCCGCCAGCCCAGGCCTGAGCCTTGCTATCGTTGAAGTTGTCGCGCCCCAGATAGTAGGTGCGAATGTGCCAGTCGAGTGTCGTGCCCCGGATGAAGGGGTTGTTGATGAAGCGATCCTGGACCGTCGTTCCTTGGACGGTAACCTGCGCCGGTTCGTCACTCTTTGCGCTCGATGCGCCCACCATCAACATGGCCGAGCCAAGCAACAGCGAGAGCAGTCCAGCCGCACGGCCATGCCTTGCACGGTTCCATTGCATTGGAGTCTCCCGGTGATGGACTCTCGAGAAACAACGCGCACTCGCGAAGCGCTGCATACCCACGCATTCCCCACGAAGCTGGAACTTGAGCGGGGCCGGCAGCCACTGCCCGCCTATCCGCGCATCAAACCGAGGTAGTCAGCCTCGCGTCGACGCATCAGAACCCTCTCGGCGTGGCCATCATGGTCTACGCCAATCTCAATCAACGCCCGCAAATCAATAGTAGCTGAGAAGGGGCGCCGTCGGAATGATCTGACGTTTGGACTGCGCGCATGGCGGTCGTAGCCAGGCAGACTGTCGCTATTCGGCAACGAGTCGAGATGTCGCTGGGGTTGCTTGGCAGCTGTCGGCCGGCCTTTGCCGGGCGATAGCCAGCAACCTCTGTTAGCTTGATTAGAGTTGTAGTGGCGACGCACGTGGGCGAGCCGTGGCGGAGGCTTCGCCCCTAGCGCCAGGTGCGGCGTCACGCACGCGATGGAACGTGTCGAGGCCTGCAAGTTCCGGAAGGGACGGCAGAGAGCTGAACACCTCGAGTGGCTTAACCAACTTCCTTTTCCAAGTGTTCGCCTGAACGAGGTTGAGGGTTTGTGCCGATGGAGGCCAACCAACCGCCCACTCCTTACTGGCGACTAGCATGGGCTTGCGACGCCAACCTGATCTTCTTCCCAATAGGGGATGTCAGATGTCTCTGAAAACAGGAAGTGATCAGGTTCGGATCGACCGGTTCTTTGCGGGTCCTGGAGCGCGGGCCGATCAGTGGTATCACCTGTTGGGCCTAGCTGAAATCCTGGTCCAAAGGCGCGGCTGATCGAGCGACATTCGATGTCGCGCTGGACGAGATAGCGGCGACCGAAGAGTTTCATGCATATCCAGGCCATAGGCTGATCACAGCGCTACGCGACGCTGCCGCAGACAACGACGCCCACGCGACCGCAGTCCTTGCGCGACGCATTACCCGCGCTCTTCTCACGCGATCGTTTCGTCAGAACGCGGGCGATTGGGACTCGCATGAGGACGGCGAGGGTGTCGACGCAGCCCTCGCTGCATCCTGCTCTAGCGCGCGCGGACTCACATCGGCCGTACTTCGAGACATTGATCGTCACCAGTGCGCCTGCAGGACATTGGGCTGATCTTAGCTGAGCAATGGCACCGACTTCGCCGTCCGCTAGATGCGTTCATCTACGAGCCGGTGTTTGTAGGTAGCTTTGAGGACGCATTTTGCGCCGTGATGCTCAACACGGAGCTCGCCGCCGTCGTTGTTCATGAAGGTTTTGCTTTTCGGTCCCGGCATGATGCGCCAGTTCTGCGAAGCCTCGTTGAGGCCATAGATACCAAGGAGGGCTCGGATGCTTCCGCGCTGCGTCTGGCAGCTGTACTGAAGCGTGTCCGGCCCGAACTTGATCTCTACCTTCTGTCCAATGGTCAGGTCGAGGAGATTGCCGGCAGCCTCAAGGCAAACGCGGTGCGTCGCGTCTTTTATGCCGTAGAGGAGCTGCTCGAACTGCATCTTGCAATACTCGAAGGCGTGCAGGAGCGATTTGACACTCCATTCTTCAACAACCTCAAGAAATACGCGCAGCGACCGATAGGCACCTTCCACGCGTTACCAATCGCGCGCGGGAAATCGATTTTCAAATCCGACTGGATTCGCGACATGGGCGAATTTTATGGCCCCACACTGTTTCTAGCTGAAAGCAGTGCCACCACTGGGGGATTGGACAGCCTGCTGGAGCCCACTGGCAATATCAAGAAGGCGCAGGAGATGGCAGCGCGCGCGTTCGGCGCCGATCACGTCTTCTTCGTCACCAATGGTACATCGACCTCGAACAAGATGGCCGTGCAGGCACTATTGGCGCCCGGCGACATCGCGATCGTGGATCGCAACTGCCACAAATCTCACCACTATGGAATGGTGTTGGCTGGCGCGCAGCCATTGTACGTCGAGGCGTTCCCGATGACGGAATACTCGATGTATGGCGCGGTGCCGCTGCGCACAATCAAGCAGGCCCTGCTGAACCTGAAGGCGGATGGGAGGTTGCACCGTGCCAAGATGGTGGACCTGACGAACTGCACGTTCGATGGACACATCTACAACACGCGCCGGGTAATGGAAGAATGTCTGGCGATCAAACCGGACCTTATCTTCCTGTGGGACGAGGCATGGTTCGGATTTGCCCGCTTCTCCCCGTTCCTGCGACCGCGCACGGCTATGGGCGCGGCTCAAGACATCGAGGATTGGCTACACGATCCAAAGTCGGTAGCCGAGTACGAGAAGCAGCAGGCAGAGCTCGGGGCGAATCCGTCAAACAGCATCTTGCTGAGCAAGCGGCTCATTCCGGACCCACGTAAAGTCAAGCTGCGGGTCTATCAAACGAATTCCACTCACAAGTCGATGTCTGCATTGAGACAGGGCTCGATGCTGCTCGTAAAGGACGTCGAGTTCCATACTGTGGAGGCGCAATTCCACGAGGCAGTATTCACACATGCCTCGACCAGCCCAAACCAGCAGTTGATCGCTAGCCTGGATGTGGCGCGCCGGCAGATGGAATTGGAGGGCTACGGCCTCGTGCACAACGCGATCGAGGTAGCGCTCGCGATACGACAAGCGGTTGCCAAGCATCCTTTGATTTCAAAGTACTTTCATATTCTGGGTGCCGACAAGATGGTCCCGGACGCGTATCGCCAGAGCGGTTTCGCCGACTATCTGGACCCCAAGGTCAACTGGGCTGCGGTGCGCCGCAGCATCCAAGAGGACGAATTCTGCCTCGATCCCACACGGATAACCCTCGTTTGTGGCACCGCGGGATTCGATGGCACACAATTCAAGGGGCTCCTGGCGTCCCGCTACAACATCCAGCTCAACAAGACGTCTCGAAACTCCGTCCTACTGCAATCCAATATCAACAACACGCGCAGTGACGTCGCTCACCTGATCCGCGTGCTCGTGGAAATCAGCGGTGAAATCGATACGCGCTTGGCCCATGGAGGTTCAAACGTCCGGCAAACATTCACCCAACGGGTAAAGAGCCTGATGACCGACGTGCCGGATCTCCCAAACTTCTCGCATTTCCACGAAACCTTCCGGAAGGACGCTGGCGAGCGGACCAACGAGGGGGATATCCGTAGCGGCTTTTACGCCGCCTACAATGCCGCCGGTTGTGAACATATCCGACTTGCGGATCGAGAAATCGATCGGCGGCTGAAGAATGGTCCAGATCTGGTCTCTGCCAACTTCGTCATTCCCTATCCGCCGGGCTTCCCAATCATGGTGCCTGGGCAGGTGATTACCCAGGAGACGATCGACTTCATGCGCAAGCTCGACGTGAAGGAGATCCACGGGTACGTCGCCGCCGAGGGACTGAAGCTAGTGCGCGCAGACGCGCTGGCGAAACGCTCCCATCCAAAGCCGAGACGCGCCGCATGAGGGTAAAATAAATGATCGATTGGTTCGTCCAGACGCTTCGGAGCTATCCGGAAATCGCCATCTTCTTGTCTTTGGCCCTCGGGTACTACTTCGGCTCCTTTACCTACAAAGGTCTCGGCCTTGGGGCAGTGACCGCAACGCTTATTGCCGCAGTGGCTATCGGCCAACTTGGGATTACGATTTCTGGTCCGCTGAAGCCAACTTTCTTCCTGATGTTCCTGTTCGCCATCGGTTACGGGGTGGGACCGCAATTCGTACGTGGGATTGCGCGCGACGGAATTCCGCAGGCGCTGTTTGCCGTCGTGGTTTGCGTGTTCTGCCTGGTGGCTGCCTTTGTCGGCGCGAAGGTGGCCGGCTATGACATTGGATCCGCGGCCGGGCTCTATGCAGGTTCGCAAACCATTTCGGCATCCATGGGCCTGGCGACTGATGCAATAAACCGGCTCGGTCTGCCGCCTGAAGAAGCGAAGAAGCTGCTCGATGCCATGCCGGTAGCCTACGCCGTCACCTACATTTTCGGCACCGTCGGATCCGCGATCGTTCTGGCTCTGCTCGGTCCCGCGCTCCTTCGCATCGATCTCGAAGTGGCGTGCAAGCGCTACGAAGAAGAGCATGGGGGCAAGAAGGAATTAGGTGGCCCGGGCACCGGTTGGCATGAACGCGAGTTGCGGGCGTTCCGCGTCCGCGATGGGGCCCGTATCGCGGGCAAGACGGTGCAAGAAGCTGAGGCCCTCCTGCCCGAGCAGCGGGTATTCATTCAACGCATTCGACGTGGCGACAAGATCATTGATGCAACGACAGACACCGTCGTCCAGGCAGGTGACATCGTTGCAGTGGCCGGGCGGCGGGAAGTGTTGGTGAACCTGATCGGTACTGCAGCGCAAGAAGTAGATGATCGCGAGTTGTTGGCAGTGCCGGTGGAAGGTGTCGACGTCTATGTGACCAGCAAAGAGGTAGACGGAAAGACTCTAGCCGAGTTGGCGAGATCCACATGGGCACGTGGGATATTCCTGCGAAGGATCGCTCGGGGAGCGACCGCGACCGACATCCCAATTCTACCGAACACGCAATTGCAGCGGGGCGATATCGTTACCCTCGTTGGTCGTACGCAGGACATAGCGGCAGCGACCAAGATGTTGGGGTATCCCGACCGCGCCACTGACGTGGCAGATGTAGCGTTCATCGGTGCTGCAATCGCGATCGGCGCCCTGCTTGGCGCGCTGGTTTACAAGATTGGCAGCGTCCCTCTCACTCTATCCACTTCCGGTGGCGTGTTGATTGCCGGCCTCTTCTTCGGCTGGCTGCGTTCCGTGCGCCCGACATTCGGCCGGATTCCATCTTCCACCGTGTGGTTCATGAATTCAGTGGGCCTGAACGTGTTCATTGCCGTTGTCGGCATCTCGTCCGGGCCGGGGTTTGTGGCTGGCCTGCAGCAACTCGGCTTCAGCCTGTTCCTCTGGGGCGTGCTGGTTACAACGGTGCCGCTGGTTCTGGCGATGTACGTCGGAAAATACCTGTTCCGCTTCCACGACGCCATTCTGCTGGGATGCTGCTCCGGCGCGCGCACGACAACGGCCTCGCTCGGCATGGTCTATGACCGCGCCAAGAGCCAGATTCCCGGGCTTGGCTACACCGTCACGTACGCGGTTGGGAACACCCTGTTGACGATCTGGGGCATGGTGATCGTCATGTTGCTGAGCTAGACGCGAAACCTCGGAGATCGGCCGACAAGATGCATCTCGCCTCTCAACACCGTGTTGAAATCTTAGGCGTGATGATCGTCCTTCTCCGGGCCACTACGACAGGAGCTGATCATGGCTGACATTCTCACCCTGAGAAAATATGAGGCTTTGGGCCCGTTCGAGATCAAGAACGAGCTGATCGAACTGGCCAAGAAGAGTTCGCGAACCACGCAGTCCGCGTTCCTGAATGCCGGTCGTGGCAATCCCAATTGGATTGCCACCACTCCGCGCGAAAGCTTCTTCCTGCTCGGCCAGTTCGCTATCACCGAAAGCAAGCGGGTGATGGACTTCCCCGGCATCGGCGGGATGCCACAGGCCCATGGCATCGCAGCTCGTCTCGAGGCATGGCTCGCGAAGCAAACGGACATGCCTGGGGCGGACTTCCTTTCGTCGATGGTGAAGTTCGCGATCAAGACCTTTCGGTTTGATCCTGACGCCTTCGTCCACGAGATCGTGGACTCGATCATCGGTGACAATTATCCCGTGCCCGATCGCATGCTGGTCCACAACGAGCGAATTGTGCATGAATATCTGATGTGGGCAATGTGCGGTAACCCACGGCCATCCGGCAAGTTCGACCTTTACGCCGTGGAGGGTGGCACGGCGGCTATGTGCTACATATTCAAATCGCTGAAGGCCAATCGATTGCTGTTTCCTGGCGACACGATTGCGCTCGGCACACCTATCTTTACGCCCTATCTCGAGATGACGCACCTGGAGGATTACGACCTCAAGGTCGTGAACATCGCGGCGCCGCAAGAAAACCGTTTCCAATACTCCGACGCCGAAATCAAGAAGCTCGAGGACCCGAAGATCAAGGCGTTCTTCATCGTCAATCCCGGCAATCCCACCGGCATGGGGATGAACAAGGAAACGATCGGAAAGATCACAAGCCTGGTGAAGAACAAGCGCCCCGACCTGATGTTGCTGACGGACGATGTGTACGGAACATTCGTCGAGGATTTCCGCTCGCTGCTGGGCGAGCTGCCGCAGAACACGATCGGCGTCTATTCCTATTCCAAGTATTTCGGCTGCACCGGTTGGAGGCTCGGTATCATCGCGATCCACGAGGACAACATCTTCGACAAGATGATCGCCAAACTGCCGGATAAACATGTGAAAGCGCTGGACAAGCGCTACGGCCCGCTGACGCTCGAGCCGCGCAAGATGAAGTTCATCGATCGCATCGTTGCTGACAGTCGCGACATTGGTCTCAACCACACCGCCGGGCTTTCGCTGCCACAACAGGTGATGATGACGATGTTCTCGCTTTGCGAATTGATGGATGCGAAGAAGGCTTATCAAAAGGCCTGCATGGAGATCGTTCATCGGCGCGCCAAGGCGATGATCGAAGGCATGGGCCTCCAGCTTCAGCCGAACCCGAACTTCGATGCCTATTACGGGCTCATCGACTTCGAGTTCTGGGCGCGCAAGAACATCGGCGATCGAGCAGTCGACTACTTGAAGAAGAATGTCCATCCGCTCGATCTCGCCTTCCGGCTGGCCGAAGCTCACGGCATCGTGCTGCTGAACGGAGGCGGGTTCTCGGCCCCGGACTGGTCGCTTCGCGTGTCCTTGGCGAACCTGCCCGATGAGGCATACGAAGACATCGGACGAGGTGTCCGAACCGTTGCCCGCGGCTATCGAGACGCGTTCGAAGCCTCACAAAAGGCGCCTAGCAAGTGAGTGTCAGGATAGGACTGCGCAATGCAGTAGCCACGCTCACCGCCTAGGCAAACAGATGGCGTGGATACAGCATATTGTCGCGAGCGCCCCGGAAATTTTTATCTTCCTGGCAGTTGCCTTAGGCACATTGCTCGGCCGCATCCGTGTCCACGGCTTCACCATCGGCGCAACCGCCTGGACCCTGATCGTCGCGGTGGTTCTTGGCCAGCTTGGGGCTTTCGTTTTTCCGCCGCTCCTAAAGTCGATCTTTTTCGCCCTTTTCGTATTCACCATCGGTTATCGATCTGGTCCCGAGTTTTTCGCCTCCCTCAGCTTCAGCACGCTTGCGCAGGTGGCATTGGCGCTGGTCATCGGCGCGACCGGGCTCATCATGGTTCTCGTGTTTGCTTTCGCGTTGCATCTCGGTCCGGGCACGGCCGCCGGGCTTGCGGCCGGGAGTTTGACGCAGTCGTCTATGATGGGTACTGCGTCAGTCGCCTTGACGCAAATTGGACTGCCGGACGATTTGCTGAAGCAGCAACAGGCAAACATCGCAGCCGGATATGCGGTTACATATATCTGCGGCTACATTCTGGTCCTGCTCTATGTGCCGCTGGTCGCGCCGAAGCTAATGGGGGTCAATCTCCGGGAGGAGGCTGCCAAGCTCGAGGCCGCGTTGTCCGGCGGCGCGGAACCACTGAAGACGGGCAACCTCCTCTACCGGAAATTCCAGGCGCGCGCATATCAGGTCTCCGCAGCTGCGGGGCAGACTGTAAGGCAACTCGAGGCGCAGATCGGAAGGCGCACTGTCGTCGAGCGCATCCTGCGCGGCGGGCAAGATGTCGTTCCGAACCCCGATACAACGTTGCAAGCGGGTGACGAAATCTTGCTTGCCGGGCCGAGCGCAGCAATCGTCGCGATCGCGCCAATGATCGGCGAGGAGATCGAAGGCGAGCACATTATGCGTTCGGTTCCGGGGGACGTGCTTGAGGTCTTTGTGACCGCGCGCGAACTGCACGGCCGGACCTTGGCGGAAATTGTCGACCGAATGGGCGACTTGGCGCGCGGCGTTTTCTTGCGTTCACTGGTGCGCCGGGGCCAGGATGTTCCGGTGACGCCGGGAACGCGAATTTACGTGGGCGACGTCATGACCCTGGTCGGCCTCACTCAGGACCTCAATCGTGTGGTGCCGAAAATCGGGCAACCATTCCGCTCAAGCGATCGTACCGACATTGTCTTTGTGGCCAGCGGTCTCGCGATCGGCCTCCTGGTCGGATTGCTTGGCCTCACGATCGGTTCAGTTCCGCTGACACTCGGCGGCGGCGGCGGCGCCCTGATCGCCGGCCTGATCTGTGGATGGTTGCGCTCGCGGCGACCGACGATGGGAGCATTTCCGCCGGCAGCGCAGCAGTCGCTCAGCGATCTCGGCCTCGGTGGATTTGTCGCCTGCATCGGGCTGGCCAGTGGTCCGGCGGCTTTGGCAGCGATCCAAGCCCAAGGGCTGATGCTGCTGCTCGTGGGGGTGGTGGTCACTTTGACGCCCATGCTGGTCGGCACGCTGTTCGCGCATCGGGTTCTGCGCATGAACCCCGTTATTGTGTGCGGCGCTCTGGCAGGTGCGATGACAGTCGACGCCGCCGTGAGCGGCGCCTGTGAGGTCGCGCAGAGTCAGACGCCGGTGCTGGGCGTGGCAGTGCCATATGCGATCGCCAACGTCGTCTTGACCGTGCTGGGACCGATCATCGTCGGACTTACCTTTGTTGGCTGAGTGAAGCTGCCTTCCTGGGCGCAGAAGCAGGCGTCCTCGTGATCGGAGACAAATGCGAGACGGCCACCGATTTGCCAGGGGCGTTGCTTGCCGCTCGCATGTTTCTCGTTGCCCTGGAACGGGGGTTGGCCCCCGACAAAATAGGTACAGATCCCTAGTGCCAGGGTGGGTCGATCAAGGTGCAGTCCCTTCGAATATCAGCATGGCCAGCTCAACCATGGTGCGCAAAGAAAGTGGTCAAATAGGTGGTAGCGCGGCTAGGCTCTGGGCGCGTGCCCCGCCTTGCCGATTGATCATGGCTGCGGGCAACCTTAGCTTGGCACTCATCCTAGTCCAGCATCCAGCTTGTGCGCTGGAGCCTCATCAATCCGCAAGGCATCCGTCGGCAGTACATCATCAACCGCTATTCATAACCGCTCCAGGGGAAACGGATGTTCTACTCGTTATCATCGCTTTTGTTGTGGTAGCGGCCATCCTGGGATTTGGCGTTTTCTTCTTCTGGCTGCACAACCTGCCGGAGCGCTTGGTGCACAATTCAACCAAAGCGCAATTCGATATCGTAGCATCGCTGGCGCTGATTTCACTTTTGACCCACATGCACCTGTTCTGGGTGCTCGCGCTATTGATTGCACTCGTGAAGATCCCAATGCCGGACTTCACAGGTCTGCTAGGACGAATAGCTGGCTCACTAGAGCAGATCGCTGATGCGACACCCGGAAAGAGCACCGGTGCCGTCTAAATCAAGCGACCCGCCCCCGCAGGGAACGTGAGTCATGCTCGAGTTGCTGTTCTGCTCATTGTTCACTCTCGTCCCGGATTATTTGTACAGACGCTATGTCCAAGGAAAGCGACTCGGCCGCGAAATTACCATTTTTTCCGCCGGATACGAATTGAGGTATGGCATTACTACATGCCTGATGTTGACGGTACTGCTCATCACGGTAGTCTTCTATTTCCATCCATCAACGACCAACGCAGTCAGCCTGTTTCGCGTCGTACCCATCGTGCCTGAAACGAACGGTCGGGTGGCGGAGATCAATGTCGGCCTCACCGCTGAAGTCGCCAAAGGCGCACCCATCTTTAGACTGGACAGTGCCAAGCAGGAAGCGGCGCTCGAGGTTGCCAAGCGAAACATAACCGAAATCGAAGCACGGATGATCACGGCGCGCGCTGAAATCGCCGCGGCGGAGGGTCAAGTCCAGGAAGCGGAGGGCGCTTATGAGGCGGCGGTTGACGAGCTAAGGACCAAGCAGGCGATCGCGCACGTCGTCGCCCGCCGCGAAATCGAAAAGCTCGAAAAGCTCGTAGAAGTACGACAGGGAACCCTGATCGCGAGAAAGGCCAACAAACAAGCAGCCGAGACGAAGCTTTCAACGCAGCTTCCTGCGGAGAAGGCCACTGCCGAAGCCACAAGGCATCAAGCTCAGGTCGAACTTGACAAAACTGTCGTGCGTGCCGGTATCGCTGGGCGGGTAGAGCAGTTCACGCTTCGGGTCGGTGATGTGGTCAACCCGCTCATGCGGCCTGCTGGTGTTCTCATCCCTAGCGACGTCGGAGAACGAGTGGTAGCTGGTTTCGGACAAATCGAGGCTCAGGTGATTAAACTCGGCATGATTGCTGAGGTTACGTGCGTCTCCAAGCCCCTGACCATCATACCGATGGTAGTTACGACCGTGCAGGACTTCATTGCGGCGGGGCAGGTCAAATCCTCGGAACAGCTTATTGATTTACAGCAAGTAGGGCGTCCGGGCACATTGACAGTGTTTCTCGAGCCGCTCTACAAAGGAGGCCTTGATGGCGTAACGGCCGGTAGCAGTTGCATTGCTAACGCCTATACTAACAATCACGATCAATTGGCCAAGCCGGGTATTGGGTTTTGGAGGTGGCTGTCTTTGCACGTTGTTGATGCGGTGGCCATCGTTCATGCCATGATATTGCGGCTGCAGGCGGTTGTTCTTCCAATAAAAGTACTGGTAGGAGTCGCTCACTGATCCAGCAAATTGGGAGCGCCGAAAGTGCAAACTTGCCCGTGCCCGCCACCCACCGGAACCCCGCTAGGTTCGAACAGGAGCACCCTCGGCAGATGGTCAAATCCGCGACCTGACCCTGTCCACTAGCGGGGGTGCATTCCAACCGCCGAACTTGGACAGCGTTTTGCGCGCCGTGCAATATGCCAAGCTTGGTGGACGTGCTGGGCAAATCGCTCTCAGTAGTTTCCCCGTACGCAACCGGAGGAAGCACTGGTGGTGTTTTCTTCGTTCACATGACAACCTGGTAGATCAGCGCTACCGCCGAGTGCGCCAACAATCGATGATGTTGCTTTCGGGGCCTAGACTTTGTCCGCAGGTGGCGACCAAGACCCGCTTCAAGCTGCTCCTGCCACAACCATCGACCTGGCTATCCGCTTCGGCTTCATTGCCGTCCTCGGCTACTGGTCGTTTCGTGTCATCGCTCCGTTCCTGACGATCGCGCTGTGGAGCGCCATACTGGCGGTCGCGCTGTATCCTTTGTTTGCTTGGCTGGCAGGACGGATGAACGCCCGCCTGGCCGCTGCCGTCGTTACGTTGCTGTGCTTGTTGCTTGTCGTGGGCCCACTGACCTGGCTCGGTTTGGGCATGATCGGCGGCGTCCGGGCGCTCGTGGCGGGAGTAGACACGGGACAGCTGGCAATCGCATTGCCAGCTGAATTGGTGAAAGGCTGGCCGGTCGTCGGTGAGCGTGTGTATCGGTTTTGGAGTCTCGCCGCTACCAACATGCAAGGTGCGCTGGCCGAGGTCGCACCGACGCTCAAACCGGTCGGCGTCAAGCTGCTCGACGTCGCTCAGGGCGGGTTTTTCGCCATGCTCGAGCTGCTTGTCGCGATCGTTGTTGCGGGATTCTTATTCATTCCAGGGCCACAACTGGTCGACTCGCTGAGGGCCTTCCTGGGTCGGGCGCTTGGTCACCACGGCAAGGACCACGTGCAACTGGCGGGCGCGACCATACGCAACGTATCGCGCGGCGTCATCGGCATTGCGCTGTTGCAGGCGCTTCTCGCTGGAGCGGGTTTCCTCGCCGCGGGCATTCCTGCTGCCGGCGTGCTCGCCTTCGTCGCCCTTCTGCTAGGTATTGTTCAGATCGGGCCCAGCATCTTGTTCCTGCCCATCATCGTCTGGAGCTGGACCGCGATGGAAACGAAGCATGCCCTGCTATTTACTGCCTACATGATCCCGGTCGGCTTGGTAGACAACGTCCTCAAGCCACTTCTGATGGCGCGCGGACTGACTACGCCGATGCCGGTGATCATGGTCGGCGTCTTCGGCGGGACATTGGCATTTGGGATTGTGGGGTTGTTCTTCGGCCCCATCGTACTATCGGTTGCCTGGGCGGTCATGGTGGCGTGGTTGCAAGGAAGTGAGCCGATTGCGGCGGGCGATTCCACGGATTGCTCCGCGCCGGGCGGGAAGGTGGCCCATTAGGTGCACAACGCTGGTGTTTCGCCAGCCTATCCTTCCACCGCGCCTATTCCGCGGCGCGTTGGGTGAGCGCCCGCTGCACCTCCTCGCAGCGCCTCGCTGCCCAGCAGCTTGGCGACCACCGCGGCGGCCGTCTCGGCGGCGAGGTTGCCGACGTTGGCCATGGCCTTTGCCTTGCCCTGGGCGATCTGCGCATCGGCGTCTGCGAGCTTCTTGGCGATGAGGACTTGGACATCCCTGGCGTGCTGGCAAACCGGATCCTCGCTGCAACAGCTGACGCCTAGTATCAAGACAATCCCTCGGCCGATCGATGAACAAACACAGCCGTACGTGGCCACATGAGTACGTGGCCACATGCGGCGTTACTCAGTAGTTTCCCCGACGTTTTCGGGGGCAACAGCCGGTAGCCACAACGTTTCGGTCGTTCAGAATTCAAGAGCAAAACAGCTTCTGTCAGAAATGGAGACGAAGGATGATTAGACTAATCGCTCTTGCTTTCGCCCTGTCGATCGGTGCATCGGTGCATGCCATGCCACTGGTATCCATGCAGCAGTCGGACGACATGGTCGTGACCGTCCGCGAAGGATGCGGCGCGGGTTTTCAGCGAGTTGGTGGCCGCTGCGTGCGCAACACCGCTGTGCGCACCTTTCGGCGCTGCGCTGGTGGATTGCGTCTAGTCAATGGCCGTTGCATCCGGTGATGCATACGCTTACCAAGGTCCGCAGGTCCTGACCTTGAGGAACTCCGGCTAGTTGTTCAAGCGGTTCCCCGCTGCTTGGTCGCATGCGTACCCTGGTAGTGCGTTTGCGGCAGGGTCTGACTACACCGGCTCCGGTTGCCATCGCCCTCGCCGCCTTGGAGCGGGGCGATGGACCTCGCAAACGGTGGGCAGGCATGACGATGCGCCGCCCGCTGCGCCGAGGTCGGCCTCGAAGATCGGCTCCAGCGCGAGCTTGGCAGCGGCCTGCACCACCCGATCCCGAATGGTCGGAATGCCGAGCGGACGTCGTGCTGCCCGCAAGTGGGCTGAATTCGGGCATCATCTAGGTCCGCCAGAGAACGATCGGCTCGCGCATCGGAGCCGACCGGCTGTCCCCGGGTTCATCCGTCAGAGACGGCATCACCAGAGAACCCCCAGCAAGACTTGCAGGATTACCCCGATAGCTGCGGGTGCGCCGCCCATATCAACTGGTCGCCGGCGTGTCGGGTCATTGATGTCCAATGGAGGCATCAAGAGCCGCGCCAAAGGAGGCGGCATGATTTCGGCGATGCGACTACTGGTGCTCGTACTCCTGGTGCTTATGCCCTTCTGTGTCGAAGCACAGGACCAAAAGTCCTCCGGCAGACGGATCTGACCAGCAGGCGCTCAAACCCGGGCAGCTCGATGCCCTGGTCGCGCCCATCGCGCTCTACCCGGATACCTTGCTGGCCAACGTCTTGATGGCATCGACCTACCCCCTCGAGGTGGTGCAGGCCGAACGGTGGGTCGGGGAGCGCAAGAGCCTTCAGGGTGATGCGCTCAAGAAAGAGGCCGAGAAGCAAGGTTGGGACGATAGCGTGAAGGCGCTGGTCGCGACGCCATCCGTTCTCACCATGATGAACTCCAAGCTCGATTGGACCCAAAGATTGGGCGACGCCGTTCTGGCCCAGCAGCCCGACGTGATGGATGCCGTTCAGCGGCTGCGGACGAAGGCTTACGCGAACAACAAGCTGCAGACGAGCAAAGAGCAGAAAGTCGCGGTCAGGCAGGAGAACAACAGACAGCTCATTGCCATCGAGCCGGCCGAGGCCGGCACCATCTACGTGCCCTACTACGATCCCGCAGTGGTCTATGGGGAATGGCCGTATCCGGAGTATCCGCCGGATTACTGGTATCCGGAGCCTGGATATCTCGCCAGCGGCATCCTCGCCACCGGCCTCGCCTTCGGCGGGGCCTATGCGCTGGGTCGCTGGGCAACGGGCGGGCGCTGGTGGGGCGGCAACATCAACTGGAACAGGGGCGACATCAACGTCAACCGCGGCGCGCGTGCGGAGCATTGGCAGCACAACGCGCGGCACCGCCGTGGGGTGGCATACAACAATGCGAACGTGCGGCAGAAGTTTGCCGGCGGCGCAGGTCGCCCCGGCGGCAAGGCAAAGGCGGATTTTCGCGGCCGCGGCGGCCAGCAGGTATTGAAGCCCGGCGCTGGTGACCGTGGGAAGGTTGCACAGAAGGGGCAGGCCAATCGGCCGCGCGCGGCAGATCGTGCTGGCGGCAAGCAGATCGGCCAAGGGAAGGCTGCTCAGGCGCGGCGTTCGCCGCAGCAACGTGCTGCGCGCAACATCCAACCTGGAAGGGCGGCTCAGCGACAGGCTGGTCGCGGAGGCTTGGGCTACAATGCGCCGCGCGGTGGCCGCCATGTTGGAGGATTTCGCGGCGGTGGCCGCCAAGCTGCCGCTTTTCGCGGCGGCGGCCGCAGCTTTGGCGGGGCTCGCGGCGGCGGCCGCAGCTTTGGAGGCGGCCGGGGTGGCGGGCGCGGTGGTGGACGCAGGTCCGACGTCAGGCTGAAGCATGACATCCACCTTATCGGTCGCCTCGACAATGGCCTCGGGTTCTACCGCTTTGCCTACAACGGCAGCGACCGGGTCTACGTCGGCGTAATGGCGCAGGAAGTGCAGGCGGTCGCGCCCGCGGCGGTTGTGCGCGGCCGTGACGGCTACTTCCGGGTCCACTACGACAAGCTCGGCTTGAAGTTCCAGACCTACGACCAGTGGACAGCATCGGGCGCACTGATCCCGCGGCCGAGGTGACCTGCCGGTTTCTTCGGACCGCGCTTAGGTTGTGAAATCAGCCCTCGTGTCTTCCTTCGCTTGCCCCTTGCGGGACGGTGATGCAACGGGTCGGTGCGAATGCCGCAAAATCGGAAGTTCTTCGGCGAGGAGACGCAGGCCAAGCTTGTAGACTATTCCATGGAGGTGGAGAGCCTTGCCACACCAACCGAGGTGCTGCGCCACCTGCATGATATCGTCTCGGAAACAGGCCTTCTCAAGGTGCTCGGTGCCAACCGCTTCTCTGTCAAGGTTGGCGACTGGCGGCGAGTCGAGATCGGCAAGAACGCCTTCATTCACAAGAGTGTTCCGCAGGGCTGGGTCGACGAGTGGACCGCCTTCGTGGCAAGCGGTCATCCAATCGGGCTCATGACCGCACGAATGTGCCTTGCGCCCTTCACCTGGACGGAGCTCTCGAGAATGCTCGATCCAGTGGGAGCCGACCGCTGGCCCTTCGAGCTGTCCCTGAAGCATGGCATGCGCGATGGGTTCCTGTGTCCGGTGGGTGGACGGTGGCTGCTGGCATTCTGGTCCCACCAGGTTCTCAATGAAACGTTCGCGCAACAGCCGCGCAGCTTGCTCTACATGGCTGCCAGCGTGGCAGCGGTTCGCCTCGAGCAGCTGGTCGGCGACGATGCAAGACGTGTGGGCTTGCGCGCCTGTCTGACGCCGAGAGAGCAAGCGGTGCTGCGCCACGCGTCGATTGGGCGGACAGTAGAGGAAACAGCCAAGGCGCTCGGGGTGGGCGAGGAGACAGTCCGCACTCATTTCAAGAAGGCACAAGCAAAGTTTGGGACGCACAATCGCACACACACCGTCGCCCAGGCGATGCGCGAGCTGTTAATTACCTGAGATAAGCCTCAGCACCGCGCCCAACCTCTCAATCACATGAAGTCTGGGCCGCGCCAGCTTCCCCCGAAGCTGGCGCGGCCCTCTTTGGAGATCGAACCCTGACATTGGGCCGGGTTGCCTCGGGTCCGTCTAGCCGACTGGCGAAACGGGTCCCAGTGCCGTAACCACAACGCGGCACCGTCGTCGCGATTACGCTGCTGAGATAGCACCAGCCAAGCGTGCCCACATCCCCAATCCAGGGGAGGAGGTCCTGGTCACCAATAGAGGCGACAAGTACCCCACGGCCCACAGTGCCGCGAAGCATACGTCCTGGTCGCCATCGATCGGCGGATGCGCGACGGGGAACCAGGCGCTATTTGGGTTGCTCCATGAGAAATTTGGTGCGCTCCGTCGCAACCCGCCGGCAGGTGCGCTCCCACTCCGGCTTGGTCATGTGGGTGGCTGCGTCCCAGTCTTGCATGCATTGTCGAAACCAGGCTCTTCCTCGCTCTTTCATTTGCTCCGGCGTGTCCTCCTTACCGACCACTTTTGGCGCGGCAGCCGTGGCGCGGTCCTTTGGCGGCAAAGCAGCGCTGGGTTGTTCGCTGGTTTGGGCGTAAGCCGGCCCGCAGACGATGAAGGCACCCAGGCAAAGGTGAAGTAAGACGCAACCCCGGGTGAAGAGCATCGATGGTGGTGCAGGTACTGCCGACGCTGACGCCAAGAGTGCAAACCCGTGTCCGCGAGCAAGTGGCACCGCCAACCTCCGTCGAAATGTGCGCGGGTCTATGGGTCAATGCGGACGTGATGGCTGCAATAGGGACTAACCCGGAATGTCAGTTGGGTTCGCCAGTAGTGCCACTAGCAGGCTGTTGAACTTGGGTCTGCGGTACGGACGCCTACAATTCGGCGCAAGCCGTCTCACCGCTCCTTGAAGGCGCGGGCGATCTGATCGGACATGGGCTTCATGAGGTAGGAGAGCGCGGTGCGCTCGCCGGTGGTGATGTGCACTTCTGCGGGCATGCCGGAAACCAGCTTGAGGGTCCTGAGGCGCTTCAGCTCGGCCTCGTCGAGCCCGATACGGGTGACGAAGTACGCTTGATTGAGTTGCGGCTCCCGGACCAGGTCCGCCGCGACGCGGAGCACCCGGCCCATCAGCTCAGGGGTATGCGCCTGATGGAAGGCCGGAAAGCGTACGTAGGCGGCCTGTCCCGGCTGCACCTGGTCTACATCCTGTGGCGCAATCTTGGCCTCGATCACCAGAGTGTCCTGCGTCGGCACGATCAGCATGATCGGCTTCGCCGGGACCGATGACGCCGCCGACGGTGTGCACGCTCATCTGATGCACGATGCCAGCCTGGGGCGCGCGGATGTCTATCCTCTTGCAGCTGGTCCTCGGCAGCGACCCGGCGCTCGCTGAGCTCGGCCTCCTTGGCCTGGGCCTCGCGCAGCTCCTTGGTGACCTCGGTTCTCGAGATCCTGATCCAGCTGAATGATCTGCAGGCGCGTCTCGGCGATCCTGGTCTTGGCTTGCGCGTTGCCGCCGCGATGATCTGCGCCCGCTCGCCGTCGATGCGTGCGGCCTCGCGCTGCAACGCGATCAGCTTGATCGACGGCGTCGAGGTTCTTCTTCCAGAGCACCTCGATCTCGCGCAGCTCCTGCTGACCAAGCTCGAACTCGCGCGGATTTGGCCTGCGCTTGTGCTTCGAACCCTCTGATCTCCTCCAGGAGCTGGTTGACGCGCTCGCTCAGCTGCGCCTTCTGACCCTCGCGCGCCAGCTGCCGGCTGTCGAACAGCACCTGCTCGCCGGCCAGCATCTCGCTCGACCTCTGGCTCGCCAGCCCGTTGCCGCCAGGCTTGGCGCGGCATCTCGAGGCCGGCCACCGTCGCGCTCGGCCCTCAGCCGCGCCTGGCGCACCGCCAGCTCGTCGAGCTGACCGGTCAAGATCTGCAGGTTGGCCCGGGTGATCGTGTCGTCGAGCCGCAACAGCAGGTCGCTGGCGGCGACCTGGTCGCCGTCGCGCACGCGGATCTCGCCGACGATGCCGCCGGTCGGATGCTGCACCTTCCTGACGTTGAAGTCGACCACGACGGTGCCCTGCGCGATCACCGCGCCGGCGAGCTGGGCGGTGGCCGCCCACCCGCCGAAGCCCTCCGACCAGGATCAGCAGCCCGACCGCCCCGACCGCTATATGCCCGCGCAGGTCGTCCGACACCGCTTCGGCAGCCGGCTGGATCGGTTTCGCGCCCTGGTCGCTGGAAGCCTCGCGCGGCTTGGCCATCTCAGCCGCCCCCCTGCTGGCCGTCGCCGATGAGCTTCAGCCGGGCCCCGGCTGCCGGATTAGGCTTAGCACGGCTTTCCTCAGCACCTCATCCTTGGGACCGAAGGCCTGGACCTGCCCGCTAGCGAGCACCATCAGCCTTGTCGAGTGCCGCCAGCGCGGACGGCCGGTGCGCGATCACGATGACAATGCCGCCACGCGCGCGCACGCCGCTAATGGCCTTGGTGAGCGCCGCTTCACCTTCGGCGTCGAGATTGGAGTTGGGCTCGTCCAGCACGACCAGGAACGGGTCGCCGTAAAGCGCCCGCGCAAGCGCCACGCGCTGGCGCTGGCCGGCCGACAATGCCGCGCCGCCTTCGCCGACCCTGGTCTCGTAACCCTCGGGCAGCCGCAGGATCATGTCGTGCACGCCGGCCGTGCGTGGCTGCTGCGATGATCGCCTCGCTGTTGGCGTCGGGATCGAAGCGCGCAATGTTCTCGGCGATCGTGCCGTCGAACAGCTCGATGTCCTGCGGCAGGTAGCCGATATGGCGCCCGAGCGCCTCGGGCGGCCACTGGTCCAGCGCCGCGCCATCGAGCCGCACCGTGCCGCGCTGCGGCGGCCAGACGCCGACCAGGGCCCGCGCCAGGGTCGACTTGCCGGACGCCGACGGTCCGATCATGCCGAGGCCCGTCGCCGGCCGTCAGCGAGAACGACACGCCCTGCAGGATCGCGCGCTGCTGCCCGGGCGGCGCAACCCACAGACTTTCCACGTCGAGGCTGCCGCGCGGCTTCGGCAGCGCCAACGACGTTCGCTGCGCTCCGGAGCGAGCGCCAGCAGCTTCGACAGCCGCGCCAGGCTCTGGCGCGCGGCGACGAAGCCGCGCCAGTTGGCGATGGCGATCTCGATCGGAGCCAGCGCGCGCGAGACCAGGATCGAGGCGGCGATCATGACCCCGGCGGTGGCCTGGCCGCTGGATCACCAGATAGGCGCCGAGCCCGAGCACCGCCGACTGCAGCACCATGCGCACGACCTTCGACAGGGCGCCGTAGGTGCCGACGACGTCGGCTGCGCCGACCTGCTGCGCCGAGGTGCTCGTTCGCTGCAGGCTCCGAGCAAAGCCGCGACACGCGGCTCGCCCATGCCGAGCGCATACATCACCTCCGCATTGCGCCGCGCGGCCTCGCCCAGCGTATGCCGGGCGGCGCCCGTCTCGGTTGCATCGCGTCCCGGCTTGCGGCTGCGCGCCTCGGTCAGGATGGTCAGCGCGATCAGGACCAGAGCGCCTGCCACGCCGAGCCCGCCGAGCCAGGGATGCAGCAGAAAGACGAGGCCGAGGTAGAATGGCATCCAGGGCAGATCGAACAGCGCCGTCGGCCCCTGCCCCGACAGGAAGCCCCGGATCTGGTCGAGATCGCGAACCGGCTGCAGGCCATCGCCTCCTGTCCGGCGCGCAGCGGCAGCAGCAGCATCGCCGCGAACACCCGCTCGCGCAGGCTGCGCTCGAGCCGCAGGCCGATGCGGCTCAGCATGCGCGCGCGCAGCGTGTCGAAAAGGCCGAAGCACCGCATAGAGCAGCAGCATGACGAGCGTGAGCCCCACCAGCGTCGGCACGCTGTGCGAGGGCATCACCCGATCGTAGATCTGCAGCATGTAGATGGAGCCGGTCAGCGCCAGCACGTTGACGACGCCGGAGAACAGACCGACCGCCAAGCAGCGCCCCGCGCGTGCGCGCGACGGCGGCGCCAAGCTCGGACGGCAGGCCGGGCCCTAGCCAACTACGGGGGTTGTAGCATGGATGCCTTGATTGCTGCAAAGCGGTAGCCGCTAGGGCTCGACGACACCGGCGAGCTACAGCTGTGGATACGCCGTGCTGCATTGCGTTCTCGCCGGACTGCTCACAGCGAACCGGAAATCGTCGACACTCGATTGTGGCGGGCGTTGCCGATGCCGACGAGGCGGATGGTCTGGTTCGCATCGCCGTCGACGGTGAGGAGCGTGTCGGCGCCGACGTCGTCGCCTTGCCACACGAACCGCGAAGTTGGCGGCGGTGATGCCGAAGCCCGACAGCTCGATCAGGTCCTGACCACCCGAGGGGTTGGCGTCGAAGCCGGAGATGCGATCGTTGCCGAAGCCGGGCTTGAACACGAAGGTGTCGAGCCCGGGGCCGCCGTTGAGTAAGTCGTTGGCCACGCCACCTTCCAGTCGGTCGTTGCCACCGCCGCCCTCCAGCTGGTCGGCGCCGGCGCCGCCCACAATGACGTTTGCGGCGCCATTGCCGAATATGCGGTCGCCAGCCTGGCTGCCGATGACGTTCTCGATCGACACGAGCGCGTCGGTGCCGGATTGAGCGCCGGTCGTGATACCGGTGCCGCCGGCCAGATCGGACAGCACCGCCTCGATGCTGCGCGTCAGCGCCGAATAATCGACGGTGTCGCGACCGCTGCCGCCATCGTACAGGTCCGCACCGTCGTTCGGCGTCGACCGGATCATGTCGTCTCCGCCGCCAGCAAAGACCGCGTCTGGGCCGCCGAGGGCCGTGATGATATCGGCGGCACCCGTTCCGCGCAGAACATTGGCGGCGTTGGTGCCCGTGATGACGTTCTGGTCGTCGGTGCCGTTGATCGTTATGACGACGCTCGCCGCCGTGTCGTCCTGCGATCGCACCGCGATCGCATCGGTCAGCGACTGCCCGCTGTTGAGTGCCTGCACTGCGGCGTTCGCATTGTTCAGGGCGTAGGTCCACGCACCGTCCGCGCCGAGCGTGAGGCTGCCGTAGGTGCCGGCGATAGTGCCGGCCTGGAAGGTGCTCTGGCCGGCGTCGGGATCACTTACCGTCAAACGCCCGGCGGCGGAAAGCGTCACGTCCTCGGTCACCGATCCAGTTCTGTCGCCGGCGATGATGGCGGGCTCGTTGACATTGGTGACGGAAATAGCAAATTCCTGCGAGGAGACAGACCCATCGGACGACACGGCTTCGACCGAGATGCTGTGCGACGCGGCGGCCTCGAAATCGAGCAAGGCGGCCGCCGCGACCGCGACGATGCCGCTCGTTGGATCGATGGCGAACCTTCCACCGGCGTTGTTGCCTAGTCGATACGTGACGGCGTTGTTGGTCGCATCGCGGTCGAGGGCGCGCGCCGTGATGCCGACCATCGTCCCCGCGGGGGCGTTCTCGGCGACGGTGTTGGCGGCCGCGTCGATGTCTTTGGGGATGGCGACGTCGAATTCGTCGACGTCGGCGATGGCGATGGCGAAGGTGGTGGATGCGAGCGAGCCGTCGGTGGAGGTGGCGGTCACCTCGACGCTCGCGGTTGCACCGATCATCTCGCGGTCGATGGCGCCTGCGACCGTCACCAGGCCGGTTGCGGGGGCGATGGCAAAGAGGCCGCCCGGGTTCGAGGTCAGCGCATAGCTGACGACGTCCGGGTTGTCGGCGTCGGTTGCCTGCGCCGTGATGCCGACGGGCGTGCCGACAGCGGCATTCTCGATCACGGCATCGGCCGCAGCGTCGATATCGGCGGGTGCCGTGACCGGCGTCTCGTTGACATTGCTGACCGCCACGCTGATCGCCTGACTGTCGCTGCCGTTTGCGCCGTCCGAAACCGTGACGATGACGTCGTAGACGTTGTCTCGACCTGCATCCGCGGGGTTCTCGTAGTCGGGCGGCGACGCAAACGTCAGCACGCCGCCGCTGCTGATGGCAAAGCGGTCCGCGTCCGCACCCGAGAGCGTAGAACTCCAAGGTCTGTTGCAGCAGGCCGGCCTCGGCGAGGGCGAGCGCAGACGGTACAGCGTCCGGATCGACGACCGTGATTGTGGCCACGGTCGTCGAGTTCTCTTCGACCGACACGGAGGCCGGGTTGCCGCCGTTGAAAGTGATCACCGGCGGCGTGTTCGGTAGCGAGCGGTAGCCGAAATCGATATCGGCGCGATTAGCTGCGAGGCTCACTGTCGCGGAGTTGGCGGTGCCGACGCCATCGAGATCGAAGCTGGGGGCAAAGCCCGCCGGCTGCGACACCGTCACGATGTAGGTGTTGGGCGTCAGGTTGGCGAAGAGATAGATGCCGTCCGCCGCGGTCGTGGTCGTAGCCACCAGCGTGCCGCCGATCGACAGATTGACCGTGACGCCCCCAATGCCGGCCTCACCCGCGTCCTGCACGCCGTCGCCGTCCGCATCGTTCCAGACCCTGTTGCCGAGAGCAAAGGTGGCGATGTCGTCGTTCTGGATCGTGCCCGAGCCCTGGCCGTCGAGGATCGTGGCGTTGACGGCATTGGTGAGCAGCAGGGCGAAACGCTCGTCGATCTCGTTCGCCAGATCGCCGTTGATCTGGATCGTAACCTCCTTGCTGGTCTCGCCAGGAGCGAAGGTCACCCTGCCGTTCGCGCGGACGAAGTCGACGAGGCTGATCGCCGTATCGCTGACGGCGCCATAGTCGACAGTGATGGTCTTGCTCGAGGCGGCGGACAGGCCGACCGTGAATATCGCGGCCGAGGTTCCTGTGTTGCCCTCAGTTACGATGGTATCGGTGATGGCGATGGTCGGCGCAGCGTCGTTGTCCAAGATGGTGGCGCTGCCGACGGCATCGGCGATGAATGCGGTGCCGGAGATATTGACGAGGTCTTGCAGCATGAACGAGAAGCGCTCGTTCGTCTCGTCGAGCGTATCGCCGATGACGGGCACGGAGAAGGTCTGCGACGGCGCGCCGCCGACCGCAAACCACAGCGTTCCAGTGATGGCCGTGAAGTCGCCCGGCGCCTCTGCGGTTCCGCTCTGGGTCGCGTAGGCGGCCGCAAACGCGCCGGCGTTGACGGAGCGGGTGACGGTGAACGTTGCGAGCGTGCTGCCGCCGTCGCCCTCGACGATCGTGACGTCGCTGATCGTGACCGCGGCGCCGCCGGTAGTGCGGCATCGTCGTTCCGGATCGTGCCGATGCCGAACATGTTGCCGGCGGCAATGCCACCGGGGATGTCCGACAGGCGGACCAGGAACGTCTCGTGGCCCTCGAAGGTGGTGTCGCCGCTGAGCGTGACCGCCACGTCCTTGCTCGTCTCGCCCGGCGCAAAGGTCACCGTGCCGGTCGCCGCCGTGTAGTCGCTTCCCGCTTTCGCCGTGCCGTCGGCGGTGTGAAGGCGACGGAAACTGGTCCAGCGTGGGCGGCCGACAGGCTCACGGTGAAGTGCGCCGTCGTCGACCCGGCGTTGCCTTCGACGACTGCAGCATCGCCGATGGAAATCTTCGGGGCAGCCGGCGCGGCGCCGGGGAAATCATCGTCGAGGATCGTGCCGAGGCCCTGGCCGTCGCCGATGATGGCGCAGTTGGTAGTGCAGTAGAGATTAACATGAAGGTCTCATTGCCTTCGGCGATGGTGTCGCCGGTGACGGCAATAGTGATGGTCTGGCTGATCTGGCAGGCGGCAAAGTTCAGGAAGCCGCCGCCGCCGGCGAGATCGAGGCCGGCTTGCGCGGTGCCGCTGGCGATAAGGAAGCAGACGCCGAACGCGCCGGTGCCACCGGTGCGCGTAAGCGTGAAGGTTGCGAGCGTGTACGCTGTGTCGCGCTCGGTGACAGTCGCGTTGGAGATCGAGACTGTAGGCGCCGGAGCGAGCAGAACAGGGGATTGGGCTTGATGTAGACGTAGTACAGGAAGCGCGGGTAGTTGGTGACGAGGTTTGACGCGCCGGTGGAGAAGGCGATATAGCGGCCATCGGCCGAGATGCGGGGAATGATGCACGCGCGCAATACGAAGCCGGCCAGCCCAACAGGAACGGCAGCGACTGCGCGCGTGTCCATGTACTTGACGAAGACATGGTCGAAATTCACGGTAGGCACGACGCGGGCGCCGAGAACGCGACGTAGCGTCGTCACCGAGATCGAGACTTCCGAATTGGTTGCAAGGCCTCCAGGGAACTGGACCTGTGACACGTCGGCAAGCGTGTTGACACGTTGAAATCGCGCCGGTCACTAAATACTTGCGGAAGATGTCGGCACCGCAGTTCGTGTAGTCTGCGACGAGATTGCTCGAACTGCTGTAGAAGGCGACATAGCGGCAGTTCGCTTGACGTCGGGCCGCAAGCTCTGGCAGTTGCAGCCTTCGCAGGCAGCGTTGGCATACTTCAGCTGAACCGCCCCGTTTGCAAGATCCTTCGCATAGACGTCGAACGCGGCGCGATTCGCGTAGTTGGTTGTAAGGTTCGTTGCAGTGCTCGAGAAGGCAACGACCGTTCCATCGCCGGAGATCGAGGCTTCGCTGCTGCCGCAGTTGGCGATCGCGCAGGTACTGGTAGATGACGCGCGGACAAACGACCCGGGTGACTGCAAATAGGCGACGAACACATCGCCGGTGAAGTTATAGACGCAGGGAGGCAGCAGGGTCTTAAAGGTAGTGTATGCGATGTAGCGCGCGTTGTCGGAGAACGCCAAGTACGTGTCGCGCGCTCTTGAGAAGCAGGGCATGTTTGTTGCACAGATCGTGGCGCAGGAAGCGAAATCCTTCACGTAGACGTAGTTGAAGCAGGTATTGGCCGAGTCAAAACTGTTTCCGTTGATGAAGGCTGCAAGGCGACAGTCTACCGAGATTGCCGCCTGCACGCTGAAGATGCTGCCTTGTGCATACGCGGACGTGGTGGAGACGCGGCTGATTGCGCCGGTACATGTATACTTGACGAAGACATCAATCGCGTTGTTCGTGTAACGCGGGACGAGATTGTTGGCTTGGCTTGCGAATGCTACGTAGCGGCAATAAGAGGAAATATCGATACAGTACTGGACGGCGCCGCTGTACGCATTGCCAACGTTGCCGCTGGCGTGCGACGTAGACGAGGAACGAGAGTGGCGCTCCGGCATAATAGTTGATGATCTTGCAGTTGGCAGTGGCGACACAGATCGCGGCACGCACGGCATTCGAGGGTAACGTAAATGTTTGTGGGGGGGGGGGGGGGGCGAGTCGAAATGGACGACTTCACGCGCGAGAAGAGCTTGGCGAACTCTTTTTTTTTTTTTTTTTTTTTTTTTTTTTTTTTTTTTTTTTTTTTTTTTTTTTTTTTTTTTTTTTTTTTTTTTTTTTTTTTTTTTTTTTTTTTTTTTTTTTTTTTTTTTTTTTTTTTTTTTTTTTTTTTTTTTTTTTTTTTTTTTTTTTTTTTTTTTTTTTTTTTTTTTTTTTTTTTTTTTTTTTTTTTTTTTTTTTTTTTTTTTTTTTTTTTTTTTTTTTTTTTTTTTTTTTTTTTTTTTTTTTTTTTTTTTTTTTTTTTTTTTTTTTTTTTTTTTTTTTTTTTTTTTTTTTTTTTTTTTTTTTTTTTTTTTTTTTTTTTTTTTTTTTTTTTTTTTTTTTTTTTTTTTTTTATTCTGATCCCCGAAAAAATTGGCAAATTATTTTTTTTTTTTTTTTTTTTTTTTTTTTTTTTTTTTTTTTTTTTTTTTTTTTTTTTTTTTTTTTTTTTTTTTTTTTTTTTTTTTTTTTTTTTTTTTTTTTTTTTTTTTTTTTTTTTTTTTTTTTTTTTTTTTTTTTTTTTTTTTTTTTTTTTTTTTTTTTTTTTTTTAAAAAAAAATTGCGCTAAAGATCCCCATACATCGCTGAAATCGGGAGAGGGTGGCAACGACGAGCTTGGATGGGAGACCGGCGCGTTGATGCATGCGAAAGCGTGGATCGGCCAGTTGATAAATGCGAGGGAGCGCGGTCGGCACCAAGAAAATTTTTTTTTTTTTTTTTTTTTTTTTTTTTTTTTTTTTTTTTTTTTTTTTTTTTTTTTTTTTTTTTTTTTTTTTTTTTTTTTTTTTTTTTTTTTTTTTTTTTTTTTTTTTTTTTTTTTTAAAAAAAAAAAAAAAAAAAAAAAAAAAAAAAAAAAAAAAAAAAAAAAAAAAAAAAAAAAAAAAAAAAAAAAAAAGGGAGTTTCGAAGGCCGGCGTGAGGCTAGTCAGCGTGACGTTCTCGTTTGCGACAACGAGCGAAACTGCCAGCATGGCGATGCCTGCGCCGCCATTGAGCTTGAACGCATCAGGCGCTCCCAGGATCGTCTTGTCGGCAATCAGATTGCCGGCCAAATTCGTCCCGTAGGCGACAAAAGCGCTTCCGTCGACAGCCTCGACGACATCGCACCAGAAGCCCGCGTAGAACGGTATCGTTGCCCGCGTGTGTGATGATCACGTCATCATGGGCGCCGCCAACCACGCTGTCATTCTGTATAGCTCCAACTACATTCAGCCGCTGAATGTTGAAGAAATCGACCGCATCGATCTGGTCGCTGCTTGCGAGCGCCTCGCGAAAAAATGCGCCGGAATTGGCTGGACCGGACCCAAACCCGCCTTCTATTCCCTTGCCGACATCGTCGCGCGAGTAGTCGATGATGAGCAGATCATCGCCCAAGCCGCCGTCGACGAACTCGCCGCGCCAGTCGTGCCGAGCCGGGGATCGATCTCGTTGTCATTGTCGTCGCCGACAAGCGTGTCGGTTGCGTCGGACCCGCGCAGGTTCTCCACCGTGCTTCGGCGGCTGGAGGCAAAGGTGAACGTATCGCCCAGCGCATCGCTGGCAGCACTGGGGCCGGTCCCGGTGCCGGCCAGCAGATTGACGCTCACGCCCTGCGCTGATGCGCTGTAGTCGGCAAGATCGATGCCCGTGCCGCCGTCGAGACGTCGCCGCCCGCGCCGCCGATCAGCGTGTCGTTACCTTCGTCGCCGCTGATCTGGTCGGCGCCGTCGAAGCCCCAGATCACGTTGTAGGCGAGGTCGCCGGTCAGCGTGTCGTTGAAGTTCGAGCCCTCGAGGTTCTCGAACGTGGAGTATCCGACTGCGTCCTGGGGAACCGGATCACCACCTCCAGCGGGCACGACAAAGCGATGCCCACCTGCGAGCACATCGCTGCCGCCGCCATCCCTGGTCTTGAGGTTCACCGTGACGGCGCTCGAGGCCGCCGCGTAGCTCAGCAGATCGACGCCCGGATCGTTGACCGCCTCGCCCCCGTCGAGCGTGTCGCCGTCGCCGCCGGCGAAGATGAGGTCGTTGCCGGGGCCGCCGCTGACGGTGTCGACGCCAGCGCCGCCGCCGAGCACATCGTTGTCACCAAAACCGTCGATCTGGTTGTTGTTGGCGTCTCCGAAGATGATGTCGGGGAAGGCGGAACCCAGGATGCTCTCGATGTGCAGCAGGATGTCGCCCTCGGCCTCGCCGCCACGGAAGATTTGCTCCTGAAGATCGATATGCACGCCGCCGAAGGATCATATGTAGCTCGCGGCGTCGACTACGTTCGCCGCGTTGCCGTCGGGGGCGGGGTCGCCAGGACGTGGCTCGTCGAAGCCGCCATCGATCGTATCGCCGCCCGGGCCGCCGATCAGGTAGTCGTTGCGGTTCGCGGCTCCGGTCAGGGTGTCGTTGCCGCCGCGACCCTCGAGCGTGTTGTGATTGCTATCCCCTGTCGCCAGCAGGGAGGTCTCGAGGACGTCGTTGAAAGCCGTGTTTACGATCTCCTCGACGTTGGAGATGACGTTGCCGTCTGCGTCTCCGCCCACCGCCCTCAGGCGACCGTCGAGACCCGACGTCACAAAGACGCCGATGCGTGTATCGGCGTTGGCGAACTCGTAGCTGACTTTGTCGCGTCCAGCTCCCGCCGTTGAGATCGTCCGCCCCCTTGCCGCCATCGAGCACGTCGTCGCCGCTGCCGCCGGTCAGAACGTCGTCACCGTCATTGCCGACGAGGAAGTCGTTGTCGGCGCCGCCGTCGAACGTATCGTTGCCGGCGCCGCCGGAGATGTAGTCGTCGCCGCTCTGGCCTGCGACTGTCGCGTCCTGGAGTACATCCTTGGCGATGATCAGACGGTCGTTGCCCAAACCAAGATTGCCGGAGATCTAGGTCGGCTGCGCGACGGCATTGCCAAGACCGCTGCGTGATTCCGAAAACGGTGATGTCGAGCTGATCCGGAGCATGCGCGATGACAGAACTGGCACGCAGAGCGAAGCCCTGGTCGACCACGTCGACGGCATTGTGGATGATGTACGCTTCGTTCTCGTCGATGACCGAAGGCTCACGCCCTCGTGCTTGAGAAGCACTTGGCGCGTTGCTAGATCACCGGTATGTAGCAGGAGGTTGCCGGATGTCTCCAGTTCGGCGAGTTCCTTCCCCGGCGGGCTGTCGGCTCATCGGACGGCGGCGGGCAATCGATGAGGTCGAAGTCCGCCAGCACGGTGCTCGCGAGCGGAATGCGTCGGTGAAGTCGAACAGGCCGAAATCGATGGTGATCATTAACACGAGCTCGCTATCGCCTTGCCGCTGATCGGATCAAAGAAGCAATCGACCAGGTCAAGCCGCAGCTTGCCGTCGTTAGCCCCTCCCGGATCAAGGTCGTCTTTGAGCGGTGCCTTGAGGCCAAAACTGACGCTGCCGAGGAGGTCGGCGCTCACCACGACCGCGCGGATCCCGGCGCCCGCACCGATGGAGGTTTGAGGCTACCGGCAAGGGCAAGCTCGAATGGTGTCGTCGACTTTGTGTCTGGGAGCGTGTGTACAAAAAGAACGCGTTCGTGGGGTAGCCGTTCATAAAGGCCGCGCGTGTCGTAGCCAATATTGATGTCGAGCTCGCCCCCCACGTGGCCAGTGAAGATGGCGCCGATGGGACCCAGGATCGGAATGAACCTCTCGAAGGGCTGTTTGAATGTCAGCGCCGGGGTGTCGTAGGTGATGAGGGTAACGGCTGGTGAAGCCGCGTTGAGGAGAAGCCGCACAATGTCTTGCGGATTCTTCAGCAGTGACAGCTCGAGCCCTGTGATGGCGCTGAACTTGTCGGCGAGGTTGGCCAGCTCACCCAGAACGGCGGCGCTGTGTCGGCCTGATCCGAAGGCGACGGGCCGACGGCGCCCTGGAGAGTGCCGGGAGCATCGGCGACATTCGCCGGCACGACGAAGCTGCCGAAGTTTATCGGGCCGAGGCCTGCGACATCGCCCACGCGCCGGATGGTGTCGAGGACAACCAGCGCATCGAGGAATGGCGATATGCTCTCACCGGCAGCACGATCCATCAGCACTGCCAGATCGAGCAGGCTGACGACACCGTCACGACCGACCGTGTCGAACTCGTCCTCGTCGTTCAGACCAAAGGTACGTGCCAGGTCGTCGATCACGGGGATCGGCCCTGTGATCACGTCGAATATCTGGCCGAGCGGCGCCTCATTGAGAACGTCGGCAACCTCTTTGAGCGCTTCGCCGAGGACACCGAAATACGACCCCAGGTCGAGCTCGACATCGTTGAAGGAGACCGTGGTTACGCCAGTTGCGAACGGCACCTCGATGACGAGATTGGTCGAGATGGTAGGCAGGAGCTCGGCGGATGCCTCCACATGAAGATTGAGACCGCCGTGCCCGTAACCTGCGGTGCAAGCACCGAGCCGAGCCCACCCGCATCGCCCGTCGGTAAGTCGAAGGCGAACTCGAGTTGGATGTCGTGCGCCGATTTTATCTCCGTCCGACACGGCGATGCGCATGAAGCCGAGCTTGCCACCCACCTGGGGTGCGAAATCCGACGAGAGCCTGAACTGGAGCTCGGACGCTGTTCCGTCGACTATCGAAAGCTCGCTCGTCGTACCGTCGACGCGCAGCGCGACATCCAGCTTGACCGAAAGCTATCTCGAAAATGACCCTTGCAGATCAAGGCCGATGCCGCTCGCAGCACTGCCGCCATCGAAGGCTGCATTTGCAAGAGCAGTGCTGGCATTGGCCACAAGGTCAACGTCGAGGCCGCCCCCGTTTACGGTCGCGGTCACTCCCGTGACCGTGCGCAACGCGGCCGCAATCGCATCCGCGTCGTCGGGTGTTCCGCTGAGCGCGCTAAGGATTCGTTCCTCGAGAGTGGCGAAGACCCGCGCCCCAGGTGGCAGGGCGGCACCACTCAGCAGGGGTACACTGCTGAAGGTGCCATTGCTTGCCTGCGAATTGATGTTCCGGAAGAACGCTTGCAGCTCTGCAACGAGAGCCTGGACCGTGATCGCCATACGCAACTCCTGGGGGGCGCTCGAACCGGGGTGTGCTGCGAAAGTCTTTGATCCGAAACGGTAAGATAACTAGCAGGGGCGCCGGGACGCCTGCCGCCCGACTACAGGACGATGGCTGAGCGTAGGCGCCCGCATTAACCAAAATGTTCCGCATGGCTTGTCGCTCCATTGCCCGGCCTTAGATGAAGCTTCAGGCTGCGAAAGATGAAGCTTCAGGCTGCGAAGAACCTGCCGTTTCGAGAGGTCTTGGAGACTGGGCGCCCGAAGCGCTCGCCAACCGGACAACCCGAGGAGACTTCCGTGAGCCAGTATCGACCAGCCGGAATATCAGCTCGACGACGGCACCGCCGTGATAGGCGAAATGCAGAGTGTCGCTAGGGCGCTGCTGCAGGTGCTCGAACCGCGGATAGTCCATGGGGTCCCGCCGACTTTGTGGCTTCCTGATCGCAGAGACATCTCGTCAGGGAACTGTTATTCCCGGTAACACCCTCTAACTCCGAAAAAAAATTCTTACGCGTAGCCAGGAATAAATTGGCAAGTGCCGGGATCAGATATTGAATGAGACCGGACTGCTCGCGAGGGTGGGATGGTTTCAAAGAGCCAATTTGAGGAGGTGGTTATCCCGCACATGCAGGCGGCGTTCAATTTGGCCCACTGGATCGTGCGCAACCGCGAAGAGGCCGAAGACGTGTGCAGGACGCTTATGTCCGAGCGTTTCGTGCCTTTTCGGATTCCCGCGGCACCTCGGCCAAGCCTTGGCTCCTGGCCATTGTGCGTAACGTCGCCTATCGGGCCGTGCAGAATTGGCGGCGCAATGCGAACGTGATACTCTCGAGCGAGGATCTCAAGAGCAGAGAGCGAAAGGACCTAGGCGAGAGGGCATCGTCGGACTTATCGGCAGAGAGTTCTGCTGATCGCCGCCGGTGAGCGCCAACGTTGTGGTCCGCGCTCAACGAGCTTCCCGTCGACTATCGAGAGGTGATCGTACTGCGCGAGATGGAAGGTCTATCGTATAGCGAGATCGCCGAAGCCATGGGCGTCCCCATTGGCACTGTGATGTCGCGACTGTCGCGAGCGCGCGGGGAGTCGCGCGACGCGCTCGCACAGCGCATCGCCACGGATGAGCCGGATGCAATGTAGGGACGCACAAGAGGCGCTCATTGCCGTGATCGACGGCGAAGCTGCCCTCGGTCTGCAGCGCGCCGCTTCAGCCCATGTTGCAACCTGCCCGACGTGCATGGAGCGAGCGGGCGAATATAGGCGAACCGGCGACCAATTGCGCGCGCTCGGCCGCGTTTCCACACCCCCAAGACTTGAAGGCAAAATTCGCGCGAGGCTCGCCGCCGAACGCCGGCCTGCCAACGACAATGAGAGCTTCGCGTGGCGCCGGTTCGCTCAGCAAGCGGCCGTGCTTGCAGTCGTCGCCGGGCTTTCGGGTGTCGGGGGCTGGCAACTGTCAGAACAGGCGGCACAGAAGCAGAGCCTGGCGCGTGATGTCGTCACGGCCCACGCGCGCGCGCTGCTGCAAGACAGCGCAGTGCATATCGCTTCTTCGGAAAGCGATACGGTCAAAACATGTTTCAATGGGCGCCTAGAATTTACTCCAAATGTGAAGGACCTGACGGCCGAAGGATTTCCCTTGGTGGGCGGCCGCCTTGATCTTATCCGTGGACACCGCGCCGCGACGTTGGTGTACAAGCGGCGGCAGCACGTCATCACTGTTTTTATCTGGCCAGCTGCATCGTAGTGAGGCCACCGCCTCGACGCCCTCCATGTTGCATGGCTACAACGTCATCACCTGGACATCGTGCGTCATGACGTACAGGGCCGTGTCTGACTTGAGCGGCAGTGAACTGGCTCAAACTTCAATCGATGCTTTACTCTGGCCGACCAGCGATCCTCTTGCTCTTCCGCGACGCACCGCTCATATCGGTCGCAGGCTCCAATTTGTCGGCGAGATGTATCGTCTTACTCCCGCTGAGTGCATTGTATTAGCGGTCGTCATTGAGTGTACCGATATGAAAAGTGAACAGTAGGCGCCCGGGTAGACACGAAAGGCGCTGGCACCAAGGGTGTGCGCGTCGAATCTGCATCGCATGTGATGATCGCAACGCCATTGGCTTGCCGCATGGCGATGGCATCAACGCTATTCGGCTGGGATTCTCGTGCTCATGATTGGCGTGATCACGCCATTGACATGATATTTGTGGCACAGCAGGCAGTCCTGACGCGCCGCGCTGCTGGTGTGACAGGTCTGGCAGAGATCCTTTTTCACCGCACCGAAATTGGACACGAAATTTCTCGGGTTGCCCTGCTCGTAGCTCTGCAGATAGGGGCGGCCTTTTTCAAGGTTGTGGCAGGTCAGACAACCGCGGTTCTCCAGGACGCCGAAATGCGGCTCATGGATGAAACTGCGTGAAGCGTCCCTGCTTGCTCTCGACCGAGGGCGGGGAAAAGTTGACCAGCCGCCCTTTGCCCTGGAGATCGTCGACGCTGTGGCACTTCGTGCATGAGCCCTGAGCATCTTTGCTGGTGAGAAAATCGAAGACGGCCGCTGCCGGGCTCCTATCGCCTTTCGGCGCCTGGGGACCGGTCAGAAAGAGCCAGGAGTAGATGAACTTGTCCTTGTGACCGATGGGACGGTAGAAAATCGCGTAGTCCTGCCGGTACCAGCCGCCATATTCGGCCCAGCTCTCTGGGTCCACGTCGCTTTGGATGCTGATCGCGGGCGCAGCCCTTGGTGGAGGCCTGCCGCCGCGGCATCTGGCCGTGGGGCATCGGCTGGCGCATTCGCCTCCGCCTTGGAGGCGGCATCCGCGGATGGCGCATCAGGGGGCGCCTTTGCGGTGTCGGGTTTGCGGGCCGATCCTTCAGGCTGGGCTGCCTTCCCGGCGCCCTTTGCTGGGAGCCGCAGTCCCGCGAAGCTCGTCCTCCGTGGGGTTGAGCAGATCGTCGGTTTGATCCGCCGCCTTGGGCTGGGCGGCACCGCTCCTTGAGCCTGGGCCACTTTCTTGGCGTCTTTGATATCTGCATTGACGGCGCCAGGCTGTTCGTTCGGATGGCGTTTCTTTGCCGCCATCGGGCCCGGCGTAAGCGGTATAGCCCTTTACGGCCGCTCCTCCAGGCCGCGCTGATCGCGCGAAGCTCTTCCTCCGTGGGGTTGAGCAGATCGTCGGTTTGGTCCGCCGCCCTGGTCTGAGGCCGCTCGTCGGCGGCGACCGCCTTTTTGCCGGCATCGGGCTTGGCGGTCGCGGCATCGGCTTTTCTCGCCTGCGCTTCAGGCTGGGCCGCCTGCAGCCTTGGCTGCTTCGGGCTGACTTGGCTGAGCAGGCCGGCTGGGCTTGGCCGTGCTGGCCGCATCCTGGCGATTGGCCATTTCCGTGCCGAGATTGGGCAGCCACTGCTGCTGCGCACTGATGACCACATCGCGCGGGATGCTGGCGGTCAGATCGGCAACGAGGCTCGCACTCAGCTTCGCCTCGCCGCCCACTCTTGAGGTCGGCCAGCACGTCCGACGCCTTTCCCATGATCAGCGCATAGAACAGCCGCTTGATCTCCCATACCAGATTCGTCACTGCCCTGATCTGGGCGTCGCTTGCACGGCTGAGGTCCTGGAGGTTCAGCCTGTCGACGGTCTTGATCAGAGCACGGCCCCGCTCATTCCGGCCGATCATCACCTTCATGAACGGTGTCAGCTCGGCCTCGGATGCCGTCCGGCCATTCTCCGATCGAGGCCTTCTTCTTCTTCAGCGTTTGCAGGTCGAGGCCAGGCAGGGTCAGGAAGGCAATGCCTTTCGGGCCGCTGACCCGTTCCTTGCCGACGATCTGGTCGAGATGGCAGGAGGCGCAGGTCCGCTCGAACGGCGCCACGGCCATTATTCGCCTGTCTTCGCCGCTGTTGTGACAGGTCGAGCAGGTAGCGGGAATGCGTCTCGCCGGGTCCTTCTTCGCCACTTCCGGGAAGTGTTTGCCGAAATGGCCGGCGTGGTCGTAGATGATCGGTGTGCGCCTCTTGAACGGATAGTTCTCGAACTCCGGGTGATGGCCGTCGAAGCTGTCGAACTTCACCACGTGGCAGGAGCGGCATTGCTCATTGGAGATCTTGTTCAGACTGAAATTGACGCCTTGATGCTCCTGGTGGCAGGTCGCGCAGTAGAGGCCGTGTGCGACCATGCCGTCGGTCGGAAAGGCGAAGCTCTGCGCGCGGGCTGATTGCGGCGCGGGTGTTCCCGCAGCGATTTTCATCAGCCGCTTGGTGCTCTTCTCCAGCACCTCGCCCGAAGCGCCGTGCGCGTTGAAGGCCGTGTCCGGCATTTTGTGGCAGGTGAGACAAGCCTTGCTGTCGGCGAGCGGATCGCCGGCGACGAGGCCGTGAAGCCAGGTCAAATTGCCGCTGCCGCTCTTGGTGTGGCAGGTGCTGCAATTCTCGATCGCGCCGTGCGCGCTGGTCAGCGGCCCCGGCATCAGGAACCGTGTGTCCTTGGCAAGAAAGAAGGCCCAACCCAGGCAGGAGACGGTCACGAGCGCCAGCAGCACGGCCAGACGGTCGCGCCAGGAGCCGGGCGCCGCTGGCCTCACAGCCTTCGGCGGCCGAGCCGATCTGATCCGTGCCGGTCGCCGCATCACCAGGGCCTCGAGGAGAAGGCATGCACAACGAGGATGTGCAGCACCGATAGTACCACCAGTGCGTAGGTGACCGGTACATGCACGAACAGCCAGGCCTTGCTGAGCCCCAGGTGGACCCGCGCGAAATCCAGCCGGTCCTTTTCGACCACCAGAGTTCTTGATGGCGGCAAGCTTCTCCTGGCTCTTTTGGTCGACATAGCGTGACAGGTTGTCGATCTCGTCGGTCAGGCGCTTGAGCGGGCGCTGCGAGCCGATGAGATGGGCGGCGGAATTGCGCTGTCCCTGGAAAAAGTCCCGCAGGTGGAGAGTGTGGAGGTCCCTGATCCAGGCGTCATGGGGGGGCGCCGGTAGGGCGATTGCATCAGCGACCGGCTCGGTCTTGGCGACCGAGGTGTGGACTTCCTGAGCAATCTCGGCGCGGCGGGCTGGGATGCGATCGTAGGTGATGCTCTCGTCGATCCCGTGCTTGGCCTGCAGCGACCAGGAAAGATAGGTGCCGAAAATGCCGCTCAGCGTCAGCAGCACGAAGCCTGCCCACAGCGCCCACTCGAAAACGGTGTCCGGCAGGGAGAAGTCGCAATGCGAGATAAACACGGCGATCAGCAGATAGCCGACAAAGATATGGATCTTGCGCCAGCGCGCGGCGGATTTCGGCGACAGGCTGGCCGTCTTGACGGCGATGTGGAAATAAAGCTGCAAGCCCATGCCGCCGGCCAGCAGCCAGCCGTCGAGATAGCGCGGGTCGCGCAACCCGTTGCCATAGATCCAGACGAGCCAGAACAGGCCGCCGGAAATCGCCGCGATCAGGAGGCCCTCGGACTACCGGGCTGGTGGGATACCTCACCGAGGCTGAAACGCGCCCGCCGATCGGGGCGTCAGACGTGCGCCGCCCCACCGATCTCACAGCGGCCCCCCAAAATCAGCCATGGCGGTGGTTCTTTCCCCATATCAGACCCTTCCAGATTGCTATTGTTGCCCAGCAGTTCGGGATCAGTTGCCCGCTCCGGCTTCTCTCACCGTGCCCTTGAACTTGTCCGGTGGAGGGATCAGGCTGTCGAGCCCGGCCATCGTGCTGCCGTCATACTTCTCGGCAAGCGTAGCGAGCAGCTTGGACACGCCGTCAGCGGCAGCCGTCAGGGACCGCTCGTTGTTCAGCTTCAGCCCGGCCGAATGGGCATATTCGACCAGCTTTGCGATTTCCGGCACCTCCGGCGCAGCTTTCGCTGCGGCCGCGAGCTGCTTGCGCGACCGGTCGACACGCTTGGCCATTTCGAAGGCGTAAAGCCTTCTCGCCGTCGCATTGCCGACCGCGCGCAGCCCGGTCTCGAGCTCGACGCCGAGGCCGACGAGGTACAGCATTCGCTTGCGTGCAGCGCTGGCAGGCACGTTTTCCTTGCCTTTGGAGTGCCAGGTATTGTGCCGCACCTCGCCCTGCGACCAGGACACCAGCTCGAAGGCGCTGCCGGCGGGATGACCGCCTTTGTTCACGAGGTCCTCCTGCGGCACGACATGGCAGCTGTAACAATTCTTAGCCAGGCGATAGAGCGAGGACGGCCTGATCATCCCCTTGGAATCGGCGAGCTTCCAGCGCGCCTCCGCTTCGGCCTTGGTCTCGGTCTTCTCGGTCTTGCCGCTGAACTGGCCGTGGACCTTGATCCAGTCCTCACCCGCGCTATGGCAAGACTTGCAGGAGATGCCGGCAATCGGCTGCTTGTTGTTATCCTTTTGCTGCACCGTGTAATGGCAGGACAGGCACAAACTCTCCGACCGGATACGCTGAACGCCCATTTTTTCCGCGATTTCGTTCGCTTCCTTCCGGCGCGGCATCTCGCGAAAGGTCTTGAAATGGTGCGAGCCCTTCCAGGCCTCGGCCTCCTGCTTGTGACATTCGGCACACGCATTCGGACCGACGATCTTGGCTGCATCGGACGCAACCGAGCCGTCCGCGGCAAAGCCGAACATCATCAGCAAGCCGCAGAGACAAAGCACGGGAGACCAGAGAGGGGCCCTCGGCCCGAACCCGATCGACCGAAGGCTATGCGCTTTAAGAAGGATAATGACTTCTCACCCTTGCTTCAGCCATCCCACGCGCCTGCATCGGCTGTGGCCGCCGGTTGCCGGGGCGATTGCGAGCGAGCCCCACCTGTCTGCCGGCTGGTGGGCACGCCGAGCCACCCCATGGCGCGAGTCAGAACGCTTTCCTCGACCGCGTCGTCAGTGGTCGGCAGGAAGGGGTCTGCGTAGCAGACCGCGCCGATGCGCGCCGCAATCGCTTTGATCGCATCGACCATTCCCGGTGCTCCGCAGGCGTAGAGCACATCGGTCGGCAGCAGGTGCGGCAGATATTCCGTCGGCCGGCCCAGTTTCACATTGATCGAGGTCTGCGGCGTGCTGCAGACGGGCACGACGTGGACATTGGGGAAGCGGACCAGCTGCGCGAGAGCGGGGCCCATGTAGAGCGAGTCTGCTGTGCGGCCGCCAGCAATGACCATCATCATGCGCTGCGGGTTCTCGCGCAGCGCGGCGACGGCGACCGACCAGATCGGCGCAAAGCCGGTATTGGTGGCGACGAGAATCAGCCGGCTGTCCAGAAGATTGGGCCTGAAATGCGCCGAGCCATAGGGTCCGGTCAGCTTCACCCGATGGCCCGGCCTGATGCGCTTGCCGAGCAATTTGGTGACACGCCCATCCTTCGTACGCCGGACATGGAACCAGATCAGGCGGCTGTTCGGATTGCCGCTCAAGGGATGGGTGATGCTGAACGGTCGGCTCGGGTAGCCGTTGAAGCGCACCTGCGCATATTGCCCCGCATGATGTGGCAGCGCGCGGTTCGTTTTGATACCGACTTCCATCACCTCGGGCGACAGGGGGCGCAAGGAGCTCAGCACCCCTTTGACGGTGCGAACACCCGACGACTGGCTCCTCTCGACCACCACATCGCCGATGATCCGGCATTGACAGGGATGAATGATGCCCGGCTCGGAGCCTTCGCCGCCCCGCACTTCGCCCGATACCAGCCGCACGCAGCAGGTGCCGCAGTGGCCAGCGCGGCAGTCATAGGGCAGGTCGACGCCGTTTTTCAGGGCAGCGTCCAGCAGCAACTCTCCGCGTCGCGCCTGGAAGCTGCTCCCATTGATAGTGACTTGGTGATCTTGCCATTGTCTGATCCGGGAAGACTTCAAGTTCTCATCTACGGCTGATGCAGGGACCTTGCCGTCACGCCTTCCTGGGAAGCTCAGCAAACCCCGCTCCTGGAAGGCGCCTGCAACGACCGGGTCGGTAAGGTGTGACAGCCGATTTTGTGTCCGGATCGCATGGCGATCATGTGTCCAGCCTCGTGTTGCGGCAGGCTCGTGCTGCAAGCCAACGATTGGGGTCTCGCCAGGATCGGTCCCAAACATGTGTGGTCTTACCATGACAATCAGGCGAAAAGAGTGAGGCAATCCGATACCTCTGCATTCAGACGATGGGCGCCGATTAGGCTCAGAACGAACACTGTCGCTCGAAAGATTCCATTCATTCGCCCAACTTTGAGCCCGATCGCGTGTTGAGTTGACGTTGGTCGGGGAGGGCATCGAGGGAAATCGCGGTGCTCCTGGAGTAGGTGCAAACCCACGAGGGGGTCCTTGTGTCCGGTCCGCCGACGCTTTCCATTTCAACAGCCTAGTGTCGCTCAGCGTGCAGGGACTGCTGTTCCCACGCGCTGAAGTTCTACGCTCTGAGTGAAAAGCGGTCGGCTGAGCTGTGCAGCTCGGCCGCGCGGAGGAGCTATGCCTTTTTCAAGCTGATCGGGCATCGCTGCTGACATGGAGGCAAGCAAGAGGGCCAGGCAAGCAAGAAGGCCGGCCTCGTTCCAACGATCAAGCAGTGGCGATGTGCGCCCTGCCGACGGCCCGCACGGCGGGAGAAATGCCGTTTGCGCGTGAGCGCCAAGAACTGGAATTCCGTCCTGAAATCGACGGGGGAAGAGGGTAATGCGTAGTGCGTTCGTTTCCTGCGCTTTAGCAAGCGCCATCCTGAGTCATACAGCATTCCTCAGCCACGATGCTGTCGCCGGGTCCAGCGAGGCTGGGCAGGTCCAAGCCGTACCAGCACAGCCCAGAGTGCAACTCGCCCAGGCAGGACCGGCCAAAAAAGCCGGTACCGCAACCGGCGGCGAGCAGAAGCTGCCTGCGGACGCGGAAGCGGACGGCCATGGGCAGATGTCTGTGCTTGCCGCTGCTGCAAAAGCCGAGAAAGGCAAGGAAGCTCCCATCCCCGCGGTCGACGAGGAGACCCTCTCCCTCTACCCCACCGCTGCGCAATGTGGCGAATGCCACAAGCAGATCTACGAGGAGTGGGCGTCATCGCAGCATGCCTATTCGTCGATCTCGCCGATGTTCCACGCGTTCGAGCAGAAGTTCACGGAGCTGACCAAGGGTACGGTGGGCACCTTCTGCGTGCGCTGCCACCAGCAAGTCGGCACCCAACTCGGTGAGAAACGCGAGACGCCGCTATGGGCGATGAGCCAGATCTCGCGCGAGGGCGTGTCTTGCATCACCTGCCACCGGGTCGCGGAGCAGTACGGCAAGGTCAACGGCGAGCGCCGGGTCGAGCCGGGCAAGATCTTCGATCCGGTCTACGGCAGCGGCGAAAAGAGCGTGATCAAGGACATCATCGCCAACAAGGAGACCTACTCCGTCAAAACCAGCAAGGACGGGCGGGGCACGAGCATCCACAACGGCATGATGACGAACCCCCAGCTGACCAAGTCGGAGTTCTGCGTCAGCTGCCACCAGGTTGCCGTCAACCTGGGCATCAAGCTCGAGATCGTCTGGGATCAGTATCGCGACAGCCCGGCAAGCCAAGCCGGCGTCACCTGCCAGGACTGCCACATGGGCAAGGTCCCCGGCAAGCCCGAGGGCTATGCGACCGGGCCCTCCGCCGTGATCGGCGGCAAGGAGATCAACCCGGGACGCAAGCATGCCAATCACCGCTTCATGGGCCCGGGCTATTCGATCGCCCACCCCGGCGTCTTCCCGCACAACACCAAGGCCCAGGCCTTCACCATGAAGGACTGGCTGGAGTTCGACTGGCGCGCCGGCTGGGGCACCAACGACTTCGAGGACAAGGTCGCACGCGGCAAGATCAAGGTCGCCTTCCCGAAGCGCTGGGCCGATGCGCTCGATCGTGAGGATGCCCGGCAGATCATCGAGGACAATCTCGCGAAGCTCGACGAGCGGGACGAGCTCAGGCGGCAACTCATGGAGAACGGCACCAAAGTCGACGGTCCTTACATCGACGGCGTCCCGAAGGCCGGCAGGGATCTGGCGTTCTCCTACAAGATCACGAACCTCAATTCGGGCCACAATCTGCCGTCCGGCTCACTGGGCGCGCAGCCGCAGCTCTGGGTGAATGTCGCCCTCGTCGATCCCGACGGCAAGAACGTCTGGGAGTCGGGCTACGTGGACAACAACGGCGACCTGGCCGATCTGCACAGCCTGGAGGTCGCGGCCGGCAGGATCAAGACGGACCAACAGGTGGTGAATTTCCAGACCAAGTTCCTGACCACCAACGTCAAGGGCACGGATCGCGAGATGTACCTGCCGGTGAACTTCGACGCCGACCCGCTGCCGCATCTGCGTCCGCCGCAGATCCCGACCACCGTTCTCAATCATCCGCCGCTGGTGCGCATGGAGAACCACTCGCTGCCGCCACTGGGTGAGAAGCTGGCCAAGTACCGGGTGCCGGGCAACCTGATCACGAAGCCCGGCAACTACCGCCTCGCCTTCCGCCTACGGAGCCGTGCCGAGCCGATTTACTTCATGCGCTTCGTCCGTGCCACCAAGGAAATGGAGCGGCGCATGAACGAGCGGATGTTGAGCTTCAAAGCCTACACGGTCGAGCTTGAAGTGAAGCAATAGCACCGGGAAGCCGAGGGTTTCGGATTGGGGACTCGCAAAGGGAAGCGGGATCCCCAGCCCAATCCGGCAGGTCTGAGCCACGACGGGGGAGCGTACAGCGTGACTCGTAACGCAAAAGGCAGTGTACGGCACCGTGCCAGGACGACGAACCGCCACGATCGCGATGGTGGCCGGTGGCTACCTCGTGATTTCCGGCACGACTGCAGAGCCTGCAGCAGGCCAAAGCAGCAGCGAGGCTGGCAAGGGAGGCTGGTTGACACAAGTGTGGCCCGGCGCCTCACCGGGTCCCGCCAAAGACCAAGCTGATCCGCAGTACGTAGGCGCGGGCTCCAAAAAGACGATGGGCAACGACGCCGCAGAGCACAGCGGCACGCAAAGGCAGCAAAGCGGACGGTAAGGAGGATTTGTTCCTGCCTGGTCCCCAATACGACAAAAACTATGATGCTCAGGGAAACGTCGACATTTACGGCGCCAAGGTGGTGGTCGATCCGCCGCGCCCGCCCATCGAGCTGGGGCGCCCACAATACACCTCTGGCCAATACGACGAGAGCAGTACCCTCTTCGGTCAATTGAACCCGCTGCTGCCAGGCCTCGCCGTCTATGGCGACTGGCGGACGGCGATCGCCTACAACAGCAACAAAGGCAAGGATATTGCCCAAATCGCGACCAGGCTGAATATCGACGTCGACTTCAAGATCACGGGCACCGAGCGCATACACGCCTTCTTCACGCCGACTTCAGAAGAACAATCAGTTCACACGCTACGAGTTCGGCGGCGGTGACGGCGACGGCAGGTTTAGCGGTGAGTTCGACCTCCGCCCGCAGACGCTGTTCTTCGAGGGCGATTTCGGCTCCATCTTTTCCGGTTTCACCGGTAGGGATGCCAGTATCGACCTGCCCTTCACTGTCGGTCTCTTCCCCCTGTTCCTGCAGAACGGGACCTGGGCGAACGACGCGATCCTTGGCGGCGCGGTGAGCCTCACCGCCAAGAACTCCAAGAAGCTCGGCCTTCCCAACTACGACATCACCTTCTTCGCCGGGTCCAACAATGTCGACAACGTGGGCATTCTCGGCGCGGACAGGCAAAGCGCCAACATCTATGGCGTCACCACCTTCATCGACGCCTTCGGCGGCTATATCGAAGCGGGTTACGGCCTAATAGAGGGTCGCGACGCAAACGACGGCCTTCTGACGAACTTCCTGACTGCCGCTTACAGCCGGCGCTATTACAACACCGTGTCGAACTCGACCCGCGTGTTTGCGAACTTCGGGAACGGCAAGAACGACGAAGGCTTTGCCATCATTTCGGAGAACAGCCTGATCACGAGCTTGCCGAGCACGCTGATCCCCTACGCCAACTTCTTCATCGGCTTCGACAACCCTCAGCCCTTGGTCGATGGCAATGGCGCGGGTATACTGAAGAACGTCGGCATCAACTTCGAGACCGATGCCCTGACCGGTTACCCGAAACTCAACGACAGCGGCTCCAACGCCTATGGCGGCGCGATCGGCTTGCAGTATCTCTTCAATCTGGATCAGCAGCTCGTCTTCGAGGTGGCCACGGTGCAGCCCTTCGGCGATCCGATCCCCGGCATCGGCGTCGCGAAACCGCAGTACGGCTTCGGTGTGCGCTATCAGGTCCCGCTCACCTTGGCCTGGCTGCTCCGCGCCGACGCGACCTATCAGATCACACGAGGGCGCGAGAGGACAACTTCGGCGTCCGTGTCGAGCTCCGCAGGAAGTTCTGACCGTGCGAGGTAATCTCATGAGTGGTCGGAGTTTATTCGCGTCTATTCTGACGGCTTGCTTGCTGGCGGCCGGTTTCGCTTGGCATTGCGCCGGTGGCCAATGCCGCATCGACCGACCGGTCCTTGGTGAAGCCGGGTGAACGCGTCAGGAATAATGTGATTGAGACTCAAACGCCGTGTTCGCGGTCGACGGATTTATCTGCCTATAGGTCCGAGCTATGTCTACTATGATTATCCCTATTACTACAGTCGCGGTTATTATCCGACCCATATAAACGGGCTATATCTACTATCCCTACTACTACCACCGCAGCCACTATCCGAGATACCGCGGATCACCTCGCCGCCAGAGGGCGCATTGATGGCGGTGAGGTTGCATCAGAGTTACGGAGCTTGCAGATGTCTTTGACGCTGCTGGGCTGGCTTCTTATCTTCTCTTCAGTCGCCATATCAGCGTTTCTCATCTTTCCGCTGCGATCGAGGGGCTCATCGAGCTGGGGGTTTAGCCAAAACCTTCGAGGTATCGCCGGGACGTTGATTGTGCCTGCCGCGGTCTTTCTCCTCGTTGCAGGCATTGGCGCAGTTACTTCTTATGTGGGGGATCCTCCCAAGGCGACCGGCTCAGGGACGCGAACTCATTCTCGCCGTCGCGTTTTGGGCCGGATGGCGAAATGCTTGCGCGCCTCAAGGACTACACGCGTTCCACTGGCACCGAAGAACCAGCGCCTACGGCGGCTGCCGGCAAACCGCTGCCTGATGTGAACACGATGATCGACCGGCTGGCGGCTCGGCTCGAGATCGCGCCAGGGGACATCAAAGGCTGGCGGATGCTCGGTTGGTCCTACTTCAACACCGGGCGCTATGAACAGGCAGCTGACCGCCTATGCGAGAGCGGTTCAGCTTGATCCGAATTCCGCCGAGCTAAAGCGTCTCGTACGAGGAGGCCAAGGCGAAGGCCTCCGAGCACGGCGTCGTCTAAGCAAACCGAGCGTGCGGCAAGGGTGGCGACGAGCCGCGCGCCGCGGAAAATACCAAGTCCGAAGCGATGCCTGCCGCGCGAGCACGACGCGGCAATCCGAGCGATGGTCGATGGCCTAGCACAATCGCCTGGAGAGTTCTCCGCGAGACGTCGAGGGCTGGACTCGCCTCATGCGCTCTCGGGTCGTGCTTGGTGAGAGAGAGGTCGCGGCAATAGCGTTCCGCAAGGCACTCGAGGTCTTCAAGGACGACCAGGCGGCATCGGGCAGGATTACGGCCGCGGCGATCGAGCTCGGCCTGAAGGCCGAATGACTGCTTTGCATCCCTACCGGAAAGACGTGCAGGAGACCGACATGAATCTCGAGGGCGTGTTCCAGCAGCGGCTCGAAACCCTTCATCGAGAAGGTCGCTACCGCGTTTTCGCGGATTTGAAGCGCCGCCGCGGGTTCTTTCCAGTGGCAGATCATTTCGCGGCAAATGGCTCGCGCGAGGTTACGGTGTGGTGCTCCAACGACTATCTCGGCATGGGCCAGCACCCAGCGGTACTAGCGGCCATGCACGAGGCGATCGACGCCGTGGGCGCCGGCTCTGGCGGCACGCGCAATATTTCCGGCACAACCCACTATCACGTGGAGCTGGAAAGCGAGCTTGCCGACCTCCATGGCAAGGAAGCCGCGCTTCTTTTCACCTCAGCATACGTTGCCAACGACGCCACACTCTCGACCCTCGTCAAGCTCGTTCCCGGCACGGTCGTCTTCTCGGACGAGAAGAACCACGCGTCGATGATCGAGGGCATCCGCCGCGGGCAATGCGAGAAGCACATTTTTCGTCACAACGACGTTGCCGACCTCGAGGCGAAGCTAAAGAAGTTTCCGAAGGGCACGCCCAAGATCATCGCCTTCGAGAGCGTCTACTCCATGGACGGGCACATCGCGCCGATCGCGGCCGATCTGCGATCTCGCCGAGAAGTACGGGGCGCTCACCTACCTCGACGAGGTGCACGCGGTCGGCATGTACGGCCCGCGCGGCGGGGGCATTGCCGAGCGCGACGGCGTCATGGACCGGGTCGACATCATCAACGGCACGCTCGCCAAGGGGTTCGGCGTCATGGGCGGCTACATCGCCGGCTCCCGCGACCTCTGCGATGCGATCCGCTCGTTTGCCTCAGGGTTCATCTTCACGACATCGCTCGCGCCCGCGATCGTGGCCGGGGCGCTTGCTTCCATCCGCCATTTGAAGACGAGCGCGCTCGAGCGCGCCCGCCACCAGGAGCGGGTTCGGACACTCAAGAGGTCGCTCAAGGCGAAGCGCTTGCCCGTCATGGACAATCCAAGCCACATTGTTCCTGTGATGGTCGGCTGCCCGATCCGCTGCAAGGCAGTGACGGACGCGCTGCTCCACCAATACGGGATCTACGTACAGCCGATCAATTATCCGACCGTGTCGAAGGGCACCGAGCGGATGCGTCTCACGCCAACGCCAGCGCATTCGGACGAGCAGATGGCGAACTTGGTCCACGCACTCGACGAACTCTATGGCGCTTTCAACTAGAAGCTCTGGTTCGCATGTTGCGCTTCAACGCGAAGTCGACGCTGGTGCTCGTTTGGACGGAAGGCTCACGGTTTGTTGAACCCCGAAGCCAGCTATTGTGAACGGCATTCTGTTTCGCAACACGCGTTTGCCATCTTGAGGCGGTAAGCTGGCGGCGCAGGTTCGGTGGTGGGCCAAACGCCAAATGAGTGAGTTCGATTTTTGCGTTCGCTCCAGCGCCGGACGTTGCGATCGCAGCGGTCGCTTCGACGGTGCCGGAGCATTGCATCGATCAGCGGGCCACTCGGGATATCGTACTCTCCATCGCACCCGAGCTGCGCAGCCATGAAGCCCTTTTTCTCAACACCGGCATAAGGAAGCGCTACTCGTGCGTGCCTCTCGAATGGCACTTCGAGTCGCACGGCTGGGCGGCACGCAACGCGCGTGTTTCAGGAGGCTGCGGCCGACCTCCTGGAGCGCGTAAGCCGGGAATGCATCGACCGGGCAGGCATCGACGCTCGATGAAATCGAAGCCATCGTCACGGTGTCGACCACGGGGCTTGCCGTCCCAAGCCTCGATGCAATCCTGGCCAATCGTCTGGGCCTCCCCGCCACCGTGGAGCGGCTGCCCATTTTTGGCCTTGGCTGCGCCGGCGGTGTGAGCGGCCTTGCGCGCGCCGCCCGCATGGCGCAGTCGCTGCCCCGAGGCATTGTGCTGCTCCTCGTCGTCGAGCTGTGCACCATCAATTGCCGCAACACCGACCACAGCATCAAGAACTTCATCTCCACAGCGCTGTTTGGCGATGGCGCCGCTGCGCTGCTCCTGCGTCGCGCGTCCGATGGCAAGGCCCTGCCCCGTCTTGTCGCCTCCGGTGAGCACATGTGGCGGCGAACCGAGTACATGATGGGTTGGTCCATCGAGGACGACGGCTTCGGAGTCGTGCTCAGCCCGGACATTCCAAAGTGCGCGCGCGAGGAGCTGCGACCTGCGGTGGATCATTTTCTCGCCCGCCATGGCGTGGCGTTGAGCGACCTCGACGGGATCATCATGCACCCGGGCGGGCGCAAAGTGCTGGAAGCCGCGCAAACAGCCCTGGCATTGTCGCAAGAGGATCTCCAACACGCCTGGGACATTCTGGCCGAGTACGGCAATATGTCGTCGCCGACGGCCTTGTTCGTGCTCCAGCGCACATTGTCGGCGGGCGCGTCCGGTCTGCATTTGCTGGCCGCGTTCGGGCCGGGCTTCACTGTATCCCTTGCTCTGTTGGATCTCTGATCGGTGAGCGCTGCAATCGGGCTACCGCAGATCGTCGCGCTGCTGATCCTGATCCAGCGTGGCGCCGAAGAGGTGCATTCTGCACGCAACACCAGAGCGCCTCTTGGCCCGTGGCGCGCGGGAGGAGGGCGCCAACTACTACCCGGTGGTCGCGGTCACCCATCTGGGCTGGATCGCAAGCCTCTTTTTTCTCATTCCGCCGGACGCGCACGCGTTCTGGCCGCTGATCGGCCTCTATGTCCTCCTGCAGGCGGCTCGCTACTGGGTGATTGCGACGCTCGGGCCGTATTGGACACATCGCATCATTACTCTCGACGAGGCCCCGGTTGTTTCGTCCGGCGCCTATCGCTTCGTAAAGCACCCCAACTACGCCATCACGATTGCGGAGACCCTGCTGCTGCCTTTGGCTTTTTCAGCCTTCGCCCTCGCGTCTCATCATGACGGCAATCTGGGTTGCGGTGCTGAGCTACAAAATCCAGCTCGAGGATGCGGCGCTGGCTAAGCGCGATCGGCCCATCCCGCCATGACGCCGTATGCCGCGAGCGCCGCCGGGCCAACTCCCTCGCTCGGCACCTGGGTCGGCTTCGGCGCCATGTGCCTCGGCATGTTCATGGCGGTCCTCGATATCCAGGTGGTCGCGACCTCGCTGCCGAGCGATCCAGGCCGCGCTCGACATGCGCCCCGACCAGATGAGCTGGCTCCAGACGAGCTACCTCATCGCCGAGGTCGTCGCCATTCCGCTCACGGGCGTGCTGACGCGAGCACTCGGCATGCGCTGGCTGTCGGTGGCCTCGCTCGCCGTCTTCACGGCGGCATCGGTCGGTTGCGCCTACAGCCAATCTTTCGCCGCGCTTGTTGCATGGCGCGTCGTGCAGGGTTTCGCCGGCGGATTGCTCATACCGCAGGTGTTTGCCGGCGGCTTCGTTCTCTTTCCAGGTCGTGGCCAGGCTCTCGCCACAACCATCGCCGGCGTCCTTGCCGTGCTTGCACCCACCGTGGGGCCCTATGTCGGAGGCTGGATCACGCAGGTCTACGATTGGCCCTGGCTGTTCCTCATCAACGTCGGCCCCGGCCTGGCTGCGATTGCGGTGTCGGCGTGGTTGTTGCCGAAGCAGCCGACAGCGCTCCGCCTGGCGAGAACGCTGGACTACCCCGCGCTCGCTCTCATGGCTGCCGCGCTTGCAAGCCTGGTCATTGGGCTGAAGGACGCTCCCCAACAGGGTTGGGGCGCGTGGCCGATCGTTGCTCTGTTCGCCGGCAGCCTCGTCTGCGGCACCCTGTTTGTGTGGCGCACGCTGCGATCGCCCTGCCCTGTTGTCGACCTGCGCGCACTCAAGGATTCAAGCTTCGCACTCGGTTGCGCGTTGAGCTTCATTCTTGGGATCGGACTCTACGGTGCTGTGTATTTGATGCCCGTGTTCCTTGCATTCGTGCGAGTTCACGACCCGCTCGAGATCGGCCAGACAATGATCGTCACCGGCGCGGCACAGCTCATCATGGCGCCAATCGCCGTACTCCTGGAGCGCCGCATGAGCGCGCGGGTTCTTACCGGCGTCGGCTTTGCCCTGTTCTCAGCCGGGCTTGGGCTGAGTGCTTTCCAAACCCGCGCGACCGATTTTGAGGAGATGGTGCTTCCGCAGATCCTGCGCGGCGTTGCGATCATGCTGTGCCTCCTCCCGCCCATACGCATCGCTTTGGGCCACCTGGCGCCGGAAGCGGTCGCCAATGCCAGCGGGCTGTTCAACCTGATGCGCAACCTCGGTGGCGCGATCGGTCTTGCACTCATTGACACCGTGCTCTATGGGCGCGGGCCGGCGATTGGCGAGCGGCTGGGGCAGGCGCTCGCGCGGGGAGATGTCGCGGCGGCAAGAACGGTCGGACTGCCTATGGATCAGTTTCTTGCGCACCCGCCCGGCACCGAGGTGCCACCGGCCACCTTGGCGTTCGTTCGGGCGGCGGTCGAGCGTCAGGCACTTGTGGAAGCAGTCAACGAAGCCTGGGCCTTGGTTGCAGCACTCAGCCTCGCTGGCGCTTTGGCTGTGCTCCTAGTTCGGCCGCCAAGCAGCAGCCGGCCGTGAAAGTTTTGGAGCTTGCAAATTCCATCAGACTTCCGGGATAGCGATTGCGGCTCTGGGAGTTGGCAACAAAAGAAGCTCTTCAATTCAACGCTTTGTCGGACCATGATTGGCAAGTAGTGCAGTCCTACGGGGCGCCAGCCTCGAAGCACCTTCCCAAGCCGCGCGCACGTCGCCGGTGCTACCGGGCACGTTCCAGAGCTGTCGTTTACCTCTCCCGGCCTTCCGGAGCAGCAATTGTGTGGGCATGCCCTGCTTGGCTCGCATGCCGGGCACGTTGTCCTTGATCTTCGCACGGTTGGGAACGATGCTGGCCCCAACAATGGCCAATTGAGCAACGGGCGCACAACAACCCGGGCCAGGCCGGGATAGGAAACGCGTAATGGCTGTCGTCGATATCCGCAATGTGCGCAAGGCGTTCGGCTCGGTGGAGGTGCTCCACGGCGTGAGCGTTCCCATCGCCGACAGCGAGTTCGTAGTGCTGGTCGGACCATCAGGCTGCGGCAAGTCCACCTTGCTGCGCATGATAGCGGGGCTGGAGAATATTACGTCGGGCGAGATCGCCATTGGGGCGCGGGTGGTGAACTCCGTGCCGCCCAAGGATCGCGACGTGGCGATGGTGTTCCAGAACTACGCGCTCTACCCGCACATGACCGTGTTCGACAACATGGCGTTCTCGCTCAAGCTTGCGCGCGCACCGAACGACGTAAAGGAGCGGGAAGTGAGGCGCGCAGCCCAGATTCTGGGCCTCGAGCAACTGTTGCACCGCTACCCGCGCCAGCTCTCGGGCGGCCAGCGCCAGCGCGTCGCCATGGGACGGGCCATCGTGCGCGATCCGCAGGTGTTCCTGTTCGACGAGCCCTTGTCCAACCTCGATGCCAAGCTGCGCGTGCAAATGCGCTCGGAGATCAAGGCGCTGCACCAGCGATTGCGGGTCACCACCGTCTATGTCACCCACGACCAGATCGAAGCCATGACCATGGCCGACAAGATCGTAGTGATGAACCATGGCGTGGTCGAGCAGATAGGTCCGCCGCTCGAGCTCTACGATCGCCCTGCCAACCTGTTCGTCGCGGGCTTCATCGGCTCTCCGGCCATGAACATCCTGCCGGGCACCACGGGCGAAGGCGGCTTCGTCACCGAGGGTGGCGCGGTGTTGCCGCCGCCGCCCGGCTTGCGCAACGGTGCCGGCTATTACGGTATCCGCCCCGAGCACATGCGGCTCGACGAGGGCGGCATACCGGCGACCGTGCAGATCATCGAGCCCACGGGCTCGGAGACGCAGGTCATGGTTCGCATCGGCGACACGCCGTTGACCTGCGCCTTCCGCGAGCGCGTCTCCGCACGCCCCGGCGAAACGATCCGGATCTCGCCGGACCTCGGCCTCGTGCATCTCTTCGAAAAAGGCTCCGGCCAGCGCATCGCCAGCTGAAACCCAAAGTAAGCAACGAAGAATTCTTCAACCAGGGAAGGAACTATCATGGCACTTGTTACCAGACGCACGGCTCTGCAGCTCGGTGCGAGCGCCGCAGCGCTCGGCGTCTCCGGCGGCTTCGCCCTCGCCCAGTCCAACATCAAGACCGCTGACGCCACGCCGCCGAAGCTCGACATCGAGAAGGGCGCGACGCTGCGTATGCTCCGCCCGGTCCGCTTCGTGGAGCCCGACGAGGTGATCTTCCGCGCCAACTGCGCCAAGTTCGCCAAGGACACCGGCGTCGAAGTCAAAGTCGACTTCGTCGGCTGGGAGGACATAACCCAGCAGACGGCCGTGACCGCGAACACCGGCGCCGGCCCCGACCTCATCGTGGGCTTCAACGAGGCGCCGCACATCTACACCGACAAGCTGGTCGATCTGTCGGACGTCGCCGAGTACATCGGCAAGCGCTACGGCGGCTGGCTGCCGATGGCGCAGAAATACGGCAAGAAGCACGGCACCAACAACTGGATCGGCCTGCCGTTCGGCGCCTCGGGCGGCCCGCTCGTGTGGCGCAAGTCGGCGGTGAATGCGGTCGGCTACGATGCGCCGCCCGATGACCACGACAGGTATCTCGACCTCTGCCGGAAGCTGCACGCCGCCGGCAAGCCCCCGGGCTTCGCCCTTGGCAACGCGGTCGGCGACGGCAACGGCTTCGCCAGCTGGCTCATCTGGTCGCACGGCGGCTTCCTCGTCGACGAGGACAACAGCGTCGCTATCAACCGGAAGGAAACGATCGAGGCGCTGAAGTATCTGCAGGAGCTCTATAAGACCTTCATCCCGGGCACGATCGCTTGGGGTGACATCAGCAACAACCGCGCCTATGCGGCTAACGAGATTCTGGCTGACGGCGAACGGCGTCTCAATGTATTTCGCGCTGAAGCGGGACGAGAAGCTGGCTTCAATCGCCGAGGATACCCAGCACAGCCTGCTGCCCAAGGGCCGCCTGAGCGTGTCGCCGATGGCGGGCCTCACGCTCAACGCGATGGTGTTCCGACACAGCAAGTTCCCGAATGCGTCGAAGGCGCTGCTCCAGTTCCTGCTGGAGAAGGAGCAATACGATCCCTGGCTGCAGGCGAACCTCGGCTATTGGTCGCAGCCGCTCGAGAACTATTCGGAAAGTGCTGTCTGGAGCGGCGATCCGAAGGTCTCGATCTTCCGCAACGTGATGCGGAGCAACTTCTGGGTCGGCTATAGGGGCCCCATTAGTCAGGGGTCGGCCGCAGCCAATGCGGACTACGTCATGGTGCAGATGTGCGCCTCCGTCGCCTCGGGCCAGGCGACGCCCGAGGCCGCGGCGGCCGAAGCAGAGCGCCGCTCCAAGCGCTTCTTCCGCTGAGCTGAACGGAACCGGCAGCGCCCTTCACGGGCGCTGCCGTCACAGCAGGATTTGCCCGCGCCATGACCGACGCCTCGATCTCAGCGACCTGGGTCCATCGCCGCGCCGACCCCAGTTGGCTTGTGCGCCTGTTCGACTCGAAGCCCTTCCTTGTTGTCATCTGCCTGCTGCCGGCCGTCGGCCTGCTGATGACCTTCCTGACCTATCCACTTGGCCTTGGCATCTACCTTGCGTTTACCGACACCACGATCGGCCGCCGCGGCGTGTGGGTCGGCATCGAGAACTTCCAGTACCTGTTAAGCGACCCGATCTTCTGGAATGCCGTCTTCTTCAGCGTCTTCTACACATCGATTGCCACGATCGGAAAATTCGGCCTCGGTCTTTGGTTGGCCCTGCTGCTCAACAATCATCTGCCGTTCAAGAGCCTGCTGCGCGCGATCATCCTGCTGCCGTGGATCGTGCCGACGGTGCTCTCGGCCATCGCTTTCTGGTGGATCTACGACCCGCAGTTCTCGATCATCTCCCATCTGCTTATCCAGACGGGCCTGCGCGAGACCAACGTCGACTTCATCAACACGGCCTGGCCGGCGCGTTGGTCGCTGATCGCCGCCAACATCTGGCGCGGCATTCCGTTCGTCGCCATCTCGCTGCTTGCCGGGCTGCAGACAATCTCGCCCTCGCTCTACGAGGCCGCAATGCTCGACGGTGCCACCGCCTGGCAGCGCTTCCGCTTCATCACCTTCCCGATGCTGCTGCCGATCCTGGCGATCGTCATGACTTTCAGCATTATCTTCACCTTCACCGACTTCCAGCTCGTCTATGCCATCACCCGCGGCGGGCCGGTGAACTCCACCCATCTGCTGGCGACGCTGGCATTCCAGCGTGGCATCCCCGGCGGTCAGCTTGGCGAGGGCGCAGCCATCGCCGTCTCGATGATCCCGTTCCTCGTGTTCGCGACGCTGTTCAGCTACTTCGCCCTCGCACGGCGCAAGTGGCAGCAGGGAGAGACCAATGACTGACGCTGCTGCCCCGGCGGAAGCTCCGACTTCTGCCACCGCGCCACCGGAGACCATGGCTTGGGACAGCCGGGCGCGGCGCATGGTCGTGGTGTGGCTACCGCTCGCCTGCTTCGTGATCATCCTGCTGTTTCCGTTCTATTGGATGACCGTGACGGCCTTCAAGCCGGACGCCGAGCTGTACAACTTCGCCAAGCACAACCCGCTCTGGATCAGCTCGCCGACGCTCGACCACGTCTACCTGCTGCTGTTCAAGACCTCGTATCCAAGCTGGCTGAAGACCACGATGATGGTCGCGGTCGGCGCGACCTTCCTCTCCCTCTTCGCCAGCACGCTCGCCGCCTACGCCATCCAGCGCCTGCGTTTCTACGGCAGCCAGTACGTCGGCCTCGCGATCTACCTCGCCTATCTCGTTCCACCGTCGATCCTGTTCATCCCGCTGGCGACGATGGTGGTGCAGCTCGGCCTGTTCGACAGCCCGATGGCCCTGATCCTCGTGTATCCGACTTTCCTCATCCCTTTCTGCACGTGGCTGCTGATCGGCTACTTCAAGTCGATCCCCTACGAGCTGGAGGAGTGCGCGCTGATCGACGGCGCAACGCGCCTGCAGATCCTGCGCCAGATCACGCTGCCGTTGGCGGTGCCGGGCATCATCAGTGCCGGCATCTTTTCCTTCACGCTCTCCTGGAACGAGTTCATCTATGCTCTTGCCTTCATCCAGTCGAGCGAGAACAAGACGGTCCCGGTGGCGATCTTGACCGAGCTTGTCACCGGCGACGTCTACCAGTGGGGTGCGCTGATGGCCGGCTCCCTGCTGGGCTCACTGCCGGTGGCGATCTTCTACTCGTTCTTTGTCGACTACTACGTCTCCTCGCTCACCGGCGCCGTGAAAGAGTAAGCTGGCCGCGAGCCGGCGCTGTCGCCTAGCCTCATCGAAAACGCCAGGAATGTGCCATGCCCAAATTTCGCATCCTCACGCCGGCTGCGGCGTCCTTCACGACGGCCGGCGGCGGCTACGACTACGAGATGGAAGCGCTCGAGGGTCTCGACGCCGAGATCATGGAATGCCCCGCCACGCAGGAGGGCTTCGTCTCGGCCGCCAGGGACGCGGACGCCGTCTACGCCAAGGGCATGAGCTTCAATGCGCAGATGATCCAGGCGCTCGACAAGTGCCGCATCATCGCGCTCGGCAGCGTCGGCGTCGACTACGTGGATGTGGCCGCCGCCACCGAGAAGGGCATCCCCGTCACCAACTGTCCCGACACCTTCATCGAGGAGGTGGCGGACCATGCCATGATGCTGCTGCTCGCCACCCATCGCCGCGCCATCGAGCAGGACCGCATGGTGCGCGAGGCCCGCTGGGGCGAGGGTCGGCCGCAGCTGCTCAAGGTGCCGCGCCTGATGGGCCAGACGCTGGGCTTCATCGCCTTCGGCCGTGTCGCGCGGGCGGTGGCGGAGCGGGCGCGTGCGTTCGGGCTGCGCATGCTGGCTTTCGATCCCTTCCTCGACGAACTCAATGTCTCGGCGCTGGGCGTGGAGCCCGCGAGCCTGTCGGAGGTGCTGAGCCGCTCCGATTTCATCTCCATGCATCTGCCGGCCACGCCGGAGGCCGTCGGCTTCCTCAAGGAGCAGCATTTCCGGCAAATGAAGCCCAACGCCATCTTCATCAATACCGGGCGCGGGCCCACCGTGGTGGAATCAGCGCTGATCAAGGCCCTGCAGGAGAAATGGATCGCCGGCGCCGGCCTCGACGTGCTGCAGACCGAGCCGCCCAAGCCGGACAATCCGCTGCTGAAGATGGAGCACGTGATCCTGTCGCCGCATAACGCCTCGGCCTCAGCGCGCTTCGATCCCGCGCGCAAGCGCCGCGTGGGGCAGGAGCTTGCCCTGGTGGTGTCGGGGCGCTGGCCGATGTCTTGCGTCAACCCCACCGTGCTGCCGGCAAGCGGCCTCAGACGTTGGCAGCCGATCTCGATGCAGCGCGGCCCCAACTCCTAGCTCAGCATCGCCGCCTCGCGAGCACCACGACCTCGGTGTCGCGGCGCAGCTTGCTGGCTACCCCCGAGGGCACCAGGCGCGCCGCTCCCAGGCTCTCCCCTACGCTCCAGAAGATGGTGGGGCGGGCGAGGGTCTTCAGCGTTTGCCATGCCGGCTCGCCGTTTGTGCAACGCCGCCCGAGTCTCGACGTATCCTCATAGGTGAACAGGGCCAGGGCTCCGACCGGAGCCTCGCCGAGGCGCACGCGCTCGGCAAAGGCACGATCGCTGTTGAGCGCCCACGCGAGCCTGTCGGCTGCGACGTCGGAGGCGTACACGACCTGCGACGGCGTTGTCAGGCTGCGCATGGAGGCGACCACGCGCGGATAGCTTCGCTGAATCGAGGCGATGAAGATCGCTGCCGCTATCGTGCACAGGATCAGCGCCGTTCGCAGCAGCTTGTCGCGCGTGGCAACGAAGGCTCCCGCCATCAGGCACAGCATGAAGACGCTGACGCTGTAGTAGCGAATGTTGGGCGGCAGCGCGAGGGCGTAGGTAAAGCTGAAATACTGCAGCGCGAGTATCAGAATGGTGAGGAAGGCCAGGTCCCTGAGCGGTTGCGGCCCCCTTCGCGCCATCGCAAGTCCGCCCAATGCGAGCCACGGCACGAATAGCACTTGCGGGGAGAACAGCAGGTTCAGGACGGGGTTGATCGTCCAATGCACTTTGAACGATTCGGGCACCTCCCACAGCGCGGCCAATTTCCAGTTGAACAGCGGCGACTCCAGGAACACCCCTCCCTTGAGGTGTACGCTGGGGAGGGTGAGGGCTTCGCTTGTCGATGACGAAGCGATGCAGCGGATCGCCGGTCAGGTACGCATAGAAGGCCAGCTCGCAGCCCACCACCAGAGCGCCCCCCAACCCGAAAGTGGCGACGCTGATGAGCGCGCGCTGTGGATCGGATCGTTGCTTGATCAGCAGGAACAGCGCCAGCGCCGCCGGCACGGCCAGCGCGGTCTGGCGAACGAGCACCGCCAGCCCGCCGATCGCGCCGGCGCAGAGAAGTTGCGTCGTCTGCTCTGGCCGCCCCTCGGCTGCATCCTGTGCCGCCTTGAACGCGAGCAGGATTGCAACTGCCGAGCATGCTACCTCCATGCCTTCCGGATAGAAGGAGCTCGCCTGGCGAAACAGCAGGGGCGTGAAGGAGAGCATGCCGGCAGCCACGATGGCGGTCTCCGAGCCCATCGCCATGCCCGCCAGCCGGCTGCCACACCAGAGCACGGCGGCAAACATCGCCAGGCCCGGAAGCAGCAACCACAGCTCGTTGCCGGACACCTGCATCGTGGCAGCCAGCAGCAGCACGTGCGGCAGTCGCGCGGCCCAATGGTCGGTCGGCACGTGCGGTCCGTCGGCGATCCAGCGTTGCGCGGCCTGGAAGTAGTGCCAATCGTCCCAGCCGGCAAAGCCGGTGGGAGCCCAGAAGTGCACGATCACAACGAACAGGCAGACGAAGGTTGGGAATGCCGTCTTCATGTCGATGCGGCGCTGCCAGTTTGGCAGGCCAAGATTTTCCCCGACGCGCGACATGATCAGAACGGGCTATTTGCGGGCGAGATCGAGGCGGAGCCGCCTGAGCATCTGGTGTTGGAGCCGGGCAAGGGCGGCAGGCTGCCGGAGCGTTGCGTCGCTCATCGGGTCGGCCGCTTGGGGATGTCGAAGATGCCGAAAATAAAGCCCGCGAATCCGGTCTGCACGCCGATGGCGATGATGCTCAGCCCCGCAGCGACCAGGCGGGGCACCATCGGGTTGACGAGGTTGCCGAAGTCCACCCTGGCCCATTCCAGCAGCGAGATGCCGAACAGCCCTAAACCGGCAGCGACCAGCGCCCCCGCCACCACCACAACGCGGTCCGTCTTGCACAGCGTGACGATGCGGTCGCTGCGCGGGCCTGGCGGGAGCATGCCGGTAACGGTCGCGTAGTAGCGCGCCAAGGCGCCGAAGGTCAGGAGCTGTACGCCTATGATCGTGAACAGGCAGGACGCCAGAAAGCTGTTGAGGTCGAGAACGATGCCGGGCGCCACGTGAACCGGCCCGAACATCAACACAGTGCTGAGCACCAGCCCCAGGCCCGTCAGCAGGAACCCCGGATAGAAGAACAGCCATTTCGGGCTGTACATCAGCAGGAACTTCAAGTGACGCCAGCCGTCGCGCCAGGTCCTCAGGTGCGGCGCGCGGCTGCGCCCATCCGGCTTCAGGGTGGTGGGCACCTCGCTGATGCGCAATCGGTCCAGGGCGGAGCGCACGACCATCTCGGAGGCGAACTCCATGCCGGTCGTCTTGAGCTGCAGGTCTCTCACGACGCTCGTGCGAAAGCCCCTGATGCCGCAATGGAAGTCGGCGACTGGAATGCTGAAGAACAGCCGTCCGAGGAAGCTCAGGACAGGGTTGCCGAGATAGCGGTGCAGCACGGGCATGGCACCGGCTTCGATGCCGCCGCGAAAGCGGTTGCCCATGACGAGATCGTCGCCCGCCCGCAGCCGCTCGAGGAACGCGCCCAGATCGCCGAAGTCGTAGCTGTCGTCGGCATCCCCCATGATGGTGAAGGTGCCTCGGGCTGAAGCAATGCCGCCGCTCAGGGCAGCGCCATAGCCGCGCATGGGCACCGGCACGACGCGTGCACCCAGGCCTTCCGCAATGGCAATCGACCCATCGGTGCTGCCGTTGTCGGCGATCAGCACCTCGCCCGAGATGCCGCTGCTCGCCAGGAAAGCCTTCGCCTTGGCAATGCATGCGCCAATGGTCTCGGCCTCGTTGAGGCACGGCATCAGGATGGTCAGCTCCACCCGAGAGCTCGCCGCGTCACCTTGAGCAGCACGCTGGAGATCGGCCTTTTCCGACAACGCGTTCGACATGGTCACTCTCAGGCTGCGACAATATTCTTCGCCTAGACAATCAGGTGACCCTTGGCGGCCTAACCAAGGGTGGACACCGCCGAGGCCGTGGGGTCCTGCCCTCCGTTGCGCATCGATCGGGCTTGCGGCTCCGCACCCTAGCGAATGGGCGTATCCGGTCCACGCGTGACGCCAAAGCATGATAAACGCCCGGGCCCACGGCGCATAGGACGGCGTGGCGCCGGGTCCGGCGTTGGGCAGTCGCGCACAAAGGCCACCGACAGCCAAGCCTATTTCGCTCGAGGCAAAAGCAGCTTGCCACGCAGTCCCAGGAGGCGCGCCAACGTCCGGCGGCCTGGTCGCCGCACGTTGCCTTTGCCCAGAGCGTCCAGGATCGCAGGGTCAATCTGGATCGGGCTCGCTCTCGCTTGCAGCGGCCGCAGCTGCAACTGAAATTTGGCTACCGGTGAATGCGGTTTCGCTAGCGGAAGCGACAGGCCTGCAAGTAGAGACAGGTGCGGTAGCGCCTGGTTCCCCACCCCCAGCGGCGCGCGCACTCGCGCCTGCGGTAGTGGCAGCGGCTGTAGTAGCCCCAGAAGCGACCGTACTGGTACTTCTCCCTGCGGTAGCCGGACTGGGCCGGGTGCACCAGGGCATCCTCGTATTCGGCAGCTTCCTGCAGCAAAGATTGCGGCGCGCTGACAGGCGAGGCCGACATGGCCGTGCCCATGGCGACGGCCACCCACAGTCCCGCGGCAAGCGACAACTTCGAGAGCATGCAAAACCTCCCTGGCCTAGTCTCGAGCAGTCTGTAGCTCCAGCAACTCATTGTGCAAGCAAACCTACGCGCTCGCACGCATCACCTTTGCCTTGGCGGCTGCAGAAGGGATGTCATTTACGGCACAGCCAGCGCCTGCGCTCGCCGCGCGCCAGGGTCAGCGCTTGACACCTGCGCGGCTCCACGCATAAGTGCAAATGACAATCATTCCTAATTAGGTGTGTGTAATGCGTACTAGGGCTGGAGGTATCGGGTGGGCGCTACTGGCATTAAGGTTCCCGCAGGGCGCAAGCGCAGCCCGCAACCAAGACGCCGCGCCAGAAGGCAGCACGGCGAGGGTACGCCAGCATCTAGCGACGCGCGGCTGGAATTGGCAGAGAGCAGCCCTCCAGGCGGTTTGCATGGTTGCCGCCTACGGCCTCTTTCTCGCGCCGCTCAGCGCCCAGGAGGCCGACGGGCCGATGGCCAAGGGCATCCAGGACAACTCGTTCCTGATCGAGGAAGCCTACAACCAGGAGCCGGGCATGGTGCAGCACATCGCTACGCTACGGCGGCTCGAGCGCGACTGGCTGTTCGCCTTCACCCAGGAATGGCCCGTGGGCAGCCAGACGCATCAGGTATCCTACACCGTGCCCTACTCCTGGCTGCGCTCCGGCGGCCAGTCGGCGGACGGCTTCGGCGATCTCATGCTGAACTACCGCTGGCAGGCGCTGATGGAGAGCGCCAGCACGCCCGCGTTCGCCCCCCGCATGAGTGTCATTCTGCCGACCGGCGATGCCGACAGAGGTTTGAGCGCCGGCTCCGTCGGCTATCAGGTCAATCTGCCGGTCAGCAAGATCGTCAGCGATCGCGTGACCCTGCACGGCAACGCTGGGCTTACCACGTACGCCGATATCAATGGCCGCAACCCGGTCAGCTACAACCTGGGCGCCAGCGCGGTCTACGCCGTGACGCGCGACTTCAACCTGATGCTCGAGGGCCTGGTGGAGTGGACCGAAACCGTGTCCGCGGGCCACATCGAGCGCGAGACGAGCCTCACGCTCTCTCCCGGTGTGCGCAAAGCCTTCGACCTGGCGCCGGGTCAATTGGTGCTGGGAGTCGCCGCACCCGTGCGCTTCGCCGGCAGCCAAACCGACTTCGGCCTGTTTCTCTATCTGTCGGTGGAGCACAGCTTCCTCAAGTGAATGGGCCGCGCGGCAGGGAATCCGCCACCGTAGCGACAGCTTGTGAGCGCGGGGCGAGGTTGTCAGATGCAAATGCTTCCTACTATCTTAGGTGACAAGGAGAAGACCCATGCGTGGTGCAGGGACGGCCATCAAGCGCAACAGGCTTGGTCTGCTTACAGGCTTGCTGACCGCAGCAGCATTCGCGCTCGCATCGATTTCGGTGGCACTGGCGCAGGGCAGCCAGCCCAGCACAAGCAAAGCCCTTGCGCGTGGTGACCACATTCACGGTCATCCAGGACATCGCGCAGAACGTGGCCGGCACGACGGCGGTAGTCGAGTCCATCACCAAGCCGGGCGCCGAGATCCACGACTACCAACCCACTCCCCTCGACATCGTGAAGGCGCAGTCGGCCGACCTGGTGATCTGGAACGGCATGAACCTCGAGCGCTGGTTCGAGCCGTTCTTCCAGAATGTAAAGGATGTGCCGAGCATCGTGGCGAGCGAGGGCGTCGAGCCCATCGGTATCGGCGAAGGGCCTTACCGCGGCAAGCCAAACCCGCACGCCTGGATGTCGCCCGCCAACGCGCTGAGCTATGTCGAGAACATCCGCAAGGCCCTCGGCAAGCACGACCCGGCCAACGCCGCAGCCTACAACAAGAACGCCGCCGACTACTCTCTGCGCATCAAGGCCATCGACGAGCCGCTGCGCAAGCGCATCGCGTCGATCCCCGAGGCGCGGCGCTGGCTGGTGACGAGCGAAGGTGCGTTCAGCTATCTGGCGCGCGACTACGGCATGCGCGAGCTCTACCTGTGGCCGATCAACGCCGACGAGGTCGGCACGCCCAAGCAGGTGCGGCGGGTGATAGATCTCGTGCGCAAGAGCAAGATCCCCGTGGTTTTCAGCGAGAGCACGGTATCCGACAGGCCCGCCAAGCAGGTGGCCAAGGAAACAGGGGCGAGATACGGTGGTGTTCTCTACGTCGACTCTTTCGAGCGACGCTCGCGGCCCCGTGCCGTCATATCTGAAGCTCCTCGAGGTGACCGTGGAGACCATTGTGAAGGGCTTCGGCGAGTGAACGAGCAGCTGCCGGTCCAGGGTGGGTGGCCTGCCATCGGCAGCGAGCTGGTCGCGGCATTGTCGGTGCGCAACGTCACCGTCACCTACCCGAACGGCACGACGGCGCTGCGCGATGCCTCTTTCGAGCTGGGCCCAGGCACCATCTGCGGCCTCGTCGGCATCAACGGCTCGGGCAAGTCGACCCTGTTCAAGGCCGTCATGGGCTTCGTCGAGCCGCAGCAGGGCGAGATCCGCATCTGCGGCCTGCCGGCGCGCCACGCCCTGAAGCGCAATGCCGTGGCCTATGTGCCGCAAAGCGAGGATGTCGATTGGAACTTCCCGGTCCTCGTCGAGGACGTGGTGATGATGGGCCGCTACGGCCACATGGGGTTCCTGCGCGTCGCCTCCCCTCACGACAGGCGCAAGGTTGACGAGGCTCTGGAGCGGGTCGGCATCGCCGATCTGCGCCGGCGCCAGATCGGCGAGCTGTCCGGCGGCCAGAAGAAGCGGGTGTTCCTGGCCCGCGCCCTGGCGCAGGAGGGCCGCATCATCCTGCTCGATGAGCCGTTTACCGGGGTCGACGTGCAGACCGAGACCGCCATCATCGCGCTGCTGCGCGAGCTGCGCGCGGCCGGCCACCTGATGCTCGTCTCCACCCACAATCTGGGCAGCGTGCCGGACTTCTGCGACCAGGTGGTGCTGGTCAGGCGCACCGTGCTGGCGGCTGGGCCGACTGCCACCACCTTCACCCAGGCCAACCTCGAGCGTGCCTTCGGCGGCGTGCTCAGGCACTTCAGGCTGGGCGGCGCGGAGCTGCACGACGACGACGACCGCCGCGGCGTGACGGTGCTGACCGACGACGAGCGGCCCGTCGTGTTCTACGGCGACGAGCGGCGCCCGACCGAGCCGCTCCCCAGCACCAAGCCCGAGGAGCGGCAGTGAGCGAGCTGTTGGTGCCGTTTGCCTACGACTACATGCTCAAGGCCATGTGGGTGAGCGCGCTGGTGGGCGCCGTGTGCGCCTTCCTGTCGGCCTATCTCATGCTCAAGGGCTGGTCGCTGATGGGCGATGCGCTCGCGCACTCGATCGTGCCGGGCGTGGCGGGAGCCTACATGCTGAAGCTGCCTTACGCAGCGGGCGCATTCTTCGCCGGCCTGCTCGCCGCCCTCGGCATGGCGCTGGTGAGGAATCGCACGCGATTGCGCGAGGACGCCATCATCGGCCTTGTCTTCACCTCGTTCTTTGCGCTCGGTTTGCTGATGGTGTCGCTCAACCCGACGGCCGTGAATGTGCAGTCGATCGTGCTCGGCAACATTCTCGGCATCTCGGACGAGGACGTCGTGCAGGTGGTGATCATCTCGACCGTGTCGCTGGCGGTCCTCCTTCTCAAGTGGAGGGACCTGATGGTGGTTTTCTTCGACGAGAACCATGCCCGCACCGTCGGGCTCAACCCGCGCCTGCTCATGATCGTGTTCTTCACGCTGCTCAGCGCCTGCACGGTGGCGGCCCTGCAGACGGTGGGCGCCTGCCTGGTCATCGCCATGGTCGTCACGCCCGGTGCCACCGCGTACCTGCTCACCGACCGCTTCGAGCGGCTGCTGGCGATCAGCGTGGCGATGGGAGCGACCACGAGCTTCGTCGGGGCTTACATCAGCTATTTTCTCGACGGCGCCACCGGCGGCGTGATCGTGGTGCTGCAGACGCTGCTGTTCCTCGCCGCGTTCTATCTCGCGCCCAAGCACGGCGTATTGGCCGCACGCCGCCGCGTAGCCGCCGCCCAGGAGACGGCGCCGTGAGCTGGCTGTGGAACCTGGTTGCCCTGCCTATGAGCTACGGCTTCATGCAGCGGGCGCTGGTGGTGGCGGTGCTGGTGGGGGCCGTGTGCGCGGTGCTGTCCTGCTACCTGGTGCTCAAGGGCTGGTCGCTGATGGGCGATGCCATCTCGCATGCGGTGCTGCCCGGCATCGTGCTCGCGTTCGCGCTGGGCCTGCCCCTGGCGGTGGGAGCCTTCGCCGCCGGTCTGGCATGCGCCGTCTTCACCGGCTATCTCAAGGAGAACAGTCGCGTGAAGGAGGATACCGTCATGGGCATCGTCTTCTCCGGCATGTTCGGGCTCGGCCTGGTGCTGTTCACGAAGGTCGAGACGGACCAGCATCTCAACCACATCCTGTTCGGCAACATGCTGGGTGTCACCCCGCGCGACCTGGTCGAAACGGCAATCGTGGCGGGCGGCACGCTGGCAGCGGTGCTCCTCAAGCGGCGCGACCTGCTGCTCTACTGCTTCGATCCCCAGCACGCCCGCGCCGTCGGGCTGCCCGTGCGCGCGCTGCACTATGGCCTGCTGGTGGTGCTATCGCTCACCATCGTTGCCTCGCTGAAGGCGGTGGGGATCATCTTGGTTGTAGCAATGCTGGTTGCGCCCGGCGCGATCGCCTATCTGCTGAGCGACGATTTCAACCGCATGCTGCCGATCGCGGTTGCCGTCGCCGTGGGATCGAGCGTGCTGGGGACGCTCGCGAGCTTCCACATCGATGGCGCGACGGGCCCCTGCATCGTGCTGATCCAGGCCTTCGTGTTCCTCCTGGCCTTTGTGTTTGCGCCGCGACGCGGGCTGTTGGCGGCGTGGAAGGGGCGCAGGGCGACAGCCCCCTTCGGATGAACACGCGTCAAGTCAGAGCGTCAGCGTAGCAGTACGGAGCGACCAGTTGGCGCAGTCCGCGGCCGCCGCCGGTGCCATGCGTCGAATGGCGCCGGCCGAGCCGGCACGAGGCCTTGCTCGTGCCCCTTTGGCGAATATAGTCGCGCAAGTTCAGTCGATGGAGCGAGAGTTGCCGCCCTTTATCGTCCTCATTCTCTTGCTTCTCGCGCCGACCGGAGCTCAGGCCACGCCAAAGGGTGGGGAAACGGCGGACGCCAGCGCCCCGGGGCGGGTCTTTCGCGACTGCCCCGTGTGTCCGGAGATGGTGGTGCTGCCGGCCGGCGCCTTCGCCATGGGCTCGCCGCCGAGCGAGCGGGGCCGCAACCCCGACGAAGGCCCGCAACGCAAGGTCACGTTCGCCAAGGCGTTCGCGGTCGGCAAGTTCGAGGTGACGTTCGCGCAGTGGGATGCGTGCTCGGCCGAGGGCGCCTGCGCGCACAAGCCCGGCGACCAGGGTTGGGGGCGCGGTCGCAGGCCCGTGATCAATGTGTCGTGGGACGACGCCAAGCAGTTCGCATCCTGGCTCACCAAGAAGAGCGGCCACGTCTACAGGCTGCCCACGGAGGCCGAGTGGGAATATGCCGCGCGCGGCACCAAGGATGACTCCCAGCCTAGCGCGCCGTTTCATACCGGCGCCACCATCAACTGGCGGCAGGCGAACTACGACGCCAACTTCGTATACAACGGCGGCACGCAGGGCATCTATCGCCAGAAAACGCTGGACGCAGGGTCGCTGCCCCGCAACGGCTTCGGCCTGCACGACATGCACGGCAACGTCTGGGAGTGGGTGGAGGACTGCTACAAGGATAGCTATGCCGGCGCTCCCACCGACGGCTCCGCGGTGGCCGCGCGTGACTGCAGCCTGCGCATCCTGCGTGGCGGGGCTTGGAACTACTATCCGCAGCTGCTGCGCTCGGCGTACCGCTATGCGACGGTGCCCGCGGTTCGAACTCGAGAATACGGGCTTTCGTGTAGCCCGCTCGCTCTAGGGGCTCATAAAGTGACGCACAAGCGCACGCTCAATCGGTTGATCATCGCACCCATCCTTGCCGGCATCGCCGCTGTTGTTGCGGCTTCGGGCGCCGATCCGCTGAGCGCGCAGAGCTGGCCCAGAACACGGCAGGACCCGGCGCCCGCGGCTCAGTCGCGCGCGCACGGCCAGCCCCTCCTAGCCGTCGTGGCACTGGGCCAGCAGCGCATCACCATCTACGATGCCGCCGGCAAGACCCTGCAGGCGCCTGTGTCCACGGGCACGGCCGGCTTCGAGACGCCAGCCGGCATCTTCAGCATCGTGCAGAAGAAGGTCGATCACGAGTCCAACCTCTACGAGGACGGCAAGATGCCGTTCATGCAGCGCATCACCTGGACCGGGATCGCGCTGCACGCGGGAGCCCTGCCCGGCCGTCCCGCCTCGCACGGGTGCGTGCGGCTGCCGTTGCCGTTCGCCCAGCACCTGTTCTCGCTGACCGATCTCGGCATGCGCGTGGTCATCGTGCGGGACGATATTACCCCCGCGGAGATCTCGCACCCCGCGCTGCCGCGCTCGACGAGCGCGGGATCGCAGAAGCAACTGGTGACGGTGAAGTCGGCCGCGGCGACCAAGGCTGCGGAGGCGGCAGCGGTTGCCAAGCGCGCCAACGAGGCGAAGCGGGCCGCTGCCGTGAGAACTGCGGAAGCCGGCACGGCGGCCAAGGTCGTGAAGATCGCCGAAGGCACCCTGGCCAGAGCCCGCGAGCAGCACAAGGCTGCCGAACGCGCGCTGCAGGCCGCCGCCGGCGTTTCTCCGCCGCAAGGAAGCCCGGCGAGCGCCGCCGACAAAACCCAGAAGAAAGTCGAGGCTGCGCAAAAGCGGCTCGACAAGGCGGGACAGAAGATCTCCGAGATAGAGGCACAGTTGGAGGCCGTAAGGGCCGCGGCCCAGGCCAAGGCTGACGCGGCCAAACGCGCGCTCGAGGATGCGAAGGGGGCCGAGGCGGCCAAGGATGCAGCGGCCGACGCCGCCGAGAAGGCCAAGCGCAAGGGCCAGCCGGTCTCCCTGTTCATCAGCCGCAAGACGCAGCGCTACTACATCAGGCAGGGCTTCGACCCCGTGCACGAGGGCCCCGTCATTATCCGCAATCCCGAGCGCCCCACCGGCACCTACGTCTTCACGGCCCTGAACAGTGCCGATGCCGAGGGGCGCTGGAATGTCGTGTCGATGTACAGCGGAGACGGCACCGCGCCGCCGGCGGCTCCGGCAGAAGTGCGCCATCGCACCAGCGTTACGTCGGGGGCGGCGACGGCGGACGTGGCAGGCGCGAAGGCGGCGCTCGACCGCATCGTGCTGCCACAGGACGCGTTGGAGCGGATACCGGAGATCGTGCTGCCCGGCTCGTCGTTCATCATCTCCGACGAAGGCCCGAGCATCGAGACCGGCAAGGATACCGACTTTGTGGTGGTGATGAGCAATGAGCCCCAGGGTGCGCTCAAGGTGCGCAAACGCGAGCCGCTCAAGCGGTTCGACGACGACGATTGGTTCGGCTCCTCATCCTACCGCGGCGCCTCTTCGCGAAGCCCGTTCAGAGGCTTGCGGCTTTTCGACTGAGACGCACTCGGCGTGACGGCCTGGGAGGCTCGCGGCCCGCATCAACGAGGGAAGATGACGAAGCACAGCCCTATTAGGGCGAGGCCCACGATCGTCACGAACACCAGAAACGGAACGTCGATGGGGTCGCGGTTGCTCATCCTGAGTACCCGTGGATAATGCCATGCAGGCTGCGGCGCTCCGGCCAAGCCCAAGCTAGAATATCAGAAAGCGGGGCAGGGCGCGAGCCGGCATGTCTCGCGCCGATGTCCTCGAGGCCTGCTGGTCACATCGCTCCACATTTCGTGAGAGGCGTCGCCTCGGTGCCGCCAATGTCGGCCGCTCAATGGACCTCACACAAGCAGTGAGGCCATATCTGGAGTCGCTTATGCGTTCAAACCGTAGCTCCACGCTGGCGCAAGCCGACAACCGCATCGCGGCGGCCGAGCGCAACATCCGGAACGTGCAGGCGCTGCTGCCGCGGCTCAACGCTCAGGGGTTCTCCACGGTCGAGATCGAGAGCCATCTCGGATTGATGACGGACGCGCTGCATCACCTCAAGGAGCAGCGCCGTCTGATCGTTGGAGCCTGGAACTAGTGTCCTGATCGCGAAATTCGTCTAACTGTGCGGCGAACGAGGCACGAATTTCGCGATCTGAAGGACACTAGCGAAATCATGATGCTAGTGTGATTCAGATCGAGAAGTCCGCTCACGGACCTACCTAACGCGATGGTGCGGACTTCTCGATCATCACACTAGCCGTTGCCCGTGCTCGGCATAAAAGGTCTGCGCCTTCAGGCCGTGCTTGCTTGCAGCTCGAGGTCGACCGAGATGAGCACAGCATCGGCTTGGCCCTTGCCTTTCTCCACGCGGCCCTCCTCCTCGGCCAGGGGCTGCAGCACAATGTCCTTGGTGCGCTCGCCCGCCAGCGGGGCCAGGCCGCTACCGCTGGCGGCGGCGTCGACCGAGTAGCGCTGAGTGAGGAGCCCGGGCGTCAGCCGGGTCGAGGCCGGGCCCTTGACGGACAGCATCACCGCCCCTTTGCCGAACAGCAGCTTGGTCTGGCCGATGCCCTGCACTGCGCCGACATAGGTCTCCTCGGGACCGTGATCGCCGGGCAGGAATGCGCAGCGAACGTCTCTGCCCGTGTCGGAGGTGCTGCCCATCAGGCTGCAGGTGAGCGTGCCGAGCACCACCACGCGGTTGTCGGGCGCCGTGGGGGGCAGTTGCGCAGCAAAGCTGAAGCCTGCGGCTGCGCATACGCCTGCCGCGGCCAGCAAACCCAGGATGTGTGTCCGGCGGTACAGCATGCCTAGACAACGGCGAGGCTGTCGCACCGGTTCCGGCGGGGCGTCGCTGCCGGCAATGGTCATGGGCAGGCGGCTGGACTATGAGCGGCGTGGGCGCGGCAGGTCGATCGGCAGGAACTCGACGCCGGACTGCTGCACCGGCTGCGGGTAGAGCTTCATCAGCTCCATCATTTGCGCGGGCATGCCGACCTTGACGGGCAGGCCGAGGGCCGCGGCTTCCGTGGCGGTCAGGGCGTAGTCGTGCGTCCAGTGCCCGCCGGCGAGCTTGGCGGCCAGCGCCTCGGCGGCGGCCTGCTCCATGCGCGGGGTCAACAGCTCGACGGCGCCGCGCTTGACTTGCGCCAGCGCCTTCTCGCTGACATCGGCCAGCACCAGGGTGAGATCGAACACCTCCGCGATTGGCTTGGAGTCGCGCGCCTTGACGATGCTGGCGGCGGGGAAGCCGGCGATCTGCGGATCGATGGGTCCCAGCACGGAGAACTCGCCGAGCACGATCTCGTCGGCGGCCAGCGCGATCAGCGTGCCGCCCGACATGGCGTAGACCGGGACGTACACGGTCACCTTGGCGGGATGGGCCTCTACGGCACGGGCGATCTGCATCGCCGCCAGCACCAGGCCGCCAGGCGTGTGCAGCACCATGTCGATCGGTACGTCGGGCGGCGTCTCCTTGATGGCGGCGATGATGGTCTGCGCGTCCTCGAGGTCGATGTGGCGCGACACCGAGAAGCCGAACAGGCTGCGCTTCTCCTGGCGGTGGATCATGGTGATGACGCGCGTGCCGTGTGCCACCTCCACCGCGCGGATTGCCTGGGCGCGGCGCAAGGCAAACCAGCGCCCCATCAGGAGGGGCTGCAGGGCTATGATCGCGATCAGGACCCAGATCAAGGTTGAGAAGTCGAACGACATGGGGCGCGCTCCTTGGCAGGCTCAGGCCGGCATCGCGGTTTCCGCCAGCCGTGCGAGATACGAGATGCCGTACGGTAGCGCCGCGTCGTTGAAGTTGAAGCGCGGCGTGTGCAGGCCGGGGCCCAAGCCGTTGCCCAGCAAGATATAGGCGCCCGGGCGCTCCTTCAGCATATGGGCGAAGTCCTCGGCACCCATGACCGGCGGCACATCGTCGAGAACCTTGCCCTCGCCGACGACCTCGCGAGCGACCTGCACCGCCAGCTTGGTCTTCTCCGGATCGTTCACGGTCACGGGCACGGCGCGCTCGTAGGTGACCTTGGCGGTGGCGCCGAAGCCGATGGCGGTGGCTTCCGCCAGCCTGGTGAGGCGCTGCTCGACGATGTCGCGCACGGCCTCGCTCAGCGTCCGCACGGTGCCCTTCAACGTCGCGCTCTCGGGGATGATGTTGAAGGCCTCGCCCGCGTGCACCATGCAGGTGGAGACCACCACCGCGTCGAGCGGGTTGATCGAGCGCGAGGCGATCGACTGCAGCGCCGTGATGGTGTGGGCGGCGATCAGCACCGGATCGATGCTGGTGTGCGGGGCCATGGCGTGGGCGCCCTTGCCGGCAATCTCGATGGTGAAGCGGTCGGCGGCGGCCAGCATCGCGCCCGGCCGTATGCCGAAGGTGGCGACCTCCGCCCCCGGCCAGGTGTGGATGCCATAGAGCTCGTGGATGCCGAAGCGATGCAGCAGCCCATCCTCCAGCATGGCAGCGCCGCCGGTCAGGCCCTCCTCGTTGGGCTGGAAGATGACGCACACCGTGCCGTCGAAGTTGCGCGTCTCGCACAGGTACTTGGCGGCACCGAGCAGCATGGAGGTGTGGCCGTCGTGGCCGCAGGCGTGCATGGTGCCGGGCGTCTGCGAGGCGTAGGCCAGGCCGGTGGCCTCGAGGATCGGCAGGGCGTCCATGTCGGCGCGCAGCCCCATCACCTTGCCCGACTGGGTCTTGCGCCCCTTGATGACGCCGACCACGCCGGTCTTGCCGATGCCGGTTACCACCTCGTCGCAGCCGAACGCCCCGAGCTTGTCGGCCACGATCGCCGCCGTGCGGTGCACCTCGAAGCCGATCTCGGGGTGCTGGTGGAAGTCACGGCGCCATTCGGACACCTCGTCCTGCATGGCCGCAACGCGGTTGATCACCGGCATGGCAGTTTTCCTCGTGTGCTCGCGCTCCAGGCCACCCTACCCAATGCGGCGCGTTCCTTAAATGCTCAGGGTTCGGGGGCTCGATGGTTAACCCGTTGGAGCCGAGTAGCATCGAGTGCGCTTTTCGCCCGCATGGTAATGATTACTTTGCTTTCTGCATCGGCTTAGTCGCGTTTTCTCATACAGTTGCGCGCATCGGTGAGGTCCAGTCTCGATTGCACTGAGCATGGCGGAATATCTGGCAGCATTGGCGGCGTTGGCGGTGTTCGGCTTCGTCCAGGGAGGGCTTCTCCTCTGGGTGGCCTCGGCGCGTCAGCGCGAGGATGCGCGCCGGCAGTGGGAATCCGAGCTGCGCACCAAGGGCGCCTGACGGCAGCCACAAGTCCATCCTCTCCACTTAGCCCTCGCTCACTGACAGTGCTGGGGCAACCTTCTCCCCTTGCACCGAGCCGTCCCGGCGTGCGGAAATGCGCGCCGAGGACGAGAGGGGGCAGGGAGCGCGCGGGTGGAGACGTTCGACTACGTCATCGTCGGCGCCGGCTCGGCGGGCAGCGTTCTGGCCAACCGGCTGAGCGAGGACGGCACGGCGAGCGTGCTGGTGCTGGAGGCGGGCCCGCGCGACTGGCACCCCTTCATTCATATCCCGGCGGGCTTCATCAAGACCTACCACAATCCGCGCGTGAACTGGCTCTATCACATGGAGCCCAGCCAATGGACCGGCGGGCGGAGCATTCTGGCCCCGCGCGGCAAGACGCTCGGCGGCTCCAGCTCCATCAACGGTCATATCTACAACCGCGGCCAGCCCATGGACTTCGATACGTGGTCGCAGCTCGGCAACAGGGGCTGGGGCTACGCCGATGTGCTGCCCTACTTCAAGCGCATGGAACGGCGCCTCGGCAAGGCCGACCCCACCTATCGCGGCAGCGACGGCAGTCTCGTCGTTTCCGATCTCGAGTGGCGCCACCCGTTGTGCGAGGCCTTCATCGCCGGCGCAGTGAGCCTCGGCATTCCGCACAATCCCGACTACAACGGGGCGACGCAGGAGGGTGTGGCCTACGCCCAGCGCACCATCCACAACGGCCGCCGCGTCAGCGCCGCGAGTGCGTTTCTGCACCCTGCCCGCAAGCGCCCCAACGTCGCTGTGCGCACGGGCGCGCACGCGACCCGGCTGCTGCTGGAGGGCAGGCGCGCGGTGGGCGTCGCCTATGTCAACGGCGGCCGCGGCGGCGAGCACATGACCGTGCGCGCCAGCCGCGAAGTGATCCTCTCGGGCGGCAGCTTCAACTCGCCGCAGCTGCTGCAACTCTCCGGCATCGGGCCGGCGCCGCTGCTGCAGTCGCTCGGCATCCCGGTGCGGCATGCGCTGGCCGGCGTCGGCGAGAACCTGCGCGACCACTACGCGCCGCGCTTCACGGTGCGGGTCAAGAACATCGACACCATCAACGAGCGCGCGCGAGGACTAAGGCTTGTCGGCGAGGTCTTGCGCTATGCCACGACGCGCAAGGGCATCCTCTCGCTCAACCCCACGCTGATCTATTGCTTCTGGCGCTCGGAGCCCAGCGTCGCCAACTCGGACTTGCAGTTCACCTTCACGCCGGCAAGCTACCGCGAGGGCGTGCAGGGCGAGCTCGACCTCGAGCCCGGCATGACCATTGCCGCGTGGCAGCAGCGGCCCAATAGTCGAGGGTACGTGCGCCTGCGCTCGGCCGACCCGTTCGAGGCGCCGATCATCCAGCCCAACTATCTGGCGGAGGAGAGCGACCGCCGCGTGCTGCTCGCCGGCATGAAGCTGGCGCGCCGGCTGCTCAAGACCGAGCCGCTCGCGCCCTACTACGACTACGAGGATTTTCCGGGCGACAAGGTGCAATCCGACGAGGAGCTGCTCGACGCCGCCAAGCAGCGCGGCACCACCACCTTCCATCCCGCCGGCACCTGCCGCATGGGGCCCGCAACCGATCCGCTGGCGGTCGTCGACGACGAGCTGCGCGTGCACGGCCTGGAGGGGCTGCGCGTGATCGACGCTTCCATCATGCCGACCATGCTCTCGGCAAACCTGAACGCGGCGACGCTGATGCTGGCGGACAAGGCGTCCGATTTGATCCGCGGCCGCGCACCGCCGGAACCCATCGTGCTTGGCGGGTGAGGTCGGCTGCGCCCGTTCAGAATGGCAGCAGCCTGCAAATCCCGTTGGGGTCGGAGTGAGGAGGGGGCATGGGCGTGAGGTAGCCCGGCGGGGGCGGCGGCGGCAGATAACCTCCAGGCAGCGGGCGGTACTGGCCGATCGGCAGATACGCCCATCCGTTGCCGGTCCAGGTCGGGCCGCTGTTGTGGTCGTAGACGTAGACCGGCGGCGGCTCGTAGATGGGCTCGTCATCGCAAAGGAACCACCAGCAGGCCGATGCGCTGGTACTTCCGCCCGTGATCAGGGCCAGGGCCAACACGGTTGCGGCTGCGATCGAGCGGGGCATGCGCGGGAAGCTCGCTGGCGTTGCAGGGTCAGTTTCGACTAGTGAACGCCTGGAACGTTAAGTATCCCTTTAGGCATTGGTTTTCCGACGTCTCCTTCTCGCCGCCGACCTTCGCCGTTGGAAAACGTCGCCGGCCGGTTTGCGGGGCGGGCGCGCACATTGCATAAGGCACCAGTGCAGGCCGATTCCCAAGTTTCGATGCCGCATTTCGGCGTTTCCGCGTCGCTGGACGCCGCGCGGGAAATTCTGCGCAGCACCTTCGGCCACGCCGATTTTCGCGGCCTGCAGGCGGGCGTGATCGGCGAGGTGCTGGCGGGGCGCAGCGCGCTGGCGGTGCTGCCCACCGGCGGCGGCAAGAGCCTGTGCTACCAGATCCCGGCGCTCATGCGGCCCGGTCTCGGCCTCGTCATCTCGCCCCTCATCGCCCTGATGGCCGACCAGGTTGCCGCCCTGCAGCAGTCGGGCGTGGCAGCCGAGCGGCTCGAATTCCTCCACGGTCTACCCTGCCCGCGACGACATCTGGCGCCGCATCCACGAGGGCGCGCTGGACCTGCTCTACCTCTCGCCCGAAGGCCTGATGCAGCCCGCGATGCTGGAGCGTCTGTCGCGCCTGCCGCTGGCGCTGATCGCCATCGACGAGGCCCACTGCGTCAGCCAGTGGGGCCACGATTTCCGCCCCGAGTACCGCATGCTCGGCCGGCTCGCCGAAGCCTTTCCGCACGTGCCGCGCCTTGCGGTCACCGCGACCGCCGATGCCCGCACGCGCGAGGACATCCGCGCCGAGCTGCATCTCGAGGACGCGCACGAGTTCGTCGCCAGCTTCGCGCGGCCCGAGCTCGCTCTATCGGCCGAGCGCAAGCGCGGGCAGGGGCATGCCCGCGTGCTGGAGCTGGTGGCCGAGCGGCCCAACCGTTCGGGCGTCGTCTACGCGGGCTCGCGCGACGGCGTCGACCAGCTGGCGCAGAAGCTCGCCGCCGCCGGTGTGCCGGCGCTCGCCTACCATGCCGGCCTCGACAAGAGCCTGCGCGCCGCACGGCTGGAGCAGTTCCTGGAAGCGGACGCCGCCGTGATGGTCGCGACCATCGCCTTCGGCATGGGCATCGACAAGCCCGACGTCCGCTACGTCATCCACGCCGATCCGCCGGCGGCGATCAAATCCTACTGGCAGGAGGTGGGCCGCGCAGGCCGCGACGGCGAGCCGGCGGAAGGCATCACGCTCTACTCGGCGTCGGACCTGGCCTGGGGCATGCGCCGGATCGACAGTCGCGACGTCGACGATAGCGTCAAGTCCGTGCAGATGCGCAAGCTGCGCCAGTTCTACGCCATGCTCGACGGCACCGGCTGCCGCCCGGCCGCGGTGCGCCGCTACTTCGGCGAGACCGGCGTTGCCTCCTGCGGGCAGTGCGACCTTTGCCTCAACCCGCCCGAGGCAAGCGACGTCACGCAAGCCGCGCAGAAGGCGCTTTCCGCCGTGCATCGCCTGGGCGGACGCTTCGGGCGCGGCCGGGTCGTCGACCACCTGCTCGGCAAGACCAAGGAGCCGTTCGTGTCAGAGACCTCGCTCTCGACATGGGGCATCGGCCGCGAGTTCAGCGCCGCCGGTTGGCGCGACCTGCTCGACCAGCTTCTGTTCGATGGCTTGCTGCGCGAGGACCCCAACGATGGCCGCCCGCTGGTCGGGCTCGGCGGGGACGACGACGTGCGCGCCGTCTATCGCGGCGAGCGGCGCGTCGCCATGCGCAAGGTTCCGGCCGTCGCCGACAGCGATGGCGCGGGCAGACGCGCGCGCAAGCGCCGTGGCGGGGATGGCACGGCGGTCGATGCGGCCAATGCGGCCCTGTTCGAGGCACTGCGTGCGTGGCGTCGGGATCGCGCCGCCGAGCAGCATGTTCCGCCCTACGTCATCTTCCATGACGCCACGCTGGCCGATATTGCGCGACTGCGCCCGAATAGCACGGACGCGCTCAAGTCCGTCAGCGGCGTCGGCCAGAGCAAGCTCAGCCGCTACGGGGCCGCCGTGCTGGAGCTGGTGCGCCAGCACTGAGCGAGGATCCCCCGCGCTCGCGCACTTGCTTGTGTCGCTACGAATGACCGGCTCATTGTCAGACCGTGCGCACCAGCATGCGCACTCCGCAGAGGCCAAGCAGATAGAGCGTGGCGAAAGGCAGAAACAGGATCAGCAGCAGCGGCCACAGATTGGCACCCGTCGCGAACGCAAGGCCGGCATGCAGGATGAGCGGCACAGTGGCGATCAGTGGTGCGAGCGCGGCGAGGCGCCAGCCCCTGTCGAACAGCCAGACCGTCAGCGGCTGCAGCACGAAGTAGAGGAGGGCGCCGAGCGGTAGCAGGAGCAGCAGCAAGCCGCTACCGCTACTGCTGCGGCCGTGTTGCTCCATCTGCCGGGCCGCCATCGCCTGCTGCGCCTGGTGCATCCGCGAAGCCCACTCGGGCATCTGCCGCTTGGGAATGCCGGTGCTCCAGCCGATCGTGGCCGGCGCGCCGAGCGTGCCGATCGGCTTCCAGTCCGCCCCCATGGCGGTGATCATGATTTCATCGATCGCCGTGGGCTGGCGATAGGCGAGCCACGCGATCGCCTCGCCTTCGCCGGCGGGATAGGGCGGGGCCACATTGTACATGGCACCGGCGGTGACGTTCTTGCCCAGCGCCAGTCCCTTCATCTGGAAGCGCACCGGGCGGTCGCTCCGGTAGCCGAGGCGCACATGCAAGCCGTCGCCGACCGCGAGGTCGGTTCCGAGCGCGGGATGCCTTTCGATGATCCAGAAGTCGACCGAGGGCTGCTGCGCACTAGCGATCGCGGCGCCGAGCACGCTCAGCGCCGCAAGCACGGCAACACGGATGGCGGCCTGCATGGGGCTTCCCTTCGCGGTCGAGCCTCGCGCCTGATGATCGCCCGGCCGATCCCAAGAAACCCTTGCTGCGGGACGCGGGAATATGCGTATCGCGAGGTTCGCCGGCCTTAACCTTGCCGCCCGGTAAAGCAGCGGTACTTTGCGCGGCTCCGCCGATGCATTAGCCTGCCCGAAACGGCCGAAGGAGACGCCCCATGCAGGCGATGCAGGTCAAGAAGCTCGATCACGTCAATATCCACACCGCCAACGTCGAGCGCATGGCGCAGTGGTACGAGCGCGTGCTCGGCATGCCGGCGGGCGACCGGCCGCCGTTCCCGTTCCCGGGCGCCTGGCTCTACTGCGGCAGCGAGCCCGCGGTGCACCTGGTGGGCGTCGACAAGCAGCCGCAGACCACCGGCTTGCAGGTGGAGCACTTCGCCTTCTCCGCCGTCGGGTTTAAGGATTTCCTGGCGCGGCTCGAGAAGCACAACGTGCGCTATGACGCCCGCAGGGTTCCCCGCTCCGACGGGGTGCAGATCAATGTCTGGGACCCCGACGGCAACCACATCCACATCGACTTTGCGGGCGCGGAGACGGCCGGCGTCGACTTCCAAGAGGTGGATGCCACCGCCATGGCGCGCTGACTTGCGCACCGGGCAGCGCCCGTCCGATGGGATCTCGCATGCTGAGAGCCTTGCGCCATGCCGCCGCCGCTGGCAGGGGCGTGCGCCGCCTCGTGCTGGAGCGCGATCCCGTCCTGCTGCTGGGGCGCGAGCGGCGCTGGCAGTGGCCCTGGGCGCTCGGCGGAACGCATGCTGACCGGCCTCCTCATCGTCGTGCTGAGCCTGGTGGCCGTCTCCTTCGAGACCCTGGCACAACAGCACAAATGGATCGCCGGCGGCTTTCCGCAGAGCGTGTTTCCGATCGATCCGGCGCAGCCCCTCACCTACCTCGACCTGGTGCTGACCTCGCTGCCGTTCCTGATCGCGCCCTTGATAGTTCTGCCGATCGCGCACGGCGTGTCCTGGCGGCGCGCCTTCTCCTACGGGGTGGAGTTTCAGTGGCGGCAGTTCTGGAGCACGGCCGTCGCGTTCCTGTGTGTCGCCACGCTCGGCTTGATCGTGAGCTATCTCGTCGAGCCCAAGCAGATCCAGTTTCCCGCCCGCGCGCCCGGCTTCGTGGTCTGGGTGGTGCTGGCGATCGGGGTGATCTTCGTGCAGTCGTTCGGGGAGGAGGTGCTGTTTCGCGGGTATCTGCTGCGCGTGTGGGGCGCCGTACTGCCGTACCGCCTGCCGGTGACCGGGGCGGTGATCGCGATCTTCGTCGCCGGCCATCTCGGCAACGAGGACCTGCAAAAGGACCTGCTGCTCAACGTGGTCTATTTCGCAGCCGTCGAGGTGATATCCTACGCCGCTGCTGTTCCGGACGCGGAATCTGGCGGCGTCCGCGGGCTTGCACTGGATGAACAACGTCGCCGCCCTGCTGGCTCCGACGGTGCCGGGGCAGCCCACCGTGCTTGCCCTCGTGGTGTACACCGATCCCGTCTATGTGGCGGGAGGGAGCCGCCTGCTCGATCCCCTCACCCACATCGGCAGCCTCGCCGCGGTCTGCCTGTTTCTCGGCCTGCTGCTCTGGCGCCGCTCACCGCTCTACCTGGCAAAGCCGTCGTCGCCGGTAGCGGGCGGGCCTGCCGAGGGATCGCCGGGCGAGCCTAGACCGTCATAGGACCGCGCCGCGGTGTGGCGGTCGCAAGCGTGGTCTCGCTGAGAGGCACGCCAAGTTCGGCAAGGGCGGCGCGGTGGCGATCGGGCGGCGTCTGCATCAGCACCTCGCCGAACCGGGTCGCCTCGGCGACGGCCGGCGCGGCGAGCGTACGCTCGACCCAGGCGCAGGTCTTGGGAAAGCGGACCCTGTCAGGCTCGACCCTTGCCCACTTGAGATTGCAGAACGGTGCCGCTACGGCGATGTCGGCGAGCGAGAGATCGCCGGCGAGGAAGCCGTCGCCTGGCGCCATCTTCTCCAGATAGGCCATCACCTCCGGCACCTCCTCGGCGACGGCGCGGGCAATTCTGTCCTTGTCGCGCGGCCGCTGAAAGATGAAGGGCAGCACCACCGCCTCGTAGAACACGCGCCAGATGAAGACGTCGCCCATGCGCGTGTCGGCGAACTCCTCGAGCCAGCGCGCACGGGCGCGTTGTGCGGGGCCAGCTGGCAGCAAAGCCGGGCTCGGGTAACGATCCTCCAAGTACTCCGCGATCACGGTGCTGTCGCACAGCGAGACCTCATCATCGATGAAGACCGGGATGCGCCGCAGCGGGGAAAGCTGGCTGAAGGCATCGTCGCCGAAGAACGGCACGATCGGGTCGAGCCGGTAGGGCACGCCCTTCAACGAGCACACGGCGAGCACCTTGCGCACATAAGGCGAAATGGGGCCGCCGATGATGGTGGCCACGCTGGGTTTGGCATTCATGGCGGCTGGTCTCCCCAAGGGCTCAACCGACCCGTATGATAGGCAACAACAACCAAGCCGTCAGCCAAGGAACGCCCATGCCGCTGTGGACCCGCCGCGCCCTCGCCGCCGCCTTGATGTTGCTTGCCTCCGTCGCCGCCGGCTCGGGCCAGGAGTGGCCGACGCGCCAGCTCACCATCGTCGTGCCGTTCCCCCCGGGCGGCTCGGTCGATGCCATCGCCCGGCTGGTGCAGCCGGGTCTGAGCCAGGCGCTCGGCACGACCGTCGTCATCGAGAACAAGGCGGGCGCCCAGGGGGCCATCGGCGCGGCGCAGGTGGCGAGGGCGGCGCCCGACGGCGGCAGCTGGCTGCTCGTGTTCGATACCCAGGCCGTGAACCCGTTCCTGCAGAACCTGCCTTTCGACACCGAGAAGGACCTCGAGCCGGTGCTGCTGATCGGCACCGCGCCGCACATCCTCGCCACCCATCCCTCGCGGCCGTTCAAGTCGCTCGCCGATGTCATTGCCGCGGCCAAGGACAAGCCCGGCGCCGTCAACTATGCCTCGATCGGCACCGGCAGCGTCGGCCACCTGACCATGACGCTGCTCGCCAAGCGCGCCGGCATCCAGCTCACGCACGTGGCCTATCGCGGCGGCGGACCGGCCATGAACGACGCCATCGCCGGGCACGTCGACCTCATCATCGGCTCCACCGCGCTGGTCAATCCGCAGGTGCAGGCGGGCGGCCTGCGTGCGCTGGTGCAGACGGGCAAGGCGCGCCAGCCGGCCCTTGCCGACCTGCCGACCACCATCGAGGCGGGCTTTGCCGGCTTCGAATCCAACGCGTGGTGGGGCGTGTTCGCGCCCAAGGGCACGCCCGCGGCTCTGATCGACCGGTTCGGGACGGCGCTCGCCGGCCAGATGAGGGAGGCGCGCATTGCCAAGCAGCTCACCGAGACGCAGCAGATCAGCCTGGTGCTGGGCGGTCCCGAGGCGCTGCGGCCGTTTCTGGCCGAGCAGATGAAGCTGTGGGGCGATGTGGTGCGCGAGCACGGCATCAAGGCGGGGAATTAGGTCGCGTGCAGCCATGGTGCAGGTGCCGGCCGCAAGGGACCACAGTAGCCGTACTTCCCGTCGCAGGAGGCCGCAGGGACCTCTAAGGTGAGGTTGTCACTTTCGCTTCAAGAAACCGAAGAGTGACATGTATGACGCCGGCATCGCGAGTGGTGCTTACACGCAATCCGCTCTTCTCGAATACCTTCAGCATCGAAAGGTTGTCCGCCAAAACCTCGGCCGTCAGCTCCTTAAGTCCGACGTGACTGGCAATTGCTGCGAGATGGCGCATGAGGGCTGTTCCGACGCCTTGTTTCTGGTAGCGGTCGACAATCCCGAAAGCCACCTCGGCCTTGCCCGGTTCGACGAGGACGTAGCGGCCCCCACCGATGATGACGCTCCGACCGTCCTCCTCAAGCTCGGCCAACAGGGCCACATGGCCAACGAAGTCTACATCCATGAAGTAGGCGACCTCGCCCTCGGTGAGGCTCCGCTTGGGCGAGAAGAAGCGGCGATACAGGGATTGGGCGCTGCTTTGGCTTACGGCTGAGAGAAGTCCGGCCCGGTCGTCCGGTTTCAAGGCCCGCACCCTGAATTGACGACCGTCGCGCAGCGTCTCAACTGCCTCATACTTCGCAACTTCCAAGGTCGGACCTCCAGTGCTCGCGAAGCTGTCAAGCAAGGCACCTAGGCGGTATCGTCGCCGTAGATGCGGATGTAGCGTCCATCGACCTCGATGCCGACAAAGGGCTCGTCAAACGCTATGCACAGACGCTGGGCGAGATCGACGACCGCGTCGCTGCTGTCCGTCCGGATTCTGCCGATAAGCATCGATCTGCGCCGGCTTTCGTGAATGCCTTCTGCTGTTTGCACCGTGGCCGACGGGAACGTTCGCGCGATCGTTTGACAGAGCAGATCGATATCGCCCGCGCCCAGCGGCCGGCACCGCGTGTTCGGCACGTAGACGAGATGCACCGGCTGTCCTATGGCAGTCTCGAGCTCGCGCCTCGCTGAAGCACTGCCATCGATATCGCCGAGGCCTTCGGTCCTGATGGCCTGCTCCACTGCTTTTGCAGTATCGTCAAAGATGCGTTCGATCTCGGCATTGCAACCCCGTCCGGCATCCACCAGATTGCGGCACGAGTCCAGGTAGCCAAGCCTGCGATCGTTCGACCAGCCGGCCGGTGGCGAGACCGCAATGGCGCGTAGGTTTGAGATGATATCCGCGAACTTCACGACCCGCGCCTCGCGCGACTTCTTGCTTATGCCCGCCAGCCGGGCACGTCGCCGCTCCGGCTTGGGCAAAGTCATATCATCCGAGTTCTCCTGGACGATGCGCGCAACGCGCGCACCGAACGTCGCAACCAACTCATCGTAGCCGGTGCGGGTGTCCTCGAGCACGTCGTGGAGCAACGCCGCGACAAGAACGTCCATGTCGCCGCCCTCGACCGACGCGACTAGGTCGAGCACTTCGATCAGGTGGTTAATGTAGGGCTCTTGGCTTGCCCCCTTGCGACGGTGGTTTCGATGGGCCTCGGCCGCGAAGGCCAAGGCTTTCGTCAGCCGCCGCACCTCGCTCGCCATGACGCCACGCGCCCGTGTTCGATCGGTCGCCTTATGTCGACCACTCCACACCCGTGCGAAGGCGACTTCCGAGAGAGCTCGCGGAACAATCCGACCCTTGACCAACAGTCAACGTTTCACTTGCGCAGCGCGGCGGTGCACTCGTCAATACGGGGAAGACCTGACTTCACAGCAGATGGTCATTGGGCCAAACAGACCAAAGGTGGACATACCAGCGCTTCTGAGACCACTCATGAACCCATTGCTCAAGGAAATCCGTCACAATCCCCTGCTCTGGCTGCTGGCCTTCGTGCCCGTGGTGTTCCTCGCTCACAAGATCCAGCCCGAAGCGCACACGGTTGTTTTCGTGCTGTCCGTCCTGGCGATCGTGCCGCTGGCTGCGCTGCTGAGCCATGCCACCGAATCCGTGGCCGCCAAGACGGGCGATACGGTCGGCGGTCTGCTCAACGCCACGCTGGGGAACCTGACCGAATTGGTCATCGCGCTGACCGCATTGCGCGCCGGGCAATACACGCTGGTGAAGGCATCCATCGCCGGGGTGATTGTCACCAACGTGTTGTTCATGTTGGGCGCGTCGTTTCTGCTCGGCGGACTCAAGCACCACATGCAGGAATACAACCGAGCCAGCGCACGCCTGCAAGCAGGCCTGCTGTTTCTGGCCGCGATCGCCATGTTGATTCCCTCGGTGGTCTCTGGGGCCGAGTCCGCGGCGGGGTCGGCGTTCTCCGAACAGTTGAGTGTAAGTCTGTCCGTGCTTCTTATCGCCGCCTACGGACTGGGCCTTTTGTTCTCACTCAAGACACATCGCGAGTTTTTCGGCAGCGCGGAACAAGCGGAAGCCGGCGAAGCGCCATGGCCATTGCGCTTGGCCCTGGCCACGCTGGCCGGCGTCACAGTACTGGTCGCGCTAGTGAGCGAAATATTCGTCGAGTCGGTGCAGCAGGCAGCGGTGGCGTTTGGCATGACTCCGGCGTTCGTGGGTTTCATTGTCGTGGCGCTGGTGGGTGGCGCGGCGGAGATGGCCTCGGCGTTTTCCGCGGCGCGCAGGGATCGGCTGGACTTGAGCGTGGGCATCGCGCTGGGGAGCGCATCGCAAATCGCCCTCTTCGTCGCTCCTGTTCTGGTACTGTTGAGCTACGTCATGGGCCCGGTGCCGATGGACCTGCAATTCTGGCCAGGCGCGGTGGCAATGATGCTTATCGCCACCATGACCGCAGCCCTCGTGACCAACAGCGGGCGGTCGGCGTGGTTTGTCGGGGTGCTCTTGCTGATGGTGTACCTGATTTTCGCCATGACGCTTTACCTGTTGCCGCCCCGGCTACAATGAAGGGACCTCCCTCGAAGCACAGGTGAGAGATCCCGCATGCTGCGCCAATTCCTTGCTGGGCACTGCCATCAGCGTCTGCAACATTGCGATCCATGCAATGGTGATGGTGGCCGTAATACGGGTAGCGCGCAGCGTGAGTGAGCGTGCAACGTCGCGTCAATCGCTGCGATTGATCGCCGTCATGAGCGCGACCGCATCGGTGCTGATGGTCGCGCATCTTGCCGAAGTGCTGGTTTGGTCATTTGCCTATTCGTTCATCCGCATTGCACCTCCCGGCACTGATCTCGTTTATTTTGCCTTTGTAAACTACACGACGCTTGGTTACGGCGACGTGGTCCCGTCGGAGCGCTGGCGCTTGCTTGGGCCAATGGCGGCGATGAACGGTGTGCTGCTGTTTGGCTGGTCCACAGCCGTCATTTTTGAAGTGCTCCGGCGGACGATGATGGCCCACCGCAGCGAGCAGGAATAGGGCAAAGCCGAAGCAACGGCTCGCCACGAGTGAGCTACGGCAGCGCTGATTTGGCAAATCTGCGCGGCGATCAGTTGGCACGCGATCTCCGTTCGGAGCGATGGGTCGTGTGGTCCGTTATTGGGTGTAGATCGACCGTGGCAAGGCCGCCGGCAAGCATGAGATGCAGCTAGTGGTTTTGTGGGCAATGTGCCACCGGGGAGGCCCGCCCGCGTTTTTTGCGACGACGGGGCCATTGTCCGCTTGAACTCGGCAGCATCCCGGCGTAGGGTCCGCGCGCTTCGCAATTCCCTGCGAGGCTTGAACCCAACAGAGGCAGCCATGGGAGCCCTTCCAGCCCGTTTCTTCGCCGACAGCGTCAACCGCATCTCGCCGTCGCAGACCATCGCGATGGCGACGAAAGCGCGCGAGCTGAAAGCCAAGGGCCGGAACGTGATCTCGCTCTCGGCCGGCGAGCCCGATTTCGACACGCCCGACAACATCAAGGAGGCGGCCATCCGCGCCTTGAAGGAGGGCAAGACCAAGTACACCGACGTCGACGGCATTCCCGAGCTGAAGGCGGCGATTGCCGCCAAGTTCAAGCGCGAGAACGGCCTCGACTATACGCCATCGCAGATCTCGGTCGGCACCGGCGGCAAGCAGGTGCTCTACAACGCGCTGCTGAGCACCATCAACCCGGGCGACGAGGTGGTGATCCCGGCGCCGTGCTGGGTGTCGTATGCCGACATCGTGCTGCTCGGCGCCGGCAAGCCCGTGTTCGCGCCGTGCCGGATCGAGGACGGCTATCACCTCAGGCCCGAGGTGCTCGACAAGGCCATCACCCCCAAGACCAAGTGGTTCCTGTTCAACGCGCCGTGCAACCCGTCGGGCGCCGCCTACAGCAAGGCGGAGATCAAGGCGCTGACCGACGTGCTGATGCAGCCCAAGAACGCCCACGTCTGGGTGCTGACCGACGACATGTACGAGCACCTGCTCTACGACGAGCGCGAGTTCTTCACGCCGGCGCAGGTGGAGCCGGCGCTCTACGAGCGCACGCTCACCATGAACGGCTTCTCCAAGGCCTACTGCATGACGGGCTGGCGGCTCGGCTATGCCGGCGGCCCCGAGCCGCTGATCAAGACCATGTGCAAGCTGCAGTCGCAGTCGACCTCCAACCCCTCCTCCATCACGCAGTGGGCGGGCGTGGAGGCGCTGAATGGTCCGCAGGATTTCATTCCGCGCAACAAGGCCGCGTTCAAGGAGCGGCGCGACCTCGTGGTGTCGATGCTGAACCAGGCCAAGGGCATCAAGTGCCCCAAGCCCGAGGGCGCGTTTTACGTCTATCCCTCCTGCGAGGGCGTGATCGGCAAGACCAGCGGCGGCGGCAAGAAGATCGCCACCGACGAGGACTTCGTGCTGGCGCTGCTGGAGGAGGAAGGCGTGGCCTGTGTGCAGGGCGCAGCCTTCGCCATGAGCCCCTACTTCCGCATCTCGTATGCCACCTCCAATGCCGAGCTGGAGGATGCCTGCGGGCGCATCCAGCGCTTCTGCGGCAACGTGCGGTGAGGCTTCCTCCCTCTCCCCATGCTTTTTCGCATGGGGAGAGGGTCAGGGTGAGGGGCGGCAACGGGCGCCGGAGCAAGCTTCTACCCCTCACCCCGGCCCTCTCCCCGTAAGGACGGGGAGAGGGAGCAGCAGCGTGCCCCATGCTCTTCCTTCTCAAGGTCGCCGTTACGCCGCTGCTGGTGGCAGCCGTCTCGCTGGCGGCGCGCTGGTGGGGGCCGACCATCGGCGGCATGCTGATGGGGCTGCCCTGGTTCACCGGGCCGACCCTGTTCCTGCTGATCCAGGACAAGGGCATCGACTTCGGCGTCGGCGCCTGCGTCGGCATCGAGCTGGCGGTGGTGTGCATCTCGGTGTTCATCGTGGCGTATGGCGTGACCGCCAAGCGCGCCGGCTGGCTCGCCAGCTTCGCCAGTGCGCTTGTCCTCTATGCCGCGAGCGCCTGGCTGGTGCAGCAGCAGCTCCCGGCCCTGCCGGTGCAGCCCCGCGATCTGGTTGCGCCGCTGTGGGTGGCGGCTGCGGCGGGGTCCGTGGCGCTGGCCATGGCATATGCGCTGCTGCCGCGTCCTCTCGCCACGACGCTGCCGCAGGCTCTGCCGTGGTGGGACATCCCCATGCGCATGGTCGCCACCGGTGCTCTGGTGGCCGGTCTGCTGCTGACCGCCGACGCGCTGGGACCGACGCTGTCCGGCATCGTCGCCGCCTATCCGGTGATCCTGAGTGTGGTGTGCACGTTCACCCACCACCGCTGGGGCCGCGAGGCGGTGTGGAGCATCCTGCGCGGGGTGACGCTGTCCCTGTTCTCGTTCGTAGCGTTCTTCCTGGTGGTCGGCTTGATGCTGCCCAGCGCCGGCCTGGTCGTGTCGTACGCGCTGGCCGCGGTGGTGGCGCTGGCGATGACCACGGTGCTCGTCGTCCTCAACCGGGTCCGCGTTAGACATTCGCTGACGGGCCGCTAAGCTGGCATCGCACGCAGAACTGCCGGCATCAGGACATCGGGACGCGCCATGACCGTCGCCCAAGCCACGATCTACACGGTCGAGGCCTACAACCTCTCGCACGCCTCCGAGAACAAGATCCACGACGACAGGATCGCGCGGAAGCTCGGCTTCTCCGGTGGCCTCGTCCCGGGCGTCGAGGTCTATGCCTACGCCTGCCACCCGGCCGTTCGGCGCTGGGGCCGGGCCTGGCTCGAGCGCGGCCAGATCGAGTGCCGGTTCCTCAAACCGGTCTACGATGGCCGCCTGGCGACGGTGACTGCGGCGCAGGCCGATGGTGGTCTCGACCTTCGCGTCGAGAGCGAGGGCGTGCTCTGCGCCACCGGCCGCGCGAGTTTGCCGGCGGCCTCCGGCAGCCCGCCTTCAATCGCGGCCTACGAGACGCGCACACCGCCGGCCGAGCGCCCGCCGGCAGACGAGGCGAGCCTCGCCGAAGGCACGTGGCTAGGCATCGGGCCGTTCCACGCCACCGCCGAGGCTGCCACGCATTACCTGCGCGACGTGCGCGAGGCCGACTCGCTCTACGCCAACGAGGGCCTGATCCACCCCGGCCAGCTGCTGCGTCTCGCCAACCTGGTGCTGCGCGAGAACGTGGTGCTGCAGCCCTGGATCCACACCGGCAGCAAGGTCGCCAACTTCGCCTGCGCCCGCGTCGGCGACACGCTCTCCGCCCGCGCGCGGGTGGCGGCCAACTACGAGCGCAAGGGCCACCGGCTGGTCGACCTCGACATGATCCTCGTCGCCAACGGCCGCACGGTGCTGGCGCACGTGCTGCACACGGCGGTGTATCGCCTGCGGCAGCTGGCGGCCTCCGCCTAGGGAAACTCCCGCAGGACGAGCTGCAGAACGGCCCCGCGCGCTCACGAAAAAGCGAACGCCGCGCGCATGCCTCCCATTGTCCCGTCCGCCCCAAGCAGACAAACTTGCTGGGTGTATCCGGCCCTCGCGGCGGCGGAAGATAGGAGCCAGGCAATGTCTCGCAACAAGGTCCAGCAACGCTTCGGTGACCTCAAGCCGATGAAGGTCGCGCTCTCCGAGAATGTCCGCAAGGACAGCGTCGTCGATCTCAACCGCGCGCTGGCTGACATCATCGTTCTGCGCGACCTCTACAAGAAGCACCACTGGCAGGTCTCGGGCATCCATTTCCGCGAGCTGCATCTGCTCTACGATGAGCACCAGGGCCAGCTGGGCGAGCTGATCGACGACCTTGCCGAGCGCATCATGCAGCTGGGCGGCGTCAGCATCGCCATGGGCGCCGACGCGGCAGACGAGACCGAGATCCCGCGGCCTCCGCGCGACCGCGAGCCGCCGGCAGCACAGCTCGAGCGCCTGCAGACCGCGCACGAGGTCGCGCTGAGCTTCGCCCGGCAGGCCGCGCGCCGTGCCTCCGAGCGCGGCGACGACGGCACCAACGACCTCCTCGTCAGCGGCCTGATCCGGCTCAACGAGAAGCAATCCTGGTTCGTCAGCGAGCACCTCGCAAACGTCAAGGGCGAATAGTTGCGTCATGCGTCCCCGGCCGGCGCGCACGGACTTGATCCCAAATCAAGTCCTGGGCGCGCAGAGCCGGGGCCTTCACCCATTGAAGGGAGATCCGGACAGCCTCGCCTCGGCTCCAGAGCCGGGCTCGGCTTCCGGGAACGCAGAGGAGGCGCTCATTTTCTGAATCGCCGGCCCTCCTAGTGGTACGCACTGCCGCTGCTATCGCCCCGCGAACCGCGGCATGCGGCGCTGGTTCACCGCGTCCACGCCTTCCTTGAAATCGGCGGTCTGGCGCAGCCGCGTCTGCTTCTCGAGCTCGATGTCGGTCGCTTTGCGCACCGCCTCGGCGAGGCCCGCCCGCAGCGTCGCGCGCGTCTCCAGCACGCCCAGCGGCGCGTTCTCGGCGATCTCGGCGGCGAGTTTCTGCGCCGCCGCACGCACCTGATCCTGCGGCACCAGCACGTCGGCAAGGCCGATGCGCACGGCTTCCTCGCCGGGGATGCGCCGGCTGGTATAGAACATCATCGCCGCCTTCGACGGGCCGATCAGCGCCGGCAGCGTGTGGGTCAGCCCGAAGCCCGGATGGAAGCCCAGCCGCGTGAAGTTGGCTGAGAAGCGGGCTTTCGGGCAGGTGACGCGCAGGTCCGGCACCAGCGCCAGCCCGAGCCCGCCGCCGACCGCGGCGCCGTGGATCGCGCCCACCATCGGCTTGGCCGTGCGGTAGAGCCGCACGGCCTCGATGTAGAGGTGGCCGGCCTGGCCCGTCTCCGAGCGCTTCACCAGCACGTCCTGCACGTCGGCGCCGTCGCCGAGCTTGGCGCCGGCGCAGAACGCGGTGCCCTGCGCCGCCAGCACGATGGCGCGCGCTGCGGGGTCCTTGTCGAGCGCATCGCAGGCATCCGCGATCTGGCGGATCAGCTCGATGTCGAAGAAGTTGTGCGGCGGTCGGCGGATCTCGATGGTTGCCACCATGTCCTTCAGATCGACGCCGATATCCTTGAACTGCTGCATGGTCGCTTCCTCCGGCGGGTCAGGGCCCATTCGTCACATTCCGCCGCAGCGTTGTGAAGCCCGAATTTGCGCCCAATGAAGGGCGACAAGCGTTCGGCGCGCAACAGATGATGCCGCTGTCATCCTCGGGCTTGTCCCGAGGATCCAGCCTTCCACGAACGCGAGAGCAAGCAGATGGATGGATGGTCGGGACAAGCCCGACCATGACAATCTTGGTGCCAAGAGTAAGTGTCTCGACACTAGCGGCCCTTGCCAGCCAACTGGCGCGCCCATGTGTCGGCCCAGGCGTTGAGCGGCAGGAAGGTCTTGAGAAGCTCGCGGCCCTGCGGGGTGAGGCCATAGCCGTCCTCGGCGTGCGTGACGAGGCGCGCCTCGCGCAGCTCCTTCAGCCGCGCGTTGAGCAAACTCGGGTTGGTGCCGGCGGCGGCCTGCAGCGCGCGGAAGTTGAGCTTCTCGTCGCGCAGCTCCCACAGGATGCGCAGCGCCATGCGGCGGCTGAGCAGGTCGAGCAGCGCCATAATCGGTCGGCCGGTCTTGGAGCCGCGCACGGGCTGGTTGGGCTTGGGTGTGGCCACGCTATGATTTCCGTAGCAACGTGGAGATCTCTGTGCTACGAAAAAAATAGCACAGGAGATTGCCATGTCCCAGCGCCTCGCCCCCGCCGATCCACCCTATCCCGCCGAGGTGCAGGCCCGCTTCGATGCGCTGATGCCGCCCGGCGTCGCCCCGCTGGTGCTGTTCCGCACGCTCGCCCGCGACCAGCGCCTGTTCCAGCGCTTCATGGGCGGCGGGCTGCTCGACCGCGGCCACCTGACCATGCGCCAGCGTGAGGTGGTCATCCATCGCGTCACCGCACTTTGCGGCTCCGAGTATGAATGGGGCGTGCATGCCGCGTTCTTCGCCAAGCGCGTCGGGCTCGAGCCCGAGCAGCTTCGCTCCATCGTCCGCGGCGGCCCGGACGATGCCTGCTGGAGCGCCGAGGACCGTCTGCTGATCCGCTTCTGCGATGGCCTGCATGAATCCTGCGACATCGACGATGCGCTTTGGACGGAGCTCAGGGAGCAGTTCAGCGAGGAGGCGCTGCTGGAGCTGCTGCTGCTGGCCGGCTTCTATCGCACCGTCTCCTATCTCACCAGCGCGCTGCGCCTGCCGCTCGAGCCCTTCGCGCAGCGCTTTCCGGCCTGATGGCGGCTGCGCCAACACGACTAACCTCGCCGCCGAGCCTTGGCAGAAGCGCATCTGGCATTCCGATCCGAGGTCGAACCGACCAGTATAACCGCGCCTCCCCACCCCGGGGATAAGCGACGCGGGCGCACAAAACGCCTCGAGCCTCGCAGGCCTTGGGCCTCGAGGATTTGGGAGGAGAAGCAGGGCGTTCGGGCTGCGCCCGATGACCTGAGTGATCGCTAATGCCGGCTACGGAGCGCAAGAACGCCCTGCTCGGTCGCATCCGGGCCGTCTTCGACGCTTGCTAGGTCAGCTCACCATGCCGAAGAGGCTTGTCGTCCACGACTTCGCAACATCCGGGCCCCCTTGCCCTCGGGCTTGTCCCGAGGGACACCTGACGCTTGGATGATCTGTCCACCATGCCAGGCGAGGCTACCGGACTGCCGCCCCCGGCTCCTGTGCTGGGCTGCGGCTCCAGGTTCACCGCGCTTCCCATCTCCGGGGCAGCATCACCAAAGCACACCCCGCGGCGCGCGTCATCCTCCGCCTACATACATAATGAAGCGCGAAACTTATCCCCGCCGCCAAAACCTGTGGATTCTGCGCACGCGCTTCTCCCTCTCCCCGCAAGCGAGGAGAGGGTCGGGGCCTGCCCTCGACTTGCCTGCCCTCGGACTTGTTCCGAGGGTTCCGAGGGTGAGGGGCAGCCACAAATTCGACGGGGGGAGCAAGCCGCCGCCCCTCACTCCCCATGAAGTATGGGGAGAGGGAACACCGCATCAGCTGTTCGGCGGCGGCGTGGCCTTGCCCCACAGCTGCTCCAGCCGCTGCACGCGCTGGCAGGCGTACTTGTAGAACTGATAGCGGTTGGCGTTTTTCTTGTAGTAGCCCTGGTGGTAGTCCTCCGCCAAATAGAACGGCCCGGCGGCGGTGATCTCCGTGACGATCGGTTGCTTGAAGCGTCCCGAGGCCACCAGCGCCTGCCTTGGAAGCCTCCGCCGCCTTCTTCTGCGCCTCGCCCTGGTAGAAGATGCCGCTGCGATACTGGCTGCCCTTGTCGCAGAACTGGCCGTCGGCATCGAGCGGGTCGACGTTCTTCCAGAACCAGTCGACCAGCTGCTCGTATCTCACCTTGCCGGGATCGTAGGTGACCTGCACGGCCTCCGTGTGCCCTGTGGTTCCCGACACCACCTGCTCGTAGGTCGGATTGGCAGTCTTGCCGCCGATGTAGCCCGAGACCGCCGCGCTCACGCCAGGCACCTTCTCGAACGCCTCCTCCACGCACCAGAAGCAGCCGGCGGCGAAGATCGCGGTCGCCGTCTTGCCGTCGGCCTTGGGCGCCGGCGTCGACTGGGCCAGCGCGGCGGTGACGCCGAGCAGCAACGCCAGCGGAGCGAGCCACCGCAGGTGGCGTGCGAATTGATGCATGGTCCAGCCTTTCTCGAGGGCAGTGACAACCTTTAGGCCGTGGGCGTGAACTTCATCGCCACCCCGTTCATACAATAGCGCAAGCCGGTGGGCGCCGGACCGTCGTTGAACACGTGCCCAAGGTGTCCGCCGCAGCGCCGGCAATGCACCTCGGTGCGTGTTTCGGGGAGGCTGTTGTCGATGCTGGTGCGGACGGCATTCTCGAGCGGCGTATGGAAGCTCGGCCAGCCGGTGCCGCTGTCGAACTTGGTGGTGGAGGCGAACAGCGGCAGATCGCAGGCCGCGCACGAGAACGCGCCGGCGCGATACTCCTTGTCGAGCGGGCTGTAGAACGGCGGCTCGGTGCCGTGCTCGCGCAGCACGTAGTACTGCTCTGGCGTCAGCAGCTTGCGCCACTCGTCGTGGGTCTTGGTGACCTCGAAGCTTGGCCGTCACCGGCATCGGCGGCCGAGCGCGTGCGCTCCGACCGCGCCATCAAGGCGCCGAGGGCCGCTCCTGCGCGCAGCATCGCGCGGCGATCGAGCATCGGCATCTACCTCCCTGTATTGCCGGAGGCTATGATTGGTGTTGCGAGTTTTTCTTGGGGCCGTCCGGAGTGATCGCCTTGATAGGCCATTTCGTGACCCCGCGCGAGGCGCATGGGCCTCACGGACCTTCACTAGTGTGTCACCTGTGGGCCTAGGCAGCCGCGGGCTGTCGCTGCGGGCGGCGGTCCTCCAGCAGCGCGAACACCGCGGTCAGGGTCATGAACACGACGGCAGCCAGGAAGATGCCGCGCGGGGCGCCACTGTCCATCAGCCAGCCGAACAGCAGCGGCCCGAAGATGCCGCCAATATTGAAGCCGGTCGAGACGATGCCGAACACGCGCCCCGCGGCACCCGGCGGCGCGGCCTTGCGCACCAGCATGTCGCGCGACGGCTGAATGACGCCGAACAGGAAGCCCGATAGCCCCATGCCTGCGACCAGCACCGGCCCCGGCAGCGTCAGCAGGGCGATGGCGAGCGCGATGGCCGCGGTGAGCGCGAAGCCGGCGGCCGCGACGTAGCCGTGCCGCGCGGTCTTGTCGGCGAGCACGCCGCCCAGCAGCACGCCCACCGCCGAGGCCGCCAGATAGGCGGTTAGCGCCGCGGTGGCGGCCGCCAGCGAGATGTCGTGGCTGGCCATCAGCGCCACGATCGAGAAGCTGTACATGGCGCTGTGCGACAGCGCGAGCAGGGTGAAGAACGCGGTCAGCGCCATCACCGCCGGCGTCAGCACGCTGACCTGGTCGCTGGCGGCAGCGATCGCGCCGCTGGCATTGCGGGCAGCGCCGGCGACGCCGATGCTGGTCCGGCACCAGGAACACGAACAGCGGCGATCGCCCACGCGCACAGGCCGGCGCAGATGAGCGACCAGTCGAGCCCGGCAACGGCGGCCAGGCCCAGCAGCAGCGGCGGCGCGATGGCGCCGCCGACGAAGCCCGCGAACGTGTGGACCGAGAAGGCGCGGCCCATGCGGTCTTCCGAGATGGTGTCGCTGAGGATGGCATAGTCGGCCGGGTGGTAGACGCAGTTGGCGAGGCCCGCCAGCGCGGCCGCCACGATCAGCCAGGCATAGGTGTTCACCAGCCCGAGCGACAGGAACGCCAGTCCGCCGAGCAGCAGGCCGGCGATCAGCACGCGCCTGGCGCCGGCGCGGTCGACCAGGAAGCCCATGGGCGCCTGGGTCAGCCCGCTGACCACGTTGAAGGTGGTGAGCGCCAGGCCCAGCTCGAAGAAGCCGACCGCACATCTGGTCCTTGAGCAGCGGCAGCAGCACCGGCAGCGTCATGATGTGCAGGTGGCTGATGAGATGCGCGCCGGAGACCACGGCCAGCGTCTGCAGCTCGCTCGCGGCCGCCGGGGCCGCTTCCATGTGCTCTGTCGTGTCGGCGGGCATCAGTGTCCTGATCGCGAAATTCGCCTCACTGTGCGGCGAGCTCGGTACGAATTTCGCGATCTGAAGGACACTAGAAAATCATGGTGCTAGTGTGATCGAGATCGAGAAGTCCGCTCCCGAACCAAGCCCAGCGCGATGAGGCGGACTTCTCGATCATCACACTAGGTCCGAGCGCGTACTGCGGTGCATGCCTATCACGGCGAGGCATGCCGCCATATGCGATTTCACGGGGGCTGGTGCCCGCCTGCCGTCCGGGCCGCTGGCGATCGCGAATGCTTTGCGCTTCACCCCTCGATCGGCACCGGCCGGTCCACGACGATGGCGTCGGTTCCCATGCGGCACCTGAGCGCGATGGCCTCCACCCCGGCCGCGCGCGCCGCATCGAACGCCTCGCCGTAGGTGGGATCGATGTCGCGGGCGAATGCCAGGCGCTTGGCCTCGCTGCGCTGGATCAGGAACACCATCACCGCCCGGTGCCCTGCCCGCACCATGTCGCTCATCTCGGCCAGATGCTTGGTGCCGCGCTCCGTCACCGAATCGGGAAACTCGGCCAGCCCGTGCCGGCGCGAGAGATGCACGTTCTTGATCTCGACGTAGCACAGGCCTTTCCGCGCGCATTCCAGCAGCAGGTCGATGCGGCTGTTCCGGCCGTACTTCACCTCGCGCCTGAGCCCCGCGTAGCCCGCCAGGTGCCTGATGCGCTTTGCCGCGATCGCCTCGGCGACCAGCTTGTTCGGCAGGCCCGGTGTTGATGCCGACCAGCAGCGGCCCCTTGCCGAGGTCCACCTCCACCAGCTCCCAGGTGAAGCGGTACTTGCGGGTCGGACTGTCGCTTTCGGACAGCCACACCGGCAAGCCCGGCGCCGTCAGGCCCAGCATCGAGCCCGTGTTGGGGCAGGTGGCCGTGATGAGCCGCCCGTCGTCGAGCCGCACGTCGGCCAGGAAGCGCTTGTAGCGCTGGATCAGCGTGCCGCGGACCAGGGGGGAGGCAAAGCGCATGGCGGGCGGACGTTATGCCTGCTGACGCGCATGGTGCAAGCCGGTAGAATTTCCCGCTCCGGCACGGCTTTGAGTGACGTTCGTCCATGATCCTCGTTCTGACCCAGTGCTTCCCGCCGGAAACCGGAGGCATCGAGAATCTCGTCGGCGGTCTTGCCGCGGCGCTGGGCGAGAGCGGGCGCCGGGTGACGGTGATGGCCGATGCCACCCGCGCCAGCCGCGCGTTCGAAGCAAATCTCCACGGCGTGGCAGTACAGCGCTACGGCGGTCCCAGGCCGTTGCGGCGGCGGCTCAAGGCATGGGCCGCCGGACGCATGATCGCCACCGGCGGCGTAGAGGCGGTGTTCTGCGACAGCTGGAAAAGCCTGGAGCTGTTCGAGCCTGGTCCGCTGCCAGTCGCGGTGCTGGCGCACGGCACCGAGTTCCCACGCGATGCCTCAGAAGGCAAGCGGCAGCGCATCGCGCTCGCCTTGTCCAAGGCCGCAACCGTCATCGCCAACTCGCGTTACACCGCCGATCTGGCGCGACACTATCTGTCGGCCGCCAGCCCGCGTTGCCATCGTCAATCCGCCGATCGGCCCGCAGCCGGCGCCGACCGCCGCCGGTCTCGCGCGGCTGGCGGCCCTTACTCGCGGCGGCCGACCGCTGCTGGCGGGTCTCGCCCGCCTCGAGCCGCGCAAGGGGCTCGATCGGGTCATTCAATCGCTGCCCGGCCTGGCGCGCAGGTTCACGGGCATCAGCCTGGTTATCGGCGGCGGCGGCAGCGACGGCCCACGGCTCGAGGCCCAGGCCCGGGAATTGGGCGTCGCCGACCGGGTGCACCTTCTGGGCCGCGTGGACGAGGATGCGAAGGCCGCGCTGCTGGCTTCCGCCGACCTGTTCGTCATGCCGACCCGGCGCGAGGGCAGCTCGGTGGAGGGCTTCGGCATCGTCTATGCCGAGGCGGCCTGGTACGGCGTGCCGGCGCTGGCGGGCTCCGACGGCGGCGGCAGCGATGCCGTGGTCGACGGCGAGGCGGGGCGGGTGGTCGATGGCGACAGCCAGGGGGCGGTCGAGGCGGCGATCGGCGACCTCCTTGCCGACGAGGGCCGCCGCAAGGCCATGGGCGAGGCGGCGCGCGCCCGTGTCCTGCGCGAGGGTACATGGCAGACGGCGCTGGCGCGCTATCTCGAAGGAGCCTTGCGCCCGGGAACCGCCAATGGCACTTGACCCGGATCGGGCACCTGGGCCACGGGACAGTGGATGGCGAACGGTGCTGGCGCGGGCCCGGTGCGCAGGAGAGGTGAGACATGACCGCGACGCAGACTGACGACCTCGTCACCGCCGCGCTGTGCGTGATCGGCGACGAGATCCTGTCCGGGCGCACCAAGGACAAGAACATCGGCTACGTCGCCGACTACCTCACCGCCATCGGCATCCAGCTCAAGGAGGTGCGCATCGTCCCCGACGAGGAGGCGGAGATCATCACCGCCGTCAACGCGCTGCGCGCCCGCTACACCTACCTGTTCACCACCGGAGGCATCGGCCCCACCCACGACGACATCACCGCCGACTCCATCGCCAAGGCGTTCGGCGTCGGCATCGACGTCGACGAGCGCGCGCTCGCTCCCATGAAGGCCTACTTCGAGCGCCGCGGCGTGGAGCTGACGCGCCGCCCGGCTGCGCATGGCGCGCATTCCCTTCGGCGCCGAGCTGGTCGAGAACAGCGTGTCGATCGCGCCGGGCTTCATGCTCGGCAACGTCATCGTCATGGCCGGCATCCCCGCCATCATGCACGTGATGCTGGATGCCGCCACCAAGTATCTCAAGACCGGCAAGAAGATGCTGTCCGCCGCGCTCGACCTGCACCGGCCGGAGGGCGAGATCGCCGACATGTTCGGCGAGCTGCAGAAGCGCTACCCGGACGTGCCGATGGGCAGCTATCCGTTCATGCGCGAGGGCAAGCCCGGCACCCAGCTGGTGCTGCGCTCCATCGATCCGGCGCGCCTGGCGCAAGCTGAGAACGACCTCAAGATGCAGCTCGCCACGCGCGGCTGGATATGAGGCTCAAGCCGCGGGGCCGGTCTCTGCCGGCGCGTCGCCTGCTGCGCTGGTCATCGGCGACGGGCGAGTCGCCAACGTCGTCTGGACGCTCCCCGGAATGTCGAACAGCAGGTCGAGCGTGTCGAGGAAAGTGGCGACCAGGTCCATCAGCGTGCCGAGCCTGATGCGGCCGGCGAGCTGATAGTCCTCGCTGACGGAGATGCGGTTCAGGCCCTCCAGGCAGGCCGCATCGGGGCCAGCAGCCCCCGCGAGCGCAGGAATGTCAGCGCCGCATCGGCGGCGCCGAAATCGCGCGCATCGGTGTCGCCGAGCTCGGCTGCGGCATCCGCCAGCGGCGCGGTGCCGGCGACGAACAGCGCAACGAGCGGCTTCAAGCGGCTGTCGCGGCGCTTCAGGTCCTCGGCCCGCTTGCGCGCCTGCAGCAGGCGGGCGGTCATCGCGTATTCGAGCGTGCGCATGGTGGTGAGGAAGGCGTGAGGTCGCGGTTCTGGCGCATCCACTGCGCAGCGGCGACTTGCTGGCGGCAGTATCGAGCGCCAGCGTCTCGGCCAGCAGGTCCTCGCCCATCGCCAGCGCGGCGTCGAGGTGGTCCCTCAGCAGATAGAGGCTCGCGTCGCGCGCTCGGATCGATCCCCGCCATGGCCGTGGTCCTTTCGTTCCGGTCGCGACGAGCCAAGACTGATTCGTTGGGCAAAGGCATGTTGCGGAAACGAAGCTTATTCACCGCAACCACCGGCGGCCGCCTGACGGCGGCTCGCTTGACCGCGCGCGAGCATGGCTCTGCCCGCATAGGCGGAGAGGTCGATCAGGCGGCGCGGCGGCCGGGCCGTGGCAGTCAGCGGTCGAGCGCGTTCTGCGCCTCGGCCTCGCTGGTGTAGACGCCGACCACATCGCGCGGCCCGGAGGCAGGGCGTGCCGTTGGCGGACAGCTGCAGCGGGTGATGACGAACTGGCCTGACGGATAGCGCACGAGTTCGTAATTCGAAAGTTCCATGACCACCCCCTGCAAGAGATCCGAAACCGCGAATTCCTCGCACCGCGGTGCCGCGTCTGGTCTGCTTGTGCACTGCCCAGCCCGATGGGCGACATCACATAATTGTCACGCAAACGCCACGTCAATGGGACTTCGTTCGCCTCGACTTGGGCGGCTCTCGCCAAGTCAATCTGTTCCAGTCGACGAAAGGGCTATGGGCGAGGACTTTCGGGTGACAGGGCAGCGGCCAGCGGGAGGATGGCAGAAGGCCATGCGCAAGGTTTGGATCGAGGCGGCCCTGAACGGGCCGTGGAGCCGCAAGCGCCAGCCCGGCATCCCCGACACCGTCGAGGCCATCGTTGCGCGAGGGAATCGCCTGTGCCGAAGCCGGGGCCTGCATCATTCATGTGCATGCCTACGACGGTGGCGGTCCGCAGACCTTCGACTGGCAGGTCTACGCGCGCATCATCGAGGGCATTCGCGCCAAGGTTGACGTGCCGGTGTACCCCTCGATTCCCTCCGCGGGAATCGGGGCCGGGCCGCTGCCGGACGAGGCCGCGCAGCGATTTGCCCACGTGGAGGCGCTGGCCGCGCGCGGGCTGCTGGAGTTCGCGGTGATCGATCCAGGCAGCGTCAATTTCACGGAGCTGGCGATCGGGCCCCGACACCCCGCCGGCGCCCACCTACCTCAATCCGGAGGCTCACGTGCGCCACGCTTTGGCATTTGCGATGCGTTACGGCTTCCACCCGGCCTATGCCATCTACGAGCCGGGCTTCACGCGGGCGGGCGCTGCGCTGGCGCGTGCTGCCGGGGCCAAGACGCCGATCTACCGCTTCATGTTCTCCGATACGTTCGCCTACGGCTTCCCGCCCAAGCCCTACGCGCTCGACCGCGCACTGGCGTTGCTGACGAGGAGGCGCCGGGCGCGCCTTGGATGATCGCCGGCCTCGGCGTCGACATCCGCCCGCTGATCCCGAGGCGGTGCGGCGCGGCGGCCACGTCCGCGTGGGCCTGGAGGATGCGCCGTTCGGCTCCACCATGACCAACCGCGCTGGTGTGCGCTTCGGTCGCGAGGAGAGCCGTCTGCGCCTGATCCGCGCCGCCAGACGGCGCCGAAGCTCCGGCCACCGTCTGCCGAGATGCGCGCACGCGGTGCCTACGTTTGGCGCAGCTCTTGATGACTCCACCCCCAGCCCCTCCGGAGGGGAGTGCTCTCGACTTTCGGGATGCAGGCCGATCTCAGCCCGTCAGGCCGGCCGCCTTGATGATCGGCCACCACTTGTCGATCTCGGTCTTGTGGAAGGCGGCGAGGCCCTCGGGCGTCTGCTGCTCGCGCGAGGCGACGTCGAGGCCGAGCTGGGTGAAGCGCGCCTTGATCGCCGGGATCGGCCAGCGCCTCCACCATGCGCGCCGTTGAGCTTGGCGATCGCGTCGGCCGGCGTGCCCTTGGGCGCGAAGAAGCCGAACCAGCCGGACATGTAGAGGCCGGGCACGCCGCTCTCGTCGGAGGTCGGGATGTCGGGCATGCGCGGGCGAGCGCTTCGGCGACAGGTTGGCGATCGCCTTCACGGTGCCGGCCTGGATCTGCGGCAGCGCCACCGCCGCCTGCACCACCAGCAGGTCGACCTGGCCGGCCAGGAGGTCGGTCATGGCGGGGCCGGCGCCGCGGTAGGGCACGTACTGGAACTCGGTCTTGGTTGCCTGCTGCAGCAGGATGCCGGTGACCTTGGCGGCCGCGTTCTGGTTGACGAACAGCCCCTTGCCGGGGTTCGCCTTCATCCAGGCGACGAGGCCCTTGAGGTCGCTCGCCTCCAGCGCCTTCTTGCCGATCATCAGCTGCGGGTTGACCGAGATCAGCCCGATCGGCGCGAAGTCCTTCTCCAGGTCGTAGGTGAGCTTGTAGATGATGCTGCCGACGTGGGTGTCCCACTGGCCGATGTCGATGGTGTAGCCGTCGGGCGCGGCGCGCGCGAGGCGGCCCACCGCGGTGCTGCCGCCGGCGCCGCCGACGTTCTCGATGATGACGGGCTGGCCGAGGATCGGCTGCATCTTCTCGGCCATGATGCGCGCCACCGTGTCCGTCGACCCGCCCGGCGGGAACGGCACGATCAGCGTGATGGTGCGCGAGGGGTAGGTCTGCGCCTGCACCGCCGCCACAGCAGCGAACACGCACAAGTCACGGCAAACGCCGCCAGCAGCAGCCGTCTCATAGCGCAGTCCTCCCTGGGCAATTCCTATCGTTTCGTGTTGGGGCGATGATAGCCCGCTGCCCGCGCCTCGGGGAAGTCGCGATGTATCATCCCGGCATTGCTCACATGCTGGCGGCTAGGGCGACATCTGGAAGTTGAGTCAAGCGAAGCGCAGACCCAACACCTTCCACCACAAGGCGGCTTGTGCCCGATGGCTTCCCGATGGTGCTAGCCGCGATGCTATGTGAAGACAGTTTTTGAGCCACATAGGGCCTACTGGCATCCCGTTACATATCCTTTTCTGTTATCGAAAGTGCTTTTGGATGCCGCCATCCACTATTTATCCACACCCACAGCACCAGGATTGTTGTTCCAAGGCCGACTGCCCACCAAAACACGAAAAACACCCAACCAACTATCCGCGCAACTGCTGTTCCATCTAGTTTCTGAAACAGCCAGTCAAGTGGGGTGTCTCAGTAGGTTGAAAGTTGTGACCTGAGCCCCGACTGACCTGAGCCCCGACTTCCATCCAATCAGGAGTAGAGTCGTAGGTTGAAGTTTTGACCATCGCTGCGGCTCGCCGCAACGGCAATGTACTGGGCTCGGAACTCCTCGGGTGTCCGGTTGGCGAGCGCCGAATGCGGGCGCACGCCGTTGTAGTCGGCGCGCCAGGTCTCGAGCACGGCGCGAGCCTGCGGCAGCGACGAGAACAGCGTCTCGTTGAGGCACTCGTCGCGCAGCCGGCCTATGAAGCTCTCCACGAACGCGTTCTGCTGCGGCTTGCCTGGTGCGATGTCGTGCCAGTCAACGCCGCTTGCTTGCGTCCACTTCAGGATCGCCATGCTGGTCAGATCCGTAGCCGTTGTCGGAAACGCAGCTCTTGGGCCGACCGCGCCTCGCGATCAACGCGTCCAGCTCGCGTGCCACCCGGTCTCCCGACAGCGATGTATCGGGGATCAGCGCCAAGCTCTCGCGCGTGAAGTCGTCCACGACCGCCAGGATGCGGAAGCGCCGGCCGTCGGTGAAGCAGTCGGACACGAAATCCAGCGACCAGCGCTCGTTGGGACCACCTGGCAGTTCGATCGGCGCCCGCACGCCCAACGCCCGTTTGCGGCCGCCACGCCGGCGCACCTGCAGCTTCTCCTCCCGGTAGAGCCGGCGGAAGCGCTTCTGGTTCATGTGATGCCCCTCGCGGGTCAACAGCAGATGCAATCGACGGTAGCCGAAGCGACGCCGCTGGGCGGCGAGCCCCGAATGCAGAGCCGCACAGCGGCGTCGCATGCGCGACGGCTGCGATAGCGCACCGACGAGCGATCCACGCCCTGCAGCCTCACACGCCCGTCCGCTCGCTCACCGCATGCACCGTGCACGCGTGAGCCACGGCCTGCCGCCGAGCAGCGGGCGTCACCACTATCGGCTGTTGATGTCCTTCAGGATGGCGTTGTCCAGCATCGTCTCGGCCAGAAGCTTCTTCAGCTTCGCGTTCTCGTCCTCGAGCGCCTTCAGCCGTCGGCCATCCGACACCTCGAGACCGCCGAACTTCGCCTTCCACTTGTAGAATGTCGCGCTCGACACCCCGTGCTTGCGGCACACGTCCGCCGTCGCCGCGCCCCGCCTCCTGCTCCCGCAAGATCGCCAATGATCTGCTCTTCGCTGAACCGACTACGCTTCATCGTCCGTCTCCTCTCAGGTGACGAACTCTACCCAAATCTGGAGGAGTTCTCGGGTCTCAGGTCACTACGAATAGAGCTATCTGGTTCCCTAGTCCCTCGTGCGGCAACGGGCTCTTCCTTTCGGCGGTCTTACCCGCAAGATCCTGGGCGGTGAGCACCTTCTTGATCGCGCTTGAGCCTACGAATTCGCCGCTCACCTCTATCTTTGAATTCTCACCAGAGTGTAGGATCTCTATCGTCACACCGTCGCCCGGGTTGAAGTAGTCGAAATCTAACCGGCGTGCACCTTCACCCTTAGTGTCACTAGCTAGTGTTGCATTGTTGGCCGTGGTCGTCCTCTTGACGACTTTTGCCTCTAATACGGTGCCTTCTTGGCAAGTAATACAGATCGGCCTTACCGAAGAGACATTCGCGCTTGTTAGCTCCTTGCTGCCGTGGTTCCAGATTATAGCCCAAGAATATCTTGAGTCGAGTCTACCTGTTGGCCAAGCCGTAGTCCCATCGGCATTGAGAAGCGCTGACCGATCAGAGTTACTCCGCTAACCTTATAAATCATCTTAGGTCGCTGGACGCTCTTTCGGTACAAGTAGTAGGCATATACCAAGCCTACTAACGCTAGCAGCGTACCAAGCCAACCAGCGCTCAGTGCTTCCAGAGCTTTTTCAATCGAAGGCATACTCTACGCTTCATTGTCTAGCGCGGCCTCGCAAATAGACTTGTACCTTAGAGCAACAGGAAGTCCTCTAGAACGAGGGAGCGCTTGGGCTCCCTCGTTGGCCCGTTAGCTACACCCGCTCGTGCCGCCGCAGGTGTCGCACTTGAGGCAGGTGCCGTTGCGCAGCAGGGTGAAGTTCCCGCATTCGCGGCAGCTCTCGCCCTCGTAGCCCTTCACGCGCGCCTCGGCCCGCAGATCCGCCTCGAAGTTGTCCTTGGCGATGCGCGCCTTGGCGCGGGCGTCGATCTGGTCCTGCAGCTGGCGCGCCAGCTCGCTCACCGAGGCCTCCATCTTGGCCTTGGCCACCGTCGAGATCTGCTCCTCCTGCAGCGCCGTCAGCGCCGCGACCGCGGTCTCCATGCGCACCTTGGGCAGGGCTGGAAGGCCGTCTGCACCTCCTGCTGCAGCGATGCCACCGGGTCCGACGGGCTCGATCTCGGCCGCCACCGCCACGCTGCTGGTCGAGCGCATGGCAAACACCCGGCTCTCCTGTCCGCGCAGCAGGCCGCGCGAGACGAACTTGGCGGCCGGCGGCGGCGCGCGGTGCTCCTCCAGCTCCTCGTCCGACGAGCCGAGCCCGGTGTTGGCGACCTCGCTCAGGTCCACGTGCGCCAGATCGTTGCGGCCGAGATAGGACACCGCCAGCTCGCGGAAGATGTAGTCGAGGATCGAGGTGGCGTTCTTGATGGTGTCGTTGCCCTGCACCAGGCCCGCCGGCTCGAAGCGCGTGAAGGTGAAGGCGTCGACGTATTCCTCCAGCGGCACGCCGTACTGCAGGCCCAGCGAGATGGCGATGGCGAAGTTGTTCATCAGGCTGCGGAAGGCGGCGCCTTCCTTGTGCATGTCGATGAAGATCTCGCCGAGCCGCCCGTCCTCGTACTCGCCGGTGTGGAGATACACCTTGTGGCCGCCGACGGTGGCCTTCTGGGTGTAGCTCTTGCGCCGGTTGGGCAGCTTCTCGCGCTCGCGCTGCTCCCGCTCGACGATGCGCTCGACGATCCGCTCGGCCGCCACGGCCGCGCGCGCTGCCATCGGCTTGTCGGCCAGCAAGCTGCTCGGCGACCTCCTCCTGCTCGCTCGGCATCGTCGGCGAGCAGCTGCGCGTTGAGCGGCTGGGACAGCTTGGAGCCGTCGCGGTAGAGCGCGTTGGCCTTCAAGGCCAAGCCGCCAGGACAGCATGTAGGACTGCTTGCAGTCCTCCACCGTCGCCTCGTTCGGCATGTTGATGGTCTTGGAGATGGCGCCCGAGATGAACGGCTGGCTCGCCGCCATCATGTGGATGTGGCTGTCCACCGACAGGTAGCGCTTGCCCTTGCGTCCGCAGGGGCTGGCGCAGTCGAACACGGGCAGGTGCGCCTCGTCGAGGTGCGGCGCGCCTTCGAGCGTCATCGCCCCGCAGACGTGCTCGTTGGCCGCCTCGATGTCCTTCTTGGAGAAGCCGAGGTGCGCCAGCAGGTCGAAGCCCGGCGCGTTGAGCGTCTCGGCCGGGATCCGAGCGTCTGCGGTCAGGAACTCCTCGCCCAGCGGTCCAGCGGTTGAACACGAAGGAGATGTCGAAGGCGGTCTTCAGCGCGCCGTCGAGCTTGCGCAGCGACCTCGTCGGTGAAGCCCTTGGTCCTGAGCGTGGTGTGGTTGATGGCGGGCGCCTGCGCCAGCGAGCCGTGGCCCACCGCGTAGGCCTCGATCTCGGCGAGCTCGGCCTCGCCGTAGCCCAGCGTCCTGCAGCGCCTCCGGCACCGCCTGGTTGATGATCTTGAAGTAGCCGCCGCCGGCCAGCTTCTTGAACTTCACCAGCGCGAAGTCGGGCTCGATGCCGGTGGTGTCGCAATCCATGACCAGGCCGATGGTGCCGGTCGGCGCGATCACCGTCGCCTGGGCGTTGCGGTAGCCGTGCTCCTGGCCGAGCGCGATGGCGTTGTCCCAGGCGCGTCTCGGCCGCCACGATCAGCCGGTCGTCGGGGCAGGAGGCCGCATCGAGCGGCACCGGCGGCGTGGCGAGCTTCTCGTAGCCGTCCTTGTGCCCGTAGGCGGCGCGGCGGTGGTTGCGGATCACGCGCAGCATGTCGTTGGCGTTGGGCTCGTAGCCTGGGAACGGCGCCCAGCTCGCCCGGCCATCTCGGCCGAGGTGGCGTAGGCGACGCCGGTCATGATCGCCGAGAGCGCGCCGCAGATGGCGCGGCCCTCGCGGCTGTCGTAGGGGATGCCGGACGCCATCAGGCAGCCGCCGATGTTGGCAAAGCCGAGCCCCAGCGTGCGGTAGCGATAGGAGAGCTCGGCGATCTTCTTGGAGGGGAACTGCGCCATCAGCACCGAGACCTCGAGCGCGATGGTCCACAGCCGGCAGGCATGCTCGAAGGCGTCGACGTCGAAGCGCTTGTCGGCACCGCGGATGGGCCAGGCGAGCTCCGCTCGCTTGGCGCCTGCGGCGCAGGTGCGAACCGCATCAGGTTCAGCGAGGCGAGGTTGCAGGCCGTGTCGTCGAGGAACATGTACTCCGAGCACGGGTTGGACGCCCGGATCGGCCCCGACTGCGGGCAGGTGTGCCAGTCGTTGATGGTGGTGTGGAACTGGATGCCGGGGTCGGCGAGGCCCAGGCGGCATGCCCGATGCGCTCCCACAGGTCGCGCGCCTTGAGCGTCTTGACGGTCTTGCCGCCAGAGCCGCGCGGTCAGGATTCCAGTCGCTCGTCCTCGACCACGGCGTTCAGGAACTCGTCCGTCACGCGCACCGAGTTGTTGGAGTTCTGACCCGAGACGGTGAGATAGGCCTCGCTGTCCCAGTCGGTGTCGTAGACGGAGAACTCGATCTCCTTGTAGCCCTGGCGTGCGAACTGGATGATGCGGCGGATGTAGTTGTCCGGCACCAGGTCGCGGCGCGCCTCCTTGATGGCGCGCTTGAGCGCGGGGTTCTTGGCCGGCTCGAAGCAGGCCTCGCCCTCGGCCTCGCAGTTGACGCAGGCCTTCATGATGGCCTTGAGCCGCTTCTGGCAGATCTTGGAGCCGGTCACGAGCGCCGCGACCTTCTGCTCCTCCTTCACCTTCCAGTCGATGTAGGCCTCGATGTCGGGGTGATCGACATCGACCACCACCATCTTGGCGGCGCGGCGCGTGGTGCCGCCCGACTTGATGGCGCCCGCCGCGCGGTCGCCGATCTTGCAGGAAGCTCATCAGGCCCGACGACTTGCCGCCGCCCGACAGCTTCTCGTTCTCCGAGCGCAGCTTGGAGAAGTTGGAGCCGGTGCCCGAGCCGTACTTGAAGAGGCGCGCCTCGCGCACCCACAGGTCCATGATCCCGTTCTCGTTGACGAGATCGTCCTCGATCGACTGGATGAAGCAGGCGTGCGGCTGGGGATGCTCGTAGGCCGAGGTGGAGGCCGTCAGCTCGCCGGTCTCGTGGTCGACGTAGTAGTGGCCCTGGCCCGGGCCGTCGATGCCGTAGGCCCAGTGCAGGCCGGTGTTGAACCACTGCGGGGAGTTCGGCGCGCCGAACTGCATCGCCAGCATGTAGCGGTGCTCGTCGAAGAAGGCGCGCGCGTCGTCCTCGCTGGAGAAATAGCCGCCCTTCCAGCCCCAGTAGGTCCAGGTGCCGGCGAGGCGGTCGAACACCTGGCGGGCGTCGGTCTCGCCGACGAGGCGATCCTGCTCGGGCAGCTCGGCGAGGCGGCGCTCGTCGGCGGTCGGAGCGCCACAGCCAGGAGGGAACCTGGGTCTCCTCCGTGCGCTTCAGCCGCGCCGGCACGCCGGCCTTGCGGAAGTACTTCTGCGCCAGGATGTCGGCGGCCACCTGGCTCCAATGCTCGGGGACGGCGAAATTCTCGAGCCGGAACACGACCGAGCCGTCGGGGTTCTTGATCTCGGAGGTGGCGCGGCGGAACGGGATTTTCTCGTAAGGTGATTTTCCCGCTGTCGTGAACCGCCGCTTGATCTGCATTGGATAACCCCCGGTTTGCTGCGCGCTCATGCGGACGCACAGCGCAGACTTGTTGCTTCCGCACACGCCACGCACCCGCCGGCACAAGGCACGCCCCTGCCGGGGCTTCCAGGCTCGGTACCACACAAACGCGAGGATCAGGCACAGTTACACGAGCGCGACAGAGCTCTTCATTCCCTGTCTCGCTCCAGCGCCTGCCGCGCCCCTCAAGTCGATTTCCGCGGCGGCGCGGTTTTTGGTTAGAAGAGCGCTCGACCGGTCGGCCGGCGCCCGTGACGAGCACACTATGACGATTTGAAGGCATCGTCATCTTGTAGGTGCCAGCCTGGCGACCCACTAGATGTAGATGATTCCGGGATAACCTGGGCGTAACGTGTGGGGGAATCAGCGCCAAACCCGCGTGGTTGCTGGACACGGCGCGCTCTGAGCAGTTTGTGGCCGGTGCCGGCCCTTGTGACATGCAGCGAGGACCCTCAACAGGCCGATGCGCCGATCCGGTCGCGATCCTGTCCGCATGTGGCTTTTGTGCAGCGTCGGCAGGCGTCATGGACTTGAGGCCGGGCTGGTGCGATAAGCGCGGCAAACGGGACCGGGGCCCGGACACAGGCGGCAGCACAGCATGGGCATTTTCAGCGAGATCTTCAGCTGGTGGGGCGGCAACACGCTGGTCCAACCGCCTCTATACGGCGTTCAGGGGCAAGCTGGTCGGCACCGACGCGCAAGGCAACCGCTACTACGTCCAGAGCAAGGGCATCGGCCCGCTCGGAGTGCCGCGCCGCTGGGTCATCTACAAGGACCTGGCGGAGGCGTCGCAGATACCGCCGGAATGGCACGGCTGGATGCACTACATGGTCGATACGCCCCCGACCGAGGAAAGCTACAAGCCCCGGCCGTGGGAAAAGGAGCACCGCATGAACATGACCGGCACGCCCGAGGCGTACCGGCCGGCGGGCAGCATCCTGGCGGGCGGCAAGCGGCCGCAGGCGACGGGAGACTACAAGCCCTGGCGGCCGTCCGCAGGGGAGGCTGACACGCGCCGGTGACGGCAAGGTGCGGCCACGCTGGCGCCACGTTTGTCCGCGTCCTCTGGTGCCGGTCCGGCGCATGCGCCGACTGGCCGATGACTGGTGATGCAATGCGCACATGGCAACTGTCCAATGCCGCCGTTCCTGAGCAGAATTGGCAGGGCTCGCCTGCCGGCGCTGGCTGCGCCGTCGTCGGCCTGCTCGATGTGCCTGCGCACGCCCAGCGCATCGACAACGCCATGGCGGTGTTCGCCGCCCTCGACAAGGTGACGGCCGCCGTCAAGCAGGTCAGCGTGGCGCTCAATCAGACCGGCGAGTTCCGCACCCTCAAGATCACGCCGCGCGCCTGCTACACCCGCGCGCCGACCGAGCCACCCCGCACCTCCACGTTCGTCGAGATCGACGAGATCATGTTCGACGGCAAGGAGAAGCGCATCTTCACGGGCTGGATGTTCGCCGAAAGCCCGGGGCTCAATCCGCTGCTGCACCCGGTGTTCGACGTGTGGCTGACGTCGTGCGCCAGCCCGCAGCAGGCGCCCCCCGTGGCAAAGGCTCCCCAGCAGCCCGGCACTCAGCCTGCGCCCAGTGCCGCGCCGTCGCAGCTGCCGCCCGACGAGCAGCCCCGCCGCCGCGCGCGTGCCGCGCTGATCAGCGCCGCCCTTCGACGATCTCGAGCACCTGCTCGGGCGGCGCATCGGCCGGCAGGGCGCAGGAAGTCGGCCTCGTCGCGCCAGCGCCTTCTCGAGCAGCGCGTGAAACTCGCGCGCGGTCGATCTCGACGGTGCCGAACTGGCGCAGATGGTCGGTGACGAACTGCGTGTCGAGCAGCGAGAACCCGCCGTGGATCAGGCGCGCGCACAGGTAGACCAGCGCCACCTTGCTGGCATCGCGCTCCAGCGAGAACATGCTCTCGCCGAAGAACGCGCCGTTGAGCGCCACGCCGTAGAGGCCGCCGACCAGGCTGGCCGTCGCACCAGGCCTCGACGGTGTGGCAGTAGCCGGAGTTGAACAGGTCGCGGTAGAGGTCGCGGATCTTGGGGTTGATCCAGGTCGTGCGCCGCCCGGGCCGCGAGGCCGCGCAGCCGGCGATCACGCCCTCGAAGTCGGTGTCGATCCTGACCTCGAAGGTGCCCTGGCGGATGGTGCGCGCGAGCCGGCGCGGCACATGCACGCTGTCGAGCGGCAGGATGCCGCGCTGCTGCGGCTCGATCCAGTAGAGCGCCGGGTCGTCGGCGCTCTCCGCCATGGGAAAGATGCCGCACGCATAGGCCTTGAGCAGCACCTGCGGCGTGATCTCGATGACGATGTCGTCGCGCGAGGCCATGCGTCAGTCTCAGCCGGCCCTGAAGGCCGATCCGCCGTTTCTTGCAACGCAACTGTCGTCCTGCTTGGGCTGCTGCAGGAAGTTCTCGAGCCAGTGGATGTCGTAGAGGCCGTTGGCGATGTCGGGCTGCGTTGATCAGGTCGGCGAACAGCGGAATGGTGGTCTCGATGCCGTCGATGACGAACTCCGACAGGCAGCGCTTCAGCCGCATCAGCGCCTCGTTGCGGTTCTTGCCGTGCACGATCAGCTTGCCGATCAGGCTGTCGTAGTAGGGCGGGATGCGATAGCCCTGGTAGACGCCGCTGTCGACGCGCACGCCGAGCCCGCCCGGCGGGTGCCAGTAGGTGATGGTGCCGGGCGAGGGGCGGAAGGTCCTGCGGGTTCTCGGCGTTGATGCGGCACTCGATGGCGTGGCCCGAGAACGTCACTTCGCTCTGCTTCAGGGCCAGCGGCGCGCCCGAGGCGACGCGGATCTGCTCGATGACGAGGTCGAGGCCGGTGATCATCTCGGTCACCGGATGCTCGACCTGCAGGCGCGTGTTCATCTCGATGAAGAAGAACTTGCCGTCCTCGTAGAGGAACTCGACCGTGCCGGCGCCGCGGTACTTGATCTTCTGCATGGCCGCCGCGACCGTCTCGCCGATCTTCTGGCGCTCCTCGGCGTTGAGGGCGGGCGAGGGCGCCTCCTCGAGGATCTTCTGGTGGCGGCGCTGCAGCGAGCAGTCGCGCTCGCCCAGATGGATGGCATTGCCCTTGCCGTCGCCGAACACCTGGATCTCGATGTGGCGCGGCTTGGTCAGGTACTTCTCGAGGTAGACGCTGTCGTCGCCGAAGGCGGCCTTGGCCTCGGCGCGCGCCGTCTTGATGGCGATGTCGAGGTCCTCGGGCGTGCGCGCGACCTTCATGCCGCGTCCGCCGCCGCCGGCAGCGGCCTTGACCAGCACGGGGTAGCCCATGTCCTTGGCGATCTTGATTGCGTCCGTCTCGTTGGTGATGGCGCCGTCCGAGCCGGGCACGATGGGAATGCCGAGGCGCTTGGCGGTCGCCTTGGCCTCGATCTTGTCGCCCATGATGCGGATGTGCTCCGACGTCGGGCCGATGAAGGTGATCTCGTGGCCTTCGAGGATCTCGGCGAAGCGCGCGTTCTCGGACAGGAAGCCGTAGCCGGGGTGCACGGCGTCGGCGCCCGTGATCTCGCAGGCGGCGACGATGCGCGGAATGTTGAGGTAGCTTTCGGCCGCCGGCGGCGGGCCGATGCACACGCTCTCGTCGGCGAGCCGCACATGCATGGCGTCGGCGTCGGCGGTGGAGTGCACGGCGACCGTGGCGATGCCCATCTCCCTGCAGGCGCGCAGCACCCTGAGCGCGATCTCGCCGCGATTGGCGATCAACACTTTGTCGAACATCGGTGCGTGAGGACTCCGCAAGCGCTATTCGATGATCGCCAGCGGCTCCCCGAATTCCACCGGCTGGCGATTGCCGACCAGGATGCGGGTCACCGTCCCGGCCTTGGGCGCCGGGATGTGGTTCATGGTTTTCATGGCTTCGATGATGAGCAGCGTCTGGCCCTGCGCGACGCGCGATGCCGACCTCGATGAAGTGGGCGGCGCCGGGCTCGGGCGCCAGATAGGCGGTGCCGACCATCGGCGAGCGTACGCAGCCAGGATGCGTTACCGGGTCGTCGGTCAGCGGCTTGGCCGCCGCGTCCGCAGCGCGCGCGGCTAGCAGCCGGCGGCGCCAGTGCCGTGGCGGCGGTTGCCATCCCGGTGGCCCCGCGAGCGACGCGCACCCGCAACCCGTCGCGGTCGATCTCGATCTCGCTCAGCCCGGTCTCATCGAGCAGCTTGGCCAGCTCGCGGATCAGCTCGTGGTCGACGCTCGTCTTGCCTTTGTTGTTCGACATCGGTTGCGCCGGTTGTCTTCTTGATCGTTTCCGCCCGCATGCTTCTCTAGCTTCTCAGCGTTTGGTGGCGGCGGCGCTGGCCGGCCTTGGCCAGCAATCCGCCATGGCTTCGATCGCAAGCTCGTAGCCCTTGGCGCCGAACCCGCAGATCAGCCCTTGCGCGGCAGGGGTCACGAACGACGTGTGCCGGAAGGGCTCGCGCCTGAAAATGTTGGACAGGTGCAGCTCCACGACCGGCGGCCGGCGGCGTTGAGCGCGTCGAGAATGGCCACCGAGGTGTGGGTGTAGGCGCCGGCGTTCAGCACGATGCCGTCGGCCCCTTCGCGCGCTTCCTGGATCCAGTCGACGAGCTCGCCCTCCGCGTTCGACTGGCGGAAATCCACCGTCAGGCCCAGCGCCTGCGCACGCGCCTCGCGTGCGCCGGCGGATGTCCTCCAGCGTCTCGGTGCCGTAGATCGCCGGCTCGCGGGTCCCGATAAGGTTCAGGTTCGCCCCGTTCAGCACAAAGATCGGCTTGGGCATCGGCCGCCGCCTGAGAGGTTGGTGCCAAAAGGCTGTGTGACTTCGTGCTCACTTGCCCGGCGGGCGCGTGTAGCAGGTTTCGCCTTGCCGCGAAAGGGCCGGCGGTTTCTGCTCTAGCAAGGTTAATCGCCGTCAGCCGCATATGTTTTGCTCCTGCGGCCTTAGCAGACCTTGCAGCCTTCCTTGCGCACCTCCGCCACGTTCTTGGCGATCTGCTCGAGCAGGTTCTCGGGCGCGCCCGGGATGACGCGGTCGCCGACCAGAAAGTGCGGCGTGCCCTGGATGCCGAGCTTCATGGCGAGCGCCCGGGTCTCGTCGATCTCCTTCTTCACCTCGGCCGAGGCCATGTCCTTGCTTCAGCTTGGCCATGTCGAGGCCGAGCTTCTCGGCGATGCGCAGGGCGCTCGCCTCGTTGGACTGCCCCTGGGCTTCATTGAGGGCGCGATGCACCTCCCAGTACTTGCCCTGCAGCTTGGCGGCGAGCGCCACTTTGGCTGCTTCCTCCGAGCCCTTGCTCAGGATCGGGAACTCTTTGAGGATCAGCTTGACCTGCTTGTCCTTCTCGACGAGCTGCGCAACTTCGAGGAAGGCTTTCTTGCAGTAGGGGCAGTTGTAGTCGAAGAACTCGATGACCGTCACGTCGCCCTTGGCATTGCCGACCACGGGAGAGCCGGCGGGCCTGAAGATCTCGCGCGCATTCTGCTTGATGGCGGCTGCCGTGCGCTCGGCCTGGATCTTGTCCATCCTGGCCTCGAGCGCGTTCTGCGCCTCCATCAGAACCTCTGGGTTCTTGAGCAGGTAGTCCTTGACGATCGCCTCGATCTGCAAGCGCTGTGCTGGGCTGATGCCTCCCTCGGTCGCGGCAGCCTTGGCCTCTGCCGGAGCGGCCGGCTTGGACTCGGCTGGAGCGGCCGGCGAGGACGCTTCCATCTTGGTTTCTGGCGCGGCCGCGGGCGCTTGGTTCTGACCGATGGCAAGCGTGGTCCCGATCAAGAGGATGCCCGGGGCCAACAGCAGGGCGCCCTTCTTGGAGGTGAGGGCATCGAGAACTGCGGCGAGCGTCATTCACTGCTCCTGTTCCAACTCCTGCGGGAAGCTGCCCGCCGATCAGGTCGGCGGCACCTTGTACTTGGTGATGTCTTCTGCGCGAATCCATTCCGGCGAGCCGCGCTGCAGCTTCACCATCGCACGATTGGCGAAGATTTGCGCCTGCTTCACATTGCCTTCCGCAAAGTGACCCTGGGCGGCGGCAAGATCGGCCTGGGGATACTGCCCCTTGCGATAGAACGCGGTTGCCAGCTGGTGATGCGAGCCGGAGTGGCCGGGATCGGTCAGGATCGCGCGCCGCAACAGCGACATCGCCTCGTCGAGCATGGCCGCGTCGTCGGTGGCGAGCATGGCTTGTGCAAGCTCGTACTGCATCAGGGACTCGTTGCCGCCGGCAAGCTGCAATGCCTTGCGGAGCGGCGCGATCGCCTCGCGATGCTTGCCGCTCCAGTAGTAGAAGCTGCCCTTGACCTCCCAGAAATACGGATTGTCGGCCTGGTGCTTGATCAGCGCCTCGACCTCGCCCATGGCCTGGTCGCACCGTCCCGAGCAGTTGCGCGCGATGGCGCGCGCGTAGCGTGCGGGCAGGCTCGCGTCGCTCGCGGGGTAGCGGTTGTAGACGGTCTGCGGCCGCTCCAAGATAGCCCGAGATCTTGGCGCGTGCCATGTCATGGCGCAGCTGCAGCGCGGGCGGATCCTTCACGTCCACGAAGGGGCTGCCGGCCACCAGCTCGCGCAGGCGGGCGATGCGATCTGCGGCCACGGGATGGCTGCGCACGAACGGATCCTGGTGGGCGGCGGAAACGTATTCCTGCTGGGCGAAGTTCTCGAAGGTCTCGAGCATGCCCCGGCCGGACTGCCGGGTGGCCTCCAGGAACTTGATGCCTGCCTGGTCGGCGGCCGATTCCTGCGAGCGGCGCTCGCTCAGCAGCGAGCGCATGATCACCTCGTTGCCGCCCATCATCACGCCGCCGCCGAGCCCGGCGATCTCGCGCGAGTTATCGTTGCCGGCGGCTGCCCCACCGACCATCAGGCCGATGCCCAGCACGGTCATCAGCAGCGCCTTGGTCTGGTCGCGCGAGATGCGGTTGCGCAGCGCCGCCATGTGCCCGCCGGTGATGTGGCCGGTCTCGTGCGCGATCACGCCGATGACCTCGTTGGGCGTCTTGGCCTGCAGGATGGTGCCGGTGTTCAGGAACACGTTGAGGCCGTCGATCACGAACGCGTTGAAGCTCTCGTGGCGGACGATGCGCATGGTGATGTGGCTGCCGAGCCCTGCCGCCTTGAAGATCGGCCGCGAGTAGTCCTTCAGCAGGTTCTCGACCTCGGTGTCGCGGATGAGGGGAATGCCTTGGGCCGCTGCCGGCAGCGTTGCGCTGACATAGGCGAGCGCGAGGAGCGCATGCAGCCAGATACGCCACCAGGCTCCGGCAGAACCCGCAACCGGCCGGCGGGCTGTACGCGTGTCTAGAGGACGCCCGCCTAGCCCACGTTGATTGTGCTTCACGCTACGACCCTCGCGTCGGTAGCCTTCGAAGGCAATTGCCGTGATTTCACCAGCAACTTGGATCCTGGCCCTGCCTATGCAACACGCGCGGTCCCGACTATAAGCCCCAGGCTCCGGGTGCGCCAACAGTTGGCCGCGCCGGCCGCCGGGGCCGGCGCAATTCACGTCTGCCGGTTGGGTTTGGCGATTACGGCGCAACCATGGCGGTTTGAGGGCTCGCGGCGGACGGAGGAAGTCATGCCTGCAACGGAAGCCGATGCGATCGCGACCCTGCGCGCGTCGCAGCGCAGCGACGTGCCCGCGTTCATCGTGATGGATGTGATGCAGGCCGCGGCCGAGCGCGAGCGAGCGGGCGACAAGGTGATCCACATGGAGGTCGGGCAGCCAGGCACGCCCGCCCCCCGTTCGGCACTCGACGCCGCGGCGCGTGCGCTACAGAGCCAGACGCTCGGCTACACGCTCGCGCTGGGCATGCCCGCGCTGCGCGAGCGCATCGCCCGCTACTATGCCGAGCGCTACGGGGTGGCGGTCGAGCCCGAGCGCATCCTGGTCACCACCGGCTCGTCGGCTGGCTTCGTGCTTGCTTTCCTTGCCCTGTTCGATACGGGCGCCAAGGTCGCCCTGCCGTCGCCGGGCTATCCCTGCTACCGCCATATCCTGACCGCGCTCGGCCAGTCGGCGACGCTGATCGAGACCGGGGACGCTTCGCGCTGGATGCCGACCGGCGCCGACATCGATGCAGCGGTGCGCAAGGACAGCGTGCGCGGTCTTGTGGTGGCCAGTCCGGCCAATCCCACAGGCACCATGCTGGAGCCAGCGCGCCTGGGCGAGCTGGCAGCCGCCTGCCGCCGCAACGGCATCTGGCTGGTGTCGGATGAAATCTATCACGGCCTCGCCTACGGCATGCGCGAGGAGACGGCGCTGGCGCACAGCGATGACGCCGTCGTCGTCAACAGCTTCTCGAAGTATTTCTCGATGACCGGCTGGCGGGTCGGCTGGCTGGTCGTGCCTTCAGCCCTGGTGCGGCCGATCGAGCGGCTTGCGCAGAACCTCTATATTTCGCCGCCGGCGGTGGCACAGGTAGCTGCACTCGGCGCATTCGACGGCCTCGACGAGCTCGAGGCCAACAAGCGCGTCTACGCTGAGAACCGTGGGCTGCTGCTCGGCGAGCTGCCCAAGGCGGGGCTGGAACGCATCGTGCCCGCCGACGGGGCCTTCTACCTCTATGTCGATGTCGGCGACTTCGCCTCCGACAGCCACGCCTTCACCAAGGAGATGCTGGTGGAAATCGGCGTTGCCGCCACGCCGGGCGTGGATTTCGATGCCGGCCGCGGCAGCCGCTACGTGCGCTTCTGCTACGCCGGCACCACGGCCGACATGGCCGAGGCGGCGCGCCGCATCCGCGGCTGGCGCCGTCTCGCTGCGCGCAGTTGATGCCGGTCGGCTGGGTTACCTGCAGGCCTTGGCGGAGGCCGTGCACTCGTAGAGCAGGCCCTTGATCTCACACTTCTGCGCGACGGGGCCGATTTTCACCGCGTCGCCCAGCTTGGCCTTGGCAGAGTTCTTCATCGCGGCTTCCGCCATGAAAGAGGCAAAGCCTTCCAGCGCGCCGGTTCCCCAACCGCCGGCCCTTATGCAGGGTGCCGCGGCGGCACTACCCACAAGCGCTACGGTCAGGCCAACGGTCGCAACGGCCCGCATGATTGGTCGCATGGGTTTCTCCTGATTGATGCCGGCAGTGTGAGCCTGCGCTTTGCACGGGGCAAGGCAATAGGAGGAAAGCAGGTGCGCCGCGCGGCAAGGTGTTGCGCGCGCGACGCTGACCTCAGGCTCGCGATAGCAGAGACGGCATCACTCCCCGCTCAAGCGCCGCTGCCACCAGCCTTTGCGTGCGGGCCGCGCGGGCTCGTCCGGCTCGGGTTCGACGTGCACGGGTTCCGGCGCGCGCCGCGGCGCCTTGGGCTCGGGCTGGGAAGCGGCGGCAGGCGGCCGATCCTCGGCTGGCGGCGCTGACCACGATTGCCCGCCGTTGCTGCCGGCTGCTGCAGCATGCTGCGGCTCTGGCTGGCGATCGTGCTCCGGCTCCCGCTCGTCGCGCTGTGACGCGGGGGCAGTCTCGGGTGTCTCATCGCGCTGGTGGCTCGTGTCGTCGTCAGCTGGCTGTGCGCCTTCGGCGACTGCACCTTCCTGGTCGGCCGGATCATCGCGGTCGCGTCCACCGCGATCCCGCCCGCGCCTGCCGCCGCGCCGTCCCCGGCGCCGGCGGCGTCCGCGCCGGTCCTCGCCACCCGCAGCGTCGGCGCCCTGCTCTTCGCCACCTTCGCCGGTATCCGCGTAGCTCTCCTGCGGCGCGTCGTCCGGCTGGTCGAGCGCGTGCTCGTGCGGGCTGTCCTGGGCCTCGCCGTTGCCGTTCACCCGGGCCTGGCGCGGACGGTCGCGCTGCTCCGTCCCCTCGTCGCGCCGACCTCCGCGGCGGCGGCGGCGGCGGGGCCGCCGGCCTTCGTCGTCCGTCTCGGCCAGTTGCGGCTGCTCTTCTTCCTCAGCTGCGGGCGCCGGCTCGTCGGCCTGCTGGCCTTCGAACCCCCACTCCATGTTGACCGCTGCCGACGGCTCGGCGGCGCGCTGCGGCGCTACCGGTGCAGCGGACTTCTCGATCGCGAAGTTCGCTCCCTGCATGCGGGGGCTGGCCTCGACGGTGATGGAAACACCATGCCGGTGCTCCATGCTGGTCACGAAAGCGCGCTTGTTGTTCAGAATGTAGAGCGCAACCTCGGCCGTGGTCACGGCGACCAGCGAGGAGCGAGTATCGCGCAGCAGTTGGTCCTCCAGCGCCCGGAGCACGGCGAGCGCAACCGATTCGGTCGAGCGGACCGTGCCCGTGCCCTGGCAGTGCGGGCACTGCGACGTTGAGCCCTCCACCACCCCGGTTCTCAACCGCTGGCGCGACATCTCCAGGAGCCCGAAGTGGCTGATGCGCCCGACCTGGATGCGCGCCCGGTCGTGCCGCAAGGCATCCTTGAGGCGGCTCTCGACCTTGCGATTGTTGCGCCGCTCCTCCATGTCGATGAAGTCGATGACGATGAGGCCGGCCAGGTCGCGAAGCTTGAGCTGGCGCGAGATCTCCTCGGCCGCCTCCAGGTTGGTCTGCAGCGCGGTTTCCTCGATCGAGAACTCCCGCGTCGCCTTGCCGGAGTTGACGTCGATCGACACCAGCGCCTCGGTCTGGTTGATGACGATGTAGCCGCCCGACCGCAGCGTGACGTAAGGGCTGAACATGGCATTGAGCTGCCGCTCGATCTGGTAGCGCGCGAACAGCGGCTCGGTGGCGTCGAACTTCACGACGTTCTTCGCCTGGCTGGGCGAGAGCATGCGCATGAAGTCGTGCGCCTCCTTGTGCGCCGACTCGCCCGCCACCAGGATCTCGTCGGTGTCCTTGGTGTAGAGGTCGCGGATCGAGCGCTTGATGAGGTTGCCCTCCTCGTAGACGAGGCACGGCGCGGTCGACTGCAGGGTCATGTCGCGCACGTTCTCCCACAAGCGCAGGAGATACTCGAAGTCGCGCTTGAGCTCCTGCTTGGTGCGCGCGGCACCGGCGGTGCGCACGATGAGCCCCATGCCCTCCGGCACCTCGAGCTCATGGGCGATAACCTTCAGGCGCTTGCGGTCCTGCGCGTTGGTGATCTTGCGCGAGATGCCTCCGCCGCGACCGGTGTTGGGCATGAGCACGGTGTAGCGGCCGGCGAGCGACAGGTAGGTGGTGAGGGCCGCACCCTTGCTGCCGCGCTCCTCCTTGACCACCTGCACGAGGATGATCTGGCGGCGCTTGATGACCTCTTGGATGCGGTAGGAGCGGGCGCGGCGGCGCGGACGCTCCAGCACTTCCTCCATCGCGTCGTCGGCGCCAACCTCATCGGCCGATGCGCCAAGGTCCTCGGGCGCATCGGCGATGTCGCCGACGATCTCCTCTACGTGGCCTTGGCCGTTGGCTGAAGGCTGCTCGCCGCCGGCGGCCTCGGGCTCTTGCTGTGGCTCGGCTGCGGGCGTCCGGGCTGCGGGCTCAGCCTCGTTGAACGGCTCGGGCGCGCTCGAGCGAACATCATCCTCCGGGGCTGCCTCGGCGGCCATCGCAGGCTGCCGGTTGTCCTCGGCCTCGGGCTCGCCTGAGGGCTCGTCGGGCTGCTCCTCATCCTCCTCCTCCCGCGCTTCGGATCGCCGCGCGCGCGCTTCGGCGCGCGCATCGGCTTCTGCCTCAGCCTCGGCTTCCGCGTCCGCCTCCTCCTGGAGGAGCGCCTGCCGGTCGGCGTAGGGGATTTGGTAGTAGTCGGGGTGGATCTCGCTGAACGCCAGGAAGCCGTGGCGATTGCCGCCGTAGTCGACGAAGGCTGCCTGCAGAGACGGCTCTACGCGCGTCACCTTTGCGAGGTAGATATTGCCACGGAGCGGTTTGCGGGCTGCCGATTCGTAGTCGAACTCCTCTACGCGGCCATTGCGCAGCACCACGACCCGGGTTTCCTCCGGGTGCGTGGCGTCGATAAGCATCTTGCTCTTTTGTTCCATGTCATGAATTCCCTGGCGCCGAGACGGCGGGCGATCCGTAGGCCAACCCCTCACAGGGCTGCCCACGACGGCACCGCTCGTTGCTGCGCCAATCTCAGGTTGCGATTTGGGGATCGCGACGGTCACGGAGCGCCTGCGCTCATAAAATGCGCACGGCATGTCTGGCGCGCCTGGCCAAGCAAAAACGCCCGGCCCGAGCACAGCGTGGTGCTGTCTGCCAAACCCCCTGCAATAGAAGCATAATTCCGTCATGATCCACGTCGGTATTCGGAGCATGGTGGCGGTGACCGCGCATCTGCCCCGAAATTGATGCCCGGCTAGCGGGCAAGCTCCAGCGGACTTCAGCGGTGGTCCGCCCACCGATCCCCGCGCCGGTCCTCGCTCGGCGGAGGCCTCAGCCCTTGAGGGCAGGAAGAAGCATTCCGCAATGCTCGAAGCCAAACAACTACCCGCCAGCACCCCCGTCAGAGATCAGCGGGCAGGCAGTCCGGCTTCGCTCATGGCTAGTCTCCGCGCCGTCGCTGCGCTTGGCGTGCCTGAGTCCACGGGATGCTGTCTTGGCGGCGAGCGGTCGGCTCCGGGCCTGACGGCACACGTTGGACGGGCACCGCCGGCAAACGGCGGTTCGCGACCTTTGTACATGTATGCCCTCACCCCCCGCGAAGCAAGAAAGTTTTCGTGGAGTAAAGGCGGGGCCAGCCGGCCTTGCACCGATATAGCCTTTGATTCGGCAAACATCCGGTTAAGGTCGCCGTCCGGGCGGGAACGAGGGGGACGGGCGTATATGACGCCCCGGGCGCGATCGGTGGGCTGGTGCCAGGCGATGGTCTGTCTGGCGGCCTTGCTTGCCCCGGAGTCAGTGCTGGGCCAATCGAGCGAGATCCGCAAGACGCCGGCGCAGCGGCCGCCTGCGCAAACCGAAATCAAGAAGAGCACTGGCAAGCCGCTCGACCAGGCCGACCCGGCGGTCTCCTCGACCGGTTGGGCAACGGAGGTTGTCGAGCGGTCGGTCGCGGCGACTGGGGTGGAGATCACAGGCGACGCGAACCTCACCCGCCTTGCCATCTCTTTCACTTCGCCCATCACCTATCAGCTCTTCACCCTGCCCAACCCCCATCGCGTGATCATCGATGCTCCCCACCTGAGCTTCCGGTTTCCACCCGGTGCCGGTCAGCAGGGCAAGGGTCTGATCAAGGCCTTCCGCTACGGGCTTTTTGCTCCCGGCAAGTCACGCATCGTCATCGATACGACCCGCGCGGTGCGCATCGACAAGCACGCCATGGGCGCCCGCGAAGGCAAGCTCGGCCGCTTCAGCATCGATTTGGTGCCGACCGACGAGGCGAGCTTCTGCCAAGGCAGCGGCTCGGCCGCCCCGCGACAAGCCCGCCCGGCCCGCCTTCGATGCCAAGGCTCGCCCGCCCGGCGCCAAGCCCGTCATTGTCATAGACCCTGGACACGGAGGGCCTGATCCCGGCGCCCACAGCGGCACGGTGCAGGAGAAGGATGTGGTTCTGGCGGTGGCCCAGCAACTTCGGCGCCATTTGGAGGCGGCCGGCCGCTACGAGGTGCACATGACGCGCACCACCGACGTGTTCATCACGCTCGACCGCCGGCTGGAGTTCTCGCATCAGAAGGCGGCGAGCCTGTTCATCTCCATCCATGCCGACAGCGTGGCCGAATCGGACCTTGCCGCCGCCGTACGCGGCGCGGCCGTGTACATGCTCTCGGAGAAGGCTTCCAACCAGCAGGCGCAGCGCTTGGCCGACAAGGAGAACGCGGCCGACAAGCTGGCCGGCGCGGAGACCAGCGACGAGGAGGAGGCGACCGAGGTCAACTCCATTCTGAGGGATCTGCTCAGGCGCGAGACCGCGAACTTCTCGGCAGATATTCCGGGGCAGGCTGCTCGGCCACCTGAAAGGAACCATCGCCCTCACCCGTGAGCCGGCGCGTGCAGCCGGATTCAAGGTGCTGAGGCAGCTGCAATGCCCCTCCGTGCTGATCGAGCTCGGCTACATGAGCAACGAGCAGGACGCCAAGCTGCTCACGTCGCCGGCTTGGCAGAAGCAGGTGGCTTCATCCATTGCCGGGGCCGTGAGCGACTACTTCGCAAAAGTCCCGCGCCCAGTGACCGAACCGGGCCTTTGCGCGGGGTGAGCAGGGGGCAGGCGTATTGGAACCGCAAGGGCATGGCCAAGGGCCTCATGCCGCCACAATCCATGCTAATTGTGCGCAATCATTGCGCGCGCACTTGCTGCAATAAGCTCAAGCGGATTAGACAGCACGAAATGTCGGGGATTTCGTTGCTATGAGACCTGTGCAGATACTGCCGCCACCACCGTCGGACCGGCCAAGACGCCGGCGAAGGCGGCGCAGCTGGCTGCTCAGCTTCCTGACCTTCGTGTTTGCCTCCGGCGTCGTGCTGTTCCTGGCCGCCTCGGCGGTTGCCGGCTTCTACGTCTGGAGGGCGTCGCCGCGACCTGCCCGACTACGAGCGGCTTGCCAAGTACGAGCCGCCGGTGATGACGCGCATTCACGCCAACGACGGCACCCTGATGGCGGAGTACGCGCGCGAGCGGCGCATTTTCGTGCCGATCAACGTCGTGCCGAAGATGGTCATCCAGGCGTTCCTGGCCGCCGAGGACAGGCGCTTCTACGAGCACGGCGGGCTGGACTTCGCCGGCATCGCGCGCGCCATCTACAAGAACATCCAGAACTGGGGCAAGCGACGCCCCGAGGGTGCATCCACCATCACCCAGCAGGTCGCCAAGAACTTCCTGCTGTCCAACAAGCAGGACCTCGACCGCAAGTTCAAGGAGGCGCTGCTCGCCATCCGCATCGAGCGCACCTTCCCCAAGGAAAAGATCCTCGAGCTGTATCTCAACGAGATCTATCTGGGTATCGGCTCGTACGGCATTGCCGCTGCCGCGCTCAACTACTTCGGCAAGGAGCTGGCTGATCTCAAGCTGGAGGAGGTGGCCTATCTCGCCGCACTCCCCAAGGCCCCCAACAACTATCATCCATTCCGCAAGACCAGGGAAGCCACGGAGCGGCGCAACTGGATCCTCGATCAGATGGCGGAAGCGGGCTACGTTCCCGCCGATCAGGCGCGCGCTGCCAAGGCCAAGCCGCTCAAGGTCAACATCCGCCCGTTCGGCACGCAGATCTACGCGGCCGACTATTTCGCCGAGGAGGTGCGGCGCCGGCTGGTCGAGATGTACGGCGAGGACGGCCTCTACGGGCGCATCGAGCGCACCGGCGGAAGGCGGCGATGGCGTCAACGGCGGCCTCTCGGTCCGGACCACGCTCGACCCCAACCTGCAGAAGGTCGGCCGCCGGGTTCTCATCGACGGCCTGGTCGCCTTCGACCGGGAGCGAGGCTGGCGTGGCGCGGTGCAGAAGATCGACATCGCGGGGGACTGGGGCGTGCCGCTGAGCGCCATCGAGATTCCGACCGACCTTGCGCCTTGGAAGCTGGGGGTCGTTCTGCAATCCGACCGCAGCAAGGCAACCATCGGCTTGCGCCCGCAGCGGGCCGCGGACGGAAGCCTGGTCGCCGAGCGGGAGGCCGTGGAGATTCCCTTCGATGAGGTGAAATGGGCCAAGACGCCTGGGCGGCCGGCACCCAAGGCGGTCACGGACGTGCTCAATCCGGGCGACGTGGTGTGGGTGGCTCCCAAGAACCACGCCCAGCCGACCGGGGCGTGGTCGCTGATGCAGATCCCCGAGGTGGGCGGCGGCCTGATCGCCATGGACCCGCACACGGGCCGCGTGCATGCCGTGGTGGGCGGGTTCTCGTTCTCGCAGAGCCAGTTCGACCGCGCCTTGCAGGCCAAGCGCCAGCCGGGCTCCTCCTACAAGCCGTTCGTGTATGCCGACCGCGCTCGACAACGGCTACAAGCCGACCAGCATCGTGCTCGATGCGCCGATCGAGATCGAGCAGGGCGCCGGCAAGGAGGTTTGGACTCCGAAGAACTACGACGGCACCAAGTCGTACGGGCCCTCGACCTTGCGCGTCGGGATCGAGAAATCGCGCAACCAGATGACGGTGCGGCTCGCCCAGGACATGGGCATGCCGATGATCGTCGAGTACTCCAAGCGCTTCGGCGTCTACGACGACCTGCTGCCGGTTCTGGCCATGTCGCTCGGCGCCGGCGAGACCACGCTGGTCAAGCTGGCCGCCGCCTACTCGATGTTCGCCAACGGCGGCAAGCACGTGCGCCCAACGCTGATCGATCGCATCCAGGATCGCTGGGGCAAGACCATCTGGCGCTATGACGATCGCGAATGTCCAGGCTGCAATGCGGAGAGCTGGAAGGGTCAGGCCGAGCCGCAGCTGCCCGAGGACGATCGCAAGCAGATCATCGACCCGCATACCGCCTACCAGGTCACCTCCATGATGGAGGGCGTGGTCCAACGCGGCACGGGAACGATCATCAGGCAGATCCTCCCCAACGTGCCGATGGCCGGCAAGACCGGCACCACCAACGAGGAGAGGGATGCCTGGTTCGTCGGCTACACGCCCGATCTCGTGGTCGGCGTGTTCATCGGCTACGACAGCCCTCGTCCGATGGGCAAGGGACAGACCGGCGGCCATGTCGCGGCGCCGATCTTCGCGCACTTCATGAAGGAGGCGCTCGCCGGCAAGCGGGCGGTGCCGTTCCGCATACCGCCCGGGGTCAAACTTGGTGCGCGTGAGCCTGCGAACGGGGCTCAGGGCGCAGGGAGCCGAGCCTGAGACGGTGATGGAGGCGTTCAAGCCCACCGAGGAGCCCGACGACGCCTATTCGATCATCGGCTTCACCAACGAGAGCGGCGGCTTCATCAACCCGCTACGAGTCGGGCGATCAGCCGCGCAGCCTCAATCAGGGCCGCAGCGTCTACTGAGGCAAGGCCCGTCGAGGCGCCGCCTGCCGGCGTTTACAGCGACAGGCCGTGTCCGTATATACGCGAGCCGTTCGATCTGCCGCGTTCTGAGACGATGTCTTGAGGAGGCCGCCCATGCGCGCCGAAGCCGAGAAGCTTGCCGACGCCGTCCGCCAGTCGCTGGCGCTGCTGCGGAGGCATCTTTGACTGGGATACCGCCGACCAGCGCCTAGCCGAGCTCAACAAGCGCGCCGAGGACCCCAAGCTCTGGAACAACCCGCAGGCGGCGCAGAAGGTCATGCGCCAGCGCCAGACGCTCGAGCGGTCGGTCAACGCCGTGCACAAGCTCGAGCGCGACCTCGACGATGCCGTCACCCTGATCGAGCTCGGCGAGGCCGAGAAAGACGAGGCGACCGTCCAGGAGGGCGAGGCAGCCCTCAAGAAGCTGGCGCCCGATGCGCGCCGCCAGGAGGTCGAGGCGTTGCTGTCGGGCGAGGCGGACGGCAACGACACCTATCTCGAGGTGCACGCCGGCGCCGGCGGCACCGAAAGCCAGGACTGGGCCGAGATGCTCTCGCGCATGTACATGCGCTGGGCGGAGGGCCGCGGCTACAAGGTTAGCCTGGTCGAGCAGAGCGCAGGCGAAGAGGCGGGCATCAAGTCGGCGACGCTGCAGATCAAGGGGGAGAACGCCTACGGCTGGCTCAAGACCGAGTCCGGCGTGCATCGCCTGGTGCGCATCTCGCCCTACGACAGCAACGCGCGGCGCCACACGAGCTTTGCCAGCGTGTGGGTCTATCCCGTCGTCGACGACACCATCGAGATCGAGATCAAGGAGAGCGAGTGCCGCATCGACACTTATCGCTCTTCCGGCGCCGGCGGCCAGCACGTGAACACCACCAACTCGGCGGTGCGCATCACCCACATCCCGACCAACATCGTGGTGGCGAGCCAGCAGGAGCGCTCGCAGATCAAGAACCGCTCGATCGCCTGGGCGATGCTGAAGTCGCGCCTTTACGAGCTGGAGCTCAAGAAGCGCGAGGAGAAGGCCAACGCGGAGGCCGCCGCCAAGACCGACATCGGCTGGGGCCACCAGATCCGCTCCTACGTGCTGCAGCCCTATCAGCTGGTGAAGGACCTGCGCACCGGCGCCCAGAGCACCGACCCCAAGAGCGTGCTGGACGGCGACATCGACGAGTTCATCGAGGCCTCGCTGGCGCACCGCGTCTCGGGCGGCGCGCGGCGAGCCGGTAGAGGACATCGACTAGAATTCTTTTGCGATTTGGTTGTGCACCGGGACGACAACGATGAGTTTGGCTTGCCGGTCGATGCCGAGAACGCAATCGCAACACGAGGACGCCGGCCATGATCGAAGTCCACCATCTCAACAATTCGCGGTCGCAGCGCATCCTGTGGCTGCTGGAAGAGTTGGGCCTCGAGTACGAAATCGTTCGCTACCAGCGCGATCCGGCAACGCGCCTGGCGCCGCCGGCCATCAAGGCGATCCATCCGCTCGGCAAATCGCCGGTGATCCGCGATGCCGGCCTGGTGGTGGCCGAGTCCGGCGCCATCGTGGAGTATCTGGTCGGCAGGTACGGCAACGGCCGCCTGGCGCCCAAGGTTGATTTCACCTCGCCCGACTACATTGCTTACGTGCACTGGCTGCATTTCGCGGAAGGCTCGGCGATGCTGCCGCTGCTGCTCAAGCTCTATGTCGGGCGCCTGAAGGAAGCCGGAGCACCGCTTGCGCCGCGCATCGACAGCGAGCTCAAGAACCATTTCGACTACATGAGCGGCGCGCTCGGGACCCAGGACTATTTCGTCGCCAATACGTTCTCGGCGGCCGACATCCAGCTGTCGTTCGTGCTCGATGCCGGGGGCGCGCGCGGGCCCTTGAAGGATTATCCCAATCTCGTGCGGCTCGATGAGCGGCTGCGCGCCCGGCCGGCACACCAGCGCGCCATCGAGCGCGGCGGTCCCTACGAGGTGGGGCGCTGAGGGCACGGCGACGCGCACCGAGGCATACGGCCCTACCAGCCCGCCAACGATCCCATCGCCGCAACCAGGCCCAGGCCGCAGACGGCCTCGGGCACCCAGGCGCAGACAACCTCGAGCGAGCCGCGCCACATCATGTCGACCGCCACGTACAGCACGATGATGAGGCCGACCCAGGTGATCCAGGGATAGCGCGCGAGCAGCCGGGCGATGAAGGTTGCCGCGACCGCCATCAGCACCACGGCGATGGCGAGGCCGACCACCAGCACCCAGGTATGGCCTTTGGCGGCGCCGGCGACGGCGAGCACGTTGTCGAGCGACATGGAGACGTCGGCGATCACGATCTGGGTGATCGCGCTCCAAAAGCCGAGCGTGCCATCGTCCGCTCGCCGCCGACGGCCTGGGCGCCGACCCCCGCCGGTCTCGGCACATGCCGGATCTCGCGGTACATCTTCCAGCACACCCACAAGAGCAGGATGCCGCCGGCGAGCGTCAGGCCGACGATGGCGAGCAGCTGCACGGTAACGGCGGCGAAGGTGATGCGCAGGACCACCGCGCCGACAATGCCCCAGAAGATGACCTTGGCGCGCAGCTCGGGCGCCACGCGGGATGCCGCGAGACCCACCCGATGGCATTGTCGCCTGCCAGAACGACGTCGATGATGACGACCTGGGCGAGGGCTATGAGCTCCGAATACATCGTGTCCATCGGGTCTCCGAGGAATGGCGGCCTGAAGAGTGGATCGGTGCTGCGTCAGTTGGCGGAAGCCGTCGCCAAGCTTGTCGTCAGCTGCCCCAAGCGCGGTGAGCGCCTCGGGAAGGTCGGCGAGAATGGCTGCTGCAAAGCCGAGGAACACGAGCAGGCCGGAGGTCTCCCAGCCCGGATGATCGCTCTGCAGGCGGTATCCGCTGAGGAAGAGGCCGCTCGCCGCCCCGAACCCGACTACGACGAAGAGGATGCTGAGCGCGGGCAGCAACAACGGCTGCGGCAAAGTCAGCGCCAGCATGAGGGCGCCGGCTGCCACCACCGCATTGAGCGCCATCCAGACCACGGCGATTTGCGGAAGGTGGAGCTGAGTGGCGCCGCCCCAGGCTGTTCGGGCTGGCGGTGCGATGTGTGCGCATGTGAGTATCCTCGGGGCTCGCGTATGATGTGCGCCGGCAAGGCGCGACGAGGCGTCCCCTCCACACATAGTGAGATGAGCTACGGCGGGTATTCGGAGAGGTCGGGGGGTAGTTCTACGGGGTACAGGCGCCCGAGGCGGATCGCCTGCCGGACGAGCATGGCGACGCTGGCGGCCTGCATCTTGTCCATGATCTGCATACGGTAGCTCTCGACGGTGCGCACGCTGATGCCCAGCCGATCGGCGATGGCGGAGCTCGTGAAGCCCTGCACGACCAGGTCCATGACCTCCAGCTCGCGCGGCGTCACGCGCTCCACGTGCCGCCGCAGGTCCGCCAGCGATTGCTCTTGCGACAACTCGTCGAACACGCGAGCAAGGCACCGGTTGATTGCGGCCAGCAGTTGCGCATCGTCGACGGGCTTCTCGATGAAGTCCTCGGCGCCGGCCTTGATGGCGGCGACGACGGCGATGCCGAGGACGTCGCCGACGAACAGCGCGACGATGGATTCTGCTGCCACGTCGGCGCCGAAGTCCTTGTCGGTGAGCAGTAACCCGCCGAGCAGCGCTGCGACCACGCCGCGCCGGCGACGGCTGCTGCGAGCAGCACCAGCACATCGCGAACGCGGTCGAGGCCGACGTCCAGGCGCAAGTAGGTACGTGCCAGACGGGCCGCGCCGGTATATCCCGCCGCTACCACGGCCGCGACAGCAAGGATCAGGGGCCAGCCGAGGTCGGTGTGCAGCACCAGGGTCTCGGCGGCGATCACGCCCAGGGCCAGCACTAGGCCGTAGGCTGCCCCTTTCAGCACGATCATGCCAAAGGCAAGGCCGAGCCCGGGATTCCAAGGCGTCACGGGCACGCCGCGGTACTCGTGAATGAAGCTCATCCATTCGAGGCCAACATAGGCGATCAGAACCGCACCCGCGGTGGCGGCGCCCGGTGTTGCAGGAAACGCTTGCGGCGCGAGGGCACCCAGGCCAGCCGCCAGCCGTCTCGACAGGGCGCCGATGGTGAGCATCGCTCAATCAAATCGCATCTGGCGCGGGTAGTTTCAATAACCACGGCGCTGTGCCGCTTGCTTGGCGCCGGCAGGGGCCATTTGACGGCGCGCACCGGGTATCGGACCCTGCGGAGCCGAATCTTGCGAGGCATGGGCCATGGCCGGCCATTCGGAGCATGAGCGCTTGGTTGAGGATGCAGGACCTGCGCGGGCCGACTGCCTGCGCGTCATCGCCACCGCGGGGTTCGAGGACTACGCGCTGCTCGACAGCGGCGACGGGGTGAAGCTCGAGCGCTTCGGCCGCTTCACCGTGGAGCGGCCCGAGCCCCAGGCGCTTTGGCGGCCGAGGTGCGAGCCGGGCGTGTGGTTGCGGGCCGACGCCAGCTTCAAGAGCGCGAATGCGGAGGAGGAGGGCGAGGGCGGGCGCTGGCGCAGGAACAAGGCGGTGCCGGAGACTTGGCCCGTCCGTGTGCTCGGGGTGACGGCGCTATGCCGGCTCTCCAGCTTCCGCCATCTCGGCATCTTCCCCGAGCAGACCCCGCACTGGCAGTGGATGCTCGAGCGGCTGGCCGGCGTTCGCGACGGGCCGCCCCGGGTGCTCAATCTGTTTGCCTACACAGGCGTGGCTTCGCTGCTGGCGGCCAAGGCGGGGGCGGAGGTGACGCACGTGGACGCCTCCAAGAAGGCCATCGCCTGGGCCAAGCAGAACCAGGCCATCTCCAAGCTCGACGACGCGCATGTGCGCTGGATCCTCGAGGATGCGCGCAAGTTCGTTGCGCGCGAGGTCCGCCGCGGCCGCAGCTACCACCTGATCCTTGTCGATCCCCCAAAGTTCGGGCGGGGGCCCGAGGGCGAGGTGTGGGAGGTGTTCGCCCACCTGGCGCCGCTGCTGCGTGACTGTGCCCAATTGCTGGCACCCGCACAGTCCGCGCTGGTGCTCACCACCTATGCCATCCGCGCTTCCGCGCTCGCCACCGATGCATTGGTCCGCGAATGCCTCGCGGGGCGCGCCGGCACTGCCGAGAGCGGCGAGCTTGCAGTTGTCGAGCAATCGGGCGGGCGGCTGCTGCCGACCTCGCTGTTCACGCGCTGGGTGAGCCATGAAGCGCGCGCCTGAGCTGCGCGGCGGCAAGCGCGCCATCACCAGCCTGCAGAACGATCGGGTGAAGCTCATCCGCTCGCTGGAGATGCGCAAGGTCCGGCGCGATACGGGCCTGTTCGTAGCCGAGGGCGCGTCCGTGCTCGTCACCGCACGCGATGCCGGCTGGAAGCCGAGGATGCTGGTGCTGCTGGCGGAGGCCGCGGCGAGCGGGGTTCACCGTGAGCTGCTCGATTGGGCGCTGGCTGCGGGCGCGGAGTGCCTCGAGGTGTCGGACGCGGTGCTGGGCAAGATCGCCGCCAAGGACAATCCCCAGACCGTGCTCGGTGTGTTCGAGCAGCGCTGGGTTGCTGCGCCTGCACCCGAGAGCGTGTCAGCCGAGGCGCTTTGGGTGGCGCTGGAAGGCGTGCGCGATCCCGGCAACCTCGGAACCATCATCCGCACCGTCGATGCGGTCGGTGGCGGAGGAGTGCTGCTCGTCGGCAACTGCGTCGATCCCTACGCGCGCGAGGCGGTGCGTGCCAGCATGGGCTCGATCTTCAATGTGCCGCTGGCGCGCATGACGCTTGCCGAATGCCTGGCCTGGCTGCCGCGATGGAAGGGCGACATCGCCGGCACGGACTTGAGCGCGAGCGAGGACTTCCGGGCTCGCCCCTATCGCGCGCCGACTCTGCTCTTGATGGGCGGCGAGGGTCCTGGGCTGTCGCGAGAGCTAGGCGCCGCATGCACGCGGCTCGTCAAGATACCGATGGCCGGCCGTCTCGACTCGCTCAACCTGGCGGTGGCGACCGGCGCTGATGCTCTACGAGATCGCCAAGCATCGGCTGCGCCTGTGAGCGGCTCCAATCAGTTCGCCGCTCCATTGGCGGTGAGCTGCACCGACATCGGATCGGCCGAGCGGCGCGACTTGCCCTCGAAGTAGGCGCCCTGCTCGATCGCCAGCGTCTTGTGGTAGACCTCGCCCTCGATGCGGGCGGCCGAGCGGAAGGTCACGCTGTTGCCGCGGATCGAGCCTTGTACCTCGCCGCCGACAACCACCTCGTTGGCGGTGAGGTCGCCGGTGATCTGGGCCTGCTGGCCGACGACGATGCGGGCCGCGTGCACGTCTCCTTGCACGTCGCCGTCGATCTGCACCTCCCCGGCCGACTCCAGGCTGCCGACGATCACCAGGTCGGCGCCGATGATCGAGGGCGGTCCGGATGCCGGGCGGGGCGGCAACCGCCCTGACGCTGGGTGCCGGCTGGCGGCCGCCGTTGGGCAGGGGTGGTGGTGGAGCACCAGCGTTGGCGTGCTTTCGCGTGAACATGGACCCACAACTCCAAACTGCAGCTTTGTGACAGGCGCAGGAGCGAGTATGCGAACCAGAGTGCCCGCTCCGTTACGATCCGAAGCCCCCATGCGAAGGCCGTCTTAGCACACATGACTTCGAGCGCCATAGGGAGCTGTGGGCAAAGGGTTTGGCGCCTTCCTTTGGTCGCTTTTTGCCCGCAATTCTGACTCGCCTGAGTTCGAGCCTCAGGTTGCCCAAGACGCCGCGTCTGATCCAGCCGTGGCGAGGCCACGGGCATCGTCGGCAGCACCCTTGGCGCGGGGGAAGCGCCAAGGGATCTCGCAGACCCGCGAGGTCCGCGCTGGGTCATCGACCGATCGAGGGAGCGGCGTGACCAAAACCGGGGCGCATAGCAGGACTGCTGGAGGTCCGGCCCATCGGGGAGTCCGCGCGCAACGATCCGCGCGGACCGGGCGCAAGAGGGCGCGGCGGACTGCTCTCGGTGATTGCCAAGGTGGCGGCGGCTGCCGTCTTCGCCTGCATAGTGGCGGCCGGCCTGGTCTACGTGCGTTTGATGCACGGGCCGATCTCCCTCGATTTTCTCGCTCGGCACGTTCGAGAAGGGCATCGCCGAGGAACTGGCCGGGCGCTGAGCGTTCGCATCGAGACGGTTGCGCTGCGCCTGAACGATGTGGGCTTGCTGCAGTTCGAGCTTGGCAACGTGCGCGTCACCGATGCCAAGGGCGAGCCGCTCACCATGGCGCCCTCGGCGCTGGTGTCGCTCAGCCGCAGGGCCCTGTTGGTGGGGCGGTTGGCGGTCGAGACCATCGATCTCGTGTCGGCGCGCTTGACGCTGTTCTATTCCGACGACGGCACGCTCTCGCTCAAGTTCTCGCCGTCCGCCCACCAGCTCACGTCGGGCTCGCCGGCGCTGCGAGGATCGGTGGACACAGCCCAACCGGCCGCGCCGCGCCATCCCGACGGCGGCGACTGGACGCTCGGCCGCATCGATCTCGTCAAGGTGCTGTCGGAAGCATCGGCGCCGTGCGCGGCGGCGTGAGCACGCCAGCGCCTACCTGCGCGAAATCGGGCTGAGGTCTGCCACCGTCATGGTCGACAACGGCACCCGCAAGAGCATCTGGCACGTGCCGCGAGTTCGATCTCGATCTCGATCATCGCCGCACCCGCAGCTCGATCGCCGGCCGTGCCAAGATCGAGTCGCTGGCCGGGCTTTGGGAGGTCAACTTCCGCACCTACGAGCACGTCAACAACAAGGCGCTCAAGCTCGCGGTGTCGGTGCAGAACCTGGTGCCGCGGGGCTTGGCGCGCAGCTTCCCGCAGCTGGTCGGCCTCGAAGGGTTGGACCTGCCGGTCTCGGCGAACGCCGAGCTCGAGATGTCCAGGGCCGGCGAGATTCTCGCGCGGCAAGATCGTGGTCGATGCGGCAGCCGGCAAGGTTGCCCTGCCCTGGCTGGCCGGCAACGCCGATGCGGGTCGACGGGGCGCATTTCGAGCTGGCCTACAGCGGCGATTGCGCGCCGCTTGGATATTGCACGTTCGGTGCTGACCTGGGGCGACAGCCGGCCTCAACTTCACCGGCGCCGATCGTCCACGCGGCGAGCGGGCCGGACGGGCCCGGGTGGTACTTCGAGATGAAGTCGACGGATGGCTGGCTGGCGGCCGAGCCGCCGCATACCCAGCGCCTGCCGATCGAGCTGGTATCGGCGCGCGGCCTGCTGGCGCCCGAGCAAGGCAGGATCGTGCTGAGCCAGTTCGCGTTGCGTGCCGGGGGCGCCGAGGTCACTGCGCAGGGCGACGTTGCCAACGTCGGCGGCACCGCCAAGGGACAGCTCGAGGCCAAGATCGGGCCGATGAGCGCAGCCGTGTTCAAGACGCTGTGGCCCGGCTGGGTGGCGCCGCATGCGCGCACCTGGGTAGTGCAGCGTCTGGCACGCGGCAACATGCTCGGCGGGGCGTTCAAGCTGGTGCGCGGCGTCGGGCCTCCCGGCTCGGACTGGGCACCCATGGGCAGCGGCGATCGTGTGTCGTTCACCCTCGAGGGCGCCAACCTGGAGCTGCATCTGGTCAAGGGATGGCCGGCCTTGGAGATGCCGCGCGGCCTCCTGCGGGTCGAGAACCGCTCGGTCGAGTTCACGGCGCCAGAAGGGAGCATGACCGCGAGCGATGGGCGCAAGCTTGCGCTCAAGGGCACCTTCTCGGTCGATCTCGACGAGCCCGTTGCCGCCACCCGGGCCGTCTCGCCCTCAGGGGCCAGGGGCCGCTGACGCTGGCGCTGGAGATGCTCGACCAGAACGCGCAACGCGCCTTGCGGGAGGGCGGCATCACGCTGGCGGGCATCGACGGCAAGATCGACAGCAACGTCAATGCAAGCTGCCGCTGACGCCGCAGTTCCAGCCGCGCGACAGCGTGGTCGAGGGCCGGCTGCGCGTGACCGACGGCAAGGTGCGCAACGTCTGGGGCTCCTACGACGCCCAGGGCGTGAACCTGACCGTCGACCTGAGCGCCTGCCGCGGCCGATGCCAAGGCCGAGTTCCTGGTCAAGGGCGTGCCCGCCAAGGCGACCTGGCAGCGCGTGTTCGACGCGCCCGCCGACCGGCAGCCGCCGCTGCGCATCACGGCGATGCTCGACAACTCGGAGCGCGCCCAACTCGGCCTCGACGTCAACGACCTGGTGCAGGGCAGCGTCGGCGTCGACATCACCGTCGAGCAGGATGCCCGCGGCGAGCGGCACATCCATCTCGGCGCCGATCTGACGAATGCCGAGCTGTTTCTGGAAAGCCTGGCCTGGCACAAGCCCAAGGGCCGTCCCGCGCTGTTCGAGTTCGATCTCGGCAAGGGCGCCAACCATCCCATCGAGCTGCGCAACGTGAAGCTGCACGGCGAGAACGTGGCGATTGCGGGATGGATGGGTGCGGGCGCCGATTTCCGCGTGAAGGAGTTCCGCTTCCCGCAGTTCTCGATCAACGTCGTCACCAGCTTCGAGGCCCACGGCAAGCTGCGCGCCGACAACGTCTGGGAAGTGTTCGCCAAGGGCCCCGTCTACGACGGCAAGGACATGTTCCAGTCGTTCTTCGACGCCAACATCGCGCCCGACAAGGGGTCCAAGCAGCGCCCGGGGGTCGACCTGCGCGCCGAGATCGACACGGTGGTGGGGTTCTACGAGACCTCGCTGCGCGGCGTGCGGCTGTCGATGCAGAAGCGCGCCGGCAAGATGAACCAGCTGGAGGTGCGCGGCACGCTGGCGCCCAACAAGCAGCTCGAGGCCAACCTGCGCTATGAGGCAGGGCGGCCGCGTCTGCTGGTTGCGAAATCGAACGACGCCGGCCAAGTGTTCAAGCTGGTTGGATTCTATCCGCACGCCGTCGGCGGCGACATGAGCCTGGAGGTCAATCTCGACGGCCAGGGCGTCGCCGAACGCACCGGCTTGCTGACCGCGTCGCGCTTCCACGTGCTTGGCGATACCATCAGCGTGCAGAACCTTCCGGACTCGCCGACCCGGCGCAACGTGGTGCGCGAGCGCTTCGAGTTCGACACCCTGCGCGCGCCGTTCTCGGTCGGGCACGGTCAGTTCGTTCTGAACAATGCATCGATCGAGGGGCCGCTGGTGAGCGCCACCATGCAGGGCAGGCTCGACTTCCGCACCCGCATGCTGCAGGTGGGCGGCGCGTTCACGCCGCTCTCTACGCTCAACAAGATGTTCTCCGAGATTCCGCTGTTCGGCGAGCTGCTGACGGGGCCCAAGCGCGAAGGCATGTTCGCGATCAACTATGCCATGTTGGGCAGGCTCGAGAACCCGCAGCTTGTCGTCAATCCGTTGTCGGTCGTCACGCCCGGCATCACCCGGGAGCTCATGCAGATCGCGCCGCAGGACCCGCGCATCGTGCCGCCGCGCAAGCAGCAGCCGACCGGCAAGACCGAGGGCGGCGTGCGCGCGTCGAGCTCGCCAACAGCTCGGGCCCAAGGCGCAGGATGCCGGCAGCGGCTGGTCGTCGGAGAGCGATTTGCCGGATGCCAAGAAGCGCTAGCGGCCCGTTGCGGGCAAACGCCGTTTGCGCCGATGACCGCATTTTGATTGGTCCAGGATGGCGGGCGGCGCTAGCATGCGGTCGACGCCTGCATCCCCACTTTCCAGCAAAGGATCATCACCATGGCTTCCTTCACCAGAACCGCCAGCGCGCAATGGCAAGGCACCGGCAAGGAGGGCAAGGGTGCATTGTCGACGCAGAGCGGCGTGCTCGCCACCACGCCCTACGGCTTCAACACGCGCTTCGGCGACACCAAGGGCACCAATCCCGAAGAGCTGCTGGCGGCATCGCACGCGGGCTGCTTCACCATGGCGCTGGCCTTCGCGTCTGCAGCAGGCGGGCTATACGCCGACCAGCATTGCCACCACCGCGGCCGTGACGCATTGAATCCGACAACCCCGGCTTCAAGATCTCCAAGTCGGCGCTGAAGCTGGAGGCGAGCGTGCCCAACATCTCGCGCGAGGAGTTCCAGAAGATCGCCGAAGGCGCCAAGGCCGGCTGCCCGATCTCCAAGGTGCTGAAGGCCGACATAACACTCGACTGGCAGCTCGCCTGACCATTGTCGGCTGCTTGCGTGCCGCGAACGGCAGTGCGGAAGCTTTGCGGGTTCGCATTGGGCAGCGCTGTAGGCGCGCCGGGGCCTTTTGCACAGGCCGCGAACGCATAGAGCGCGCTGGAAACGCTGCGGCGTCAGCGGCTTGCACCTTGGCCGCATTGATGAACCTTGCATGAACCCCGCTTTCAGAATGCGTTCACTCTGCAACTCCTATCGTGCTGTCACCCTGAAAACGTATCTTCCCCGGCGTGATCCAAGGGGGCTCGGCACTCAGGGTTGCCGGGCCCTTTTGCTTTTTGGCGCACCCTTCGTTCATCTGGCGCGTTGTCTTCGGAACCCTGCGCCGCTAGGCTCCGGCCCAGTTTCCTGAAGCCCCCCGATCATCCTGAAGAACGGAGAGTTCCCGTGTCGTTCAAGCTTCCCGAACTTCCCTACGCCTATGACGCGTTGGCGCCCCACATGTCGAAGGAGACGCTCGAGTTCCACCACGACAAGCACCATCAGGCCTACGTCGACAACGGCAACAAGGCGATCGCCGGCACGCCCTTCGAGAACCTGAGCTGGAGGAGATCTGCAAGAAGGCGTTCGCCGAGAAGAATGCGCCGCTCATCAACAACGCCGGCCAGCACTACAACCACATCCACTTCTGGCAGTGGATGAAGAAGGGCGGCGGCGGCAAGAAGCTGCCGGCCAAGCTGCAGGCGATGGTCGACAAGGACCTCGGCGGCTACGACAAGATGCGCACCGATTTCGTGCAGGCCGGCGTCACCCAGTTCGGCTCGGGCTGGGCGTGGATCACCGTCAAGGACGGCAAGCTCGCCATCGCCAAGACGCCCAACGGCGAGAACCCGCTGATGCACGGCGCCTCGCCGATCCTCGGCGTCGACGTGTGGGAGCACAGCTACTACATCGACTACCGCAACGCGCGGCCGAAGTACCTGGAGGCCTGGTTCGACAACCTGGTGAACTGGGAATACGTCGAGGCGATGCTGGGCAAGGCCTGAGCCCGCTAGTGTCCCGATTCCGAAGTTCGCCAGTACTCAATCCCAGGGTCCCGAGCGAACCTCGGAATCATAAGGGACACTAGAATTTAGGAGTTGCTAGTGTGATAGATCGAGAAGTCCGCTTGTGACCCCTAGCCTCGCGCGGTGTGGCGGACTTCTCGATCATCACACTAGGGCGCGCCGGCGGCACCGCGCCGTCCGGCCGCGCCGCTCATCTCCCGCTCGAGCGAAAGCGCCTCGCGCAGGCAGCCGCGCCGCGCGAGCCTGCTCTCCAGGCATTGCTGGAAGCGGTCGAGAAAGCGCGCCTGCGCACGCATGTGCGCCGAGATGCAGCTGCGGTCCGGGCCGCACAGATTGCGCTGCTGCGCCGATTCCGCCTGCCAGTGCCGCAGCCCCAGGTACTGGCCGTAGTTCAGCCGGCGCGCGACCGTGTCGATCCGGCGGGCGAGCAGCTCCTCGGTGCGGGAGAGCTGAGGCTCGGTGCAGATCACGATCTCGGCGCGGGACAGCCCGCCCGCGTTGCAGTTGAAGCTTGCGGCCGATGCAGGCGGCGAAGCAAGGATCGCACCGATCGCCAGTCCGGCAACTGCCGCCCTCACAGCTTCTCCCATCATGCCGTTCGCACCGATGTGCCGCCCCGCGGCCACATTAGGCGCCGTGGGGGTCCCGACTTCAACCTCGCCGAACTGTTGTGGTGTACCCTCTTGACCGCACCGTGGCATGCACTTGCGCAATAGTGAAACAGCGTATAGTGGGGCGCAGGTTCACAACTTTGCCGTGTTGGGGCGTAGCCAAGCGGTAAGGCAGCGGATTTTGATTCCGCCATACGGAGGTTCGATTCCTCCCGCCCCAGCCAAACACCGAGATGCACCCCTTATCACCGACACCACCGAGTTGACCCGGAGCAAGCTCATGACTTTTCCGCACGTCGCGCTGCGTTGGCTTGGCGCATTCTCAGTCGCTCGTCGTCATGGCGGCGGGCATCGTCCAGGCACAGGCCCCCGGGAAGGACTACGAGCCGCAGGTCGGGCAGAGGGGCAAGGACGTCATCTGGGTGCCGACGCCCCAGGCCCTCGTCGACCGCATGCTGGACATGGCCAAGGTGACGCCCAAGGACTACGTGGTGGACCTGGGCTCGGGCGATGGACGCACGGTGATCACGGCAGCCAAGCGCGGCGCCAAGGCGCTGGGCATCGAGTACAACCCGGACATGGTGGAGCTGTCGAAGCGCAACGCCGCCAAGGAAGGCGTCGGCGACAAGGCCGCCTTCATCAACGGCGACATCTTCCAGAGCGATTTCTCCAAGGCGGACGTGGTCACCATGTTCCTGCTGTCGAGCCTCAATCTCAAGCTGCGCCCGACCCTGCTCGACATGAAGCCCGGCACCCGCCTGGTCTCCAACACCTTCGACATGGGCGACTGGAAGGCCGATCAGGTGGAGCACGTCATCGAGGGCTGCACCGGGCTACTGCCGCGCCTACCTGTGGATCGTGCCGGCCAAGGTGGACGGCACCTGGACCATAGGGCAAGGCGAGCTCGTGCTGGAGCAGAGGTACCAGATGATCACCGGCACGGTGAAGACCGGCAACGTGGTGGCGCCGATCACCGACGGCAAGCTCTACGCCGACCAGATCACCTTCCGCGCCGGCGGCACCGAGTACACGGGCTGGGTGAAGGGCGATGTCATGGAAGGGACAGCCAAGGGCGCCGCCGACGCCAAGTGGCAGGCGAGCAAGCGCTAGCGTTTCACCCCGTCCCTCTCCCCGCGGGCGGAGAGATGGAGAAGTCGAACAGATCGGTGGGGTCGGCGGCGGTCGCCTCGGCCAAATCGCCGACGCCGACGCCGATCAGGCGGAAGGTGCGGCCGTCGGCTTCCTTGCCGATCAGTGCGGCGATGCTCTCGAAGATCACCGAGGCGCGCTGGGTCGGGTGGGCGAGCGAGCGGCTGCGGGTGAGGAGCCGAAAGTCGGAGGTCTTGAGCTTGAGGACCACGCTGCGGCCGGCGAGGCCTTTGCGCGCGAGCTGGCTGGCGACGCGCTCGCTGAGCCTCTGGGCCACCGCGCGCAGCTCGTCGGCCGAGCCGGTGTCCTGGCGGAAGGTGGTCTCGGCCGAGATGCTCTTGGTGGGGCGCCAGGGCGTGACGCGGCGGTCGTCCTGCCCGTGGGCGTAGAGCGCGAGGCGGCGGCCGAACTTGCCGAAGCGGGCGATCAGCTCCTGCTCGGGGAGCGCCTGCAGGTCGGCGATGGTGGCAAGCCCGCTCTCCTCCATGCGCCGCGCGGTGACGGTGCCGACGCCGTTGATCTTGCGCACCGACAGCGGCGCCAGGAAGCCTTTCGCCTCCGCCGCGCCGATGACCGAGAAGCCGCGCGGCTTTCTCATGTCGGAGGCGAGCTTGGCCAGGAACTTGTTGCAGGAAAGGCCGATGGAGACGGTGATGCCGACCTCGCGCTCGACGCGGGCGGCGATCAGCGGCCAGCGCCTCGGCGGCGGGCGGCGCCTCGGTGCGGTAGTCGTCGGTGAGGTCGAGATAGGCTTCGTCGAGGGAGACCGGCTCGATGACGGAGGTGGCGGCGGCGAAGATGGTGCGGATGTCCTCGCTCACCCGCTTGTACTTGGCCATGTCGGGGGCAATGACGGTGGCGTGCGGGCACAGCTCCAGCGCCTGGAACATCGGCATGGCCGAGCGGGCGCCGAACTTGCGGGCGACGTAGCAGGCCGTCGTCACCACGCCGCGTCCGCCGGGGTGGCCGACGATGACAGGCTCCTGGGCCAGCTCGGGCCGGTCGCGCTTCTCGACGGAGGCGTAGAAGGCGTCGCAGTCGATGTGGGCGATGCCGAGCGTGGCGATCTCGGGGTGGGCGACGAGGCGTTGGCCGGCGCACGTGGGGCAGACCGCCGCAGAGGCGGGGACGATCTCGCAGCAATCGCGGCACAGGAGAGGGGAATTCGGGCGCCATGGCGGGCCGAGCCTGCCACGGGGCGGCGGAGGCGGCCAGACTGGCGGCCGGCCGTGGTGCCGAGGGCTGTCAGGAGCCACAGAAACGACGTTCACGGCCGTCGCACAAACTCCACATTCGCCGCGTTAATTTCGCCGGGATTGATCTGCTGCGCCCGCGTTTGTGCGTTAGAGGGGAGGGCGGCATGGCAACGGTAAGGCTTCTGCTGGCGGGCTTTCTGATCGCCTCCGGGCTCATTCTGGGAGCCTTTACGCTGCACGGCTATCTCGATCCCAGCTGGCCGCAGAACCGCATGCAGGCGGCCAACGCGCAGCCGGTCGTTGCCAATCCGGCCGTGCCCGAGCCCGCAAAGAACCGCAACCAGTTCGTCGCGCGCCAGGCAGAGCCGCAAGGCCCGCCGCCGAGCCCCACCGTCAAGACCAGCGCCAAGCCGGCGCCGCCCCCCGAGGCGAGGACCGAGGCCAAGGCGCCGTCCAAGCCGGCGGTGAAGAAGAAGGTGGCCGAGAAGCCGGAGAAGGCCGAGAAGCCCGCCGCCCGTCCGCAGCAGGCGTCTGCGGGATTTCCCTGGAACCTGTTCGGGAACAATTTGTAGGTTGGGTCAAGCGAAGCGCCGACCCAACACCGCCGAGGTGCTGAACTTGTGTTCGGGTCTTCCCCCGGCTTTCGCCGGGGTCGACCCAACCTACGGCTTACCGTCTTTCTCCGCATCGAGCGGCGATAAAGTGGCCGCGCTGCTGCAGCCAGGCCATCAGCGCGAGCGCGGGCAGAGCCGCCAGCGCGGTCGCGGCAAAGAACAGCGGCCAGCCGATCGCGCCCGCCAGGAACCCGGTGCCCGAGGAGAGGAACGTGCGCCCCGTGGAGGCGAGCGCGGTCAGCAGCGCATATTGGGTCGCCGTGTGCAGGGGATTGCCGCACAGCGCCGAGATGTAGGCGACGAAGATCACCGTGCCGATGGCGCCGGTGAAGTTCTCGATCACGATCGCAACGGTCAGTGCGCCGGCGCTCACCGGCTGGAAGTACGAGCCACACGAAGGCGAGGTTGGAGATCATCTGCAGGATGGCGCCCCAGCCACAGCGCGCGTGGCGAGCGGCATGGCGCGCGCCACGGCGCCGCCGGCAAAGCCGCCGATCAGCAGCGCGGCAAGCCCCACGCCCTTGACGATCGCCGCATAGGTGCGCCTTGTCGTAGCCGAGCGACAGCACGAACGGCGCGGTCATGGCCCCGGCCAGCGCGTCGCACAGCTTGTAGAGCACCACGAAGACCAGCACGGCGATGGCCGCATCGCGTGTCAGGAAGTCGGCGAAGGCGCTCCAGCGCGGTGCGGAACACGCGCGTCAGCGCGTCGGCCTTGGCGCCGGCGGGCTCGGTCAGCGTTCGGGCGCGTCGGGCTCGCGGCCGAGGAGCACCGCCAGCAGGCCGACCAGCACGAGCGCGGCAGCCACCGCGTAGGCGATGGGCCACACCGACCTCCTTGTCGACGCCCTGCGCCTCGAGCCAGGCCGTGAGCCCGATCACGCCGGCGCCCGACGCCAGCATGCCGATGCGGTAGGCGGCGACGTAGCCCGCCATGCCGGCCGCCTGCTCGTCGGTCGGCAGGCTCTCGACCCGGTAGGCGTCGATGACGATGTCCTGGGTGGCCGAGGCGAAGGCGACCAGCAGCGCGCCCGAGCCCCACCACCAGCGGCGCCGGCACGGGATCGCGCGTGCCGAGGAACAGGATGGTCGCCATCAGCAGCAGCTGCGAGGCGACGAGCCAGCCGCGCCGCCGGCCGAGGCGCTCCGACAGCCACGGCACGTCGCAGCGCATCGACCACCGGCGCCCAGATGAACTTGAGCGTGTAGGGCAGGCCGGCGAGCGACAGCAGCCCGATGGTGCCGAGGTCGACGCCGCGGTCGGCCATCCACACGCGCAACGTCTCGCCGGACAGCGCCAGCGGCAGGCCGGACGAGAAGCCGAGCAGCAGCACGATCAGCACGCGCGGGCGCAGGTAGACCGCCAGCGCTTCCCAGAAGGCGGCTGGTGCGGCCGATCGCGGTGTCACTTCATGCGTCTAGGCTCGGTGGTTTATTGCGGCTTGGTGTGGGGTTTTGCGGGACTGCTGTCAACCGGCGGCTTCAGCTATGCTGGTGAAGCTCGCAGCCCAAGGACGATGCCTCATGCAGCGCAAGTGCCCACGATCGCTGTCGACGCCGCGGACGACCTGCCCCGCAGCAATGGCAGCCTTGCTTCTCGGTCTCGGCGTCTCGGCGGCAGTGGCGCAGACCCCGGCGACGGACACCCTCATAGAGCGCGCTTGTGCCTCCAGTATGTCCAACGTCGAGCTCAAGGGCTGCCTCGGGAAGTTCGCCGAGAAGACCGATCGCGATCTCAACGCGGTTTGGAAGCGCGTGCTGGCCTCGATCGACGCCAGCAGCTCAAACCCGCCCAGCGCCTCGATTGGCGAAAGAAGCTGACCGCAGCGCAGCGCCATTGGGTGCAGTTCCGGCAGGCCGACTGTGCCGAGCCCGTGGGCTACGAGTGGTTCGGCGGCACGGGCATGGGCGGCGCGGTCTCGACCTGCATCGCCAAGCACACGCTGGATCGCATCCGGCACCTCGAGGCGCGGTATCTGGATAGGAAGTAGCGGTTCAGGTACGAGCAACGGACTCATTGTCGTCAATCTGCCTTCAAAATTGCCCTCGACCAGCCGGTAGGAACGGCCGAGGTCCGCTACCCCTTCTCGGGGACGGGGCAGAACGATTCCTCGGCATGGCGCGCGTGCAAGGCGTGGCTGCGGCGTTTCCAGCTTGTGATCAGGACGATGGCAACACAGCAAAGTGCGTTGCCGGTGAAGCAAGCTGCCAGCCACCAATCGGACTGGTTGATGAGGGCGTAAGCCACGGTCGAGAGATTGGCGATCATAAATAGTAACCATGTCATGAGCGAAATGGAGGCGGCACCGTTCTTGTCGGTTGCAGCCTTCAGGAGCTGCGGCAAGTAAGCGATGATGCGAGCGCCGTTGCAGGCGGCAAACAGTGTCAGTGTCATCTCTTCCAAGGTCATGGCAGCCTCTACGGTCGCAAGACAAAACGAATTGGGTGCGTTGATCCACGCGGCATGCCGGCTCGAACCACTGCCGGCATGGCAAGGCACACTCATGGAGGTGCGTTGGGCGAGGGCGTCAGTAGCCGAAGCGGCCCATAGCTGCTAATTCTATTGTTTGATCGTTCCATACCCTTTTGGGCATAGCCTGGCCATGCAATGGTCCGACCGCGTCGGGCGGCGCCTCAAGCTCAGAGACCTGCACATCGTGCTCGCCGTTGCGGAGTCGGGCAGCATGGCGAAGGCGGCTGCCGATCTGGCCATCTCCCAGCCGTCGGTGTCGAAGGCGATCGCCGAGGTCGAGCACGTGCTCGGCTTGCGGCTGTTCGACCGCGGGCCGAAGGGCATAGAGCCCACCGCCTATGGTCGCGCGCTGGTGAAGTGTGGCGTCGCCGTCTTCGACGAGCTTCGCCAGGGCGTGAAGAAGCTGGAGTTCCTGGTTGATCCCGCGGCGGGAGAGCTGCGCATCGGCTGCAACGAGACGCTCGCGGCAGGCTTCGTGTCGGCGATCATCGAGCGTCTCTCGCGCCAGTACCCAGGGTCGCGGTCCATGTCGTGCCCGCAAACCGCGACGCGCTGCTCAGCCGGGAGCTGCCTCAGCGCACCGTCGATCTGGTGGTGGCGCCCGTATCGGGGCTCACCTTCGGAGACGACCTGCAGATGATACGCCTGTTCGAGGACCGCTTTGTCGTCGTCGTGGGGGCGCAAAAGAAGATCAAGCGCCGGCAGCTGGCCTTGCCCGATCTTCTCGGCGAGCGATGGGTCCTTCCCCCGCTCGACAGTCTTCCCGGGTCGATGATAGCCGATGCATTTCGCGCCAAGGGCCTGGAGCCACCGCAGGCGCACGTCGTCTCGTTCTCCGTGCCGCTGCACCAGCATCTGCTGGCGAGAGGCTTCGTCACCATGCTGCCGCTGTCGATGCTGCACTTCGGCAAGCACTTGTCCATGAAGATGCTGCCTGTTGCGACAACCGGCACGGGCTATTCGATCGGCATCGTCGCATTGAAGAACCGAACCTTGGCCCCCTTCGCGCAGGTTTTCATCGACACCGCGATCGAGATGGCGAAGCCATTGAAGAAGCTCGGTTGAGCATACGACCTGGCAATTGGGCACGGCGGCTACTGCGCGACTTTGCATGCGTGCAGCTGTGCCGCCGCGCAACGTCGAGAATGGGGGCCGTCGCCGCTCCTTCGCCAAGCCAGCCGATGAGCACACCGACCAGGCGTCTTGGCGTTGCCGCCTACTCCGCGGCCACGACGATGGGCGCGCTGGTGAGACCGAGCTGGCGCTTGGCGAGCTCGCGCAGGGCGTCGATCGGCTGCCTGCGTCCCTCGACCTCGTAGTGCCAGAAGGTCCAGCCGTTGCAGGCGGCCTTGCCCTGCAGCTCGGCACCGAGGCGATGGATCGAGCCCTGCCGGCCCTGCACGGCGAGCGTGCCGTCGGCCTTCACCTCGGCGCGGATGCGGCCGCGCTCGTCGGTGAGCGCGGTGCCCGGCTCCAGGATGCCGAGCTCGATGATGGTGCCGAACGGCACGCGCGGCTCGCCGCGCTTGCCCTTGGCAACCTCCAGCGACGAGGGCGGCAGCGGCCGCACCTTGTCGATGCGCGCCTCGGCGGCGGCGGCGTAGTCGGGGTCGCGCTCGATGCCGAGCCAGCGCCGGCCGAGGCGCTTGGCGACTGCGCCGGTGGTGCCGGTGCCGAAGAAGGGATCGAGCACGACATCGCCGGGGTTGGTGGTGGCGAGCAGCAGGCGGTGCAGCAGCGCCTCGGGCTTTTGCGTCGGGTGCGCCTTGCGGCCAGCGCCGTCCTTGAGCCGCTCGGGCCCCGAGCAGATCGGGAACAGCCAGTCGGAGCGCATCTGCAAATCGTCGTTCAGCGCCTTCATGGCCTCGTAGTTGAAGGTGACGCGCGACTTCTGCTCGCGCCCCGCCCAGATCAGCGTCTCGTGCGCGTTGGTGAAGCGTTTGCCGCGGAAGTTGGGCATCGGGTTGGTCTTGCGCCAGACGATGTCGTTCTGGATCCAGAAGCCCAGATCCTGCAGCGCCGCGCCGAGGCGGAAGATGTTGTGGTAGGAGCCGATCACCCAGATGGCGCCGTTGGGCTTGAGGATGCGGCGGCACTCGGCGAGCCAGGCGCGCGAGAAACGGTCGTACTCGGCAAAGCTGGAGAACTTGTCCCAGTCGTCGTCGACGCCGTCGACCACGGTGTTATTGGGCCTGAGCAGGTCGCGCTCGAGCTGGAGATTGTAGGGCGGGTCGGCAAAGACGAGGTCGACGCTCTCGTCGGGCAGCTTGGCGAGCTCTTCGCAGGCAATCGCCGACGAGCACGCGATTGGCGGCGGCTGCCGCGCGGGCGGGATGACGCAGAACCATGGCAACGCAACTCTCGACACGCAACGAAATGGGGCAGCGAACGTTGCCCTCGTGCAACATAGCATGAGTGATCCCGCTCTGGTTGCTGGGCGAACCTTGGCGCCGCGCGTGTCCCCACCTCATGCCCCTTCAGGTATGGGGAGGCGAGACGAAGGCGCGACACGCGGCCGCAACTGGCGGTCTCGATTGGGCCGCTTGCGTTGACGAGGATGCTGCAAAGCAAGCGCAATCAGTTTGGAGTGACCGCCATGGCAACGTCGAAGCTGCGCCTTGTTGCATCGGGTCTCGCGGTTGCGGGGCTCGCGGCAGCCGTTGCGCTGGGCTTTACGGCACCGCATCTCGGCAAGACGCTGTTTGCGAGCAGCGTCGGCAATCAGGGCGCGCTGGCCGAGGCGGCGCAGCCTGACGGCATGCAGCTCGTCGCCGACAAGGGTGCCGCGCGCGAGGCAACGCCGGCCACAAAAGCCGATGCGGGCCGCAACGTCGTGGTGGAGGCGCCGCACACCTCGGTGAAGGTCGGCAAGGACAGCGGCAAGGTGGCCGTCAAGGCCCCGCATACCGACGTAAAGGTGGACCCTGACAAGGGCCGGGTGCAGGTGCGCGCGCCCTACGTCAATCTGGACATCCGCTGGTAGGCCGCGGCGCGGCCGACCGCAGCAGTCGCCGGTTGGCGAGGAATATCGCCAGCGCCACGATCTGCAGGCCGAGGAAGATGGCGAATGCCGTCTGATATGAGCGCGGATCGAAGCCGCCCGTGGCCTGCTGCGGGTAGAGGGCGATGATGGCGCCGATCAGGTACTGGATGAGGAACGCGGCGAGGAAGATGATCAGGTTCATCGCCGTGTTGGCACGCCCCGAGAGCTCGGCGCCGAAGCGAGCCGACAGCCACGGGTAGGCCAGAATGGCCACCTGTCCGCTCATGCCGAACAGCAGCCAGAAGACCAGGCCGTAGCTGGTGATCTCCAGCACGATGCCGGCCTGCGCGATCAGGAACAGCAACAGAAAGGCGACCATCACGGCGAGCTCGCTCGCGCCGCGGCGGATCAACCAGTCGGCGATGGCGCCGCTGCCCAGGATGCCGGCCAGGAACGCCACCCCCATGGCGAACAGGTAGTTGGCAACGCCGGTGCGATCGAGGCCGGCGACATCGCGCAGCCACGGGCCCGCCCACAGCGTCTGGATGGCGATGTGGGTGCCTGCCGTGGTTGCGAGCAGCGGCGCGATGGCGAGGAATGCCTTGTCGCTGTAGATGCGGGCGAGCTGGTGCACCTGCTGGCTGAGCGAGGTCGATTGGGAGCGCTCGGCCGGATCGGGCACGACCGTCAAGATCAGCAGCGCGACGCCGGCTGTAGCTGCGGCGAGCGCAACGAAGACCATGCGCCAGCCCATCGTTCGCGCCGCCAGCTCGGTGGGTGCGGTGGCCATCAGCAGGCCGAGCGCACCGAACGCCATCACGCAGGAATTGGCGAGCGCGCGGCGAGGCCCCGGAACCCAGAGAACCACGGCCTTGAAACCGCTCATGAGGCCGCCGGCAAAGCCGAGCCCAATGAGCGCACGGGCCGCCGTCAGCGTCACCGCATCGCCTCCGGCGGCAAACAGCACGCAGCCGGCGGCTGCCACCGCCAGCAGCGCGGCCTGCACCCGGCGCGGACCGTAGCGGTCGAGCAGCATGCCGAGGGGTAGCTGGAACAGCGCGAACGCGCCGAGGTAGGCGGCGGTGAGCAGGCCGAGCTCGGCAGCGCCCAGCCCTATCTCGGCGACGAGGTCGGGCGCCACCACGGCGTTCACCGAGCGCAACAGATAGGTGAGGAAGTAGCCGAGCGCGAAGGTGTCAGCACCCGCAAGGCGAACAGGCCGGTGCCGCTTCGAGATGTCGATGGGTGCAGCAAGCGGTGGGCCTTGTCGCTGAAGGATTTTTCGCGCAGCTCAGAACGAGCTGCCGGGCTGCTTCAGAAACTCGATCTCCTCCGGCGTGGACGCCCGCCCGAGCACAGCGTTGCGATGCGGGAAGCGGCCGAAGCGGTCGATGATGTCCTTGTGCGCCTGCGCCCACTTGGTGAGCTCGGGATCGCCCAGCGACGCCATCAGCAGCACGCAGTTCTCCTGGGCCCTGCGATCCTCGGCGTGCTCGAAGGGCAGGTAGAGGAACATGCGCTCGTCCTTCGTCATCTTGGCATCGAGGCCTTTGGCGATCACGCCTTGCGCGATCCAGCGGGCTCGGGCGTCGGTGGCAAAGGCGCGAGGCGTGTCGCGGAACATGTTGCGCGACATCTGGTCGAACACGATGATGGCGGCCAGCGCAGTGCGCGCTTTGGCAAACAGCGCTTCGCTGGTGTAGGTGGCCAGAACCTCGTGCAGCGCCAGAAAGCGCCGGCGGATGGCCGCATCGAAAGCAGGGTCCTTCTTGAACCACTGCTCCCGCTTGGTCTCCTCGAACCAGAACTCGAGCACGTCGCCGGACCAATCTTCCGAGATCATCTTTGCGCATACCTTTCGCTCGGCTGTCCGAGGCCACAATATTCCAGCCGCGCGTGCCCGTAAAGAGGCCTCGACGTTGGGAGTGCGAAACCGCTGGGTCAGCGGCTGTGGATGGCAAAATGCGGCTGCGTCCTTAACCCTTTCGACATTCCAGGTGCTGCTCGCCCAAGACCGGGAAAAAGGGGCCTTTGCCTTGCGGGTGCGCCGCTTGCCCGCGCTCGTGGCGGCGCCCGCACTTGGTCCTCCAGTTGACATAATTCTACCATGGCGGGATGCTGGTTAGGCGATCTCAACCACGCCCAAATCACACCTCCGGGGGCCTTCATGTTCACGCGTAACTCTTCGGCCGAGCCCAAGCCGCTCGAGCCACTGAAGTCCAACAATGCCAGTCCGCTCAACATGCCGCAGCAGCAGCAGCGGCGGTCGGGACCGAGCGACACTGGCAACAAGTCGGTCATCAGCAACGACCTCAAGATCATTGGCCAGGGCCTCAAGATCATCAGCCAGGGCACCTTGCAGGTGGACGGCGAGGTGGAAGGCGACGTGGCCGGCGCCGAGGTCATCATCGGCGAGCAGGGCAAGGTGACGGGCACGGTCGCCGCCGAGCGCGTCATCGTACGTGGCAAGATCTCCGGCGTCATTCGCGGCATGACGGTGGCGCTGCAATCGTCGGCCCGGGTCGAGGGGGACATACATCACATCTCGCTCGCCATCGAGCAGGGTGCCGAGTTCGACGGCCGCTGCCGGCGCCCGACCGACCCTTCCGAGCTCAAGCTCGACCTGGAAGGCGCCGCCAACGGTCAGGTCAGGAACTGACCGACCGACGGCGCCTGCAACTCGGCACGCGGCGCGGAGCGGCAACTCGCCGCTTCCGGGAAAGGTGTGAGCGTGCTATAGATTGCCCAGGATTAAATACAACGGAAGGAGGTGATCCAATGATCAGTGGGATCTCGAAGTTGGCGATGGCGCTGCTCGATCGTGCTGACGTTGGGGCAACCTCCAGCGAAAGCTGAACGGGACGGGGCCGACAAAGGGACTTTCCGCTTCGTCGCTCCGGTCATCGTCACCGAGCTCACGGGGGCCGCCACTGGCGGCCCCTTTGCTTTTGGCACTTGCGTGTGAGGCAGAACGTGCCACGCGCGGCACTGGCTAACCGTCGACAAACTGGGCTAATCATGCTCGCCTGGCGGGGGTTGCTGGGGGAGGGAGCCATGGTCGGAGCCCGCGTCTTCGTTACGACATCGTTTGTCATCCTGGGCGTTTCCTTCATCGCCTCCACGGCCCTGCTGATCTGGGAGTTCTGGGAGGTCGACTGGCCGACCATGGTGGTCGCCCATAGCTACCTGTTCTTCTTCTTTCCCGTCCTCGGCATCCTGGCGCTGTGCGCCTTCTATCTGCCGTCGGTGGTGTTCGCGCACCTCTACTGGAATCACATCCCCTACGGCAGGCTTCGCTTCCTGACCGGCCTGGTGGTGGTGCTCGTCCTGTCCTTCGGGTTCGCGTGGTATCTGCGAAAGGACCCCCGCTCGGTGTGGGAGGCCTCGCCCGAAGCGCTGCTGGCCGACAAGCGCGACACGGGCGGCGGCCGCGTGGCGATCCTGAGCGCGCTCGGCGACCTGCGCGACAAGGCGCAGGAGCGCACCGGGCTGTCGAGCTTTGCGCGCAACTGCAAGGCGGACCCCCTGCTCGAGGAAGCCGAGGACATGGCCAAGAAGCGCTACTGCTTCCCCGCCCAGACCCAGCTCGTAGGTGCCGCCTGCTGCAAGGTGCAGGCGCAGTTCGCGCTCGCCGTAAAGAGACTGGAGCGCAACCCCGACACGCGCTCGCTCTCGGCGACGCTGGACCCGCTGGTGTTCCTGCCGCTGAAGGTGTTCTTCGTGCTCATCATCGTTGCCATCGGCGCGCTTCTGGCCGTTTGGCGCGACAGCATCGACCTGCACTACGCCGAGCTTGGTGCCGCGGCTGGAGCCCAGCATCATCATCGGCGCGTTCGCCATGCTGTTCTGGCCGGCAATGGACTACGGCTACCAGCAGACCGCCAACGTCCTGTTCGGCCGCAACGGCGCCGGCCGCCGCTGCGCTTGAGCATCGTGATTGCGCCCTGGGTGCTGCTGCTGCTGTTCTACTTCCTGCGCCGGCTGGGCAAGCAGGGTGAGCTGGTCGGGCAGATCTCGGGTGTGGTGGTGGCCGCAGTTGCCGTGCTGCGTCTGGAGCAGCTCAACGACTGGGTCGGGCGCGTGTTCGGGATCGGGGCCGATGCCTGGATCCTGATGCTGCAGGGCCTGTTTGCCGTTGCCGGGTTGCTCGCGCTGTTGATGTTCAGACGCGCGGGCAGGTACCCGGGGGAGACCGTGCCCACCTAGCACGCCAAGCTGGTGGGCGCGGGCGCTTGCCATTGGCGCAAATCATCGGCATTACGGGCCGCGCCACAGGCCGGGGATGTCCCATGCTCACGATGTACGACGCCGCCGACGGAGCATTGATCAAGCGCCAGCGCAACGGAGAGATAAAGGGCGGAACGGTCTGGATCGACCTGCTCAAGCCTGGCAAGGACGAGGATGCGCTGGTGGAGAAGGCCCTCGGCATCGCCGTGCCGACGCGCGAGGAGATGGCCGAGATCGAGGCCTCGAGCCGCCTCTACCAGGAGGGCGGCGCCCACTACATGACGGCGCTGGTGCTGCACCAGCCCGATATCCCCAACGAGCCGCCGATCGCCACGCCCATCACGTTCGTTCTGTCGGGCAACCGGCTCGTCACCGTGCGCTATGCGGAGCCTCGCGGGATTCAGATCTTCGTCAGCCGTGCGCAGAAGAAGGACGCCGCCTGCATGAGCGGCGTGGCGGTCATGGTCGGCCTTCTGGAGGCCATCATCGATCGCGAGGCGGACCGGGTGGAGCGCATCCAGGGCGAGGTCGACAAGCTCTCGCAGACCATCTTCGCGGTGAAGGGCGGCGAGCGCACGCGGTCGCTCAGGTTCGACATCAATATCCGCGCGATCGGGCGCGAGGGCGAGCTGACCTCGCGCTCGCGGGAGGCGCTGCTGACGCTGGGCCGGCTGCTGACCTATCTCGGCCACGTCATGGCCGAGCGCGGCGACGACAAGGCATTGAAGGCCCGCGTCAAGACCGCCAATCGCGACGTGCAATCGCTCTCCGACCACATCGGCTATCTGTCCACCAAGATCACGTTCCTGCTCGATGCCACGCTCGGCATGATCAACAACGAGCAGAACACCATCATCAAGATCTTCTCGGTGCTGGCGGTAGTGTTGCTGCCGCCGACCTTGGTCGGCACCATCTACGGCATGAACTTCAAGAACATGCCCGAGCTCGACTGGGCCTACGGCTATCCCATGGCGCTCGCACTGATGTTGGTGGCGGCCGTGCTGCCGTGGCTCTACTTCCGGCGCAAGGGCTGGCTGTAGCACCGGCGCGGGCGGCGTAGAGCCCTTCCGACTTATGTGGAACCATATCCAGCGTTGCGGAAGTAGTTCGCACACTCGGTTGGCGTAAAGCGGTCGATGAGCTTGCCGATGCGGTTCCACATTCCTTCGACGGTGCGCTCGTCGGCCTTGCGCAGCAGGGTCTTGAGCTTGGCGAAGGCCTGCTCGATCGGGTTGAGGTCGGGCGAGTAGGGCGGCAGGAACAGCGGCCTGGCGCCGACGGCGCGGAGCAGGCGCTGCACCTCGGCGCCCTTGTGCGAGCCGAGGTTGTCCATCACGACGGATGTCGCCGGGCTCGAGCGTGGGGATCAGCACCTGCTCGAGTAGGCGCGGAAGGTCTCGCCGTTGATCGGGCCGTCGAGCACGAGCGGCGCGGTGATGGCGTCATTCGCAGGGCTGCCAGGAAGGTGGTGGTGCGCCAGTGGCCGTGCGGCACTTTCGCCTTCAACGGCTCGCCGCGCCGCCACCAGCCGTGCGTGCGGGTCATGTTGGTCTTGGTCCACGTCTCGTCGATGAAGACCAGGCGCTCGGGCGCCAGCCGCGGCTGCAGCCGGTGCCACCACCGGCGACGGCGGGCGACGTCAGGCCGGTCCTGCTCGCAGGCGAGCACGGTTTTTTTTGAAGCTGACGCCCTCGCGCTTCAGAAAGCGCCAAAGCGTGTCGCAGGCTACCACCATGCCGCGCTCGGCCAATTCGTCCAGCAGCTCGTGCAACGTCAGGTCCGGCTTTTTCCGGAGGCGGGCGAGCAGCCACTCGCGCTCGCCTGCGAGCAGATAGGGCCGTTTGCCACCCATCGGCTTGGACGCAGGACTGCCAGCCTCGCGCATCCGGCCATGCCACTTCACCGCTGTCGATGGGGCGATGTCGTTGAGCCGCGCCACCTGCCGACACGACAGGCCGCGCTCCAACTGCGAAACCACACGCTCACGCAGGTCGAGAGAGTAGGGTCGAGCCATCGCGTGCTGGCCTCCGCTCCAGCACGCAGCTTGAATCAGATCGCCCCTGATTTGGGAATCCCTCGCGATTCCACTAAGAGCGGAAAGACTCTAGGCCGCCGCCCAGTACCAGGCGAGCGCCAGGGCGCCGCACACGGCGAGCGTCGTCAAAACGCCCCGGTGCAGCACGAACAGCAGCACGATGGCGACGGCCGACAGCAGCACGGCCGGCACGGAGATGGAGGCGAGCTCGGGAATGTGCAGCCGGAGCGGCCCCACCTGCTGGTCGCTGACGCGGGCGAACAGCACGTGCAGGGCGAACCAGACGGTCAGGTTGAGGATCACGCCGACCACGGCCGCCGTCACCGCCGGCGAGCGCCGACTTGAGCCGCGGCTCGGCATTCAGGCGCTCGATGTAGGGGGCGCCAGCAAAGATCCACAGGAAGCACGGCGCAAACGTCGCCCACAGCGTCACCAGCGCGCCGAGCACGCCCATGGCCCACGGGTTGCCGCCGCCGTGCCGGTGCGCGGCGAGGAAGCCGACGAACTCGGTGACCAGGATCAGCGGACCCGGCGTGGTCTCGGCCAGGCCCAGGCCATCCAGCATCTCGCCGGCGGTGAGCCAGCCGTAGGACTCGACGACGTCCTGCGCCATGTAGGCCAGCACCGCGTAGGCGCCGCCGAACGTCACCACGGCGAGCTTGGAGAAGAACCAGCGCGATCTGCGAGATGACATGTGACGGGCCGAGCACGGCGGCAAGCGCGGCGAGCGGCACGATCCAGATGGCGAGCCAGACGCGCGACCGGTCGCCAGCGTTGCGCGAGAGCGGGACGCCAGGTCGCGGGTGTCGGCAGCGGCGGCCGGCGCGATCTGCGCGCGGAAGAAGCCGATGAGCGCCGCCGCAAGCACGATCAGCGGAAAGGGCACGGCGAGGAAGAAGATCGCCACGAACGCGGCGCCCGCGATCAGCCACTCCACGTTGTCCTTGAGCGAGCGCCTGGCGATCCTGAGCAGCGCCTCCACGACGATGGCGAGCACCGCCGCCTTGATGCCGACGAACAGCGCCTCCGCGAGCGGCAGCTTGCCGAAAGCGGCGTAGAGCACCGACAGCGCCAGCACGACCAGCGCGCCCGGCAGGACGAACAGCAGGCCCGCCGCCAGCCCGCCCTTCAGCCCGTGCAGCCGCCAGCCGACGTAGGTGGCGAGCTGCATGGCCTCGGGGCCCGGCAGCAGCATGCAGAAGTTGAGCGCGTTGAGGTAGCGCGGCTCGTCGATCCAGCGGCGCTCTTCCACCAGCACGCGGTGCATGAGCGCGATCTGGCCGGCCGGGCCGCCGAAGGAGAGGATGCCGATCTTGGCCCAGACCTTCAGCGCCTCGCGCGAAGGTCGGGCCATTCTCGCCGTCGATGGCGGTGGCGCCGGCAACGGAGGTGTCGGTCACGGCGGAGCCTCTCAGGCGGCTGCCTTGGTCGACGGCCAGTTGTGCGTCTCCTCCGCGGCATCGCGGCACCAGCGGTAGAAGGCGTCGTAGAGCGTCATTGCCGCCTCGAGCTGGGCGAGGTCGTCGCGGTACATGCGCGAGAAGCCGAGCGAGGCCGCGAGCAGCCCCGCCGCCTGCGGCGCCAGGTCCAGCCGCGCAGTATCGGCGCCGCGCACGATCGTCGCCAGGCGGCAGCAGCGACTCGGTCGTCGAGCCCGAACTCGGTCAGCATGGTGTCGAAGGTGCACGTGTCGCCGCGGTGGCTCCAGAACACGCCGTCGATGTCGAAGGGCGTGGCGGTGAAGCGCTCGGCGACGGCCGAGCACCTCGGACGGCGCCACGAACAGGAAGACGGCGCTCGGGTCGACGAAGCGGCGGATCAGCCACGGGCAGGCGATGCGATCGACCTTGGGCCGCGCGCGCGTCACCCAGACGGTGCGGCCCTGCACGATCGCGGGGCGGCAGCTTGGCGGTGCGCACGAGAGGCTGGCCCGCGGCCTTCCAGGCCTCGAAGCCGCCTTCCAGCGTCTGCGCGTCGATGCCCGCGTGGCGCAGCCAGGCGGCGGCGCCCTGGCTGAGCTTGAGGCCCTTCTGGCAGGTGACGATGACCGCGCGGCCGCGATAGTGCGGCGCCCATTCCTCAGCGCTGGCGAAGTCGCGGCGGTGCGAGCCGGGGATCAGGCGCGGGTCGGCTGCGTAGTCCTCGTCGATGCGCACATCGACGATGGCAGGTGCATTGGGCAGGCCGATCAGGCGCGAAAGCTGCTGGGCAGTGATCTCGGTGGTCGACGGCATGATGCGTCCTCCTCTCGAATTGCGAGGTTCAGGACGCGATGTTTGGGCTGCCGCCTCACGGGGTAATCGCGATGGACCCCTTGCATTCACCTTCCACGCAACCCGGCTAGCTGTCAAGCCGCGCAGCTGCTCATCTGGTTGTGGAACGGCGCGCGGGGCTCGACAGTGCGCGAGCGAACATGGGCCGCAGAAGCTCCGCTCCCGCCGCCGTCAGATGCTCTCCTTCGCTGTAGAGTATCTCTCCATCCAGGTGGACGATGCAGGTCGGCCGGCACAGCTGCTGGTGCGGGTACACGAGGGTCGCACCCCCGTTCTTCAACTGCTCGAGGGCGGGCATGACCTTGTAGGCGGCGCAGGAAGTGACGGCCGACCCTGGCTTGATCGGTGCTCGCTTGGCATGCATGCTCGTGCGCGAAGGCATGAACACGTGAGGAAACCATGGATCTCGGCATCAGGGGCAAGAAGGCCATCGTCTGCGCGGCCTCCAAGGGGCTCGGCAAGGGCTGCGCCGAGGCGCTGGCGCGCGAGGGCGTGGAGGTGACCATCTGCGCGCGTGGGGCGGAGGCGCTGGAAGCCACCGCCAAGGCGATCGCGGCCGCCGGGGGCAAGGTGACGCCGGTCGTTTGCGACGTGACGACGGAGGCCGGCCGCAAGGTGCTGCTCGCTGCCTGCCCAAGCCCCGACATCCTGATCAACAACGCGGGCGGTCCGCCGCCCGGCGACTTCAAGGATTTCTCGCTCGACGATTGGCGCAAAGCGGTCGAGGGCAACATGATTTCGCCGATCGCGCTGATCCAGGCCACCATCTACGGCATGATGGAGCGGGGTTTCGGCCGCATCGTCAACATCACGTCCCAGGCCATCAAAGCGCCTATCGCTTCGTTGGAGCTATCGAACGGCGCGCGTCTCGGCCTCACCGGCGCCGTCGCCGTGCTGGCGCGCAAGGCATCGGGCCGCAACGTTACGATCAACGGAATTCTGCCGGGTCCGTTCGACACCGACCGGCTGCGCTCGGTCAATCAGCGGGCAGCGGATGCGCGCAAGGTTCCCGTCGCCGCGATCGATGCGGAGCGCAAGGCCGCGGTGCCGGCGGGGCGCTTCGGCACGGCGGAGGAGTTCGGCGCGGTGGTGGCGTTCCTGTGCTCGGCGCACGCGAGCTACATCACCGGGCAGAACCTGCTGATCGACGGCGGCTCCTTCCCTGGCTCGCTCTAGCGCGCAATAGCGGCTCCTTCTAGGGCGGAATAGTAGCCAGCGCCGCTCCAGGGTTGCGATCGCAACGGCCTCGCCGGTTTGCGCGTGCACTTTTCCCGAGCCGGGTTTAGCGCCGCGTGTGGCGCCATTTGTCGCGTGGCTGCGCCGTCACGCGGCGTGTCCCTGCCCGAAAGCGCTGGGATTTTCCTGTGGCAGTTGAGCAAACTGCGGCAAAGCCTTGAATCAAGTTCATAATTATTCATTGACCGCGCGGGCCAGAGTTGCTCGGTCTGCGCCGGCCGGTTGATGGCGCAGAGGTCGAACGCGGCCGCGTCATTGCGGTATTCCGGCCGCCGGCTTGGGCACTACCGCACGCGCAGAGGGAGCACACCACCGCTCTTGGCGAAGCTCTGTCGGGGACGCGTGTTGCGTTCTCCGCATTGACGAGCATTGCGGTTTCAGCCCCGGGGCCGGCTGCGTCATGTACAGAGGAGAGAAGTCATGAGAGTTGTTTGGTTGGCGATCGGCCTTGTCGCAATTGGGCTGGCCAGCGCGCCCGCGCCTGCGGCTGCATCGTCCGGCGACGGCGCGCGCAAGGCCGACGTGCGCGAACGGGTTCAAGCGGGGTCCGGCGAACGGCGCAAGCTTGACCGCCGCCGCACGGCTCGCGTCCACATGGGCCGGGACGACGACCGTCGCCCGCGCCGCTACAAGGCCGACAACGACAGGCCTCGCGTCAGCAAGCGCCGCCAGGTGCGCCACGCCAAGCGCGTGCGGCACCACCAGCACGCCTCCCGCCGCGCCTTGCGCCGTAGCGTACACCGCGCGCCGCGCAGGGCGCTTGGCGCCAACCGCCCCCGGCCTATTGCCGCCGGCTCGGCCACGCACGGGGTGGCCTCCTTCTACTACCAGGGCCGCGTGGTGGCCTCGGGTGCCCGCTTCAACCCGGATGGGCTGACGGCCGCCCACCGCACGCTGCCCTTCGGCACGCGCCTGCGCGTCACGCACATTGGCAACGGGCGCTCGGTGGACGTGGTGGTCAACGATCGCGGCCCGTTCATCGGCGGGCGCGTCATCGATCTGTCGCGCGGAGCGGCCAGGGTGATCGGCATGATCGGCCAGGGCTTGGCGCGCGTCGAGTTTCAACGTCCTCGGCCGCTGAACCATCAGGCACCGACTGCAATCTGCGACGGCGGACGCTGAGCGTCCGCCGTCGGCGTTGACTGGTACGCTAGTGCTTCGCCTGGATCAGGCGCTCCATGATGGCGATCTTGGCTTCGGGGCGCCAGACATTCTTGAACACGTGGTGCTGGCTGCCGCCACCGGGAACGTCGAACTTGACCTCGATATCGCCGGTGCCGAGCCCGAGGAAGCGCAACCCCAGGATGGTGTGCACGATGAGATCGTCGCTGCGCTTGACGACCTGGAAGTTGAGCGGGCGATAGCTCTCGACCTGCCCCGTGAGCGGCGAGCGCCAGCCGACCTCGCCGGAGTGCACGAAACCGTAGGTCAGGCGCGAGTGGATGATGGTGACGTAGAACCAAAGTGCAAACGAGACGACGAACATCATGACATAGAAGGCCATGTTCATGTGCACCTTCACCAGGGAGACCAGATCCCAGATGAAGGTCCAGCCCACCAGCATGTGCACCAGCAGGCCGATCACCACCAGCGCCAGGATCATGATGACGGCGTAGATGCCGCGCGCGCGCAACTGGGTGAATATCTGGACGCTGAACATGATCAACAGGAAGCCGATGCCGACCCATGGGCTGGAGTGGATCTTGACGGCCTTGTCGCCGATCGTGAAGCTTTCACCGAAGGTGGCGGTCAGGAACATGCACACCAGCGCGGCGAACCAGATGGCCCACCAGTAGACCATGTCGGTGTACTCGTAGATCCTGATCGACCTGCGCCCGCCTATGGCAGGGGCTTGCTCCGGAGCGTCGGCAGCCGTCGTCATCCTCGTCCTCCCAAGGCCCGCGCCCCGTTGAGATCGCAGCAGCCCCGTATCAGATGCGGCGACCCCAAAGGGCTGTCAATAGTGGAGGGGGAAGCGAGCAAAGCTCGCACCGATAGGATATGCAGAATGTGATGACCCACGGGGGCTCGGGGAAGCGATGCCAGCGCTCGTCATGGCTGCGGCAGAGAGGGTGATGCGCCGGCGCGTCACGTCCGCGACATGACCTGGCTTGCGGTGCTGGCGCTGGGGCTCGCGGCCGGCACGCTGTCCGGCATCGTCGGGTTCGGCGCTTCCATCATGCTGATGCCGGCGCTGATGCTCGCTTTCGGAGCGCACGAGGCAGTGCCGATCATGGCGATGGCGGCCCTGCTCGCCAACCTGTCGCGGGTGCTGGTGTGGTGGCGCGAGATCGACTGGCGCGCCAACGCCTACTATTGCGTGAGCGCGGTGCCGATGGCCGCGCTCGGCGCGCGCACGCTGCTCGTTCTCGATCCGCGTCTGGTGGAGGGCATTCTCGGCGCCCTGTTCCTGGTGATGATCCCGGCGCGGCGCTGGCTGCTGGCGCGTGGGCTGCAGGATAGAGGCGTGGCACCTGACCCTGGTCGGCGCCGGCGATCGGCTTCCTGTCGGGGCTGGTCGCCTCCACCGGGCCCATCAACACGCCGTTCTTTCTCGCCTACGGGCTGGTGAAGGGGGCCTATCTGGCGACCGAGGCACTGGGCTCCATGGCGGTCGGCATCACCAAGGCGATCGTGTTCCAACGCTTCGACGCCCTGCCGCTCGAGACGGCGCTGCGCGGGCTGCTGATCGGCTCCAGCCTGATGATCGGATCGCGCCTCGCCAAGGGTTTCGTGCTGCGCCTCGACGCGGACCGGTTTCGCCTGCTGATGGACCTGCTGCTTGCCGGCCTCGGGCCTGGTGCTGCTGTGGGGCGCGTTCGTGCTGGCGCGCTAGCGTCGCCACCGCGGCACCGGCTGGGGCCTGGGAAGGTGCAGACCAGCCATGCGCAGGGCCGAACCGCGGGGTGGGCATGCCCAAACGGCAGGCACTTTTCGCCAGTGATGGTTCACTTCCCACATTAACGAAAGTGCAGTTCACGGCTGCTGCAAAACGCACTATGTTGCGGCCCGCCGGGCTCGAGGATTGGCGTGGAGACGTCGGGGCCGCGCTCGGTCTTCGCGATCCTCGCGCAATACAAGAACCGCTCAAACCGGCTGCAGCTTCAAGGAGGAAGGGAATGTCCAAGGTTACTACCAGGCGCAAATTCATCAAGGCCGCTGGCGCGGGCGGGCTAGGCGCGGCGGCCGTTGCGGTTGCGGCGCCGGCGATTGCCCAATCGATGCCCGAGGTCAAGTGGCGTCAAACCGTCAGCTGGCCCAAGTCGCTCGACACGCTGTATGGCGGCGCGGATCTGATCGGCCAGCGGGTCGCCGCCCTGACCGACAACAAGTTCCAGATCCAGACGTTCGCCGCGCGGCGAGATCGTCGGCGCCCTGCAGGTGCTCGACGCCGTCCAGGCCGGCAACGTCGAGTGCGGCCACACCGCGCTGTACTACTACTTCGGCAAGGACGACGCTTTCGTGTTCGGCTCGGCACTGCCGTTCGGCATGAACAGCCGCATGCAGAACGCCTGGCTGCTCCATGCGGCGGGCAGCAGCTGCTCAACGAGTTCCTGAAGAGCCTACAACTGTCACTTCATCCCGGGCGGCAACACCAACTGCCAGATGGGTGGCTGGTTCCGCAAGCCGATCACCAAGGTCGACGACTTGAAGGGTCTCAAGTTCCGGCTCGGCGGCTTCGCCGGCAAGATCGTGCAGCGCATCGGCGTCGTGCCGCAGCAGATCGGTGCCGGCGACATCTATCCGGCGCTGGAGAAGGGCACAATCGACGGCGCCGAGTGGGTCGGTCCGCACGACGACGAGAAGCTCGGCTTCCACAAGGTTGCGAAGTTCTATCACTATCCGGGCTGGTGGGAGCCCTGCTCGACCGGCGGCTTCATCGCCAATCTCGAGAAGTGGAATGCCCTGCCCAAGCTGTACCAGGAGGCTCTCACCTCGGCGTGTCTCGAGGCCAACACCTGGGTTTCGTCGAAGTACGATGCAAGCAATGCGGCTGCGCTCAAGCGCCTCGTCAGCCAGGGCGCGACCATGCAGCCGTTCTCGCCCGAGATCATGGACACCTGCTACAAGGCGGCGCAGGAGCTCTACGCCGAGATCAACCAGAAGAACCCGGCCTTCAAGAAGCTCTACGACAGCTATACCTCCTTCATGGCCGACGGCTACCTGTGGCACCAGGTGACCGACTACACCATGGACGGCTACATGATCCGCTATCGCAATCAGCGTTCGTAAGGACGCGCAGGTAGCCAATGTCCGGATGACGCAAGGGCCGGCTCCGTCGCAGGGGCCGGCCTTTCGCATAGAGGAACCGCGCAAGGGGGAAAGCCATGGCGAGTGCAAGCGCGGGCCGTCCGGCCATCCGCGTCACCACCTACGCGGGACCCGGCGCCGACCCCGTCATGCGCGAGGTGCCGTGGCCGAAGGTGCCGGAGAAGGGCGCGCTGATCCAGATCGCCGCCTGCGGCGTGTGCGGCACCGACCAGCACATCCTCAAGGGACATTGGCCCAAGCCGCTGCCGTGGCCGTTCACGCTGGGCCACGAGCTTGCCGGCGTGATCGTCGAGATCGGCGCCGAGCTCACGAGCGACTTCATGGGCAAGCCGATCGGCGTCGGCTCCAAGCTGATGCTGCCGCCGCTGATGCCCTGCGGCTTCTGCGACTGGTGCAAGCACTATCCCGAGCAGGCCAACAAGTGCCTGACCCCGGTCTACTACGGCCGCTATCTGGGCTTCGACAAGCCGCCGCATCTGTGGGGCGGCTGGGCGGAATACGTATACGTGGACCTCGGCGAGCTGCCCGGCACCAAGATCTACAAGCTGCCCGACGACATGAGCCTGCTGCTGGGCTCGTTGTCGGAGCCATTGACCAGCTGCATCCGCGCCTTCAACCGGGCGATCAAGGCGGGCGGGTTCAAGTGGAACGACACCGTCGTCATCCAGGGCACGGGACCGATCGGCATCCTGGCCGTCGCCGCCGCCCAGGAGATGGGCGCGGGTCGCGTGATCGCCGTGGGTGCGCCTGAGAACCCGCGCCTGGCCCTCGCACGCGACTTCGGCGCCGAGGCGACCGTCGACATCGAGAAGCACAGAAGCGCGGAAGCTCGCATCAAGGCGGTGCGCGACATCGTCGGCGGCTATGGCGCCGATGTGGTGATGGATTGCTCGGGCCACCCCTCGGCCGGGCCGGAGGGCATCGAGTTCCTGCGCGACGGCGGCACCTACGTGGAGATGGGCCAGTTCACCGACGCCGGCTCGATTCTGACGTCATGGCATCGCATCTGCACCAAGGATATCAACGTCTTGGGCTCGTGGGCCTTCACCGCCAACGACCTGCCGCTGGGCGTCGACATGCTCTACAAGGCGCGCGACAAATATCCCTGGCGCAAGATGCAGACCCTGTTCCCGTTCACCGTCGAGGGCGTCCAGGACGCCGTGGCCCAGGCCATGGCCATGAAGACCGTAAAGAGCACCATCGTTCCGTTCCCGGATCTCTGTGTGAGCCTCGCCGATTCTGAATGCTCCGTGTCGCGCCGGCACTTGCGCTTAAGAATTGGTTAACCTTTACAGGACCATAAGATTAAAGTTCGGTTACCTGGAAAATGCCATCTTCCACAGGTAACCAACAGGACTGTCCCGCCAAGAGTACGGGTTAGACGGGGGTCTAGGGCATGAGGTTTGGCAGGCTTGCGGGCGTCCGCATCTGCGGTGCGCTATTGCTTTTGGCTGTCGCTGCTCAGTTTGCGGCGCCGGGGGCTGCGTTTGCCCAGCAACTGTTCGGCATCCCGATCCCGCTGGTGGCGCCGAGCGCCTCCAAGGAACCCGCCGAGAACACGCAGACCTCGCGCACCCGGTTCATCATCGGCCTGGAGCGGCCCGTCGATTTCGAGGTGGCCGCGCTGGAAAACCCCAACCGCGTGTTCGTCGACCTGCCCGAGGTCAAAGTCATCCTGCCGGACCCCTTGGGCGACAGGCCCGCGGGTCTCATCAAGGCGTTCCGCCACGGCATGTCAGCGCCCGGCAAGTCGCGGGTCGTGATCGACGTGACGGGGCCGGTGGTGGTCGAGAAGTCCACCATCGAGCCGATGGGCGACGGCAAGTTCGCCAAGCTGGTGATCGACGTGGTGGCCGCCGACGAGGCCACGACGACGACCGAGGCGCGTGCCGCCATGCGCGCCGGCGCGCTTGGTCTCGGCGCTGGCGCCGGGCTGCAGCCGCCGACACCCAAGCCGGCGCTCTCGCCGCAAGCCCGCGCCGCCGGCGTCTTCAAGCCGGTGATCGTGATCGATCCGGGCCATGGCGGCGAGGATGGCGGCGCCAAGAAATTCGGCACCCTGGAAAAGGATGTCGTGCTGTCGTTCAGCCTCAAGCTGCGCGAGAAGCTCAACGCCTCCGGCCGCTACAAGGTGCTCATGACGCGCGAGACCGACGTGTTCGTGCCGCTCGAGGAGCGGCGCGAGTTCGCCGAGCGCAACCAGGCGGGCCTGTTCATCGCCATCCATGCCGACTATGCGCGCCGCGCCAGCGCGCGCGGCGCCACCATCTACTCGCTGCGCCCGCAGCTGTCGGATTCGCTGCGCCGCGGCGCCAAGGGCTTGAAGGACAACGTGCTGTCGAGCCAGGAAAGCGCGCAGATCAAGAAGGTGGGCGGCGACGTCAACGCGGTGCGCGACATGCTCGCCGACCTGGTCCAGCTCGATGTCGAGCGCAAGCGCGAGCGCACCGACGCGCTGGTGCAGTCGGTGCTGAGCTTCATGGGCACCACCACCAACATGATGGAGAACCCCGACCGCAAGGCCGCCTTCGTCGTGCTGCAGACCACAACGGTGCCGTCGATCCTGCTCGAGCTCGGCTACCTCACCAGCGCGGAGGACGCCCAGCAGCTCAAGTCCGACCAGTGGCGCGACAGCGTGTCGGGCTCGCTGGTGACGGCGATCGACAACTATTTCACCAACCACGTCGCCCGGGTGCCGATGTAGCGGCCGGCCGCTGCTGGTTGCACGGCGGCGGCGCGAGTTCACGCCTCAGTCGAACAGATCGAGCAGTGCGCCGTCGCGGATCACCTCGCGGCCGTCGACGGCGATCGTGGTGCGCATGACGGGGATGTCGAAGTGGCCCGCCGTGTAGCGGCCGGCGAACTCGTTGGCGCCGGTGGAGAACAGGAAGTTGCCGGCGACCGCCCTGAGCTCCGTGCCGTTGCTGTCGCGCTTGTCGTACATGGCCAGCGCCTCGTAGCGCGCCTTTCTGTTCAAGCCGAAGCCGACGTGGCTCACCGCGTAGGCCTCGCGGTCGCCCCAGGCTGCGAGATAGCCGCGCATCATCTCGGCGTCGGTGCCGTCGCCCTCGATGCGGGTGACGTAGTCGGCCTCCAGCGTGAGCCGCACCGGTGCCTCCAGGTAGCGCTTGAAGGTCAGGTTCATGTCGCCGCGGTCGAGCACAAGGGTGCCGTTGACGGCGCCGCTCTTGGGGAAGCTGACGACGATGCCGCCGGGCCAGTGCGCCAGCGTGCCGGGCTTGTCTGTCCAGCCCCAGATGCCGACGGTGGGCGCGCCGGCCATGGCGATGTCGAGGCTGGTGCCGGCGTTCGACTTCACCGTCATGGCGCTCGCGCCGCGCAGCAGTTTGGCGGCGGCGCGCACGCTCTTCTCCAGCGCGCTGTCGGGCGCCATGCGCTCCAGCGCCTCGGGGTGCTCGTTGGAGATCACCATGATGCGCGCGCCGGCCTTGAGGATCGCCGGCGTCTCGGGCGCGTGCATCAGGCCCTCGATGGTGCAGTCGACAACGAAGCCGGCCTGGCCGAGCGCCGCCACCACGGGAGCCAGCTTGCCGATGGCCTCGCTGGCGCCGGTGGATCGCACCGGCACGGGGTGCGGGTTGCGCGGGGTGGGCACGACGATGTGGAAGGGGCGGGCACCTAGGCGCAGCAGGGCGAGCTCGGAGAGGTGCACGTTGAGTGCGCGCGACTGCGTCTCCGACAGGATCGCGGCGGTGTCGCCCTTCCTGACGGCGCAGCGCTCGAACACCTCGCAGAACGCGTCGATCCATTTGCCTTCGATGCGGTCGGCGAGCATGCGGGCTCCGGTAGGTTGGGTCTGCGCCCGGCTTCGCCGGGATTGACACAACCTACTCGGTCTCTGAGGGCCTCGCCAGCAACTGGCGAGGTCGCGTGCGGGTACAAGGCAAGGCGGCCGGCACCCCGCAGTGCGCGACCGCCCCAGCTGCCCGACAAATCCAGTACGCGGCAGCTACTTGGCTTTGGCTTCCGGCAGGGCCCGCACCTCCTCGCCCGCAAGCCGCAGCTTGACGCGATCGGCCATCCGCTCGAAGTCGTCGGCGCCGATAGTGACCACGCGGTCGCCGATGCCGAGCCAGCGCCCGACGGCGATCTGGATCGACTGCACTTTCCCGTCCGGCGCCCGCGTCACCTCGGCGACCTGGCCGAGGTTCTTGTCGTCGGCACTGTAGACGGGCACGCCCCTGAGCGTCGCCAGCCCCTGCACCGCCTGTCGCAGGCCGGTGAGAACGGCCTGGCACGGCTGTGAGAGCGAGCCGCTCTTCTGCAACAGGCACTGCCCGATCCTGTCGGCATCGCCGCATTGCGCCTCGATGTCGTTCGCGCATGCTTCAGAGATGCGCTCGACGCGGTTGACGGCGCGTTCGAGGTGGCGGGAGGCGCGATAAAGCGCGAACTGGCATCTGCGGCTCAGCTGGTCCTCGTGAGCCTGCATGCACAGCAGCACGCGGCCCTCGCCGCGCGTGACGTTGCCGCAGAAACTGCTGACATCGGCGGTGCACGCATTCTCGATCATCTCGACGGCGGCGGCGACGCGGTCTCTCAGCTGCGATTGCGCCGATGCGCTGGCGAGGGGCCATGCGACCGCCAGGCAGGCAGCCGAAACCATCGCCATCCTTGAACTGATCCTCATAACAAATCTCCTCTCGTTACCCACGGCATCCCTTACAGCGCGCGAGACGGTCGCGGGATCGGTGGATCGCCCTAGGCCGGTGCTGGATAGTGCCGATGGAGCGTGGGCGTAGGTTGGGTCAAGCGAAGCGCAGACCCAACGGGGCAGCGCAGGGCGCTTGCATTGTGTTGGGTCATCGCTGCCGCTTGACCCAACCTACGAGTCGGGCGGGTCACCGTTCCTCGGGGAAGCCTTGCAGCAGCCGCGCGCTGAGCGCGTTGAAGAGGGCATTGAGCGCCAGGCCCGAGCATCGAGATGGCGATCAGCGGCACGAACATGTCGACCGTGTGGAAGCTGCGCGAGGCGTAGATCAAGCAGGTGCCCGAGGCCGTTGCTGGAGGTGATCATCTCGGCCAGGAACACGACGATGCAGGAGATGACGAGGCCGATGCGGCAGCCGGTGAGCACGGAGGGTAGCGCCGCCGGCAGCACCACGGTGAACAGCGCCTTGCGCGCCGAGGTGCCGGCGGCACGCGCCGCCCACACCAGCTTGGGCTCCACGGCGCTGGTGCCCTGGTAGGTGGCGAGCAGGATCGGGAACAGCGCGTCCGCCGCCACCAGCGCGACCTTGGAGGCGTGCTCGAAGCCCAGGATCAGAATGAACGCGGGGTAGAGCGCGATTTTGGGCACCGGCGCCAGCACGCGCACCACGGGGCGCACCAGCGCCTCGATCGTGCGGTTGCCTGTCGCCGCCACGCCGAGCGTCACGCCCAGCACGACGGCAATGGCGAAGCCGGCGAACAGGCGGAACAGGGTGACCGCCGCATGCTCGAGGAACACCGGGTCGATGAGCCGCTCGGCGAGTCGCGCGAACACCGCGCCCGGCGGCGGCAGCAGCGAGGGCGGGGCCATGCCGGCGCTGGTCAGCCCCTGCCACAGGGCCAGGATCAGCGCGATCGGCAGGATGCCGAGCAGGGCCTCGGCGATCGCGCCGCGCCTCATGACGTCCCCACGGCGATCTGGTGCACGGGCTCGGCCCAGGCGAGCAGCCACGCGCGCAGGCGCTCGAAGGCCACGTCCAGCACGAAGCCCAATGCGCCGATGATGACGATGGTGGCGTAGACCGTGTCGTAGAGCGCCATGTCGAGCGAGTTGAACAGGATGTTGCCCACGCCGGCCTGGCGCGCGATCATCTCGCTCGTCACCATGGTGATGAGCGCCAGCACCAGCCCCGTGCGCAGGCCGACGAAGATCTCGGGCAGCGATGCCGGCAGCACGATGCGCACCAGCCGCTGCAATGGGGTCATGCCCATTGCCGCCGCCGACCACAGCATCTTCTCCTCCACCGCCCGGGCGCCCTGGTAGCTGTGGTAGATCACCGGCAGGCTCACCCCCAGAAAGATCACCAGCGTCTTGGAGGCATCGCCGATGCCGAGCCACAGCATGATGATCGGCATCAGGGCCGCCTTGGGGACTGGATAGATCGTCATCAAGAGTGGATTGAGCGCGGCGGCGACGAGGCGGCTGCGGCCCATCATGAGGCCCAGGGGAATCGCGAACAGCACGCCGAGGCCGAAGCCGATCAGCATCCGCCTGAGCGAGTCGAAGATGTGGAACAGCGCCTCTCGGTCGCCAAGGATGGCGGGCAGCTGGCGCAGCGCCTCGTGCGCCGGCGGCAGGCCGCTGATCTGGAAGGTGCGCGCGGCCAGCTCCCAGACCGCCAGCAGGCCGAAGCAGGCGAGCAGCGGCGGCAGTCCGGGGATGGCGGACCAGCGGGCGGTCATGTTGCCTTCGGCCCCTCAGGGGTGTCCATCAGCCGCTCGATGTCGACCACCAGGGTCTGATAGCGGCGGTCGACCAGCAGCTCGGCGCGCCGGCGGGGCCTTGGCAGATCGATGGCGATCGTCTCCTTGACCCGGCCCGGCGCACGGGTCAGCACCACCACGCGGTCGGACAGGAACACGGCCTCCTCGACGCTGTGCGTGACGAACAGCACGGTCTTGCGGTCGCGCTCCCAGATTTCGAGCAGCTCGTGCTGCATGCCGGTGCGGGTGTGGGCGTCGAGCGACCCGAACGGCTCGTCCATCAGCAGGATGCTGGGGCCATAGGCCAAGGTGCGGGCGATGGCGACGCGCTGCTTCATGCCGCCGGACAGCTCCTTGGGATAGAAATTCTCGTAGCCCCTGAGATGCACCAGCGCGATCAGCTCGCGCGCCTTGGCCTCGGCCTTCGCCTTGGCCATGCCGCGCTCCAGCGGCCCGTACATGACGTTGCCGAGCACGGTCTTCCAGGGGAACAGCGCGAACTCCTGGAACACCGGCCCGCGGTCCGGGCCGGGGCCGGTGACGGGCTTGCCGTTCACTGCGACGCTGCCCTCGCTCGGCTCGACGAAACCGCCGACGATGTAGAGCAAGGTGGACTTGCCGCAGCCCGACGGCCCGAGGATGGAGACGAACTCGCCCTCGGCGATGGTGAGCGAGATGTCGGCCAGCGCCAGGTGGCTGGTGCCGCGTTGGGTTTCGAACGTCTTGCTCAACCGCTCGATGGCGATCATGGCAGACCGCGCGCGTCCCCTCCCCCCTGCGGGGGAGAGGACGCGAGGCCATGACTTACGGCCGCGTACGTGTCGCGTTCCAAAAGCGCTACCCAACAAGCGCGGCCGTAAGTCATTCGGCCGAGCTGGGGGGCAACTTCGTCTGGCTCAACAAGACCCCTCATCCGCCCCTTCGGGACTGCTCCCCAAGGTGGAGAGGGTTAGCGCGGCGCTGGGGAGCGAGAACCCTCATTCGATGGGCGCGACCACGGTGGCGTGGCGGAAGCGGGCGACGTCGAGCTTCTCCTTGATCATGCCGGACTCGGCATAGATGTCGAACATCGCCTGGATGCCGGCGAAGTTGGGTGCGGCACCCGGCTCGCGCGCGAAGTCGTTGGGCTTCAAGAGGTAGGTCTCCAGCACCGGGATCGGTGCCTTGATGACCTCGTTGACGACCTTCAGCGTCTCCTCACGATTGGCCAGCGCCTTCTTCATGCCGGCGGTCAGGTCGCGCACGTAGAGCTTCACCAGCTCGGGGTTCTTGTCGACGAAGTCCTTCCGGCACACCTCGAGGATGTGCACGATGTTGGCCTGCTGGTCCGACAAGCGAGAACAGCTTGCGCAAGCCGCCCTTGGCCTCGGCGCGCGCGGCGAACGGCTGGTTCAGCACGCCGACGTCGACGCGATCGGTGCGAATGGCGTCCTCCGAGCCCGGGAAGCCGGTCTCGACTAAACGTATGTCCTTGGCCGGGTCGACGCCGTTCTTCTTGAGCAGCAGGAACATGGGGCCCAGGATGCCGGAGCCGAACACGTTGGTGCCGACGCTCTTGCCCTTCATGTCGGCGATGGTCTTGATGGGGCTAGTCGTCCTTCACCGCCCAGTAGACCGAGAAGCTGCCGGGCCGCTCGCCGACGTGCTGGGCGATGATGTAGGCCTGCAGGCCGCCCTGGATGGCGCCGTTGGCAAGCGACAGCGGGGCCTGCGTCGAGCAGTCGAGCGAGCCAGCCACCATGGCCTGCACCATCGGCGCGGTGCCCTGGAACTGCACGAACTCGATCTTGTAGGCCTTGCCGAGCGCCGCGAACTCCTCCATGCGGCGCATCAGCCAGTACTTGGCCTCCTCGGCGGGGATGGTCCAGCCGACGCGGATCACCTCCTGCGCCACGGCGGCCCCGCCCAACAGCGTGCAGCCGGCCACCGCCAGGCCCAGCGCCAACTTCCTCGACATACGCCTGCGCGCTCTCATCGCCCTGCCCCTGTTGGTCCTGTAACGGACGGTCATCGTCGTTGGAAACTCTAGCAAAGTCCGGGCGGGGCGTCGCGCCCCTGCGTCGCTGCGGCGCTATTGAGCCTCGAGCGGGCTAACGCTTGCTCAACCTGTCCACGAAGCGAGCGAACGCCGCGACGGCCGGGCCGCTCAGGGTAAGGACCAACGGCCGCTTGGTGGCCATTGGGCAACGCGGGTCCGCGCTCCGGGGTGAGCCCTGCGGGACACAGGCGGATTGCAAGTCATCGCGCCGGGAACCCGGCAAACACTGCGCCGTTTGCTTGGCGCTCACCGAGCGTGAGCGTCACCTTGGTGATGGATATGGGTCCGCGTTTCAGCTGCTCTCACCAACAGGAGCCTCCAATGTCACAGAGACTCACAGGTTGTGTCTTGGCCTGCACTTTGGCGATTTTTGCTGCGTCCGGCCCGCTCTACGCGGCGGAACGAGAGCAGGTGCGTATGGTGATCAATCTCATTGCCGGGGTGAAAATGCCGTTCCCGAAAGGACTTGCCAACAACCTCTCGCGGACGGAGCGCGTGCAGTTGGACTTCGAACGGTTCCACCGTCGCGTGCCTGCGTCTCGATGACAAGCAGAGGTGGTGCTACGAGCACATCGCACCCATTGGCGCGCGTGCCGAGATGCTCCGCATCACCAGCGAGCCCATTGCCGGGTTGGTCGTGGGTCAGCAGTACCAATACGTCGATGACTTCGATCTCGACGGCGCGGTCGACGTTGGCAGCACGACCAAGCTGGATGGCCAGCCGCATGCCCCCGTGGGGATGGTGGCTCAGTTCTTTCACCGCGGCACAAATCGAGGCGACCAGTTTCGCGGCGACTTTCAAAAGCTTTTCGACGAGGGCATCCAGATTGCGCTGAAGCATCTCGGGGAGTAGGCGCTCAGCAAGAAGTCACATGATCTCCGGTCATGTGACTTCTCACCCACCCACAATTGTCCTGCGCTGCAGGAAGTCCAGCCGACGGAGCACATCTACTGCGGCGGCTGCCATTGTTCCGTCTGCGGCCGGCCACCGTTGGGCCGCATCGATGTCCAGGACACAGCCGACAACAATTCGTTTCGAGCGTGGCGAACCGCAACGAGGTTTGTGAGTTGAACCTTGGGCTCTGCCTCAAAGGGGAACTGATCAGACCACCGCGGAGCTCCTACCTCAATTAGGAAAGGTATTCGCACATGACCCGTTGCGCCACGTCAGTCCTGCTCGCAAGTCTGCTGCTCAGCTTCTCGGTGACCTCCGTTTCGAGTGCCGAGCGCGAGGATGTCCGCAAGGTTATCAACCTGGTTGCGTCGGTGAAAATGCCGTTCCCGGAAGGCTTGCAAAGGAACCGGGCCAAGACCTTGGGTGTCTCGCTCGACCGCGCCGGTGCAACGACCGGCTGTATCCGGCTTGAGGATCGGCGCTGGTGCTATGAGCACATTGCGCCGGATGGCAACCGCGCGGAGATGCTGCGCATTCGCAAGGAGCCGGCGCGCGGGATCTTCATCGGCGCGCTCTACTACTACATGGTCGACTACGACCTCGACGGGCTTGTCGATGTCGGGTCGACGACAAAGATCGAGGCACTGGATCAGCGACAGCCAATCACGCCGATTGCCAACGTCATCCAATTCTTCCATCGCAGCACCAAAAGAGCAGAGCAGTCGCAGCCCGAATATCAGAAGATGTTCGATGAAGGCATCCAGGCTGCTCTCAAGCACTTCGGGGAATAGTTCGCACAAATGGGGTGAGCGAGGCGCACTGCGTTGACTTTGCGCGGTGCGCCGTTGCGCTTGACGCCATGCCGGCGGTTCGCGCTGGGCGGGTGCTGCCCTAGGCACCCCCTGCGTAGGGAACGACCGCCGTTGCCTCGATCTCGACCTTGGCGCGGTCCTCCACCAGCGCCACCACCTGCACGAGCGTCATGGCGGGGAAGTGCCGGCCGAGCATGCGGCGGTAGGCTGAGCCCACCTCCTTGAGGCGCGTCACGTACTCGGTCTTGGAGGTGACGTACCAGGTGAGGCGCACGATGTGCTGAGGCCCAGCGCCGGCCTCGGCCAGCACTTCGACGATGTTCTTGAGGGCCTGCTCGACCTGGGCGACAAAATCGTCGGTTGCGAACTGCTGGTCCGGGCCCCAGCCGACCTGGCCCGCGACGAACACCTGGCGGCCCTCGGCGGCGATGCCGTTGGCAAAGCCTTTGGCCGGGGCCCAGTCCTTGGGGTGCAGAACCTGCATGGGAGCGCTCGCGTCAATTGCGGTTGTGGCAGGGACATAAGAATTGCTGCTATGCACTCTGTCCATCGAAACTGGAAGGCGCTCGAAGCCGCGACCGTATGCCCATAACAATGCCGCACGCCATGATCGTTCTTGAAGGTACCGAAAACGTGCCGCGCGAGGCGCGGGGTGCTGCGCTGGCGATCGGCAACTTCGACGGCGTGCATCGCGGCCACCAGGCGCTGCTGCAGGCCGCCAAGGATGCCGCGGCGGCGGGCTGGGGGCAGGGCCGGCGTGGTGCTGTTCGAGCCCAACCCGCGCGAGTTCTTCCAGCCCGACAAGCCGCACTTCCGCCTCACCCCGCTGCCCCGCAAGCTCGAGCTGATCGAGGCGTTCGGTCTCGATCTGGCGGTGGTGCTGCGCTTCGATGCGGCGCTGGCCGGGCTTTCCGCCGATGCCTTCGTCGATGAGGTGCTGGTCGAGGGGCTGGGCGCCTCGCACGTGGTGATCGGCTACGACTTCCGCTTCGGCAAGGGCCGCACCGGCGATCCCGAGATGCTGCGCCAGGCCGGCGCCGCGCTCGGCTTCGGCGTGACGGTGGTGGCGCAGGTGGCGGGCGGCGGCGAGGTGTTCTCGTCGAGCGCGATCCGCGCCGAGCTGGCGCAGGGCGACGTGGCCGGTGCGGCGGAGATGCTGGGGCACCATTGGCGAATCAGGGGCACCGTCATCGGCGGGGCCAAGCGCGGCACCATCCTCGGCTTCCCGACGGCCAACATCGCGCTGGCGCCCGCTACGGCACTGGCGCACGGCATCTACGCGGTGCGCGCGATCGTGGACGGCAAGAGCCACGCCGCGGCGGCCTATCTCGGCACCCGGCCGACCTTCGACGACGGGGCGCCGCTGCTGGAGGTGTTCCTGCTCGACTTCGACGGCGACCTCTACGGCCGCGAGATGGCGGTGGAGTTCGTCGACTACATCCGCCCCGACCGCCGCTTCGACAGCGCGGAAGCCCTGACGGCGCAGATGCAGCGCGATTGCGACCGGGCGCGGGTCATCCTGTCCAAGGCGCCCGGCCAGCCTGTGTGAACGGGATCGACGGGGTTGGCCGCCGGTGAATGTGGTTTATTCGCCACGGCCGCCTCGTAGGGCGCAATAAGGCGATAGCCGCATTGCGCCCTACGCCGCCGGTTGCTCCGGGTCGGCGACGCGGCTACAACAGCGGCGCATGTCGCGATCGACGAGCCCGCCGATGACGAATTACGGGCCCGGTCGCCCTGGTCTGAGGCCAGCGCGTCCGGGGCTTGGCCCGTGCATTCGAGCGCATCGCAACAGCCTGCCACCCAACGGCATTCCCATGACCTCCACCGAGCACCGCCGCGCGCGATTGGAGCGCGACCCTGTTTCTGCCCAAGACCGCCTTCCCGATGAAAGCGGGCCTGCCGCAGCTCGAGCCCAGGCTGCTCGAGCGCTGGGCCAAGCTCGGCATGTACAAGCGCCTGCGGGAGAAGGCCAAGGGCCGGCCCAAGTTCATCCTCCACGACGGGCCGCCCTACGCCAACGGCAACATCCACATCGGCACGGCGCTCAACAAGATCCTGAAGGACATCGTCACCCGCAGCCAGCAGATGCTGGGCTTCGACTCCAACTACGTGCCGGGCTGGGACTGCCACGGCCTGCCGATCGAGTGGCAGATCGAGCAGGAGTACCGCGCCAAGGGCAAGCGCAAGGAGGACGTGCCGGTGCTCGAGCTGATCGCCGAGTGCCGCGCCTTCGCGCAGAAGTGGCTCGACATCCAGCGCGAGGAGTTCAAGCGCCTGGGCGTCGAGGGCGACTGGGACCACCCCTACATGACCATGGCGCCGGCGGCGGAGGCGCAGATCGCGCGCGAGCTGATGAAGTTCGTGGCGAGCGGGCTGCTCTACCGCGGCTCCAAGCCGGTGATGTGGAGCGTGGTGGAGAAGACGGCGCTGGCCGAGGCCGAGATCGAGTACCACGACTACACGAGCGACACGGTGTGGGTGAAGTTTCCGCTGAGCGAGATCGTCCACCGTCGGGCCTGACAATGGCGACGACACCAAGTGAATGGCTGCTGGATCAGTCGATGGGCGCTGTGTCATCTGGACCACGACACCCTGGACGCTGCCCGGCAACCGCGCCATCAGCTTCAGCTCCAAGATCGAGTACGGGCTCTACGAGGTCACCGACAGCGCCCGAAGGCAATTGGGCGAAGCCCGGCGACAAGCTCATCCTGGCCCAGAAGCTAGCCGACGCGGTGATGAAGGCTGCGAAGGTGGACGCGTTCGAGCTGCGGCGCACGGTCCCGCCACGATGTCACTTGGCGAGATTCGTTTGCCAGCATCCGCTGAAAGGCGTCGGTGGCGGCTACAATTTCGCGGTGCCCCTGCTCGATGGCGATCACGTCACCGACGAGGACGGCACGGGGTTCGTGCACACCGCGCCGGGCCACGGCCGCGAGGACTTCGAGATCTGGATGGCCAGTCAGCGCCGAGCTGATCGCGCGCGGCATCGACACCGGCCATCCCCTTCACGGTCGATGCCGACGGGCGTGTTCACCAGGGAGGCGCCGGGCTTCGAGGGCAAGCGCGTCATCACGGAGAAGGGCGACAAGGGCGACGCCAACGACGCGGTCATCAAGGCGCTGGTGGAGGCCAACGCGCTGATCGCGCGCGGGCGGCTGAAGCACCAGTACCCGCACTCCTGGCGCTCCAAGAAGCCCGTGATCTTCCGCAACACGCCGCAGTGGTTCATCGCCATGGACCGGCCGATCGCAGGCCGCCCCTCCCCGCTCGCGGGGGAGGGACAGGGTGAGGGGCAGCGCAACTCCGCGGCGCGGGCTGCCCCCACCCCTAACCCTCTCCCCGCAAGGGGGAGAGGGGACTGCGTGCACCCAGATCGAAGGCTTCACCCTGCGCCAGCTGGCGCTGCGCGCCATCGCCGAGACGCAGTGGGTGCCGCCGACGGGGCAGAACCGCATCACCGGCATGATCGAGGCCAAGCCCGACTGGGTGCTGTCGCGCCAGCGCGCCTGGGGCGTGCCGATCCCGATCTTCGTCAAGGACAACCCGGACGGCTCCTACGAGATCCTGAAGGACGAGCGGGTCAACCGCCGCATCGTCGCCGCCATCGAGGCGAAGGGCATCAGCGCCTGGCACGAGCCCGGCGCCGCCGAGCGCTTCCTCGGCAACGACTACAGCGCGGCGGAATGGAAGAAGGTCGACGACATCTGCGACGTGTGGTTCGAACTCCGCCTCCACCCACGCCTTCACGCTGGAGGACCCGGAGCACTTCCCGCAGCTCGCCGGCATCCGGCGCAAGCGCGACGGCGGCGCCGACACCGTCATGTACCTGGAAGGCTCCGACCAGCACCGCGGCTGGTTCCACTCCTCGCTGCTGGAGAGCTGCGGCACGCGCGGCCGCGCCCCCTACGACGTCGTGCTCACCCACGGCTTCATCCTCGACGAGAAGGGCGAGGAGAAGATGTCGAAGTCCAAGGGCAACATGCTCTCGCCGCAGGAGCTGATGAAGAAGTCGGGCGCCGACATCCTGCGGCTGTGGGTGGCGTCTTCCGACTACACGAGCGACATCCGCTTCGGGCCCGACGGTACTGCAAGGCACCGTCGAGGCCTACCGCAAGCTCCGCAACACGCTGCGCTGGATGCTGGGCACGCTTGCCCACTACGAGGGCCGCCAGCAGCTGGCGCTCGCGGCGCTGCCCGAGCTGGAGCAGCTGATGCTGCACCGCCTGGCGGAGCTCGACGAGGTCGATCCGCAAGGCCTACGCCGAGTACGACTACAAGCGCGTGGTGGCCACGCTCTCGCACTTCATGAACACGGACCTGTCCGCGTTCTACTTCGACATCCGCAAGGACGCGCTCTACTGCGAGCCCTACTCCAGCGCCAAGCGCAAGGCGGCGCTGGAGACCATCGAGCAGATCTTCCGCCACGTGCGCTGTGGCTGGCGCCGCTGCTCTGCTTCACCGCCGAGGAGGCGTGGCTGGCGCGCTATCCGTCCGAGGACGGCTCGGTGCACCTGGAGGTGTTCCCCGAGGTGTCCAAGTCCTGGCGCAACGACGCGCTGGCCGAGGACTGGGAGCACGATCAAGCGCGTGCGCCGCGTGGTGACGGGCGCGCTGGAGATCGAGCGCGCCAACAAGAGGATCGGCTCGGCCCTGGAGGCGGCGCCGCAGGTGTTCATCGAGGACGACGAGCTGCTCGTCGCGCTCGAAGGCATCGACTTCGCCGAGGTGTGCATCACGTCGGGCATCGAGATCGTCGACGGCGAGGCCCCCGAGGGCGCCTTCACGCTGCCCGACGTGCCGGGCGTCGGCGTCGTGCCCCGGAAGGCCGACGGGCAAGCGCTGCGCCCGCTCCTGGCGCTACACCGACGACGTGGGCAGCGACCCGGACTTCCCGGAGCTCTCCGCCCGCGATGCCGCGGCCGTGCGCGAGTTCGATGCCCGGGCGGCGCCCGCGTTGACCTGTCGCATTGGACTCAGCGCCAAGTTCCGGATATTACCCGCGCTGACCGATCCGCTGCCGCGATCCGCGACGCGGTAGGTCGGAGCTGAATGCAGGCGATGCAGCAATGTCGTGGCTGTGGGGGCCGCTGTCGCCGCTGGGGCTCGTGGTTGCCATCCTCACGCTGGCCATCGACCAGGCCCACAAGTGGTGGATGCTGCCGTCTATCGCATCCAGGACCGCGGGCGGGTGAAGGTCACGCCGTTCCTCGACCTCGTCTACGTCAAGAACAAGGGCATCAGCTACGGCCTGCTGCCGCTCGACAGCCGCGCAGGGCCAATGGCTGCTCGCCGGCTTCGCCGGGCTTGCCGTGCTGGCCATGGCGGTGTGGCTCGCCCGCGGCATCTCCAGCAGGCTGGTGGCGGTGAGCGTCGGGCTGATCATGGGCGGCGCCGTCGGCAACGCCATCGACCGGCTGGTGCTGGGCGGGGTGGCGGATTTCTTCCCGCTGCACGCCTTCGGCTTCTACTGGTACGTGTTCAATATTGCCGATGCGGCCATAGTTGCCGGGGTCTGCGGTCTTCTGTACGATTCCTTCGGCTGAGTCGCAATCGCGCCGCAAAGTCGCCCTAAGCCTTTGACGAAGCGCGGACTCGGGGGAGGGACAAAATGCTTCCGCTGCACCGAAACCGGAGCGCAGTTGCGACGGCTGCGGTTCTCGCGTCGCGCTGGCGGCTGAGCGGCTGCGTACCGACAGTGTCGAGCTCGAGGGCAAGCTCTTCGACTGGATGGGCATCAGCGGCTCGGCCCTGGATCAGAACGCGCGATCCCAAGATGGCGGATCGGGCGCCCCTGGTGGTGCCGCCCAAGTCACCCGCCTGCCGGAGCCCGGATCGGGCAAGGCCGCGCCGAGGATGTGGCCGCCCTCAAGGATCCCGAGCTGAAGAAACCGGCCGCCGCCAAGGAGCGCGAGCGCCTGCACCTGGCCTACTGCCGCGGCGAGATCCAGTGGAAGGAGAAGGCGCTCGATCCCAACGCCGGCCAACAAGAGCCCCTACGGTCCGTGTCCGGGCCTGTTCGGAATCCGGGCTCGGTCAACAAGTAGCCGACGCGTTTGAAGCGCCGGCCCAGTGGATTGCCCTTGGCCGGCTGGCCTTGCCTCCCCCGCCCGTGCCACGGGCATCATGAGCCTCTCCGCTGCCCGGGTTTCGGCAAGCGGGCGATGCTGAACGACATTAAGGGGTTGTCATTTGACTTGGCGCCCAACAAGAGCAGATACAGCATGCCTGCCGGCTAGCCGCTCATCGCGATCGACCGGCAACGCTGGGCCTCGCCCTGGCAGGCAGTCGGCCCCGCGCTCAGGATCGGCCCGCCATGTGGACACCCGTGCAAACGCCTACTCCTCCTTCCCCTCCTCGCCCTCATGCTGATCGCACAAGTCCTCCCCTCCGCTCGCGCCGCCGGCCCGCCGCGTGAGCGAGTTCAAGCTCGCCAACGGCCTGACCCTCGTGGTCGTTCCCGACAACCGCGCGCCGGTCGTCACCCACATGGTCTACATCCGCGCCGGCGCCGCCGACGAGCCGCCGGGCGTATCGGGCATCGCGCATTTCCTTGAGCACCTGATGTTCAAGTCCACCGAGAAGCTCGCCAACGGCGAGTTCTCGGCCATCGTGACGCGGCTCGGCGGCCAGCAGAACGCCTTCACCAGCGCCGACTACACGGCCTACTACCAGCGCGTCTCCAAGGACCACCTCAAGACCATGATGGAGATGGAGGCCGACCGCATGATGAACCTGCGGCTCGACCCCCAAGGAGGTGGACACCGAGCGGCAGGTCATCATCGAGGAGCGCCGCGTGCGCACCGAGAACGTGCCGTCGAGCATCCTGGCGCGAGCAGATGTCGGCGGCGCTCTACCAGAACCATCCCTACCGCATCCCCATCATCGGCTGGATGCACGAGATGGCCAAGCTCTCGCGCGAGGACGCGCTCGCGTTCTACAAGCGCTTCTACGCGCCCAACAACGCCATCGTGGTGGTGATCACCGGCGACGTCGAGCCCGACGAGGTGAAGGCGCTGGCGGAGGCCACCTACGGCAAGCTGCCGGCGAACCCGCAGCCAAGCGCGCGCGCCCGCAGGAGCCCGAGCAGCGCGCCCCGCGCCGGGTGGAGCTGAAGGACCCGCGCGCCGGCAACGCCTCGGTGCGGCGCTACTATCTGGCGCCCGCGGTGACCACGGCCGGGCCGCGCGAGGCCGAGGCGCTCTACCTGCTCATGAAGATCGCCGGCGGCGGCGGCACCAGCCGGCTCTACCAGTCGCTGGTGGTCCAGGACAAGGTCGCCTCCAGCGCCGGCGGCTGGTATTCGGGCATGAGCCTCGACAGCGGCTCCATCGGCCTCTACGCGGTGGCGGCGGAAGGCGTGCCGCTCGACAAGGTCGAGCAGGCCATGGACCGGGTCCTGCACGAGGTGCGCGAGAAGGGCGTTACCCAGGCCGAGCTCGACCGCGCCAAGAAGCAGTTCCTCGCCGAGTTCGTCTACGAATCCGACAGCCAGGAATCGCTGGCTCGCCGCTACGGCTCCGGGCTGGCGCTCGGGCTCACCGTGGAGGAGATCGACCGCTGGCCGGAGACCATCGCCCAGGTCACCCTGGACGACGTGAAACAGGCCGCGGCCAAGCACCTGGACATCCGCCGCTCCGTCACGGGCACGCTGGTGCCGGTCAATCCGGAGCCGGAGAGCCCCACGGCCGTCCCCGGCTCCGGCCGCCAACGCGCCGGACCGGGTGGTGCCAAGCCCGGTCGACACGATGATCGCGCGCTGGAGGCGCCACGCTGCGTACGCGGTGCTGTCTCGGCGCCATGGGCTGCGCGGCGATGGCGCTCTCCCAGCGAGGCGCAGGCCATGAAGGTGCAGGAGGTCAAGAGCCCCGGCGGTATCAGCGCCTGGCTGGTGGAGGCCCACAGCGTCCCGCTGATTGCCATGCGCTTCGCCTTCGAGGCGGCGGCAGCACGCAGGACCCGGCGGGCAAGGAGGGCCTCGCCAACTTCCTCTCCGGCATGCTCGACGAGGGCGCGGGCGACCTCCTCGCCAAGCAGTTCCAGGAGCGCATGGAGGAGATCGCCATGCGCATGAGCTTCGACGACGGGCGCGACGCCTTCTACGGCAGCTTCGAGACGCTCACGGAGAACCGCGACGAGGCGGCCGAGCTGCTGGCGTTGGCGGTCACCAAGCCGCGCTTCGACGCCGAGGCGATCGAGCGCATGCGCAAGCAGCATCTGGCGGGCCTCGCCTACGCCGCGCGCGACCCAGCGCGTTGCCTCCGAGCAGTGGATGGCGCTGGTGTTCGCGGGGCATCCCTACGGCCGGCCGGCCAACGGCACGCCCAAGTCGGTGGCCGACATCGACGCGCGGACCTGGCGGCTTCCACAAGCGCATCTTTGCCAAGGACAACCTGCGCGTGGTCGTGGTCGGCGACATCGACGCCGCCACGCTCGGCGCATGCTCGACGAGGTGTTCGGCGCGCTGCCCGCCAAGGCCACGCTCTCGCCGGTCGCCAAGACCGAGGCCAAGGCGGCGAGAAGCTCAAAGTCATCGACATGAACGTGCCGCAGTCGGTGGCGCGCTTCGGCCTGCCCGCCATGGCGCGCAGCGACAAGGACTTCATGCCCGCGTTCGTGCTCAACACCATCCTCGGCGGCAGCGCCTTCACCTCGCGGCTCTACAAGAGGTGCGCGAGAAGCGAGGGCTTGCCTACGGCGTCGACACCTCGATCGTCCCCATGCGCCATGCCTCCATGTTCTTCGGCGGCGTGGCGACCAAGAACGAGGAGGTCGGCCAGTCGCTCGACGTGATCCGCGCCGAGCTGAAGCGCATCACGGCCGACGGCCCGACCGAGAAGGAGCTGGCCGACACCAAGGCCTATCTCACGGGCTCGTTCGCGCTGAGGTTCGACACCAACGCCAACATCGCCAACCAGCTGCTGTGGATGATGACGGAGGGCCTGGGCTACGGCTACGTCGAGACCCGCAACGCCCAGATCGAGGCCGTCACGCTCGACGACGTGCGGCGCGTGGCCAAGCGCCTGTTCGAGGGCAAGGACCTGCTGGTGACGGTGGTCGGCCGGCCGAAGGGCATGGGGGCAGGCGGGTAGCACCGTCAGGGGGCAATTAAGGCCGAAGGCTCGGACATTGCCCGATCCTCTCTCGTCTCGGCCCTGCGCGCACGGCGAGATCGGTGCAATAGGCTGACGCGCCTATGGCACCCCAGCGTCCGACCGCCTCGCCGAGTGACAGGCAGGAGAAATCGCGGTAGGGCTCCGGCATGGCGCGACGATACCGACCTTCCCTACACGCAGTCGATCGCCGGCTGTCTCGACACGGCAATCGGCCGGCACGGCCTCTCCGAGGCCGAGCTCGCCCGCTGGCTCGACGCGGCTGGCGCCGGCCATCGGCCGCCTGAAGGAGGACTACCGCACCCGGCGCCTGCCGCACCTGCGCATCCCCGAGGAGACCGCCGACATCGCCGAGGCCGAGGCCGCCTTCGCCAGGCTGGCCCAGGGCGCGCGCGCCGTCATCTTCTTCGGCACCGGCGGGTCGAGCCTGGGCGGGCAGACGCTGGCCCAGCTCGGCGGCTGGCACATCCCGGGCACCGCCGACGAGGCGCAGAGGAAGCGGCCGCGCACGCGCTTCTACGACAACCTCGACGGCCAACGCTGGCCTCGGCGCTGGCTCGTTCGACGACCTCGGCGGCGCGCGCTTCATCGTCATCTCCAAGTCGGGCGGCACGCCCGAGACGCTGGTGCAGGCGCTGGCGGCGCTGGCGGCGGTGAAGGCGGCCGGGCTGGAGAAGCGTATCCCCGAGCTGTTCCTGGGCGTCACCGAGCCGGCAAGGGCAAGGCCAACGGCCTGCGCACGCTGTTCGAGCAGCACGGCATTCCCTGCTCGACCATCATCCGGGCATCGGCGGGCGCTTCTCGGCGCTGACCAACGTCGGCCTGCTGGCGGCGATCGCGCGCGGGCTCGATGCGCGCGCCGTACGCGCCGGCGCCAAGGCGGTGGTGGAGGCGCTGATGGCGGCGAAGGCGCCGGGCGATTTCGCGCCGGCGCCGAGGGCGCGGCGGTGGCGGTCGCGCTCGCGCGAGAAGCGGGGCATCCGCGCGCAGGTGATGATGCCCTACAGCGACCGGCTGGGGCGCTTCTCGGCCTGGTTCGCGCAGCTGTGGGCGGAGAGCCTCGGCAAGGACGGCCAGGGCACGGCGCCCATCGCCTGCCTCGGGCCGGTGGACCAGCACAGCCAGCTGCAGCTGTTCATGGACGGGCCGCGCGAGCACCTGATCACGCTGGTGCGGGTGCCGACCGCCGGCACCGGCCCGCGCATCGATGCCGACCTCGCCAACGCCGCCGGGCTCGGCTATCTCGCCGGCCGCACCGCGGGCGATCTGGTGGCGGCGCAGGCCGAGGCCCTGCCGCAGGCGCTGGCCAAGGCCGGCCGGCCGGTGCGCACCTTCGATCTCGCCCGCCTTGACGAGCGGGCCTCGGCGCGCTGATGATGCACATGATGCTGGAGACGATTCTCGCCGCGCACCTGCTGGGCGTCGATCCGTTCGATCAGCCGGCGGTGGAGCTTGGCCAAGCACATCACGCGCGAGCGCGTGGCGGCGCTGCGCGAGGGGAAGCCATGACCGAGGGGAGTGCAGACCCCTGACGATAAGGTGGATGTCAACGGGAAGGTCGAAGTCTAGGGGTTGACCTGCCATCCGCCAGCTCAGGCCCGAGACCGTCAACCGCATCGCCGCCGGCGAGGTGATCGAGCGGCCGGCGAGCGTGGTGAAGGAGCTGGTCGAGAACGCGCTCGATGCGGGCGCCACCGACATCGAGGTGGTGACGGCGGCGGGCGGGCTGTCGCTGATCCGCGTCACCGACAACGGCGCCGGCATGAGCGCCGCCGACTGGCGCTGGCGGTGGAGCGGCACGCCACCTCCAAGCTCGCCGACGAGGACCTGTTCAACATCGCCACGCTCGGCTTCCGCGGCGAGGCGCTGCCGTCGATCGGCTCGGTCGCGCACCTCGCCGTTGCCTCGCGCCCGCGCCGCCGCGTCACCGGCGAGGGAGATGGTGTGGATCGGGGCGGCGAACACACGCCGGTGCGGCCGGCCGGCGTTGAACCCCGGCACGCGGTGGAGGTGCGCGAGCTGTTCTCGGCGATGCCGGCGCGGCTCAAGTTCCTGAAGAGCGAGCGGGCGGAGAACATGGCCATCTCCAGACGGTGAAGCGGCTCGCCATGGCCAACCCCAGCGTGGCCTTCACGCTTACCACCGGCGAACGCGCCGGCCT
>CAVWOY010000030.1:0-135539 GCA_963756735.1 uncultured Alphaproteobacteria bacterium
CAGGCTCGATGGACGCACAAGAGAGCATGCGCGACATCTGGGAGCGCTGGCGCAGCACGCCGCTGGCACTGCGCCTGCCGACGGCGCGCGTCGACGGCTTGCGCTGGTCGCTGCCCAAGACGGACAAGCTGGTGCTGCCCACCGGGGCCGTCGCGACCGCCTCCTTCATCCCCGATTCGATCAAGGAGCGCCGGGGCGCCCGAGAATACCTGCAACACAAGTACTACATGCGGCTGGTGGCCCGGTTGGCTCCGGTATCCAAATCCCAGGCGCAAACGGTGCCGCCGTTCAATCCGCTCAAGCTGTACGCCAACACCGCGCCGCTGGGCGACACGGACCGGCCGGAGACCGCCCAGGAGGCAGATGTCAAGCTGATCGAGCTCAACGGCATCCTCCCGGCTGAAGACGGGCAGGAGATGGACGCGCAGGAGGTGGCCGCGCTGGTGGTGCGCGCGCAGGCCGCCGAGGCGACGAGCGGGGTCTCCGGCGGCGAGCTGCTGGCGGGCCGGGCGCAGCGCACGGCGGACGCTCCCGCGCCGCAGACCACCATCCTGACCAAGACCGCGTTCGAGCAGGAGGAGACGGCCGACGACTCCCCTGGCCGGACGCTGCCTCCGCTCAGGGTGCAGCGCGGCGACACGCTAGCGCGCATTCTCGCCCGCCTCGGCGCGCAGGGCTGGCAAGTGCGCACCATGATCGATGCCGCGCGGCCGATCTTTGCGGAAAGCCTATTGCAGCCCGGCTACGAGATTCGGGCCATCAACCTGCCGTCGCCCACCAAGCCCGCCGGCGAGCCGGTCCGGGTCAGCGTGTTCGACGACAGCGGCGTGCACAAGGTCACCATCAGCCGGAACGCGTCGGGCGGGTACGTGGCAAGCGCGACGCCGACCGAGGAGCGCATCTCGGCATCGCTTCTGGGCGACAGCGACCTGCTGCAGGACAAGAGCCTCTATTCCAGCCTGCATTTCACCGCATCCAAGCAGGGGGTGCCCAACGACCTGATCCTGCAGATCATGCGCATCCACGCCTACGACACCGACTTTCGCCAGCAGGTGCGGGCCGGCGACGGCGTCGAGTTCTTCTTCGACATGAGAGGGGAGGGCATCGACGGCCAGATCGGCGACCTCCTGGCAACCTTCGTCACGGCGGGCGGCACGACCCACAAGTTCTATCGCTACCGCACCGGCGACGGGGTCACGGACTTCTACGACGCGGAAGGCAGCACGTCCCGCAAGTTCCTCATCCGCCGCCCGGTGCGCGGCGAGAACGTGCGCCTGACATCCGGCTACGGCTGGCGGCGCCACCCGCTGCTGTTGACCGAGAAGAAGCATACGGGCGTGGACTGGGCTACGGCGCACGGCACGCCCATCCTGGCCGCCGGCAACGGTGTGATCGAGGAGGCCGCGGCCAAAGGCGAGTACGGCAACTACGTGCGCATCCGCCACGCCAACGGCTACAAGACCGCCTACGGGCATATGTCCCAGTACGCGCAGGGCGTAGGCCCCGGGGTGAGGGTGCGCCAGGGCCAGATCATCGGCTACGTGGGCTCGACCGGCCTGTCCTCGGGCCCGCATCTGCACTTCGAGGTGCTGGTGAACGGGGACTTTGTGAACCCGATGTCGATCCAGGTGCCGAACGATCGCCAGCTCGCCGGCAAGGACATGGCCGATTTCAGGCGGGAGAAGGCACGCATCGAGCGGCTGATGCAGCAGCATCCCGCGTCGACCAAGGTGGTGACGGCGGGGCTGCTGCGGTAGCAGTGCCCGCGGCGGCAGGGGGTCGGGGCCGCCACAAATCCGTGCTTGGAGCTTGCCGCTGCCCTCACCCCGGCCCTCTCCCCGCAAGGGGGCGATACCGTCGAGCGGCAGCCCTCAAGCTGCGGCCTTCACCGGCTGTCCGTTGATGGCCAGACTGCCGCTCTTGACGGTCACCTTGACGGTCTCGCCGTCGCGGATCTTGCCGGACAGGATCTGCTCGGCCAGCGGATCCTGCACCGCCTTCTGGATCACCCGCTTCAGCGGCCGCGCACCGTAGGTCGGGTCGTAGCCCTTGTTGGCGAGCCAGGTGCGCGCAGAATCGTCGAGCTGCAAGGTGAGCTTGCGGTCGGCCAGCAGCTTCTGCAACCGGCCGATCTGGATATCGACGATCGACGCCATCTGCTCCCGCTTGAGGCGATGGAACAGGATGATCTCATCGATTCGATTCAGGAACTCCGGCCTGAACTTGGTCTTCATCTCGGCCATGACGTAGGGGCGCACCGCCTCGACGTCTTCACCTTCCTTCTGGTTGGCCAGGAATTCCGAGCCGATGTTGGAGGTCATGATGATCAGCGTGTTCTTGAAGTCGACCGTGCGGCCTTGGCCGTCAGTGAGGCGGCCGTCGTCCAGCACCTGCAGCAGCACGTTGAATACGTCGGGGTGCGCCTTCTCGATCTCGTCGAACAGCACCACCTGGTAGGGGCGCCGGCGCACGGCCTCAGTGAGCGCGCCGCCCTCCTCGTAGCCGACGTAACCCGGGGGCGCGCCGATCAGGCGGGCGACGGAGTGCTTCTCCATGTACTCGGACATGTCGATACGGACCATGGCGGTCTCGTCGTCGAACAGGAACGCGGCGAGCGCCTTGGTGAGCTCGGTCTTGCCGACGCCGGTGGGCCCCAGGAAGATGAACGAGCCGATCGGCCGGTTGGGGTCCTGCAGCCCGGCGCGGGCGCGGCGCACCGCGGTCGAGACGGCCTCGACCGCCTCGCGCTGGCCGACCACGCGCTTGGCCAACTCCTCCTCCATGCGCAGCAGCTTCTCACGCTCGCCCTCCAGCATGCGATCGACGGGGATGCCGGTCCAGCGCGAAACAATCTGGGCGATGTGGTCGGGGGTGACGGCCTCCTCCACCATGGCGCCCTTGGCCTCGCCGCCCTCCAGCGCCTTGAGCTTCTTCTCGAGACCGGGGATGATGCCATAAGCAAGCTCGCCGGCACGGGCGAGGTCGCCGCGGCGCTGCGCCTGCTCCAGCTCGGTGCGGCGCTGATCGAGCTCCACCTTAATCTTTTGGGCGTCGCCCAGCTTGCTCTTCTCGGCCTCCCAGCGCCTGGTCAGCTCGCGGCTCTTCTCCTCTAGCTCGGCGATCGACTTGTCGAGGCGCGCCAGCCGGTCCTTGGAGGCGGCGTCGCTCTCCTTCTTGAGGGCCTCGCGCTCGATCCTCATCTGCATCAGGTCGCGATCGATGGCGTCCAGCTCTTCGGGCTTGGAGTTCGATCTCCATCTTGAGGCGCGCGGCCGCCTCGTCCATCAGGTCGATGGCCTTGTCGGGCAGGAAGCGGTCGGTGATGTAGCGGTTGGATAGGGTGGCGGCCGAGACCAGTGCGGAATCGGTGATGCGCACGCCGTGATGCTGCTCGTACTTCTCCTTGAGCCCGCGCAGGATGGAGATGGTGTCCTCCACCGTCGGCTCGGTGACGAATACGGGCTGGAAGCGGCGGGCCAGCGCCGCATCCTTCTCGATGTGCTTCCTGTATTCGTCGAGCGTGGTGGCGCCGACGCAGTGCAGCTCGCCGCGGGAAAGCGCGGGCTTCAAGAGGTTGCCGGCGTCCATGGCGCCTTCGGCCTTGCCGGCGCCGACGATGGTGTGCAGCTCGTCGATGAACAGGATGATCTTGCCGCCCTCGGCCTGCACCTCGCCGAGCACGGCCTTGAGGCGCTCCTCGAACTCGCCGCGGTATTTGGCGCCGGCGACCAGGGAGCCCATGTCGAGGGCGAGCAGCTTCTTGTCCTTGAGGCTCTCGGGAACGTCGCCCTTGACGATGCGCTGGGCAAGCCCTTCCGCGATGGCGGTCTTGCCGACGCCGGGCTCGCCGATCAGCACGGGGTTGTTCTTGGTGCGGCGGGAGAGAACCTGGATGGTGCGGCGGATCTCCTCGTCGCGGCCGATGACGGGGTCGATCTTGCCCTCGGCGGCCGCGGCGGTGAGGTCGCGGGCGTAGCGCTTCAATGCATCGTAGCCCTGCTCGGCGCCGGCGCTGTCGGCGGTGCGGCCCTTCCTGAGGTCGTTGATGGCCTGGTTCAGCGTGGTCGGGTTGACGCCGGCCTCGTTGAGCGCGCGCCCGGCGTCGCTCGAGGGCTCCATGGCGAGCGAGAGCAGCAGCCGCTCGACGGTGACGAACTTGTCGCCGGCCTTGTCGGCCAGCTTCTCGGCCGTATCGAAGACGCGGGCAAGCTCGGGGGCGAGATAGACCTGACCGGCGCCGCCGCCGGAAACCTTGGGCCGCTTGGCCAGCGCGCGCTCGACGGCGGAAAGCGCATCTGCCGGACGGCCGCTGGCGCGCTTGATTAGGCCCGCCGCCATCCCCTCGGGATCGTCGAGCAGAACCTTGAGCAGGTGATCGGTGCCGAACTGCTGGTGGCCGTCGCGCAGGGCCACGTTCTGCGCCGCCTGCACGAAGCCCTTGGCGCGATCGGTATACTTGTCGAAATTCATATGCATCCCTCCTCGGCACGGCAGCTCCGCCCACAAAGGCCCGGAACCAGCCGCCTTCTACAAAGGATCAGCGATCTGCCTGGCGCAGACCCGCAAAGGGCATCCGCGGCCGAGGCATCCTGGCGACATATAGTGCGGCGGCTGGGCTCCATGAAGCCCTGGAGCTTGCCAAACTGGGGAACTTCCGGAGCCTGCAATCAACGGGGGTTAACCCGAGCGCCGGAGCGGGGACGGCCGCAGGCCGCCCGTGACAGCGCAGAGGCGACCAGCTAGAGGTGCGGCATGCGCATCACCAGCATCTACCGCTATCCCGTCAAGGGCCTCACCCCTGAACCTTTGCAGAGCGTCACGCTGAGCCCGGGCCAGACGCTGCCCTTCGATCGCGCCTACGCCATCGAGAACGGCCCCGGGCGTTTCGACCCGCAGGCGCCGCGGCACCTGCCCAAGATCACGTTCCTGATGCTGATGCGCGACGAGCGGCTGGCGAGCTTGCGCAGCAGCTTCGACGACACGACGCAAACCCTGACCATCTACCGCGACGGCAAGCAGGTGGCGCGCGGGCAGCTCTCGACGCCGCTGGGGCGGCAGCTGATCGAGCAGTTCGTTGCCGCCTACATGAAGGCCGAGCTGCGCGGGGCGCCGAGGATCGTGCATGCCGAGGGTCACAGCTTCTCCGACGTCTCGGCCAAGTGCGTGCACATCGTCAACGTGGCGACCGTGCGCGAGATCGAGCGCATCCTGGGCCGCCCCGTCGATCCGTTGCGCTTTCGGGCGAACCTCTATCTGGAGGGCGCGGAGCCCTGGTCGGAGTTCGCCTGGCTCGACAAGGAGATCGCAGTCGGCCCGACGCGGCTCGGAGTGTTCGCGCGCACCCAGCGCTGCGAGGCGACCAACGTCGACCCGTCGACGGGCAGCCGCGACATGGCCATCCCCGCGCACCTCATGCGCACGTGGGGCCACCAGGATGTCGGCATCTACGCCAAGGTGGTGGAAGGCGGGAGTGTTGCCGTCGGGGCGCCGGTAGCCGTGCCTGCGTAGAGGCTGGCAGCTTGGCTCGCTTGTCGACGGAGCAGCAAACCTAAACGTGCTCGCTTCGTCGTCATCCCGGCGCCGGGATGACGAAACGGGGCGGGTGCCGCGAGTGACCCTAGCGTCGTACCAACTCGGCAAACGTGCCTAGCAGGTCACATCAGTCGCCGGACGATTCGTCCTTCGGCTCGTCGTTTTCGCTGCGCGAACGACGCACCGGCCGGCGCAGGAACTCCGGCTGCTCGTGCGGCTGCTGCATGCGATCGCGGCGTCGATCTCCGCCAGCCTCCGCCGGAGGCTCCGGCACGCGGTCCTGCGGAGGAACCTGCGGACGCCCCTCCATCGGGCGATCGCTCATCCCATTGCGCTCACCGCGCTCGCCGCGGTCGCCGAACCGGTCCCGGGACCGGCCCTGGTCGCGGCGGAACGGGCGGTCGTGGCGACCGCCGCCCTCGTGCCGGCTACCACCCTCATTGCGTGGCGGCGACGGCTGCGAATGGGTCGTCTGCTGCGGCGAGAAGGGCTGGGAGAAGCCGTCGTCGGCCGCCTGGTCGCCATCGTCCTCGCCGAAATCGTCGCCCTCGGCCATGTCGCCGGGCCCGCGCATGCGCTGGCCATTGCCGTTCATGCCGGCCTCGCCAGCCGGACTGAGCTGCTCGCGGTAGGCCATGATGATGCGGCCGTAGTGCTCCGCGTGCTGGAGATAGTTCTCCGCGAGCACCGGATCGCCCGAGGATTGCGCATCGCGCGCAAGCGCCATGTACTTCTCGGCGATGTGGGCCGGGGTGCCACGAATTTTCACGTCCGGTCCATTGGATTCGAAGCTGCGCGAAAGCGGGTTCTGATGATGACCGCCCTTGCGGTTGTTATTGCGCCCACGACCGCGGCGATTTTGCTGTCCTTGCCTCACTGCCCTAAAGGCTCCCGTCTTACTTGAAACATCCCGTTTTCATTCACGCGCGAGTGCAGGATACACCCCGCACCAGCACGATACCCAGCCGCAACGGTGCGCGACCGAATTCGCTTTCCAACCCCAGGGTTGCAAAAAGTTTGAAGGCGATAGCCTCGACCCTCTTAGCGCGCCGGCCTGCACGCAGGCATGGCGCGAACTTGGCAAGTTATGCCGTCAGTCCATCTCTTGGGCGGCTAGTGGCTGCTGACTTTTACGTCTGCCTTTTTGCGAGCATCCAACCTGCTGCGCGTCACCCTGTCCACCCACCCACTCTCGCAAATCAGAAAGGCGGGACGACCAGGCGATTCCACTGGTGTGAACATTAGCCCGCCGCCGCCGAGAATCCAAGGGGTTTCTGGGATATGCTCAACCTAGTGTTCTCGCTGCAACACAGCGTCTCCTTCCGGCGACATCCTGAACGCACGCAGATCTTAGCTTTGTCGACCCGATGCTGGCCGGCGAGCAACTCCGTTACTGCGTGCGCCTGATCGTGGCCCACCTCGAGCACGATCCAGCCGTCGGCAATCACGTTCCAGGCCCGCTCCAGCAGGCGCCGGTAGACCGCCAAACCGTCGATGCCGCCATCGAGCGCCAGAACCGGGTCGAAGTTGCGCACCTCCGGTTCCAGATCCGCGATCTCAGCGGTGCGCACGTATGGTGGATTGGCCACTAACATATGGAAAGGCCCGGCTATTCCTTCAAGGGCGTCGGCCTTTTTCCATTCCGTGCGCGCATCCACGCCGAGCCGGCGCGCATTGTCGCGGGCGGTGGCCAGCGCCGCCTCGCTGATGTCGCTGCCAAGCCCCGTGGCAGCGGGCAGCTCGCACAGCAGCGTGGCGAGCAGGCAGCCCGTTCCCGTGCCGACGTCGAGGATGCGGACGGGATCGATTGCCAGCCTTCCTCCGCCACGATCTCCAGCGCGGCGGCGATGACCGTCTCGCTGTCGGGGCGGGGATCGAGCGTCGCCGGGCTGACGGCAAACGTTCGCCCGTAGAAGTCGCGCTTGCCGAGGATGCGCGAGACGGGCTCGCGGCCCTTGCGGCGCGCAACCCAGGCGCCGAAGGGTGTCTAGCTGGGCGGGGCTCAACCCCCGCTCGGGCTCGCGCAGGATGCCGGCGCTCGAGGTGTCGAGGACCTCCGCCAGCAGCCGGCGCACATCGCCGCCGGGGCCCTCGATGCCTGCCAGATTGAGCTCGGCCGAGAGCTCCCTGAGCGCGGAGGCGACGGTGTGCCGCTGCCCGGCACTGCCCGGATCAAGCACTGGCATCGGAGCTCATGGCCGCGAGCTTGCTTGCCTGGTCGTCTGCCACCAGCGCGTCGATCAGCTCGTCCAGCGCGGTCGCCTGCAGAACCTCGTCCAGCTGGTGCAGGGTGAGGCCGATGCGGTGGTCGGTGACGCGCCCTTGCGGGAAGTTGTAGGTGCGGATGCGCTGCGAGCGGTCGCCCGAGCCGACCTGGTCGCGCCGCTGCGCCGCGCGCGCGCTGTCGGCCCTGTCGCGCTCCATCTCGAACAGGCGCGAGCGCAGCACCTGCATGGCAAGCCGCCGGTTCTGATGCTGCGATTTCTCCTGCCGACACCACGACGATGCCGGTGGGCAGGTGGGTGATGCGCACGGCCGAGTCGGTCTTGTTGACGTGCTGGCCGCCGGCGCCGCCCGCCCGCATGGTGTCGATGCGGATTTCCTCCGGCTTGATGTCGATGTCGATGTCCTCGGCCTCCGGCAGCACGGCGACGGTGGCGGCCGAGGTGTGGATGCGGCCGCCGGCCTCGGTGAGCGGGATGCGCTGCACCCGATGCACGCCCGATTCGTACTTCAGGCGCGCGAACACGCCCTTGCCGGAGATCGACGCGACGATCTCCTTGTAGCCGCCGAGGTCGCTCTCGGAAGCGGAGATGATCTCGGTCTTCCAGCCGTGGCGCTCGGCATAGCGCGAGTACATGCGGAAGAGGTCAGCCGCGAACAGGGCAGCCTCGTCGCCGCCGGTGCCGGCGCGCACCTCGAGGATGGCGCTCTTCTCGTCGGCGGCATCCTTGGGCAGGAGGTGGACGCGCAGCTTCTCCTGCACCTGCTGCACGCGCTGCTCGACCTGGTCGAGCTCCTCCTGCGCCATCTCCTTGAGGCCCCTGTCGGAGGCGGGATCGTCGATGATCTGGATCAGATCGTCGCGCTCGGCCTCGAGCTTGCGCAGCTGCTGCACGGTCTCCACGATCGGGTTGAGATCGGCGAATTCCTTGGTGAGCTGCGCGTAGGTGGCGGGATTGATGCCGCGGTTGAGGTCGGCCTGGATCTCCTCCCAGCGCTGCACGACCTTGTCGAGCTTGTCGGAAGGGATGGCGGTCATGGGCGGTAAGGTGCCTGCATAGGGGGTCGAGGCCGTGCACGGCCCGCATGGGGGCCGGCAGACGATCTCGCTAGCGAACGCTTGTGTGCAATTTGTCGACTTTGCGCAACCGCGGATCGCCGATGTCGACCCACCTGAGCCCGTCACGGCGGGGCGCGGAGAACAGAACGACGCCATCCATCAGGGTGCGGACCCCGCCCGCGACGGGCTGCGGGAGCATGGCAATGGCACGATAGATCGGCGCGGGCGCCGCCTGGGCAAAGTAGAGGCAGCAGCGGCAATGGCCACCGGCGCGCTGAAGGCGAACAGCCTGAGCGCCCGGCGCCGGCGCCGCCCTCCGGCAGACGGCCGGCTTCTCGGCTCACCCTTGCGCACCAGCACCGGCGGCGGGCCGGGAGGACCGCTGGAACGGGTGGGCGATTCCTCGAATGCGCCGGTGGCCTGCAACTGACGGTGGATGCGCCACAGTACGGGCTCGGGATCGAGCCGCAGAATCTCGCAATAGCTGCGCACGATGCGGACGGTCTCGCGCCAGTGCGGCAACGCGGAGACGGCGCCGTTCTCCAGATCCTCGATCACGCCCGGGGTGGTTGCCAGCCTGCGCGCGATGGCCTCGCGCGGCAGCCGCATGGCGGCGCGCATGTTGCGGAAGATATGGCCGATGCTGGCATCGCGCTCGGCGGCAACCGCCAGGCCCCGTCGGGCAGACGCGGAGGCGAGGCCGGCGCGCGGGCGCGCGGGGGCATATCGGCCGCTGGCAGCCTCATACGCATGGCGAACGCAACTACTCCCACTGGCCCCAACTCAGCGGGGCCGATGGCCCCCTAAGAATACGCATGTAAGGCATCAGCGAGGCAAGCTTTTAGATCTCCACACCCTGCTCCTCGGCAAAGCGTTTCAGGCGGGCACGCAAGGCGCCATCGCCCGCGCGCAGCTGGGCCTCCAGCCAGCGCTCCAGGGCCCCGGCATCGAGGCTCAGGATCATGGATTTGACCGGCCCGATCGAAGCCGGCGCCATGGAGATGGCGCGGTAGCCGAGCCCGATCAGCGCCATGGCCTCCAGCGGGCGGCCGGCCATCTCGCCGCACAGGCTGAGCGGCCGGCCATGGCGCCTGGCCGCATCGGCGATGGCCGCCAGCGCCCTGAGCGGCGCAGGGGCGAGCACATCGTAGCGGGCAGAAACCCTGGGATTGTTGCGGTCGGCCGCGAACAGGTACTGCAAGCAGGTCGTTGCTGCCCACCGAGATGAAATCGACCTTGGGCATCAGCGCGTCGAGCTCGTAAAGCAGCGACGGCACCTCGATCATGACGCCGAGCAGGACGCGGGCGGGATCGGGGGCGCCGCGCCGGCGCATCAGGGTCAGCTCGCGATCGATCAAGACGCGGGCCATGTCGACCTCGCCGACCGTCGTCACCATCGGCAGCAGCAGGCGTAGCTCCTGCCCCGCGGCGGCCCGCAGCAAGGCCCGCACCTGCGTGCGCAGCAGCCCGGGCCGATCGAGCGACAGGCGGATGGCGCGCCAGCCGAGCGCCGGGTTCTCCTCCTCGGGCTGGCGCAGATAGGGCAGCGCCTTGTCGCCGCCCACATCCAGGCTGCGGAACACGACGGGCTTGCCGCCGGCGCCCGAGATGATGGAGCGGTACATCTGCGTCTGCTGCTCCAGCCGCGGCAGGGCCGCCGACACCATGAACTGCAGCTCGGTGCGGAACAGGCCGATGCCGTCGGCGCCCGCCTCCTTGAGATGGACAACATCCATCTCCAGTCCGGCATTGATGTGCAGCTCGATGCGCTGCCCGTCCTTGGTGACGGCGGGGCGGTCGCGCAACGTGCGGTACTTGCGCTGGCGCCGCGCGCGGAAGCGGGCCTTGTCGCCGTAGGCGCCGATCACCTCGCCGGTGGGGCGGATGTGCACCTCGCCGCCGTCGGCGTCGACGATCACGGGATTGCCCTCGTCGACGCGCTCCATGACGCCGCGCGCATTGCCGATGGCGGGGATGCCGAGCGCCTTGGCGACGATGGCGACGTGGCTCTGTCCGCCGGCGTCCTCCAGCACCAGGCCGCGCACGCGCGAGCGGTCATAGTCGAGCAGGTCGGCAGGGCCCATGCTGCGGGCGATCAGCACCGTGTCGTGCGGCAGGTCGGCGATGGAGCCCGGCGCGCGCGGTCCCCCGGACAGGACACGCAGCAGCCGGTCGGACAGGGCGTCGAGGTCCTTGAGCCGCTCGTGCCAGTAGGAATCCGCCTGGCGCAGCATGCGCGAGCGCGTGTCGTTCTGCACGCGCTCGACGGCGGCCTCCGCCGTCATGCCGCGCCGGATCGCCTCCTTCATGCGCCTGAGCCAGCCGCGGTCGTGCGCGAACATGCGGTAGGCTTCCAGCACCTCGCGGTGCTCGCCGGAGGCGGACAGCTCGCCCTGCTCCAGCACCTCGTCGATGGAGGCCTTGAGCTCGTCGACCGCGGCCTCGAGCCGCGTGGTCTCGGCGGCGGGGTCCTCCGCCGTCACCTCGGTGACGACCACGCGCGGCACGTGCAGCACGGCGTGACCGAGCGCGATACCCTCCGACAGCGGCTGGCCGCGTACGACATGGCCGACGGCACGGCTGAAGCCGGCGCCGGTGTTGACGCCCGCCACCGCGCCCGACACCAGGTGCTCGGCCAGCACCATGGCCGTGGTCTGCAGCACCTCGACGTCCTCGTCGGAGTATTCCTTGTGGGTCTTGTTCTGCACCGTGAGGACGCCCAGCACCTCGCCGCCGCGCAGCACCGGCACCGCCAGGAAGGAATGGTAGATCTCCTCGCCCGTCTCGGGGCGGTAGGAGAAGGCCGGGTGATTCTGCGCGTCCGGCTCGTTGATGGGCACGGCGAGTTCGGCGCAGCGCCCCACCAGACCCTCGCCGCGCTTGAGAAGCGTGTTGTGCACGGCACCGGGGTTGAGGCCTTCGGTGGCGAACAGCTCCAGCGAGCCGTCCTGGCGCTTGAGGTAGATGGAGGACACCTCGGCCACCATCAGGCCTGCGATCTGGCGCACGATCTTGTCGAGGCGCGACTGGCCGTCAGCCGGCTCGGCCATGATCTCCCGCAGCCTGCGCATGATGATGCGCAGGGCGGGCTCCTTGGGAGCGATCCTGGTGTCGGCGCCCTTTGTAGGCATAACCACGCTATCTGCGTATCAAGTGCCGCCGCCACCGGCGGTGGGAGCTCACTTGATGCCGTTGCGGCCAAGCGGCTCTCGAGGCCCCGCCGACCCTCACCTGCCATACCGCAATGGCGCCGCCCGATCCAGCGCCGGGGAGGCCCGTCAATCAGTCTTTGCCCAGGCCATACAAGCTGTGCAGGGTGCGCACGGCCAGCTCCGCGTACACGGCATCGATCAATACGCTGATCTTGATCTCGGAAGTGGAGATGGCGAGCATGTTGATCCCGCGATCGCCCAAGGCCTTGAACATTTGTGCTGCGACGCCGGCGTGGCTGCGCATGCCGATGCCGATCACCGAAACCTTGGCGACGTCGCTGGAGCTCTTGATGTCGAAATTGCCGATGTCCTTCTTGACCGCCTTCAGCACCTCGAGCGCGCGATCGAGCTCGGCCTCCTGCACCGTGAAGGTGATGTCGGTGGATTTGCCGTCGGCCGACAGGTTCTGCACGATCATGTCGACGTTGATGTTGGCATCGGCCAGCGGCCCGAACACGCTGGCTGCCACGCCCGGCTTGTCGGCGATCTTCACCAGCGTGATCTTGGCCTCATCCTTGGCGTAGGCGATGCCGCTGACGACCCTTTGCTCCACGATCTCATCCTCGTCGCAAATGATGGTGCCGGCCCGGTCCCAGGTTTCGCGCTTGACCGGCTGCAGGCTTTCCGGCGCCGCGAAGCTCGACAGCACCCGCACCCGCATCCTCTGTACCATGGCCAGCTCGACCGAGCGCGTCTGCAGCACCTTGGAGCCGAGCGAGGCCATCTCCAGCATCTCCTCGTAGGACACCTTGGCCATGCGCTGGGCCTTGGGAACGATGCGGGGATCGGTGGTGTAGACGCCGTCGACGTCGGTGTAGATGTCGCAGAGGTCGGCCTTGATGGCGACGGCAAGAGCGACCGCGCTGGTGTCGGAGCCGCCGCGGCCAAGGGTGGAGATGCGGTTGCGCTCGGGCTCGATGCCCTGGAAGCCGGTGATGACTGCGACCTCGCCCTGCTCCAGCCGCCGCCGGATCTCCTCGCCCGGGATGCCGGTGATGCGGGCCACGCCGTGGGCGGCGTCGGTGTGGATCGGGATCTGCCAGCCCTGCCAGGAGCGGGCCTGCACGCCCATCGATTGCAGCACGATGGCCAGCAGGCCCGCCGTCACCTGCTCGCCGGTGGCGACCACGGCGTCGTACTCGCGCGCATCGTGCAGGGGCGAGGCCTCGCGCACCCAGGCGACGAGCTGGTTGGTGGCGCCGGCCATGGCGGAAACCACCACGGCCACCTTGTTGCCGGCATCGACCTCGCGCTTGACATGGCGCGCCACCACGCGGATGCGGTCCACGTTGGCGACCGAGGTGCCGCCGAATTTCATGACCACGAAACACATTGCAATCGGCCCCGCGCCCGAGAAGTCGTTGTTTCTTGCGGGTGCCCGCCACAGGGCGGCATCTCGGACGGCGCGTACTCTTAGCCACAAGGGGAGGGCTCGGCAACACGCGCCGCGCGGAGCTTGACAGAAAACCGGTCGGAGCGGCCAATGCCGCCATGCACAAGGCCGAACGCGGTTCAACCGCAGCCACTCTCGATCCCGCCGAGCTCGACCGATTCGCGCGGCTGGCCTCGGAATGGTGGGACGGGAACGGAAAGTTCCGTACCCTGCACCTGATCGGGCCGGCGCGGATGGCGTTCCTGCGCGACGCGCTGGTTCGACATTTCGCCAGGGACGCTGGTGTGGACGCTGGTTGCGGCGCCCGCTGGAGGGCCTGTCGATCCTCGACATCGGCTGCGGCGGCGGGCTCGTCTGCGAGCCGCTGGCGCGGCTCGGCGCGCGCGTGACCGGCATCGACCCTGCGAGCGCGAACGTCGAGGCGGCGCGCCGGCACGCGGAGGGGCAGGAGCTCGGCATCGACTACCGCGTGGCGCGCGTGGAGGACCTGGTGACGGAAGCGCGCCTGTTCGACGCGGTGGCGTGCCTGGAGGTGGTGGAGCACGTGCCGGACCCCGGCGCGTTCTTGCAGTTGTGCGCCGGACTGGTGCGCCCCGGCGGGCTGATGCTGCTCTCCACCATCAACCGCACGCTCAAGGCCTACCTGCTGGCCATCGTCGGCGCCGAGTACGTGCTGCGCTGGCTGCCGGTCGGCACGCACCAGTGGGAGCGGTTCGTGACGCCCGCCGAGCTGCAGCGGCATCTGCAGGCGGCCGGTTGCGGGGCACCGACGTTCAAGGGGATGGTGTACAGCCCGCTGGCGGACGCCTGGTCGCTGTCGGACGACACCGACGTCAACTATTTCGCGGCGGCGGCGAAGGCGGGGTAGGGCGGAATAGCCGAAGGCGTATTCCGCCGTTTGGACGTGGTCGCAATACGGCGGAATACGGCTGGCGCCTATTCTGCACTCTACGGCAGTACTTATCCCCGCCTACCTGAACCGGGCGCATAATGCGGCCGTCGCTGCTCGCGACGGGGCGCTCGGTACCAGCACCCAGCGTGGCAGCGATCGGCGCCTGGAAGGGTGGCCCTCGTGTTGGAGGGCCGAGATCCAGGAGGCCTGGGCCGACCGCTGACAAGGAAGCGCCAGCAATGGCGGGGAATTGTCGGCCGCTAAATAGCTGCATGGCAACCGTGACGCTCCAGCGATGGGGTGAAGCGGCAAGCCGAAGAGCGGACCAGGACAGAAATCGCCGTCACGCGGGCGCCGCAAGGCGACCCAGGGGACCCCACAAAGGTCCCAGGGGGCCCCCAGGCGAGCTCTCGAGCAGGCCCGGCCGGGTCTGCTGGGGCCGGAGGAAAACCGGCCCCCGGGTCGCCGAGAGGCGCCCGCGTACCCGTCGCACCTCGCGCTTGCCCCCCGGCGGCGCGGGAAAGAAACGGCGCGTGCCCGAAGTTGCGCAAGGCCTCGACAATGCCGCCGTGACCGGCCATAGCACCGGCCGATCCCATTCATTGCGTCCGAGGTTCCCATTCATGTCCAGCAAGGCAGCCAAGTCGAAGCCGGCACGCAAGAAGGCCAAGCCCGCGGGGGGCGTCGCGGGCAAGGTCGCAGGCAAGGTCTCTGGGGCCGTCTCGGGCAAGAACCCGCTGCTGGCGAAGTGGACGACGCCGTTCGAGATGCCGCCGTTCGATCGCGTGAAGGCGAGGCACTTCATGCCGGCCTTCGAGCAGACCTTCGCCGACAATATCGCGGAGATCGATGCCATCGCCGGCAGCAAAGCCAAGCCGACGTTCGCCAACACCGTCGAGGCGCTGGAGCGGGCCGGCCGCGGCCTCGATCGCGTGGCGGGCGTGTTCTACAATCTCGTCAGCGCCGACGCCAACGACGCGCTGCAGGCGATCGAGCGCGACATCGCCCCGCGCATGGCCAAGCACGGCATGCGCGTCTACCAGAACGCCAAGCTGTTCCGCCGCGTCGATGCGCTGTTCGAGGCCAAGGAGCGGCTTGGGCTGACGCTGGAGCAGAAGCGCGTGCTGGAGCGCTACCACCGCGGCTTCGTGCGCGCCGGCGCCGCGCTCGACGCCAAGGGGCGCAGGCGCATGGCGGCGATCGCGCAGAGGCTCGCCACGCTCGGCACCAAGTTCGGCCAGAACGTGCTGGCCGACGAGCAGGACTATCTGCTGGTGCTGGAGACGGAGGCCGACCTCGCGGGCCTGCCCGAGGCGCTGCGGGCCGCGGCCGCGCAGACCGCCAACGAGCGCGGGCACAAGGGCAAGCATGCGATCAGCCTGTCGCGCTCGAGCGTGGAGCCGTTCCTGCAGTTCTCGGCAAGGCGCGACCTGCGCGAGCAGGCGTTCGAGGCCTGGCGCCGCCGCGGCGCCAACGGCGGCAAGACCGACAACCGCAAGATCATCACCGAGATCCTTGGCCTACGCGGGGAACGCAGCCGCTTGCTGGGCTTCAGGACGCCGGCCGATGCCGCGCTGGAATACTCGATGGCCAAGACGCCGGCCAACGTGCGGCGCCTGCTGATGCAGGTGTGGAAGCCGGCCAAGGCGCGCGCGCAGGAGGAGCGGGACGACCTGCAGCAGGCGGTGCAGGCCGAAGGCGGCAACTTCACGATCTCGGGCTGCGACTGGCGCTACTACGCCGAGAAGGTGCGCAAGGCCAAGTACGACGTCGACGAGGCCGAGGTGAAGCCCTACCTGCAGCTCGACAGCGTGATCGCCGCAGCCTTCGACGTGGCGAACAGGCTGTTCGGTGTCAGATTCAACGAGCGCAAGGACCTGCCCGTCTATCACCCCGACGTGCGCGCATTCGAGGTGACCGGGTCGGATGGACGCCACATCGGCCTGTTCCTCGGCGACTACTTCGCGCGGCCCTCGAAGCGCTCCGGCGCCTGGATGTCGGGCTGGCGCGACCAGCACAAGCTCGATGCGAGCGAGGTGCGGCCGATCGTGGTCAACGTGATGAACTTCGCCAAGGGCAAGCCCGGCGAGCCTTCGCTGCTCAGCATCGACGACGCGCGCACGCTGTTCCACGAGTTCGGCCACGGCCTGCACGGGCTGCTCTCCAATGTCACCTATCCGGCGGTGTCGGGCACCAGCGTGGAGCGCGATTTCGTTGAGCTGCCCTCGCAGCTCTACGAGCACTGGTTCAAGCATCCACAAGTGTTGAAGAAGTTCGCCAGGCACTACAGAAGCGGCAAGCCCATGCCCGAGGCGCTGCTCGCAAAGATCGAGGCGGCGCGCAACTTCAACCAGGGCTTTGCTACGGTGGAGTATCTGGCGGCGGCGATCGTCGATCTCGATCTGCACGTGATGGAGGATGCCGGCGGCCTCGACGTGGATGCGTTCGAGCGCAAGACGCTGGAGAGGATCGGCACGCCGCCCGAGATCGGCATGCGCCACCGCATCCCGCACTTCCAGCACATCATCGGCGGCTATGCGTCAGGATACTACAGCTACCTGTGGTCGGAGGTGATGGACGCCGACGCCTTCAAGGCCTTCGAGGAGACGGGCGACATCTTCGATCGCGCGATGGCGAGCAAGCTCTACGAGAGCATCTACTCGGCGGGCGGCAAGCAGGATCCCGCCGACGCCTACAAGGCGTTCCGCGGGCGCCTGCCCAAGACCGATGCGCTGCTGGAGAAGCGCGGGCTTGCTGGCGTGGCGGCGTTTTGATGGAATTGGTCAGAGACAAGAATTGAAGCGGACCACACCACCGCGCCCAGGAGGAACCCCATGCAGGCAACCATCAACGGCATTCGCATGCACTATCAGGTCGAGGGTGCCGAGGGCGCTGCGCCCGTGGTGCTGCACCACTCGCTCGCCATGAACCTGACGCTGTGGGACGAACTGGCCACGACATTGGCGCCCCGCTATCGCGTGGTGCGCTTCGATGCGCGCGGGCACGGCCAGACCGAGGCAACGAAGGCGCCCTACGATTTCGAGACGCTCTCGGCCGACGTGGTCGGCCTCATGGATCACCTGAAGATCGCGCGCGCGCACTTCGTTGGCCTGTCGATGGGCGGCATGGTGGGCCAGTACCTGGGCATCCTCCACCCGCAGCGCTTCGCCAGCCTGACGCTCGCCTCCACCTCCAGCCGCATCCCGCCCGAGGGCCGCGCGCTGTGGTCGCAGCGCGTCATCGATACGCGCGAGAAGGGCATCGAAAGCCAAGTGGCCGTGGCGGTGCCGCGCTGGGTGACGGCCGCCAACCAGAAGGACAAGCCGCACGTGGTGGCGCGCCTCACCAAGATGCTGCTCGGCACGCCGGCCGAGGGCTTCTGCGGCTGGGGCGGCGCGATTGCCACGCTCGACATCACCGACCGGCTGAAGGCGATCAAGGTCCCGACCAACGTCATCGTCGGCGAGGAGGACCCCGGCACGCCGCCGGCGGCGGCGCAGGCGATCCACCGCGAGATCGCGGGCTCCAGCCTGATCGTGGCGCCGAGGCTGTCGCACATGCTGTGCACGGAGGAGCCGGCGGTGTTCAACAAGCTCGTCTCGGACTTCCTGGACAGGCAGCCGCGCATTTGAGGCGCGCGCTCGTCCTCGGCGGCTATGGCGCCTTCGGGCGCCGGGTGGCGGAGCGGCTGGCGCGGGTGGCGGGCATCGAGGTGGTGGTCGCCGGGCGCGACCTGGCGCAGGCCGAGGCGTGCGCGGCGGAGCTGGCGCAGCCGGCCAAGGCGCGCGTTATCCCCGCGAAGCTCGACGGTGCGATAATCAGCGCCGGCGATCTTGTGGAGCTGGACCCGGCCGTGCTGATCAATGCCACGGGACCCTATCAGAGCCAGGACTACCGGCTGGCCAAGGCCTGCATCGCGGCGGGCGTGCACTATCTCGATCTCGCCGACGCGCGCCAATTCGTTGTGGGCATCGGCGTGCTGGATGCAGAAGCCAAGGCGGCGGGCGTGCTGGTGGTGAGCGGGGCGAGCACGGTGCCGGCGCTGTCCGGGGCGGTGGTGGATGCCCTGGCACCGCGGCTCGCGCGGCTGGAGACCGTCGCCACCATCATCGCGCCGGGCAACCGCTTCGATCCGGGGATAGCGACCGCACGGTCGATCCTCGGCACATTGGGCCGGCCCATCGCCGGCGCCGCGCGCGATGACGGCGTGCGCGGCTGGCAGGGCCTGCGCCGCGTGACGAATGCCGGGGCTGGGGCCGCGCTGGATCGGGCATTGCGATGCGCCCGACCGGGCGCTGTTCCCGCCGAGGTATCCGGGTTTGCGGCGCGCCGACGTCTATGCCGCGCTGGAGGTCGGCGTGTTCCACCTGGGGCTGTGGGCCGTCTCCTGGCTGGTGCGGGCCGGACTGGTCGCCAAGCCGGAGGCGCTGGCGGCCCCGCTGCTGGCGATGCGGGGCAGGCTCGGCTTCCTCGGCTCCGACCGCGGCGGCATGCTGGTGCGGCTGGACGGCGTGGACGCGGACGGAAAGCGCAGGCGGATCGACTGGCATCTCCTCGCCGGCAGCGGGCACGGGCCGCACATCCCGGCGACGGCATCGGTGCTGCTGGCCAAGCGCCTGCTCGACGGCTCGCTCGCGACGCGCGGGGCGATGCCGTGCGTGGGCCTGTTCGCGCTCGACGATTTCCTGGACGAGATCGCCGACCTCGACATCAAGGCGGGCATCGCATGACGGTGCCGCTCTATCGACGGCTGCTGGGCGGGCGCTACGACGCGCTGCCGGCGCGGGTCGCCGAGCTGCACGATGTCACCTCGGTCTCGGTGTGGCGCGGCCGCGCCGACGTGGAGCGCGGGCGCTCCCTCGCTGCCCGCATGGTGGCGACGCTGTTCGCCCTGCCGCCGGCGGGCCGCGACCAGCCGCTGGAGGTGAGCTTCACGCCGGACGGCGGCACCGAGCTGTGGACGCGGCGGTTCGGCGACGCGGTGTTCCGCTCCGTGCAGTACGAGCGCCGCGGCCTGCTGCGCGAGCGGGTGGGGCCGAGCACGTTCGTGTTCGCGCTTGTCACGTCGCCGGAAGGCATGGCGCTACAGCTCGAGGGCGTGCGCTTTCTGGGCGTGCCGCTGCCGCGCTTCCTGGCGCCAGCGGTCACGACGCTCGAGAGCGAGCGCGAGGGGCGCTACCATTTCGAGGTCGAGGCGAGCCTGCCGCTGCTCGGCCGCATCGTGCGCTACGAGGGGTGGCTGGAGAGGGAGGCGTGAGCTTGCGGTCTGCGTTGTCATCCCGGTGCTTGTCACCGGGATCCAGCCATACACAGGCGTCAGCGCAAGCGGTTGGATGGCATCCCGGGCACAAGGCCCGGGATGACACCATCAATACGAGCGCGTCTTGGGCGGGATGTAGCTGACCTCGTTGGTCATGGTGTGGGTGTGCACGGGGCGATAGTCGATGCGCACGGTCTTGGTGGCATCGTCGGCCCAGGTCAGCGTGTGCTTCATCCAATGGTCGTCGTCGCGCTTGGGGTAGTCCTCGCGCGCGTGCGCGCCGCGGCTCTCGGTGCGGTTGCTGGCGGCAGCCACGGTCACGGCGGCCTGCATGATCAGGTTGTCGTATTCCAGGGTCTCGACCAGATCGGTGTTCCAGGTGAGCGAGCGGTCGGCGACGCTGACGTCCTCGGTCGCCTTCCAGATGTCGATGATCTTGGTGACGCCTTCCTCGAGCACGGGGCCGTCGCGGAACACCGCGCAGTTGGTCTGCATGACCTTCTGCATCTTGAGGCGCAGCGCCGCGGTGGGGCTGGCGCCCTTGGCGTGGCGGAACTTGTCGAGCCGCGACAGCGCCAGCTCGGCGGCATCGTCGGGAAGCGGCGCGTGGCTGCTGCCGGCCTCCACCGTGTTGGCGGCCTGCAGGCCGGCGGCGCGGCCGAACACCACCAGGTCGATCAGCGAGTTGGAGCCGAGCCGGTTGGCGCCGTGCACGGAGACGCACGCGGCCTCGCCGATGGCCATCAGGCCGGGCACCACGTAGTTGGGGTTGCCGTCCTTCAGGGTGAGCATCTCGCCGTGATAGTTGGTGGGGATGCCGCCCATGTTGTAGTGCACCGTCGGCAGCACCGGCACCGGCTCGCGGCGCAGATCGACGCTGGCGAAGATGCGCGCGTTCTCGGTGATGCCGGGCAGGCGCTCGTGCAGGATCTTCGGGTCCAGGTGGTCGAGGTGGAGGAAGATGTGGTCCTTCTCCTTGCCCACGCCGCGGCCCTCGCGGATCTCGATGGTCATGGCGCGCGAGACGACGTCGCGCGAGGCCAGGTCCTTGGCGTGCGGCGCATAGCGCTCCATGAAGCGCTCGCCCTCGCCGTTGGTGAGGTAGGCGCCCTCGCCGCGCGCGCCCTCGGTGATCAGCACGCCGGCGCCGTAGACGCCGGTGGGATGGAACTGCACGAACTCCATGTCTTCCAGGGGGAGTCCGGCGCGCAGCACCATGGCGTTGCCGTCGCCCGTGCAGGTGTGGGCACTAGTGCAGGTGAAGTAGGCGCGGCCGTAGCCGCCGGTGGCGAGGATGGTCTTCTTGGCGCGGAAGCGGTGCAGCGAGCCGTCGTCGAGCTTGAGGGCGACGACGCCGCGGCAGGTGCCGTCCTGGTCCATCATCAGGTCGATGGCGAAGTACTCGATGAAGAACTCGGCCGCGTGCTTGAGCGACTGGCCATACAGCGTGTGCAGCATGGCATGGCCGGTGCGGTCTGCGGCCGCGCACGTGCGCTGCGCCGGCGGGCCCTCGCCGAAGTGGGTGGTCATGCCGCCGAAGGGGCGCTGGTAGATGCGGCCGTCCTCGGTGCGCGAGAACGGCACGCCGTAGTGCTCGAGCTCGTACACGGCCTCCGGCGCGTTGCGGCAGAGGTACTCGATGGCATCCTGGTCGCCCAGCCAGTCGGCGCCCTTGACGGTGTCGTACATGTGCCAGCGCCAGTCGTCCGGGCCCATGTTGCCGAGCGCCGCCGCGACGCCGCCCTGTGCGGCAACCGTGTGCGAGCGGGTGGGGAACACCTTGGTGATGCAGGCGGTCTTGAGGCCCGCCTCGGCGCAGCCGAGCGTGGCGCGCAGGCCTGCCCCGCCGGCACCGACGATCACCACGTCATAGGTATGGTCGGTGAGCGGATAGGCGCGGCCGTTGACGGCCGGCCCGTTGGCCTGCTTGGCAGCGCCATTGCCTATGTCGCGGACGTTTTCCGGCATGATCCTCAGGCCCCGAAGCCCAGCTTCAGCACAGCGAACACGCAGGTGACACCAATCAATATAGTGAAGAAGGTGTTGAGGATAAGGGCCGCCACCTTGCGCCCTTCCGCGTGCACGTAGTCCTCGATGATGGTCTGCATGCCGAGCCGCATGTGCATGACGCCCGACAGCACCAGCAGCAGCAGGGCGATGGCGTTCTGCGGCCTCGCCAGCGCGCGCTTGACGGTGGCGTAGTCGGCGCCGGCGATCTGTACCAGCAGGATGACGGCGTAGGTGACGAGAAAGATGTTGGCAACCGCGGTGAGCCGCTGCCTCCAGAAATGGTCGGTGCCCTCCTTGGCGGAGCCGAGGCCGCGGACCTTGGCGAGCGGTGTGCGCAGGTCGGCCCGCAGCTTGGTCATGTCACAGGCCTCCGCGCAGCGAGATGCCAATGGCCCACAGCGCGGCGGTGAGCGCCAGCGAGCCAAGGATGGAGAGCCAGCAAAGAGCGTCGGCAGCCCTGGGTTGCAGGGCGCGGCCGGTGTCCCAGATCAAGTGCCGGATGCCGCCCAGCATGTGATGGGCGAGAGCCCAGGTGTAGCCGAGCAGCACGAGCTTGCCGATGGGGTGCCCGAACAGCGCGTTGACGGCGTTGTAGGTCTCGGCACCCGTGGCAGCGGCGATCAGCCAGGCGGCGAGCAGCAGCGTGCCGAAGTAGAGCGCACCCCCGGTGATGCGATGCACGATCGACATCACCATGGTGATGGTGGGGCGGTAGATGCCGAGGTGGGGAGAGAGCGGACGCTCCACCGTGCGCGTGGTCTCGGCCATGCTGGATGCAGTCCCTTGCCGCTCTATCGCGCGAAGCGCGCCAATGCTTCGGCTTGTAACGCGCTGCATCAGACGCGGCAATCGGCCGATTGTAGCAGCAGCAGTGCGGGGCGCGCCTGGGTGTATTGTATGCCAGCTGGCGGCATCGCGCGGGGCACGTCGTCGAGTTGGGCTGCATGAGAAGCGGGGGTACCACCATCCTGGTTCTGTTTTCGCGCACGATGCGGCGACTATCCGCGCGTGTCGACAGACAAAGCTATGAGCCCATTGAGGGCCGGCGAGACCTCTCCGTTCCACACGAGATGGGTGCGGCTCAGGGCGTACTTCCTCGGCAAGTCATGGTGGCGGATGCCCTTGCTCGAACGCAGGTCTGCAAGAACCGATTTCGGCACCACGGCAAATCCGGTTCCGGCCGCCACACAGGCAATGATGGCCTGGTAGGAGGCAAACTCGAGCACTCTGTCGGGAACGACATTCTCGGTGGCGAGCCATTCCTCGACACGCTTGCGGTAGGAGCAGCCGTTGGCGAATGCGATCAAGGTCGACGATGCAAGATCGGACGGCCTCGGCCGCTCGCCCGCCATGCGCGAGGTCACGAGCACGAGCTGCTCTTCGAACACCGGGCGCGCATTCGAGATGCGGCGCGCAGAACGGCTCGGCGACGAACGCCGCCTCGATCTCGAAACTCATCAGTCGCTTGATCAGCGCCCCTGTCGTTCCTGTGGCCAGCTCGACGACCACCTCGGGGAACATCGCGTGATAGCGCGAAAGAAGCGGCGGAAGCCGGCTGCCAGCCGTGCTTTCCAGCGAGCCCAACCGGAACACCCCGCGTGGCTTTCCGGTGCGCATCTCGCTCACCGCCTCGTCAGCCAGGCGAAGCAGGCGATCAGCATAGCCAAGGAGCTTCTGGCCTTCCGCGGATAGCCGAATATTCCGGCCCTCGCGGCGGAACAGGCGCGCACCGACATGCCCCTCGAGCTGACGGATGCGGGTGGTGACGTTCGACTGGACGCGGTTGAGCTTGGCCGCCGCGCGCACCACGCCGCCTTCGTCCACAACAGTGCGGAATATTCTCAGGGACTCGAGATCAATCGTTCTCATGCAGAGAACATTAGATCAGATTAATTCATTTGTGCAAGCACTTGCCGCACACCAGAACTGGTGCATGGCAACAGACGCCACCACTCCTGGCCGCTTGTCGATCGCCGCAACGTGCTTCGTCGCGATCAGTGCGCTGGCCGTGGCCATGGGCATCGGCCGCTTCGCGTTCACCCCGATGCTGCCGCTCATGGTGCGCGACGGCGCAATCTCGCAGGATGCCGGTGCGCCGTTGGCCGCAAGCAACTATCTGGGCTACCTCGTAGGCGCTCTCGTCGCCGGCCGTTTGCGGCTGTCGTCGCCGTCGCTGATGGTGTCTAGCCTCATCGGAACCGCGGCGGTCACCGCGGCCACGGGAGCCGTTGCCGGACTGGCAGCCTGGCTTTCGCTCCGCTTCGCTGCGGGCATGCTGAGTGCGTGGACGCTGGTCGCCACCAGCACGTGGGTGCTGCACGAACTAACGAAGGCGCAGCGGACGCAACTGGCGGGCCTCGTCTACTCGGGCGTTGGTCTGGGCATTGCCATCGCGGGCGCGTTCTGCGTCGTGGCGGCACGTCCAGGCGTGGCCGCTCATGATCTCTGGGTGGACCTTGGCGGGCTCGCCGCCATCCTTGTGGCCGGCCCGGTTCTCTGGCTTGGCTGGGGCTCGGGCGCTGAACGCGTGGCTGTCGTTCGCCTCCGGCCGCGGCGCGCCCATGTCCGCGCGACAAGCCGAGCCACTCAGCGGGCATCGTCATCTGCTACGGGCTGTTCGGCTTCGGCTACATCCTGCCAGCCACCTTTCTGCCCGCACTTGCCCGCGAGGTGGTGGACGATCCCGCAATGTTCGGCCTCGCGTGGCCCATCTTCGGGATTGCGGCGGCGATGTCCACCGTCGTGGTGGCCGCGTTCTTCCATCGCGTGAACCGTTTGCGCGTGTGGGCGTGCGGCCATCTGCTCATGGGCGTAGGCGTCGCGCTGCCGAGCATCTGGCTTTCGCTACGAGACGATCGTGATCTCGGCGGTCCTCGTCGGGGGCACGTTCATGGTCAACACCATGCTCGGATTGCAGGAGGCTCGCGCGCGCTCACCGGACAATCCGACAGCGATGCTTGGCCTCATGACCGCAGCCTTCGCCACCGGGCAGCTTGCCGGTCCATTGGTCTCCGGCGTCCTCGACCAGCTATCGATCGGGCACATCGCGGCGATGGATGCAGCCTTGCGGCTGGCTGCGACCGGCCTGGCAACAAGCGCCGTCGCGCTTTGGTGGTTCTCGACATTTTTCACCGAATGAAAGGAGCGATGCTTTGGACAAGTCGACCGCAACCCAGTCCTCGTCATCGACCCCGCAAGGGTTTGCCGTCGGAGCTGCCGAGCGCTTGCCGGCCCCGGCGCGCGATAGCATGAGCGTGGCGCAGCGCGATGCGGCGGACGCCATCATCGCCGGGCCGCGCAAAGCAGTATTCGGCCCGTTCGTGCCGTTGCTGCAATGCCCGGCGCTGATGGAACATATCGGCAAGACGGGCGAAACACTTCGCTTCCAGGGTTGCCTGCCCGAGCCGATCCGGGAACTCGCCATCTGTTTGGTTGCGCGCGAGACGAGCAACCAGTTCGAATGGCAGATGCATGCGCCCCTGGCCATCAAGGCTGGCATTGCGCAGATTGCCATCGATGCTGTCCATGTCGGCCGCCGACCGCGCGGGTTGACCGCCGAGCAGGAAACGACAGTTGATTTCGTGACCGAACTGATGCTGCGGCACGGCGTCAGCGATGCGACCTATGGCGAAGCCGTTCGCCGCTTCGGCGAGCCAGGCACTGTCGAGCTGACTGCGCTCGTCGGATATTTCGTGATGGTCTGCTGGGTCATGAACGTCGCGCGGACGCCAGGAGTGGAAGGTTCCCGCATACCGTCGCTGGCAGCATTTCCCTGCTGACGTTGGTGCCCCGTCACGCCCCGTCACCAGCCTCAGATCGAGATCAGGATCACGCCCCTCGCCGTAGCCGCCCACTTCGTTTCGCAATGGCAAATCCGCGGGCCCGGTCGACTCAGCGCTGGCTCGCAAGGAACGCCTCGAGCGTGACGGGCTCTGCCTTGAGTAGCGGCTCGACCGGCTCCACCCCTGCGAACGGAGTCGCCTCGAGGAACCACCGGCGCGTCGCCGGCAAGCCCCACAGCTGCGACCGGCGCGTGTCGCTCAATTCCCACCGCAGGGGTTTATCGTCGAGGTCCATTGCCTGGTAGTGCGTGTTGAACAGCTCGATGCGGTGTCCGTCGGGATCGCGAAAGTAGACGAACAACGCGTTGCCTATTCCGTGCCTGCCCGGGCCTCGCTCGAGCCGGCTCGCGCACCCCATGCTTGCGGCCACATCGCACGCGTTGATGAGGTCGCGCGCCTCCGGAACCGTGTAAGCAAAATGATGCAGCCGCGGGCCGCGCCCATTGCTGAAGACGATGTCGTGCGGGTTGCCCTTGCGCTGCAGCCACACGCCCCACAACTCGTCCGTTCCGTCTCTGGCGGTGTACTCCGTCAATCTGAAGCCAAGCGCTGCATAGAAGTCAAAGGCCGCCTGAATATCCGCGGCCGCGACCTGGACGTGATCCAGGCGCTGCGGGCTGCCGCCATGGAACCGGTCGAAGGACTGCATCAGCCGCGGGACCGTATCCATCCTCGCGCACAGCTCGATCGGCGAGCCCGAGCCGTCGACGAAGCGCAAGGTCCGCCCCTGGTGCGGTACATCGAGCCAGCTGTTCTCGATGCCCTGGCCTTCGAAGTGCTCCTTCGCCTTGTCCAGATCGGCGTCGGTGCAGACCCTGAAGCCGATCGCCTGACACACGGGAGCGTCGGCAGACCGGCGAATGATCAGGCTGTGGTGGCACGACTCCTCAAGGCCGCGCAGGTGCAGGACATCCTTGTCGGCATGACTGACAACCAGGCCGAGAACGTCGCTGTAGAAGCGGCGGCTCGCATCGAGGTCGCGGCCCGTCAACACGACGTGGCTGATCCGCGTTACGTCGAAGGGCGGGTCCAGAACCGGCTTTGGCAAAGACATGGCCAGCTCCATTGCCGTCGAGCGGTCGAACCTCAGCCGCCATATTCCGGGCGCTTCGGCGTAAAGACGTCCAGCTCGAGGGCAACCTCGTCGCCCAGAACCTTGATGTAGTGCACCACGTTGGGGGGAACGACCAGCAGCCCGCCCGCAGTGAGCCGATGCGTCTCCTCGCCGACGTGGAAGTCGGCGGTCCCAGCCAGCATATAGACGATCTGCTCGTAGTGATGGGAATGGGGCAGCAGCTCATGCCCGGGCTCTATGCGATGCAGCGCCAGGGTGGCCCCTTCCCCTGTGAACGTCTTGCGCTGAATACCCTTGCGCACCGGATGCCATTCAACGGTTTCCCAGTCCACAGCGTGCGCCAGCAAAGCAACCTCCTGGAAAGGAACCCTACCGCGACCGATCGGGAAGGATAGCAGCTCTTTGGCCGCGGACGGAAGCGCGACGGGTGCCGTGCACGGCACTAGGTCCCGGTTCGCGATCAGCGCGGCAGCACGAGCCACAGGTCGAGATCGAGGATCACGCCCTCGGCGTATTCGCCGGCCTCGTTTCGCAACGGGAAATCGCCGCACGCCCGGTTCTTGGCCGCGGCGAGCCGCACGCGCAGCGCGCCGATGTCGCGCCGGCCGGGAATCTCGGCGGCCTCGAGCACTTCCGACCACGCATAGACGGTGTCGCCGCCGAAGCATGGCGCCACGTGCCGCCCGGCGTTGATGGCGGCGACGTGAAACGCATTGGCGAGCCCGTTGAAGGAGAGCGCGCGGGCCAGCGAGATCACCACGCCGCCATACACCAGCCGCCGCTTGAACTGCCCCTGCGCCTGCTCGTGCAGATTGAAGTGCACCTTGGCGGTGTTCTGGTAGAGGCGGGTGGCGATCTGGTGCTCGGCCTCCTCCAGGGTCATGGCGTCCACGTGGTCGATCTTCTCGCCGGGCGCATAGTCGCCCCAGCGGTGCGGTGCGCCGGCGAGGCCGAAGTCGTAGCGCGCCACCGCGATCTCTGGGACCGCGGCACCCAGCGTCGCGGGATCGGCCTTTTCCTTCAGTTTCGGCACCACCTCGGGCGGCGCCGGGCTCGCCTTGTCGCGCTTCCTCACCATCACCCAGCGCACGTATTCCAGCACCGCCTCGCCGTCCTGGTTGCGGCCAGTGGTGCGCACGTAGACGACGCCGGTGGTGCGGTTGGCGTTCTCGCGCAGGCCGATCACCTCGGAGGAGGCGGAGAGCGTGTCGCCCGGATAGACGGCCTTGAGGAAGCGGCATTCGGCATAGCCGAGGTTGGCCACCGCGTTGAGCGAAATGTCGGGCACCGTCTTGCCGAACACGGTGTGGAAGACGAGGAGATCGTCGACCGGCGCTTGGCGGTAGCCGATGGCCTTGGCGAACGCATCGGACGACTGCACCGCAAAGCGCGGGCCGTAGAGGCCGTTGTAGAGCGCCACATCGCCCGCTGTGACGGTACGCGGCGTGGCATGCGCCAGCACCTGGCCGACCGCGAAATCCTCGAAGTAGTTGCCGAGCCTCGCCTTGCTCTGCACCCATCGCCTCTCACTGCTCCGACAGCTTGATGCCGGGCTTATACTCGCCGGGCGCTTCCTTGGTGATCGCCTGACCGCAGATGACGCGCTTCTTGTCGCTGTCGTAGGTCAGGGTCGGCTGCCCGTAGAGCTGCCAGCCCTTGTTCAGCGCCGCCGTCACGCGATGGCAGAAGGCATCGTCGTCGGGCCCCGTGAGATAGCGATAGAGCTTCATGCGCCGGCCATCTCCTCGATGGCATCGGCAATCGCCACCGTGCGCCGCGCCATCTCGGCGTGCAGCAGCTCCACCATGCGCCCTTCCACCGTGATCACGCCCTTGCCCTTGTTCTCCGGCTGGTCGAAGGCGGCGATGATCTTGCGCGCGAAGGCCACCTCGGCCTCGGGTGGCGCGAACACCTCGTTGGCGACCGCCACCTGGTCTGGATGAATGAGCGTCTTGCCGTCGAAGCCGAGCGCCCGGCCGTGCACGCACTCGCGGCGGAAGCCCTCGGCGTCCTTGAAGTTGTTGTAGACGCCGTCGAGCACATCGAGGCCGTAGGCGCGCGCGGCGGTGACGGTGGCGGAGAGCCAGTAGAGCGCCGGCCGGCGGCTGGCGGAGAGATCGGCTCGCGTCTCCTTGACGAGGTCGTTGGTGCCCATGACGAAGCAGGAGAGCCGCGCGTCGCCGAGCCGCGAGGCAGCGGCGATGTCCTGCACATTGAGGATGGCGATGGGCGTCTCGATCATCGCCCACAGCCGCGTCTTGGCACCAGCTAACGCCAGGGTCTCGCTCGCTCGCGCGACGTCGGCACCGCTCCTGGGCTTGGGCAGCAGAACTGCATCGGGCCCGGCTGCGATCGCCGCCTCGAGGTCGGCCTTGCCCCACGGCGTGTCAAGCGCGTTGATGCGGATGACGACCTCGCGCCGGCCGTAGCCGCCGGCCTTCACCGCCGCGCACACCTGCTCGCGTGCGGCCGCCTTGGCCTCCGGCGCGACCGCATCCTCCAGGTCGAGGATCAGCGCATCGGCGGCGATCGTCTTGGCTTTTTCCAGCGCGCGCGCATTGGAGCCCGGCATGTAGAGCACGCTGCGGCGCGGACGAAGCTGCATCGGGTGGCTCCTGGGTTGCTTGGGCTCAACCTAGGCAAAGGCCGTGCCGCACGCCAGCGCGCTTTGGCCGCGACCGCACTTGGCTTAGTCCTGCGCTTCCGCCACAGTTGCCCCGCACAAGCTAGGCCACTCGAATGAACTCCGTGGAAAGCGCAGATGTCGTCATCGTCGGCGGCGGGATCGTCGGTAGTGCGGTCGCCTACTTTCTGAGCACGGATGCGGCATTCCGCGGCCGCCGCGTCGTGCTGATCGAGCGCGATACGGCGTTTCGCGAAGCCAGCACCGCGCGCTCGGCCGGAGGCATCCGGCAGCAGTTCTCGACGCCCGAGAACATCGCCATGTCGCTGGCGACGCTCGCCATGTTCCGGCGCCTCGAGGACATGTTCGGTGCCGACGCCGATGTGTCATTCCGCGAGCAGGGCTACCTGATCATGGCCAGCGGCGAGGGCCGGCAGCTGCTGGCCGACAACGTGGCGCTGCAGCAGTCGCAGGGCGCCGACATTGTACTGCTCGGCTCCGAGGACCTCGCACGCCGCTTTCCCTGGCTCGCGGGCGAAGGCATTGCAGCAGCAGGCTTCGGGCAGTCCGGAGAGGGCTGGTTCGACCCGCCGAGCTTCGCCGCACTCATGCGCAAGGCCGCCATCGCCAACGGCGCAATTCTCATCAACGACACGGTCGTCGCCATCGATGCGCGAGCGCGCATCGAGAGCGTGTCACTCGCCGGTGGACGTAGGATCGCCTGCGGCGCGCTGGTCAATGCTGCGGGCCCCTGGGCGGGCGCGCTGGCCGCACTCGCGGGCATCGCGCTTCCTGTCGAGCCCAGAAAGCGCTTCGTCTACGTCGTCGACAGCCGCGAGGCGACCGACGCGCTGCGCCAGGCGCCGCTGACCGTCGATCCAACGGGGGTATGGTTTCGCCCCGAGGGCCGTGTGTTCCTGTGCGGCAAGTCGCCCGAGGCAAACGCCGAGCCCGCCATCGGCGACCTCGACCACATCGACCACGCCTTCTTCGAGCAGGAGGTCTGGCCGCATCTCGCCCAGCGCGTGCCTGCCTTCGAGAGCATCAAGGTGGTCAACGCCTGGGCCGGCTACTACGACACCAACACGCTCGACCAGAACGCCGTGATCGGCCCGCACCCGGGCCTCACGAACCTCTACTTCGCCAACGGCTTCTCGGGTCACGGCGCGCAGCAGGCGGCGGCCGCCGGCCGCGCCGTCGCCGAGCTGATCGTGCACGGCGCCTTCCGCACCATCGATCTGACCCGCCTCGGCTATGCCCGCATCACCGCAGGTGCCGCGCTACCTGAGCGCAACGTCATCTAGTGTGATGATCGAGAAATTCGCCGGCATTGGCAGCACGGTTCTGAGCGAATTTCTCGATCTGAATCACACTAGCAACACCGTGATTCTAGCTAGTGTCCCTCATGATTTCGAAGTTCGCCCCGAACCCGGCTTCGAGCACCGGTGAACTTCGAAATCGGGACACTAGCGGCCAGGAGGCCTCCTCAGTTACAGAACCTCAGTAGCAGGACCTCACCCACCGGACCCGATAGCCGGCCGGCGTCGCAACCCGCCTGCGGACCTGGGGACACTCTTCGTAGCCGCCGTAGTAGTAGGGTGCGGCCGCAAGACCTGCGGCAACGCCATAGGGCCAATAGCCCCAGCCGCCGCGGCCCCTGCCTCTTCCACGCCAGGCCCCGCGCCCTCCACGCCAGCCTCCGCCGACGCGACCACGGGCACCACGGAAACCACCGCCGGCGCGCACACCGCGAAACCCGCCACCGCCGCGCATGCCACCGCCGCCGCGTATGCCGCCACCATGGAAACCACCACCACCCCTTCGGGCGAAGGCTGCATCAGCGAACGCAAAAGCCACCAGCACGATACAGGCAAGGAACACAACGATCCGGCGCATGGGTCATCTCCGCGCTCATCCGGTGTCTCCTCGTGGGTCGCATCTGGCGCCGCTTGCGGCTATCCGGCCCAACCCTGATTTGGCTGCGCCAGCACCCTGACCAGCTGCACGCGCGAACGCACTACCAGCCGCGCGCGAGAGGCCCTAGTAAGGGGGCATGGCGCGAATCCTGGCTGTCTCATCCCACGTCGCCCGCGGCCACGTCGGCCTTGCCGCCAACGTGCCTGCCCTGCAGTGGCTCGGCCACGAGGTGTGGGCGCTGCCGACCGTTGTGCTCTCAAGCCGCCCCGGCCTCGGCAAGCTCGTGCGCCACGAGCTGCCGCCGGCCGAGCTCGGCAGCCATGCTCGCCGGCCTCGAGGGCGACGGGTGCTGGGCATCGCTCGATGCGGTGCTGACCGGCTATTTCCCGGGTCCGGCCTCCGTCTCCGCTGCCGCCGAGGCCGTCCGACGCATCAAGCAGGCCAATGCGAAAGCGCTGGTGCTGGTCGACCCCATCCTTGGCGATGCCGGCCGGCTCTATGTTGCGGAAGCGACCGCCGCCGCCATCCGCGACGAGCTATTGCCGCTGGCCGACATCGCCACGCCCAACCTGTTCGAGCTCGAGTGGCTGAGCGGCGGGCGCGCCGGCAGCGACGCAATCGAGCTGGCGCGCGCGCTGGGGCCGCCCTGTGTCGCGGTCACCTCGGCGGCGGAGGCGAGGGGCGAGATCTCGACGCTGCTGGTCGACCAATCCAGGGCGATCGAACGCCGGCTGGCCTGGCGCGAGGGCGTCCCGAACGGGGCCGGCGATCTGTTCGCCGGGCTGCTGCTGGGACATCTGCTCCACGGCAAGGCCCCGGACGCCGCCCTGGAGGGAAGCCTGGCGGTCCTCGATCGCGTGCTGGCGGCCAGCAGAGGCCGCGATGTGCTGCAGCTTTCCGCCCTCGGCCGGCAGAAGCCATGAGCGGGCTCGCCGACATGCGCGGGAAACTCAACGGCGCGCTGGCCTTCTTCCACCATGAGGCGGCGGGCGGGCTGGTACTGGTGGTTGCGGCACTGCTGGCCCTGCTTGTCAGCAACTCGCCGCTGGCCTGGCTTTACGACGGCTTCTTCGACACCCCTGTGGGCGTTCGCGTCGGCCCGCTCGCCCTCGACAAGCCTCTGCTGCTGTGGGTCAACGACGGGCTGATGGCGATCTTCTTCTTCCTGGTGGGGCTGGAGATCAAGCGCGAGCTGTTGCAGGGCGAGCTCTCCACCTTCAGCCAGGCCATTCTGCCCGTGGTGGCGGCGTTCGGCGGCATGGTGGTACCGGCGGCCATCTATGTCGCAATCAACGCGGAGGATCCGGCCGCGCTGCGGGGCTGGGCCATTCCGGCCGCCACCGACATCGCCTTCGCCGTCGGCGTGCTGGCGCTGCTCGGGCCCCGCATTCCCCCCGCGCTCAAGATCTTCCTGCTGGCGCTCGCCATCATCGACGATCTCGGCGCCATCGTCATCATCGCCCTGTTCTACACCGAGAACCTGTCGTTTGCCTCGCTGGCGCTCGCGGCCCTGGGCATCGCCATTCTCGCGACGCTGAACGTCCGCGGCGTCACGCGCCTCGCGCCCTACGCGCTGACCGGCATCTTCATCTGGGTGTGCGTGCTCAAGTCTGGCGTGCATGCGACGCTGGCCGGCGTCGTGGTCGCACTCGCCATCCCTCTGAAGGGCCTGGACCGAGGCGAGCCATCGCTGCTCGAGCAGCTCGAGGAGAGCCTGCACCCCTGGGTCGCCTTTGCCGTGCTGCCGCTGTTCGCCTTTGCCAATGCGGGCGTGTCGCTAGACCTGTCACCCGGCAAGCTCATGGAGCCCATTCCGCTCGGCATCGCCTCCGGCCTGTTCGTCGGCAAGACCATCGGCATCTTCGGCGCCACGTGGATCGCCGTCATGGGCGGCATCGCCGGCAAGCCGGAAGGCGCGACATGGCTGCAGGTCCTGGGGGTCGCCATGCTGGGCGGCATCGGCTTCACCATGAGCCTGTTCATCGGCATGCTGGCGTTTCCCGACCCTGCGCAAGCGGCTTCCCTGCGGCTCGGGGTGCTGGCCGGATCGCTGGCCTCGGCGCTCGCGGGATATGCCCTCCTCGCAGCATCGAGCCGCGGCCCGCCCTCGACCGGCCGGACATCGCTCGATTGATCGCTGGAAGCCGGCGGCAGAAAGAAATCGGCGCCCGCAAGGGCGCCGATCCTGCTCATGCTTCATCTCGAGTGTTTTCAGTTCTGGTGCCGGTCGCGATCGACCCAGTAGTCGCGCGAGCCGAAGTCCGCGGCTTGGGCGGTCGAAGCGGCGATACCAGCCAGAACCGAAAGTGCGACAAGGGTGGAAAAGATGGTCTTCATGGTCGTTCTCCAATGTTGAACGCTGTTGCTATGAATGAGCGGCTATCAGCCGTTGCTGTGGGTGAGGTCGTACTGCTCCCAGAACCGCTTGGCGTCGAAAGCGCTGGCAGGTGCCACCAGGCCGACAACGACGGACAGGGCGATCAGGGTGGATGCGATGATCTTCATGGCGGTCTCCTTTTCGACTTCGCGATCCGGGCAACGACAGGCTGCCGTGCATCGCTGAGACCGATTGAACCCTCGCCGCGTCACCCCGCGCGCGAAACCGGCGTTACCCGGGCGTGAATAGATCGGCACCGGCGTGACAAAGCGCCGCCAAAAAAGAAATCGGCGCCCGAGGAGGGCGCCGTTTCCTTCACAGACCTGCTGTCGCGAGGCCTGCTCAGTTCTGGTTGGCGTCGCGCTCGACCCAGTAGTCGCGCGAGCCGAACTCGGCGGCCTGGGCGCTCGTGGCAGCCGCGCCGGCCAGGACGGACAGCGCAACCAGGGTCGAAAGGATGGTCTTCATGATCATTCTCCAGCGTTGAGGTGTTGTTGTTGGTTGAGGTTGCTTAGTTCTGGTGGGTATTGCGCTCGATCCAGAAGTCGCGCGAGCCGAACTCGGCAGCCTGGACGGAGGTGGCAGCGGCGCCAGCCAGCACGGACAGCGCAACGAGCGTCGAAAGGATGGTCTTCATGATCATTCTCCAGCGTTTTGGTTTGTTCTTCGAGCCGAGCTCATCGGCCCGGCTTCCATCAGATGGGGAGCTCGGGCGAAGCAAAAAGGTGCGCTCACCGACGTGTGACGAACAGTGATCCGTGCTTGAGGAGGGGTGCCCTTGCCGGCCCCGGACGGCCGCTCGAGGGCGGCGATCACTTGTAGAGGGCGTGGCAAGGGCACCACGGCCCAGGCGAATTGTCGGGCCCCGGCACTACGCCCGGTATTCAAATCGCGCGAACACAAATATCCCCGACGGATCAATGCATTTTCGACGTCTAGTCACCACAGATCGCAAGAGAGGGCAGCACCATGAAGAAAGTTCCTATGAGCATCCCGCGGGTTGCTCCGTCCAAGAAGCCGAAGACTGAAACCGTCACCCTTCGCCACCTGGCGATGGCCCTGGCGGAGAGCCACGACCTCAAGAAGGCGCAGGTCAACGCCATGCTCATGAGCATGGTCGAGGACATCGCCACCCACCTCAGGAAGGGCCGCCGCATCCGCCTCAACGGCCTGGGCATCATCCAGGTCCGCAAGCGCAAGGCGCGCATGGGCCGCAACCCGGCCACCGGCGAGGCCATCAAGATCAAGGCCAGCAAGAAGGTCGCGTTCCGCGCCGCCAAGGATCTCAAAGAGGCCATCTAAGGCCCATCGCCTACAGGCAAGTCCTTCTCAAGACCCCGCCTCGGCGGGGTTTTTCTTTTTCGGTTGCTCGGGCAATCCCGGATGGCGCAGCGGTAACCGTTCAGACAAATTTATGGAACGAAGGGCACAACAATGCCCTTGGAGCGGCGTTGAGCGGCATGAAGCCGAGCGCCGACGGCCGTCGAGTGGCCCGCATGTCGAGCAAGTCCCGATCCGTTGCGGTTTGCGCCAGCGTGGCGATGTTCTCCGCCTTGGCCCTGCTGCCTTTCGGCCCGGCTGCAGCCCAAAGCTTCCTCGAGGGGCTGTTCGGCAGCGACACCCCTGCATCGCCGCGCCCGGCCGCCGGCTACGTGCGGCGCCAACCCCTCGGGTCGCCGGCCTACGTGCCCATTTCGCCTTACGCGCCCTACTCGGCCTACGCCCCCCACTCACGCCCGCTGAACCTTTTCAGTCCCTACCAGGCCTACACCCCCTACGATCAGCTCCCCGCTCCCGACGGCGGTACCTACCGCACACTGTGCGTGCGCATGTGCGACGGCTTCTACTTCCCGATCAGCTACACCACCAGCAGCACCGCCTTCGCGCGCGATGCAGAAGCATGCACCGCCGCCTGCGGGGGCGACGCCCGGCTGTTCTACTACCCCAACCCCGGGGGCGACATCGAGGACATGGTCGACCTCATGGGGCGCGCCTACACCTCGTATCCAACCGCCTTCCGCTATCGCAAGACCCTGGTGAAGGGATGCCAGTGCCGCCCGCAGCCCTGGAGCGAGGCTGAGCGCGCGCGCCATCGCGGTTATGCGTTGGGCCAGACACCCCCTGCCGGACCCTTGGACGGCAGCGCCGCCACGGCGGATCCGTCACCCAGGTCTAGTGCGTCTGACGAGGATGGCGCTGGCCCGGTGCCACCGCTGTCGCTTACCGACCGCAGCGCGTTCACAAGCGCCGCTCCGAGCCCTGCAGTCTCGCCATACATTGCCGGCGCGCCCCCGCCCGTGGCGGCGAGGCGCAATCTGCGCGCCGATGCTTCGGAGCCCCAGCAGGTCGAAGAGGGGCAGTGGGGCTGGTTCCCGGGGCAAGCGAGCCCAGGAACCACCCAGGAACCGCCCGGCGCAAGGCGTCGCCTGCTCAGAGCAGCGGGCGCTGATCTCAGCCGGCGATTTTATCCATCGCCTGCGCCAGCTTGATGTCCAGCTCGGTGAGGCCCCCCGCGTCGTGGGTGGAAAGCGTCACCTCCACCCGGTTCCAAACGTTGAACCATTCGGGATGGTGGTCCATCTTCTCCGCCACCAGCGCAGCGCGCGTCATGAAGCCGAACGCCGCGCTGAAATCCTTGAACTGGAACGTCTTCTGAATGGCGTCGCGCCCTTCCGCCATGCGCCAGCCGGGCAATTGCGCCGGAATGGCGTTGCGTGCCGCCTCGTCGAGCTTGGTTCTCGTTGCCATCGCCGTTGCTCCTTCTCGCAATCCTCGCCCAGCCCTCGGACGCCTCAACCGTCCGAATGTCCGAGCGATCGGCCAGGCGCGATACGGTCGCGCACGATCTGCTTCAACTCCTTGACGTCGGGGAAGCGGCCCTGCTCCTTGCGGGACCAGATGAGATCACCCGCAACGCGCACCTCGAACACGCCGCCCGATGCATCGGGCGTCAAGGTCACCGATCCGATCTCGGCCGCGAACGTATTGAGCAGCTCCTGTGCCATCCAGCCCGCGCGCAGGCCCCAGCCGCACAACCGGCAATAGGTGATCTCGATGTGGGGGCTCGCAGGCATCGCCTGTCACGCTCGCTCGCTCACCGCGTCGAAGTCCATGGTGCCCTCGAAGGGATAGGCCGCCTCCACCACGTAGGGCGGGCCGCCGGAGCCAGGCCGCGCCGAGAGCAGCACGAAGCAGGTGACCGTGAACGGCTCCAGCCGAAGGTCGCCGTTCGCCTCCAGGCAGCGCGCAACCGCCGCCTGGCGCACGCCGCGCATGCGCGCCAGGGTCACGTGCGGGGCGAAATTGCGCGGGTCAGGCTCGAGACCTGCGCTGCGTGCAGCCCGCTCGTTGGCGCGATACAGCGCATCGAGCTCCGCGCAGGGCTCCACGCCCGCCCATAGCACGCGCGGGTCGCGCCCGCCGAAGGCGCCCATGCCGGCAATCGTCAGCGAGAACGGCCGTCGCGCGCACCTCGTCGAGCAGCTCGGCGAAATCATCGGCCGTGCGCGCGTCGATATCGCCGGCGAAGCGCAGCGTGACGTGCATGTTCTCGGGCGCGACCCACTTGGCGCCGTCGAGCGGCCAGCGGATCAGCGACAGCCTGGTGCGCAGCGCTTGGGGGATCTCGAGGGCGGTGAAAAGCCTTGGCATCTATTCAGCTATCCCTTGGAGCCGGCGGGCCGGCGCGACCGCGCCCGCACAATCAGCTCCTCCACCGCCGGCAGGATGCGCTTGGTGATCTCCGCCACCCCCTTGGCGTTGGGATGAATGCCATCACCCAGGTTGAGGCTGCTGTCCAGCGCCACCCCCTCGAGGAAGAAAGGATAGAGGATCAGCCCATGCTTCTTGGCGAGCTCCGGATACATGCGGTCGAAGGAGCTGGCGTATGCCTCGCCCATATTGCGCGGAGCGAGCATGCCGGCAAGCAGCACCTCGGCGCCGTCGCCTTTCAAGGTTGTAATGATCTTCTCCAGGTTGGCCTTGGCGCGCGCCGGGTCGAGGCCGCGCAGCGCGTCGTTGGCGCCGAGCTCCAGGATCACCGCATCCGTGCGCTCCGGGACCGCCCACTTGATGCGCTCCAGCCCGGCTGCCGTCGTATCGCCAGAAACACCGGAATTGATCACCTCCACCGAGTGACCCTTGGCCTTCAGCGCGCGCTCGAGCTGCGCCGGGAAGGCGTCCGATGTCTTGAGCTGGAAGCCCGCGACAAGACTGTCGCCGAGCACGACGATACGCACCGGAGCGGCAGGCTGCGCGACCGCCGCGCCCGCAAAGACGGCAAGCAGCCAATTGCAGAGGAGAAGTCGAATCACCATGTTTGCCAGCGTCGCGTTCGGTGCCAGTGTCTGCATCGAATTTGTCCGCATCGAATTGCCGTTGCCTGTCTCAGCTGGTGCGATACTGAAGTAGAAACTTGCAAAGCTCAGGGCAAGCCCTGAGGGGAGCCCATAGGAAAATCGTGGCCAAACCTGTCATCGACCTGGCGGACGTGTCGCTCACCCTCACCAGCCGCGCCGGGCCGGTGGAGATCCTGAAGGGCGTCAGTCTCGCCGTCTCTCCCGGAGAATCGATCGCCATCGTCGGGCCAAGCGGCTCGGGCAAGACCTCGCTGCTGATGATCATCGCCGGGCTGGAGCGCGCCACCTCGGGCAGCGTGCGGGTTGCAGGTCACGAGTTCCTGAGGCTCAACGAGGATAGGCTGGCCCTGATCCGCGGCGCCAGCATCGGCATCGTATTCCAGTCGTTCCACCTGGTGCCCACCATGACGGCGCTGGAGAATGTGGCGCTGCCCCTCGAGTTCGCCGGCAAGGCCGACGCGTTCGACACGGCACGCGCCCTGCTCGACGAGGTCGGATTGTCGCACCGCACGGATCACTTTCCTGCCCAGCTCTCCGGCGGCGAGCAGCAGCGCGTGGCGCTCGCCCGCGCACTGAGCCCGCGCCCGCAGATCCTGCTGGCGGACGAGCCCACCGGCAATCTCGACGGCAAGACCGGCGCCCACGTCGTCGACCTGATGTTCGATCTGCAGCGGCGCCGGCAGACGACCCTGATCCTGGTGACCCACGACGTGCCGTTGGCCGAGCGCTGCGGTCGCGTCGTGCGCATGGCCGACGGGCGCATCGAGCCGGAGCTCGCGGCCGCATGACCATCACCGCGCTTCGCCACCAAGCCAGGGCGCCGCGGCGCCGCCTGCCGCTGATCGTGAGCCTCGCCCTGCGCGAGCAGCGCAACGGGTTCGGCGGCTTCTATATCTTCATCGCCTGCGTGGCGCTGGGCGTGGCCGCGATAACGGGCGTCGGAGCGCTTGCCGATGCACTGCGCGCCAGCTTCGAGCGCCAGGGCGAGGTGCTCGCTCGGCGGCGATGTCGCGCTGTCGCGTCCGCACAAGCCAGCCGACGGACCCGAGCGTGCGTGGCTCGATCAGCAGGGCCGCGTCAGCGAGAGCGCGACGCTGCGGGCCATGGCGCGGCGCGTCGACGGCTCCGATCAGGCGCTGGTGGACCTGCGCGGGGTGGATGCGGCTTATCCCCTGGTCGGCAGCGTGAAGCTCAACGGCAGTTCGCTGGACGAGGCCATCCGGCGTGAGCCCGGCGCTATCGTCGATCCCATCCTGCTGGAGCGGCTCAATCTCAAGATCGGCGATCCTGTCTCCATCGGCACGCTGCAGGTGCCGATCCGCGCGGCACATCGAAACCGAGCCCGACAAGCTCACGGAGAGCTTCACGGTGGGTCCGCGCGTGCTCGTGTCGCTCGAGACGCTGCGACGCTCGGGTCTCGCCGATCCCGGCAGCCTGGTGCGCTGGCGCTATGCCTTGAAGCTCGCCGACGGCGCAGGCCAAACCGATGCCGGCCTCGTCCGCTTCCGCGAAGCTGTAAAAAAGGGCCTGCCCGAGGGCGGCTTTACCATCCGAGACCGGCGCGATCCCTCGCCCCAGGTCTCGCGCGTGCTCGAGCGCCTGCGCCAGTTTCTCACCCTCGTCGGCGTGACGGCGCTTATGGTCGGCGGGGTCGGCATCGCCAATGCGGTGGCGACCTATATCGACCGCCGCCGCAAGGTGATCGCCGCCTTCAAGAGCCTCGGCGCCACCCAGCGCACCATCTTCGGCGTGCACCTGCTGCAGGTGGCGTACTTTGCCACCGTCGGCGTGGCCATCGGCGTCGCCGTGGGGCTGCTGATCCCGATCGCGCTGAAGGCGGCGTTCGGGTCGCTGCTTCCGATCCAGGCCGAGTTCACGCTGTCGGCCCGCAGCCTGCTGACCGCCGCGGCGAGCGGATTCCTCGTCGCCCTGCTGTTCACGCTGTGGCCGCTGGGACGCGCCGAGCAGGTGCGGGCGGGCGTGCTGTTCCGCGACGACGTGGCGCCCGAGCGCGTGCTGCCGCGCCCCTACATCGTCGTGCTCAATGTGGCGGCCGGCGCCGTTCTTGCTGCGCTGGCGATCTTCTCCTCCGAGGCGCCTCTGCTGGCGTTCTACTACTGCCTGGGCGTGATCGGCGTGTTCGCCGTCTTCGCCGGCCTCGGAACGGGTGTGACCTGGCTTGCCGGAAGGCTGCCCCGCGCACGCCACGCCGAGCTTGCGCTCGCCATCGGCAATATCGGCGCGCCTGGTGGCCTCACCCGCGCGGTGGTTCTCTCGCTCGGCACCGGGCTGTCGCTGCTCGTCACGGTGGCCCTGGTCGACAGCTCGATCGTCTCCGAGCTGACGGGCCGGATGCCCGAGGAGAGCCCCAACTACTTCGTCCTCGATATCAGGCGCGACGAGATCGCGGCGTTCGACGCCCTGATCGAGCGCGACTTCCCCGGCGGCAAGGTCGCCCAGGCGCCGATGCTGCGCGGCCGGCTGGTCAAGCTCGGCGACCGGCCCGTCGAGCAGATCAAGGCCCCGCCCGAGGTGCAATGGGTGCTCACCGGAGACCGCGGGCTGTCGCATTCCGCAACGGTGCCGGAGGGCTCCACCGTCGTGGCGGGCACCTGGTGGCCGGCCGACTATGCGGGCGAGCCGCTGGTCTCTGTGGAGGCCGACATCGCCAAGAAGCTGAAAATCAAGCTTGGCGACCCTGTGACGGTCAACGTGCTCGGCCGCAACGTCACCGCCCGCGTCGCCAATTTGCGCGAGCTGAAGTGGGAGAGCCTGTCCCTGAACTTCGTGTTCGTGTTCTCGCCCAACACCTTGGCCGGCGCCCCGCACAACTGGATGGCGACCGTCACCCTGCCCAAGGATGCTCCCCTGGCCGCCGAGGCGATGCTCATGCGCAAGCTCGGGCGCGAGTTTCCCTCCACCACGGCCGTCCGCGTCAAGGATGCCATCGAGGCGTTCGGCGTCATTTTCGGCAGGGTGATGGTGGCGGTACGGACGGCCGGCAGCGTAACCTTACTTGCGGGGGCGCTGGTCCTCGCAGGCGCCCTTGCCACCGCCCAGCGGCGCAGGATCCAGCAGGCAGTAATCCTCAAGACACTGGGCGCCACGCGCCGCCGAATACTTCTGTCTCATCTCATCGAATATCTGATCCTGGCGCTGTTAACCTCGCTGATCGCCCTGGCGATCGGCAGCCTGGCGGCATGGGCAACCGTTTCCTTGGCCATGGATTTCGGATTTACCTTTTCCGGCCGGGCGGTTGCAGAGACGATGCTGGTGGCCACGGCCCTGGTCGCGGTGTTCGGCGGTTACGGAACCTGGCGGATACTGAAGGCTCCTGCGGTGCCTTACTTGCGCTCCGAATAGGACCGTAAATTCACTACTTGTCAGCGTTGCCCGTCATTCTTACCTCTTAGACGAGGTTTTGTATGGTCGGTGGCGGCCTTGCCACAACAGGGTGCCATCGCCATAATTAGCCTGTGAAGCGTCTGCTTCGACCAGTTGAAGGAAGGATCACAATGGCTGAGATCGACAACAGGTATGCGCTGGGCGGTCGTGCCGCGCGGACCGACGTCGCGGTGGATGAGGGTCTGCGCGCTTACATGCTGCGCGTATACAACTACATGGCCGCGGGCATCGCGCTGACCGGGGTCGTCGCCTACATCATCTTCACCTACTCCGTAACCAGCGATCCGGCGCTGGCCGCCAACTCCGGTGGCCGCATCATGGCGCTGCATCGCGGCATGTACCTGACGCCGTTCGGGCAGACGTTGTTTGCGACGCCGCTGCTGTACGTGATGATCTTCGCACCGCTGGCGTTCGTGTTCTTCCTGGCGTGGCGTGTGTCCACCATGAGCGTTGGTGCGGCGCAGATCGCGTTCTGGCTGTTCGCAGCAGTCATGGGCGCGTCGCTGTCGTCGATCTTCCTGCGCTACACGGCGACGTCGATCACGCAGGTGTTCTTCGTGACGGCCGCGGCTTTCGCAGCCCTCAGCCTCTACGGCTACACCACCAAGAAGGACTTGTCGGGCTGGGGCTCGTTCCTGATCATGGGCGTGTTCGGCATCATCATCGCCGCCATCGTCAACCTGTTCCTGCAGTCGAGCGCGCTGCAGTTTGCCATCTCCGTGATCGGCGTGCTGGTGTTCGCCGGCCTCACCGCCTACGACACGCAGCGGATCAAGGACGGCTACTACGAGGTGATGGGCGACTCGGTTGCCATGACCAAGGGCGCCATCATGGGGGCGCTGAGCCTCTACCTCGACTTCATCAACATGTTCACCTCCCTGCTCTCGCTGTTCGGTAGTCGCGAGTAGCGTCGGGGTAATGTGAAAGTGAAGGGCCCTGCCTTCGGCGGGGCCCTTTGCTTTTGGGGTCCCATCGGGCAAGTTGCGGCAGCGCAGCAGCAAGGGGATGCGAGCCGCGATGACAACGGCGACGGTGCGCGCGGCAACGGCCGCGGACATTGCGGCCATCACCGAGATCTACCGGGGGGCGGTGCTGCACGGGACGGCCAGCTTCGAGCTGGATCCGCCGGACGAGGCGGAGATGGCGAGCCGTTTCCGCTCGATCACGCACGCTGGCTATCCATACCTGGTCGCGGAGCACGACGGCGTCATCCTCGGATACGCGTACGCCAGCGCCTACCGCGCTCGCCCTGGCTACCGCTTCACGGTGGAGGACTCCATCTACCTGGCGCCGCAAGCGCAGGGCAAAGGCATCGGCAAAGCATTGCTGGTCGAGCTCATCGCAGCGTCAACGGCCAAGGGCTACCGGCTGATGGTCGCCGTCATCGGCAACTCGCGCAATTTCGCCTCGATCACCCTGCATCGCAGCTTGGGCTTCAGGTTCTCCGGCACGATCCACTCGATCGGCTACAAGTTCGACCGCTGGCTGGACAGCGTCATCATGGAGCTGCCGCTGGGCGAGGGCGACACCTCGCAGCCGGCTTGATGCTGTCATCCCGGACCTTGCGCCCGGGATCCAGGGCCCAGCAGGTTCGCGGCGGCTAGGTCTAGGAGAACCTCGAAACTCAGGGCCTGTTGACCCGCTGGATCGCGGGGACAAGCCCCGCGATGACAGTCTATACCGCGGCGAGCCGAACGCTCTTCTCGAGCACGCTGAGCACGCGGGCCAGGTCGTTGCCGCGCTTCAGGATGAGGCCGGTCGCGGACACTACGCTATAGGCGCCCTGGCGGCGGGCCAGCTTGGGGCATTTCTCTATCCGGTAGAGCGGAACCTCGCTGGCGCGGCGGAACACCGAGAACACGGCCTTCTCCCGCCCGAAATCGACGGCGTAGTCGCGCCATTCTCCAGCAGCCACACGGCGGCCGTACAAATCCAGGACCTGCCGGAGCTCTTGGCGATTGAAGGAGATGGTGGAGGGGGTGGGGGAAGAAATGGAGGTAAGACTGCTTGGCAAGCCCGCGCGCTGGCGCGGGCTGAACTGTATTGTCTCGATTTCGCTCAAGGGCGCCTCCTGTTCGAAGAAAGCTGTCACATGATCATCACTAATAGTGCTGCAATGCAAGCGGGCGGCAACTGAGAAGGGCAAGCCGGGGCGCGGTCGATGCAAATTGCCGTCGCCGCGCCGCACCGCAAGAGTCGGGCAGCGAGACTCTTGAAAATCGCGGGATCAGGCGATTACATTGCCGCATGCTTGGACGGTGCGCTTACATCGTGTGCATACTGGCGCCGCTGCTCGGCGGCACCGCGGCTGTGCGGGCCCAGAGCGCGGACGGCCCCGATTTCTGGGCCGTCACGGGCGTCAAGTCGAACGATGCGTTGAACATGCGCATCGCCCCATCCTCCGACAGCGAGGCGATCCTGCGCATTCCCTACAACGCACGCCGGCTGAAGAACCATGGCTGCCCCAACGACGTGACGTTCGAGCAGTGGAAGCGCATGACCAAGGCGCAGCGCGACTTCGCGGCGCGATCGCGCTGGTGTCAGGTGGAATTCCAGGGACGCAAGGGCTGGGTGGCCGGACGGTTCCTGCGCGAGGACACGGGCTCCGCGAGGTAGCCCAGGCGAGGCAAGGGGCCCGCTGTCTCACACTTTGTTGATGCTACCCCCGGCGCCGGCCTGAACCGGCGTCAAGGCGCCAGCGTATCTCCCCGGCGCTACGCTGCGGCAGCGCGCCAGAGCCGCATCGCACCATGACGGGGAGCCGCCATGCCTTCGCGGAAGATGTCGTGCCGCGCGCAAATCCGGGTGTTGCAGGCCGCCATCGCGGTGCTCGCTCTCGTTCCGATCTCCGCCGGGCTCGCCGGCGCCGTGCTCGGCATCGGCGTCTTCGATCCGGCGGCGCTGCTGGGTCGCGATGCCGACAGCACCGGGCGATACCTGTCGGGCCTGCTGCTCGCCATCGGCGTGGCGTTCTGGTCCACGGTGCGCAGCATCGAAACTCAGGGCGCACGCTTCCGCCTGCTGACCCTCATCGTGCTCACGGGCGGACTGGCGCGGCTTGCCGGGCTGCTTCTGACGGGCGTGCCCTCGGCGCCCATGCTGTTCGGCCTCACCATGGAGCTTTTGGTCACCCCGGCGCTCGCCCTGTGGCGGGAGAGGGTGGAGCACTTGTGCCGCCGCCGCGCCACGGCCTAGTCAGCCCGCGCCGAGCGCTCACACCGCAAGCTGCGAATCGCCCCTGCGCGGCGCGAGCGTCTACAATCGCCGCCGCCAAGCCAGGGAGCGCAACGCCATGGACATGACAGGTGAGGAGCGCATCGCCGCCAGCCGCGAGGCCGTGTGGGCTGCCCTCAACGACCCCGATGTGCTGCGGCAATGCATCCCGGGCTGCGAATCGCTGGAGATGCTGTCGCCCACGGAAATGACGGCCAGGGTCAAGCTGCAGATCGGCCCGGTGCGGGCGACGTTTCAGGGCAGGGTCACGCTCTCGGACCTCGATCCCCCCAACGGCTATCGCATCTCCGGCGAAGGTCAGGGCGGGGTGGCGGGCTACGCCAAGGGCGGAGCGGCCGTGCGCCTGACCGATGACGGCGGCGGCACGCTTCTCGGATACGAGGCCAAGGCCGAAGTCGGGGGCAAGCTGGCCCAGCTCGGCAGCCGCCTGATCAATTCGACCGCCAAGAAGCTCGCCGGCGAGTTCTTCGAGAAGTTTGCCACTGTGGTGGGGGGGCCAGCGCCCGCGCCGGCAGCGCCCGCAAAGAAAGAGAACTGGTGGCGCCGGATTCTGGCGCCGCCCGTTCGGCGCCAGAGGCAATTGATCAGCCGCCGCGCCTTCTTCAGCGCGGGGCCATGCGCAGCGCCCCGTCGAGGCGGATGCACTCGCCGTTGAGCATCGGGTTCTCGCAGATGTGCACCGCCAGGGAGGCGTACTCCGTCGGGCTGCCGAGGCGCGCCGGGAACGGCACCGACGCGGCAAGCGACTTTCTTGCCTCCTCGGAGAGGTTGTCGAACATCGGCGTCAGGAACAGGCCCGGCAGGATGGTGCAGACGCGAATGCCGGTCTGGGCGAGGTCGCGCGCCACCGGCAGCGTCATCGAATACACGCCGCCCTTGGAGGCCGAGTAGGCGACCTGGCCGATCTGGCCGTCCTGCGCGGCGACGGAGGAGGTGCAGATCATCACGCCGCGCTCGCCGTCGGCGTTGACGGGCTCGGTGGTCTGCATGCCGGCGGCACTCTTCGACATCATCAGGAAGGTGCCGATCAGGTTGACCTGGATCACCTTCGTGAAGGACGCGAGATCATGCGGCTCGAACGCGCCCGTCTCCTTGACGCGGCGCGTGACGCGCTTGGCAATGCCGATGCCGGCGCAGTTCACCAGGATGCGCTCCTGGCCGTGCGCCTTGCGCACCTCGGCCAGAGCCGCGTCGACGCTGGCTTCGTTGGTGACGTCGCACTTGGCATATACGCCGCCCAGCTCCTTGGCGACCTTCGGGCCAAGCTCGGCGTTGAGATCGAGCAGCGCCACCTTCACGCCTTTGGCGGCGAGCGCCTTGGCAGTTGCCGCGCCCAGACCGGATGCGCCGCCGGTGATGACCGCGGCCAGGTTCTTCGAAAGCTCCATGGTGCTCTTCCTCGACAATTGATCTTGCACGTGGGGCGGCACACTAGGGTGCCGCCTGGCGGAGGTAAAGCTAGGCCACCCGTGCGCGTTGCATCGCCGCAGCGGCCAGGAACACGATCAGCCCGAGGAACACGTTGTAGCCGAGTTCGATTCCCATGTCGGAAAGGCCCGGCACGAAGGCACCCACATCGACACCCAGCAGCGGCCGCAGGATCGCACCCAGGATGGCCGGGAACACCAGGAACAGCCCGGCGACGGCGAACAGCGCGGTCTCCAGCGCCGTGCTCTTCTTCATGAACCAGCCCTGGGCGGCGAACGCCAGCATGGCGATGCCCGCGCCGGTCTCGATGAAGATCTCGACGATGTCGAGCCAGCTACCCCCGCGCGGCACCTGGAGCAATAGGCCGATACCCTGCGGGTCGAGCACGAACACGAACGGCACCAGGAACGCGGGCATCGTGTACTTCCACGACTGCAAGGTGGTGACATAAGGGTTGCCGCCGGTGATGGCGGCGGCCGCGAAGGGCGAGAGCGCCGTCGGCGGCGATACCTCGGACAGCACTGCGTAGTAGAAGATGAACATGTGGGCGGCGAAGTCGGGCACGCCCAGCTTGATCATGGCCGGCGCGGCGATCACCGCGCACATGATGTAGGAGGCGGTCACCGGCACCGCGAGGCCCACGATCCACACGATCATGGCAGTGAACATGGCCGTCAGCAGCAGGCTGCCCTGGGCGTAGCCGATGATGATGTCGGCGAAGCGCTGCGCCAGGCCGGTCAGCGTCACCACACCGACGATAATGCCGGCGGTGGCGCAGGTGGCGGCGACGTTGAGCACGCCGGTGGTGCCTTCCTTCAGCGCCGTCACGAACTTCTGCGTCGCCGGCGCCAGCCGCGGCGCGGCCATGCCGATCGCCACCACAGCAAGGACGGGTGCGAAGATCAGGAGCCAGCTGTACTCGGCGACCGTCGGGCTGATCGGGCGGCCAAGAAGCTGCGACACCACCACCACGAGCGCCACGAAGAGCGGCACCGCCGCCCACCAGGGCGCGATGGCAGTATCCGAGCGCAGTGTGCTCGACACGATCGCCAGAATGGTGGCCCAGAACACGGAAAGGACGGGCGAGAAGCCCAACAGCATGAAGGCGATGATGGAGATCAGCGAGCCGAAGTGGAACCAGTAGCCCTTGGTGAGGCGCCACACCTCGCCCTTGGCCACCAGCAGCTCGCTGGAGCCGCCTGCCTTGCGCGCGTCGATCTCCACCATCACGAGAATGGCCAAGTAGTAGAGCACGGTCGGCAGCGTCGCCATGACGATGACGTCGAAGTAGGAGATCTTGAGGAACTCGGCGATCAGGAATGCCGCGGCGCCCAGCACGGGCGGCGAGATGATGGCCCCGAGCCCGCCGGCCGCCAGCAGGCCGCCTGCGGCGTTCTTCTCGTAGCCGGCCTTCTCCAGCAGCGGGTAGGCGACCGTGCCGATGGTGACGGTGGTGGCGACGCCCGAGCCCGAAGGTCCGCCCATCAGGAACGAGGACAGCACCACGGCGCGTCCGGCGGCGTTGCGGCGACCGCCCATGGCGGCGAACGAGAAGTCGATGAAGAACCGACCGGCGCCCGACTGCTGCAGCACCGCGCCAAACACCGTGAACAGGATGATCAGGCTGGAAGCCACATCGACCGTGGTGCCGAAGATGCCTTCGAGCGTCATGTAGAGGTGCGCGATCAGGTCCTCGGGTGCGTAGCCGCGATGCGTCCAGGGATGCGGCAGCCGGTGGCCGAACAGCGCGTACAGAACGAACATGATGGCCACGCCCGGCATGATCCAGCCGGTGGCGCGGCGCGTTCCCTCGAGCAGCAGGACGACGAACACCAGACCCACCAGCCAGTCGGTCTGCGTCGGCGCGGTGGCGCGGTCGCCGAAGTAGGCACCCTGCGACAGCACATAGACAATGGTGCCGGCGGCCGCGCCGGCAAGCAGGTAGTCCCACCAGCGGATGCGGTCACGGAACCGCCGCGCCATCGGGAACAGCAGATAGCAGAGCACCAGAACCATGCCGACGTGAGCGGGGCGCAGAACGTGCGCCGGCACGATCTCGTAGGCGGCATACAGATGGAACAGCGAGACGAACACCGCGAAGGCAGTGATGACAAATCCGGCCCAGCCGCCCAGGCGATTGAGCGCGCCCTCCTCCTCCTCGAGGTACTGCTCGATGCGCTCGCGAGCATCCTCGCTCAGCGCGGCGGGAGGGCGCGACAAGGCTTCCGACTTCAGTGGGCTGGATTCCACGCGCAGTCCCTCCCGGACGGATTCGGCCTTGGGGGCCTGTTGGTGGTTGGAGCCATGCTACACGAGGCCGAGCGGCACGGTCACCCCGACGCAGGTCGCATGGCAAAGGCGGCCATCCCAGGCCCAAAAGCACGAACGCCGGGCTCTCGGGGAGCCCGGCGTCGTTGTCTCTTCTCGGTCGCCTAGGCCCGTCACTCGACCTTGATGCCCTTCTCCTTGAAGTACTTCAGGGCGCCGGGATGCCAGGGAATGCCGGCGCGGTTGGAGGTCTGCCACTCCAGCTTGATGTTCAGCGCCTCCTTGTGCACCAGCGCCAGGTCGTCCCGCTTCTCCAGCATGATCCTGGTCAGATCGTAGGCGAGCTTCTCATCCGTGTTGGCGTTCACGGCCATGATGTTCCACACCGTGTTGTTCTTGGCGTCCGCCTCCATGCCCTTGTAGGTGGTGGCCGGGATGGTGGCCTCGGCATAGAGCGGCCCGTACTTGGCGTTCATCTTCGCCGTGAAGTGCGCGATATCGAGGATCTTGATCTTGGTGTTGGGCGTGGACGCTAGATCGGTGACGCCGGCCGTCGGCAAGCCGCCGACCCAGAAGAACGCCTCGATCTTCTTGTCCTTGAGGGCATTGACGCTCTCGGCCACGCCGAGCCGCTCCTTGCGCACGTCTTTCTCGTGGTCGAGGCCTGCGGCCTCCAGCACGCGGATGGCGTAGACCTCGGTGGCGCTGCCCGGCGAGCCCGCCGAGATACGCTTGCCCCTCATGTCCTCGACCTTGTTGATGCCGGAGCCTTCCACCGTCACCACGTGCATGTGGTTGGGATACATGACGGCGAGCGCCCGGATCGGCAGCTTGCCGCTGGTGAACTTGTCGGTGCCGTTGACGGCATCCCACGCCGCGTCCACCTGCGTGAAGCACAGGTCCGCCTTGCCGGAGCCGATCAGCTGCAGGTTGGCGACCGAGCCGCCGGTGACCTGTGCCGTGGCCGTGACGCCCGGAATCTCCTTGCCCAGGATGTTGCCGAAGCCGCCACCCAGCGGATAGTAAACGCCGCCGGTGCCGCCGGTGGCGATCGAAAGCTGCTTGCTCTGCTGGGCCTCGGCCGCAGACAGGCCGGCCAGAGCGGCAATAGCGACAGCCAAGAGCTTGGCAAGTTTCATGTCAAGGCACCTCCCTAGTGCGGTATGGGTTTGTGAGGCCGACTTGCTGGTATACCACCGGCCCTTGCACTCGCTCTTAGCCAACAGAAGCGGCGAGGGCAAGCGTCCCCGACTTGCAAAGCAGGCGTATGTGCCTGATCGTGAAGGGCACTCTCGCACCGAGCGAATTGCTTGCCTGCAACTCCAGCTTGAAGGGACGAGCGCCGCCCATGCTTCCCAGGGGCTATTTCGCCATCGGCGCAGAGCGCATCTCCAAGGCCCTGAACCTCGGCAACCTGATGCGCTCCGCGCACGGGTTCGGCGCCAGCTTCACGTTTACCATCGGCGCGACCTACCAGGCGCTGGAGGCGCGCGCGGACACCTCCAAGGGCGCGCACCACCTGCCGCACTACGATTGGGCGAACGTCGACGACCTTACGCTGCCGGCCGGATGCCGCCTCATCGGCGTGGAGCTGCTCGACACGGCGATCGATTTGCCGAGCTTTCATCATCCGGCGCGGGCCGCCTACGTGCTGGGGCCGGAGCGCGGCTCGCTGTCGGCTCCGCTGCTCGAGCGTTGCGACTACGTCGTGCGCATCCCGACCAATTTCTGCGTCAACCTCGCGATGGCGGGCGCGATCGTCATGTATGACCGCGTGCGCTCGCTCGGGCGCTTTGCCCCGCGGCCCGTGCGTGAAGGGGGACCCGCCGCGAGCCCGATTCGCAACATCGCCGGCAAGGTTGGTCGCAAGCCGCGCGCGTGAGGCCCGCGTCGGGCTCAGCGCGCACGCCGCCGCAGCTGCACGTAGAGCGCGCCGCTGCCGCCGTGGCGCACGCCGGCGGTGGTGAAGCCGAGCACGATGGAGCGCAACTCGGGCTCGCCCAGCCATTGCGGCACGAGACGACGCAGAACGCCCCTTTGCGGCTCGCCCAGCGCACCTGCCAGGTGATCGCGATGGGAGGGCGCTTCGTCGCCCTTGCCGGTGATGATGAGCACGGTCTTGTATCCTTGCTCCTGACACGCGCGCAGGAAGGCAAAGAGCTCCGTGCGCGCCTCACGCTGGCGCACGCCGTGCAGGTCGAGGCGCGCATCGATCGCCGTCTTGCCCGAGGCCACCTGGCGCGCGGCCCGCCGATCGAACTCGGCAAGCGGCGCCTGCCGGCGCGGAGGCTCGGGCGGCGGCCCCTTGGCAACGGCCGGAGCACTTGGCGCCGGCTTGGGCTGGTCGGCAGCAACCCGTCGCGGCGACACCAGCTTGGACGTGTCCTCGGCGTGCGGGGTGACCCGCGGCTTGGCCTTGACCTTGTCGACGGAACTCGCCAACCGGCTCCACAAGTCAGCCTCGTCGGGGGCAATCGTTCGGCCGCCTTGGCCGGACTTGCCGCCTTTGCTCATTGCGGCGTCTTGCTGGACTGCTTGGCCGCCTCTTCGGACGGCGCCTCGGACTTCGCCACGGCGTCCTTGGGCATCAGCACGAAAAAGCGGCCGGAGTGCTTGGTCGTGCTGGCAAGCTTGCCCGCCGCGTCGCCCGAGCCGACGTAGATGTCGCCCCGCTCGGGTCCGCGGATCGCCGAGCCTACGTCCTGCCCAACCATGAGGCGGTTGAAGGGCGCCGCCGCCGGTGGCGAGAGGTGCGTCAGGGTCGCAGCGCTGACGTAGATGGGCATGCCGAGGGAGTGATAGCTGGGGTCGAGCGCCAAGCTGCGCCCCGCGGTGAGCGGCACCTTCAATGCGCCCAACGGGGCCCCCAGATCGTCGCTGCTCTTCAGCTCGCGAAAGAACACGTACGACTGATTGTGCCACATCACCTTCTTGGCGCGCTCCGGGTCGGCCTTCAGCCAGCTGGTGAGAGCGCCCATCGATACTTTTTCGGCTGCGAGAATGGCTTTCTCGCTCAGATAGCGGCCGATCGAGCGGTAGGGATAGCCGTTCTTGCCATCGTAGTGCACGCGAACGATCGTGCCGTCGGTGAGCTTGACGCGCCCGGACCCCTGGATCTGCAGGAAGAAGATGTCGACCGCATCGGCGAGATACAGAAGCTCGAGCCCTTTGCCCTTGAGCGCGCCTTCATCGATCTGCGCCCGCGTGAAATAGGGCTCTGTGCCCTTCTCGGTCTTGCGCATGTAGGTGAGAGTGCCGGGACGCGCGCTGCGTTGGGTGTCAGGAACAACATTCATCAGATCGGGCGGGCGCTTGTAGATCGGGGTTTGGTAAGGCCCGTGCGGAGTGCGCGAGCCGTCGAGGAGCGGCTCGTAGTAGCCCGTGAGCATGCCGGAGCGCCCGTTGTGCACCACAGAGTTGGGCGTGAAGCGCTGCTCGAAGAAGGCGCGCGCCGAGGCTTTGCTCTTGACGTCCTTCTGCGACCTGCCTGCCTCGTCGCAGGCAGCTACCAGCGCAACAGGTGGTGGCTGTACTTTCTCGCTCCCCGCCCGGTCGCGCCCATTGGCCACAATGCGCTCGCAGGACTTGAGGAACGTCTTGAACGCGGCCAGGTGGTCGTCCTGCTCCCAGCCCGGCAGGTCGGCAAACGCGACGGGGCGATAAATAGCGTCGGACTTGGCCTTGCTCTTGAAAATGCGGGCCTTCCAGCCGCCCTCCAGAGTCTTCACCGGGGAATTGGCTTCCACCGCGGCGCCAATGGGCGCAAGCGCCATCAGCACCGCCGCCACCTTCGCCGCCCGCCGCTGAACACCCCCCAAAGCCAAAGCGCATCCCCCTCAGGAAGCCTGCGCATCCATCCGTCGCAAGATTGGCTAATTTGCGGCTTGCGTGGCGACCAGCTTCCAATTCGGATTGCGAGAGGCCGCTTCGCGGGCAAAAGTCCAGATGTCCGTCACCTCGCGAATGCGCTTGGGGTCGCCCGAGATCACCTCGCCGGCCCGGTCCCGGGTGGCCGAAATCAGCTCGCTCACGAACTTGACGGTGAGATGGGCCATGCCGCTCTTGAGCTCCGCCTCGACGAGGTCGGCCGCCTTTATGCCGACGAAGCTCTGATCGATCTGCTCGCCGCGCGCCTCACGGTCGGTAATCGCACCGTTGAAGCCGTCGTAGACCTCAGAGCTCAGCAGGTCTTTGAGGGTGCGGCGGTTGCCCTCGGCAAAGGCCGTAACGATGATCTCGTAGGCGACCCGGGCGCCTTGCAGGAAGTGGCTGGGATCGAAGCTGGCATCCGCGCGAACGATGTCGATCAGCCCCTTGCTGATCTCGCCATTGCCCGCAGCGTACTCCTTGACGCGCTGCTCGCCATCGAGTTCCGCCTGCCGCTCGGCCGCAGGACGCACTTCCGCCTCGTCCCGCTCGCGGCGCGGCAGGGTGACGACCTTGTCCTGCCCTGGAAGCTTGCCGTTGCGCTGGCTGGCCTCCTGTTGCGCCTTGTAGCGCTCCAGCCGGTTCTGCTCGTGGCCGGTGCGGCGACCAAGAACGCTGCGCAGCTTGAGGAAGATCACGACCGCCAGAACGAGAAACAGTAGTGTGGTTACGTCGATCCTGCCGTCCATCACCCTAGCTTTCGAGCCAGTGCCTCAATCCGTGACATGTAGGTTGCGGCGCCGGCAAGAACCAGCCCCATTGCGCCCATCATTGGGCCAAGTGCCAAGGATGTCCACCGCCGCCAATATCAAACCTTACGGCATTGCAAGGCACAAGCCAATCGGAATGGCCTACAATATTGCGTGCACTGCCCCCCGGAAGGGAACGCCTCGATGCTCAGGCTCGCCTTAGGCCTTTTTCTGATCCTGCTGCCCGTGCTGGAGCTGGCGCTGCTGGTGAAACTGGGCCAGGCAATCGGCGCTCTGGATGACCCTGGCGCTGGTGGTGGGCGCCTTCTTCCTGGGCGCGGCCGTCATTTCGCAGCAGAGCACAAAAGTACTTAACCAGACCTTGGAGGCGATGAGCGAGGGCAGGACGCCCGCCGCCAGCGTGCTCGACGGGCTCTTCCTGATGATTGCAGGCGGGCTGCTGCTGCTGCCCGGGCTGATCAGCGATGGGATTGCTTTTCTGCTCCTCATTCCGCCGCTGCGCCATGTCGTTGCGCGCTGGAGCATGCGGCACGCGCTCTACCGCGTGGACCTGTTCCATCGCGAGGAGCAGGAGCGGGAACCTGGGGTGCGCCGTACGCAGAGCGGCACGCATGGGCATCGCGCCGGCAGGCAGGGCGGCCCCGTGATCGAGGGCGAGTTCGAGAGGCTCGACGAGACCCCTGCCGAGCCGCCACGACCAGGAGAGCGGCTGCTGCGCTGACAGGCCGGCCATTGTGGCGTTCGGCGTTGCCGCGCAGGCGGGTGCTGTGCTAGCGAGCGCACAAGCGATGCCCATGCAGCTCCAAGGGAAAATTGAACGATGGCCGAGCCAGCGAAGACGGGTAACGGTGGAGGCATCCAGCCTGGCGCCGGCGAGGCCACGCAGGTGCAGGTGCGCGTGCTCGGGCAGTACATCAAGGACCTGTCGTTCGAGAACCCCAACGTCACGAAGCTGCTGGAAAGCCCTGGCGAGGGCCCCAACCTGCGCGTCGAGGTCAACGTCAACGCCAGCAAGATCAAGAACGACATCTACGAAAGTGCCATCCTGCTGAAGGCGGAGGCAACCAGCGCCAAGCTCGGCACCATCTACGACCTGGAGCTGACGTACGCCGGCATGTTTCAGATCGAGAACATGCCCCAAGCCTCGATGGAGCCCTTCCTGCTGATCAACTGCCCATCCCTGCTGTTTCCATTTGCGCGCCGGATCGCCGCCGACCTGACCCGCGAGGGTGGCTTCCCACCGCTGTTGCTGGACCCGATCGACTTCGCGAACCTGTTCGTGAAGCGGCAGCAGGAGCAGCAAGCACAGGCGCAATCGAAGCCTGCCAACTGAGCACGGCCGCTCGGAGCGCCGTTTGTTGACACCCAGCTTGGCTTGCGTGAGCTTGGGCCAGCAGCAACCGAGCCCGGTGAAGCATGTCCGCGCTGCAGCTCAAGCGCCTTGTCGTGGCTGTCGCGGCACTGGTCCTGACGGGATCGCTGCTGAGCGCGGCCCTGCCGAAGCCCACGCTGTCGCCAGACAGCGGCTCGCTGGCCGGGCAACTGCTTGTCGCCTCGAAGGCCATGGGCGACCCGCGCTTCCGCCAAACCGTGATCTTGATGGTGCGACACGGCAAAGGCGGCGCCTTCGGCATCGTCATCAATCGGCCGATCGACGAGCGCCCGCTGTCGAAGCTGCTGGAGATGCTCGGCGAGAAGGATACGACCGCCGAGGGCAGCACACGCATTTTCGCAGGCGGCCCAGTGCAACCCGACGCGGGCTTCGTGGTGCACACGCCCGACTATGCGCAGCCCGACACCTTCCACATCAACGACGAGCTTGCCGTCACCGTCAGGCCGCAGATCCTGCGCGACATCGCCGGCAAGAAGGGCCCACAGAAGGCACTTGTGGCATTCGGCTATGCCGGCTGGGCGTCAGGCCAGCTGGAAGCAGAGCTCGCCCGCAACGACTGGCTGACCACGCCGGCGGACCAGGCGCTGGTGTTCGACGAGGCCCGTGAGCGTGTATGGGACGAGGCCATGGCCCGTCAGCCGCGTACGCCTTGAAGCCGGGCCGCGACCGGGCGCGTCACGCGTCGACCTTGGCCTCGTGCCGCTTGATCAGGCCGAGCTGGGCCATGGCGAATAGAAATGTCAGCGGCAGAATGCCGAACACCTTGAAGTTGACCCAGGCGGCTTCCGAGAAGTTGCGCCAGACGATCTCGTTGAGCAGTGCCATCGCTACGAAGAACCCCGTCCAGCGCACGGTCATGCGGTGCCAACCCTCGTCGGTCAGCCGCAAGGCCTCACCCATGAACATCTTGAGGAGCGGGCGGCCCGTATAGATGCCGAAGCCCAGGACGCCGGCAAACAGCAGATTGATGATGGTCGGCTTCATCTTGATGAAGCTCGGATCGTCGAGAAAAAAGGTCAGCCCGCCGAACACGACCACCAGCACGGCGGTGACGGCAGGCGCCACCGAGAAGCGGCCGAGCAGCACGCGCGAAGCGATCAGCGCGACCACGGTCGCGACCATGAGAACGCCTGTCGCCCAGAAGATTCCCGCCCTGTAATAGGCTAGGAAGAAGACGACCAGCGGCCCCAGGTCGATCAGCAGCTTGACGGCCGGATTGGCTTCGACCGTAGGGGTCGGCGTGTCGCTCATGGCAAGACCAAGCTCTGGACTGAGCGCGGCTCAGTGCGTTGCATCCCGTCTTCCGGCCTCGGGAGCCGGCAGGCGGTACTTTATGCATCAACCGCGCCTGCCACCAGAAGTAAGCGGCCGTGCCAGGCATGATCACGAAAATTTTGAACAGTATCCAGATGTCGACACCGGTGAACACGCGATCGAGCGCGAACATCTCGAAATCGTCGAACCCGACGCGCACGATCTCATTGAGGATTGCCGTGCCGAGGAAGAAGAAGGCGACGTTGCGCGTGAGCTTGAACCAGCCTTCCTCGGTGTAGTGGAAGGTCTTGCCGAACACGAAGCGGAAGAAGTTGTGGCCCGTATGCAGGCCGCTCCAAAGAACGGCGGCGACCAGCGTGTTGAACAGCGTGACCTTGATCTGAATCCACATGGCATCGCCGGTGACCAGGGTCAACGTGCCGAAGGCGACGCTGATGCCGCCGGCAATGAACGGCATGATCGGCGGGCGGCCGAGATACCAAAGGCTGACAACGAGCGAGACGACGGTGGTGGCGATCAGCGCCCAGGTGCCCGCGGCTATGCCGTAGATGCCGTTGACGAGAAACATCGCCACCAGCGGCCCGATCTCGCCAAAGATGTTGACGATCTGCTCGGCGGTGAAGTGGAAGCGCCTGCGGCTGGGGATAGTTTCGATTGCCACGTTCTATTCTGTCAGGCTGCGCTTGTGGGCCAGCCTCTCCCTTTCCGCATGTCTAGTTCGACGCAATAGCCCGCGCGAACTCGCCGGCCTCGAAGGCTGACAAGTCCTCGACGCCTTCCCCGATGCCGATGGCGTGCACCGGAAGGCCGAACTTTGCCGAAATTGCGACCAGAATGCCACCCCTGGCCGTGCCGTCGAGCTTGGTCATCACCAAACCGGTTACCCCAGCCTTGTCCTTGAACACCTCAACCTGATTGAGCGCGTTCTGACCGGTGGTGGCGTCCAGCACCAGCAAAACCTGATGCGGCGCGGTCGCATCGACCTTGCGCAGCACGCGAATCACCTTCTCCAGCTCGCCCATCAGGGCCTGTTTGTTCTGCAAACGGCCTGCCGTGTCTATTAGCAACACGTCGCATTTATTGTCCCGGGCTTGGGTCAGGGCGTCGAAGGCGAGCCCCGCTGCATCGGCCCCCACGCTCCGGGCGATCACTCCGGCCCCGGTGCGCTCGCCCCAGATTTTTAGCTGATCGATGGCCGCGGCACGGAACGTGTCGCCCGCAGCCAGCATGACCGAGCGCCCCTCCTGCCTGAGCTTGTGGGCCAACTTGCCGATGGTGGTGGTCTTGCCGGTGCCGTTGACCCCGACCACGAGGATGACGTGGGGCCTGTGGCCGCCCTCGATGCCGAGCGGCTTGGCCACCGGCGCCAGCACGCGCTCGACCTCGGCGGCCAGCACGCCACGCACCTCTTCGGCGGATATTTCCTTGCTGTGGCGATCTGTCGCCAGGGCGGCGGTGATGCGCATCGCGGTGTCCACACCGAGGTCGGCCTGGATCAGCAGATCCTCCAGCTCCCCAAGTGTATCAGCGTCGAGCTTCCGCTTCGTAAAAATGCCAGCGATATCCTGCGACAGGCGCTGGGAAGTCTTGGTTAACCCGGCCTTTAGGCGCTGAAACCAGCTCGGCCGCTTGTCCGACTGCTCCGCCGGGGGAAGATCGGCAACAGGGTTCGCACCAACCGGGGGCGCCACGGTTGCAGCGGCAGCGCCGGAATCCTGGGACGGTGCGGGCTCTACCGGGCTCACCGTGCGCCGGAACGCGCTGAAAAGCCCCGCTCTCTTTGCCGGCGTATCGCTCACGGGGCACACTTGGGCGCTACCCGCTCGGCCTGCAAGCGGGCGCCGTCGGACCGAGTGACGCGGGCGACGACCAGGCTGCGGACCTCGGCCGGGCCATCGAGCGCCACCTCGGCAAAGCCCGGCGTACGCCCGATCCGACCGCGCTCCATCAGCAGCTCCACCTCGCGCCCGACCTCAGCCTGGAGATAGGCCGCAAGCGCGCGCTCACCCCGCTCGCGCAGCCGGCGGGCCCTGGCCTTGGCCCCGCGGCCCGCCACCTGCGGCATGCGGGCAGCCGGGGTGCCGGGGCGCGGCGAGAACGGGAAGATGTGCAGATAGGTAAGGCCGCATTCCTCGACGAGGTCCAGGGAGCCCTGGAACATGGCCTCCGTCTCGGTCGGGAAGCCGGCGATGAAGTCGGCGCCGAACACCATGTCCGGCCTGAGCCTGCGGGCCTGCTCGCAAAAGCTGATGGCGCTCGCCCGCGAGTGGCGCCGCTTCATGCGCTTCAGGATCATGTCGTCGCCAGATTGCAGGGAAAGGTGCAGATGCGGCATCAGCCGCGCCTCCTCGGCAATGGCATCCAACAGATGTGTATCTGCTTCGACCTGATCGATCGATGACAGCCGCAGGCGCTTGAGATCGGGCACGTGGCGCAGGATGTGGCGCACCAGGCGGCCGAGCGTCATGGACCCCGGCAGATCGGCGCCGTAGGAGGTGATGTCGACCCCCGTGAGCACGACCTCGGGGTAGCCGGCCTCGACCAGGCGGCGCACCTGCGTCACCACCTCGCCCGCCGGCACCGAGCGCGAGGGCCCGCGACCATAGGGGATGATGCAGAACGTGCAGCGATGATCGCAGCCGTTCTGCACCTCGACATAGGCGCGGGCGCGCGAGCCGAAGCCCGCGATCACGGCATGCGCCGTCTCGCGCACCGACATGATGTCGTCGACCTGCACGCGTGGACTGCCCGCGAGGCTCAAGCCGAGGAACGTCTCGGGCTTGATCTTCTCGCCATTGCCCACGACCGCATCGACCTCGGGCATATCGGCGAAGCGCTGCGGCTCGATCTGCGCGGCACAGCCCGTGACGATGATGCGCGCGGCAGGGTTCTCGCGCCGGACCTTGCGGATCGCCTGCGCCGCCTGGCGCACGGCTTCCGCGGTCACCGCACAGGTGTTGACGATGACGGCGTCGTCGAGGCCGGCAGCGGCGGCATGGCCGCGCATGACCTCCGATTCGTAGGCGTTGAGGCGGCAGCCGAGGGTGATGACGCGGGCCCCGCTCATCGGTGGCTATACCGCCTCGAGCGCATCGAGCACCCCCTCGTGCTCGAAAGCGACGGGCCCGGTCATCAGTACGCGATCGTCCGCGCGCCACTCGATCAGCAGCGGCCCGCCCGGCAGCGTCACCGTGACGGTTCGGCCCGTGAGGCTCTTGCGCGCTGCACAAACAGCGGTGGCGCAGGCGGCGCTGCCGCAGGCCTTGGTGAGGCCGGCGCCGCGCTCCCAGGTGCGCACGGTGACGGTCGAGGCCGAGGTGACGTGCGCGAGGGAAATGTTGGCGCGCTCCGGGAAGATCGGATGGTTCTCGAGCATCGGGCCGATGCGCGCCAGGTCGTAGGCGCCCACGTCCGCGACCCAAAACACGGCGTGCGGGTTGCCCATGTTGACCACCGACGGGGAATGCAGGATCGGCTTGTCGATCGGCCCGATCTGCAGCTCGATGGCCCTGCGTGTCGTGGAACGGCTCCGCCAGCGGGATGTCCTTCCAGCCGAACCTCGGCGAGCCCATGTCGACCGTGATGTGCTCGATGTCGGCCACCTTGACGTCGAGCACGCCGGCGGCGGTCTCGAATTTGAGCGCCTTGCGTCCGGTCGCGCCCGCCACCACCCAGCCGACGCAGCGCATGCCGTTGCCGCACGCCTCAGCTTCCGACCCGTCGGCATTCCAGATGCGAACGTAGGCGTCGGTGCCGGCGGAACGGGCGTCGTGCAGCACCATCATCTGGTCGAAGCGCGACTGCGGGCGCCCGGCGACGGCCCGAGCAGCGTCAGGCCCGATCGCGTCCTTGCGACCGCGTACATCGACCACGAGGATCTCGTTGCCCAGGCCGTTCATCTTGCGGAAAGGCAGTGTCGCTGGCATGCCCTGTTATATGGCGAGCCGCGGGGGGAGCACAATCAGGCACGGGCGACGCAACGGCAGCCAGAGGGAAATCAGCGCACCGCCTTGCGCGCTTGCGATGCACCTTTGCCCGGGCATTGAGCACGGCTTTGCGCACGATCTCGCCCAGGCAGCCCGCAACCAGGCCGACGGCGGGATTGGCCAACAGCGTCGCTGCAGCGGCGACGGCGATCACTGGCCAGCAAGAGGGCTGGGCATCGAACAGGCGGCGCGAAAGCGCCAGATCCGCACCTGCGACCAGCAGCAGCGCCCCCACGGCTCCTATCGGGACAACGGCCAGCATCGCCGCTGCGCTACCCGCGAAGCCCGCCCCCAGCACCAGCAGCACGCCGCCGAGCAGCACCGGTGCCTGTCCCGTGCGCGCACCGAACCGGTGCTGCGCCTGCACGCCGCCCGCCCCGTGGCACATGGGCATGGCACCGAGCGGCGCTAGCGCCAGGTTGGCGATGCCGGTGGACAGGGCGAGGTTGCGCTCGCTCGTGCGCGGAGCGCCGGGATACAGGTCACGGCAGACCAGTGCCGTCACTATCACGGCATTAGTGAGCGTCAGCGGCAGCTGCGGCACAATGAGCAGCTCGATTGCACGCCACACCTGCGGTAGCGTGGACGGCAGCGTCACGGGAGGCCGGTCCAGCCCCAGTCCACCTGCATCGGCGGGTGCACGAGACCGGCCCAGGCGCCCGCAGCCACAGCGCATGCAAGCATCACGGGCGCGGCAGGGAACCGCGGCAGCAGCATCAGCCCGGCGAGCAGCGCCAGCGCCGTACCCCCGAGCCAGGGCGTGCGCCACACAAGCTCCAGCCCGAGGAGCCCCATGGAGATGCCGAGCCCGAGCTGGAGCCCGGCCGACACCGACTGCGGGATGACCCGCGCCAGCCAGCCGATCGAGCCCGTCAGAGCCAGCACCAGCAGGATGATGCCGATGATCATGCCCGCGGCCGCGACCTCACCCGGCCCCACCTGGCCGGTGACAATCAGCGCCGATATCGCCTTCATGGGCTGCACGGCCATGGGGATGCCGTAGAACAGCCCCGAGGCCACGAAGAACGCGCCGAAGCCGATCAGCACGCCGGCCGGCGCCAGGCCCGCCACCGTGACGGCGCCGATCACGTGCGGGATGAAGGTGCCAAGGTCGCCACAGGCGCCTGCAAGCTCGGAGGGCAGACGGCGCCAACCGCGCCATCGGCGCCCCTCATCACCATGTTTGGCAGGCCGTTGCATGCCTTCAAATAGCATATGGGCCCCCTCCGCGCAGCTCTGCTCCGGCGGGCGGGGCTTCCTCGGGGCCGTGTTCGTCGCTACATAGGCCTCGACTCAGCTCAACTATTGGATCGCATGGAAGCCGCCCTCGACATTGCCGTGCAGGCGCCCGCCGCCGCTCCCAAACCCTCGCTTGCCGGCCTCGGCCGCGAGGGGCTGGCGGCTGCGCTCGCCGCTGCCGGCGTGCCGGAGAAGCGGCTCAGGATGCGCGCCGGCCAGCTCTGGAGCTGGCTCTATGCCCGTGGGGCCACCGGCTTCGATCAGATGTCGGACGTCTCCAAGGACCTGCGCGCCGCGCTTGCCGCCGCGCTACACGCTCTGCCCGCCCTGAGATCGCCGCCGAGCAGGTCTCCGCCGACGGCACCCGCAAATGGCTGCTGCGCCTGCCCAAGCGCGGACACGAGGCTCGCGCGCCCGAGATCGAGACCGTCTACATCCCCGAGTACGACCGCGGCACGTTGTGCATCTCGAGCCAGGTCGGCTGCACGCTGACCTGCACCTTCTGCCACACCGGCACGCAGCGGCTGGTGCGCAATCTCGAGCCCGAGGAGATCGTCGGCCAGATTCTCGTTGCCCGCGATCGCATCGGCGACTGGCCCGGCGCCGCGCCCCCCGCCGACGGCCGCCTCATCCCAGACAGCGAGCGCAAGATCACCAACATCGTGCTGATGGGCATGGGCGAGCCGCTCTACAATTTCGACAACGTGCGCGATGCCATGGCGATTGCCGCCGACGGCGACGGCCTCGCCTATCTCCAAGCGGCGCATCACGCTCTCAACCAGCGGCGTGGTGCCACAGATCGAGCGCTGGGGCCGCGAGGCCGGCACCATGCTCGCCATCTCGCTGCACGCCACCAACGATGCGCTGCGCGACCAGCTGGTGCCCATCAACAAGAAGTACCCGATTGCCGAGCTGATCGCCGCCTGCCGCGCCTACCCCGGCCTCTCCAACGCGCGCCGCATCACCTTCGAGTACGTGATGCTGAAGGGCGTCAACGACAGCCTCAACGAGGCCAAGGCGCTCGTGAAGCTGCTTTCCGGCATCCCGGCCAAGATCAACCTGATCCCCTTCAACCCCTGGCCCGGCACGGCGCACGAGTGCTCCGACTGGGAGCAGATCGAGAAGTTCGCCGAGATCGTCAATCGCGCGGGCTACGCAGCGCCGGTGCGCATGCCGCGCGGCCGCGACATTCTCGCCGCCTGCGGCCAGCTCAAGTCGGCGAGCCTGAAGCTCTCCGCGCGTGAGCGCGCAGCGGCAGGCGGCGGCTAGCTACTGCAGCGCGCGGCCGATCGAGCCGATCTCCTCGAAGTCGCCGGGCTTCCAGCTCTTGTCGAACGCGGCCTGCTCGGGCCCGTAGATGCGCAAGTAGGCGAACCAGCCCTTGCTGGGCGCGGTCTTGATCCAGCGCTCCTCGCGCGCGACCGGTGGTGACGGCCCGAAGTAGAGATCCACCGTCGGCGAGGATGCGGCATCCTTCAGCTCGAACAGCGAGCGCAGCGCCGCCCTGCCCTGGTCGGTCTGCACCTGCGAGCGGGTCTCCGCGTCATAGACGGTGACGGACCAGAACAGCTTGCCGGGCACCGGCTGCGGCACTGTCAGGCGGTAGGTCCTGCCGCCGTCGAGGTAGGCGCCGGAAGCATCGCGCGCGGCGAGCCAGTAGAGCGACCCTGCGCCGGCGGAGCGGTTGAACATGGCCGGCGAGGTGACGATCGCCTGCGCGAACCAGCGGTCGCGTGCTTCAAGATCGAGCCCGCTCGGCGTGTCGAACTGCGCGCTGCCGGGGACGAGGCCGACCCACTCCCACTTGCGGTCGGGCCAGTTGATGCGGTCTGGGCGTGCGCTGTCGAAGGCCGATACCAGCATCTGGTCGCGGCCCATCTTGGCGGCCTTCTGCAGGATCGCCATCATGCGCGGGTCGGGATTGAACGGCTTGCCCTTCTCGATGCCGAGCTCGGACAGCAATCCGTGCATCGACAGGAAGCCCGGCATCAGCGGCTCGGCGTCGATCACGCGATGCAGCACCTGCCAGAAGGCGATGTTGTCCTCCCAGCGCAGCAGCGTGGCGTCCATCGATTTGTCCGTTGTGTCGATGTACTGCGTTAGCTGTGGGTTGCGCGCGGTCGACAGCGGATAGATCTTGATGGTGCGCAACGCATCCATGGCGCCGGCCACATCCCCGCCGACGGGCATGGCGCGAATGGCCACCAGGGCCTTCAAGGAGGGCGATTGGCCGAGGTAGTAGCCTCTCGGCATCTCGCCGTTGTAGCCCGGCGGCAGAACAAGGTGCTTGCCGCCCTTGCCGGCATCGGGCCCCGGCAGGCCCATGTCGAGCACCCAGCCCTGGTGATGATCGTTGACGAGGCCGATCAGCGGGCCCGGCGGAAGCTCGATGACCATCGGCCCGCCGGATAGATCGAGCGCGCCGAAGCCGTAGGGCGTGTCCGAGTTGGCGGTAAAGGCAAGCTGCTTGCGGGCCAGCCGCGGCAATGCTGAGGGCCTTGCCGTCGGCGATACCCGCGGCGCGGGCGCCATCAAAGATGCCTTCGACGGAAACGGTGGGGTACCAGAAGCGATAGGCGACGATCGCGCGCTGGAAGTCGGCGTCGTCCCGCGCGCGCTTGCCGGTTTCCGCCGAGGGAAAGCCGCCGATGAAGGCGTACTCCTGCGCTGGCACCTTCTCCACGTCCGGCAGCACCCAGGTCTTCTCGAACAGGGCCTTGGTGGGTGCATAGGCGCGGAACATCAGCTCGAATTTGCGGGCCGGGTCGGTCGGCACCCAGTTGCTCTCCTTGCCCGCCGGCGCGCGCGGGCCGAAGTAGACATCGATCGAGCCGTCGGCGTTCTTCTGCATCTCGGGGATCTGCGAGGAGCGGCTGGCGCGCGGCATGTTCTTGATCAGCGCGTGGGTCTGGCGGTCGTAGGCGGTCACCGACCAGTACTGCTCGACCGGCGCGTTCGGCGGCACCGTGAGGCGATAGGTTTGGCCGCCGTCGAAGGCGTTGCCGTCCTTGTCCCTGATCGAGATCAGGTACATCTGGCCGGCGCCCAGCCGCTTGATGCCGATGAAGGCGTAGCTGTAGGCGAGGCCGCGGCTGTCGATCGGATAGGTATTGGGGTCGGCGTAGGCGTCCTGCGCCGCCTTGACGAGGTCGGGAGGCGCCGGGAAGGTCCAGCGGCTGCGTTGCGAGAAGAACGGCGGCAGGCCGGCATCGTACTTCGCCTCGAGCCACGCCTGTGCCTCGCGAGCCGCGCCGGAGAGCATCGTCTTGGTTGCCTCGCTCAGGATCGAACGGCTTGCCCTTCTCGATGCCGAGCGACTTGAGCTGGTCGATCATGGCGCGATCGCGCTGCAGCCAGGGCTCGCTCTGCACGATGCGGTCGAGATTCTGAAAGAAGCCCGCGTCGTAGCGAATGGTGGAGTCGAACGTGATGTCCTTCACGTCGGTGAAAACCGTCGCGGGCGGGTTGGCGCCTGCGCGCAGCGGGTAGACCTTGACCCGCTTGCCGTAGGCGATGGACTTCGGCGACGTCGGCATCGCTGTGGCTGACGAGGTTGGAGCGGATCAGCGCGTAGCCGCCGTACGTGTCGGACTGCAGCGGGATGTAGCCCGCGGGCGCGGAGCCGACGTAGCCTGGCGGCAGCACCAGGTATTTGCCGCCGGCGCCCTTGTCGTGGCCGAGCAGTCCCGCATCCTCGAGCGGCATCTGCCAGACGGTGACGATGTTGCCGTTGAACGAGCCGCTGGCGTCGCCGGGGGGCAGATCGAGGACGATTGGCCCGTCCTTGGTGTTGAAGAACGTCATGAAGTAGAGCGCGTCGGGATTTGGCGTGAGCGTCTGGTTCCTCGAGTCGAGCGGACGGCCCCAATAGATGACCTGACCGACCCTGCCGTCGGTCTTGCCCAGCATCTCCTGCAGCATCAGGTCGTAGTTGACCGCCGGCATGCCCCAGATGACGGCTTCGACCGCGCGCCGCTGCAGCGCGCTTTCGGCAAGCGAACTGGCGCTTTCGCTCTTGCCGTGCGCGTCGGCGGCGCCGGCGAGACTTGGCTGCAGGATCGCGACGGCTGCGATGATGGCCGCGAGGATGGTTGAATAGGGCAAAGCGCGGGCTAATGCGGGCATGGCCGGTCCCCATCGATTGCAGCGTGGCTTTCAGAAAGGGCGAAACTCGACGCAACCGGCAAAGTTAGGAATCGGGAGAAACCCGCAATGTCCGCGCGGCGAGCCCGATGCACGTGGCCCTCAACCGGCGCGTGCTGCGGCCCGTGTTCAGTTGGCGAAGCGGCCTAAATTTGCTGTAGCTTCGCGGGGGATATGCTTGGGGGCCGGCCGATGGCACGCACGCTGGGGCGCATCTTGTGGGTGCCCATCGCCTTCGTGCTGTCGGCAGCCGTCGCCCTGTTCGTCATCGTCACGCTGGGCCATGAAAAGATCGTGCAGTCGCTGACCGGCCGCGGCATGGACCAGGTGACGCTCAACGCCGGCGTCGATCTGGCCCGTCTCGCCTGGTCGCTGTTGTCCGTGCAGACCCTGCTGCCGGCACTGCTCCTGGTGATCGTCGGCGAGGTGGCCCGCATCCGCGGCGCCATGTACTACGTGATTGGTGGCGGCGCGGCGCTGGCCGCGGTGCCGCTGATGTCCCGCTTCAGCCAACCCCTTGCCGCGCTCGAGCTTTCGCCGGTTGTGTGGCAGGTGCTGGCCACGGCCGGCTTTGCCGGCGGCTTCGCCTATTGGCTGCTCGCCGGGCGCAATGCGTGAGGGCTCCGCCGCGCCTGCCGCGCCCAGCGAAAAATTCGTTGAGCCCCAAGGGGTCGCACCGTTAGAGTGCGTCCGAGTGGGCGCCCGGCGGAGAGACGGCAATGCGTATGCTTAGAGTGCTCGTCGGCTTCATTGTAGCCTGCCTGGCGGCTGCCGCCGCTTTGGTGCTGTTCGTCTACACACCCGCTGAGCTTGCCGGCCTGCCCTCCGACATGGCGGGCGATCGCCTGAGCGAGGCCGCGCGGTTCGCGCTGGCCGTCACCCCCCACATCATGCTGTTTGCAGCGCTGCCGGCGCTGATTGGCGTTGTGTTTGCGGAGCGCAACGATATCGCGGGCCTGCCCTTCTACCTGCTGTTCGGCATCGCCATCGCCGTGCTCGGCTTTCTTACGCAGCACTTCAGCGAGGCACCCGGACAGCCCACCATTCTTCGCAACTACGCGCTCATCGCCTTTCTGACGACCGGCGCCGTCTCCGGTTTCTTCTATTGGCTGGTCTCGGGCCGGTACGCCGCGCCGCCGCAACCGATCGCTCCGCCGCTAGAAAAGCCCCGCCCAACCCCGGAGCCGACGCCGGCGGCCTAGTAGCAGCGTGTGCCGGCCGCCCCGCGAGGCGCAATGGAACCAATTTCTTTGCCAGCGGTTTACCGCGTCGCATCATTGTGGTTGCTGCAATGCAAAATTCGAGCTATTTTGTCTCAACTTGAGGCTGCCTAGTGCCTCTCGTCGAGAGCCACGCTCATCTGTCGCAACTGAGGATCGGTGGCCATGCACGCTATCAAGACTTCAGACCCAGCTCGCCGATGCCACGGCCGACATGATGCGCGCCTGCGCGCTGCTCGCGGCGCGGGCAGCCAGCTTGTCTGCCTCCGGCAGCTTTTCGCTATGGGCGCAGATGATGGCAGCGTCTGCCGGACCGCCCTGGTCCATGCATTCACGCCTGGCCTGGAGTCCCGTGCAAGGCTGGGCCGCCTGGAACCGGGCGTGTCTATCGCCGACAGAGCTGCAGCCGGCCGAAGCGGCACCCGAGTCGGTCTCCGCGCCTGCCGCCTCCGATCACGCCTTTGCCAGCTATCGTTCGGCGGGCGGCCACGCGGTGGCCCAGATCATCGTCGGCTGAACTCGAGCCGCACGGCGAGCCCCTACAGCCCGTTTAGCTTGGCGACCGCCTGCTCCAGGCGATCGTCGCCCCAGATAGAGCTCGTCGCCGCCAGAAACGACGGCGCGCCGAAGATGCCCAGCTCCTGCGCCAGCTCGGTCTGCTGGCGCAGCCGCTCCTTGGTCTCAGGCTGCTCGATGCGCGCCAGCAGCGGCGCCGGCTCGAGTCCCATCTGGTCAGCAGCGCAGCCAGCGACCGCTTGTCGGAGATGTCAGCCCCCGCGGAGAACTCGGCGGTATAGACGGCACGCGTGAAGGCCGGCCCCCAGCCCTCGTCGTGGCCGACCAGCGCCAGGCGGGCCGCGTAGAGACTGTTCTGCGGGAAAGGCGACGGCATCGTGAAGGGCAGGCCGCGCGCCGCCGTCAGCCGCTCCATCTCGCGCACCATGTAGCGGCCCTTGGCCTGGTAGATGTTGAACGGCGAAGTGCTCCAGCCCTGGGCATGGAAGATCGGCCCCAGCAGGAACGGCTTCCACACGACGCCGATGCCTGCCCGCTCGGCAAGGTCCTCGATGCGCATGGCGCTCAGATAGGAATAGGTGGAAGCGAACTCGTACCAGAATTCGAGCCTGGGCTTCGATGTGGTCATGCGATCCAGACCTCGCTCGGCGCCATCGCCCGGCCCATGCCATTGCGCTTGTCGCAGCAGCGTTCTCGCCTATAGTGCGCCGCAAATTTCCTGGCATACTCAACAAGGTGTTTGCCATGCCCGCCAAAGGCGCCCACGGCAAGGTCAGCAAGGTCGTCCTCGCCTACTCGGGCGGTCTCGACACGTCGATCATCCTGAAATGGCTGCAAGAGACCTACGGCTGCCGAGGTCGTCACGTTCACCGCCGACCTCGGCCAGGGCGAGGAGCTGGAGCCCGCGCGTCGCAAGGCCGAGATGCTGGGCATCAAGAAGGAGAATATCTTCATCGAGGATCTGCGCGAGGAATTCGTGCGCGACTACGTGTTCCCGATGTTCCGCGCCAATGCGCTCTACGAAGGCGTCTACCTGCTCGGCACCTCGATTGCGCGGCCGCTGATCGCCAAGAAGCAGATCGAGATCGCGCGCAAGACCGGTGCCGATGCCGTCTGCCACGGCGCCACCGGCAAGGGCAACGACCAGGTGCGCTTCGAGCTCGCCTACTATGCGCTGGAGCCCTCCATCAAGATCATCGCGCCCTGGCGCGAGTGGGCCTTCAAGAGCCGCGAGCAGCTGATCGAGTTCGCCGAGAAGCACCAGATTCCCGTCGCCAAGGACAAGCGCGGGGAGGCGCCGTTCTCGGTCGACGCCAACCTGCTGCACTCATCCTCCGAGGGCAAGGTGCTGGAGGACCCCGCGATCGAGCCTCCACCCTACGTCTACCAGCGCACCGTCTCGCCCATGGAGGCGCCCGACAGGGCAACCGAAGTAACCATCGGCTTCAGCAAGGGCGACGCGGTCAGCATCGATGGCAAGGCGCTGTCGCCGGCTACCCTGCTCACCCGCCTCAATCAACTCGGCCACGACAACGGCATCGGCCGGGTCGACCTCGTCGAGAACCGCTTCGTCGGCATGAAGTCGCGCGGCGTCTACGAGACGCCCGGCGGCACCATCCTGCTCGCGGCGCACCGCGCAATAGAATCCATCACGCTCGACCGCGGCGCCGGCCACCTCAAGGACGAGCTGATGCCGCGCTATGCGGAGCTCATCTACAACGGCTTCTGGTTCGCCCCCGAGCGCGAGATGCTGCAGGCGGCGATCGACAAGAGCCAGGAGCACGTCGAAGGCGAGGTCCGCCTCAAGCTCTACAAGGGCAACGTCATGGTCACCGGCCGCGATAGCGAGAAGTCGCTCTACTCCACCACGCTCGTCACCTTCGAGGACGACAAGGGCGCCTACGACCAGAAGGACGCCGAAGGCTTCATCAGGCTCAACGCGCTGCGGCTGAGAACGCTCGCCGCGCGCAACAATCGCGGCAGCTAGCCCGCAGGGGCCTGCACAACAGGGAAGCTTGCCCATGTTCACCCGCATCGAGATCGCCCGCATCGCGGGCATCCCGATCTATCTCGACATGATGTTCGTGCTGGTGCTGATCATCTTCAGCTTCCCCTATTTCACCACCGGCAACACCCAGCTGATGTCGGCCGGCTTCATCATCATTGTCGGTCTCTTGCTGTCGATCCTGCTGCACGAGCTTGGCCACGCCTTGGCGGGCCGGCTGTTCAAGGCCCCCGTCTCGCACATCGAGCTGACTGGGCTCGGCGGCGTCGCCCACTTCGAGCGCTCGCTGCCGAACTCGGTCTTCGCGCGCACCGTCATCTATCTGGCGGGGCCTGCGGTCAATCTGCTGCTGTGGCTGGGACTGGACATGCTGGCGCGAGTGGCCGCCGGCGGCGGCAATCCAATGGTGGCCTTCCCTCTCGCTTTTCTGTCCGTCAGCAACTTTTTCTGATGGGCTTCAACCTGCTGCCTGCCTACCCGCTCGACGGCGGTCACACGCTCGATGCCTGGCTCAGTAGGTTGATCGGAGCACAATGGACAACCTGCGTCGTTGCTTGCTTAGGATTGGTGGTGGCCGCCATTGGTTTCGGGCTTGCAGTCTGGGTCGCCACGACGTCCATCAAGATGCCATCTTCCTGATGCTCGTTGCGCTTTTCATTGGTCTGGCCAACTGGCAGGCGCTGCAGAGCCTCGGCCGCTGGCAGCGGTGAGGGGGTTAGAACCGAGGGGCGTGGTTAGAGTGCCTAGCGACTGAGCGGCTCAGTGCCTTCATCCAGTATCTTCAGATAGCTGGTGTACTCGTAGATGCGGTTGCGCCGCTTGCCGGTCGCCTCCCGCACGATTCCAAGTTTGGACAGATGATCGAGCGATTTCTGGATCGTCGGTTGTGAGATGCCGAGCTTCTTGGCTGCCACGGGCACCGACAGCAGCGGCGCTTTCTGCAACTCGCCGTGGACCCGAAGCGCCGAGGTGGCAGCCCGCTTCAAGGTTGAAATCTTGTCTTTGTCCCTATCGAACAGCCCGATGAGCCTGCGCGCCGATGCGACGCCCTGCTCGGAGGTTTCGATAACGCCCTCGAGAAAGAACTCGAGCCAGGCCTCCCAGTCGCCCTTCTGACGCACTTGCTGCAGCAGCTCGTAGTAGCGCGCGCGGTGCGTCTTGAGATACAGGCTAAGGTAAAGGATCGGCTCCTTGAGCGTGCCTTCCTCGCAAAGCAGGAACGGATGGATCGTCTCGAACTGCACGTGAGCCAATGCAGCTCGTATCAGCGTCGGATAGGTTCGTTCGTGTAGGAAGCGCTCAAGGTCGCCCATGCACTCGATTGCGCGCTCAGGCGGTGGCGGAACGAATGCCGCGTTGCCCGGCCGAGTGCCACCGATCCAGTTTTGAGTTCGGCGGAATTCTCCAGGCTGCTTGCTGCTGCCGCGCCCTTTCGACAAGAGCTCTCGATGCATTTCCTTGATGAGGCGCAGGGAGAGCGGAAAGCCTCCAGCCAATCGCTTCAGGCCATGGTTCATGGCGGCGATGTAGTTCGAGACCTCCTGCACGTCGTCGAGGGGAACGAACGGAACTTCCTGGTTCTCGAACAGCAGGAGGTCTGACAGAGAGGATTGGGTGCCCTCGATCTGGGATGAAAGCAGCGCCTCCTTGCGGACGTACATGAAGACGAAGAGCCTGGTCGAAGGCAGGATCGCTGTCATGCCGTCGAGGCGACCGAGCGCCTGGTTTGCCCGCTCGATCAAGGCCAACAAGCGCGGCAGGTCGAGGGGAGGAGTTGGTGGCAGCGGCGGCGGCAGGTAGGCACGAACGGTCTCGCCCGATGTGGTCGTGGCGATGTATGATCCGATCCGGCCTGAGGGCTTTCGGGCCATTCGATATTGCCTCGATCCTTTAATTGCGCCCAGTCTAATTAAAGGATACCGCATTATCCTTTAATAACGCCTTTCGCAACTAAAGGATCGGCAGCCACCCCACTACCTCCCCCCTTTGCCGCAAAGAAGGCCGCGATCGCCGCCTGCGGCTCGCCGGTGGTGTAGGCCTCCGACAGCGCGTCGATGCCGGCGTAGATGCCCTCGTCGACGGACACACGCTCCCACCGGTTCATCAATGCTTTCTGCGAGCGAACCGCTTTTGGCGTGGCACGGCAGATCTGCTCGAGCCACCTATCGACGGCAGCGTCCAGCTCCGCCGCAGCCGCCACCTTTTGCACAAAGCTCATGGCCAGCGCATCGTCAGCCGAATACATGGCGCCGGTCAGCAGCATCTCGCGCGTCTTGCCCCAGCCGATCAGGCCCGGCAGCAGCGCCGCCTCGATCACCGAGGGGATGCCCATCACCACCTCGGGCATGCCGAACTGCGCGCCCTCCGCCGCCACCCGCATATCGCAGCTCGCCGCCACCTCGAGCCCCGCGCCCAGGCAGAAGCCGTTGACGCGGGCGATCACCGGCACCGGGCACTGCCGAATCGCCTTGCAGGCCCGGTGCAGCCGCGTGATGAACAGCCGCGCGCTGTCGGCGCATAGCGCCCCCAGCTCGTTCAAATCGGCGCCGCCGATGAATGCGCGGCTTCCCGCTCCGGTCAGCACCACCGCGCGCAGGTCAGCATCCTCGCCGAGCCCAGCGAAGGCCTCCGCCAAACTGACGATCGTCGGCGTCGCCAGGCAGTTGAGGCGGCGCTCGTTGTCGACCGTGACCACAGCAATCCGCGCGCCACGTCTGTCTTCGGTCTTCACTTGCACGCCGGCTTTCGACATTGTCGTGTCTCCTCAGCTGCGCTCGAGTGTGACAGATAGCGGGATGCCTCTCCAGAATCGCGTCACCCCCGAGGGCGAGATCATCGCCACGCCACACCGCGGCCTGCTGATGGGCAACCGTGGCGGCTGCTTCCATTTGCCCGACAAGACGCTGGGCCCGCGCCGCTGGGCCAGTCGGCAATGGATTGCCTGCGTGCTGCAATTCAAGGGCCGGCACCGCGAGCTGATGCAGCCCAACCGCTATACCGAGCTGTTCTTCCTCGACGAAGCCACCGCGCTGTCGGCCGGCCACCGCCCCTGCTTCGAGTGCCGACGGGCCGACGCCGACCGCTTCGCCGAGCTATGGGCCCGCGCGTTCGGCAGCGAGGATCGCGCTCGCGCTCCGGCGATGGACGACCAGCTGCACGCGGAGCGTGTAGACCGCGACCGCCGCAAGGTGACGTTCCGCGACCGCCGCGCCAACATCCCGAGCGGCGCCTTCGTCCGCTACGCAAGCGATGGCAGGAGCGCGCAACCGTACCTCGTTGTCGGCCACAACCTGCTGGCCTGGCACGCGGCAGGCTACAGTACGCTCGTTCTGCCCACCGCAGTGTGCGAGGAGGTCGAGGTGCTGACGCCGGCGTCCGTCGTCGCCGTACTTTCAGCCGGATACCGGCCCATGCTGCATCCAACGGCTGCTCGATTGCTCGGCTGAGCGCGTGTACAGGGGGGGCATTGCCATGACCAGAGCTACGCTCAAGCGCACGCTGCGCCGTATCTATGCCGTGCTGATCATCGTGCTCGGCATCTCGTTTCTCGCCAAGATCGCCGACCATGTGCCGGGGCTCGCCGGCTCCGGCGTCGAGCGGCTGCTCAAGGACGCCTACGAGTTCCTGCGTGACATGTCGCTGCTGATCGCCACCGGCGGCGTCGCCTACATCGCCAATGTCTACCAGAAGCGTCAGAGCTTCATCGATGCCCTGAAGGCGGAATGGCGCGACATCATCGCGGCCAAGTCGGCGCTGTTCTCCTTCACGCAGCTCGAGCGGCCGACGCTCGAGCAATACCTCGCGGCCTTCTGCAAGCTATCCGAGACCATCGACAACATGCGCTCGGTCTACCAGAACGTCGGCGAGACCGGCAGCCTCATCGGCCTATACCCGTACGCGCCTCTGCACGACATGCGCCGCGCGCTGCAGACGCTCGACCCCCGCAAGGCACCCAATGCCGATACCGAGACACGCAATTTGGCACGGGACGCGATCCTGCAGTCGTTCTACGCACTGCGCGAGACGTTCCTGGAAGAGCTGGACCTGGAGGAGCCCAACCACCCGCTGCTGATCTCCGGGCGCCGCATCAAGACCGGCGGCGCCACCCGCGCCGGGCGGCGCGCCCAGGAGCGGCAACAGGCGCGCCAGAACCCCGTGCCTTCGCCCGATCCGCGCATCGACGAGCTTCTGGCTGAGCTCTACGCCAAGGAGCAGACGACGGCCAAACCCTGGCGCCCGTTGGCCGGCGAAGCCGCGGCGGCATCCCCCAACGGCCGTGGAGTGTGAGCCTCACCGTGCCTGCGAGGTGAACACCGCCTCGGCCTTCGCCGCCTGCTTCTTCTGCTCGGCCGACAGCGCCGCGTGCGCGGCGTTGACTCGCCGTGCCATGGCGAACAGGTACTCGATCACCTCGGTCGGCAGCTCTGCGGTGGCATAGCGATCCGGGTGATAGGTCTTGGCGAGGGCGAAATAGGCCTGGCGGATGTCCTCGCGCGTGGCCCCCGGCTTGATGCCCAGCACCGCGTAAGGATCGAAGCCGTCATAGTCCTTGAGCCGCGCGTTGAGGTTCGGCAGCTTCGGCACGCCCAGCATCTTGATGGAGGCGATCTGTGCCTTGGCGATGTAGCTCCGCTCGCCCCCGTAGGGCTCGAACTCCAGGAACGCTCCGCCGCCGTTGAGCACGTCGCCGATGTTCTTGGTGGTGGCGACCAGGAGCTTGCCTCTGACCACCGAGCCGTCGGCGAACGTCGCCTCGACCGGCATCGCCGTCAGATCCGGAGCATTGTCGACCCTAGAGCGCTCGAACATGGTTGCAACTTCCCAACACGTCCCACTTCGACACGGGCAGAAAGCTTTGCTGCCCAATTTGCTGGGTGAGCTGCAAGAAGCGTGCTGGCGCTGGCGGGCCGCTCGGAACTGTGCTACCTCGCGGCCACGCAATGGTGCGGCGCAGCATCAGCCAGCCGCCCGCTTCCCCTGTACAACAGGGCATCTCCAGGAAACCTGTATGCAACTTCGCAATATCGCGATCATCGCGCACGTCGACCACGGCAAGACCACGCTGGTCGACGCGCTGCTCAAGCAGGCCGGCGCCTTCCGCCTCAACCAGAAGGTGGAGGCGCAGGCGATGGACAGCAACGACCTGGAGCGCGAGCGCGGCATCACCATCCTCGCCAAGTGCACGTCGATCCTCTGGCAGGACCACCGCATCAACATCGTCGACACGCCGGGCCACGCCGACTTCGGCGGCGAGGTGGAGCGCATCCTCAACATGGTGGACGGCGCCATCGTGCTGGTGGACGCTTCCGAAGGCCCGCTGCCGCAGACCAAGTTCGTCGTCTCCAAGGCGCTCAAGCAGGGCCTGCGCCCCATCGTCGTCATCAACAAGATCGATCGCCCCGACGAGCGCCACAACGCGGTGCTGAACGAGATCTTCGATCTGTTCTCCAACCTCGATGCTTCCGACGATCAGCTCGACTTCCCCGTGCTCTACGGCTCGGGCCGCGACGGCTGGATGGCCGTCGATCCCGCCGGCCCCAAGACCGACCTGGTGCCGCTCTTCGAGCTGGTGCTCCGCCACGTGCCGCCGCCGGTGGTCGAGGACGGCCCCTTCCGCCTGCTGGCCACCACGCTGGAGGCCGATCCCTACCTGGGGCGCGTTCTGACGGGGCGCATCAGCTCCGGCAGCGTCAAGCCCAACCAGACCATCAAGGCCATGCGCCGCGACGGCTCGCTGATCGAGACCGCGCGCGTCACCAAGGTGCTGGCCTTCCGCGGGCTGGAGCGCACAGCGGTCGAGTTGGCAGAGGCCGGCGATATCGTCGCCATTGCGGGCATCACCCAGGCAACGGTTGCCGACACGCTGTGCGACCCCGCGGTCGACAAGCCGTTTCTCGCCCAGCCGATCGACCCGCCCACGCTCGCCATGATGTTCCGCATCAACGACGGCCCGTTTGCGGGTCAGGAAGGCGACAAGGTGCAGAGCCGCGTCATCCGCGACCGGCTGCTGAAGGAGGCCGAGCGCAACGTCGCCATCCGCGTCACCGAAGACCCCAACATGAAGGACGCCTACGAGGTGGCGGGCCGCGGCGAATTGCAGCTCGGCATCCTGATCGAGACCATGCGCCGCGAGGGCTTCGAGCTGACCGTCTCGCGCCCCCGCGTGGTGTTCAAGATCGATCCCGATACCCACCAGCGCCTCGAGCCCATCGAGGAGGTCATCATCGACGTCGACGAGGAGCACTCCGGCGTCGTCGTGCAGAAGCTCTCCGAGCGGCGCGCCGACCTGCAGGACATGCGCCCCTCCGGTGGCGGCCGCCAGCGCCTGGTGTTCCACGCGCCGACGCGCGGGCTGATCGGCTACCAGGGCGAGCTGCTGACGGACACGCGCGGCACGGCCGTGATGAACCGGCTGTTCCACGGCTACGCGCACTTCAAGGGGGAGGTGGCGGGGCGGCGCACCGGCGTGCTGATCTCCAACGCCGCCGGCGAGGCCACCGCCTACTCGCTGTTCTACCTGCAGGACCGCGGCGCCATGATCATCGACCCGCAGACGCGGGTGTACGAGGGCATGATCGTCGGCCAGCACACGCGCGACAACGACCTCATCGTCAACATCATCCAGGGCAAGAAACTCACGAATATCCGCGCCGCCGGCAAGGACGAGGCCCTCGCGCTTACCCCGCCGATGCGCCTCACGCTGGAGCGTGCGCTCTCCTATATCGAGGACGACGAGCTGGTGGAGATCACGCCCAAGTCGATCCGCTTGCGCAAACGCTGGCTCGAACCCAACGAGCGCAAGAAACGCGAGCGCACCCGCGAGGCGGAGAAGGAAGCGGTGTAGCGGATAGGGTCAGCCCCCTGCGGGTCTGACCCACGCTCGCGATTCTCCGCGAGAGCGATTTGGCGTAGGCTGGGTCGACCCGGCGAAGGCGGCCGGGGGATGACCCAACGCCAAAGCCACATGGTTGCCAGCGACAGCTTTGCCGAGTTCTTGCGCGAGCAGCTGGCTCCCCTCGGCCACGTCTCGATGCGGCGCATGTTCGGCAAGACCGGCGTGTTCTGCGACGGGCTGATGCTCGGAATGGTCAGGGACGACATGCTCTACTTCCGGGTTGACGACCACAACCGGGCGGCCTTCAAGGAAGCCGAGGCCGTTCCGCCCCTTAACTACGCGAAGAAAGGCTCAACCATTGACCTTGCCTTTTGGCGCGCGCCGGAGCGGCTGTTCGACGAGCCTGATGAGCTTGTCGCGTGGGCGCGTGCAGCGCTGGGTGCAGCACGTCGGGTCGCGGCGAAGCGAGATCGGACAGCTCTTGGGCGAAAAACGAAGCCTGGAGCAATGTGACGCATGACCAAGACCATGCTCATCACCGGCGCCAGCCGCGGCATCGGTGCCGCCACGGCGCGGCTTGCCGCCAAGCGCGGCTGGGATGTGGCGGTCAACTACGCGGGCCGCAAGGATGCGGCCGAGGCCGTAGCCGCTGATGTTCGCAAGGAAGGCCGCAAGGCCCTCGTCATCCAGGCCGACGTCGGCAAGCCCGAGGATGTCGCGCGCCTCTTCGCGGCCGTCGATGCCGAGCTCGGTCGCCTCGACGCCTTCGTCAACAACGCCGGCATCCTGGCCAGGGCCGCCAGGTTCGTCGACATGGACGCCGAGCGCCTGCAGCGCATCCTGGCCGTCAACACCGTCGGCGCGTTCCTGGCGGCGCAGGAGGCGGCGCGCCGCATGTCCACAAGGCTCGGCGGCCAGGGCGGCGTGATCGTCAACATGTCGTCGGCCGCCGCCAAGCTCGGCGGCGCCAACGAGGCGATCGACTACGCGCTGTCCAAGGGCGCGCTCGACACCATGACCATCGGCATGGCCAAGGAGCTGGCTGGCGAGGGCATCCGCGTCAACGCCGTGCGGCCCGGCATGATCGACAGACATCCAGCGCATACCGGCATCCCCGATCGCGTGCAGCGCGCCGTGCCCAACATCCCCATGCTGCGGGGCGGCTCGCCCGAGGAAGTGGCGGAAGCGGTGCTGTGGCTCTGCTCGGAGCAGTCGTCCTACTGCACCGGCCTGCTGCTCGACGTGACCGGCGGACGTGGCCTTTGAGTCACTGCCACATCGCCTAGCCCGTGACCCGGCAGGTCGATGTTGCTATGCCTTGCCCATGCGAATCGCGCTCAAAATCGCGGGCCAGCCAGCGTGACCGCCAAGCCCCTGGCCGCAGAGACCCCGGCCGTCATCGCCCCCGGTTCCGGCGCGTGGCCGTCGGGCGTGCAGCCGACGTCTGAGTTCCTCGCCACCTACGACTACCTGCGCCAGGCCTCCGGCCACCTGTTCGTCACAGGTCGCGCCGGTACCGGCAAATCCACCCTGCTGCGCGCCATCCGCGACATGGTGCCGGCCGAGATGGTGATCGTCGCCCCCACGGGCCTTGCCGCAGTCAACGTCGGCGGCCAGACCATTCACTCCTTCTTCGGCTTCCCGCCGCGGCTCATCCGCCCCGACGACATCCGCCGCAGCCGCAACGGCCGCATCATGCGCAAGCTCAGGTTCCTGGTCATCGACGAGGTGTCGATGGTGCGCTCCGACCTGATGTGGGCGATCGACCAGTCGCTCAGGGTCAATCGCGGCCGCCCGCGCGAGCCCTTCGGCGGCGTCAGGCTGGCCATGTTCGGCGACCTGCACCAGCTCCCGCCCGTGATCGACGAGGCCGAGGTGGCGGCGCACCTGGAATCCGAGCACGGCGGGCCATTCTTCTTCAGCCTGCCGAGCTTGCGCGATGGCGCCGGCACGGCGCTGATCGAGCTCACCCAGGTCTTCCGGCAGAGCGACGAGACGCTGATCCGCGTGCTCAACCACGTGCGCGACGGCGAGGTCGACGAGGACGACCTCGCGATCCTCAACGCCTGCGTCAACCCGATCCGCACGCTGGCCGAGGGCGAGCCCTATGTCATTCTCACCCCTACCAATGCCGCGGCCCGGCGCATCAACATGGCCTATCTCGAGGCCCTGCCGGGCATCGCCCACCAGTTCGAGGCAGCTGTCACCGGTGACTTCAACGAGAGCGCCCAGCCCACCGAGGCTTCACTGGTCCTGAAAACCGGCGCCAAGGTGATGATGCTGCGCAACAACTCCGACCGCCGCTGGGTCAATGGCAGCATCGCTCGCGTCTCCAGGCTCGAGGCCGACCGGGTGTGGATCGAGATCGACGGCGATGAGCACGAGATCGAGCGGGTGGCCTGGGAGAACCGGCGCTACGCCTACGACAAGGGCGAGGAGAAGATCGTCGCGACGGTGGCCGGCACCTTCCGCCAGTTCCCCCTGCGGCTGGCCTGGGCGCTCACCATCCACAAGAGCCAGGGCCTCACCCTCGACAAGGTCTACATCGACCTAGGGCGCGGCACCTTCGCGCACGGCCAGACCTACGTGGCCCTGTCGCGCTGCCGCAGCATGGAGGGCCTCGCCTTCGCCCGCCCGCTGCGCGCCACCGACATTCTCTTCGACCCCTCGGCCATGGGCTACCGGCAGGTATTCGACCCGCTTGCCTGACAAGCCCGCTCGGAAGAAAATTCGCTGGAGCCAGCCGCCCATGGACCCGCTATAGTGACGATCATGTTGGGGTCCGGTTCAAAGGTCAGCGTGCGTAGTGGGAAGGCGGCCGACGCGGCCGGCTTGGCGCGCGTGTTTCGCGAGTCCTGGCTGTTCGCCTACCGCGGCATCATCCCGCATCTGCATCTCGACAGCCTGATCCGGCAGCGCACGCCCGAGTGGTGGCGAAGCGCCGTGCGGTCCGGCGACAGCGTCCTGGTGCTGGAGCACGCCGGCAAGCTGGTCGGCTATGCCACCTTCGGCAGCGCCCGCCAGCGCGGACCCTTCCAGGGCGAGATCTTCGAGCTCTACATCGAACCCGTCTGCCAGGGCGTCGGCTTCGGCGAGCATCTGTTCGAGGGCTGCCGCCATGCGCTCGACATGCGCAAGCTGAGCGGCCTGCTCGTGTGGGCGCTGCTCGACAATACGCCGGCCTGCGACTTCTACTGGCGCCGCGGCGGCCGCCCCGTTGCCAGCACGTTCACCAAGGTCGGCGGAGCGAGGCTGGAGAAGGTGGCCTTCGCCTGGCGCTGACGCCCCCGCCGCCCTAAGCCTTCTTTGCGGATGCGCGCGCGATTGCTATACCGCCTCCAGCGCGGCGGAGGTGGTCGCATGGAAAAGCTCAAGATTGCCGTTACGGGGGCCTCGGGCCGCATGGGCCGCGAGCTGATCCGCGCCGTGCACGCGAGCGAGGGCTGCGCCTTGAGCGGGGCCATCGAGCAGGAGGGCTCGCTGGCGCTGGGCCAGGACGCCGGCCTGCTGGCGGGCCTCGGCAAGCTCGGCGTCGTCATCACCGACGATGCGCTGGAGGTGTTCGCCAAGGTCGACGCGGTGCTCGATTTCACCGTTCCGGTAGCCAGCGTGGAGTTCGCCGGGCTCGCCGCCAACGCCCGCATCGTGCATGTGCTCGGCACCACGGGGCTCGGGCCCGAGGACGACGCCAAGATTTCCGCCGCGGCACGGCACGCCACCATCGTGCGCTCGGGCAACATGAGCCTGGGCGTCAACCTGCTCACTGCGCTCACGCGCAAAGTGGCCCAGGCGCTCGACGCCGACTTCGACATCGAGGTCCTCGAGATGCACCACCGCCACAAGGTCGATGCCCCCTCCGGCACGGCACTGATGCTGGGCAAGGCCGCCGCCGAGGGGCGCGGCGTCGATTTCCAGAAGGCCAGCGTGCGCGCCCGCGACGGACACACCGGCGAGCGGCGACGCGGCGATATCGGCTTCGCCGTCTTGCGCGGCGGCAACGTGGTCGGCGAGCACACCGTCGTCTTTGCCGCCGACGGCGAGATGGTGGAGCTCACCCACCGCGCCACCGATCGCGGCATCTTCGCGCGCGGCGCCGTCAAGGCCGCGCTTTGGGGCCGCGGCAAACCGCCGGGACTCTACTCCATGTTCGACGTGCTCGGCATCGAAGCGGCGAAGACCTAGGAGCGCGGCCTCCAGAACCCGACAGGATCGCGATGACCAACGTGCTCGTGCTCGTGCGCCACGGCGAGAGCGAGTGGAACAAGCTCAACCTCTTCACCGGCTGGAAGAACCCTGGCCTCACCGAGAAGGGCATCGCCGAGGCCAAAGCCGCCGGCCGCACTTTGAAGGCAGAAGGCTTCAGGTTCGATGTCGCCTTCACCAGCGACCTCGCCCGCGCCCAGCAGACCCTGACGCTCATCCTCGAAGAGCTGGGCCAGGTTGGGCTTGCCGACGCACCAGGATCAGAAGCTCAACGAGCGCGACTACGGCGACCTTTCCGGTCTCAACAAGGACGACGCGCGCAAGAGGTGGGGCGAAAGCCAAGTGCACATCTGGCGCCGCAGCTACGACGTGGCCCCGCCTGGCGGCGAAAGCCTCAAGGACACCGCCGCGCGCGTGCTGCCCTACTACGAGGCCAGGATCGAGCCCGAGTTGCGCGCCGGCCGCAACGTGCTGGTCGCCGCCCACGGTAACTCGCTGCGCGCGCTCATCATGCATCTGGAGGGGCTCACCGGCGAGGAGATCGTCGCGCGCGAGCTGGCACCGGCGTGCCCATCGTCTACGCCTTCGCCGCCGGCGGCAAAATCGAGAGCAAGCGCCAGCTGGCGCTGGGTTAGGCTTGGCACTTCAGGGCCCCGTTACACTTCGTCGAGGGAGACAAGTGCATGTCCATGGACGATACCGTTGACCGCCTGGGCGACACCACCAGCGAGAGCAACAAGTGGGTCGGCGTCTACATCGGCTTCCTCGCGGTCGTTTTGGCGATCTGCAACGTTGGCGGCGCCAACGCCGCCAAGGACGCGACGCGCGCCAACATCGAGGCCTCCAATACCTGGGCGTTCTACCAGGCCAAGAACCATTCGCCGAACCTCCTTTGGTCTCGCCGCCGATGAGCTGGAGGTGTTGCTCGCCCGCGAGCCGGCAATGTCCGCCTCGGGGCGCAAGGCCGTGGAGGACAAGCTCAAGAGCTATCGCGCCGAGGTGGACCGATTGAAGAGCGATCCCGAGGACGGAACCGAGCAGTTGCAGCTCAAGGGCAAGGAGCTGCAAGCGGAGCGCGACATGGCCCTACGCCGGGACCCCTATTTCGACTGGAGCCAGGCACTTCTGCAGATTGCCATCGTGCTGGCCTCCGTGCACCTCATCATCGGCAATCCCATGCTGCTTGCCCTGAGCCGGGGCCTGGCCGCCCTTGGCGTGCTGCTGATGATCAACGGCTTCACGCTGGCCTTCCGCCTGCCGTTCCTGGGCTGACGCCCCGACCGGCTCCGCCTGCCGCTGCTGCGGCGCACGCCTAACCGGCGTGGCCGTCGCCGGCCTCCGTCTTGCGCCCCGGCGGCATGCCGGGCTAGCTATGCGCCGCAAACATCAGCACTTGTCCGAGGCGCGCCATGACCACCCATTCCCTTTTGCTCCTGCCCGGCGACGGCATCGGCGTCGAGGTGATGGCCGAGGTCGAGCGCGTCGTCTCCTTCTTCAACAAGAAGGGCCGGAACGAGTTCAAGACCTCCACCGGGCTTGTGGGCGGCTCGGCCATCGACAAATTCGGCGTGCCGCTTCACAGCGAGACCCTGGCCGCGGCGCAGGCCGCAGATGCCGTCGTGTTCGGTGCGGTCGGCGGGCCGAAATGGGACAAGGTGCCCTACGACATTAGGCCCGAGGCGGGCCTGCTGCGGCTGCGCAAGGACCTCGATCTGTTCGCCAACCTGCGTCCCGCCATCTGCTATCCGGCACTCGCCGAGGCCTCCTCGCTGAGGCGCGAGGTGGTCGAGGGCCTCGACATCCTCATCCTGCGCGAGCTGACGGGCGGCACCTACTTCGGCGAGCCCAAGGAGATCGTGACCTTGGAGGACGGCCAGAAGCGCGCCGTCGACACTACGGTCTACACCACGCGCGAGATCGAGCGCATCGCCCGCGTCGCCTTCGACCTCGCCCGCAAGCGCAAGAACAAGGTGCACTCGGCCGAGAAGCGCAATGTCATGCGCACCGGCGTGCTGTGGAACCAGGTGGTAACCGCCGTGCACGCCGCGGAGGCCAAGGACGTGGAGCTGCAGCACATTCTGGCCGACGCCTGCGCCATGCAGCTGGTGCGCGACCCCAAGCAGTTCGACGTCATCGTCTGCGACAACCTGTTCGGCGACATGCTCTCCGACGAGGCCGCCATGTTGACGGGCTCCATCGGCATGCTGCCGTCGGCCTCGCTCGGCGCGCCGGAAGCCAAGACCGGCAAGCGCAAGGCGCTGTACGAACCGGTGCACGGCTCCGCCCCCGACATCGCCGGCAAGGGCGTCGCCAACCCGATCGCGGCGATCGCCAGCTACGGCATGGCGCTGCGCTACTCCTACGGCCTCCCCAAGGAGGCGGACCTGATCGACAAGGCCATTGCCGGCGCCCTGTCGCGGGGGTTCCGCACGGGCGACATCATGCAGCCCAACATGCGCAAGGTCGGCACCGCCGAGATGGGCAGCGCCATCGTGGAGGAGCTGGAGAAGCTGGCGGGGTGAGGCGCACGCCGCTTGCGTCCCCGGCCGGAGCGCACGAACTTGATCTGGGATCAAGTTCAGGGCGCGTAAAGCCGGGGCCTTGACGGGTCTTCGCGTTGCGCCATGGTTCAGCAGGCCGCAGGAAGGTCCCGGATAGCCTCGGCCTACGGCCTCGGCTTCCGGGAACGCAAGTTGGGAAGTCAGTTTGAAAACCTACCACGCAGCATGAGCACCAAACCCTACGACTGGTCCGCCGACGTCTTCCGCGTAATCCAATCGCGGAACATTTCAACCGTCTGCACCGTGCCCGACGGCGGGCTCACCGAGCTCTTGAAGATGATCGAGGCGGACCCGGCCATGCGGCTCGTCACGCTCTCCATCGAGCAGGAGGGCATCGGCATCGCCACCGGCTGCATGGCTAGCGGGCAAGCGCGCCATGATCGCCATGCAGTCGTCGGGCGTCGGCAACTGCATCAACGCGCTGGGCCTGCCCACCGCCTACCGCGCGCCGTGCCTGATGCTGGTCACCATGCGCGGGCAGTGGGGCGAGTTCAACCCATGGCAGGTGCCGATGGGCCAGGCCACTAGGCCGTCGCTGGAAGCGGTGGGCGTCAAATGCTTTCCCGTCGACGTGCCGGAGGAGGTGGGCGACACCTTCGCCGCCGCCGCCGACCTCGCCTTCAACAGCCGCGTCAGCGCCGCCGTGCTGGTCAGCCAGCGCATCGTCGGCGCCAAGGGGTTCGGCCAGAAATGAGCGCTCAGTCCAACAAGATCGCCCGCCGGCCGTTCATGGCCGACCTGCTCGCGAACCGCGGCAACGCTCTGATCGTCACCGGCCTCGGCAGCCCCACCTGGGACTGCTTCGCCGCCGGCGACAGCAACGAATACCTCTACTCTTGGGGCGGCATGGGGCTCGCGGTTCCCGACCGCGCTGGGCGTGGCCCTGTCGCAGCCCACCCGCCGCGTGGTGTGCGTCACAGGCGACGGCGAAATTCTTATGGGCATCGGCTCGCTCGGCGTGGTGGCCGACCAGGCGCCCGCCAACCTCGGCATCCTCGTGCTCGACAACGAGAGCTTCGGCGAGACCGGCCGCCAGCGCGGCCTCACCTCCACCCGCACCGACATCGCCGCCGTCGCCAAAGGCTTCGGCATCGCCAAGACAACAACGGTCACCGAGCAGGGCGCCGCACCGGAGCTGGCGGAGCTGCTGTTCAAGGCGCCGGGCCCCGTGCTCGCCGTCGCCAAGATCGCCATCACCGAGGACCCCTGGGCCCTGCCCGAGAAGGACGGCGGCACGATCGCCTATCGCTTCCGCTCGGCACTCGGCGTCGCCAAGGCCTAGCACACCGGACAGCGAACTCATGCCGCAACTCGCCGCGCACGAAGCCCAGGTCACCGAGTGGCTCGCGACGCAGCAAGACGCCATGCTGGCCCTGCTGGCGGATGCGGTGAACATCGACAGCGGCAGCTATGACAAGGCGGGCGTCGACGCCGTTGGCGAGCGATTCGTCCAATTCCTGTCGAGCCAAGGCCTCCTCACTACGCGCGAGCCCAACGACACGTTCGGCGACGCCATCCACATCCGCCTCGACGACACGCGCGCCAACGAGAAGCCGATCCTGCTGATGGGCCACCGCGACACCGTCTTCCCCAAGGGCGAGGTGGCCCGTCGCCCCTTTCACATCTCCGATGGCCACGCCTATGGCCCCGGCGTCGCCGACATGAAAGCTGGGCTGGTGATCAACTCCTTCGTGCTGTCGGCCTTCAAGCGCTATGGCGGCGCGCCGGCGCCGCTCGCCGGCCTCATTACCAGCGACGAGGAGATCGGCTCGCCGTTCTCGCGCCCCGTCATCGAGCGCGTCGCGCGCGGCGCCCGCTGCGTCTTCAACTCCGAGCCCGGGCGGCCCACCGGCGCCGTCGTCACCGGGCGCAAGGGCGGCGTGTTCCTGTCCTTCGAGGTCAAGGGCAAGGCGGCGCATTCGGGCGGCAACTTCGAGAAGGGCATCAGCGCCATCGGCGAGCTGGCGCACAAGATCGTCGCCATGCATGCGCTCACCGACCTCGCTCGCGGCGTCACCGTCAATGTCGGTCTCGTCAAGGGCGGGCAGTCGGTCAACACCACCGCGCCGCAGGCCGAGGGTCAGATCGACTTCCGCTACATCGATCCCGCCGACCGGGTGAGAATGCTTGAAGCCCTGCAGGCGATCATCGATCGCGCCACCGTCCCCGGCACCACCGCCACACTGGAAATCCGCGGCGAGTTCCTGCCGCTGACCATGACGCCGGCGTCCGAGGAGCTGTTCACCACCTATCGCGCGGCAGCCGCCGACGCGGGACTGAAGGTCGACGGCGAGTTCACAGGCGGATGCGCCGATTCCGGCTTCACCGCGGCCGTCGGCTGCCCGACGCTGTGCGCCACCGGCGGCGTCGGCGGCAACGCGCACACGGCGGAGGAATACCTGGAGGTCGCCTCGCTCGTTCCGCGCGCCCAGGCCCTGGCGCTGGCGATCCTGCGGCTCTCCGCGGCCGCATAGCGCCGCTATTCGTCTCGACCTAAATAGCCCTTCCACAGCTCTTCCGGCAGCTCGCTCTCGTCCCACACACCGATCAGGATGCCGCGGCGTTGCGCGCTGCCGCGCTTGCTCTTGATCTGGTTCTCCGAGATGGTCGTGCGCTGCGACAGCCTGAGCCCCCACTGCGCCAGCGCCGCGCCGAGCCGCTCGCGCTCAGCGGCGAAGGCGGGGTCGTCCCCGAGGTCTCTGAGCTCGTTGGGGTCGGTCTCGAGGTCGTAGAGCATCGGCCGGAAGCCGGTGGCGTGGATGTATTTCCAGCGCTTGTCGGCAACCATGTAGAGGCGTGCGTCGCGCGGCTCGACGCCGACCTTGGCCGCTACGGGCAGTATCGAATAGTCGTACTCGCTGATCGCGTAACTGCGCCAGCTGGCGGGACGCTGCCCGGCGAGGAAAGGCACCAGCGAACGACCCTCGAGCCGGTGCGATTGCTCCGCCGGATCGCTGCCGAGCGCTTCCAGGAACGTCGGCGCCAGATCGATCGCCTCCACCAGCTCGTCGCACACGCTGCCGCGCGCCGCGTCGGCCTCTGCCGCCGGGTGATAAACGATCAGCGGCACCTTCACGGACGGCTCGTGGAACAGGTCCTTCTCGCCCATCCAGTGGTCGCCCAGATAGTCGCCGTGGTCGGAAGTGAAGACGATCAGCGTGTTGTCGAGCAATCCTCGCTCCTCCATGAAGCGAAACAGCACGCCCAGCTGATCGTCGATCTGCTTGATGAGCCCCATGTAGACGGGGATCACCTCCTCGCGCACCTCGTCGCGCGCAAACGTCGCGCTCGCGCGCGCCTGCATGAAGGCGCCGTAGACGGGGTGGGGATCGCGCCGCTCCTCCTCGGAGCGCACCACGGGCAGCACGTCGCCGGGCCCGTACATGGCGTTGTAAGGCGCGGGCGCGATGTAGGGCCAGTGCGGCTTGATGTAGGAGAGGTGCAGGCACCATGGGTCGTTACCGACCTCGGTCATGAACTCCATGGCGCGCCGCGTCATGTAGGGTGTCTCGGAGTCCTCCTCCTTCACGCGCGCGGGCTTGCGGGCGTGCCGCATGGCCCAGCCCGAGGCCAGTGCATTGCCGTCGCCTTGCGCAGCGTTGGCCCAATCGTGCCAGGGGTTGTCGCCGCCATAGCCCTTGTCGTTGAGGTAGCGGTTGTAGCGCGGCACCTGCGCGTCGTAGCGGCCGTCGGGGCCCTGCGCGTGCAGCCCATCGTCGCGCTCGAAGGGGTCGAAGCCGCACTCGGAAACGCGCACGCCGATGATGGAGTTGGGATCGATGCCGAGCCGGGCCATGCCCTCGGCGTCGGCGCGCATGTGCGTCTTGCCGACCAGTGCCGTGCGCACGCCGAGCGGACGCAGGTAGTCGCCGAGCGTCATCTCGCCGACCTTGAGCGGCACCGCGTTCCACACCGCGCCGTGCGACTGCATGTAGCGCCCCGTGTAGAAGCTCATGCGCGACGGCCCGCACACCGGCGACTGCACATAGGCCCGCGTGAACCTCACGCCCCGCGCCGCCAGCCTATCGATGTTGGGCGTCTCGAGCTTGGGATGCCCCGCGCACGACAGATAGTCCCACCGGAGCTGGTCGCACATGATGAACAGGATGTTGCGCGCGGCTCGCATGGGCATGCTCTCTACTACTCAGGCTAAGGCTTCGTTGGGATCATCCAGGCTGGGTCACTCCAGCGCAGGCGGCGCGCCGGTCGACAGCAGGACTAGGCGGAAGGTGCGCTCGAGGTGCACGGGGAAAGCCGGGTCCGAGATGTCGAGGGGGCCCGGCTCGTTCACCAGGGCATTGTTCAGCGTGCCATAGAGAACCTGGAAGGCAAACCGCACCGGCATCTCCTCGTCGACCGTCAGCTTACGACGGCGGTGCTGGGCCAGCCACGCAACGAAGCGGTCGGCGTTGAAGTGTCCGCTGCGGCGGATTGGCTCCCAGACGCTAGGGTCCTCCATGCGCTTGCGGATGGCCGACCTGATCAGGCCGGCGAAGCGCTGGAAGCGACTGGTCGTGTTGACGATGAGCGCGCTGATCAGCCGGTCGTCCTCGTGCGAAGCAAACAGCTCCTCCGTCTCGGCCCGGCCCACGGCGAGATACTGCGCGATCAAGGCACGGAAGAAAGCGTCCTTGTCGCGGAAGCGCAGGTAGAACGCGCCGACCGAGCAACCGGCCGCGCGTGCGATGTCGGCGACGGACAGGGCATCGAAGGGGCGCTCGGCCACCAGTCTCTGGCCGGAGTTGAGCATCCGGTCGCGGCTGCGACGGGCGCGCAGTTGCTTGACCGGCCGCACGCCTTCCAGGCCGCAGTCGTCGGCGAGCGTGGCTTGACCGTAAATGTGAACCATGGTTCTTATTCATACCTAAATAGCTGTCGGTACACAAATCTTCGCTTTTGCGCGCGAAGGAACAAGGCTCCCGCAAGGCTTGATCGTCGCGGGCGTCCGACCCAACAAAGACGGCATTGGGAGGAAGAAAATCATGCTTTCGACGTCTCACCAAGCTCGCGTGCCCGGCGCGTTGGCGCTGGCCGCTTCAATGCTGTGGACCGCTTCGCTGGCGACCACGGCCCACGCGGCGGAAAAGGTGCGCGTTGCCAACTTCACCAATGTCGTGGTGGCCCCGCTGTTCCACGCCATGGACAAGGGCTACTTCAAGGAAGCCGACATCGAGATCGAGATCGTCAAGGTCGCGACTGGAGCGGCGTCGGTTTCGGCGGTCGCCTCCGCCCAGGCGGACGTGGGCTGGGCGGCGGCGACGGTGCCGATGTTCGCCCGCTCGAACGGCGTTCCCGTCAAGATCTTCATGACCGCCGACCAGGAGGGCCCGCCCGACCACTACGGCACGCACATCACCGCGTCGGCCAAGTCCGGCATCAACACGTTTGCCGACATCAAAGGCAAGACGGTGATGATCAACGCCTTCGGCACCGCAGGCGAGCTTGCGATCCGCGACCGCCTGCAGCTTGCCGGCGTGAGCTGGGACGACGTCAAGAAGGTTGTGGTTCCATTCCCGCAGATGCCCGCGCAGCTAGAGCTCGGCAACGCCGACGTGGCAGTGACGATCTTCCCCATGCAGGCGGCGATCATGGCCAACAAGGCCATCGGCGGCAAAGTGCTGGGCCGCGGCAATCTCAGCGTCAGCGGCACGCAGGTAGTGACCGCGAGCTGCTATTTCGCGACCGATACCTGGATCGCCAAGAACCAGAAGGTCGCCATCGCCTTCGGCCGGGCCTACCTCAAGGCGCAGAAGGAGATCGAGGCCGATCCAAAGCTCCGTCTGGAGCTGGTAATGAAGCTCTCGGGCATGGAGCGCGCGGTTGCCGAGACCGTGCCGCCGTCCTGGTTCGAGAGCCTGAGCGTCACCAAGGCATCGATCGCGCCGATCTATGATACGCTTGTCCGCACCGGGATGATGACCAAGACATTCCCGATCGAGGAAGTAATCGCCACGCTGCCCTTCTAAGGGTGCGAACCGAATGCGTGCGGAGGATGCGATGACGGCGCGCTCCGGCCAGGGAGGCGCCGGGCCGATGCTCGCCGTAGAGGGTTTGCGCAAGACCTTCGACGGCCCTCCGCCGCTGGAGGTTTTGGCCGGCGTGGACTTCACCGTGGGCGAGGGCGAGTTCGTATCGGTGGTCGGCCCATCCGGCTGCGGCAAGACCACACTGCTGCTGCTCTTGTCCGGGCTACAGCGGCCCGACTCCGGCGGCGTGCGCTTCGCCGGCAAGCCCGTGCGCGATGCGACGCCCGAAGGCGTCGCCATCGTCTTCCAAGACTACAGCCGCTCGCTGCTGCCCTGGAAGACCAACCTCGGCAACGTGCTGTTCGGCATGCGCCGCGTCAACGGCATGACCCCCGCGCAGAAGTCCGAGCATGCGACGGACCTGTTCGAGGCGGTGGGCCTAACCGGCTTTGCCGATCGCTATCCCTGGCAGCTATCCGGCGGCATGCAGCAACGCGTCGCCATCGCTCGCGGCCTCGCCTCTCAGTCCCGGCTGCTGCTGCTCGATGAGCCGCTGGCGTCCGTCGACGCGCAGACGCGCGCCGACCTGCAGGACCTCCTGCTCGGCATCGCCGAGCGCTATCGCCAGACCTGCGTGCTCGTCACCCACGACGTGGAGGAGGCGATCTACATGGGCGACCGCATCGTCGTCCTGTCCGGCCGGCCGGCGCGCGTGGTGCGCGAGATCAAGGTGCCGCTGCCGCGGCCGCGGGACCAGCTCGAGACGCGGGAGCAGGCGACCTTCCTCGACATCCGCCACGACGTGCTCTCGCTGATCCGCAACGAGCGGCGCGCCGTCAGCCGCGGTGCTGCGCCATGATCTGGCTGCGCCGGCTGCTGGCCCTCGCGGTCGTTCTGACCATCTGGCAGATCGCGGTGTGGCTGCAGCTGGCACCCGAGCGCTACCTGCCCGCGCCTTCCACCACCGCCGAGGCGATGGCACGCATTGTCACCTCTCCCGACGACATGAGGGCCGTGGGCCTGACACTGTTGCGCGCGCTCGCCGGCTTCACGCTGACCGTGCCGCTCGGCATTGCCCTCGGCGTTCTCGGCGCCCTGGTGCCGGCGTTCCAGCGCATGCTGCGGCCCTGGACCGAGCTGCTCCGCCCCCTGCCGCCGGCGGCCATCATCCCGATCTCGGTGTTCGCCATCGGCTTCGGCCTCAAGCTCTACCTGTTCATCATCGTATTCGCCGCGCTGTGGCCGGTATATTTCCATACCGTTGCCGCCTTCTCCGGCACCAACGAGGTTCTGCTGCGCACGGGCCGCGCCTTCGGCTGCGATCGCCTGGCACTGGTGAAGAGCATCGTGCTGCCGCAGGCGCTGCCGCAGATCTTCATCGGCGTGCGCAATGCCGCCAGCATCAGCCTGATCGGCTCCGTCGTGACGGACCTGTTCGCCGGCCAGGACGGCCTGGGCTACCTGCTGTTCGAGCGCGCCTTCGCCTTGCGCATTCCCGACGTGCTGGCGCTGACCGTGCTGTGCGGCGTCAACGGCATGCTGTTCAACCAGATGGTGCTGATGCTGCGCCGCCTCTTCATCGGCTGGCACGAGCAGATGATGGCGGAGGCCGCCGCGTCATGAGGCTGCGCTGGCTCGATCCCTGGGGCGTCCTCTCCATCGTGCTGGTGCTGACCGCTTGGCAGCTCGTTGCCTGGAGCCACGCCACCGTGCTGTTTCCCGGACCGTGGGAGACGGCGCTCGCCATCCAGCAGAACTTCCACGCCATCGCCGCCGAGATCGGCAACACGCTGCGCCGCGCCTTCACCGCCTTCGGCCTCTCCGTGCTGGTGATGGTGCCGTTCGGCATCGCCTGCGGGCGCATCCGCCCGCTCGGCATGGTCGTCGACCCGATCCTGGAGTTCCTGGTGACGATCCCGCCCCCGGCGGTTATCCCGATCGTCATGGTGCTGGCAGGCATCGGCGATGCCGCCAAGATCGCTGTCATCAGCTACGCCATGCTGGCCGGCATCCTGATCACCACTATCGAGACCGTACGCCAGGCCCCGCCCATGCTCGACCGCGTGGGGCGCTCGCTGCGCCTGACCCGCCTCGAATCCATGGCGCTTATCGATCTGCCCGCCGCGCTGCCCGGCATCGTCACGGGCTTCCGCCTGGCGATCTCGGCCTCCTTGCTGGTGACCATCACCTCGGAGATGCTGCTCTCCACCAACGGCATCGGCGCCTTCGTGCAGCGCAGCCAGGAGAGCTTCCACGTATCATCTGGCATGGCAGGCATCGTTGCCATCGCCATCGTCGGCTTGCTGCTCAATACGGGACTACGGCTGGTGGAGCAGCGCCTGCTGTTCTGGCACTATCGCGCGCGCATCGGGGAAGAGTGACCGCGGCGCTTTGCGATAGAATTCGGCGCAACGGGGAAACGAGGACAAACCATGGCCGGCCAAAGCTTAGGGCAGGAGGCACCGGTCGTGGCGCTGGCCATGGGCGACCCTGCGGGCATCAGCCCCGAGCTCACGGCCAAGCTGCTGGCGCTCGATGAGGTGCGCGCCGCCGCCACCCTCCTCGTCGTGGGTGACCGTCGCGTGCTCGAGGATGGTGCCCGGGTGGCGGGAAGCGCCCTCGACGTCGATATCATCGGCGCCGATGCGCCGCTTCCCGAGAGCCCGGCCAAGCCTGTGCTCGTCGACCTTGGCCACCTCGATCCCGCCACCATCAGGCGCGGCGAGGTCGCGCGCGCCGGCGGCCTCTTCGCCAGGGAGAACTTCCTGTCTGCCTTGGCGCTGGCCAAGACAGGCGCAGCAGACGCGGTGGTCTTCACGCCTTTCAACAAAAGCGCCATGAAGCTCGCTGTTCCGACCTACGATGACGAGATCTCCTTCGTCGCCAACGCCATCGGCTTCAAGGGCGAGGCGCGCGAGTTCAACGTGCTCGACGGCCTCTGGAACGCGCGCGTCACGAGCCACGTACCCCTCGCGGCCGTGCCCGGCCTGCTCAGCGTGCCGGTCATCGTCAGGGGGCTCGAGCTGACCCACGCTGCCATGTCGGCTGCCGGCTTCTCGCCGCCCCGCATCGCGGTTGCCGCGCTCAACCCGCACGCCGGCGACAACGGCAACTTCGGCCGCGAGGAGATCGACATCATCGCCCCGGCCGTGGCCAAGGCGAAAGGCAGGGGCATCGCCTGCGACGGCCCCTACCCCGCCGACACAGTGTTTGTGCGCGCTCGCTCGGGTCAGTTCGACGCGGTGCTGACCATGTTCCACGACCAGGGCCAGATCGCCATGAAGCTGATCGGCTTCGACCAGGGGGTGACGCTGCTCGGCGGCTTTCCCGTGCCGATCACCACGCCTGCGCACGGCACGGCCTACGACATCGCTGGCAAGGGCATCGCCAACATCGGTGCCAGCCGGAATGCCGTCATGCTGGCGGCGCGCATGGGCCGCGAGGTGGCCCAGGCAGGGCCGAGGCCTCGCATCAGCCTGGCCGACGCACGCGCCGCGCTGCGGCTCGCTGCCACCCCTCAGGCCGCCTGACAATGGCCGACCCTAGCGCCGATGCCATCGTTGCCGCGCTGCCCATCGTCGATGCGCACCACCATGTCTGGGACTTGGCTCTGAAAGCCCATCCCTGGCTTGTGGGTGCGCCGCTGGCCTCCTTCCGCTACGGCGACTATTCCGCGCTTCGGCGTTGCTATCTGCCGGCCGACTATCGGCGCGACACGGCGCGGTTCAACGTCGTCAAGACGGTCTACGTCGAGGCCGAGTGGGATCGGCGCGACCCCATCGGCGAGACGCGCTGGATGCACGACATCGCCGCGCGCGAGGGGCTCCCCCACGCAATGGTGGCGCAGGTTTGGTTGGATCGCGCCGACGCGGCACAGGTGCTGGCCGAGCAGGCCGCGTTCCCGCTGGTCAGGAGTGTACGCCACAAGCCGAAGTCGGCGGCACGGCCTCAGGACGCGAAGCGCGGCGCGCCTGGCTCGATGGACTGCCCGAGATGGCGGGAGGGCTTCGCGTTACTCGCCAGGCACGGGCTTCACTTCGACCTGCAGACGCCGTGGTGGCACCTCGATGCCGCGGCCGAGCTGGCGCGGGACTTTCCCGCCACCACGATCATCCTCAACCACACCGGCCTGCCGGCCGACCGCAGCCCCGAGGGGCTCGCCGGCTGGCGCAGCGCCATGCAGCTCTTGGCGCGTGAGGCCAACGTGGCGGTGAAGATCTGGGCCTTGGTGTGCCGGGGCGGCGCTGGACGGTGGAATTGCAGGGCCCGGTCGTGCGCGATGCCATCGCCATCTTCGGGGCGGAGCGGGGGATGTTCGCTTCCAACTATCCGGTCAATTCCCTGGTGGCCACGTTCGACGAAATCTACGGCAGCTTCCTGGAAATCACACGCGACCTGCCGGAAACCGCGCGCCGCCGGCTCTTCCACGACAATGCGGCTGCGCATTTATCGGCTGTGAGGAAACACCCGTGAGCAAGCCCAGCAGTAGGCCCCGTCGTAGGCGTGATCGGCCTCGGTCTCATGGGTCACGCGATAGCCAGGCGGCTGATTGAGACCGGCCATGCCGTCGCCGGCTACGACATCGCGGCCGAGAAGGTGGCAGCCGTCGCAACCCTTGGCGTGCAAGTCTGCGGATCGGCGGCCGAGGTCGCCCGCAACAGCGACATCGTGCTCGTATCGGTGACCACCACCGCTGCGGTCGAGGAGGCCGTGCTTGGCAAAGACGGCATTGCGTCGGCCGGCCGGCTCGATGGCAAGGTGCTGGTCGATCACTCGACCACCGAGATCGAGGCCACCAAGCGCGTCGCCACCGGCCTGGCGGCAACGGGCATGGCCTTTGTCGATGCACCGGTGTCGGGCGGCCCAGCGGCAGCCATGAGCGGCACGCTCGCCATCATGGCAGGCGGCGATGCTTCGGCCATTGCACGCATCCGCCCCGTCATGGAGCAGCTCGGCCTGCTGACGCACCTGGGCCCCGTTGGTGCGGGCCAGGCCACCAAGCTCGTCAACCAGGCACTGGTGCTGACCAACTACTGCGTGATCGCCGAGGCGCTACGCCTGGCCGAGGCCTACGGCGTCGACGCCAAGCTCGTTCCCGCGGCGCTGGCACCTGGACACGCCGGCTCCAATCTGCTGCCCGTGCTGTTCGGGCGGATGATTGCCCGCGACTTCACTCCGCACGGCTATGCGCGCCAGGTGCTCAAGGACCTGGAGATGCTGAACCAGGCCGCGAGCGAACGCCATGTCGCGATGCCGATGGCGGGCCAGGCGCTTGCCCTCTATCGGCAGCTGATCACGCAGGGCAAGAGCGAGCTCGACGCCTCGGCCATCCTGACGCTCTATCCGGAGCCCGGCGCCGCGTAGCAGCGGCCGTCCAACGGCGCGCTCGCAAGCAAGAAACGGCCTCGCGAGCCGTGTCACGCAGCGAGACGGCGGCAGAAGGCAGCGACGTATCCAGAAAACGAGCGCAACAGATTGAAATCTTTGGTGGAGCCGAGGAGGATCGAACTCCTGACCTCTGCAGTGCGATTGCAGCGCTCTCCCAGCTGAGCTACGGCCCCGAAGTGGCGCCATTTATGTGGCGCGCCTGCTCGTTGTCAAGCAAACGGGCCGTCGAGCGCGGCTTGAGCAACAGCTTGCCGCCCACGGGTCGCCAACTGAGCCCTAGCCTTTGGCCTTCACCTTGGCCTCGATGGCGTCCCAGATCAGCGCGGCGATGTCGGGGCCGCCGAAGGCCTTCACCTGGCGGATGCCGGTGGGGGAGGTGACGTTGATCTCGGTCAGATACGGGCCGATCACGTCTATGCCGGTGAACAGCAGGCCGCGCCGCTTGAGCTCCGGGCCTAGCCGGGCGCAAATCTCCTTGTCGCGTGGCGTGAGCTCGGTGGCCGCCGCCTGCCCGCCGACGTGCAGGTTGGAGCGCGTCTCATCGGCCGCCGGCACGCGATTGACGGCGCCCACCACCTCGCCGTCGACCAGAATGATGCGCTTGTCGCCGCCGCGCACCTCCGGGCGGTACTGCTGCACCATGAACGGCTCGCGGAACACGGTCTGGAACAGCTCGATCAGCGAGTTGAGGTTAGTGTCGCCCGGCGCCACGCGGAACACGGAGGAGCCGCCGTTGCCGTAGAGGGGCTTCAAGATGATGTCCTTGTGCTCGGCGCGGAAGCGCTTCACATCGTCGGCGCTGCGTGTGACGAGGGTCGGCGGCATCAGGTCGAGGAAGTCGAGGACGAACACTTTCTCCGGCGCGTTGCGCACGTGGGCCGGATCGTTGACCACCAGCGTCTTGGGGTGGATGCGTTCCAAGAGGTGCGTGGTGGTGATGTAGGCCATGTCGAACGGCGGGTCCTGCCGCAGCAGGACCGCGTCGAGCTCGGAGAGGTCGACCGTGCGCGGATCGGAGAGGGCGTAGTGACTGCCGGCCTTGTCCTCGACCCGCAGCGAGTGGCCCTTGGCCAGCAGGCGGCCGGCATCGAGAGCGAGATTGGGGGGCGTGTAGTAGAACAGCGAGTGCCCGCGGCGCTGCGCTTCGAGCAGCAGGGCAAAAGTGGAATCGCCGTCGATGTCGATGCGGTCGATGGGGTCCATCTGGCAGGCGACGTTCAGGGGCATTTGTCCGGGCCTTGGTGTTCCTGGGCGCGGCGATTGAGCAGCGAAATGCACGGGCATGCAAGCGTGTACTGCATTGCAGCGTCAACGCCAGCCGCGCATGTTCCTGGCTTCCAGATGCAGCGCATCGGGTAGGTGCACGGGCAGGCGCCGGGGCATCACGAGCACCGCGTCGAGGCCTAAATCGTGGTCGCGATAGCGGGGGTTGCGGCTCAACCGCAGAACTCCGCCGCGCGGGCCGAGCGCCGCCTCGCACTCGGCCCTAGTGGCGCGGCGCTTGACCTCGATGAAGGCGAGCCTGCGCCCGCGCACGGCAATGAGGTCGACCTCACCGTACGGGGTGCGCAGACGCCGGGCGAGAATGCGATAGCCCTTGGCCATTAGCGCTGCCGCGGCGACCAGCTCGGAGAACCGTCCCCGGCGGTAGCGGCCGATGCGCTCGGGACTTGCCGGTCTGGCAGTCATTCCCACCCGCCGTGAAGGCCCCCTCATCCGCCCCTTCGGGGCACCTTCTCCCCAAGGGGAGAAGGGATGTGTGGCACCGACACTTTCTTGACAGCATCGAGTTGCGCCCTCGGCCCCTCTCCCCTCGGGGAGAGGACGTGAGGCCATGACTTACGGTTGCTGCCATCTCGCTCGACACGGGCGCGGCCCAGCTGGTGCGACCCGTAAGTCATTTGGCCGAACTGGTGAGGGGGGAGTCATCCAATCAGAGCTTCGCCGCCCCCTTGGCCCGGGCCGCGTCCAGCGCCGCCAGCACCTTGGGCGGCGACATGGGGAGCTCGGTGAAGCGGATGCCCGTGGCGTCGGCTATGGCGTTGGCGATAGCCGCCATCGGCGGCACGATTGGCGTCTCGCCCACGCCGCGCACGCCGTAGGGATGGCGCGGGTTCGGCACCTCGACGATGACCGTGTCGATCATCGGCAGGTCGGAGGCGACCGGCACGCGGTAATCGAGGAAGCCCGGGTTCTGCAGCTTGCCGTCGGCGCCGTAGATGTACTCCTCGTTGAGCGCCCAGCCGATGCCCTGAGCGACGCCGCCCTGATACTGGCCCTCGACGTAGCTCGGGTGGATGGCGCGGCCAGCATCCTGGATGGCAGTGTAGCGCACCACGGTGACCTTGCCTGTCTCGGGGTCCACTTCCACATCTGCCACGTGCGTGGCAAACGAAGGCGCGGCGCCGTGCGCATTGATGCGCGCATAGCCCACGATCGGCCCGCCGGTCTTGCCGGCGATGCCGGCGATGTCCCTCAAGGTCATGGGCGTGTGCTTGCCGGCATTGGGACCGGCGGGCCGCACGGCACCACCGGTATACTCCACCGCATCCTCCGGCAGCTCCCACAGCTGAGCGGCGCGCTTGCAGGCTTCCTTCATGACCTCACGCGCGGCCTCGACCGTGGCCATGCCGCTCGAGAAGGTGGCGCGGCTGCCGCCGGTCAGGAAGTTGTAGCCGAGCTGGCCCGTGTCGCCGATCTGCACGCGGATCTTGTCGAGGTCGACGCCGAGCTCCTCGGCCGCCATCATGCACAGCGACGCACGTAGGCCGCCGATGTCGGGCGTGCCGGCGGTCAGCGACAGCGTGCCGTCCTCGTTGAGCGACATGGACACGGCCGTCTCGCCGCCGATGTTGAACCAGAAGCCCGAGGCGACACCGCGGCCTTGGTTCTTCTTGAGCGGCGTGCGCCAGTGCGCATGGCCCTTGGCGGCTTCCAGCGTCTCGACCAGGCCCACAGGCCCGAACTTCGGGCCGTAGGCGGCCTTGGTGCCTTCCTTGGCCGCATTCTTGAGACGCAGCTCGATCGGGTCCATGCCGATCTTGCGGGCGATCTCGTCGACCACGCTCTCCACCGCGTACTCGGAGATCGGGCCTCCAGGCGCACGATAGGCCGCAACCTTGGGCCGGTTGGTGACGACGTCGTAGCCCACAACCTTCACGTTGGCGAGGTCGTAGGGGGCGAACGCGCACATGGCGCCCGGCTGCACCGGCGAACCGGCAAAGGCGCCAGCCTGGTACTTGAGCTCGCCTTCGGCGGCGACGATGCGTCCATCTTTCTTGGCGCCGATCTTGATGCGCACATGCGCTCCCGAGGTCGGCCCGGACGCGCGGAACACCTCCTCGCGCGTCATCACCATCTTGACCGGCCGACGCGCCTTTTTCGACAGCGCCAGGGCGACGGGCTCGAGATAGACGACCGTCTTGCCGCCGAAGCCGCCGCCGATCTCGGCCGCCGTCACGCGGACCTTGCCAACGTCCCAGCCGAGCAGGCGCGCGCAGTGCGCCCTCACGATCCAGTGCCCCTGCGTCGATACCCAAAGGTCGGCCTGGCCGTCCTCCGAGACACTGGCGATGCAGGCGTGCGGCTCGATGTAGCCCTGATGCACGGGCTTGGTGGTGAACGAGCGCTCGACGATCACGTCGGCCTGGGCGAAGCCGGCGGCGATGTCGCCGTGGCCGACCTCGACGCGCTTGGCGACGTTGGAGGGAGTGGTCGGCGCCGGCTGCACGCCGACCGTGAACATGGTCTCGTCGAGCAGCGGCGCACCCGGCTGCATCGCCTCCACCACGTCGATCACGTGGGGAAGCACCTGGTAGTCGACCTTGATCAGCTTCAGCGCCTGCTTGGCAATAGCAGCGCTGGTGGCCGCCACGGCAGCGATCGGGTGCCCCTCATAGAGGGCTTTCTCGCGCGCCATCACGCTGCGCACCACGTCCTTGTAGTTGATCATCATCTCGCCCGCCGGGATGAACTCGGAGGGCTGGTCCTTGAAATCGGCGCCGGTGACGATCGCCTTGACGCCAGGCAGCCTGGCCGCTGCCGACACATCGATGCCGCGGATTCGCGCGTGCGGGTGCGGGCTTCTGAGCACCCTGCCGACCAGCTGGCCCTGCATGGCGAGGTCGGCGCCGAACCTTGCGCGGCCCGTCACCTTGTCGACGCCGTCGGGGCGCAGCGGGCGCGTGCCGACCCACTTGAACTCGGAAGCCCCGCCATCCTTGACCTTCTCTTGCATGGATCAGGCTCCTCTCATCTCGGCAGCAGCGTCGAGCACCGCACGAACGATCTTGTCGTAGCCGGTACAGCGGCAAAGGTTGCCGGCCAGCCAGTAACGCACTTCCGTCTCGGTGGGATCGGGCGACTTCTCCAGCAGCGACTTGGCCGCCACCAGGAAGCCCGGCGTGCAGATGCCGCATTGGAGCGCCGCATGCTCCAGGAACTTGCGCTGCAGCGGGTGCAGCTGCTCACCGTTGGCCATGCCCTCGATGGTGGCGATCGACTTGCCCTTGGCCTCGACGCCCAGCATCAGGCAGGAGCAGACGAGGCGGCCGTCGACGGTGACGCTGCAGGCGCCGCAGTCGCCGGTGGAGCAGCCTTCCTTGGTGCCGGTGAGACCGAGCTGGTCGCGCAGGCAGTCGAGCAGCGTGTCCTCGGTCTCGCAAAGGAACTCGACGGGATCGCCGTTGACGGTCGCCGATATGTGATGCTTGGCCATTTCAACCTTTCCTCGCCCGTTCGAGCGCAATCTGCGCAGCCCGGCGGGCGAGCACGCCCGCAACCTTGATGCGATAGCCCTTGGTGCCGCGCTTGTCGTCGATCGGCTGGCAGGCGGCGCGAGCGGCTGCGTCCAGCTTGGCGAGCGCCGCATCGTCGACCTTGGTGCCGATCAGCGCCTTGGCCGCGTCGGCGACCAGCAGAGGTCGCGGCGCAACGGCGCCCAGCCCGATGCGGGCCGCCGTGCAGACGCCGCCGGCATCGAGGGTGAGGCACACGCCGCAGCCCACCACCGCGATATCCATCTCGGTGCGCGGGATGAAGCGCAGGTAGGCGTCAGCGGTGCGGGCGGGCTTGGCCGGCAGTAGGAACGAGGCGACGATCTCGCCCTTGGTCAGCGCCAGCTTGCGCGGGGCGAGCATGACGTCCTCTACGGCCAATTCGCGCCGCCCCTTGGGGCCTACGATCGAGGCCTTGGCGCCGGCAGCGATCAGCGCAGGCACGCTGTCGGCGGCGGGCGAGCCGTTGCACAGGTTGCCGCCCATGGAGGCTCGACCCTGGATTTGGGTGGAGCCGATCAGGTTGGCGGCCTCGACAATGCCAGGCCATACGATCTTGAGCTTGGGGTGCTCCTTAAGCTCGGCCCCGGTGACGGCTGCGCCGACTGCGGAAGCCGCCTCCCTCCTCCTTGATCTGGCGGGTCTCGGCAATGCCCTTAATATCGATAACCAGCACCGGCTCGATCAGGTCGGTCTTCATCTGCACCAGCAGATCGGTGCCGCCGGCCAGCACCCGGGCGTCGCCGGATTCCGCGGCCAGCAGCGCTACCGCCTGATCGAGCGTGCTCGGCTCCTCGTAACGCATGTGCGATGCTCCTCCCACTCTGGCCGTGCGATTTTTGATCGGGTCCACAGGATGGCACAGCACGGCGCCAATCACAAAACCCATCGTGCATGACACCTGTGCGATAGAACCGGCGCCAGCCCGTTCTGCCCGCCTGAACGCCACCCGTCAGACCGAGCGCGGCGTCGCCGCCACCATTCCGCCGCCCAAGACGCTAGGCTCGGTGCCACGGTACGCCAACAATGGAGCTGAGCATGGCCAAGAAGGGCTACTGGATCGCGCGCGTCAACATCACCGATCCCGAGCGCTACAAGGACTAAGTCGCCGCCAATGCAGCGCCCTTGAAAAAGTACGGTGCGCGCTTCGTGGTGCGCAACGGGGAGAACATCATGCCCGAGGGCCAGGCCCTGGCAGGGCGCCGCCATGTCGTCATCGAGTTCGAGAGCTACGCGGTAGCCAAGGCCTGCTACGAGTTGCCCGAGTATCAGGCAGCCGTGCGCATCCGCGAGCAGGCCAGCACCGGGGATTTCGTCATCATCGAGGGCTACGAGGGCTGACCTCGCCAGAGGGCGGCGTCAGCCGCGCGTCGCCGCCAGCAGGGTGTTCTGCAGCAGACAGGCGATCGTCATCGGCCCGACGCCGCCGGGGACCGGGGTGATGGCGCCGGCCACCTCGGCGCATTCGGCAAAGGCCACGTCGCCGACCAGCCGGGTCTTCCCGTCGGGCCCCGCCACACGCTGGGTGCCGACGTCGATGACGATGGCGCCGGGCTTGATCCAGTCCTTCCGCACCATCTCCGCGCGGCCCACGGCGGCCACCACCAGATCGGCGCGGCGCACGACGGCGGCCAGGTCGCGCGTGCGCGAATGGGCGATGGTGACCGTGCAGTTCTCGCCGAGCAGCAGCTGCGCCATCGGCTTGCCGACGATGTTGGAGCGTCCGATCACCACCGCCTCGAGCCCTTCCAGCTTGGGCCGCACGGATTTGGCCAGCATCAGACAGCCCGTGGGGGTGCAGGGCACCAGCGCCTCGCCGCCCGTGGCCAACAGGCCGACATTGACGGGGTGGAAGCCGTCCACGTCTTTTCTCGGATCGATCGCCTCGATCACCTTGGCCGAGTCGATATGCTTGGGCAGCGGCAGCTGCACCAGGATGCCGTGCACCTCGCGGCTGCGATTGAGCTCGCCGATGAGGCTCAGAAGTGCCGCTTGCGAGGTGGCTGCATCGAGCTTGTGCTCGAACGAGGCCATGCCGGCCTCGCGCGTGGCCTTGCCTTTGCTGCGCACGTAGACCTGGCTGGCCGGGTCCTCCCCTACCAGCACCACGGCGAGACCGGGAACGAGCCGGCGCTCGCGCTGGAACTTGGCAACGCCCTCGGCCACCTCCCGGCGCAGGTCGGCCGCGATCGTCTTGCCGTCGATGATCGCCGCAGCCGGCATCGATCGCCTCTCTTGTTTCACCTCAACGCGGCGATGCGTGCCGCCAGCAGTAGCTCGAGTTCGCCAGCAGCGCCCGTGATGTCAATCTTTTTGATACGCGACTTGCTGCCACGCGCGATGCGCAGGCGCGTTTTGCCCAGTCCCAACCATTGGGCCACTACCCACTCGACGGCGGCATTTGCTTCGCCCTCCGTGGCGGCGGCGCGTACGCGGATCTGCAAGGCCGGGCCCTGGGCTGTCTCAACAACGCCGTCCACGGCATCGCGGCCAGCTCTCGGCGTGACCCGCACCAGCAAGCTCAAGCCGTTGCCGCGCACCCGCCAGGGCCGGGCGCCGGCCGGCATCAGACGAACAGCTTGGCCAGGTTGGTGAGGACCACCGACTGGATGAAGAAGCAGATCAGGATCAGAACCAGCGGCGAGATGTCGATGCCGCCGAGGTCAGGCAGCACGCGGCGGATGGGGCGCAGCGCCGGCTCGGTCACGGCATTCAGCCCCTGCCACAGCGCGCGGACGAACTGATTGTAGGGGTTGATGACGTTGAAGGCGATCAACCAGCTCATCACCGCGCCGGCGATGATGATGTAGACGTAGAGCGTGATTAGGTAGCTGATGAAACCGAGCAGTTCGAGCATGTGGGTCCCCTCTGGGCACGGCAGGAGGATCGCCGATCGCACCGACATGTATCGCCACAATGCCGCACCCACAAGGGCCGACTGACAAGGTCTTGGCGCCCGAGCCGGATTTGGCCGGTGGTTGCTGTGGATCAGAAGCGGAGAAGGCAGGCGATGCTGCGTGCCCGGCAGGAGCAAGGCCGGCGCTAGCTTTGCGGCGACATCCTTTGCAGCGTCTCGACGATGGTGAGCAGGTCGTCGATGAACTGATCGCGCTGCTTGTTGGGAAGCGCCTCGAGAATGCGCTCGTCGACCTTCTTGGCCAGGGGCTCCGCCATGCGCAAGATGCGGCGGCCCTCGTCGGTCAGCTTGACGGCGTACGCGCGTGCGTCCTCGCGGGTGCGGCGGCGCTGCAACAAGCCTTTCCTCTGCATGCGCCGCACGATATCGGCGAGCGTGGAGCGGTCGATGCCGGTGCGCTCGACCAGCCCCGTCTGGCTGAGGCCCTCGTTCTGCGCAACCGTCGTAAGCACCGCGAGCTGCCGAGGCGTCAACCCCTCGACTTTCATCTCGGCCTGGAATACGTCGCCTGCGCACTGTCCGGCCCGGTGCAGCAAGTGAATTGGAGAGCGGCTGAGTCGATCGGCCGGGTCGCGTTTCATTCCGACATCCTGCGGTACCATGGTGGCGGCTCGCCTGGGGTCGCGCATCCGTTAGACGCGCTCGCAACGAACGCCAACGAAACCAGCCGAACGAGCTTGTCTTATATGGGAACGAGCTAGTCTTATATAAGAATGTACATCCAGCTGCGCGTGGTCGCTAAGAAAAAAAAGAGGCGCCTTGTCTCGTTTTTCGATAACGATCGACAGTCTCAGAACCTCAGAAAAGGTTCAGTAACATGGCGATAAAATTCAAGAATCCAGTTTGCGGGCTAGCCGATTGTCGCAATCGCATTATTGAGTTGACAGTGGGCGGAAAGACGCGCGTCGCGTCAACGCTTGATGACGCAACCACTAAGCAGCGTTCGTAGTGCGATAAGTGAATATCAGTTCACGTTCCTGCGGAGTAGCGCCGCCAGAGGGCGTTGGCGCCCAGGCCCGCCACGAACTCGCGATGGGCGGCCTCGGCCGCCTCGGTGAGGCGCGGCGCAAGCGCGATCGGGCGCTGCATGGCCTTGCCCGCGCGGGCCCGCATCGTCTGCTCGCCAGCGCCCTGGCCGTTGAGGCCCAGCATCGCCTGCCGCTCACCCAGCAGCTCGACGTAGACGCCGGCAAGCAAAGTGCAATCGAGCAAGGCGCCGTGCTTGGTGCGCTGCGACAGGTCGATCCCGTAGCGCTTGCAGAGCGCGTCCAGGCTGTGGGGACCGGCCGGATGGCGCCGCCGCGACAGCACCAAAGTGTCCACGATACGGTCGCTGGTAAGCTGCGGCCGGTCCACCCGCTCGAGCTCGGCGTTGACGAAGCCTAGATCGAAGGTGGCGTTGTGGGCGACCAGCGGCGCGTCGGCAATGAAGTCGAGAAAGCGGTCGACCACATCCGTAAAGCGCGGCTTGTCCTTCAGGAACTCGACGGTGAGGCCGTGCACCTTGAGCGCTTCGGGATGGATATCGCGCTCGGGATTGAGATAGCTGTGAAACTCGCGGCCTGTCGGAATGCGATTGACGATCTCCACACAGCCGACCTCTATCAGGCGGTCGCCGCCGGCGGCATCGAGGCCTGTGGTTTCCGTGTCGAATACGATCTCGCGCAGCATGCGTTCATCCCGGGACGATACGCGCGCACTCCTCGGCGGGCAGCCTTACGTCCAGAACATCTCGTAGGCCGTGCCGCTGCGACCTTCGAGTGATTTGACGATTTTATCCACCTGCGCGTCGGTCTCGGCGAGCGTTCCACCCGTGTCCACAACGAAGTCGGCGCGCTTGCGCTTCTCCGCATCCGGCATCTGCCGCGCCAGGATCTGCTCGAGCTTCTCAGCCGTCATGCCAGCGCGCTGCATGACGCGCTCGCGCTGCGCCTCGGCCGGCGCGCTGCACACGACCACGACATCGACGCGGGCCTCGCCTCCGGTCTCCAGCAGCAGCGGGATCTCCAGCACCGCCATGGCTGCGCCTTTGGCGGCTTCGCGGCGCAGGAACTCGCGCTCGGCAGCGAGCACCAGGGGATGCACGATTTTCTCGAGGCGCTTGATCTCAGCGGGCTTGTCGAGCACGGCGAGGCCGAGCTTCTGGCGATCGACCTTGCCGCCCGCCGTAGTACCAGGGAAGGCCGCCTCGATGGGCTCGACGGCAGCACCCTCGTAGAGCTTGTGCACCTCCGCGTCCGCGTCGCACACGCCGATGCCCAGCGCCCGCAGCCGCGACGCCACCGCCGACTTGCCCATGCCGATCGACCCTGTGAGACCGACCACCAGCATCAGCCGCCCTCGATATCGCGCACCAGCAGGGCGCGCAGCTCCTGCGTGACTTGGGGCCGTACGCCGAACCACTTCTCGAAGCCCAGCACCGCCTGGTGCAGCAGCATGCCGAGGCCGTCGACGGTGGCGAGCCCGCGCGCCTGCGCAGCGGCGAGCAGCGGCGTGACGAGCGGGACGTAGACGATATCGGCCACGACGCAGGAAGGGTCGAGCGCCGACACGTCCATGGCGAGCGGCTCGCCGCCCTTCATGCCGAGCGAGGTGGTGTTGACGAGCAGCGCAACGTCCTGCGAGCGCACGGCGCGCTCGTCCCATTGCAATGCCTTCACCCTCGCACCGAAGTATTGCGCCAGCGCATCGGCGCGGGCGCGCGTGCGGTTGAAAAGACGCACCTCGCGGGCACCGGCCTCCAGCAGCGCAAAGGCGATCGCACGCGCGGCGCCGCCGGCGCCCAGGACCGACACGATGCCGCCGTCCAGCGCTAGGGTCGGCACCGAGGCGCGCAGGTTGTCCATGAACCCGGCGCTGTCAGAGTTGTCGCCGACCAGCCTGCCGTTCTCGTACCAGAGCGTGTTGGCGGCGGCAGCGGCGCGCGCGGCGGGCCGCGCCTCGTCGACGGCCGCGAACGCCGCCTCCTTGTGCGGCAGCGTGACGTTGCAGCCGGCGAAGCCCTGCTCCCGCATGCCGCGCAGGAACCGGGCGACATCCTCGGGCTTGACGGGATGGCGATCGTAGCGGCCATCGATGCCGTGCCGCTTCAGCCAGTAGCCATGAATGAGCGGCGAGCGCGAGTGCGACACGGGCCAGCCGATGACACCGGCACGGATCATGCGCGCAAGCACTCCGCGCGCTCGGAGCTCTGCCAGGAGCGACAGCAGCGGCAAGCCGATGATGGTGAAATGATCGCCCTCGACGCGCTCGAACAGCTGGACGCCGGCGCCCTCGATCTCGTAGGCGCCGACGGTCTGGCAAACGCTGGCGCCGCATCGCTCCAGATAGCGCGTCCAGGAACTCCGGGCTGAAGGCGCGCATGGTGAGCGTCGCCGCGTCCACGTGGGTCCACACGATCTTGCCGCCCTGCGCTAGCGCAGCAGCGCTGTGCAAGGTGTGCGTGCGGCCGCGCAACCGCTCGAGCTGGGCGCGCGCCTCGGCGAGGTTGCCCGGCTTGTCGAAAAGCTCGTCCCCGAGGGCCAGCACCTGGTCGGCACCGATGACGATGGCGCTCGGGTGGTTGCGCGCGACCGCCTCGGCCTTGGCACGAGCGAGAGCTTCGGCGACCGACGCTGGCCCCGGCCGGGGCGCTGCGCCGGCGAGACGGCGCTTCAGGGCGGCCTCGTCGATGTGCGCGGGAACCACCTCGAACTGCAGGCCGGCCGCCTCCAGCATCTTGCGCCGGAAAGGGCTGGCGGAGGCCAGGATGAGCTGCCCGCCGGTCGGCTCAGCCATCCCCGATCTCCTGCTGCTCCACCATGCTGGCACCCTCGCGCCGATCGTGCAGGAGGCGGATGATGGTGGCAGCCGTTTCCTCCACCGAGCGCCGCGTGACGTCGATCACGGGCCAGCCGTGGCGGGCGCATAAGCGGCGGGAATACTGGATTTCGCCGAGGATCTGCGTGCGGTCGACATAGTCGTCGAGCTTGCGGTCGCCGATCAGGTGCACACGGTTGCGGCGGATCTCGGCGATGCGCTCGGCGCTCGCCACCAGACCGACCACGAACGCGGTGTGCGGCTGCGACAGCGCCGCCGGCGGCTCGATGCCGGGCACCAGCGGCACATTGGCGGTCTTGTAGCCGCGCTGGGCGAGATAGACGCTGGTCGGCGTCTTGGAGGTGCGCGAGATACCCAGGATGATGATATCGGCGCGATTGAGGTCCTGCGGCAGCTGGCCGTCGTCGTGCGCCATGGCGAAGTTGAGCGCGTCGATGCGCGCGAAATATTCGGCGTCGAGCAGATGCTGGCCGGCCACGATCGGCGTCTGCGGCGCGCCGAGATAGGACTCGAAGACCTTCATGATCGGCTCGAGCACGTGCAGGCTGGGCACCTTCAGCTCGCGGCAGTGCCGCTCGATCTCCTCGATCAGCTCCTTCTTCACCACGGTATAGAGGACGATGCCGGGCGCCTGCTCCACCTCCTTCAGCACGCGGGCGAGCTGCTTCTCGGTGCGCACCAGCGGGTGCACATGCTCGATGGGGCGCACCTGCGGGTATTGCACCGCCGCCGCCTTGGCCATGGTGGTGAGGGTCTCGCCGGTTGCATCCGAGATCAGATGCAGATGGAAGTAGCTAGGCACCTGGTTGAGCATTTGTGGAAAAGACCAGAGTTCTTGAAGGCTGCCAAGCCGCTGCCCCGGATCGATCAACTCCAGTGGTGCGGCCGTCAACAAAGTTGCCAACAGGAAGGCCCGATTGAACAGCCTTTGGCGATGCGGCGGGAAGAGACCGCAAGGCCAGGGCCGCGCGGCCGGCCGCACAGGCCTGCCCACAGGTTGTCATTCGAGGCGGCAAAGCCAACTCGAGCGACAACCATTTGACCAAAAACGCTTTTACTGCGCTAGTGTGCACTTGCGGGTGGACCCGCTAGAGGTAGATCGAGGCGGTCCCAGACGTGCGCAAGCTGTGCGCAAGACCCGTGACAATCGATGATCTTCGGAATCCAGCGCTTAAGAGTCATAACAATAACCTCAGATCTAGATTCTTAAGATTTGGAGCCCACCTGATGGCGTCGATGCGGGCGACAACGCGCCCCCGCCTGCTCGAGGTGTTCGCGGGCCATGCGCTGTCGCCGCCTCCCGTCTGGCTGATGCGGCAGGCAGGCCGCTACCTGCCCGAGTACCGCGCGGTGCGCGAGAAGGCCGGTGGGTTTCTCGATCTGTGCTACGCGCCGGAGCTTGCCGCCGAGGTCACGCTGCAGCCGATCCGGCGCTTCGGCTTCGACGCGGCGATCCTGTTCGCGGACATCCTCGTGGTGCCGGACGCGCTCGGGCAGAAGGTCGAGTTCCTCGAAGGCGAGGGACCGCGGCTCGAGCCGGTCCGTGCCGAGACGGATCTTGCCCGCTTGAACGCAAGCGCGAACTCGGCCCAAGTTCGCCCGCGTTTTCGAAACCGTCGCCAGGGTGCGCAATGAGCTGCCTCGAGACACTGCCCTCATCGGATTTTGCGGCGCGCCGTGGACGGTGGCGACCTACATGGCCGGGGGGCAGGGCTCCGCCGACCAGGCGGAGGCACGGCTGTGGGCCTATCGCGACGGCCAAGGATTTCAGCGGCTGATCGACCTGCTGGTCGAGGTTTCCGTCGAGTATCTGTCGGGCCAGGTGCAAGCCGGTGCCGACGTTCTGCAAATCTTCGACAGCTGGGCCGGAAGCCTGCCGGACGACCGAGTTCGACCGCTGGGTGGTGGCCCCGACCAAAGCGATGGTGGCTAGGCTCAAGGAGCGCCATCCGGACGTGCCGGTGATCGGCTTTCCGCGCGGGGCAGGTATCCGGGCACTGGCCTATGTGGCCGAGACAGGTGTCGATGGCTGTGGGCTGCGATACGGCAATGCCGCTCGAGCTCATGGCTGGCGAATTGGCCGGCAGGTGCGTGGTGCAGGGCAACCTCGATCCCCTGCTGCTGGTGGCCGGCGGGGAGGCAATGGAGCATCGGGTCGCCGCAATTCTGGCCGTAACTGCGGGCAAGCGCTTCATCTTCAACCTCGGTCACGGCATCGTGCCGCAGACGCCGCCGGAGAATGTGGCCCGCCTCGTGCAGCTGGTGCGCGGCGCAAAGTAGAAGTGTCCGCATGCTGCTTTGGATCAAGGCGCTCCACGTCATTGCCGTCATCGCGTGGATGGCGGGGCTGCTCTATCTGCCGCGGCTGTTCGTCTACCACTGCGAAGCGGAGAAGGGCTCGCAGCTCTCCGAGACCTTCAAGGTGATGGAGCGGCGCCTGCTGCGCATCATCATGAACCCGGCGATGATCGTGGTGTGGATCACCGGCCCCTACCTCGCCTGGGCGCAGGGCATGGTCAACGACCGCTGGCTGTGGGCCAAGTTCGGCCTGGTGCTGGTCCTGACGGGCTATCACCACGCGCTGGCGGCCTGGCGCAAGGACTTCGCCGAGGACTGGAACACCCGCAGCGCGCGGTTCTATCGCCTGCGCAACGAGGTGCCGGCCGTGCTGATGATCGGCATCGTCATCCTGGTGATCGTGAAGCCGTTCTGAGGCGGTACGGCGCCCGTGTCGCGGGCAGGGTTGCAGGGGCAAACACCGGCTATCCTACGGCGCCCCTTTCATTTTCTCGTGCGGGCTGCTATATCGCGAGTCGTCACCGCTTGCCGCCAATCAACGGCGCACGGGCGGGGCCATGCCGAGCCGCACACGCGCCTCGGCCGGCCGCGACAGTTCCGGAATCCCCTTCCGCACCCCTCCATACCTTCCTGCGCCGGCCCTTTCCTCATTCCCACCCGCAAAGCCGCGCAGCACCTCCCAACCGGAGAATTTCAATGCAAGACGTAGTCAAGGAGATGAAACTCCAAGACCTCAAGATCAAGACCCCGACGGAGCTGTTGAGCTTCGCCGAGGAGGTCGGCGTCGAGAACGCCAGCTCCATGCGCAAGCAGGAGCAGATGTTCGCCATCCTCAAGCAGCTGGCCGCCAAGGAAACCGAGATCATCGGCACCGGCGTGGTCGAGGTGCTGCAGGACGGCTTCGGCTTTCTGCGCTCGCCCGACGCCAACTATCTGCCGGGGCCCGACGACATCTACATCTCGCCCTCCCAGATCCGCCGCTTCGGCCTGCGGTCCGGCGATACGGTCGAGGGCCAAATCCGCGGGCCCAAGGACGGCGAGCGCTACTTCGCGCTGCTCAAGGTCAACACCATCAACTTCGAGGACCCCGACAAGGCGCGCCACAAGGTGCACTTCGACAACCTCACGCCGCTCTATCCGACCAAGTGGATGAAGATGGAGATCGAGGACCCCACCATCAAGGACCTCTCGGCACGCGTGATCGACATCGTGTCGCCGCTGGGCATGGGCCAGCGCGCGCTGATCGTGGCGCAGCCGCGCACCGGCAAGACCGTGCTGCTGCAGAACATCGCCCACTCGATCTCGCAAAATCACCCCGAGTGCTACCTGATCGTGCTGCTGATCGACGAGCGGCCCGAGGAGGTGACCGACATGCAGCGCTCGGTGAAGGGCGAGGTGATCTCCTCCACCTTCGACGAGCCGGCGACGCGCCATGTGCAAGTTTCAGAGATGGTGATCGAGAAGGCCAAGCGCCTGGTCGAGCACAAGCGCGACGTGGTGATCCTGCTGGATTCCATCACGCGCCTGGGCCGCGCCTATAACACGGTGGTGCCGAGCTCCGGCAAGGTGCTGACCGGCGGCGTCAATTCCAATGCGCTGCAGCGGCCCAAGCGCTTCTTCGGCGCCGCGCGCAACATCGAGGAGGGCGGCTCGCTGACGATCATCGCCACCGCGCTGATCGAAACCGGCAGCCGCATGGACGAGGTGATCTTCGAGGAGTTCAAGGGAACCGGCAACTCCGAGATCGTGCTCGACCGCAAGGTGTCCGACAAGCGCGTGTTCCCGGCGATCGACATCGCCCGCTCCGGCACGCGCAAGGAGGAGCTGCTGGTGCCGGCCGATCAGCTCAAGAAGATGTACGTGCTGCGCCGCATCCTCAACCCGATGGGCACCATGGATGCCATCGAGTTCCTGGTCGACAAGCTGCGCTCGACCAAGACCAACGGCGAGTTCTTCAACTCGATGAGCACGGGCAAGAACTGAGGTGGAATGGCCTGCCTAGAGCCGGCCATTTCGTTTCGGCGCTCGATCACCATTTTTCACGAGACGTTGAAGGCGGCATCCGCGACCGGCCGGCGCCCGTAGTGACCTGTGCAAGCGGGCGCCACGACGGCCCCCGGATCACAGGAGAAGCAGCCATGAAATCGTAATGTCCGTACTCGTCGCGCTTTCGGTCGTGGCCGGATTGTCTGCATCCGCCAACGCCACCTTCAAGCAGTCTCCCGCTACCAAGCAGATCTTCGACGAGATCGACCGCAAGGGCATCAACTGACGATGCTGCCGGCACTATGAATGGCCAATGGGGTGCTCTCGTCTCGCGCGAGCGAGCGGGCGCCCCCTTTGTGCTGCGAGGTTGCCTAGCGGCCGATGCTGAACTTGTAGGAAAGCGCCGCGCCGCCGTAGAACTGGTTCTCGGTCTCGACGATGGGGCTGTCGGCCGCATCGCCGATCAGGTGCGCGTAGCGGCCGATCAGCATCAGCGTCCAGCGGTCGTTGAGGTCGATGCGCGGCGGTGGCGCCGACGTGGACATCTTTGAAGCCCGCCGACGGATTGTAGACAGGCAGGCCCGAGGCCGCCGACTGCAGCGCGTTCACGCCGAAGAAGGCGGTCATGTAGTCGTCGGTGGCGTAGTTGGTGCCGATGCTGGTGGTCAGCTTGACCGTGGGTGACAGGCGCGTGACGCCCTCCACGCCGAAGCGAACGAGGCCGCCTGTTTCGTCCCCGGTCGCCTGGTGGTGGTAGGAGACGGAGAAGGCGAGCGGGCCGGCGCGGTAGGTGGCGAAGGCGCCGAGCACGAAGCCGCCGTCGATGTCGCCGGTGCCGATCAGGTGCGTCGGCGTCGGTTTGGTCGCGGCCGAAGCGATAGCCGGCCAGCGGCCCCACCTCGAAGTTGCTGAACTGGAGGACGCGGAAGCGGATGTCGTCGGCGCCCTTGATCTGCACGATGCCGTTGTCGCCGACGCCGGCAGGCGCCACGAACGGGAAGCCTGTCACCTGGTAGGACTTGGCGCCCTCGAACTTGGGCGAGACGTAGACGAGGCCGCCGACCTGCCAGCGGTCACCGAAGAGGCCGAAGGGGTCGGAGCCCGATTGGGCGGCCGCGGGAAGCGCAGCCAGCGTCGTCAACGCAGCAACGGCTAACGGCCGCATGAACACAGCACCACACAGCGGCATCGTCGCGATCCACCCCAGCCCTTCCCGAGGGAGGCCAGTGTCAGGCATCTGGCGTGGCTTGGCCAGCGGCTAGTATCCGGCGCGGTGCGATCCATCCACAGCGTTGCGCGCCGGGCACAGGTTTGGCGGTCGGGCCGCTTCAGGCCGGCGCGACGGCCCGCTGCTGGCGCAAGAGGTCGAGCAGGGCATCGGGGTCGGTGACGGGCAGCGAGCACACCGGGCCGATGCAGGCGTAGGCGGTGGGCTTGCCGTCGACGGCGGTCTTGCCGGCAAGGGCCGGGCTGGCGAGGGCGATCGCCGGAGCCGACCACCTGCTGCACGGCGCCCGGCAGGGACAGCGCGAGCATGGCGCGGGCGAGCGGCGACGCCTGGTCCGCGGCGCCGGACGCGATGACCACCACGTGCTGCGGCGCGAGCAGATCGTAGAAGCCGGCGAGCAGGCCGCAGTGGCCGAGCGCGTTGCGGCCAAGCTCGGCGGCGAAGGCATCGGCGATCGCGTGCGCGCGATCGAGGTAGGCCTGCTTGCCGGTGAGCAGGTTGAGCGCCACCAGGTTGGAGATCATCAGCGCGTTGGCGTTGGGGGTGGCGTCGTCGTGGGCGCGAGCGCATGCGCACGATCACGTCGGGCGTGTCGTCGGCGGTGAAGGCGTAGCCGCCGGCGTCGGCGATCCAGTAGCGGCGATCGAGCACGGCGGCCCAGCGCTCGGCGGCGGCGAGATAGGCGGGCTCGTTGGTTGCCTGGTAGAGCCGCAGCGCGCCCCAGATCATGTTGGCGTAGTCGCTGGCGGTGGCGGGCGCCTTGGCCTGGCCGGCGCGATAGGAGTGGATCAGCCGGCCGTCCTTCTCCATGCGCGAGGTGACGAACGCGAAAGCGCTCCTGGCGAGCGCGAGCCATTCGGGCCGCTCGAACACCTGTGCGGCATGGGCGAGCGCCGCGATCATCAGCCCGTTCCAGTCGGCCAGCACCTTGTCGTCCCAGCCGGGGCGGATGCGCTGGGCGCGGCGCGCGAGCAGCTTGGCGCGCATCGCCGCCAGCGCGGCTTCGTGCTCGGCGGAGCCCAGCTCCAGCGCGTGCAGGCGGTTGAGAATGGTGTGGCCTTCCCAGTTGCCCTCGGGCGTCACGTCGTAGGCCTGGCAGAAGACGGCCGCGTCGACCGCGCCCAGCACCTCGGCGATCTCGGCCTTGCTCCAGACGTAGAACTTGCCTTCCTCGCCCTCGCTGTCGGCATCGAGCGAGGCGGCGAAGCCGCCGCCCTCGGCGATCATCTCGCGCTCGAGCCAGGCAACGGTCTCGTCGATGCGGACCTTGTAGAGGTCGCTGCCGCCCTCGCGCCAGGCCTCGCGTGAGCAGGTCGATCAGCAGCGCGTTGTCGTAGAGCATCTTCTCGAAGTGCGGGGCGAGCCAGCGCTCGTCGACCGAGTAGCGCGCGAAGCCGCCGCCCAGGTGATCGTAGATGCCGCCCTGGCAGATGTTGGCGAGCGTGACGTCCACCGCCTCGCGCGCCTGCGAGGTCGCCATGGCGAATGGCGCCGCGCCACAGCAGCCAGAAGAAGCTCCACTGCGGAAACTTCGGCGCGCCCGCAAGCCCGCCGCGGCGCATGTCGACCGCGTCGACCATGCGGCGGGTGAGATCGGCGAGGGCCGCGTCCTTGATGTTGGCGCGCGCGTTGCTCGTCTCGCGCTCGGCGAGCGACTGCACGAGCATGCCGGCGTTGTGGCTGATCTTGTCGGGCTCCTCGCGGTAGATGCGGGCGACCTCGCCCAGCACATGCTTGAAGGAGGGGCGGCCGAAGCGCGGCTCGGGCGGGAAGTAGGTGCCGCCCCAGAACGGGCGCGCCGTCGCTGTCGAGGAACATGGTGAGCGGCCAGCCGCCGTGCTCGCCCAGCGAATGCAGCGCGCGCATGTAGATGGCGTCGATGTCGGGCCGCTCCTCGCGGTCGACTTTGATGTTGACGAACAGCTCGTTCATCAGCGCGGCGGTGGCCTCGTCCTCGAAGCTCTCGTGCGCCATGACGTGGCACCAGTGGCAGGCGGCATAGCCGACGGAGAGCAGGATCGGCTTGTTGGTGCGCTTGGCCTCGGCCAGCGCCTCGGGCCCCCACGCCCACCAGTGCACGGGGTTGTCCTTGTGCTGGAGCAGGTAGGGGCTCGTCTCGCGGGCGAGGCGGTTTTCGGCGGGCGGGGTGGATGTCATGGGTCAGGTTAGCCCGGATCGGGTGGCGGGCAAACCGCATGCCGGCTCAGCCATGGTGGCCCCGCTCGCCCAATGCGATGGCTTCAGGCAGGTCCGTCCTTGGAGGGTCGCAGCAGGTCGCGCGCGATGATGAGCTGCTGGATCTCGCTGGTTCCGTCGAAGATGCGAAAGGCCCTGGCATGGCGATAAAGCCGTTCGACGACGGTGCCATGCAGTACGCCTTGGCCGCCGAAGATCTGGACGGCGTCGTCGATCACCGAGCAGGCGGCTTCCGTCGCTTGCCATTTGGCAATTGCCGCGGCCCGCGAGTTGTCCTTGGAATTGCAGTCGTGCTGCCATGCCGATCGGTAGACGAGCAAGGCCGATGCGTCGATCCGAGCAACCATGCTCGCCAGCTTGGCTTGAACGAGCTGGTGCTCGGCGATCGGCTTCTTGAAGGTCGTGCGCTCGAGGCTACGTGTCAAAGCTTCCCGAAGCGCACGACGGGCAAAACCAACGGCTGCTGCTCCAACCGTCGAGCGAAAGATCTGCAGCACGGCCATGGCGATCTTCATCCCCTGGCCCGGCTCGCCGATAACGTGGTCGATAGGCACGCGACACTCCTGGAGCGTCCACGTGCCGACCGTGTGAGGAGAGAGCACCCGAAGCCTCTCATCGAGGCTGATGCCCTGGGCATGTCCGTCCACCGCAAACGCAGTAATGCCTGCCTCGTCCAGCCGTGCGAAAACAATGTAGAGGTCCGCGAGACCGCAGTTGGAGGTCCAGGTCTTGCGGCCGTTGAGAACGTAGTGGCTTCCCTGGCGGCGAGCCGTGGTGGTGATGGCGGCAGCGTCCGAGCCAGCCTCGGGTTCAGAGAGCGCAAACGCCGGCAGGAGCTTGCCAGCAAGGTATTGCGGCAGGTACGCCGCCCGCGATGCTTGCGAGCCGAATAGCGCGATTGGCAGGATGCCGAGCCAGGGTTCGGAGATGGCAACATCCGAGATCGCCGAACTGTAGGCGCACCGCTCGCGAATGATCGCCATTGTCCTCAGATCGAGGACATCATTGCCGCCGATCCCTCGAGGCAGCGACATCTCCAGCCACTGGTCTCGTGCAAGCAGCTCGAAGATAACGCGGGCCGTTCGACCGTCACCACCTTCGTCGGCCTCGAACCCAGTCAGGTTGTCCGCGACCCAAGTGTCGAACCGGCGGGCCAGCTCGCGATGCGCGCTTTGAAAGAACGGCCAATCCAGATGGTCCAGATCCATGGCTGTGCTGCAGGTGATAGAGGCCAGTGTCGCGGCGATGCGGCTTAGGGCGGGCATGCAGGTGGCTACGTCGAGTGGTCCACGGTAGCCCGGATCGGGTGGCGGGCAAACCGGGCGGGGGCTCACGCGTTCTGTAACGCCGCGATCCAGTCGCGCTTGGAGCGGTGCACGGCGATGTAGTTGCCCATGCGGAACTGTTCGTCCTCGCGATGATCGTAGTCCTTGAAGTCGACGCACCTGGGATGCAGCCGGCCGATGGCGAAGCCGGGCGGGCCCAGCAGCTGATAGAAATCGCGCAGCAGGCTTCTGGCTGCGATATGCACCGAGCCGTGCTCGAACTGGATAAGCGAGACCTTGCCGGCCTGCAGCGTGCCGGCGAAGCCGTTGAGCACGCTCAGCTCGTGGCCTTCCGTGTCGATTTTCAGAATGTCGATATGGCCGATGCCGTTCTGGGTCACGTATTTGTCGCCGGTGGTCACCGGCACAGACACCGTTTCATGCTCAAAGCCCCAGCTCGAGGCCGCCAGCGGCTCGTGCACCGTGCTGGTGTTGGGCGCGCCCGGTACGTACTTGAGCTCAAGTGTGCCCTCGTTATCGGAAAGGCCGACGGGGTTCAGCGTGGCGCTCGCGAACTCGCGCAGCGTCACTTTCAGCCGCTCGAACATCTCCGGAGCGATCTCGAAGCAGTGCACCTGGGCCGTTGGCGCGACCTCGAGAAGCTGGCGCGTATATGTGCCGACATTGGCGCCGACATCGAAGGCCAACAGCGGCGCGCTGCCTTGCAGCCTGGCCACGGTCTCAAGCACGAACAGCTCGCCGTTGTGGCCAAATCTGTAGTGGTCCTCATTGTGGTAGGCCCGCAGGTAGGTCTGGGCGGCGCTGCTCAAGATTCCAAAGATCCGCCGGCGATGATTGCGACGGACGATGTCCTTGAACCAATCCTTCCAGTCGCCCTCGTCATCCTCGGGCGCCGCGCTGCCGCCCCGTGTCTGATCGCTGCCCATCTGCCGCTGCCCGCCTCCGCATCCAATCCGGCCTCGTCACAGTGGGTCCGAGGCTGGCACAGCATAGCCGACGCGGCGGGTGGCGGCTCCTGCGGCTTGTCGCAGAGTCGAACTCGATCAGTGGTCACATCTATAGTTTCCTCATTGCCATTTGTACCCATGGAGTTTGCGCCATGCGGATTGCTATCGTCGTTGCGATTTTGCTCGTCGGTGTCTCAAGCCCGGCGATGGCGCAAGGCCAGTCGCCGGTGCAGATCGTCTGGCAGCTGCAAAACCCCTTCCGCTACTTCAAGCAAGCCGCGCATACCGAGGAGCATCGCAAGGCATTCCTGACGCTCACGGATCAGGAAAAGGCCGAGCCCGTGCTCAGCTTGGAGCGCCGGCTAGCCGAAAAAAATCCCCAGCAGGGATGGGCTGCGGCCGTGTTCGAGAACGTGGTGGACGAAGCCTGCTGGTATGCGCATTCGGCCGGCGGTGCACCGTGCGGGGAATACATCAAGCCTCAAACTCATGCGATTTGGCTGAGTGCGCCCGCGTTGTCGGGCGCATGCTCATGGCAGATTGCCGGACAGACCATATCCTCACCGGATTGCCGCGTGGCCAAAGCAGCGACTGTTCCGAGCGGCGCCAAAACCGAAGTGACGTTGAGCACGCCCAACCAGGCCGTCGTCGCCAAGGAAACGATCGAAGTAGACGACGTGCTGGTGGTAGGGTTGGGCAATTCTTTTGCATCCGGTGACGGAAACCCCGACCGGCCCGTCTCATTCAAGGGTCGGCGCGCGCTGGACTATGACAACGCCACCCAGGGCTACCCGCGACGCGCAGCACCGGAAAAGGCGGCGGGCTGGGTGCACCGCACATGTCATCGATCGCTCTACTCCTACCAGCTGAGAGTGGCCTTGCAGCTGGCCATCGAGGGCCCCAACCTGCATCGGTCCGTCACCTTCGTCGGCCTGGGCTGCTCGGGTGCGACCATTCTCGACCTGTTCGAGCTCCACACCGGCTACAATGAGCCTCCGTCGGCAGACGACAAGCCTCATTCCAGCCGCAAGCTCGGACTGTCGCAGCTCAGCATTCTGAGCCACGCGCTGTGTCGCCCGGGTGAGGCCAAGCTCGACAAAGCTGTCGACTACAACGCCGGCGAACGTCTCAAGCTTCGCCAGGAGGGCAAGCACCAAGAAATCAACATCTACGCATGCAGTGCCGACCAGCGCTTGCGCAGCGTCGACCTGTTCTTGTTGTCCATCGGCGGCAACGACGTCGGCTTCAGCGGGTTGGTTGCGAATGCGTCGCTCAAGAAAGAGGAGCTGGTGCTGCCGGCGCTGTTCGGCGAGGATCCGCGGATCAATCCTGACATTGCCAGAACCTACCTCAAGCGCTTTCCAGGCCGCTTTGAGGCGCTGAGCGGAGCGCTGGTCGCCGTCGTGGGTCAGGAAACGCCGGGTCGTGTGATTCTCGGGGCCTATCCGCACATGGGTTTCAACGAGGACGGGGAGCCCTGCAGCTCAGGCAATCGGGGCTTTGATGTAACGAATATTTGGGGGTTGAACGGGAAGGTGATCGCCGAGACGGAAAAGTTTGTCGAAACAGATTTGATGCCCGCAATGGCGAAGGCGGCGCAAGATGCGCGATGGAACCTTGCCGACGCCGTGCGTGCGCAAGGCAAATTCCGCAAGCAAGGCATTTGCTCCACCGGCGACCAGGAGGAGCCCAGCGCGGGCTGGCACAATGGCCGCTTCCCGCGCTACAGGTATACCGGTGGCGTCGGCTGGGCTCCCTACAAGCCGGACCAGTTCATGCCCTACAAGACGCGTCAGCGCTGGTTCCGCACCCCGAACGACGCATTCATGACAGCTCACTACAGTGATCGGACCAAGCTCCTGCCGGAGCTGCGCGTCACCAGTTGGAGCGCCTACAGCGGGGCTTTCCATCCGACCGCGGAAGGGCAGGCGGCGATCGCCGACGCCACCATGAAACTGGCGCGCGAGGTTCTGGCCAAGCGGCCCAAGCCGTCGCCCTGATTGCCCCCCAAGGCAGAGTTTCCTAGCCGGGCCAACGCGGACGTACCCAAGGTGAGCAGAAGACCCTCGCGCCTTATCGCGACAACTCCGTCCGGACAATGGCCGCGCCGGCGACCATCGCCTGCATTTTTCCGAGCGCCACGTCGCGCGGCAGATACTTGAGACCGCAGTCGGGCGCCACGACGATGCGATCGGCCGGCACATGCGGCAGGGCGCGACGGATGCGGGCGGCGACGATCTCTGGAGGTTCGATACTCATATCGGAGAGGTCCAGCACGCCGAGCAGGATGGTCTTGCTCGGAAGTTTCGCGAGCACAGCGCAATCGAGGTTTGCCTGCGCCGTCTCGATCGAAATTTGCTGGACTTTTGAGCTCTCGTACTCGGGCAGGAAGGAATAGGCCGGCGGGCGATTGTGGATGACCGCCGCATAGCCGAAGCAAATGTGCACGGCGGTGGTGCCGGTGACGCCGTCGAGAGCGCGGTCGAGCACCTTGACGCCAAACATCTTGGCCTTCTCGGCGCGCGCCTGCATATAGGGCTCGTCGACCTGCACGATGTCGGCGCCCGCCGCAAACAGGTCCTTGATCTCGGCGTTGACGGCTGCGGCATAGTCGAGAGCCAACGCCACCTCGTCCTTGTAGTGGTCGTCCTGCGCCTGCTGGCTCATGGTGAAGGGGCCAGGCACGGTGATCTTGATTGGCCGGTCGGTATTGGCGCGAAGGAACTTCACGTCGCGCACCTGCACGGGATGGCGGCGCTTGATCGGTCCCACCACGCGAGGCACCGGGTTGGGATGGCCGCTGCGGTCGAGTGCGGTGCCCGGGTTGTCGATATCGACGCCATCGAGCGCCGTGGCGAAGCGATTGGAGTAGCTCTCGCGCCGCATCTCGCCGTCGGTGATGATGTCGAGGCCTGCCCGCTCCTGGTCGCGGATGGCGATGATCGTGGCGTCGTCTTGCGCCTGTTCGAGCCACTCGGGGGCGACGCGCCAGAGTTCCTTGGCACGCACGCGAGGTGGAAAGCGCTTGCCGAGCTTTTCGCGATCGATCAGCCAGTCGGGCTGGGCGTAGCTTCCCACCAACGTCGTTGGCAGCAGCGGTAGCATGGCGTGCCTCCCTTCCGTCCAGCGTCGCATCTCCCGCGCTTCGGGAGGCGAGTTTTTGGTGAGGCGGCGCACCTACTTGATGCCGGCCGCCTCCAGGTAGCTCGTGTCATAGTATCGGGCAGCGTCCGTCAGCGTCTTCTGCGGCACGCCGTACTTGGAGCGCAGCGCCAGCACAGTCTTGGCCCCTTCCGCATCGAACACCGGGCGCCTGAAGAACCCGGTCTTGTCGTTGACGTAGATATCGTAGGCCTTGGCGGCTAGCTCCGGCGTCATGCCGGCGGCATTGGCCACCAGAATGGCCTCGACGATCGGCCGGTTCTTCGGATCGTACATGGCCTCCACGCCCTTGGCGTAGGCACGGATGAAGCGGACCACGAGGTCGCGATTGGCCTCCGCCCACGACCTCTTCACGCAGGCAACGAGCCCGAGGTAGGGGCCGAGCACGTCGCGCACGCGGGCGATGGTCTTGAAGCCGCGGGCCTCGCCGAGCAGGTCGAACGGCGTCATCTGTGTCGTGGCGGCGTGCGCCGGGTTCTCGATCATCATGCGGAAGCGGTTGGCGACGCCGCCGGCACGCTCGAATTTCACCTCGCTCTCTGCCACACCCTTCTTGGCCAGCACCTCGCGTAGCACGAAGGCAAAGCCCGTGGTCATGGCGTCGACCGTGACGGTGCGGCCCTTCAGCGCCTCCACCGAGGTGATGTCCTTTTGCGCGGAGATCGACAGGAAGCCGTCGTCGGAGGCCAGCACCGCAATCAGGTCGACGTTGGTGCCGGGCGGCAGGTAGGCCTCGTTCTGCCCCTCGCGGTAGGCGATGATGTTGTCGATCGCCGTGAACCCCATGTCGTAGTGCCGGCGATCATGTGGGTGAGCTGGTAGGTGGAGCCCGGCGTGAAGTCGATCTTCACGTCGATCTTCTCGGCGGCGAAGAAGCCCTGGCGCTGCGTCATCCAGATCGGCAGGTTGAAGCCGCCGGCGAAGTTGATCATGCGGATCACCTGCGCCGGGTTGGGATGCTTCTCGGGGAACGGCTTGGGCTCGGGCGCCTGCTGCGCGTGGGCGATGGTGACGGCGGCACTCGTCAGCGCGGCGGCGAAGGCGGCCACGCGGCACAGGTTCGTCACAGTCGGCCTCCCGAAAAGCTTGTTGCTTGGCACTAGAGGATAGTGCGCCGCAGATCTTGTCACGGCTGCGGCTGGCTTGAAAGGCGCCGGGAGAGCGAGGGCCAGGCCAAGCGCGCGACGAGGCTCGGCTCAGCGTGGACACGGGCCATGCGACTGCAACCGGCGCGCCCCCCTGCTCAGCCGAGGCCGAGTTCGGTCGCGAATTGCCTCAGAACCTGGCGCAGCGTGCGCGGCCGATAGAGCTGCCGCTCGAACAGGTTGGCGGCCGGCTCCTTGACGCGCTGGCGCGCGATGTCCGACACGTAGACCAGCTGGTCGGGACCTTTGCGTGAGCCGAGCAGCGAGATGGAGGCCCAGCTGAACATCGGCTGCTTCATGCAATGGACCGAGACCTTGCAGTCGATGTCGCGGCGATACTCCTCCAGCTCCTCCTGATTGATGGCGAGGCCCGCGCGCTGCGCGCCTTCCACCACCCACGCGAGCGCCGCCTGCCACAGGCCGTTGACATCGCCGCCGCCGCCGACGGAGGCGTGGTCGCCCGGGAACCACAGCTGCTGATAGGGCGCGTCGGCAGGGCTCGCGGACCCGTGCCCGGCCTCCTCGTTGAGCTTGGCGAAGTTGGTCCAGGGTGTGGCTTTGAAGGTGCGCCGCTTCTCGTCGATCGCCAGCGCGTGCCGTGCGCCCTTGACCATGCGGCTGAGCTCCAGGTCGTGGAACTGGTACTTGCGGCGGAAGAAGCGCATCAAGCCCGGCACGCCGAGCGCGCCGACCGTGTCCCAGATACCGAGGTACTGAATGGAGAGCGGTGTGGGGCTTCTGGAGAAGGCCCGGGTGAGGAGCGAGTCGGCGCCGTAGCTGGCGAAGCAGTAGTCGTTGCGAAACTTGACGCAGGGCGCGGCGTCGGCGCCCTGCTCGCGGTCGCGGCTCTGATAGAGCGCGATCGCCTCCTTCACCCTGCCGATGTTCTCCTTGTGCAGGATGCCGCAGGTGCGCAGGAGGCCGCTGAAGGAGCGCGCGCCGAAGGCGCCGCGCGAGAAGCCGAAGATGAAGATGCGGTCGCCCGGCGAGTAGTTGAAGCTCAGGAAGCGGTAGGCGCGCTCGATGTTGTCGAGCAGCCCGGCGCCGAAGGCGCCGCCGAGGAAATTGTTGACCGTCTGCGCGAAGGCGACCCTCGTGGTGCCGACGCCCTCGTCGTAGAACACGACCTGGTCGACGCCGCTCGAGTCGGCCGGCAGCACCAGCTTGGCGGTCTTGACGACGTTGGTCGGGAATTGGGCGTCGGCGGTGTTCCAGCTGCCGTCGAAGCAGATGACGATATTCTTCATGGCAATGCGCTTTCCCTCGTAAATGGCCAGCAATCCAGGCCATGCCCATAACATTGGGGCGGCGTCTTCCAAGTCCGCCCGCTCGGACCTGATATAGTCAAAACATGGCCGAGCCACAGACGATCTTCGCCCTCTCCAGCGGCCAGGGCCGCGCCGGCGTCGCCGTCATCCGCGTGTCGGGGCCGGCGGCGGCGTCGTGCTGGAGCGGATGGCCGCGCCGCGGCCGAAGCCGCGCTCCGCGGCGCTCAGGAGCATTCGCCACCCCGAGACCGGCGAGATGCTGGATCAGGCGCTGGTGCTGTTTTTCCCGGGCCCAACAGCGAGACCGGCGAGGACATGGCCGAGCTGCAGGTGCACGGCGGCCGCGCCGTGATCGCCGGCGTGCTGGCGGCGCTGGGCGCGCATCGAGGGCTGCCGGCTGGCGGAGCCCGGCGAGTTCGCGCGCCGCGCCTTCGAGAGCGGCAAGCTCGACCTCACTGGCGTCGAGGGCCTCGCCGACCTGGTCGATGCGGAGACGGCAGCGCAGCGGCGCCAGGCGCTGCGCCAGGCGGGCGGCGGGCTCTATCGCGTCTACGAGGGCTGGCGGCAGCGGCTGGTGGCGGCAATGGCGCAGCTGGAGGCGGCGATCGATTTCTCCGACGAGCCCGATGTGGCCGCCGGCACCTTGAAGAAGGCGCGCGCCGAGGTGGAGGCTCTGGCGCGCGACATCGCGGGGCATCTCGACGACGGCCATCGCGGCGAGCTGCTGCGCGAGGGCTTCCACGTGGTGCTGGCGGGGCCGCCCAACGCCGGCAAGTCGAGCCTGCTCAATTGGCTTGCCCGCCGCGAGGTGGCGATCGTGTCGGAGGAGGCCGGCACCACCCGCGACGTGATCGAGGTGAAGCTCGACCTCGAGGGCCTGCCGGTGATCGTCAGCGACACCGCCGGCCTGCGCGAGGCCCAGGAGGCGGCGGGCAAGATCGAGCAGGAGGGCATGCGGCGCACGGTGGCCCGCGCGCGCGAAGCGGACCTGATCCTCTGGCTGATCGACATCACGGCGCCGCCGGCCACGGTGCCGGCCGAGATCGCCGCCAAGGCCGACCGCACCCTGGTGCTCGCCAACAAGATGGACCTGCTGCCGAGCGGGCGTTCTGCATCCGCTGCCCGCCGGTGCCATCGGCATCTCGGTTCTGACCGGCGCCGGCATGGATATCCTCACGCGCCGGCTGACGGCCTTCGTGCGTGCGCGCATCGGCGAGAGCGAGACGCCGGCGATCACGCAGGCCCGCCACCGCCAGCAGCTGGAGCGGGCGATGGCGCCGCTCACCTCCTTTCTCGGCTCGCCGATCGGCGAGGTGGAGCTGCGCGCCGAGGACCTGCGCCGCGCCGCGCAGGCACTGGGCCGGCTGACGGGGCGGGTGGATGTGGAGGACGTGCTGGGCGAGATCTTCGCCCGCTTCTGCATCGGCAAGTGATGGCGGCGATGGTTGTAGGTGCCGCAAAATGTTTCACGTGAAACAATTGTTGCTCGTTTGTCCTGATGGGCAGTGCTCCCTCTCCCCGTCCTTACGGGGAGAGGGCTGGGGTGAGGGGCAGCCACAGAACGACCGCTGCGGCCTGTCGCTGCCCCTCACCCTAACCCTCTCCCCATGCTGAAGTGCATGGGGAGAGGGAATGCAAGCCCACTGGCGCAGCCCTCAAGCTGCTCAACGTCGTCAAGCGAAGCGGAATCGAGGCGCTGCGCTAGAAGGGCATGCCGGATTGTTTCACGTGCAACAATCTCAGCCGGCGGAGCGTACCGAGGCCGGCTGATCTCACTTCAGGTTCAGCTGCCAGGACACGCCGTAGCGGTCGGTGATCCAGGTGAACTGGCGGCTGAAGCCGTAGTTGGAGAGCGGCATCAGCACGCCGCCGCCTTCGCCGAGCGCCGAAGCCAGCCGCTTGATCTCCTCCTCGCTCTCACACTCCACGAACAGCGAGAACGACGGCGTGAAGGTGAAGGCGTGCGGCGCCGGGCTGTCGAAGCACATCACCGTCTGGCCGGCCAGCGAGATGCTGCCCCGCGTCACCGAGCCTTCCTTGCCCTTCTGGCCGGGCCCAAAGCGGACGATCTCCAGGATCTCGCTGTTCGGGATCAGCGACACGTAGAGCCTCATGGCTTCCTCGGCCTTGTTGCCCTGGAACATGAGGAAGGGGCGGACGGTGGTTGGCATGGCACTCCTCGCGGGCTCGCGGTGGATGTCTATTTCCAGATGACGTGTTTCGCGATTACCCGACGGGTAGTTGGCGCGGGTGTGGCCAAGCGTGTCGCCCCTGAAATGCAGGCGCTGCGGGCCGGAGCCTGCCGAACGCGAGACCTCTGCGGCAGGCGGCCGACGGACAGTTTCGTCAGAGCCTGGTGGCCGCGGGTTGACGCCTGTGTGGCGGCAACAGGGCATCCACAATGATCATGGCGGAGCATCGCGCCGCCCCTCTCCCGTCACGGGGGGGGAGGGGCAGGCAGGCTCGGCGTGGCCGCCCTCATCCTGACCCTCGCCCCATTAAGGACGGGAGGGAAGCTCGACGATGTTTCACGTGAAACAATTCCAGCTCCCGGCCTTTCGGGCGCCCGCCCCTTCGGCTAGGTTCCGGCCGGAATTTCGAGCCTCTAGACCAAGGCCATGACCCGGAACTCTTTCGACATCATCGTGGTCGGCGGCGGCCATGCCGGCTGCGAGGCCGCGGCTGCCGCGGCCCGCATGGGCGCGCGCACGGCGCTGGTCACCCACAAGCTCGCCACCATCGGCGAGATGTCGTGCAATCCGGCCATCGGCGGGCTCGGCAAGGGCCACCTGGTGCGCGAGATCGATGCGCTGGACGGCCTGATGGGCCGCGTCGCCGACGCCGCCGGCATCCAGTTCCGCCTGCTCAACCGCTCCAAGGGCCCGGCCGTGCAGGGCCCGCGCGCCCAGGCCGACCGCAAGCTCTACCGCGCCGCCATGCAGGCGGCGATCCGCGCCACGCCCAACCTCGAGGTGATCGAGGGCGCGGTCGAGGACCTGATCGTCGACAACGGCGCCGCCGCCGGCATCGTGCTGGCCGATGGCCGCACGATCCCGCGCGGTGCCGTCGTGCTCACCACCGGCACCTTCCTGCGCGGGCTGATCCATCGCGGCGAGGAGAAGATCCCGGCCGGCCGCATCGGCGAGCCGCCGGCCAACGGCCTCTCCGCAGCGCCTGCTGGCGCTGGGCCTTGCGCCTCGGCCGCCTCAAGACCGGCACGCCGGCCCGCCTCGACGGCCGCACCATCGACTGGGCCGGCCTCGAGATGCAGCCGGGCGACGATCCGCCGACGCCTTTCTCATTCCTTACCGGGCGTATCACCACGGCACAGATCAACTGCGGGGTAACCACCACCACCGCGGCCACCCACGCCATCATCCGCGCCAACCTGCACCCGCTCGCCGATGTACTCGGGCCAGATCGACAGCGTCGGCCCGCGCTACTGCCCCTCGATCGAGGACAAGGTGGTGCGCTTCGCCGATCGCGCCGGGCACCAGATCTTCCTCGAGCCCGAGGGCCTCGACGACGACACCGTCTATCCCGAACGGGGTCTCCACCTCGCTGCCGGCCGAGGTGCAGGAGGCGTTCCTGCGCACCATCCCGGGGCTGGAGAAGGTGGCGATTCTGCGCTTCGGCTACGCCATCGAGTACGACTACGTCGACCCGCGCGAGCTGTTGCCGACGCTGGAGGTGAAGCGGCTGCCCGGCCTGTTCCTGGCCGGCCAGATCAACGGCACCACCGGCTACGAGGAGGCGGGCGCGCAGGGCATCGCCGCCGGCATCAACGCCGCGCTCGCAGGCCGGGCGGCGGCGCGCGATTTCGTGGTCTCGCGCGCCGACGGCTACATGGGCGTGATGATCGACGACCTGGTGACGCCGCGGCGTCAGCGAGCCCTACCGCATGTTCACCTCGCGCGCCGAGTACCGCCTGCGCCTGCGCGCCGACAACGCCGACCAGCGCCTGACGCCGGCGGGCCTCGATCTCGGCTGCGTCGGGGCGGAGCGGCGCGCTGCGTTCGCGGCCAAGCGCGCGCGCGCTGGAGGATGGCCGCCGACTGCTGGAGGGCCTCGACGCTCACGCCCAACGAGGCCGCCCGCCACGGCCTGGAGCTCAACCGGGACGGCCGCCGCCGCTCGGCCTTCGAGCTGCTGGCCTTCCCCGGCATCGACATGGCGCGGCTTGCCGCGATCTGGCCGGCCATCGGCAGCATCGCTCCGGCGATCGCCGGCCAGCTCGAGGTCGATGCCCGCTACGCCTCCTACGTCGATCGCCAGGCGGCCGACATCGAGGCGCTGCGCAAGGAGGAGGGCGTGCGCATCCCGCCCGACTTCGACTATGCGGGCATCTCCGGCCTGTCGGCCGAGGTGCGCCAGAAGCTGGAGGCGCTGCGCCCGGCGAGCCTGGCCCAGGCCGCCCGCATGGAGGGCATGACGCCTGCCGCGCTGATGCTGCTGCTGGCCCACCTGCGCAAGGGCCCGATGCGTCCCGAAACGTCGCCTGAAACGAGCCTTGGAAACGCCCCGCAGCTCGGTTGTCGCGACCGCGCGCTTGGTTGCAGATCGCACAAATTGTTTGGCGATTGTGTACTTGATCAACACGTATGACTAATCGAGCCTTGTCGGGCTGAGCTACCGACTTCCGACACTTAAGGGGGATTCCGACACATTATTTGTCGCTACTCCTCTCACGCCCAACCAATACAAGGCATGGTTGGCCTCTGCAGGATAAGACGGCGGTCCGCTTAGCGCAGTCCGCGCTTGTTCCTCGATCCCGTCTTGCGCTCCCGCTCCGCCAACCGCTTCATCACCTCATCACCTTTGTCCGCACCGGCGCCCGGTCAACCCAGTGAGAACAAAATGGCAACAATTGTTTCACGTGAAACAATATGGCGTTCAATTATTTTGCGGGGTGCAGCCCGGTTGGGCAATCCCACAGGCCAAAGAGAAAGGGCACTCGGAAGGGGGGCTTCCCGAGTGCCCATGATGAACTCGAACCCGCTGGGTCGGTGCGGGAGGCCACAACGGGCTCAGTCGGCCTGTAAACGTAGAGCCTCGCCGTCTGGTTTCATCGCATTTCGAGAAAATTCTGCCGTCCATCGCACGGGCCCAAGCCTCCAGACCGGCTTCCCCCAGCAAAACCGTGCAGGTCCGGCCCATTTGCCTCTCCTATCGGTGCGGCCGGCGATAGACTGGGCGCCGCAGACCACGCTTCCAACCAGGCCAATGCCAGCCCTCCCCACCATCGGCGGCCCCGAGGACTTCGCCGCCGCCTTCGATGTTTCACGTGAAACACTGGAGCGGCTGGCCACGTATGAGAGGCTGCTGCGCCAGTGGCAGAAGGCGGTCAACCTGGTGGCCCCGAGCACGCTCGACGCCGTCTGGCACCGCCATTTCGCCGACAGCGCGCAGCTGCTGGCGCTGGCGCCGCCAGGAGCCCGCTCCTGGATCGATCTCGGCTCCGGCGCCGGCTTCCCCGGCCTGGTGATCGCGATCCTGCTGGCGACGCGCCGCCGCGCTCTCCCCTCTCCCCGCTCGAGCGGGAGAGGGGACTGAGCGCCCCCACGTCACCCTGATCGAAAGCGACACCCGAAAAGCCGCGTTCCTGCGCGAGGTCGCCCGCCAGACCGCTATCCCCGGCGGCGTGACTGTGGACATCCTGTCGATAAGGGCCGAATCAGCTAGAATTCAAGTTAACGCTTCCGTTGCCAAGGGTCATTTGCGCGCGTGCCCTGGCGCCTCTGGACAAGCTTCTCGAGCTGGCGGCCCCCTTATCCCCGCCGGGAACGACGGGCTATTTTGCAAAGGCAGAGAGCGTCGCCAAGGAGCTGAGGAGGCCGAGAAGAGCATGGAAATTCGATGTTGAGTTGGTCCCAAGCATCACTGACAGCGACGGCCGCATCGCCGTGATCACGAATCTCGACCGGAAAGCGAAGGACTGACATGCCCGCCGCGAGCCCGCTCCGCGTTCTGGCCATCGCCAACCAGAAGGGCGGCGTCGGCAAGACCACCACCGCCATCAACCTCGGCACCGCGCTCGCCGCCGTCGGCGAGAAGGTGCTGATCCTCGACCTCGACCCGCAGGGCAACGCCTCGACCGGCGTCGGCATCGCCGAGGATGCGCGCGCCGTCACCAGCTTCGACGTGCTGACCGGCAAGAGCCAGCATCGCCAAGGCCGCCGCCAAGACGCTGGTGCCGAACCTGTGCGTGGTGCCGGCCAACGCCGATCTCGTCGGCCTGGAAGCGGAGATGATCGCGGAGGCCAACCGCCCCTTCCGCCTGCGCGATGCCGTCGCCTGCGCTGATCGCCGAGCAGCGCGCCAGGCCGGCGGAGGTTCCCTTCACCTACCTTCTGATCGACTGCCCGCCGTCGCTCAATCTGCTGACCTTCAACGCCATGGTGGCGGCGCACGCCATGCTGGTGCCGGTGCAGTGCGAGTTCTTCGCGCTGGAAGGCATCTCGCAGCTCAAGGAGACCATCGACCAGATCAGGGCCACGCTCAATCCGGGCCTCGAGATCCAGGGCGTGGTGCTCACCATGCACGATGCGCGCACGTCGCTCTCGAAGGAGGTCGCGACCGAGGTGCGCGCGTTCTTCGGCGCCAAGGTCTACGAGACCATGATCCCGCGCAACGTGCGCGTCGCCGAGGCGCCCTCGCACGGCAAGCCGATCCTGCTCTACGACTACGAGTGCCCCGGCAGCCAGGCCTACATCAAGCTCGCCACCGAGATCATCCAGCGCGAGCGCCAGCTGCGGGCGGCGTGAGCCGTAGGCGTAGGTCTGGGTCAATGCCGGCGAAGGCTGGAGGGCAGACCCAACACCGCGAGGCACGAGTTCAAGTTAAAATATGCAGTAGAGAGTATCAAGTGACTGACGAGACAAGAAAATCTGGAGAGCCATCCGATGTCGCTACCGCTGCAGAAAGGCCGGCTCGGCCGCGGCCTTGCTTCGCTGATCGGCGAGGCGCCGAGGCCGACGCGGCACTGCCCGCGCACGGCGAGCAGCGTCTGCTGCCGATCTCGGACCTGCATCCGAGCGGCCTCAACCCGCGCAAGGATTTCGACAACGTCGAGCTGGCCGAGCTGGCCCAGTCGATCCGCGCCAAGGGCCTGGTGCAGCCGATCATCGCCCGTCCCGACCGCGAGCGCGGCGGCTTCGAGATCGTCGCCGGCGAGCGGCGCTGGCGCGCGGCGCAGAAGGCGCCGCTGCACACCGTGCCCGTCATCGTGCGCGAGCTCTCCGACCAGGATGTCGCCGAGTTCGCCGTCATCGAGAACGTGCAGCGCGAAGGACCTCAACCCGATCGAGGAGGCGGCCGGCTACAACGAGCTGATCGAGCGCTTCCGCTACACGCAGGAGGAGGTGGCCGAGATGGTCGGCAAGAGCCGCAGCCATCTCGCCAACACGCTGCGCCTGCTGAAGCTGCCGCCCGACCGTGCAGGCGCTGGTGCGCGAGGGCAAGCTCACGCCTGGCCACGCGCGCGCGCTCGTCGGCCGCGAGGATGCGGCCGAGATCGCCCAGCAGATCGTCGCCAACGACCTCACCGTGCGCGATGTCGAGACGTTGGTGCAGGGGCCGGCCGGCATCGCCGCGCGGATCGAGGAGGTCGCCGCGATCGGCACTGGCCCGAGCCCAAGCTCGGCCGCGGCCTGGGCGGCGGACCGCAGCCGCCGGCGCGCGAGCCGCCGGCCAAGGATGCCGACACCGTCGCCTTCGAGAAGGATCTCTCGGACGCGCTGGGCCTCGCCGTCGAGGTCAAGCGCGGCTCCGGCGAGAGCGGCTCACCTGAGCATCCGCTACAGCAACTACGAGCAGCTCGACTACGTGCGCAATCGCCTGCTCGGCATCTACGGCTGAGGCCTTTCCGGGATCGTCGTCTGCTCGGCTCGAAGCCGAGCCGCGGCTCCAGGGCGGGGGAGCGTTTGTTGCGCGGGTTGTGTGTCGGTCAGCGCGACGCAAAGTCCCTGCTGGCGATCATCGGCCAGCCGCTGCGCGTGGCGCCCTTGGCCGCCTGCAGCGCCGCGACGCGGCTCTCCGCCTGCATCCGCATGAGCTCGTGAAACGCGCCGCCGGCGATGCGGTAGTCGCCGCATTCGGCGCAGCCGACAACCACGCCGTCCATGGTATTGGGGGTCAGGTTCTCCGCCTGTCCGCGGCACACCGGGCACTGCATGGGCGCCTCCCTTAATGGTATATGGCATACCATATGCCAATGCCCGCAAGAGCGTCAAGGGAGTTGGCGCGCAACGCGGCCGCGAAAGCTGGTGAGCCGCATTCGGAGATTTGTTCGTCTGGGATCGGAGCTTAGTGCCGAGCAAGCGAGCCATTGGGACGCATGCTGGAGATCACGTTCTGATAGAGGCTTGCCCCCGGTGAAAGAGGGTGCCCATTCCAGAAGCTGGTCGGCAATGTGTGGCTGTGCAGCTACCATCAATCCGGATCGTCCGTGTTAGCTTTATCTGGGAGCGGCGTCGGAAGGGTTCGTGACTGCCCATTGGAACCCGGTCTTTGTTTTGCGTCTAACGCCGCCGCTCCCAATCAACCAACAGCCCTTCTGGACCGAACGCCGATCACCCGCCAGCACCGGGTTTTCAGGCGGCCTGATGCGAGTCCGGCTCGACCGGCAGCGCCTCGATTGCCCGCAGGCCCGGCCTCGCCAGCCAGCGGATGGCGCCAGGCTCGATCGCCAGGCTCAGCTTCGGCCAGCGCGTGAACAGCGCCCGCAGCGCGCAACTGCCCTCGATGCGCGCCAGCTGGTGGCCGAGGCAGAAATGCACGCCGGTGCCGAACGACAGATGCCGGTTCGGCCGCCGCTCCAGGTCGAGGCGCTCGGGGTGCTCGCTGGCCTCGGGGTCCATGTTGGCGGCTCCCAGCATGGCCATGATCTTGTCGCCCGCCTTGATCCGCACGCCCTCCAGCTCGATCTCCCTGCGCACGAAGCGCGGCTTGGAGAACTGCACGGGCGAGACGAAGCGCAGGAACTCCTCTACGGCAAGGTTGGCGCGGCTCCAGTCCGCCGTCAGCCAGTCGCGCAGCTCCCTATTGCCGAGCAGCTCCAGCACCGAGCCGCTGATCAGGTGCGTCGTCGTCTCCGACCCGGCGCCAAGCAGCAGGAACACCATCGCCACCGTCTCCTGCGGCGTGATCTGCCCGCCCTGCTTCTCGATGCGCACGATCTCCGCGATCAATCCTTCGCCGCCTTGCTCGCGCGCGACACGCAAGCGCGCCTCCAGATAGCGCTTCATCGCCGCCAGCCCGACCATCAGGCGCAGGAAGCTCACCGGGCCGCGCAGTCGCGACATGGCTCCAGCCCAGCCCATGAATCTGTCGCGGTCCGCCATCGGCAGGCCGAGCAGCTCGCACATCACCGACAGCGGCAGCATGCGCGCGTAGCGCTCCACCAGGTCGGCCGGGCTGCCCTCGGCAAACAGCGCGTCCGCCAGCTCGTCGGCGATGGCCTGGATGCGCGGCTCCATGGCGAGGATGGCGCGGCGGCGGAAAGCCTCGTCGACGATGCTCCGCAGCCGCGTGTGCTCGGGCTCGTCCATGGCCAGCATGTTCTCGGCCAGCGCCCGCAGGAAGCCCGGTATCCACCAGCGCAGGCCGGCGGGGCCGCCTCCCTTCCGGCGTATGGTGAAGGTCTCGCTGTCCTTCAGCACGCGCGCGGCAAGCTCGTGCGTGGTGGTGATCCAGGTGCGGCCGATGATGGGAAATTTCACCTCCAGCACCGGCCCCGTCCGTGCGCAGCTTGTCGATGCCGGCGGCGGGATCGCGCAGGTACTCCTGGCTGGTGAAATCGGCTTGAATGGTCATGGCTGCTGCAACATTTGGGATGGCGTATATCCCGCCGCAATAACCCTGGAGCATCAAATATCGCCTGCCCTTGACGCTGGCGCGGGCGTATAGTTGCAGCCGAGCAGAACCGGCCGGGAATTCCAGCCGTTAGGGCCCGAGCCATGAGCCTTACGCCATGAGCGAAGACGTGCTGCAGCGGCTGGCGGCGTTGATCCATTCACGCCGCGGCGAGGACGCCGCAAAATCCTACACCAGCGAGCTGCTGCAGGCGGGCATCGAGCGCTGCGCCAAGAAGCTCGGCGAGGAGGCGACTCGAGACGATCATCGCCGCGCTCGGCCCCGACACGGTTGCGCTGAAACGTGAGGCCGCCGACCTCGTCTATCATCTCATCGTGCTGCTCGAGAGCCGGGGCGTGACGCTGGCCGAGGTTCTGGCCGAGCTCGAGCAGCGCATGGGCACCTCGGGCCACACCGAGAAGGCCGCCAGGAAACCCAAGGCGCCATGAACCCGCCGCAGGACACCAGCCAGACCCCGCCGACCTTCCTGGCGTCGGCCGACCGCACCGGTCTGGGCTTCTCGCCCTATCGCGTGTTCTCGCGCGAGCAATGGGCCAAGCTGCGCGCCGACACGCCGATGACGCTTGGTGCCGCGCGACCTCGAGCAGCTCTCGGGTCTGATCGAGGAGCTGTCGATCGAGGAGGTGGAGCAGATCTATCTGCCGCTGTCGCGCCTGCTCAATCTCCATGTTGCCGCCGCCCAGGAGCTGCACGCGGTCACCAGCCGCTTCCTCGGCCGCCGCGAGCGCCACGTGCCCTACATCTTAGGCATCGGCGGCTCGGTGGCGGTGGGAAAGAGCACCACCGCGCGCGTGCTGCGGGCGCTGCTGGCGCGCTGGGCCGACCATCCGCGCGTCGATCTCATCACCACCGACGGCTTCCTGCATCCCAACGCCGAGCTGGAGCGGCGCGGCCTGATGAACCGCAAGGGCTTCCCCGAGAGCTTCGACACCGCGCGGCTTTTGAACTTTCTGCACGACGTCAAGTCGGGCAGGGAGAACGTCGAGGCCCCGGTCTACTCGCACTTCCACTACGACATCATTCCCGGGCAGAGCGTCGTCATCGACCGCCCGGACATTCTCATTGTCGAAGGCCTGAACGTGCTGCAGCCGGCGCGCCTGCCCAAGGACGGCGAGGCCATCCCGTTCGTGTCCGACTTCTTCAACTTCTCGATCTACATGGACGCCGATCCGCAGGTGATCGAGCAGTGGTACGTCACCCGCTTCATGCGCCTGCGCCAGACCGCCTTCCGCGATCCGGCCGCCTACTTCCACCGCTACGCGCACCTGACGCCCGACGAGGCGCGCGCCCAGGCGCTGGAGATCTGGCGCTCCATCAACGCCAAGAACCTCACCGAGAACATCCTGCCCACGCGCCAGCGCGCCCGCCTGATCCTGCGCAAGGGCGACAACCACCGCATCGAGAACGTCGCCCTGCGCCGGATTTGATCGCGTTGCTGATCGCAGACGTATCCTCGCAACGCGGCATCGCGACATATATCTGCTGCCAGCAGGCATTACGTATGTCGCGAGCCAGGCTTGTACTGCGCGGCGCTGCACACATCCGGGACGACAATCTCACAGCAACCCCTGCTTCCGCGCCAGCTCGGCGAGCTTCACCTCGGGCCGCGCGCCCATGTGCGAGATGACCTCGGCCGCCGCCAGGCTGCCGAGGCGGCCGGCGGTCTCCAGGTCCTTGCCCCTCGCCACGCCGAACAGGAAGCCTGCCGCGTAGAGATCGCCCGCGCCGGTGGTGTCGACCACCTGTGCCACCGGCGCCGCCGGGACAGCTATCGACTCGCCCGCCGCCCAGGATGACGCTGCCTTTCTCCGAGCGCGTCAGCGCGGCGAGCTTGGTGTCGCGCTGCGCCTCGCCCGCCGCGGCATCGAACGACTGCGCCTGATAGAGCGAGATGATCTCGGCCTCGTTGGCGAACAGGATGTCGACCGACTTCTTCACCAGCTCGAGAAACTCCGGCCGGTGCCGGTCGACGCAGAACGGGTCGGACAGCGACAGCGCCACCTGCCGCCCGGCCTTGGCGGCGATGTCGGCCGCCTGGCGGAAGGCAGCCTTGGCTTCGGGCCGGTCGAACAGGTAGCCCTCCAGGTAGAGGATGCGCGCCGAGCGGATGAGATCGGCATCCACCTCGCCGCCGCCGAGCTGCGGGCTCACCCCCAGCGATGTGTTCATGGTGCGCTGGCCGTCGGGCGTCACCAGGATCAGCGAGCGCCCGGTGGGCTCGCCGCCCTCGGCGGGCGGCGTGTCGAACGTCACGCCGGCTGCGCGAATGTCGTGGCGGAAGATCTCGCCGAACTGATCGTCGGCGGTCTTGCCGATGAAGCCGGCCTTGCCGCCGAAGGAGGCGACGCCCACCATGGTGTTGGCGACCGAGCCGCCGGAGATTTCGATGCCGGGCCCCATGGCGTCGTAGAGCTCGAGCACCGCTGCCGCGTCGACCAGCTGCATGCTGCCCTTGGTGCGTCCGAACCGCGCCAGGAACGCGTCGTCGCAACGGCCCAGAATGTCGACGATGGCATTGCCGATGCCGACGACGTCGTGCTCCTGCATTCCCTGCTCCCCTGCTTCTTGCGGCCGCGCACTATAGGGGCCCGCGCACAGCGGGTCGAGCCGCGGCAAGGCGCACCATGTGGGACGCGGTGGGAGGCATGCCGCACGGCATCCGGTGTGGCTGCATCGTCTATTGCTTGCGGTCCTCGATTTCGAGGGAGCGCAAGTAGTGCAGGCACCAGCCCGGGGAGGTTTTCCACTCGCTCTGATCGCGGCATGTGAGGCCGAGGACGCGGCCTTCGAGCTCGAGCTGGGGCCCCCTCGGTCCCTCCCATGCCGCCGCCGATGTCGTGGTCCACGTCGTAGCGGACGCGGGCGCCGTTGTTGAGCGTGGAGTCTGGCTCTTATACGCGGCCGCGGTCGGGCCTGCTGCGGAGCACAGCTCGAGGAACTTCATCAGTCGTATGCTGTGCGGGTGCCGGATCTCGATGCACCCGGGCCGGTGCAGGTCGTGCAGCTTCGACCCCTTCGGCATAGCGATGTGATAACGCCGATCGCCGAGTGCGAACTCGATGCGCTCCAGCACCTCGTTGGCGCTTGGCTGTGCGAGCGCGAGATGCGCAGACGGCTGCAATTGCGCCTGCGCAGACAGTCGCTGCGATCCCGTGCGAAGTCCGCCGTGCCATGGTTCCGCCTCGCAGGTCACCCGAACAGGCATGGGCACAGTGCGCGGGCACGGTGGCGCCGGTTGGGCCGGGGCGTGGACACCGGCTCAAATCGTGATGTGCCCCTCGAGGAAGATCGCCGCGCTGCCGCCGAGGCGAACGCGCGAGCCCAGGTCCTCGCAGCGCACGACGCCCCCGCGCTGCGACAGCTGGCGGCCAATCAGCTTCTTCTTCCCCAGCTTCTCCGACCAATAGGGCGCCAGGCAGAGATGCGCCACGCCCGACACCGGGTCCTCCGGCACGCCGTTGGCCGGCGCAAAGAAGCGGGATACGAAGTCCGTCCGCGTCCCCCGAGGCGGGCGCGGTGACGATGACCGCGGGCAGGTCCAGCCCGGCCAGGACGGCCATGTCCGGCGCCATCGCCCGCACTTCGTCCGCGTGATCGAACAGGCAAAGATAGTGCTTGGCGGCCAGCACGGCCTTCGGCCGCAGGCCCAGGCCGCGTGCCAGCGCCGGGGGCGGCTCGATCGGCGCCGGCCGCAACGCCGGCATCTCGAGCGCAAGGGACGCGCCATCGCGCGTAACGATCAGCTCGTTGCCGCCGCTCAGGAAGCGAGCCGACGCCGCGTGCGGCCGCATGCCGCTCCAGAACGAGGTAGCCCGCAGCGAGCGTCGCGTGCCCGATCAGGTCGACCTCCCGCGTCGGCGTGAACCAGCGGATGCCGTAGTCCTCGCCGTTCGCGTCCGGCGCAAAGAACACCGTCTCGGACAGGTTCATCTCCGAGGCGATGGCCTGCATCGTCGAAACGGGAAGCCACGCATGCAACGGACACACGGCGGCGGGGTTGCCGGCTAGCGGGCGCTCGGCGAACGCGTCGATGATGTACATCGCCAACTGCATCCGTCTAAGCCTTGCCCGCGCGCGCCAGCGCCCCGAGCTGCAGCAGCAGATGCTCGGCCAGCGTATCCTCCATCGCGCTGTTGCGCCGTGCGGCCTCGGCGGCCTCGGCGATCGAAGCCAGCGCGGCGGTAAGCTGTGGCAGGCTCCAGGCGCGGCATTGGCTCTCCACCGCCGCCTTCTGCCTGAAGTGCAGCGGCGGCCGCAGCGACTGCATCGCCTCCTCCAGCGAGCGGCCGCTGTCGTGGGCGCCGCGCAGCCGGTGCAGCCGCAGAAAATGGCGCTGCACGGCGGCGATCAGCGCCTGCGCGCTCTCGCCCGCGCCGACGCTGCGGCCCAGTTCCCGCACGGCGTCTGCCGGCCCGCCCCGAGGCTGCCGCCATCACCACGCGGTCGAGCGCGATCTCGGCCGCGTCCCCCACCGCCGTCTCGACATCGCTCTCCTCGATGATCGCCTTGCCGCGGGCAAACAGCACGAGCTTCTCCACCTCGGCGCGGGAAAGCGCACGGTCGGCGCCGAGGTTGGCGATCAGCAGCCGCTTGGCCTCGGGCGTGATCTGCAACCTCTCGCCGGCCAAGCACCGCGCTCACCATGGCGTCGAGGTCGCGCGCTTCGTCCGGGAAGCAGGCGACGGCGGCGGCGCCCGCCGATTTCTCGAACAGCGCCCGCATCGCCTCGTCGGGTCGGAGGTTGCCGGCCTCCACGATGAGAAAGCCTTCCAGCTTGCCCGTCTCGACCAGCGCCTTCAGTGCATTGGCATTGACGCGGCGCCCGGCGAGGGCGCGCACCACCTTGCGCCCGCCGAACATGGCGATCGTCTGCAGCTCGACCGCGATGCGATCGCCTTCGGTTTCCAGGTCCGTGTCGTCCAGGCGGATGATCTCGCCGCCCTCGCGCTCTGCAAGCCGCCGCGCCAGGCTCGCCGCGCGCTCGCTGACGAGGCCGGCATCGCCGCCGTAGAACAGCACTGCAGCCGGCACGCGATCGAGCGCGCTGAGAAAGGCGTCGGCTTGATGGGCTTTGACGGCGACCATCCAAATGTCACCCTGCAAGCCGTTCGGCGAGCAAATGCAATTCTCGCCTGCAGCGCGGAGCGTTGCGAACGATCAAGT
>CAVWOY010000031.1:0-289491 GCA_963756735.1 uncultured Alphaproteobacteria bacterium
CTCGAAGAGGAGCGTGCCCTGCTCATCCACATAGGGGTAGACGGCAGCGATCTCGCGCTTCCCTTTGCGCTTGCCGTTTGATCCGGGGTTCCGGCCTCCCGGCTGCCAGGCCGGCATCCCCAGCTTTTTCACGCACGTAGTCGCGAGCACGCCCAACACTGGTGGGCGTCCGCTCTCCGCGAAACTATGAGTAAGGAAACCATCAGGCGCGTCCGGCGAAAATAGGAACTTCAGCGAGCGGTGCTTGGGGCTATGCCCTGGCCCAGGACAAAGAACCTGGTTGGGGTCGGCAACCTCACCGCCCAATAGACGGGCTGTTTCCTGTGTAGACGGAAGACCTTTACCGTTGAGCACTGCTGCGTTCTCCTTGACGGAAAACGCGCACCGATATAATCAACTGCATTGATCGTTACCTCGTCGGAAGGGTGATGATCACCACTAATGGCTGCGGTCCTCACCAAGTGAAGGGACCCCACGTCGCCGCCGTGCATCCGGGTCTGGGCAAGACGCGCCAAAAGTGTAGATGCAGGCTGTCACCGTGGTCGGTGAAATTCTGAGGCCGCTCCTTCCGGGGGCGGCCTTCGCGCGTTGGGGGGTCATCTCAGGTTGCCTCTGCGTCAAGCCGCTGGCGGCAATTGCAGGAGGCGGAAGGTCGTCAGAAATCGACTGAGCGCGGCTACTGTTATAAGGTGCGGCGCCCGGCTTTTCGTGCCTCAAGGTGCCCTTGGCGGATGGCCCCATAGATGTGGTCCCTACCGAGACCGGCCCTAGGCGGCCTCAGCAACGCTCATCGCCAGGCGGCGCGCTTATCATGCGGATGGTAGCAGCATCGTCTCCAGGGCTACGCCCCATCTGGGGGGCGATGGAGACCACGATAACGCGAGGGCAGCGATAAGACAAAAAAGTGGGAGCGAGATTAAATAGCCAGAGCGGCGAGCCTGATCAGCGCATTCGGTCACCGCTCCCGCATGGAGGGCGCTGAAGCACCACTCTCCGGCAGCAGCTAGACCGCAGTCGCAAATCGGACGCAGGCCGACTTGCTGCCCGCTTGCGATATCGTTGCCTAGTCGCATCCCAATAGTCGGCGATCAATTCGCGATGGTCGTGCTTCAAGCCGACTCGTTTCTCTCACGCATAGGTCCGCGAGCTGGCTTCGTAGCTACGATTTGAGGGTCTTTTCGGCTTCTCCAGATGCTCAATGGGGTAGACATTATGGCGTCATCGAGGATGAATTCCTTTGCCAATCGTCGGCGCCAATCCTGTAGGTTGCCCTGCTTAATGTTTCATCGTCTTCGTTGACTGCGAACAAATATAACCGAAACGCTGTGACATGTTGGTTAGCTAGCGCAGGGCTGAGCTTGATGCCGCCGCCATAGCCCTCGGGTCTAGAATCAATTTGATCGCCCTCAGCAAGTGCTCTTGAGCCCGGCTGAGCAAAGTGATTTGCCGAAGATCTGGTTATGTTGTCTTTGTAGCGCTACACATCGCAGCCCATTCTTTGGTGTGCCCCTCAACCACAGCTCGCATTCCCGTGGCTTGGCTTGTGGAACGTCGCTGAGAACGTGAACGGACGTTAGCCGATAGATATTCTTCTAGCTTCGAGAAACCCAGCTACAGGGTTTAGTCCCGCCGCTCAGCCGGAGACGAGCCTCGGCTAATTTGTACGGGGCCGGCTTCACGTAATGCGTTCATCGCGCTCTCCCAGCGCCTCCAAAGGGTGGTCACGCGGCAATCCGGTGGAGTGCCGGACTTTCGGGAGCTACCCTAGCCGCGTGATTTCGTCATACAGCCTGCCGCTTCAACGGCACGACCTGCGCCGATTCCGGCTTGCGCCCGCAGAAAGTGGCCCAAGCCTCCATCAGCTTGCGGCGTTTCTCCAGCAGATCACCGCGGCGGTATGCGGCCTCGACAGCGTCAGGCACCGCGTGCGCCAGCGCCATCTCAACGACATGGTTAGGAAAGCCAGTCGTCTCTGCAGCCCAGTCCCGGAAAGTCGAACGAAACCCGTGCCGCGTGATGCCATCCCGCAGCTCGCGAACCAGTGTCCGAATGCCCATGTCGGAGAGATGCTGCCCCGACTTCAAGCCTGTGAAGACGAAGTCGCTCTGCTGGATCTCAGCCATCTCCGTGAGGATCACGATCGCACGGGGCGACAACGGCACCCGGTGCTCCTTGCGGCCCTTTTTCATGCGTTCTGCCGGGACGATCCACAGCTTCGCCCCAAGGTCGATCTCGTCCCAACGCGCGCCCAGGGCCTCGCCAATCCTACTGGCCGTCAGTACCGTGAACTCGAGAGCGCGCGCAGCGATACCATCCCGAGCTCGGACCTCTTCCATGAAGGCTGGTATCTCCGCAAATGGCAGCGCCGGGTGATGTTGGACGCGACGCACGTTGGAACGGGCCGGCAGCAGGTGGTCGAGATGCCCGCGCCATTGGGCCGGGTTCTCGCCGTCGCGGTAGCCGCGCGCTTTGGCCCAATTCAATACGTTCTCGATTCTCCCCCGCACCTGACTCGCTGTGTCTGGCTTTTTCGCCCAGATGGGCTCTAGCGCCTTCAGCACGAGCCCTGTGTCGATGGCCTGCACCGGCAGCGCGCCCATGACGGGGTACACATACGCCTCGAGCGTGGAACGCCACAGCGCCCCGTGCTTCTCGCTTCTCCAGCCTACTTCATGGCTGGCAATGAACGCCTTGGCGCACTGCTCGAACGTCATCGCCTTTGCGGAGGCGGCCAAAGCGGCTTGGCGTTCCCCATTGCGCGCCTCGATCGGGTCAACGCCGGCAGCGACCAGTCGGCGGCAGCTGCTCGGCCTCCTCGCGGGCTTTGACCAGGCTGATGGTTGGATAGGGACCCAGCCCGGCATCCCGTGTCCTGCCCGCCATGGTGAAGCGGAAGATCCACCCCTTGGTGCCGCCCGGCGCCACGCGCAGGTACAGATTGCCGCCGTCAGCGATGTAGCCGGGCCGCTTCTTCGCCCTCACCGCGACATCGGAAAGCCTGTTCATCACACGCGGCATGCAATCCCTCTGCCCATGTTCTTGCCCATGTTTCACGGGTCGCTGTTAACCGATTTGCGCCGATGCGTATAGACGCCGGCAGCAAGACACGGCCCGTATTTACTGGAGTTTTTGGGACATCGGCCGACACTGGCCGATAGGGGCAGACGCTAGATCAGCTTCTGCATCATCAGCTGGTTCTGCGGCACGCGCGGCGATGCGGTGGGCGAGCGGTCTCGACCTCCTCGTCGAGCCGGTCGGCCGGCACGGCCTTGAGCACCAGGCCCAGCTTCTCGGCCTCGCGGCCGTCGATCTTGTCGCCGGTGAACAGCATGCGCTTGGCCTTCTCGGCGCCAAGCCGATAGACCCACATCGCCGTGGTCGGGCAGCCCCAGACGCGCACGGGCATGTAGCCGATGCGGGCATCCTCGGCCATGACGATGAGGTCGGAGCACAGCGCGATGTCGGAGCCGCCGGCCACCGCGAAGCCGTGCACCTTGCAGATCACCGGCCGCCTGGAGCGGAACAGGCTCATGAAGCTTTCCGTGTTGCGCATCATGAAGGCGTAGTCCTTCATGGGGTCCCACGGCATCTCCTGGGTGTAGCGGTTGGCGCCGTCGGCCTGCGCGTAGTGCAGCAGGTCGTAGCCGGCGCAGAAGGCGCGGCCCGCGCCCGCTGAGCACGATGACGTGCACCTTGTCGTCCCAGTCGGCGCGCTCGACCGCGGCGGCCAGCTCGCGCGGCAACATCATCGTCGATGGCGTTGAGACCTCGGGACGATTGAGCGTGATGCGGGCGATGCGCCCGTCGCGCTCGTAGAGCACCTTGGCCATGCGAAATCGCTCCTCGCTTCGCCTGGGGACACAAGTGTGGAGACATCGAGAAGCGTAGCGCGCAGGCAAACGGCCGCACGCCCAAAGTCCGCGACCGGGCGCAGCGAGCAGCGAAGGCGCTAGAGCGCTGAGCGTCAGTTGTGCGGCGCGTGCCGCGCGCCGCCTCTTCCACGCGCGCCTGCATCGCCTGCGTAGTCTCTTCCGCCAGCGACTTGCCGAGCTTGCCCATCTGCTCGAACTCCGACTGGTAGTCGGCGACCGCGGTCTGGAAGAAGTCGGTGTAGACGCCGTACATCTCCTGCACGGTCTTGCACGCCGCCAGCTGCTGCGGCATGGCGAGGTCTTCCTTCAGGCGCCGGTTGACGAAGGCGACCCAGTTCTTGTTCATCGAGGCGATGTTCTCGTAGACCTTGCCGTTCATCTGCGCCATCGCCGCCAGCGCCGGGCGATTGAGCTCCATCAAGGCCTCGAGTCCGAACGGCAGCATCATGGGCGGCAAGCCTGCGTCGGCTCGCCCATTCGCGAGTCTTTGTCAGGCATGCACACGTTCTCCGCTGCTCTATGCCCCCCAACCTGGCGCAAACTTCTACGACCGCGCAGCACGGGCACGCACCCTTTTTCAAGTCACAATTGCCTGATCGAGGGCCTCTGTCCGCAGATAGCTGTGGATAAGTGGCGAGGAGGCGCGCGCTGCGAAGCGCGAGCGTCAGCGCGCGCCCGCTGCGAATGCCTACAGCTCGGCGCGCGAAGGCAAGCCTGCGCGCGAGCCGAGCCGCGTGCATTTGAGCGCAGCTGCGGCGGCTGCGAGCCTCGCGCTCTCGGCCGGCGCATGTCCCTCGGCCAGCATCAGCGCGAATGCGCCGTGGAAGGCGTCGCCGGCACCGGTGGTGTCGGTGACGGCCACGCTGAATGCCGCAACATGCCCGCTGCCGTCACGCTCGCGCCAGGCGTAGCCTTCGCTGCCGAGCGTCACTCCGGCATGCTTCGGGCCCGTGCGACAGAACGAACCGCAGCCGCTCCGCGTCCGTCGCGCCCGAGGCGAACTCGCGCAGCGCCGGCGCGGAGAAGATCGCATAGTCGGTGAGCTTCAGCAGGCCCACCAGGGCCTCACGCGCGCCGAGGTCGGCATCGAGCACGGTGGGCACGCTCGCCTTGCGCGCCTGCGCAAACACGGCGCGCACGCCCTCGAGCCATCTGAGGTCGCCGAGCACGGCATCGGCATCGTTGACGCGCTCCAGCGGCAGCCAGCTCGTGTCCGAGGGCATGCCCGCGTCGCGCTGGCCGATGATCAGCCGCTCGCCCTTGTCGTCGACAATGATGGCCGACGTGGAGGAGCGGGCGCCCTCGAACGACTGCATGTAGCGCACATCGACCTGCTCGGCCCTGAGCCCCGCGCGGATGGTGGCGCCGGCATGGTCGTCGCCGACGCGGCTCCACAGCTCGGACTTGCCGCCGAGCCGCGCGATGGCCACGGCGGCATTGGCCGCCATGCCGCCGCCCGCCTCGATGTGCTCGAGCGCGCGCACCTTGGTGGGATGCGGCGGGAACGCCTCGATGCGGTAGATGCGGTCTAGCGCCGCGTGGCCTACACAGATGATGCGCTTGGCCGCTGCCATGCGTCGGGTCTTGCCTTCTGGCCTCGCGAAACTGCCGTGGCGGGCCGTGTCCCACGATGACGATAGTCATTGCTATGCCTAACGAAAAGGGCATTGCGCAGGCCGCGGCGTAGCTCGGGCTCGATGGCCCTGATCCAGCGGCCGCCCCGCGCCGTACCTTTTGCGTCATGGCGCAACATTCAGCTATGGTCGGCCTCTCGTTCACCCCGGGCACAGGCGGGCAGCCTCCGGTCAGGGCCCCGGTCAAGGCTTGTCGCGGCGTCATGGAAGAGCTGTTGCGGCGCGTTGCGGAACGGACGGATCCGGCTGCATTTCGCGAGCTGTACGAGGCCTACGGCCCGCGCGTGAAGGCCTACATGATGCGCAAGGGCGCCGACGCCGGCACGGCGGAGGACCTGGCGCAGGAGACGCTGCTGACGGTCTGGCGCAAGGCGGCGCTCTACGCCGGCGACAAGGGCAGCCTCACCACCTGGGTGTTTACCATTGCGCGCAATTTGCGGATCGACCGGCTGCGCCGCGAGGTGCCCTGGCAGGAGCTGCCCGAGGAGCGCTTGCGGAGGCCACCGACGAGGCGCAGCCCGACGAGGCGGTGGCGAGAAGCAGCGCCAGGCACGCGTGCAGGCCGCACTCGCCGAGCTGCCGCCCGACCAGCAGGAGGTGGTGGTGCTGGCCTATATGGAGGGCCTCTCGCACAGCGAGATCGCAACCCGGCTGGCACTGCCCCTCGGCACCGTCAAATCGCGCATGCGCATCGCCTATCAGAAAGTCCGCGCTGCCCTCGAGAGCATCGAATGACCATCATGCATCACCTCGACGACGCAACCTTGATGAGCTTTGCGGCGGGCTCGCTGCCCAACACGCTGGCTGCAGTGGCGGCGGCTCACATCTCCATGTGCGAGCGCTGCCGCGGCGAGGTCGCGGTGCTGGAGCGCATCGGCGCGGCGATGGTCGGCAACCTTGCGCCGGCCAGCATCGAGCGCAAGGACTTCGCCCTACCTCCTGCCTCCGCGGCGGCATCGACGCCCGCGCGCGCCGCACATGGCGAGGTGCCTGCTCCTCTTGCCGGCATCATAGGCGACAGTCTCGACAATGTGCGCTGGCGCTGGATCGGCCCCGGCCTGTGGCACCGCCCGCTCGGGGTACGCGGCGCGGGCAGCCTGCACCTCATCAAGGCGTCGCCCAGCTCCAGCGTTCCCGAGCACACGCACGGCGGCAGCGAGCTGACGCTGGTGCTGCGCGGCGCGCTGATCGATGCGGCCGGCCGTTACGGCCCCGGCGATGTCGCCGATGTCGACGAGGCGGTCGAGCATCACGCGCCGTCGGCCGACCCTGACGCCGGGTGCATCTGCGTGATCGCCAACGAGCAGCCGACGCGGTTCCACGGCTGGCTGGCGCGGCTGATGCAGCCCTGGCACGGGATGTGATCCCTCAGGGCTCCAGCGCACCGCGAGGCGGGAGAGATGCAGGCACAGCCTCGCTTTTTGACGCCCAGGTTGCACCTCACCCCAGCATACTGACCTGTGGTCAAGGCCCGAACGCGATCAATTTCGTGCGTATTTCTTGAGGAAAGGGCTAGTTTCGCCCATTCCACCTGTGCTACGCGCTGCGTTGTCATCACCCCAAAAACTCGGCGAGGGAGACGTCATGGCTAGCAATTCCACTTCCGGCACCGCACCTGCCAAGGTCGAGACCGTCACGCTTCGGCAGCTCGCCGAAGGACTTTCCGAGACCCATGAGCTGCCCAAGAAGCAAGTGATGGGCATGCTGGAGGACATGGTCGGCGACATCACCAAGCACCTGAAGCGGGGCGCGCGCATTCGCATCGGCGGCCTCGGCATCCTGCAGGTGCGCAAGCGCCCGGCGCGCATGGGCCGCAACCCGGCCACCGGCGAGGCCATCAAGATCAAGGCGAGCAAGAAGGTCGCCTTCCGCGCCGCCAAGGACCTCAAAGAGTCGGTGTAACAATCGTAAGTTGGGTTAGGGCGAAGGCCGTAACCCAACTTCGGTTCGCGCTCGGCAGTGTTGGGTTACGGGCTTCGCCCTAACCCAACACACACCCGCACCCTACTTCAGCGGCGAGTGCACTGCTGGCACCATGACGGTGGAGGTGATCTCGTCGAGCAGCGGCGCGGCCTCCTTCAGGAAGGCGGCGAAGTCCGGGTCCTTGACGGCCTCGGCGCGCACCTGGGCGCGATGGTTGAGGTCGGTGTAGGCCCAGATGTGGCACACCTCGTTGACCTGCGGCGCCTCCGTGATCCACAGCCCTACGATCTTGGAATACTTCTCGCGCGAGGGCAGCACCTTCTGCATCAGGTCGGCCCACTGGCGCACGGCGCCGGGCTTGGTGCGGTAGTTGCGGAACTCGTAGACGTTGGGCGTGCGCGCCGGCGCGACGGGCGCCCACCACCGGGTTCAACAGCCGGATCTCCTGGCGGATGAGGTGCGGCCGGATCAGCGGGCCGTACTCTTTGTTCCAGCGCTCGTTCTTGGCGAGCTCGGCGCGCAGGCGCGCGCGCTCGTTGAGGTCGGTGTAGCTCCACAGGTGCATGACCTGGTTGAGCGGGCCGATGTCGGTCGACCAGTAGCCCTCGAGCTTGCCGTAGTCGTCCTCACGGATGTCGCGCGAGACCGTGCTCGCGTTCTTGACCACCTCCGCCAGCATTCCCTGCTTCACGGTGTAGGTCCTCAGTTCGTAGATCATCGCTTCCTCCTGGCAATCGCGCAAACGGCGGTTCATGCGGCCGCCCGCGGCGGGGCGCAAGCACGAGCGCTGCCCCCAATGTAACAGCAGCCGGCTGCGCGCAAAACCACGGCCTTGCAGGGTTGCCGCGCGCTGTCGGTCGGACGACAGGACTTGACCCGCGATGCGCCTGCGCCCTTGGCGCGCGACGCGCCGGCGAACTAGAATTGCGGCGGCCGTCGCAATCGCGGCGGCCGGCGCGGCACCTTGGGGGATCAGAACATGCGGACGACCCATGCCTTGGTTGGGCTTGCCCTTGCTCTGGCCTCGGTAAGCGTAGCGCAGGCCGACCGGCGCGACTGGCCCGACTGCAGGGACGTCACCAATCTGGCCGCTGCCGACCGCAACATCGAGGCCTGCACCCGCATCATCACCGACCCGCGCAAGTCGCGGATCAACCAGGCCGCCGCCTTCAACAACCGCTGCGCGCTGTGGAACCTCAAGCGCGACTTCCAGCGCGCGCTCAGCGACTGCGACAACTCCATCAGGCTCGATCCCGGCCACCCCGCCGGCTACAACACGCGCGGCGATGCCCACCACGGGCGCGGCGACTTCGATCAGGCGATCGCCGACTACACGCGCGCCATCCAGATCGATCCGAAGCACGCAGGCGCCTACAACAACCGCGGCAACTCCTACAGCGGCAAGCGCCAGTTCGACCTGGCGCTGCAGGACTACACGCGGGCGATCGAGCTGAGCCCCAGCTTCGCCGTGGCCTACAACAATCGCGGCGCCACCTTCCAGGACATCCGCGACTACGACCGGGCCATCGCCGACTTCACGCGCGCCATCGAGCTGAACTCGAGATATGCGCTGGCCTACAACAACCGCGGCAATGCCTACAGCGCCAAGCGCGACTTCGATCGCGCGCTGCTCGACTATACGCGCGCCATCGAGCTCGACCCGCGCAGCGCCAGCGCCTACCACAATCGCGGCGCCACCTACATCGACAAGCAGGACTACGACCGCGCGATCCTGGATCTGGATCGGGCGATCGAGCTCGATGCACGCTACGCGATGGCCTACAGCAACCGCGGCACCGCCTACAATGCCAAGAAGAGCTTCGACCGGGCCATTGCCGACTTCAACCGTGCCATCGAGCTCAACCCCAACAACGCGCGCACCTACAACGGCCGCGGCAGCGCCCATCACGACAAGAAGGACTACGACCCAGCCATCGCCGACTTCACGCGCGCCATCGAGCTGGATCCGCGCTACTCGGTGGCCTTCGACAACCGCGGCTTGAGCCGCCAGGGCAAGAAGGACTACGAGCAGGCGCTCGTGGATCACAGCCGGGCGATCGAACTCGACCCGCGCGATGCCATCGCCTTCAACAACCGCGGCACCGCCCACCACAACAAGAAGGACTACGACCCGGCGATCGCCGACTACACCACGGCTGTCGAGATCAATCCACGCTACGCCATGGCCTTGCGCAACCGCGGCAACGCCCACCGCGACCGCGGCGACTTCGATGCCGCCGTCGCCGACTACAACAAGCTGATCGAGCTGGAGCCCAACAACGCGACCCATCGCGCCAGCCGCGGCTACCTCAAGTTCTACAAGGCCGAGTTCGCCGACGCCGCCGCCGACTTCCTGCGCGTGCTGGAGACCCAGGACGACGCCTATCCCATGCTCTACCGCTACCTCTCCCGCGCACGGGTCGGCGAGAATGCGATCACCGAGCTGGAGGCCAACGCGGGTCGGCTCAAGACCAAGGCCTGGCCCTACGCTGCAATCGAGCTGTTCCTCGGCCGCCGGCCGCCGGATGCCACGCTGTCGGCAGCCGACCGCCCCAACGACCGCTGCGAGGCGCAGTTCTTCATCGGCGAATGGCACCTGCTGCAGAACCAGCGCGAGCAGGCCGAGGATGCGCTGAGGGCCGCAGCCAACACCTGCCCCGCCGGTTTCATCGAGCACAATGCCGCAATGGCGGAGCTGAAGCGGCTCAATCCGTGACGCGCCGCCATGCGGCGGTCCGCATCCGTGATGCCACAGGCCAGCTGTCGGCTTGCGTCCCCGCCGGCGCAGGGCGCTAGCGGTCGATTTGCGCCGACCGCGCCGGCCACAGCTTGTCGGGCAGCCAGCGGCTGCTCGATCTGCGACGACCGCGCTGCCTTGCGCTGCTCCTGCAGCCAGTTGGGGAACCACATGGCAATCTGCGGGAAGATCAGCACCAGCACCACGCAGATCACCTGGATCACCATGAAGTCGGCCATGCCCCGGTAGATGAGGCGCAGGTTCCACTCCTTCACCACCTGCTTCAGGTAGTAGGCCGACATGGCGACCGGCGGCGACAGGAACGCGGTCTGCAGCACCACGGCGACGATGCAGCCGAACCAGACCATGTCGTAGTTCAGGCCCTTGGCCACCGGCGCCAGCAGCGGCAGGAAGATCAGCACAATCGCCGGCCATTCGAACGGCCAGCCCAGCAGGAAGATGAGCGACGAGGAGCAGCGTCATGGTGCCCCAGGCCGGCAGCGGTGCTGCCAACAGCGTGTTGGTGATCCAGGTCGCCGTGCCGAGCCAGGCGAACACGGCGCCGAACACGTTGGAGGCGACTGCCAGGAACAGCACCATGCTGGACGTGGCAAGCGTCAGCTGGCACGCGTTGAAGAAGCCCTTCAAGGTGAACTTGCCGTAGGCCATGACGAGCAGGATGGCGCCGAACGCGCCCATGGCGGCTGCTTCCGATGCCGTGGTGAAACCGGCAAGGATGGCCCCCAGCGTGACGATGGTGAGGATCGTGACAGGCACGAGGCCGACCAGGCACTCCCACAGCACGATGCCGATGGAAGCCGGCCGCTCCTCCTTGGGCACGGGTGGCCCGAGCTTGGGATTGATGAAGCTGCGCCCCAAGGTGTAGGCGATGTACATGCCCGACAGCAGGAAGCCGGGGCCGAAAGCGGCCGCGTACAGGTCGATGATGGAGATGTCGAGCACCGGCGCCATCACCACCAGCATCACCGAGGGTGGGATCAGGATGCCGAGCGTGCCGCCCGCGGCAATGGAGCCGGCCGACATGCGCTGGTCGTAGCCGGCCTTGATCATCATCGGGCCCGCCATGATGCCGAGCAGCGCCACCGTGGCGCCGACCGTGCCCGCGGCGATGCCGAACAGCGTCGCGGTGGTAATCACGACCAGGTACAGCGAGCCGCGTACAGGTGCGAACAGGTTGCGGAAGGCTACGAACAGCCGTTCCATCAGGCCGCCCTGGTCGCATATGTAGCCCATCAGGATGAACAAGGGCACAGCGACGAACTCGTCCTGCTTCATCAGGCCGTAGGTCTGGAGGTAGGTGAGGTTGAACACCCGCACGCCCAGGCCGAAGTAGCCGAAGATCAGCGCCAGAAAGAGCAGGGTGAAGCTGATCGGCAAACCGATGAAGATGGCGAACAACATCACCACCAGCATCACGACGCCGAGGAACTCGAGGCCGGTCATACTTCGATCTTTTCCCTATGCTCGAACTCGCGGCCGTAGCGGATCTGGTACACGCACTTGAGCGCTTCGGAGATGCCCTGGATGATGAACAGCAGGGCAGCGAGCGGGATCGAGGAGCGGAACGGCCACATGATCGCCCGCCACGTGCTTTCCTGCGAGCGCTCGCCGACCACGTAGGAGAGCCAGGCGTCGTCGATGCTGATCGCCATCAGGGTGATCATCGACGGGAAGAACAGCACCACATAGGAGATGAGATCGATGATGCCCTTGCGGCGCTCCGAATACTGCTCCCAGAAAATGTCGGTGCGTACGTGCGCGCCCTTGAGCATGGCGTAGGCGCAGCCCAGCATGAAGGCCGACCCGTTCACCATGTAGCTCGAACTCGTAGACCCACGCGGTCGGCGAATTGAACAGATAGCGGGCGAACACCTCGTAGCAGACCATCGCCACCAGGAGTGCCATGGACAGCGAGATCAGATTGCCCGTGACGTTGGTGAAGCCGTCGATGCCGCGAATGATGGCATAGAACGCGCGGGGAAAATCCCCGCCCGCCGGGTCAGACCGAGCCGTTGCGATATCAGCCGGCATCGGAGCATCCCCTCCTTGTGGCAATGATCGCGGTGAGGTAGCGCAGAGAGTAGCTTGAAGTGACTGCGGCGGGCCACCGGAAGTTGTCCGGCCGCCCGCCGCGCGTGCATCGCGGCACGCCGAGGACCCAGCTACTTGCCCAGGTAAACCTTGTCCTTCCAGTAGTAGTTGCCCGCGAAGCTGTAGGGCGGGAACCACGACAGCTTGAAGGGCACGATCACCTCGGCGTACTTCTTCTGGCTGTCGATCACCTTCTTGTAGAAGGGATTCTGCTCGGCGTAGCCAGCCTGGATCTTCTCCCACTCGTTGAGGAAGTTGATCAGGATCTCATCAGGCGTGCGGTGGATCTGGGTGCCGTCCCTAATCAGCTCCAGGCACGCATCGGCGGTCTCGCGATTGAAGGCGAAGTTCCGCATTGTCGTGGCATAGACGGACGCTACCTTCACCATCTCCTGCAGGTCCGGAGGCAGCTTGGCCCACACGTCGGCGTTGAACATCAGCTGCCCGCCGGTGACCGGCTCATGCATGCCCGGCGTGTAGTAGTGCTTGGCGATCTTGTGCAGGCCGAGCTTCTTGTCCTCCAGGCAGTTGATCCACTCGGCGCCCTCGATCACGCCGCGCTCGAGTGCCGGCACGATCTCGCCGCCCGGGATCGTCACGACGGAGACGCCGAGCTTGGCGTAGGTCTCGGCACCGATGCCGTAGATGCGGTACTTCATGCCCTTGAGGTCGGCGAGGCTCTTGATCTCTTTCTTGAACCAGCCCATGCCCTGCGGGTAGTCGGTCGGGATCGGGAAGCCGACGACGTTGAACTTGAGCACGTCCTTGAAGAACTCTTCGAGCAGCTTCATGCCGCCGCCGTCGTAGTACCACGCGTAGTAGTCGTTGCCGTCCATGCCGAACAGCGGCCCGTGCGACATCGGAATGGTGGCGGTGTTGCGGCCCTGGATGTAGCCGAAGGGAGACATGCCGACGTCGAGCACGCCCTTGGAGGTGGCATCGAACACCTCGAAGGCCGGCACGATGGCGCCGGCGGGCAGGGTCTCGACCTTGAGACGCCCATTCGACATCTTCTCGACCGTCTCCGCCCACAGCTTGAAGATGAGGTGGAAGTTGGCCGAGGCCGGATGCGAGGACTGGCCCTTGAGCACAAACTTGGCGGTCTGGGATACCGCCGGCTGCTGCGGGGCAAACAGTGCGCCCGCTACCGCTCCGGCAGCAAGAATGGACAATACCGCGAGGACGCGTCTCAGCATTTTCTGCATCTCCTCCCTGTGAACCACGCTTTGTTGTGTGCGCCGGCGGCCCGGAGCATATGCGCCTCCAGCGCCGTCGTCGGAGCTTGTTGGGTTGTCAACCAGTCGCGTGGGATACCGATCGCTTTCCCGTTCGGTTGCGCTTTCGCCGGTTCGTGTCGTAAACCAAGTTGTACGATGACCCGACAAACGCGGAGTTTAGACATCAGATCCCATTACTGGCAAGCGCGCCCTGCTCAAGCCGCTGCGGCCGCAGCGAAACCTCACCGGCGAGGTGATCCGGCGCATCAAGCAGGAGATCAGCAGCCGCGGGCTTGCGCCGGGCGAGCGCCTGCCGACCGAGCAGGAGCTGATGACTGCGCTCGGCGTGAGCCGCACGGTCGTGCGCGAGGCGGTATCGGCCTTGCGCGCCGACGGGCTGGTGACCACCAGGCAGGGATCGGGCGCCTATGTGGCAAGCGACGTCAGCCGCATTCCCTTCCGCATCGATCCCGAGGGTCTCGAGTCGATCGACGACGTGCTGGCGCTCATGGAGCTGCGCCTGGCGATCGAGGTGGAGGCCGCGGCCTTTGCCGCAGAGCGCATCACACCCAGAAGCCTGGTCCCGATCTCGCGTGCCTTGCGCACCATCGAGGCGGCGATCGCCAAGAGCGAGGGCGCGGTCAACGAGGATTTCGCCTTTCACCTGGCGATCGCCGAGGCCTCCGGCAACCCGCACTTTGCGCACTTCCTGGATTTCCTCGGGCGCCATGTCATTCCGCGCCAGAGCGTGCGCCTGGCGCTCAGCACCCCCAACGAGCAGCGCAAATATCTGCTCGGCATCCAGGTGGAGCACCGCCGCATCCACGCCGCCATTGCCAACGGCGACGCCCGCGAGGCGCGCAAGGCCATGCGCCATCATTTGACGCGCAGCCTGAAGCGCTATCGCGGAATAGCCGAGCGCAAGCAGTCGGGCGCGTGACCTTGTGCAAGCTGACCTTGTGCACCCATGCAGCGCGGCTGGCGTGGCAAAAATCGCCTGCCCGCCGCCGGCGCCGTCAGTTGCCGAACAGCCCGGAGAAGAAATCGTTCTTGGACTGCTGCTGGTATTTCCTGCCGGGCTTGGATTCCCGGTTGGCCAGGTCCTTGGTCGTGGAGCCGTCGATCGAGGGCGGCTCGAGCGGCAGCGGGCGGCCGTTGAGCGCCTGGCTGACGCGGCCGTCCTGCCCGTAGATGTCGCCGAACGACTGCACGCGGCCGTCGTCGCCGACGATCATGGTCACGTACGTGGTGTGCACCGGGATTGTTTTCGTCAGCGTGATGTTGTTGTTGCCGCCCTGGGACATCAGGTTCTTCACGTGGCTGGCCGACCAGCCCTTGTCCTCCTCGAGAAGCACCTCGGCGAGCCGCCCCGGGTTCTGCGTGCGCATGCAGCCGTGGCTGAAGGTGCGCACCGTCTGGTTGAACAGCTCACGCTGCGGCGTGTCGTGCATGTAGATGTCGTGCTTGTTGGGGAAGCGGAACTTCACCTCGCCCAGCACATTGGTGGGCCCGGGCGGCTGGATGAAGTTGAACTTGCGGATGTCCACCTGGGTCCAGTCGACCTGGCTGGCATCCACCGGCTTGCCGTTGAAGCTGACGCGCAGGTTGTGCTTCTCCAGCACTCGCGTGTCGGTGCCGCCGAAGCCGAAGAAGCCGCCCTCGGAGGGGCTGAGATAGGGCAGGATCTCCTTGATCTTGATGGAGTCCGGCACGCCCCAGTCCGGCCCGAAGATCACATAGCGCATGTTGGCCGTGAACTGCACGGTGGGCGTCACGGGCTTGCCGACGATGATCTTGGCCTGGTGGATCAGCTGGCCCTTGCGCAGCACGCGCGTCTGGTACTCGGGAATGTTGTTCCACACGTGGAAGTCGCCCAGGTCCTCGGGCATCCAGCGCCAGCGCTCCATGTTGACGATCAGGCGCTGCGCCTCCGAGCCGAACGCCGGCCTGGGCGCGCTGCCGGCCGCGCCGTTGAGGGCGGTGCGGGTCTGCTTGCTCAGCACGCCGTCGGCGCGCAGGCCGTTCTTCTTCTGGAAGGCCCTCACCGCCTCGGCCACGTCATCGTCGAACATCGCCTCGGTGCCAGGCGAGGTGCGCACCTTCAGGCGCTGGCGCAGCAGCGCCACCTGCGCATGGTCCATGCCTGCCTTGAGCGTGGGGCCGTCCGGCAGCCGCACGACGGCCTCGGCCTTCTCCTCGGGCTGGCCCGAGCCCGTGCGCGGCCTTGACCAGGGCCTGCCGCAGGCGCTCGAACTGGACATGCCTGGGGTGCTGGCCGCGCAGGTAGTCGCCCGGAGCATCGGTTGCGCTCACGGTCTCGAGCACGACCTTGGGGTCGCGCAGGGTCGGCTTCTGGTCGATGTAGCGGCTGACATCGGCAGGATCGAGCCGTCCGCCGCGGGCGAAGCGGGCATATTGAGAACGGCGAGGCTGAGCTTGATCTCGGCATCGGCGAGCGCGGCCTGCGACTTGTCGCCGAGCTGCGGCAGCTCGAAGGCGCGCGCGTCGAGCCCCCAGTCGTCGGCCTTGGCGATCTCGGCCATAGCGTGCTCGGCGCGCGGCGTGAAGCCGTCGGCCGTCACCCACATGAGCGCGGTGCGCTCCGCATAGAACGCGGCGACGGCGGCGCGGTCGGCGCCAATCGCCTTGCCGCGCGGCTGCGCGGCGAACTCGCGGGCCTTCACCACCAGCGGATCGAGCGGCGGCGCGGGAGGAGGTGTGGGAGCGGCTTCCCCTCCAGGCGCGGGCGGCGCTGCTGGCGTGCCCTGGGCTGCCGGCGGATCCGAGCTCGCCGTTGCCTGCGACTGGGCCTGGCTCAGGTCGGCAACAGCCAGCGCGGCCGCGAAGCTTGCGCAAAGAGCCGGAAGGAAGCGTCGGTGCATCGAGAATCTCTCCTAGGAACGCGGGAACTTAACGGCCGTCACCCAGCCTGACCAGCACACCCGAAGCGTGCGGAATAGGATGCTACCGAGGTCGTGCAATTGGGCAACAGGACGTGTCATGGCCGCGACGGCCGCCAGTATCGGCTTGGGATTGTGGCGACTTTTATGCCCCGCAGCGCACCAATCAGGTTCGCAGTACGCCCTTGCCGGCTCGAGCGAGCTTGCCCAGCGCGGCTGCTCACGCCTGCCTGCCCCACCACCAGCCGATGCCGGCGCCGACGCCCATGCCGATGCCGACCCAGTAGCCGAACACGAAGCCGGGCTGCACGGCCAAGAAGCCGAAGGGGATCACGCCGGTGACGACGGTAATGGCCCCGGCGAAGCCGGCGGCCGCGCCGACTTTCGCTCCTCCCAGTGCGCCCGCTACCTGCGGATCGTCCATTGGCACCCTTGTGCGGAAAGCCGCGCCGCATCGTCAATCTACCTGCCACTTGCGCCGGAACAAAGCCGGACGAGCAAACCTGTCGGCGACTGTGAAGCTCCAGCTGTGACCCACCATCTCATTTCATTGCGTCTCGATCTGGGCTGGCAGAGGCGCGCTTGCGCCCACGCGCCGTTTCTTTCCCGCGCCGCCACCGGGGGCCTGGCGCGAGGTGCGACGGGTACGCGGGCGCCGCATGGGCAGCCCAGGACCGGCTCCGTGCCGGTCCGGGAGGCCTTCGGAACTAGGCCTCCCTGGAAGCTCCGTCGAGCTTCCGCGAGCCCCCTTGCGGGGGCTCCAGGGCCGCCTTGCGGCGCCCGCGTGCGGCGATTTGTGACCCGTTGCGATGCTTTGGCTTCCCGCCCCGCCCGGTTGCCCGGACAGCGCGTTCACACCTTGAGCCCTCAGGGCGGTCGCAAGCGGGCCTCCTGGATCTCGGCACCCCAGCACGGGGGCCTCCTTCCAGGCGCCGATCGCTGCCACGCTGGGTGCTGGTACCTGCGCCCCGTCGCGAGCAGCGACGCGCGTATTATGCGCCCGGTTCAGGTAGGCGGGGATAGACGCCGTAGGGCGGAATAGGCGCGAGCCGTATTCCGCCGATGCACCCGTGAAACGGCGGAATACGCCTTCGGCTATTCCGCCCTACGCCACGCCACCGCAATGAAGAGTCGGGCGGCGGCTCCGGCACCCCCCGCGCCGCGGGGCGCCGCTAGGCTTGCACAGCCTTCGCCTTCACGGGGTGGGGCAGTCTGAACCCCACTGCGAACCGGTTCCAAAGATTGATCGCGCCGATGGCGAGCGTCAGGTTGGCAATCTCGGGCTCGGAGAACTGCGCCGCAACTTCCGCGTAGATGTCATCGGGCGCTCCGGTCTCGGGCAGCAGGGTCAGCGCCTCGGTCCAGGCCAGAGCCGCCCGTTCACGCTCCGTGTAGAGCAGCGACTCGCGCCAGGCGTCCAGCAGGTAGATGCGCTCCTCGCTCTCGCCCAGCTTGCGCGCGTCGCGCGTGTGCATGTGCAGGCAGAAGGCGCACTTGTTGATCTGCGAGGCGCGGATCTTGACGAGCTCCAGCAGCCCCTTCTCGAGGCCGCTCTTGTCCACCACGCCCTGGAGCGCGAGCATGCCCTCGTAAACGGCGGGCGCGGCTTTGACGTAGTTGAGACGGCGTTGCATTGAGCGGACTCCGTTCGGGTACTGGCGTAGCCGTCTCGTGCCAACAGCCGGCGCCAGCACGCGCTTCTCTCCTGACAAGTATAGTGGGTTCTCGCCTTCGCGAGAATGACTGCCGTGCTAGCATGCACCCACACCGATGATCCCACCCGCCCTTGCCGGGAGTGAAGCACATGGCCGATACCGAGCAGCAGCGCGCGGCTCTGGCTGAGCTCAACCGCAACTACATCCGCTCGGTCGACGAGGCCGATGTGGCCTGGTTCGACGCCAACCTGGCGGAGGACTTCCGCAACACCAACCCCGACGGCACCTTCATCGACCGCAAGGCGTTCCTGGCGCAGATCGGGCGCGGCTCAACGGTGAAGAACATCCGCGAGCACGACGTGACGATCCGCATTCTTGGCGACTTCGCCATCATTCACGCGCGCACCAGTTACGAAAAGCCGGACGGCAGCCAGGGCGGCGGGCGCTACACCGACGATTGGCAGTTGCGTGACGGACGCTGGCAATGCGTCTCCGCCCACGTCACGCGCTTCTGACTCACGCGCTTTTGACGGTCGCAGACCGGCACCGCCTGCGCGCTATGCCCTCGGCCCGAGCTTTACCGGCAGCGATTTCAACCCGCGCATGATGAGCGCATCGAGCCAGACCCGCTCGCCCCGGCCCGGCGTCATCTGCGGATAGCGCGCGAACAGCAAAGGCAGCGCGATGCGCGCCTCGAGCCTCGCAAGCTGGGCGCCGAGGCAGAAGTGGATGCCCTGCCCGAAGGTGAGATGGCGGTTGGGGGATCGAGCCACATCCAGGCGGTCGGGATCGGTGAACTGCGCTGCGTCCCTGTTTGCCGCATTGATCACGGCGAACACGCGGTCGCCCGGCTGCATCGCCTTGCCGCGCAGCTCGTGGGCGGTGCGCACGACGCGCGTCATCGCATTGGTCGGTGCGTCGTAGCGCAGGAACTCCTCCACCGCCGTGCTGGCCAGCGCGGGTTGCTGGATGAATCGATCGCGCTGTTCGGGATGGCGCATGAGCGACAGCGAGGCCGTGCTCAGCAGGTTGGTCGTCGTCTCGTGTCCGGCGAACAGCAGCAGCATGGCGGTGGCGACCAGCTCGTCCTCCGACAGGCTGTCGCGCTCGTCCCGCGCGCTGATCAGAAGCGTCAGCAGATCGTCGCCAGGCTCGGCGCGGCGACGCTCGATCTCCTCGCGGAAGAAGCCGGCCATCTCATGCGCGCCGCGCCGGGCAAGCTCGTACTTGCCGGGCGTATCCTGGGCGGAGCCGATGAACAGCATGATGTCGTCGGACCAGGCCTTGATGCGGTCCAGGTAGTCGTCCGCGACGCCAAGAATGCCCATGATCACGAGCGCCGGCAGAGGCATCGTCAAGCGGGCGACCAGGTCGATCTCGTCCTCTCCGGCCAGCCGGTCGAGCAGGAGGGCGGTGATCTGTTCGATCCTCGGGCGGAAGCCGTTGATGGTTCCCGGCAGGAACGCCTTGTTGACGAGCCCGCGCACCCGCGTGTGCTCGGGCGGATCGCGAAACACGATCCACAAGTTGAGATAGCGCATCATCTCGGCGAGCAAGTTGCGCGTCTCGCCGGGCAGCTTGTCGTAGAACGGCCTCAGGCGGTCGGGCGACATGGCCTCGGTGCCAAGCGCGAACTTCACGTCGTCGTAGCGCGTCAGGATCCAGGACCGCAGCCTGGGGTGCCAATGCACCGGATCCTCGCTGCGCATACGGGCCAGGATCGGATGCGGATCGGCCCGCACGCCAGGGTCGGCGGGGTTGAAGACCAGTGTCATGCGGATAGTTGTCCCAGCGGCACGGTGGTAGGTTCCCGCCTTCGCAGGAATGACGTTAGTGGAAAGCGACACCCTCCACCACTGGCGTCACCCCCGCGGAGGCGGGGGCCCAGGTCATCTGGAAGCGAGTGAGCGGGCCATGGGCAGCAAACGCAGGGCGCCACAGCCTCAAACCAGCCTACTCTGCTCCACCGCCGCGGCGATGAAGCTCGCGAACAGCGGGTGCGGGTCGAAGGGCCGCGATTTCAGCTCCGGGTGGAACTGCACGCCGACGAACCACGGGTGCTCCGGAAACTCGATGATCTCCGGCAGCAGCCCGTCGGGCGACATGCCGGCAAAGCGCATGCCCGCCTTCTCCAACCGCTCGCGATAGCCGGTGTTCACCTCGTAGCGGTGGCGGTGGCGCTCCGAGATCACGGTGTCGCCGTAGATCTTGGCCACGCGGCTGCCCTTGGCGAGCGCGGCGGGATAGGCGCCGAGCCGCATGGTGCCGCCGAGGTCGCCGTTCATCTGGCGCTTCTCCAGCTCGTTGCCGCGCATCCACTCGGTCATCAGGCCGATCACCGGATCCGGCGTCGGGCCGAACTCGGTGGAGCCCGCCTTGTCGATGCCGACGAGATCGCGCGCCGCCTCGATCACCGCCATCTGCATGCCGAAGCAGATGCCGAAGTAGGGCACCTTGCGCGTGCGTGCGAAGCGGGCGGCCAGGATCTTGCCCTCCGAGCCACGCTCGCCGAAGCCGCCGGGCACCAGAATGCCGTGCACGTCTTCCAGGTAGAGCGCGGGGTCCTTGGCCTCGAACACCTCGCTCTCGATCCACTCGAGCCTCACCTTCACCTTGTTGGCGATGCCGCCGTGGAACAGCGCCTCGTTGAGCGACTTGTAGGCGTCCTTGAGGCCGGTGTACTTGCCGACGATGGCGATCGTCACCTCGCCTTCCGGGTTGGCGATGGCATCCGAGATGGCCTGCCACTTGGCAAGCTTGGGCGGCGGCGCCTGCTTGATGCCGAACGCGTCGAGCACTTGGCTGTCGAGCCCCTCGCGATGATAGGCGAGCGGCACGTCGTAGATGGAGGCCACATCCAGCGCCTGGATCACCGCCTCGGGCCGCACGTTGCAGAACAGCGCGATCTTCCTCCGCTCGGACGCCGGCACCTCGCGGTCGCAGCGGCACAAGAGAATGTCGGGCTGGATGCCGATCGAGCGCAGCTCCTTCACCGAGTGCTGCGTCGGCTTGGTCTTGAGCTCGCCGGCACTGGGGATGAACGGGACCAGGGTGAGGTGGATGAAAACGGAATCGCCCCTGGGAAGCTCGTTGCCGAGCTGGCGGATCGCCTCGAAGAACGGCAGGCCCTCGATGTCGCCGACCGTGCCGCCGATCTCCACCAGCACGAAGTCGAGCCCCTCGTTGCCCGAGGTGACGAACGCCTTGATCGCATCCGTCACGTGCGGGATCACCTGCACGGTGCCGCCGAGGTAGTCGCCGCGCCGCTCGCGGGCCAGGATCTCCTGGTAGATGCGGCCCGTGGTGATGTTGTCGGATCGCTTCGCCGGCACGCCGGTGAAGCGCTCGTAGTGGCCGAGATCGAGGTCCGTTTCCGCCCCGTCGTCCGTCACGAACACCTCACCGTGCTGGTAAGGGCTCATAGTGCCGGGGTCGACGTTGAGGTAGGGGTCGAGCTTCCGCAGGCGAACCTTGTAGCCGCGTGCCTGCAGGAGTGCCCCGAGGGCCGCAGAAGCCAGCCCTTTGCCGAGCGAAGAGACCACGCCGCCGGTGATGAAGATGTACCGCGCCATGGACCCGCAGAATACATCGGCCGGCCACGATTCGAAGTGTGTTTTTTGCGCCGCATCCACGCCCTTCGCCACGCAACGTGAGATTGCGTTGTAGCGGCTGTCATCCCGGAATTGGCGGGATGCGCATATCCGGGATCCAGGGGCGGTGTTGCTCAGCTATCCTTGACGCCTGTTAGGCGATGACACCTAGGGAGCCGCCCCATGATCCTCGAGCTGGTGCTGTTCGACAACCCGCCGGGCCTCGACCGCGCGGACGAGCTGGAAGGCGCGCGCAGCGTGGTGGCGAAGTGGCGCGCCAACCCCGACCTCGCCCGCAAGCACTTCATGCGCACCCAGGACGGTGCGCAGGGCGGCGCCGTCTATCTCTGGAAGTCGCGGGAGGCCGCGGAAGCCGCGCACGGCCCCGAGTGGCGCGCCCAGGTCAAGGCCCGCACACCGGCTCGGAGCCCACCTGCCGCTATTTCGATCTCATGATCCTGCTCGACAACGAGGCAGGCCGGGTCACGGAATATTCCTGACCAGCCGCGCCGCCGCTACTTCGACTGCGGCACCTTGGGCAGCTCGCCCGGCAGGCCCACGCCGCCCGGATCGGTCTTGTTGAGATCGATCGACGGCAGCGAGGACGGCTGCGACGCGGGCGGCTTGGGCTTGCCCGGCTGGGGCCCGCCCGGCGCACCGGGCTGGCCGAGCTGCGGATCGATGATGGAGCGCTGCGGCTGGGTCGCCAGCAGCGACAGCACCAGGCTGGTGAAGAAGAAGGCCGCCGCCAGGCCCGCGGTCACCCGGGTGAGGAAGTTGGCCGCACCGCGTCCGGTCATGAACCCGCCGCCGCCGCCGCCGATGCCGAGCGCGCCGCCCTCCGAGCGCTGCAGCAGCACGACGCCGATCAGCGCCAGCGCGATCATGATGTGGATGATGAGAAGCACGGTGGCCATGCGAGCGTCCGTCCTGGAGGTTTGCCGGGTTGGCGCGGTATTACACCACTCGTCCTCGCGCTTCCAGCCATTACCGCCGTGCACCCCGGCAAGACGGCGGGCGCGGCGCCCCGGCCTGCCAAACTCTGCCCGACTATTGCTTGGCGTTGGGGAAGGGATTTTCCGGATCGGAAGGCGGCGGCTTGAAGGCGTCGTCCGCCTTGGCCTTGGGTTTGGCTTTCGCGGCCGCCTTGGGCTGCGCACCGGCCTCGCCGGCCTTCTCCGGCGCCCGCTTTGCCGGAGCCCCCTTCTGGGCCGGCGCCTTGGCCTTGGCCGCGTCCTCGTCCGCCTTTGTTTTGGGCGGCGCTGCCTTGTCCGCGGAGGGCGTCTTGGCGACAGTGGCCTTCTTGTCGGGGGGCGCCTTCTTGTCGGCGGGAGCCTTCTTGTCGCCAGGGGCTGCATCCGCCTTGGCCGGCGGGGCTTCCTTGCCCTCGGCAGCTTCGTCGGGCGGAACGACGGCTGCCGGATCGGCCTCCACGCCTGCCGGCAGCTCGATCAACCGCTGGCCCGAGCAGCGAAACAACAGCTGGCTCTCCACATCGATGAGCCGCCGGATCTGCTCGAGCTTGTCGGGCGGCAGGTTGGCCTTGGCCCACTGCGGCCCCTTGGCCATGTTGCCGCGCACGCCGGCCTGCTCCAGCACCACGCGCTCGTCCTTGAGCTTGGAGCAGACCTCGGGCTCCAACGGCGCGGCATGCCCGTTCGCCAGCACCGCGAGGCTGGCAGCAATGCCAAGTGAAAGAGGCAGGAACGCCCGTCTCATGACTGCTTTTGGTCAGCTCTTGTCTTTTCGCTGGCGCGAGGGCCGCACTAAGCGTGTTCAGGGCAGGCCAGTCAAGCCGCGCACGCAGCGACGATGGCCAGGAAATCGCCGGCCTTGAGACTGGCGCCGCCGACCAGGCCGCCGTTGACGTTGGCAACCGCGAAAATGGGCCCGGCGTTATCGGGCTTCACCGAGCCGCCGTAGAGGATGCGCATGCGCGCCCCCTCGCCGGCGAAGCGCTGCTCGAGCGCGCCGCGGATGGCCGCGTGCACCTCGGCGATGTCGGACAGCGAGGCCACGAGCCCCGTGCCGATCGCCCATACCGGCTCGTAGGCCACCACCGTGTCGGCCGCGCGCGCGGTATCGGGCAGCGACGCCGCGAGCTGCCGACCCACTACCGCGAGCGTGAGCCCGGCCTTGCGCTCGCCGGCCGTCTCGCCGACGCAGACGATCGCAACCAACCCGGCGCGGTGCGCCGCAGCGGCCTTGGACCTGACGTCTCCCGAGCGCTCGCCATGGTCGGCGCGCCGCTCCGAATGGCCGACGATGACGGCGCCGGCGCCGGCATCCTTGAGCATCTCTGCGGCAATATCGCCCGTGTGCGCCCCACCGGCTGCGGCGTGACAGTCCTGTCCGCCGACCTGCAGCCGCGAGCCCGCCGCCTCGCCCGCAAGCGCCCCGACCAGGGTTGCCGGCGGGCAGATCATGACGTCGACCGCAGGCGCAAATCCGGCCTCATCCAGCCGCTCGCGCACCCGCCGCGCCTCGCCGAGCGAGGATTGCACCCCGTTCATCTTCCAGTTGCCCGCCACCAGCGGCCGGATCCCTGCCTCATGTGCCATTCCTAGTCGACCCTCGCCTTCTCATTGCCCGCGCTCCGGTTCATAATAGGGCCATGCGCGCCACGGGCGCGGAAAAATCTGGACTTCCGGCGCCTCGCCGGTAAGACGGCTTGGCCGGCACAGGCAGTGCGGCAACAAAACTGGAAAAATCGTCATGCTCGATGCGATGCGGCGCGGCGTCACGAACCTCTTTACCAAGCTCCTGCTGGCGCTGCTGGTCGTCGCCTTTGCCATCTGGGGCATCGGCGACGTCGTCCGCACCTCCGGCGACAGCGCGCTTGCCACCGTGGGCAAGACCAAGATCACGCCCGACGAGTTCCGCCAGGCCTACCAGGACGAGATGCAGTCGATCGCGCGCCGGCTGGGCCGCAAGCTCACCCCGGAGCAGGCCAAGATCCTGGGCGTGGAATCGCGCGCGCTTTCTCGGCTGATCGGCTTCGCCTCGCTCGACCTGCACGCCAACGCACTGGACCTTGCCGTGTCCGACAATATCGTCGTCACCGTCGTGCGCGGCGATCCGGCGTTCCAGGAGGGCGGCCAGTTCTCGCCGACCAGGTTCCGCCAGCTCATCTCGCAGCTGGGCTATGTCAGCGAGGGCCAGTACATCCAGGCCCGCCGGCGCGACATCATACGCGAGCAGCTGACCGAGACGCTCGGCGCCGGAACTCGTTCCGCAGACGGCCCTGCTCGAGGCGCTGCATCGCTACCGCGAGGAGACGCGCGTCATCGAGTATCTGGCGCCCGACTATGACAAGCTGATCAAGAAGGCCGAGCCGTCGGAGGCTCAGCTGCGCGAGTTCTACCAGCAGAACTTGCGCCAATACATCGCGCTGGAGCATCGCAAGGCCAAGCTGCTGCTGCTCTCGCGCGCAGACGCGCTGTCGCGCACGCCCATCACCGACGATGAGGTGAAGGCGGCCTACGAGGCGAGCAAGGAGACCTTCAACGTCCCCGAGAAGCGCAAGATCGCGCAGCTCACCTTCCCCGACAAGGCGGCAGCCGAGAAGGCCTACGCGGAGCTGTCCAAGGCCAAGAATTTCGAGGAGGCCGCCGACAAGCTGGGCTTCCCCGCCGCCGACACCGATCTGGGCGTATTGACCCGCGCGGAGATGATCGATCCCAAGATCGCCGAGGCCGCGTTCGCTCTGAAGAAGGACGAGCTGTCGCGGCCCGTCCAGGGACAATTCTCGGTGGCGCTGGTGCGGGTGACGGACATCCAAGGCGGCAAGCAGCGCACCTTCGACGACGTCAAGCCCGAGCTTAAGGAGCGCCTCGCCAACGAGCGCGTCGGCCAGAAGCTGGGCGAGCTGCACGACAAGGCCGACGTCGAGCGCGCCAAAGGCATTGCGCTCAAGGACATCGGCGAGCAGCTCAAGCTGCCCTACATGGAGATCGCCGAGATCAATCGTCTCGGCAAGACCAACGACGGCAAGGCCGTGATCGACCATGCCGACGCCGGCCGCATCGCCGAGGCGATCTTCGAGGCCTCGCCAGGCGTGGAGACCGAGACCTTGGATCTCAGCGACGGCGGCTATGCCTGGTTCGAGCTGGTGTCGACCACGCCGGAGCGCCAGAAGGCCTTCGAGGAGGTCAAGGCGGAGGTGCTCGCCAACTACCTCGAGAGCGAGAAGCGCAAGGAGATGGTGGCGCTCGCCGCCAAGCAGGTCGTGCGGCTCGAGTCCGGCGAGAAGCTGGAGACGATCGCCAAGGAGCTGGGCAACGCCAAGATCGAGCGCAGCGCGCCGCTGAAGCGCGCCGCCGCGCCGCCGGCGGGGCTGCCCTCGGCGGGCATGCAGGAGGCGTTCAGCCTGCCCAAGGGCGGTGCCTCGCAAGTCGCCACCGCGGACGGCAAGTCGCAGGTCGTCATTCGCGTCGCCGACGTCATCACCGCGCCGCCGCCCACGCCCGAGCAGGCCGCCAAGCTGCGCGACGACGTCGCCAACCAGATGCGCATCGACGTGCTCGAGCAGTACGTGTCGGGGCTGCGCACGCGCTACGGCTTCACGGTGAACGAGAAGGTGCTCAAGCAGGCGCTGGGACCCCAGGCCGATCTGCCCCAGGAAACCTCGGACGACTGATGCGCCCCGCGGGGCTAGTGTGATGATCGAGAAGTCCGCACATCGCGCTGGGCTGGGTCAGGCAGCGGACTTCTCGATCTGAATCACACTAGCTTCATGATTTTGCTAGTGTCCTTCAGATCGCGAAATTCGTTCCCCGGTTGCCTCGCGCTGAGACGAATTTCGCGATCAGGACACTAGGAAGCGTCCCCATGACCAAGCTCGACATTGTCTCGCGGGATTTCGAGGCGCAGCCGCCGCTTTCCCAGTTCGCCGGCGGCTACCGCGCCGGCCGCGCCCAGGTGGTGTGGACACGGCTCGTTGCCGACCTCGAGACGCCCGTGTCGGCGATGCTCAAGCTCAGCGAAGGCCGGCCGATGAGCTGCCTGCTGGAATCGGTGGAGGGCGGCGCCGTGCGCGGGCGCTATTCCATCATCGGCCTCGCCCCGGACATCGTCTGGCGCATGCTCGCCAGCACCGCCGAGATCAATACCCGCCCGCAGACCCATGCGCACGCCTTCGAGCCGGCAGGCAAGCCGCCGCTCGAGTCGCTGCGCGATTTGTTGGACGCTTCGCGAATAGACCTGCCGCCCGAGCTGCCGCCGATTGCCGCCGGCATCATCGGCTACATGGGCTACGACACCGTTCGCCTGGTCGAGCGCCTGCCCGATGCGCCGCCCGACGCGCTCGGTGTTCCCGACGGCCTGCTGGTGCGGCCGACCCTCATGGTTGTGTTCGATGCGGTGAAGGACGAGATGATCGTCGTCACGCCGGTGCGCCCCAAACCCGGCATCGATGCCGAGGTCGCCTACCAGCACGCGCTCGACCGCCTGCGCGGCGTGGTGCAGGCGCTCGATGAGCCGCTGCCGCATGCCACGTCGATGGCGGCCACCCATCTGGCGCTGCCCGAGCCCGTCTCCAACACCGCGCCGGCCGAGTACATGGCGATGGTGGCGCGGGCCAAGGCATACATCGCCGCCGGCGACATCTTCCAGGTGGTGCTGGCGCAGCGCTTCTCGGTGCCGTTCAGCCTGCCGCCATTGGCGCTCTACCGGGCCTTGCGCCGCACCAATCCCTCCCCCTTCCTGTTCCACCTCGATTTCGGTGCCTTTGCGCTGGTCGGCTCGAGCCCGGAGCTCCTGGTGCGCGTGCGCGACGGCGAGGTGACGATCCGCCCGCTCGCTGGCACCCGCCGCCGCGGCGCCAGCCCCGACGAGGACAAGGCTCTGGAAGCCGAGCTGCTGGCAGACCCCAAGGAGCGCGCCGAGCACCTGATGCTGCTCGATCTCGGCCGCAACGACGTCGGCCGCGTCGGCAAGATTGGCACCGTGCGCGTCACCGACAGCTTCGCCGTCGAGCGCTACAGCCACGTCATGCACATCGTCTCCAACGTGGTGGGCCAGCTCGACAAGAAGTGCGACACCATCGACGCGCTGATGGCCGGCTTCCCCGCCGGCACGCTTTCCGGCGCCCCCAAGGTGCGGGCCATGCAGATCATCGACGAGCTGGAGAAGGACAAGCGCGGCCCCTACGGCGGCTGTGTCGGCTACTTCTCGGCCGACGGCGAGATGGACAGCTGCATCGTGCTCAGGACCGCGCTGGTCAAGGACGGGGTGATGCACGTCCAGGCCGGTGCCGGCATCGTCGCCGACAGCAGCCCCAAGGCCGAGCAGGCCGAGTGCGAGCAGAAGGCGCGGGCCCTGTTCAAGGCCGCCGAGGAGGCCGTGCGCTTCGCCGAGCGCGTCAAGCGCGGCAACCGCTAGAGATTTGCCTATCCGGGGCTGGCCGCGCTAATATGAAGTTTAAAGACCTTCTTTGAGCTTATTTCTCCTGGATTTTTCATGCTTGTTCCAGAGCGCAAGTTTCTGGCTCTAGTAGACACCATCCATCGCGCCGGCCTCGACCCGAGTGCCTGGCAGGACGTCGTCGACCGCCTGCACGAGGTGTTGCCGATGGCCTGCGTATCCCTGCACGGCTATCAGAGCGGTACGCCGCCGGCGAGCATTACCGTTGCCGGCGGCTGGGACCCGGGCCTGATGCACGAGTTCAAGACGCAATGGGCTCCGCTCAATCCCTACGCCCCGCTGGTACCCAAGCTGGCAGTCGGAGTGCCGGTCGTCGGGCACGAAAGCCGCTTCATCATGGAGCGGGTGCGCGACACGGAGTTCTACCAGGACTGGCTGCTCGAGAGGGGCTACGGCGCAAATGTCGGCATCCCCCTTTGGACGACAGCTGACCGTGTCTGCTTCCTCGTGTTCGACTACTCGGTGCGGCGGGCCGTGAAGGTCGACAAACGAGCGGTCGGCCTGGCATCGGCAATCGCTCCTCACGTGGCGCGCAGTTTCGAGGTATCCCACCGCTTTGCCAGCCTGCACCACGGGCCGGCGCAGTTGGCGACGCTGCTCGAGCGCATCGGCGGACCGGCCCTGATTGTCGACAGCAGGCAGCGCGTGCGAGCCGCCAACCGTGCGGGAGAGGCGCTTTTGCGGTCGGGAGGCACCTTCAAGGTGGCGCGAGGCGGCGTGGCACTGGCCGAAGCGTCTGCCGAGGCGGGCCTCGCGCGAGCCTTGCACGCCTGCTTCAACCCCGATCTCGCGGCCGCGCCAAGCGCGGTGGGCTTCACGACCAAGGAAGGCGCTGCCTGCTGGCTGAACGTCGTGCCCCTGGTCGCCGACGACTCCGTGGGCAAGGGACCGCTCAGCCGCTTCCTGGTCGACCCGGAGCGGTTGGCGCTGCTCATCGTGACCACACCCTGGTCGGCAAGCTCCGACGCAGCCGCCCGCCTGCGCGACGCATTCAAGCTCACGCCGGCCGAGGTGAAGCTCGCCGTTGCCCTCATGCAGGGCTCCAGCACCGGCAGCTATGCGCGCAGTCGCGGCATCGCTCCGAACACCGCTCGCAACCAGCTTAGATCGCTGTTGGAGAAGACTGAAACGCATCGCCAGGCAGAGCTGGTCGCGGTCCTGTTCAGCGCGCTTGGGCACTCCAACTAGTGTGATGATCGAGAAGTCCGCACCATCGCTTTGGGCTGGGGTCGAGAGCGGACTTCTCGATCTGAATCACACTAGCACCATGATTTTTCTAGTGTCCTTCAGATCGCGAAATTCGTTCCCCGGTTGCCTCGCGCTGAGACGAATTTCGCGATCAGGACACTAGCTCGTGGCCGCGGCCTCGCGCTCTGGCCGTCGGCAGTCATAGTGCAAACGCGTCATGGCGGGCGGCGGCCGTTTTTGTATCGTGCGCATCCAAGTTGCAGCGACCGGCGAGGGAACTGCGGTCTCCTGTGATGGTGATGGTCGGGAGATCGAGAAACAAGAGCCGGGACGAAATCAAGCTGCGCGGGACAAAAAGCCGGGCACGGGCAGGCGCAAGCATTTCCTGGTCAAACCTGGTGCGGGTGGGGGTTGATCTGACATCTGTCGGGTCAACCCCATTTTTCTTGGTCCTCCCGGCTCATCGCTAGCGCATCACTTGGCCCAGCGCTTGCGGCACGCTCATTCAGGTGCGGGCAAACCAACGTTTCCCCCGATGGACGGGGCTTTTCCCCCAGGCTCGACTGCCTACAAGAACGGCGTGGCATTGGTTATGCTTGAGCCATGCTCACGCTTTCCCTCCTGCGCCACGCCAAGTCGAGCTGGGACGATCCCGAGCTCGAGGACTTCGACCGCCCCCTCAACGAGCGCGGGCGCGAGGCGGCCCCGCGCATGGGCCACTTCTTGGCCAGGAACGCGGTTCAGCCCGAGCTTGTCCTGTGCTCGACTTCGTTGCGCACGCGCCAGACCCTCGATCTGGTGCTGCCGCACCTCTCGCCGACCCCCACCGTCGCCTACGAGGACGCGATCTATCTCGCTCCCGCCTCGGTTCTCCTGCAGCGCTTGCGCAAAGTTGCCGGCAAGGTGGCGCACGTCATGATCGTGGCGCACGATCCGGGCCTGCACCAGCTGGCAATCGAGCTTGCGGGCGCGGGCGACCCCGAGCTTGTCGATGCGCTCGCGCGCAAATTCCCGACCGGCGGCCTCGCCGTCATCGACTTCGAGGCGCAGGCCTGGTCCAAGGTACGCGCGCGCGCCGGCCGGCTGCGCATCTTCATGGCGCCGAAACGGCTGCCATAGCGGCCAAGCCTCAAGGCTTGCTGATCGCCACCCGGCCCTCCATGGCCTTGGGTGGCCCGTCCAGATGCGGCCCTACGTTGGCTTTGATCCAGTCCAGCATCTTGGCGTTGCAGGCTTCCGCCGCGGCCTTGTCGGCGAAGATGCTGACCGTGGTGATGGAGCCGTCGTCGCCGAGCACCAGGTAGTAGCTCTTGAACCCCGGCTGGGCCGTGATGATCGGCACCGCCCCATCGTTGGCCTTCTTGATGACCTCCTCGGCGGTGCCCGGCTTCAGTTTGGCTTGACGTATCGCGGCATACATGGCCGACCTCCCTGAGCAGCAAATGCCTTTCACAACGCGCCAATGCTAGCGCAACGGCCGCAGACGAAGAAATCAACTTGGATGCGCCTGCCTTGACCTGGAACCTGCGGCTCCCCTAAACCCTCACCATGCTGGTCCTGATCGATAACTACGACAGCTTCACCTATAACCTCGTCCACTACCTGGGCGAGCTGGGCGCCGCCTGCCATGTCGTGCGCAACGACAAGATCACGGTGGCCGAGGCCATCAAGCGCAAGCCCAAGGCGATCGTGCTGTCGCCCGGCCCCTGCACGCCCAACGAGGCCGGCATCTGCCTGGAGCTGATCGAGAAAGCCGGGCCCAAGAATCCCCATCCTCGGCGTGTGCCTCGGCCACCAGGCGATCGGCCAGGCCTACGGCGGCAAGGTGGTGCGCGCTCCCGTGCTCATGCACGGCAAGCTCTCCAAGATCACCAACACGGCCAAGGGCATCTTCAAGGGGCTGCCCAAGAGCTTCGAGGTGACGCGATACCACTCGCTGATCGTGGAGCGCGAGGGTCTGCCCAGCAGCCTCACCGTCACCGCCAGAACCGCCGACGGCCTCATCATGGGGCTGCAGCACAAGACCCATCCCGTGCACGGCGTGCAGTTCCATCCCGAGAGCATCGCTAGCGAGCACGGCCACGCGCTGCTCGCCAATTTCCTCGAGCTGGCCGGCATGGCGCCGCGCCGCCGCAACGTGAAACCCGCGCGCCACGCCGCCTGACCTGCCACGAGCCCCCACATGAGCCCCGCCGACCAGCCCTCCCTCGAACTGCGCCAGCTGATCCAGAAAGTCTCGGGCGGCGCCACCTTGAGCGAGGTCGAGATCCGCACCGCGCTGGAGCAGATGACCGAGGGCGCCGCCACGCCCGCTCAGATGGGCGCCTTCCTGATGGCCTTGCGCGTGCGCGGCGAGACGGTCGAGGAGATCGCCGGCGCCGCACAGATGCTGCGCGCGCGCATGCACGGCGTGGAGGTGCCGCCCGGCGCCGTCGACATCGTCGGCACCGGCGGCGACGGCACCGGCACCTACAACGTCTCGACCTGCGCGGCGCTGGTCGCCGCCGGCGCCGGGGTGAAGATCGCCAAGCACGGCAACCGCTCGGTGTCGTCGCTGGCCGGCGCCTCCGACGTGCTCACCGCGCTCGGCGTCAAGATCGACGTGCCGTTCGAGATCACCGCGCGCTGCGTCAACGAGGCCGGCGTCGGCTTCTTGTGGGCGCCGCAGCACCATCCTGCCTTGAAGCACTGGGCGCCGATCCGCGGCGAGCTCGGCATCCGCACCATCTTCAACCTGCTGGGCCCCATCTGCAATCCAGCCGGCGTCAAGCGGCAGGTGGTGGGCGTCTTCTCCTGGCACTGGGTGGAGCCCATCGCCCACGTCTTGAACAACCTCGGCTGCGAGCACGTGTGGGTGGTGCACGGCCACGACGGGCTCGACGAGCTCACCACCACGGGCGCCACCGACGTGGCCGAGGTCAAGGACGGCAAGGTCACCGTGTTCGAGGTGACGCCCGCCGACGCCGGTATCGCCCCTGCCAAGCTCTCCGACCTCAAGGGCGGCGACGCCAAGCACAACGCGGCCGCCATCCGCGACGTGCTGGCCGGCAAAAAGACGCCGCTGCGCGACATCGCCGTGCTCAACGCGGCGGCGGCCCTGATCGTCGCCGGCAAGGCTCCCGACCTCGCTCAAGGCGCGACGCTGGCCGCCCGCGCGATCGACTCCGGCGCCGCCAAGACCGCGCTGGACCGCCTGATCGCCATCACGAACGGCTGACCCGGCCCGGGCAGCGCACACCGCAGCTGGCCATCTCGCGCTGGCGTGGCGACCGCTCAGCCTGCATACTTGCCGCGCAAAACGTCGCCACAAGACGCATCGCAGGGAGGTTGCCCCCAATGTCGTCCAACTCGTCCAGGATTTCGCGCCGCACGCTGATAAAAACCGGCGCATCCACCGCCGCCGTATTGCCCTTTGGGGCTCCGGCGCTGGCCCAGGCCTGGCCGTCGAAGCCGATCAGGATCGTCGTCACTATCCCGCCAGGCGGATTGACCGATCTCTTCGCCCGCGCTTACGGCGATTACGTCTCCCAGCAGGTCGGCCAGCCGGTGGTGGTCGAGAACCGGCCGGGCGCCGGCGGCACATCGGCGCGCAGGCCGTGAAGACGGCGCCGGCCGACGGCTACACGCTGATGTTCACGATCACCACCACCATGGTGATGAACCGCGTGCTCTACAAGAGCCTGCCCTACGACCCCGACAAGGACTTCGTGCTGATCGCCTACATGCCGTCCGGCGGCCTGCCGCTGGTCGCCAGCAAGGCCACTGGTGCCACCAATCTGAAGGAATTCGCCGAGTACGCCCGCAAGAACAAGGTGAGCTTCGGCACCTACGCCGCAGGCTCCGCCGCACACATCGCGGTCGGCGAGCTCAACAAGCATTTCGGCCTGCAGATGGAGGCCGTGCACTACCGCGGCGAGGCGCCCATGTGGCAGGACCTGGCTGCCGGCGTGATCCAGGCGGCAGTCGGGAGCTACGCCGCCGCCTCCAATGTCCTGCAGTCGGGCGCGGGCCGGGCGATCGCGGTGCCGCAATGCAGCGCATGAGCAAGCTGCCGGACGTAGCGACCTACCTCGAGCAGGGCGTGACATCCAAGGCCTTCCAAGCTGAAGGGCTACATCGGCTGCGTCGGACCGGCTGGCATGCCGCAGGAGATCGTGCAGCGCCTGTCGGACTTGATGGTCGCGGGCGGCAAGAGCGAGCGCGTGCAGAAGCTGCTCGACACCTATCGGCATCGACGAGGCCGCCATGGGGCACCAGGAGTTCCGCAAGCTCACGAGGAGGAGGCCCCGATCTGGATCAGCCTCGTGTAAAGCCTCGGCCTGACGCCGGAGTAGCAGCACGGCCCTCCCTCTCCCCGCAAGCGGGGAGAGGGAACCTCGAGCCTCCGCCCTACTGGGCGACGGCCCGCCGCCGCCACTGGCGATCGCCGGCAGCGACATCGACACCAGCCACCAGCAGCGCTGCCGCCAGCAGCGCTGCACTGATCGGGCGGTTGACGAACACGCTGAAGTCGCCGCGCTCGATAATGAGGGCGCGGCGGAAGTACTCCTCCATCATCGGCCCCAGGATGAAGCCCAGCAGCATCGGCGCCGGCTCGCAGCCGATCCTGGCGAACAGGTAGCCGAGCGCGCCGAACAGCACCACCATGCGCACATCGAAGGTGTTGTTCGACAGCGTGTAGACGCCGATGCAGCAGAACAGGACGATCGCCGGATAGAGGAAGCGGTAGGGCAGCGACAGCAGCCGCACCCAGATGCCGACCAGCGGCAGGTTGAGCACCACCAGCATCAGGTTGCCGAGCCACATGCTGGCGATCAGCCCCCAGAACAGCTCGGGGTTCTTGGTCATCACCTGCGGCCCCGGCTGGATGTTGTGGATCATCATGGCGCCGATCATCAGCGCCATCACCACGTTGGGCGGGATGCCGAGCGTCAGCATCGGGATGAACGACGTCTGCGCGCCAGCATTGTTGGCGGCCTCCGGCCCCACCACGCCCTCGATCGCACCCTTGCCGAAGCGGGAGGGGTCCTTGGCGACCTTCTTCTCCACGGCATAGGCCGCGAACGAGGCCAGCAGCGCGCCGCCGGCCGGCAGGATGCCGAGCGCGGAGCCCACCAGCGTCCCGCGCGCGATCGGCAACGCCGATTGCCTGAGCTGGTCGCGGCTCGGCATCAGGCTGCCGACCTTGTCGGTGAAGACCTCGCGCTTCTCCTTCTGCTCCAGGTTGGAGACGATCTCGGCGATGGCGAATACGCCGACCGCCACGACGATGAAGCCGATGCCGTCGAACAGGTCCGTCACGCCGAAGGTGAAGCGCTGCGTTCCCGTATTCACGTCGGTGCCGACGAGGCCCAGGATCAGGCCGACGATCACCATGCCGACGGCCTTCAGCGCCGAGCGATGGGCGATCACCACCGCCCCGATCAGGCCGAGCACCATCAGCGAGAAATATTCAGCCGGGCCGAACTGCGTCGCCAGCAGTGCCAGCGGCGCCGCCAGCAGCGCGCAGATCAGCGTCGCAGCCGTGCCGGCCACGAAAGACGCGATGGCCGCCATGGCGAGCGCGGGCCCCGCCTGCCCCTGCCGCGCCATCTGGTAGCCGTCGAGGCACGTCACCACCGAGGAGGCCTCGCCCGGCAGGTTGACCAGGATCGCCGTGGTCGAGCCGCCGTACTGCGCCCCGTAGTAGATGCCGGCCAGCATGATCAGCGCCGCGGTCGGCGCCAGCGCGTAGGTGATGGGCAGCAGCATGGCGATGGTGGCGACCGGCCCGATGCCCGGCAGCACGCCGATCAGCGTGCCGAGCAGCACGCCGATGAAGCAGTAGAGCAGGTTCTGCACGCTCGACGGCCGTGGCGAGCCCGAGCGCGAGATTGCCGAGGAGGTCTCCCGCGGCCATGGCTGTGCCTCGCTCACACGGCGAGGAACCAAGGCCAGACCGGCAATGGTCTGGTTGAGCCCCCAGACGAACAGCAGGTAGGACAGCAGCGCCAGCAGCGCCGCGTTGAGCGAGCGCCTCGCCGAAGCGGAACTCGTGCCCGGCCGAGGCGGCGAGCATCACCACGACGACGGCCGTCGGCCACCAGGCCGAGCGGGTTGAGCAGCAAGGCGAAGGCCGCCACCGCCAGCAGCAGGCGCAGCAGCAGCCATGGATGAGGCGCCCGACGCTGCCGCCGCCGCGTCGAGGCCAGCGACTTGAGCAGCACCAGCACGCCGATTCCGGCCAGCAGCCAGCCGAGCGCGGTCGGAAAATAGCCGGGCCCCATGCGCGCCGCGCTGCCCAGCGGATACTCGCTGGCGAGCACCACGGTGGCCGCTCCGAACGCGATGAACGCGCAGCCGGTGCAGAAATCCTGGCTGCTCTTGATGCGAAGAGCCATGCCAGTACCCTCCCCGCGCACGTTCCGATTGTGTCGTTTGCGGCGTCGCGGCATCCTTCAACGGATCGCCGGTTACGGGGCGCCGCCTAGCCGGTTTGGTGCGCGGCCCTCAGCAGACCCCGGGGACGGCTGCGACGCAAGCGGCGTGTTGCATTTGCTCCCGATCTGCCTTGGTTCGGCGCCTGCATCACGGGGATTTAACTCGTTCCCCGGCACAGCAACCAGCCCATATCGCCGATAGCGCCGCCTGGTGCTGTAACCTTGTCCAGCTTCCCAGCGAATATGCGAAAGAGGGCAAGTGCGTGCGCACGCCACTGCGCAGGCGTGGGCAACACCGCGCCTTCACCGCGAGTCACAAGCGTGTCAGCGGGCATCGTCGCCCCCTTCCGCACCACCGCAACGCGGCGTATTTCTCGCTCACAGAGCCAAAGAGGTCCCATGCTGATCAAGCGGCCGTCCGACATCGCCCCTTCCGAGATCACGCCGCGAGGGCGTGTACCTGCGCCGCCGGGAGTTCCTGGCCGGCGCCGCCTCGCTGGGCCTCATCGGCACAATGTCGGCGCATTCGCCGGCAGCGCCGAGGCCGCACCCTTGCAGGCGCGCCAAGAGCCCGCTCTCCACCACCGGCGAGCAGCTCACCTCGCTCAAGGACATCACCACCTACAACAACTTCTACGAGTTCGGCACCGACAAGGGCGACCCGGCGCAGAACGCGGGCACGCTCACCACCATGCCGTGGAAGGTGAAGATCGACGGCCTGGTCGGCAAGCCCGGCGACTACGACTTCGACGACCTCGTCAAGCCCGTGCGCGCTGGAGGAGCGCATCTATCGCATGCGCTGCGTGGAGGGCTGGTCGATGGTGATCCCGTGGGTCGGCTTCCCGCTGTCGGAGGTGCTGAAGCGGGTCGAGCCGCAGGGCAGCGCCAAGTACGTCGCCTTCGAGACGCTGGTGCGCCCGGCCGAGATGCCGGGCCAGCGCGGCGTGTTCCAGCCGCTGCCGTGGCCCTACGTGGAAGGCCTGCGCCTCGACGAGGCGATGCATCCGCTCACCATCCTGGCGGTCGGCCTCTACGGCGAGACGCTGCCCAACCAGAACGGCGCGCCGATCCGGCTGGTGGTGCCCTGGAAGTACGGCTTCAAGAGCATCAAGTCGATCGTGCGCATCCGCCTCACCGAGACCGAGCCGCCGATCTCCTGGAAGGTGCAGAACGCGCGCGAGTACGGCTTCTACTCCAACGTCAACCCCGAGGTCGACCATCCGCGCTGGAGCCAGGCGACGGAGCGGCGCATCGGCGAGGGCGGCCTGTTCGGCCGGCGCCGGCCGACGCTGATGTTCAACGGCTACGGCGAGCAGGTTGCGAGCCTCTATGCCGGCATGGACCTGAGGGCCAACCACTGAATGCCTGCGCGGGCCGCGACACCTGCGAGCGCTGCGTCGCCTGCTGTCGGGCGCCGACCCGGTGCGGCGGGCGATCTACATCGTCGGCATGGCTGCCGGCCGTGTGGTACTTCTATCTGGGCCTCACCGACCAGCTCGGCGCCGACCCGCAGAACACGCTGGAGCGCGCGCTGGGCCTGTGGGCGCTGCGCTTCCTGATCCTCGCGCTTGCCATCACCCCGCTGCGCCGGCTCGGCGGCCCGAGCCTGATCCGCTATCGCCGCGCCATCGGCCTGCTCGCCTTCTACTACGCGGCGCTGCATCTGACCGTCTACATGGTGCTCGACCAGGGCCTCGACTTCGCCGCCATCTGGGCCGACATCGTCAAGCGGCCCTACATCACCGTCGGCATGCTGGCGTTCACGCTCCTGGTGCCGCTGGCGGTCACCTCCAACAGCGCCATGATCCGCCGGCTGGGCGGCGCCGCCTGGCAGCGGCTGCACCGGCTCGTCTATGTCGCGGCCGCGGCGGCGGCGATCCATTTCCTGATGCTGGTCAAGTCCTGGACTTTCGAGCCGCTGTTCTACGCGCCGCCGTCGCCGTGCTGCTGCTGTTCCGGCTTGGCCTCTACGCTGCAGAAGCGGTTGTGGCCCAAGCACGCATCCAGGCCCACCGCTCGCGCACGCGCTGCAGCGCGTGGCACGGCGCTCACTCCATCGTCATCCCGTCGCCGCAAGCGCGCGAAGCGTGCGCGGGACCGGACGGACCCATGCAGCGACCGGCCCTCGGTGCGACTGTGCGCAACGATTGCCGCACCGCATTGACGCCCCCGCTGCCTAGTCGTGTCGGGCGTTGGCCGAAGAGCCTGTCGAGTGGTGCATGGGTCCCGGCCTGGTCCCGCGTCGTCTGTCGGACTTGCGGCGCGGATGCACGGAGGGCCGACTGACGCGGCAGCGTTGGATCGCGCGGCAACGTGCTAAACCGCCGACCAGCGGGCGCCAATGCATGAAAGACGACATCGAGCCCAAGCCATCGCCGGCCGGCTGTTCCTGACCGTCTTCCCCTCCATCATGCTGCCGATGTTCCTGGCGGTGGCGGACCAGACCATCGTGGCGACCGCGCTGCCCGCCATTGCCGCCTCGCTGGGCGGCGTGGAGCGCGTGTCATGGGTGGTGGTGGCCTATCTGGTCGCCGGCACGGTCGCGGCGCCCGTCTACGGCCAGCTGCGCGACGTCTACGGCGGCAAGCGCATGATGTTCGTGGCGCTCGGCATGTTTCTCGCCGCCTCCCTCCTGTGCGCCGCCGCCACCAGCGTCGAGATGCTGAGCCTTCGCCCGCGTGCTGCAGGGGCTCGGCGGCGGCGGCCTGATGACGCTGTCGCAGGCGCTGATCGGCGAGGCCATCCCGCCGCGCGAGCGCGCCCGCTACCAGGGCTATCTCGCCTCCGTCATGGTCACGTCAGCACCTTCGGGCCGGTGATCGGCGGCTATCTCACCCAGCACTTCGGCTGGCGCAGCGTGTTCCTGGTCAACTTGCCGCTCGGCGGCACTCGCCTGCCTGCTCACCGCGCGCCTGCCGTCCGGCCGGCGCGCGGCGAGCCCTGGTCGTTCGACGGCCTGGGCTGTCCTGTTCGTCGGCTTCATCGTGCCCGTGCTGCTGGCGCTGGAGCAGGTGCAGCGGATGAACGCGACGCAGCCTCGCCGCATTTGCCCTGCTGATGGCGCTGGGCCTCGCCGCACTGGTCTTTCTGGTGCGGCGGGAGCGGCGCGCGCCCTTCCCGCTGCTGCCCATCTCGCTGCTGCGCCAGCCCACCATCTGGCGCAGCGACTCGCTCGCCGCCTGCCACGGCGCCACGCTGGTGTCGCTGATCGCCTTCCTGCCGCTCTACCTGCGCGTGGCGCGCGGCACTTCCGCCTCCGAGACCGGGCTGTTGCTGCTGCCGCTGATGCTCGGCATCGGCTTCGGCTCCATGCTGACCGGGCGCAGCGTCAGCCGCACCGGCCTGACCGCCATCTTCCCCTCGATCGGCCTGATCTTCGCCACCGCCTCGCTGCTGGCGCTCGCCCTGCTTGCCGACCGGCTCGGCAACTGCGTGGCTCGGCGCGTGCTCTTCTGCAACGGCCTGTTCATGGGCACCGTGATGGGCGTCGTGCAGGTGACGGTGCAGAACGCGGCGGGCCCGGCGTCGCTCGGCACCGCGGCCGCCTCGGTGCAGCTCTCGCGCTCGATCGGCGCCGCGGTCGGCACGGCGCTGGTCGGCACCGTGCTGTTCGCCGCCCTGTCCTTGAGCGATCCGGGCGCCGCGCCCCTGTTCGGCGCGCTGCTGGAACACGGACAGGCTGCGCTCGCCGACCTGCCGCCTCGAGCGCCAGGCCGTGCTCAAGGCGGAGATCGCGGCCGCCTTCCGCGCCGCCTTCCTGACCATTGCCGCCTTCGCCGCCGCCGGCACGCTGCTCGCCTGGTCCATCCCCAACCGGCGGCTGTAGTAGGAACCGCACCAGCGGAGACGCCCATGCAACGCCCCGAGATCCTCAAGCGCGAGATCAAGGCGCTGGCCTTCGACCAGTACGGCACCATCGTCGATATGCAGAAGGGCCTCACCGAAGCGGTGACGCCGTTCCTGAAGGCCAAGGGCTGGGACGGCGCGCCGGACAGCTTTGTCACCTGGTGGCGGCGCACGCACTTCGAGAGCTCGATGATCGACGCGCTCATCGATCGTGGCCACACGCCCTATCGCCAGATCGGCCACCGCGCCGTCTCGCACGTCATGGACCGCTGCAAGATCAGCTACACCCAGGACGAGGTGCGCTGGCTGGTGAGCCAGATCGAGAGCCTGAAGCCCTTCCCCGACGTGGTGGCGGCGCTCGAGAAACTGCGCGGCGCCGGCTATAGGCTGGCCATCCTCTCCAACGGCGACCGCGACATGCTCAAAGCCGCGGGGCCCCACACCGGCTTTGCCTTCGACCACGTGATCTCGGTGCAGGAGGCGGGTTTCTTCAAGCCGCACTGGAGGACCTACGCAAGGTGCGAGGAGATCATCGGCCAGGAGCGCAGCTCCATACTGTTCGTCGCCAACCACGCCTTCGACTGCATCGGCGCCAAGGCTTACGGCATGCGCTCGGCCTTCATCGACCGCAGGAAGCGCCCCTTCGGCGAGACGCCGCATCAGCCCGACCTGATCGTCGCCAATTTCGCCGAGCTGGCGGCGGCGTTGGCGTGATGATGTTACGCGAAGGCAGGGTCACCCGGAGCTGTCGTGGCGATGCTGAGGCAGCGTGAGGCTGTAGCGCGCCTTGAAGGCGGAAGTGAAGTGCGCCGCCGACGGTCGCATGTCACGCTGGCAATGTACTGTCTGCGCGAGCAATGGTCCGGATGACGATAGCGCCCGCGGCGCGTTCTTCGCTATGAATAGTGACCAAAGCAAACAAACGAGGAGACGCCCCATGCAGGAGTTGCCCGAAGAGTTCTGGCGTGACATCCCGCCGATACGCAACGTGTTTAGGCCCGACGCCAAGCCCGAGGTGTACATCGCCAACGCGGCCACCACGGACCGGCGCTACTATATCCCGATCACTGAGACCGTCTCTTCGCGGCCCCTGTGGATTTCGCCCGCTCAGAATAGATGGGCCGACGTGCTGCGCGCCGACGGCCCCGGGCTGGTCAATCGCCACTACCACCCGCATGAGGTGTTCGCATTTACCTTGTCCGGCAAGTGGAGCTACCTGGAGCACGACTGGGTCGCCACCGCTGGCGACTTCGTCTACGAGACCCCGGGGGAGAGCCATACGCTCGTGGCACACCACCATCCCGACCCGATGCTCGTGCACTTCAATGTCAAGGGCCCGCTAATCTGGCTCGACGAGCAGGGCCAGTCGATCGGTCATTTCGACGTGCACGACTACATCGCGATGGCGCGTGCGCACTACGAAAAGGTCGGCATCGGCGCGGCCTACGTGGACACGTTGTTCCGCTGAGTGCTGTACCGGTCGAGCGTCAGGGGCGCGACCGTGGGAGGCTGCTCGCGCCTCGGCTGGTCCCATGGAAAACGGCTTATAGTCGTCCAACGCTCGGCCGCGCCGCGCGTTCACCCCAGGCTCAGCATCTTGCCCTCGAGTTGAAGGATGCAGCCCTCGATGTTGTGCAGCGTCTCGTCGATGCGCTGCAGCTCGCGCTCCATCTCGGCGGGATCGCGGGCGCGGCGCTCGGCCTTGGCCACGGTGGCGATCTCGAACAGCGAGGCAAACACCCACCTGATGCCGCGCCCGATCTGCGCCAGCCACGACACGGCCGGCTTGCGCTTGCCCGTCTGCTGCGTCGGCGGGCGCACGGTCTTGAGGCGGCGCCTGAGCGCCCCGCGCAGGAACTTCAGCTCACGCTTCTTGTGGCGCAGCTCCTTCAGCGCAGCCTTCGCTTCCGCAGCGGAGGTCACGGACACGGCCACCGCCGTCCCATCGATTTTCGTATAGCGCATCGGCGCAAGCTGCATGGCTCGTCCCCCGCCTGTTGCGTTCCGCGCGCGACCCTAGCGGCCGCATGCAGCAATAGTCCAGACGCGCGAAGACGTTAGCCCGCCAATTAACCGGCCGTGAGAGGGGCACGGTCAGCGAAACTGAATTGCAGTCGCAACATTGTCGCACCGGGCGGTACGCGCCCATGTTCACGTTAAAAATGCATTCCGCGTGAAACTTGCCTGCAATGATTGAATAAAACCAGCCTCATTGTGGCCACAAGCCTTGCCGACAGAGGGCCGCCCAAAAGAGCCGGCCCAAGCATTCGGTCGAAACGGAGGAGAGCGGGCACGGCTCACGGAGGGATTGGGACCGCTGCGTTCAACGGGGGACTCTGATTTGCGTCGGACGATCCATGGCGCCGCCGGTGACGCCGCCGGACCCGGGCTTTTGCCCGTTGCGGGTCCGGCTAGTTCGTCAATCTGAAATCAGGAGAAGCACTCATGAAACGGCTCTTCACCGTGGCACTCGGTGCTGCGCTTTGCACACTGGCAACGGCTGCCTCCGCCCGGCCGAGCGATTTCGCGCCCAGCTCCGGCGGCAACTTTCACTTCCAAGAGTCCGACGGCTCCTACGAGCGCCCCAGCTATCGCCGCTCGGCCAAGGGCCGCTCTCACTATCGTACCACCCGCTCCGGACGGCGCTACGCCACCCGCCAGGCCCGCCGCGGCGGGACGCGCTCGCGCCGCGTCGCGGCGCGCGGCCCCGCGCCGATGGCCCAGCGCAGCTTCACACGCTATGCGACGCCTGGCGTGTCACGCGGCTGCTTGACGCCGGCGGCGCGCGCGCTGCTGGGCCGCATCGAATCCCAGTTCGGCGGGGTGCAGATCGTCTCCACCTGCCGCCCCGGCGCTCGCATCGCCGGCACGGGGCGCATCTCGCGGCACGCCAGCGGCAACGCGGTCGACTTCAACGCAGGTCCGCGCAAGGCGGCGATCGTGCGCTGGCTGATCGCCAACCACCGCTCCGGCGGCACCATGACCTATTCCGGCATGAGCCACGTCCACGTGGACATCGGCCCGCGCTTCGTATCGCTCAACTCGGGCGGCCGGCGCTACGCTGGCAGGTAGTTGCGCTATCGCGCGAAGAAAAGGGGCGCGCGATGCGCCCCTTTTCTTTTTGCCGCGCTATCCCACGGTGACGAGCCACAGCCCGCGCACCAGGTAGACCAGCGCCACGCTGATCGTCACGCGCCGGCTCCATAGCGCGAAATTCGCGTCCGTCATGCGCAGCAGCACGGGCGCTGCCAGCGATGTGCCCGCGAACGAAAGCGCGATCGCGCCGCATAGCCCCACCAGGGAATGCTGGTGTCGAAGGCGAATTCGAACGAGCCGAAGTAGGCGATGCGGTAGAGGTGGCCCGCCACCTGCGTCACCGCCTTGGTGCCGACGATGGTCTTGCGGTCGAGCCGGCTCTTTTGGAAGAAGATGTCGAGGATGTGCCCGGCCGCGCCTGCCATCAGCTGCAGCACGATGATGAAGGCGCCGCAGATGTAGGGCGCGCCCGGCCGCGTGATGTCGGGCGTCAGCCGCTTGGGCAACAGCTCGGCCGCGAACGGGATCAGCCCGAGCCCCAAGTACAGCATGGCCTTGCTGGGCAGGATCGCCACCGTGCGCAAGGCCAGGAACATCAAGGTGGAGCCCACCAGGTAGCGCCACACGATGCCCCAGTCGACATGCGCCACCCACAGCGTGGCGCGCCAGCCGTTGGCGGCGCTCTGGATCACGCCGAACAGCACCATCGCCGGCGCCACGTCGAGGTAGATCAGCAGCACGCCCAGCAGCAGCATGCCGCCGGCCATGCCGAAGATGCCGGAGATGAACGACGTGACGACGACGGTGACGCCGACGATGGCGAGAGCGATGGGCGCCAGCGTCATCTAGCAAGTGCCCGCCAGCATGGCCTCGGCCTTCGCCCGCACGTGAGCCGGCAGCGCGCAGGCCTTGTGCGCAATCTTGTCGAGGTGCACTGCAGTCAGCTCGCAGGACGCCACCAGCGCGCCGCTTTCCAGGTTGTACATGTCGTGCCGGAACCGCACGCGTTTGTCGGCCACCTCCAGCACGGACGAGCGCACCTCGATCACGTCGCCCGCGAACAGCTCCTGCTTGTAGCTGATGTTCTGCTGCACGCCGGCCACGCCGTAGCGCTCGCCGCGCAGATAGGAGGGCGTGACGCCGAGGTGCCAGAACAGCACCCAGCTGCGCCTCGTCGAACTTGGCGGTGTAGGTGGCGACATTGATGTGACCCATGTGGTCGCAGTCGCGCGGGTACATGGAGCCGCGGTAGCTGATCAGCCCCACAGGCTCGTTGCTCGTGCTTGTCATGGCTCCCTCCCGCGCCCCCGTCCGGCCGTGCAGGCTACTGCCTCGCGAACGATTGCAACAACACGCGTTGATGCTCGGCTGATTTGCGCCGTTCCGTTGGCGACAGGCTACCCGCATGGAGAAAACGCTGCGCCAGCTGGCCCGGCGCCGCGTTCCTGCTCGCGGCGCTGGATCAACGCGGCCCACAAGCGCGGCACCGGCGACATAGGACTCAGTGCGATCCGCCCGATATAAGCACCTTCGAAACCAGAGAATCTCACCCGCGAGCGGCTGATGGACGCCAAAGCCAAGGTCAGCATCACACCTGAGACCGTCGCCCAGCACGGCCTCACGCCGCAGGAATACCAGCGGCTGCTCGAGATCCTGGGCCGCGCGCCCTCACTCACCGAGCTCGGCATCTTCTCGGTCATGTGGAGCGAGCACTGCTCCTACAAGTCCTCGCGCGTGTGGCTCGCGCAGCTGCCGACCAAGGGCCCGCAGGTGATCCAGGGGCCCGGCGAGAACGCCGGCGTGGTCGACATCGGCGACGGCGATGCCGTCGTCTTCAAGATGGAGAGCCACAATCACCCCTCCTTCATCGAGCCCTACCAGGGGGCCGCCACGGGCGTCGGCGGCATCATGCGCGACGTCTTCACCATGGGCGCGCGGCCGGTCGCCAACCTCAACGCGCTGCGCTTCGGCGACCCCGCCCATCCCAAGACCCGTCATCTGGTGTCAGGTGTCGTGGCGGGCATCGGCGGCTACGGCAATTGCACCGGCGTGCCGACGGTCGGCGGCGAGACCAACTTCGATCCCGGCTACAACGGCAACATCCTGGTCAACGCCATGTGCATCGGCCTCGCCAGGGCCGACAAAATCTTCTACTCGGCCGCCAAGGGCGTCGGCCTGCCGGTCGTCTACGTGGGCTCCAAGACCGGGCGCGACGGCATCCACGGCGCCACCATGGCGTCGGCCGAGTTCGACGACAAGTCGGCCGAGAAGCGTCCGACCGTGCAGGTCGGCGACCCCTTCACGGAGAAGCTGCTGATCGAGGCGTGCCTCGAATTGATGGCCAGCGACGCCATCGTCGCCATCCAGGACATGGGCGCCGCGGGGCTCACGTCGTCCACCTCCGAGATGGCGGACAAGGGCGGCGTCGGCATCGAGCTCGATCTCGACCACGTGCCGCAACGTGAAACCGGCATGACGGCCTATGAGATGATGCTCTCCGAGAGCCAGGAGCGCATGCTCATGATCCTGAAGCCGGGTCGCGAGGAAGAGGCCCAGGCGATCTTCAAGAAGTGGGGCCTCGACTTCGCCGTCATCGGCCACACCACCGACACCGGCCGCATGATCGTCAAGCACAAGGGCGCGGTGGAAGCCGACCTGCCCGTGGCGACGCTCGCCAACTCCGCCCCACGCTACGAGCGGCCCTGGGTTCCGACCATCCCGCCCAAGATCATCCTGCCCGAATGGGTGCCGGCACCCAACAGCATCCTGGGCGCGCTCAAGACCATGATGGGCGGGCCGCACCTGGCATCCCGGCGTTGGATCTGGGAGCAGTACGACCACATGGTGATGGGCGACACCGTGCAGCGCCCCGGCGGCGACGCCGCGGTCGTGCGGGTGCACGGCACAGCCAAGGGCATCGCCGCGACCTGCGATGTGACGCCGCGCTATGTGCTGGCCGATCCCGTCATGGGCACCAAGCAGGCGGTGGTCGAGACCTGGCGCAACCTGATTGCCGTCGGCGCCGATCCGCTCGCCATCACCGACAACATGAACTTCGGCAATCCCGAGCGGCCCGAGGTGATGGGCCAGTTCGTCGGCGCCGTGCAAGGCATGAAGGAAGCGTGCGAGGCCCTGAAGTACCCGGTCGTGTCGGGCAACGTCTCCCTCTACAACGAGACCAATGGTGTCGCGATTCCGCCGACCCCCGCCATCGGCGGCGTCGGCCTGGTGCCCGATGTCGGCCGCATGGCGAGGATCGCGCTCGTTGCCGAAGGCGATCTGCTGGTGGTCATCGGCCGCGAGGTCGGCCACCTCGGGCAGAGCCTCTATCAGCTCACCGCGACCGGCAAGGTCGAGGGCGCCCCGCCCCCGGTGGATCTGGCCGACGAGATCAAAGCCGGCAACCTGGTCCGCTCGCTCATCCGCGAGGGCAAAGTGCAGGCGGTGCACGACGTGAGCGACGGCGGCCTGCTGGTGGCCATCGCCGAGATGGCGCTCGCCGGAGGGCTCGGGGTCCAGCTCTTCCCTTACGAGGGCAAGCTTCCAGCGCACGCTGCGTGGTTCGGCGAGGATCAGGGCCGCTATGTGCTGGAGGCAAGCCCTGAGCTTGCCGAGGAGATCATCGAGCGTGCCCGTCTGCTCGCGCTGCCGGCTCGGGTCGTGGGCCGCACCGGTGGCGCTAGCCTCACCCTGACGAGCGAGGCGTCGCTTGCGCTCGTCGATCTGCGCGCCGTACACGAAGCGTGGCTGCCGCAGTACATGGCCTCGCCAGGTTCCGGAAGTTGATGTTCCTCTAATGTTCTTGCATCTGCAACGGCACTACGTAGTTGACAAAATGTGAACTACGTAATTGTCATCTGCAATTTGCTCCTGTTAGGGTGCGAGAATGGCTGACGAAGTGAACAACCTGATACTCGAGCACCTGCGGCACGTTCGATCGGTAGTGGACGAGACGCGCGAGGACGTGAAGCGCTTGGTCCTGCGTACAGGTCTGATAGAGCAAAATTTCGCGACAACCCAAGTTTCCAAAGCAGGGCAGAACTTGGAGATCGACCGCATCAAGGGCAGGCTGGATCGCATCGAGCGGCGCTTGGCCCTGTCTGATGGTTAGGTCGCGGGTAGCCTAACGCCATGCCCATGGATGCCAAAGAGATCGAGCGCCTCATCAAGGAGCGCTTGCCCGACGCGGAGGTGACGATCCGCGACCTGGCCGGCGACGGCGACCACTACGCCGCCCATGTCGTCACCAAGGAGTTCCTGGGCAAGACCCGCCTGCAACAGCACAAGATCATCTACGACGCGCTGCAAGGGCGTATGGGCGGCATCCTGCACGCCCTTGCCCTCACCACTGCAGCGCCCAAAGGTTGACTACGTCGAGCCATTGCCCACATGTGAAGCGCCCTTGGGTGCGACTCAAGTCCGCAAGCGCCGGAGAGAAAGGTTCAGGTATGAGCCAGCAAGCCGTCCAAGACTGGATCCGCAAGGCCGTGGCCGACAACGACATCGTGCTGTTCATGAAGGGCACGCAGAGCTTCCCCCAGTGCGGATTTTCCGCGCAGCTGGTCCAGATTCTGGGATACCTCGGCGTCTCCTATAAGGACGTGAACGTCCTGGACAGCATGGAGGTCCGTGAGGGCATCAAGGCGTTCTCCAACTGGCCAACGATCCCGCAGCTCTACGTCAAGGGCGAGTTCGTGGGTGGCTGCGACATCGTCCGCGAGATGTTCCAGGCTGGCGAGCTGCAACAGCTGCTCGATGAGAAGGGCATCGCCCACAACGCCGCCAAGCTGCCGGCGTAGGCCGCTGCCGAAGCCGCACTGCCCCGCTCGGCACCTGCTCTCCGGGCCGACCCCGACGCAATGCCGCCGCCTGGCCCGCCTAATGTCCTGTCTCCGAATTGCGCAGAAGAGCCTAGCCGCGAAGGGTGTCGGCATTTCGGAGACGCCACACTAGGATGGGCAGCGTTCTGTTGGTCGGGAACGGCACGGTCATGACGATTGGGGGCCGTCGGTTTCTGTTGGGCGTTGCCTTGATTGGCGCGAGCGTCTGCCTCGCGCTGGGCGTCAGCCTGCCGATCATCAGGCTCACCAAGTTCGTCTTCCTCACCTACGAGCATTCGCTGCTCTCCGCCGTCAACGCCCTCATCCGCTCGGGTCAGGTTTTCATGGGCGTCATCGTGCTCGTGTTCGGGATTTTCCTGCCCGTTGTGAAGCTGCTGTACCTGTTGTTGCTCGCCGCCCTGCCCCAGCCAGAGCTCGTTCGCCTCGCGCGCCAGCTGCGAGCGCTCGAATGGCTCGGGAAATGGTCGATGCAAGATGTGCTGGTGCTGGCGCTGTCCATCTTCTTCGTCAAGCAGCAGGGCCTGTTCGACGCCCGCAGCCTTGCGGGCCTCTATTTCTTCTCGGCCTCGGTGCTGCTCATGATGCTGGCCTACGCCTGGCTGAAGAACGACGGCCGGGCCACGCCGCTTCCGCAACCCGCGCGGACGGGATACCCCACGCCCATGCGCAACCTTGCGTTGAGCCTATTGATCATCCTCGCCACGCTGTCGCTCGCGCTCGGCGTGATGCTGCCGGCTGTCAGTTTCACCACCGTCTTCGTCTGGACCAAGCAGCACTCGATCGCCACCATCATCTGGGCGCTCTACTCGAGCCAAGAGGTGCTGCTCTGCCTCGTGATCTTTGCCTTCTCGATGCTGTTCCCGTTCTTGAAGCTGCTGTACCTCGTCACGCTGGTCGCTTCCCCAAGCCTTCCGCACGCGTTTCGTAGCCGAACGCTGGCCGCCATGGAGTGGGTGGGGCGCTACTCGATGACCGACGTCATGGTGCTTGCCCTCGTCGTGTTCTACATCAATGCCTCGGGCTACTCGGAGGCATCGGTGCTGCCGGGCACCTATTTCTTCGCGGCTTCTGCCGTGCTGACGATGCTGGCCTATGGCTGGGTGCATTCGCCCCCGCCAGGAGCCGCGCAGCCTCCAAGCCTGCAAGCCCGGCTCGACAGCCTGACCGTCTCGGAGAGGACGCCGGCGCGTTGAGCGGAGGCCAGCCAGGCTGGGGTCTCAGCTGGTCCCTACTGCTGTCCTGCGGCGCCCCGCGCGCGCAGCTGCTGCAAGAGGCGGCGCAGTTGAGCTATCGCCTTCTCGGCGGCTGCGCGCATCCTGACGCGCAATTGAACCGCGGTCGGCCGCCAAATGCGCCACTGCGCCACCCACACGCGCCTCGCGCGCTCCTTCCATACCCTGCTCACGCGCCACACCCACGAGCCGCGCACGTAGTCCACCAGCGCCTCTTTCCATGGCACAAAGCGGTCGTAGCACCACGCGAACCAGCCGATCTGCATCAGTGCCGGCTGCGTCAGCATGAACAGGCGCGCAATGAATGCGGTGGAGACCACCTTGGCCGCAGCAAAGAGAACGGCCGCGAGTATCACTTGGCCCTTGGCGATAAGAAAAACCGCCAGAAACTTCAGCGGCAGCAGCAGCAACGAGGGCAGCGCGAAGACCAGCAGCGCCGCGTAGGGAGGCAGGCGCGCTATGGCGTGCTCGAGCTGCGCCCAAGGACGCCACCGGGCCAGCCGCCCAATCAGGTCCGCAAGCGGCCGCCAGCCCCACTCCTCGAGCAACAGGAGAAGGCCCAGAACGATCTGCAAAGTCGTGCGAAGCACAGGCTTCGCGGCGGCCCAGCTCGCGCGCAACACGGGTCCGGCGCGGCGCGCGCTGTGCCGGGCCGCAAGCACTCCGCGTTGTCGCCACGGCCGCAGCCCCTCCTGCAGCCGGCGCCATCTATGCCGGGCTCTGCTCTCGTCGTCCATGCTGCTCACTCCGAACCCGGCCGAGCATAGTGCAGAATTGCTTGAAACACTCTTTTCCGCATTAGCAAACCGGCTGGGCAACATCACGACGGCATGATTGCTTCGTCTGTTGCCGGTCAGTCTGCAAGCGACAGAGCAAAGATTCGCAACCTCCTGTCACCCAAGTGACTGCCAGCGTCTTCGAGTTGCACTAGCGTATGTGCACATCAGTATTGCGCGGAGGGGATGGGGACCGTTGCAGTATAGTTTCGGTGCGGAAAACCATCCGAGCGATCCGCTGCGGCATTGCGGCCGTGGCGGATCATTTGTTTGGGCCACGGCCTTACTCGGTTGATGCCACAGGATCGCGGGCCGGGCCAAGGAACGGCCCGGCGGCCGAGCTTGCGTCAGCTTCCAGCCTGCCGCCCCTAACCCGCTCCCCTTCGTGCGCCAGCGCCTCCGCCAGCTGCTCGCGCGCCTTCTCGGCCTGGCGCTGGCGGTTCCATAGACTGGCGTAGAGCCCGTCCCCGGCGAGCAGCTCCCCATGCGTGCCCTGCTCGACGAGCCGCCCGCCATCGAGCACCAAGATGCGGTCCGCGCCAACGATGGTCGACAGCCGATGGGCGATGACCAGCGTCGTGCGATCCTTGGCCACCAGGTCGAGCGCGTCCTGGATCTCCTTCTCGGTGTGACTGTCGAGCGCGCTGGTGGCCTCGTCCAGGATCAGGATCGGCGGGCCCTTGAGGATGGTGCGGGCAATGGCGACGCGCTGCTTCTCGCCACCCGACAGCTTGAGGCCGCGCTCGCCCACCATGCTGTCGTAGCCGTCCGGCAGGGCCCGGATGAAGGTATCGATCTGGGCCATGCGGGCCGCCTCGCGCACCTCCTCGTCGGTTGCCTCGGGCCGGCCATAGCGGATGTTGTACAGAATGGAGTCGTTGAACAGCACCGTATCCTGCGGCACCACACCCATCGCCGCCCGCAGCGACTTCTGCGTAACGTCGCGGATATCCTGCCCGTCGATCGTCACGCGCCCGGCGGCCACGTCGTAGAAGCGCAGCAGGATGCGTGACACGGTCGACTTGCCGGCCCCTGACGGCCCGACGATGGCTACCATTTGCCCGGCCGGCACGTCGAAGGACAATCCATCCAGGATGGTGCGCTCGGGCTCGTAGCAGAACTTGACGTTCTCGAAGCGAATGGTCCCGCCCGCGACCATGAGCTCCCGTGCGCCGGGGTTGTCGGCCACCTCGGGCGGGACCGTCAGCACCTCGAGCATGCGCTCGATGTCGGTCAGCGATTGCTTGATCTCGCGATACACCATGCCCATGAAGTTGAGCGGAATGAACAGCTGCAGCAGCAGCGCGTTCACCATCACGAACTGGCCGACGCTGACGCGGCCCGCGGCCACGTCGATGCCGGACATCACCATGCACAGCGTCAGCGCGCTGGTGAAGATCGCCGCCTGCCCGGCATTGAGCACCGCAAGCGAGGTGTAGGTCTTGATGCTCGCCCGCTCGTAGGCCGCCATCGACTGGTCGTAGCGTCGCGCCTCGCGCTCCTCGGCACCGAAGTACTTGACCGTCTCGTAGTTGAGCAGGCTGTCGATCGCCTTGGTGTTGGCCTCGCTGTCGCTCTCGTTCATGGTACGGCGGATCTTGATGCGCCAGTTCGTAGCCTGAACCGTGAACCACAGGTAGAGCACGATCATCGCCAGCACGGTCACGACGTAGCGCCAATCGAACTGCCAGGCGCACACCGCCAGCACCAGCACGAACTCGACGATCGTCGGCACGAAAGTCATCAGCACCATGCGCGAGATGTTCTCGATCCCGAGCCGGCCGCGCTCCAGCACGCGGGTCAATCCGCCCGTCTTGCGCTCCAGGTGAAACCGCAAGGACAGCTCATGCATGTGCTGGAAGGTGTTGAGCGCCAGCTTGCGAACGGCGTGCATCGCCACCTTGGCGAACATCCCCTCGCGCACCTGCACCAGCAGCGCCATGGCGATGCGCACGGCGCCGTAGAGCACGATGGCCAGCACCGGCGCTGCCACCAGCCACAGCGGCGTCGAGACCTCGGGCTGCGCGCCGCCTGATGCCGCCACCAGCGCATCCGTCGCCCACTTGAAGGTGAAGGGCATCGCCACGGTGACGAGCTTGGCGACCAGCATCAGCGCCAGCGACAGCACCACCGTGGCTTGCAGGTCCGGCCGCTCGGAGGGCCACACGTAGGGCCCGAGCGCCTTGATCACGCGCATGTTGGCGGGCGGTACTCTGAGTCGCGCGATCGCACCGGCCAACACGCCGCCGGAAGCCCCTGGAATGGGTCGTTGCATGCCCGTGGCTTTAGCGGCGGGCTCGCCCTTTGTCGATGTCTGTCGCCTATCGCCAGTCGGGCTCGGCTGGCCCACGCATCGCCAAGGCTACAGAGCTACGTGCGTAAATCCGGAAGGTAGATGCGCTGACACACGAATATCCTGTGTGGGTTGTAAATCCGGCTCGGGTTGGCGGCCCGGACTGCCTGGTAGCGCAATGCCTTTCCATAGTGGCGCTGGGAGATCTGGGAAAGGGTGTCGCCCTTCGTCACAACGTACCAGCCTGGCGCCGTAATCGAGGCTCCGGCGGCGGAGCACGCAGCGCTCACCTCTCTCGGCTGATCGCCCGGGCGGGCCGGTTGCTTTTCCACTTCAGCCGGCTTGGCTGTCTTGGCCGCGGCAAGCCGTTTGGCCTCGGCCGCTTCAGCAGCCTCCTTCGCAGCTTTTGCCCGCTTCTCCGCCTCGGCCTTCCTCGCCTCCACCTCTGGCCGCCGGGCATCGTTGGCCGCGGCAAGCCGCTTGGCCTCGGCCGCTTCAGCAGCCGCCTTCGAAGCTTTTGCCCTCTTCTCCACCTCGGCCTTCCTGGCCTCTACCTCGGCCCGCTTGGCATCGACGGCGGCTTTCCCCTCCTCGGCCTTTTTCTGAACGGCCAATCGCTGTGCTTCGGCCCTTTTTGCATCCTCGGCTTGCTTCACCTCGGGCGCCTTTCGCGCTTCCGCGGCCTTTGCCTCTGCAAATTTGCGGGCGTCCTCGGCCGCCTTGGCCTTGGCCTCGGCTACCCTCTTGGTCTCCGCAGCCCTGCGGGCTTCCTCTGCCTTCACCTGAGCTGCCTTGCGGGCGTCCTCGCCAGCCTTGGCTTCCGCGACCTTGCGGGCGGCTTCCTCCGCAGCCTTCGCCTCCACCGCCTTGGCGTCGGCGAGCTTCTTGGCCTCGGCGGCCTTGCGTGATTCCTCAGCCGCCTTCGCTTCTGCCGCCTTGCGGGCGTCCTCGGCCGCCTTGGCGTCCGCGAGCTTCTTGGCTTCGGCGGCCTTGCGTGCCTCCTCGGCTGCCTTCGCTTCAGCCGCCTTGCGGGCGTCCTCGGCCGCCTTGGCGTCCGCGAGCTTCTTGGCCTCGGCAGACTTGCGTGCTTCCTCGGCTGCTTTGGCCTCTGCCGCCTTGCGGGCATCCTCCGCTGCTTTGGCGTCTGCGATCCTCTTGGCTTCGGCTGTCTTTGCCTCGGCCGCCTTCTTGGCCTCAGCCGCCTTGGCCGCATCACTTGCTGGAGATGGCGCAGGCTGTGGCGCCGGCGCGGTTTGCACGACGGCTGGCGGCTGGGTGGGGCGAACGGCCTCGGGCTTGGCGGTAGCTGGTGGAGCCAGCACAGCCTTCTTTTCCGCGTCCGCCACCGGGTCCCACGGCCGCGGCTGTCCCTTGGGACCGCCGCCCGCCAGCATCCCCATAAGCGCTTGGAACTGGTCGCTCGATTGCTGCAGCCAGGTGAAGGGCGAGGCCTGACCAGCTGCCTGCTCCTTCTTGGCGTCTTGCTTCTTGCCGGCCTGCGTTTCCGGCTTGGGGGTGGCTTGCGCGAAGCGTTGCCGCTCCAGGATGGCGCTGAACTCTTTGGAAGCAGCCTCCGCGAGGCCCGCTGCCTGCTCGGCTATCGCACCCCGTTCAGGCTCGCTCGCGACCGCCGCCGTAGCCAGCTGTAAGCCAGCAGCGACAACCAACGCAGCAGTCTTGGAAAATCCCCAACATCCAATGCCCTGCATGCGACAACGTCCCCCTGGGCGCTTGACATCGGCGCGGGCTCGCAAAGCATGCCGCACCCACGGTGTGTTTGAGTGTTACGGCAGTGTGTTACATGGTCCCGTTAACCTGCAAGTGTAAGCTTAACCGGATTGCGGCATTCCCGCAAACCGCCGCCTGCGATGCACTGTGCTTCTGCCCGCTGCATGAATGGCCGCAATTCGGCCCTGCCCTCGACCCTACCCTTTGCGTATCCTCGCCATGCGACAGAAACAGCAACAGCAACAGCAAGGCATCTTCATGGGAGACCGCCGACGCAAGACCGCCGCCAACGGAGCGCACGCGGCGCACAAAGCACTGAAACAGACCCCACAGCGGACTCCCACCGTTCGCAACATCTGCGTCTACTGCGGCTCCAACAACGGCACCAATCCCGCCTACGCCGACGCCGCTCACACGCTGGGCAAGCGCATGGCACATGCTGGCATTGGGCTCGTCTACGGTGGCGGCGGCCTCGGCCTGATGGGAGAGCTGGCACGCACGGTGCTCAAATCCGGCGGTCGCGTGACCGGCATCATTCCTTCTTTTCTGTCGAAGAAGGAGCGCATGCTCCGCGAGGCGCACGAGATGATCGTGGTCGATGACATGCATCAGCGCAAAAAGCTGATGTTCGACAGATCGGACGCCTTCGTTGCGCTGCCCGGCGGCATCGGCACCTTGGAGGAGCTGGTCGAGCAGCTGACCTGGGCTCAGCTGGGGCGCCACAACAAGCCGATCGTGCTGGTGAGCATCGAGGGCTTCTGGCAACCGCTCCTGAACCTGCTCGACCACATGCGCACGGAGGAATTCATCCGCGACAGCATGGATGTGCGCTTCATCACGGTCAGCAGGGCCGAGGACGTGGTGGACGCCATTCTCGCCCGCGCGCACGCCCCGAGCCCCGAGGCCGACGCGGCAGTCGCTGAAAAGTTCTAAACCCCACCCGCCGCCGCGGCAGCGATCGGCAGCCGGTGTGCTTTGCAGCGGCTCGCAACGCGTCCTATGCTTTCCCGGATTGCGGCCTGAGGCACAGCCCACAATGACGCCGTTTCTCGATGCAGATGCCCATAGCGCCCACAAGGCGCGCAACAGCCTGCACTCAGCCGTGCTGGTCGGGGGCTTGGGACTGCTGACCGGCTTTTCGGCCTGGCTGCTGTGGGGCGGCATGGGCGTGGCCGTCACGCTGGTGGCGATCGGCGTCATCTATGCGTTTGCGCCACGGCTGCCGCCCGAGATGCTGATGCGCCTCTATCGCGCGCGCCGCCTCGATCCCCACGCCGGAAGCTCGATCGTGCACATCGTCGACGTCTTGAGCGACCGCGCGGAGTTGCCTGCGCCTCCGCAGGTCTATGTGATACCGAGCATGACGCTCAACGCATTCGCCACCGGCAGCCGCGAAAAGGCGGTGATCGGCGTCACGGAAGGGTTGGTGCGCCGGCTTTCGCTCAACGAACTCGCCGGCGTGCTGGCGCATGAGATCAGCCACATCCGCAACAACGATCTGGCCGTGATGAGCCTGGCCGACGTCATGACGCGGTTCACCCAGATGTTGTCCTACCTGGCGCTGTTTCTGGCACTCTTCAACCTGCCGGCATTCCTGCTGGGCGATGCGGAAGTCTCCCTGCTCGGCCTCGCTTTGTTGTACCTCGCCCCCACCATCGGCAGCCTGATCCAGCTCGCTCTGTCGCGCACGCGCGAATACGATGCCGATCTGGAAGGTGCAGGACTGACCGGAGACCCGGGTTCGCTCGCCTCTGCGCTTGAAAAGCTCGAACGCTATCAGGGACGGTTTTGGGAGGACATGACGCTTCCCGTGCCCGGCCGCCGCATCCCCCAGCCCTCCCTACTGCGCTCGCACCCGCCGACCGAGGAGCGCGTCGCCCGCCTGCGCGCGCTGCAGGGGCAGGGGCAGCCCATGCTACCCAGCATCCCCATCGCCGAAGAGCCGGCGGCTTCCATGCTGGGCTCTGGCCCCGTCGCCATGCGCCCCCGCTATCGCTGGACCGGCGTATGGTACTGATGAGAAGGCCGCACCATCGCTTTGGGCTGGGGTCGAGAGCGGACTTCTCGATCTGAACTAGCATCATGTTTTGCTAGTGTCCTGATCGCGAAATTCGTCTCACTGTGCAGCGAGCAGGTCACGATTTCGCGATCGAAGGACACTAGACGTGCTCTCGCCTGGCGCCTCGGGCCCCTTAGCGGACACGGGCCGGAGGCGCTATAACCCGGCAACACTCGTCCCAGTCGAACATCCTCGCCCAAAGCAACGGCCAGCCATGATCCATAGCCGCGACCGCATTCTCACCACTCACGTCGGCAGCCTGCCGCGCAACGACGTGCTCTCCGAGCTGCTGATCAAGCGCGAGGCGGGGCAAGCCTACGACAAAACTGTCTTCGACGCCGAGATGGACAAGGCCGTGCGCCACGTCGTGGAGAAGCAGAAAGCCGCCGGCATCGACGTCGGCAACGACGGCGAGCAGCAGCGGGTCGGCTTCCAGACCTACGTGCCGGCGCGCATGTCGGGCTTCGGCGGCGAGTCAAAGCGCCCGCGGGGCCGCGAGTTCCAGGAATTCCCCGAGCTCATGAACTACCTGAAGCACCGCTTCCCGCACGTCAGCAAGCAGCAGAATGCACCCGAGTGCCAGGGCGAGCTCAAGTATCTCGACATCGCGCCGTTGGAGGGCGAGATCGCCCGCTTCAAGCGCGTAGCCGGGGCCCTGGGCGCGTTCTCCGAAACCTTCATGACGGCCCCCTCGCCCGGGATCATCTCCTCGACCATGATCAACGCCTACTATCCCTCGCACGAGGCCTACCTGGAGGCCATCGCCCGCGAGATGAGGAGCGAGTACCAGGCGATCCACAAGGCGGGGCTGATCCTGCAAATCGATGCGCCCGACCTCGCCATGGATCGCACCATGCTCTTCCGCGATCTGTCCGATGCCGAGTTCGTCAAGGCGGCGGAGCTGCACGTCGCCACGATCAACGCTGGGATCGAGGGCATCCCGCGTGAGCGCGTGCGGCTGCACATCTGCTACGGCAATTGGGAGGGCCCGCACATCCACGACATCGCCTTGGAGAAAATACTTCCCGCGCTGTATCAGGCCAATGTCGGCGCGCTGTCGATCGAGTTCTCCAATCCGCGCCACGCCCACGAGTACGAGGCGCTCAAGAAGCACCCGCTGCCGGCCCACATGCTGTTGATCCCGGGCGTGATCGAGACCACCAGCAATTTCGTCGAGCACCCGCAGGTGGTGGCGCGCCGCATCGAGGATGCCGTGGCTGCGGTCGGCGACCGCGAGCGCGTGATCGCCTCCACCGACTGCGGCTTTGGCACCTTCACCAACCGCGAGTGGGTGATCGAGCCCGCAGTGTGGCTCAAGCTAAAGTCGCTGCGGGAAGGTGCCGACATCGCCTCCGCGCGGCTGTGGGGCCGCGCCGCCTGAGCACGGCTCGGTTCGGCAAACCTGCGGTGTGCATCAGGCCCCGGGCGCGAACGCCCGGGACCTGCCGCCTGGCTACTTCGCGGTCTCGTAGGGATAGACCAGCTTGCCGGTCGCGAACCGCGGCGGGCCGACGATGGTCTGCACGTTCATGCCCTTGAACTGGTCGAGCTCGTTGCCCTTGATGCCGTGGTACTGCACGGCGATGAAGCGCGACTCGGCCCATTCGCCCTGCTTTCCGAACTTCACGTCGCCCATGATGGTCTTGAACGTGGCGGTGCGGAAATAGGCGGCGAGCTTTTCGTCGTCGAGGGTGTTGGCGCCCTTGATCGCCTGCCCGACGAGCTGCGTGTAGGCATAGCCCCAGGTGCCGAGGTAGTAGCCGAGCGGATCGACGCCCTCGGCCCCGGCGCGCGCCTGGTACTGGGCCAGGAACTCGTTGACGCCGGGATACTCCATGGTCTTGGCCGGCACCCACGTCTCATAGTTGGTGATGCCGTTGAGCAACGGACCCAGTTGCCGCTTGATGGCCGTGGCCTGGATGCCGACCATGGCGCCGCCGACCACCTTCGCCTTGAAGCCTACCTCGTTGATGGCGCGGATGAGGCCCACCGAGTCGAGCGGGTAGGAGCAGAATACGGCGACGTCGGGATTGGTGGCCTGGATGGCGCGGATGATCGGTGCGAAGTCGGTGGTCGGCGGCGGATAGGTCTTGTCGTAGACGATCTTCAGGCCCGCCGCCTTGGCGTTTTCACGCGCGCCGTCGCACACGTTGCGCCCGAACTCGGCGTCGGCCGCGGCCAGCGAGATGGTCGCGGGCTTGGGGTTCTGCGCCATCACCACATCGAAGAAGGGCCTGGTGAAGGCGGGCTTGGGATCGGGGCCCGTCGGTATCATCGCGAAGTATTTGTCGTAGTTGAACTCGCTGTTGACGCCGGTGCCGAACAGGGCCGGGAATACCTTCTTCCTCTGCATGGCGAAGGGCATGGCCGGCGCGATCATGTTGGTGGCATAGCCGCTGATGATCATGTCGACCTTGTCGACGTCGAGCAGCTTGGCGTACAGGCCCGGCACCGTCGAAGGCGTGCTCTGGTCATCGTAGTAGACGAGCTTCACTGGGCGGCCGAGCAATCCGCCGCCCTTGTTGATGTCCTCCTCCCAAATCTTCATGCCGAGCAGCGCCGATTTCCCGTTCGCGCCCAACGGCCCGGTCATCGCCATCCCGAAGCCGATCTTGATCGGCTCCTGGGCGTGTGCGACCGCCGCCAGCAACACAACGGTCGCGGCCGAAGCGGCGGCGCGCAACACGCCCCGCATGCTTGCGTTCAATCTTGCCAGTTCCAGCATCAAAGTCCTCCCATCAGCATTGTTGATTCCATTGCTTCGATTGCGAGCAAACTCCCCCTGCATGGGAGACGCTACTCGGCCAAGGTCAGTGCCTCACCCCCCACCATCTGCGGCAGAGAAGGTACTAGCTTCTCGCTCGAACTCCCACTGCGCGACCAGTCTCTTGGCCCGCTCGAACGCGCGCTTGAACGACGTCTCCTCTCTCAGGGCTTTGTTGAAGTAGGCATCGCCGAAAAAGGTCCACTCTCTTCCGTCCTCACAGCCAAAGGACGAGCGATCGGCCCGCGCTGCCGCGATCACGAGTTCGCGTCGGGCTCGCCAGCGCTGGGATGAAACTGCCGGAGTGGCACGCAGAGACCACGATTACGCTGTTCCTAATGCCAGATCGATCGAGCATCGTCTTGAGCATCCGAGGAGATAGAGGCTCGAGAGGAATGCCCGGCATTTCGACTGCCAGCAAGGCGCGGACGCCATGCGATGTCAAGAACAGGAACAGCGTATCCCGGTTGCGGTCCATGATCCTCCCGAGATGCCGCAGCACCCTATCGAGGTTCTGCGCGCTCGCCAGTGGGACGTCACCCACTGTGCTCTGGTGGTTGATGAGGGCCACCGATCGCCCCCGCGTGCCAAAGCGCTCGTTGAACAGGTCCCGAACCGCCTCGACCTCGCGCTTGAAAACCCCAGCCAGGCCATAGCCCGCGAACCCTACAAAGTAGAGGTGCCCCTTTCCGTCTCCGGAAGGTTGCAGCTCCGCCAAGGCGCGCTCGACGAGCTCTGGTTGCTGTGCCAGCGCCTTGTGGCCGGCGTGGCCGTCAAGTTGCCTGTCAACCTGCGCATTGGCCCTGGTATCGTGTTGCCTGTCGGACGGAGCGTCGCGTTGCGATGGTCGTGGCTCGGCCGCATCTGACGGCGCATCGCAGACAAGCAGCCCGGTAAACATCAGCGCTGCTGCAATGCCTGCGCGGCAAGCCGTAGACGGCAGCTTCAGCATTTTGCCCTCAGTCACGCGTCGTCGCCTCTGGGTTCGACGACGCAAGCACAATGACCAAACACCAGACCAAGTTCAATCGTACCCAAGTCGTGCGCCACTTCGCCATTTGCAGTGGGCAGCCCCTCCGCGCGCCATAGTTGGAGGAGTTGCCAAGCAAACTTACGATCTTTCACTAAGTACTTAATATCGCACATTAATCGAAACATCCCTTAACACTCTGGTCAGCCTTTGAGGCTAAGGATGCCCAAGGGCAAAAGGTGGTTGCCATGAGTTTCTTGGCGCACAATCGGCATTTGCCGCCCCGGCGGGGCGATACGCCCTCGCGCCTGACACCGCTACCGCTCGCCCGCGGGATCGCGGCCCACTTGCCTCTCGAGTTTGGTGGCGCGGTTCCCACTTTTCGCCTGGCGCAGTTTCGCCCCTCCGTTTCCGGCAATCCAGCGGTGGTGTCACTAGGTCAATGAAGTACGAGCAGACGGATTTCAGTCAAACCCGCGCGGCCGTCGTTCCGACCGTTCGCTACCGCGATCTGCCGGCAGCGATCGAGTGGCTCTGCAAAGCATTCGGCTTTGAGCGGCATCGCGTGGTCACGGACAACAACGGCTCTGTCCTGTACGCGCAGCTGACGTTCGGCAAGGGCATGGTGATGGTGGCTCCGATCCAGGAGACCGCCTTCGGCAAGCTGATGGTGCAGCCGGACGAGATCGGCGGCGTCGAAACCCAAATCTGCTATCTGCGTGTCGACGACCCAAGCGCACATCAGGCGAGGGCCGCTGAGGCTGGCGGCGATGTCGTGTTGGACATCAAGGCCGAGGCCAGCACCGGGCACGGCTATTCGTGCCGCGACCCGGAAGGCCACATCTGGAATTTCGGCACCTACGACCCCTGGGATGCCAACGCAATAGCTCCCGTGGCCTATCCCGGGCGTCGCAGCCAAAAGCTGCGCGCTTTCGCTGTGGCAGCCGTGCTGGCCGCGGCTGGAGTTGCCATGTACGCGCACGAGCCCGCCAGAGCTGTGGCCGGCGATCTCGGTCTTGTGGTCTACACCAAGCTCGTCTCCGCGTTCGAGACCGCGCGAGCGTCCGGTCCGGACGATGCGGACCACAGTCCCGCGCTGGCACACACGCTCGGCGAGGTGCGCGATCAGCTGGCCAAGGAGCGCTTTGCTCGATTGGCCGCTGACCTGCGCGTCAACGAGCTTCGCGACGAGCTGGTGCAAGTGCGCCGCGCAACCTACGGCCGCGACGAGCTCATGCAGGCGCGTCTGGCCCTGGAGATAGCCGCCGCCAAGCTCGCAAAGGTGATCGCCGAGAAGGACGCCGCCGAACGCAGCGCCAACGAAGCGCGAGAGCTGGTGGCGCAGCTGCGCAGTGCCTGGGACGCTGCCGAGAAGGCGGCGAAAGAGAAGCGCGCGCAAGTCACGCGCGCGCGGCGCGCCTATTGGGCCGCCCGACGCGCCGCGACCCTCAAGATCGTCCCGTCCACGGTCTTGCCGCAACCTGACATCTTCTGACGGACGTACTGCTCAGCGCTCGACAGAGCCGGCCTCGCCCACGATGACGAAGGGTGCCCAATATGATGGCGGCTCCCCTCGCGCGATCAGCTGCAGCATCGCTCCCGGAACGCTTCGGCGCGGCCCAGCTTGGGATTGCCGACCAGCGCCGCAAATGTCTTCGTGGTCAGCTCCGTCGCTGCCTCCGAGTACACCGCCCAGTGCGACACCAGCAGGGCGCGCGCACCTGCGTAGAAGAATGCGCGGGCAAGTCCCGACAGCGCCTCGGCGCCTTCGCCCGAGCCTGCCGCCGTGTTGCAGGCGGAGAGCACGACCCAGTCGGCATTGAGCGTCAGGGCAGCGATTTCCGAAGCCGTCAGCAGGCCGTCATCGGCCTCGGTCGCGACCGCCGGCGGCGTCAGCACCAGGGCGGGCTCGGCCAAGCCCGACAGGTCGCCGGCAACGAGGCCGTGGGTGGCAAAGTGCACCACGCGGTACTCCTTGAGGGCTGCCGCCTTCACGCGCGTCTCGGACGCTGCCTCGCGCAGGAACAGGGCATCCGGCGACGCCCCGAGCACCTTGGCGATGGTGCGCACCTCATCGGCCGTATCGGGCAGAGGTGCCAGCTCCTGAACAGCGCGAATGTCCGCCAGCCCGTTGCTCCGATAGAAGCGCGCCGGCGCCGACACGTTGCGTTTTGTGCCGCGCTGCCTCGGGCCGGCCGGGCCTTGCAGGACCGGGTCGCCCACGCCGAAAAAAGGTCTCGGGGCGACGCCGGCCGGCGCCAGCCTGCGCAAGGCCTGCAGGGATTGCACCGAGGGCAACACGCTGAGTGCGTGGCTCTTGATCAGCCAGGCCGCGTCGCGCAGCGCTTCCGAGCCGCTCTGCGTGCCCGGCGGCGCGGTGATCAGCACCTGGAACGGCACGCTGGTCAGCGGTCCGGTCGGCACCAAGATCAGGTGCCGCTTGCCGGCGAGCACCGGGGCTACCGGCCCGAGTACCAGCTTGTAGAGACTGTGCGCCCGCGACAGGTCGAAGCCTTGGATCACGCCGGGCTTGCTTCCCGGAGCGCCTTCCGCGTCGCGCTGGGCGAGCGGGTCCAAGCCCTTTCGCAGCTGTTCGACATGCTGGCCGAGCGTAGCGCTTCCCGCATCGATCTCGGCCCACTCGGCCTGCTCCCGTGTCAGTGCCCACACGTAGCTCTTGCTCGTGCCGACCAATATTGCGACGAGCGCCTCGTCCGCCTTGAGCAGCGCCTGCACCGCTGACACCGATAGGGGCTGCGGCTCGACGAGATCCACGTAGCCCGGAAAGGCGCGGGTGATCTGCGATCGCGTGTCTCGCGCCTCCGCCTCGGCGCGGTCGATGTCACCGCGCAACGCCGCACGCCGCGTCGCAAACTGTGCGTAGCCCGGCAGCGCCTTCTCGGCCGCCTCCATGCGGGCGTGGATGGCCATGATCTCGCCGGAGCCCTTTGCCGTCACCTGATTGAGCTCGGCGAGCTCCTTGCCAATGGCGGTACGATCTCTGTCAGCACTCTCGCAGCCGGCCTTCTTCTGTCCGGGCGGGCAGCGCTCCAAAAGAGCTGTCATGTGCTGCACCAGCTCGGTCTGGCGTTTGATGGTCGGTGCCTGGTCGCGGCTGCGGGCGATGCTGGCGGCACGAAACTCGGCCAGCGCCGCGCTGTAGGCAGGGTTGGCCGTCTGCACGGCATGCCATTGGGTGAGGAGCTTCTGGTCCTCCTCGTGCAAAGCCAGCACGCGTTCGGCGCTGTCTTGCAGGCGCCTGATGCGGCGTCCGAGGTCGGAGTCGCTGGTTCCCAGGCGCGCCGTCATCTTGGCGAGCGCTGCAGCGGCCGAGGTCTGCCAGGCGAGCTGCGAGACGCGGAACGTCTCTTCGATCACCGCCGCACTGTTCGAGCCCGGCTCCGCTCGCAGCTGCCAATTCGCGCGGCACAATCCCACGAACGTGTCGCGAAAGTCCTTGATCTCCTTCTCGACCAGCTTTCTGACGATCGCGTAGGAGGTATCCTGGCCGGTCAACAGGCGGATCGCCTCGCGGTAGGAATCGCGCGCCGCGGCCCAATTGCTGCGCGCCAGCCCTATGTCGCCCAGATTGGCGTGGCCGCTTGCCGAGAACGCGTGCTCACGCCCAACCGTGTCCTGCTTGATCTTGAGGGCCCGCCTGAACAAGGTCTCCGCGGCCTCGGCGCGTCCGCGCTTCAACTGCACCTGGCCAAGATGCTCCAGCGCGATCGCGACGCTGACGCTGTCGGCGCCGTAGACCTTTTCGCGGATGCGGACGGTGTCGGCGAAATGGCGCTCGGCCTGCGCCAGATCGCCCAGCGCCTGGCTGATGAGCGCCAGCGAGAAATACTGGATCGCCGCCTGCTCGTGCTCCGCCCCGTACTCACGCACGACCAGCGGCAGCGCTTTCTCGGCGAGCTGGAGAGCGGCCGCGTAGTCCCCGGCCCGCCACATGGTCTGCGACGTCTCGCGCAGCTCCTTGAGCTCCTTGGAGGGCTCCTGAGCTCGCGCAATGCCGGCAAGCATCGCGCCTGCGAGGCAGACCGCGATCAGAGCGCTGCGCACTGTCCCCGGCCGGCAGCGCATGTCCGCCCTACTTGCAGCCCGTTGTCAGGTCGCCGGTACGCGCCACCGGCTTGCCATTGATGAACACGTTGGACGCTCCGCCGACCGCGACGCCGCCGCAGTTCGTCTTGTCACCCATGGTGACGGCGGGCTTGCCGTTGATGAATACGTTGGATGAGCCCCCCTCCAGGCTCTTGCCACCGTCGGTGGTGTCCCCTTTCCGCGCCGCCGGTTGACCGCCTACAGAGACATCGCCGCTGCCCTTGACGATCACGCCCGGCACGGCTGCCGCGGGATCGCTTTTCGGCTCCTGAGCCATCGCCAAACCTGCGGCCAAGGCCGCAATGCCCACGCACATCACCAGCCCAGTTGCCTTGAGCATGCCGTCCCCCTTTCGTCCAATCAGCATCTACGCACAATACACCCGACACGGACGCGGCCAACCTGCCCGAAATTCGGGCGTAATTGGGGACGTCGCAAACTGTATCATTGCGCGGCCGCCAGCACCCCAGTATGTCGCGCCCATGACCCCTACCAAGACCAGTCCCGAAGCCCAGGACCTGTCGGACATCAGCGGCTTGATCGCGCGCATGCGCGCGGGCGAGCGCCGGGCGACCTCGCGGGTCGTGACGGAGCTGGAGCGCCTGTCGGCGGCTGCGCCCGCACTGTTGCAGGCGATGCAGCCCCACCTGGGACAGGCGATGGTGGTCGGATTCACGGGTCCGCCCGGCGCGGGCAAGTCCACCCTGATCAATGCCTATACCGAGTATCTGCGGGCCATGGGCAAGCCGGTCGGGATCATCGCCGTCGACCCCTCCAGCCCCATCTCGGGGGGCGCCATACTGGGCGACCGCATCCGCATGACCGCGACGCTCAACGATGACGGCGTGTTCATGCGCTCGCTGGCCAGCCGCGGCCACCTGGGCGGCCTCACCCCCGCGGCCGTGCGGGTGATCGACGCCTTGGATGCCGCCGGCAAGCAGGTGATCCTGCTCGAGACGGTGGGCACGGGCCAGACCGACCTCGACGTGGCGGAGGTCGCCGACGTGCGGGTCGTGGTCACCGCACCCGGGCTCGGCGACGACATCCAGGCCATGAAGGCAGGCCTGCTCGAGGTTGCCGACATCCTGGTGGTCAACAAGGCGGACCGCGAGGACGCCGAGCGCACGTTGCAGCACCTGAAGGGCGCGCTCTCGCTCAGATCAGCCGACCGACCCGAGGTCCCCGCGCTGAAAGTTACCGCCGCCACGGGAGCCGGCATCGATGCGCTGGCGGATGCGATCGAGCATGTCTGGACCCGCACCGCCGCGGGCGATCCCCAGGCCCGGCGGCGTCGCCGTGCCCGCTACCTGATCGCCCGTGCCGCCGCGGACATGGTGGCCGATCGGATCCGCAGCGGCCTGCCCACGGCGCTCGATCAGCTGGCCGACGCGGTCCTGGCTGGTGAGATGCTGCCGGCTGATGCGGCCAAGACTTTGATAGAGCGCTGAAAAGGTCGGCGGTTGGCGCGCTGAGCCGAGCGCGAACCGTGCCGATCGATCCGACGCGCCAAAAAAGTCGTAAAGTTCTGGCACTCACGACCTCGCGTGATTGCTTCGTAGGTCTGTTGCTCAACACAATCGGAGACAACCGATGCACCGAGCCCGAATCTCAGCCCTTGCTTTGCTCGCCATCGCCTTGCCGGTGACGCTGGTCGAGCCTGCACAGTCGCGTATCGTCTGTGAGGGCAACTATCAGATCGTCAACGGCTCCCCAATCTCGACCCCCTACTGTCGCGAAAAGACCATTGTGCAAGTGGCGCGCGCCTACGGCATGCGCGTGTCGCTCGATGCTATCCGCAACAGCGAGAGTACGAAGCGCGATGTGTGCGCGGTCATCGGCTACGACAATCGCGTGCGCGATACCTGCCAGCCCTACGGGGACGGCAGAGGGGGTGTCCGCATCCCCTACTAGGCTCGTCTAGGCCGCGTTCGCTCCTGCCTTCAGCAGCTTGTAGGTGATGGAGTCGATCAGGGCCTCGAAGCTCGCGTCGATGATGTTGGAGGAGACGCCGACCGTGAACCAGCGCTCTCCGGTGCCTTTGTCGTGGCTCTCCACCAGCACGCGCGTGACGGCCTCGGTGCCGCCGGTGAGGATGCGGACCTTGTAGTCCACCAGCTCCACGTTCGTGATGTGGCTCTGGTAGCGGCCGAGGTCCTTGCGCAGCGCCCGGTCGAGTGCGTTGACCGGGCCATTGCCCTCCGCGACCGACCACACCGGCTCGTCCCCGTCGTCGACGAACACTTTCACCGTTGCTTCCGACACGGTGACCAGCTTGCCGAGCGCGTTGTGGCGCTTCTCGACCATGACGCGGAAGCTGTCGACGGTGAAGAAGCGAGGCACCTCGCCCAGCAGCCTGCGCGCCAGCAGCTCGAAGGAGGCGTCGGCCCCCTCGTACGCGTAGCCCATCGCCTCGCGTCCCTTGACCTCGTCTAGCAGCTGTGTGACGCGGTGGTCGTCCTTGTCGACGGGCACGCCCAGCCGCTCAAGCTCGTAGAGCAGGTTCGACTTGCCCGCCTGGTCCGACACCAGCACGCGGCGGCGATTGCCGACGCTCTCGGGCAGCACATGCTCGTAGGTGGCGGGCTCCTTCAGGATGGCGCTGGCGTGGATGCCGGCCTTGGTGGCGAACGCCGCCTCGCCCACATAGGGTGCCTGCCGATTGGGGGAGCGGTTCAGAATCTCGTCGAGCAGCCGGCTCGCATGCGTGAGCTTGCGCAACCTTTCCGGCGTCACGCTGGTCTCGAAGCGGTCGGCGAACTCGCTCTTCAGGAGCAGCGTCGGAATGATCGAGGCGAGGTTGGCGTTGCCGCAGCGCTCGCCCAGGCCATTGAGCGCGCCCTGGATTTGGCGCACACCGGCGCGCACAGCAACCAGCGTGTTGGCGACTGCATTCTCGGTGTCGTTGTGCGTGTGGATGCCAAGATGCGACCCCGGCACGTGCTTGCCGACATCGGAGACGATTCCGGCGATCTCGCTCGGCAAGGTGCCGCCGTTGGTGTCGCACAGCACCACCCAGCGCGCACCCGCCTTGTATGCCGCGGCGGCCACCGCCAAGGCGTAAGCGCGGTTGGCCTTGTAGCCGTCGAAGAAATGCTCGCAGTCGAGCATGGCCTCGCGGTTGCTCCTCACCACCGCTTCGATCGACTGGGTGACGCCCTCCAGATTGTCCTCGTTGGAGATGCCGAGCGCCACCCGCACATGATAGTCCCACGCCTTGGCCACCAGGCAGATGGCGCCAGCGTGCGCCTGCAGCGTGGCCTGGAAGCCCGGATCGTTGGACACCGAGCGGCCTGCACGCTTGGTCATGCCGAACGCGGTGAACGTGGCGTTGACGAGTTTGGGGTCAGTGCCGAAGAACTCGGTGTCCGTCGGGTTGGCGCCGGGATAGCCGCCCTCGATGTAGTCGATGCCGATGTCATCGAGCGTCTTGGCGATCAGCCGCTTGTCCTCGAGCGAGAAGTCGACGCCGGTGGTCTGCGCGCCGTCGCGCAGGGTTGTGTCGAACAGGTACAATCTCTCCTTGACCATGGGCCTAGTCCTTGGAGCCTGCGCGACGGCATTCTGGTGTTGTTCGTGCTCGGCGCTCCGGGCGGCAAGCAAATCCCGATCTCAGGGCGCCTGCGCGCGAACGGGCGCGCAGGGTCGTATCGAACAGGTAGAGCCGCTCGCGCGTCATGGCTTTGCCTTCCTCACGAACGGCTCCACGGCGGCGAGGAACCCCTGCACCTGGCCGAGTGCCGCCCGCGCAGGCTCCATGCCGATGCCTGCATCGCCGTAGTCCGCAACCCAGCGCTGGTGGCTCAGTCTGCCGAAAAGCGGCTGGCCGAAGCTGTGGTCGAGGCCCCGCTCCTGCACCAGATGCTTCTCCAGCCGCCGCACGATGGTGGCGTGGCCCTTGGAGCTGGCAAGGCTCGCGCGCACGCTCGCCAGCGCCGCGCGGGCTGCGCTGAAGGCCGCATAGTAGGCGCGGTTGGCCGCGCCGTCCGGATCGCCCGCACCCAGCAGCTGCTCAGCTGAGCGCGCCGCGGCGGCGGCCTTGGACCACAGCACGCCGGCCGGGTTCGCACGCCGCTGCTTCGGCTTGGCCCTGGCCTTTGGGGTTTGCCGGGCCGGCTCGGTCGCGCGCCGAGGCGCCTCCGCCACCTCCGCGGACCACCGGCCCCGGCGCGGCAGGTTGCGCTTGGGCTTGACCGGAGGGTCGGTCACGGTGTCGTCGGCGGATGTCATGGCTGTTCCCAAGTGCCCCATCCAGTCTCACAAGTACCCGAGAAACCGTGCTGCAAGGTAAACGGCGCACAGCACCACGATGATCTTGATCGCCGGATAGTAGTACGGGTGCTCGCGGAACGGCGGGCGGGCGTTGGGATCGCTCATGCGTTGTTTCCTTGCGGCCGCCTACTCCGGCTTGTGGCAGACCGCCTCGACGTTGTGGCCGTCGGCATCGAGCACGAAGGCGCCATAGTAGGTCGGATGGTACATGGCGCGGATGCCGGGCGGACCGTTGTCCTTGCCGCCCGCGGCGATGGCCGCCTTGTAGAAGGCGTCGACCTCGGCCCGGCTGCCCGCGGCAAAGGCGAGGTGCACGCGGGGCGTGGTCTTGCCGGCGTCCGCCAGCCAGAAGAACGGCTTGCCGTTCGACCCGAGGCCCGCCACGTCGACGTTGCCCGTCACGGCCTTCGGGAACTCCATCAGAACCGTGATCCCGAGCGGCTTGAGCGCCGCGGCATAGAAGGCCTTGGCGGCAGCGAAGTCCGACACGCTGAGGCTGGTGTGGTCGATGTGGGACATTTGGATCTCCATTAGCCTTGGCTTGTCATGGCCGGGCTTGTCCCGGCCATCCAACCATCCGCGAACGCCGGAGCAGGCCGGACGCTGGATCCTCGGGCCAAGCGCGAGGATGACATACGAGGTGGGCTCATCGCTTGACCTCCCACGTCGTCACGATCTCGCCCGTGGCCGGGTCCTTGCTGTCCTTGAGCTGGATGCCCATGGCGGACAGCTCGTCGCGGATGCGATCGGCCTCCTTGAAGTTCCTGGCTCTCCGCGCGGCGTTGCGGGCATTGATGAGCGTTTCGACTGCCCCCACATCTTGCTTCGCCTCGCCAACGACTGGTTCGAGCGCTAGCTCGCAGAAGTCGCGAATTAGCAGCCTCACACCGTCGCGCTCAAGAACTCCTATCAAGTCCATTGATCCTTGCTTCAGCTGCCTCCATCGCCGCTGAAATCGCTGGGTAGGCGGTAGCTGTTAAGCAAGTCTGCCCGGGCATCCAAGACCGTGGAGTGATGCTTCCTGATGAATTCCGCTTTGACATTGTTCGCTGGGACGAGCTGGTCGCTGTACGCGAAGTGATACGGTCTCCGATAAAGCCCGAGCCAGGATAATGTGGCTGCGAGGGTTTTTTTGGCTGCTCCTTCACCGCTCACCGCAAGCTTGCAGAGACCCTGTAAGTGGGACCTCGCTAGAGGTGTGTTCAGATCCTCGCCCAGTGCTGAAACTACGAGATCGTACGGACGAGCTTCTACGAACTCGATTGGATACGGGTTCTCTGGGCTTTCGATTAGGGCTTGTGTCCAATCCGCCAACTCGCGACGAGCCGCGGTCAAACGCTCTACTGACCAGTTTATTGGCTCACGATAGTGGGTCATGAGCATGGCCCAACGGAGTACCTCTCCAGACCATCTTGCCCCTCCAAACTGATTGGTCGCCTGCAGCTCATTGATCGTGACGAAATTGCCGAGGGACTTGCTCATCTTCTCGCCCTCGACCTGGAGGAAGCCGTTGTGCATCCACACGTTCGCCATCGCCGGCGTGGCGTGCGCGCAGCGCGATTGCGCGATCTCGTTCTCGTGGTGGGGGAACACGAGGTCGATGCCGCCGCCGTGGATGTCGAACACTTCGCCCAGCAGCGCTCCCGCCATGGCGGAGCATTCGATGTGCCAGCCGGGCCGGCCAGGCGCCGCGATACCCGCCGGCGAGGGCCACGACGGCTCGCCCGGCTTGGAGGGCTTCCACAGCACGAAGTCCATGGGCCCCTTCTTGTAGGGCGCCACCTCCACCCGCGCGCCGGCCTCCATTTCATCCAGTGACCGGTTGGCCAGCCGTCCATAGTCCGGCATCGAGCTCACATCGAACAGCACGTGCTCTTGCGCCACGTAGGCATGGCCGCGCTGCACCAGCGTCTCGATCAGCCGCACCATGTCCTCCTTGTTGTCGGTGCGGCGGATGAACTCGGTGGCACGCGGCTCGAAGGTCGGCGCAAGCACGCCAAGCGCCGCGATGTCCTCGTGGAACTGCTTCGTGGTGCGCTCGGTCAGCTCGCGGATCGAGACGCCTTCCTCCGCCGCCCGCGCGTTGATCTTGTCGTCGACATCGGTGATGTTGCGGGCGTAGGTGACCTGGTCTCGCCCTTGCCGCCGTCCCAAACGCCCTGCTTGGCCAGGTGCCGCAGCAGCCGGAACAGCACGTCGAACACGATCACGGGCCGCGCGTTGCCGATGTGGGCGAAGTCGTAGACCGTCGGTCCGCACACGTACATGCGCACGTTATCGGGATCGATCGGCCGGAACGGCTCCTTCCGGCGCGTCAGCGTGTTGTAGAGCGTAAGCGTCACGGGTTCCCTCGCCGCCGGCGGGGACCTTTCTCTGTCACGCAAGGGGCAAAGAAGCGGCCGCGCCAGCCCTATTGCTAGCTCGTTGCAATAATGCTGCAGATGGCAGAATCGGTGCGTTTGCGCATGGCCAGCATGGCGGCCTTATCAGCGCTTTCCCCAACTCCGTCAAGCGAAGTACGGGCGCAAACGGCACTTGCGTTGACCCCCCGCCGCAACAATCCCATAATTGCCTTGGAAAGTTCATGGGAATCGGCTTGGCAAGCCGACAGGGACCTTGAGAATTTTCCGAATGTGGGCACCCGTGAAACGCGGAAGGACGAACCGGCTGTTGCTGGCGGCGGTGTGCCTATCCGCCGTCGTTGGCTTGTCCATTGCCGATGCGACCGCCCAGGGCTGGTGGCCCTGGTCGCAACCAAATCCCGGGCCGCCGGTGCCGCGCGAGCCGCTACGGCCGCCCGGACAGTTCCCGCCTGGTCAGCAGCCTCCACCCGGCCAACAGCCCGCCCCCGGGTCGCAGGCCTCGCCGTTTGGTCCCCGCGGCCCTTCCAACATCTGCCTGCAGCTCGAGCAGCGGCTGGTGACGGAGATGCAGGGAAACACCTTCGGGCGCGAGGCGCTGCCGAAGATCGAAACCGATATGCGCGAGTTGGAGCGCACCGTGCGCTCGGCGACGATCCAGCTCGATCGCCAAGAGTGCTGGGATCAGTTCCTCTTCACCAGGACGCTGCGGCGCACGCCGCGTTGCATCCAGCTCAACGCCGACGTCGAAAACGGGCGCCAGCGGCTCGCCGACCTCGACCGCCAGCGCCGGCAGATCATGGGCACCGGCGAACGAAAGTCGTTCCAGGACGACATCGTCCGCGAGCTGGCGCGCAACGGCTGCGGCCAGCAGTACGTGCAGGAAGCCCGCAAGCGCGATGCCTCCAGCAATCCCTTCTCCCTGCTGTTCGGTGGAGAGGAAAGCGAAGGATCGCGCGGGCCCACCAACCAGTTCGGCAATCTGCCGTTCGCCACCTATCGGACGCTGTGTGTGCGCTTGTGCGACGGCTACTACTTCCCCGTCAGCTTCTCCACGCTGCCCAATCATTTCCAGCGCAACTCGCAGATGTGCCAGACGCAGTGTGCAGCACCCGCCGAGCTCTACTACCATCAAAACCCGGGCGGCGCGGTCGAGCAGGCGGTCTCGGTGAGCAGTCAGCAGCCATATACGAGCCTCAAATCTGCGTTTCGCTATCGCAAGGAATTCGTGCAGGGGTGCTCGTGCAAGCAGGCGGAATACAAGCCCGGGCCCGAGAAGAAGGCCGAAGCGCCGCCGCAGCTACTTTCACCGGCACCGGCCGTGCGGCTGGGCGCCAAGCAAGGCAACTAGCAGGACGCCGTCACGCGGGAGGACGGCCGAGGACGACAAGAGCGGGCCGCAGCAACGTCGAGCGCCGGTCATCCTGGTGCGGATGCCAGCGTGCAAGGGGCGAGTACGGCGTATGAACGTTGCCGGTGGCAGGACTAGAAATCCGATCGCGATACGGCGCATCGGCTTGGACGACTACGCCGATATCCGCTATGTCCACATCCGCGCTTTGACCGAGCAGTCCTTCGGGGCGCTGTCGGAGCACGAGGTGGCTGCCTTCGCCGCCTTCGTCAACTCTCCCGCCTACAGCGACAGCCTCCTTGCCGAGGAAATCCAGGGCGCATTCGTCGAGGGACAGCTGGTGGGCACGGCCGGCTGGCAATTCAACGGCGACGATGGACGCGTCGCGCGCATCTCCTCGGTGTTCGTGCATCCCCAGTTCAGCCGCCTCGGGATCGGCCGGCGCCTGCTGGGGGAGGTGGAGACGCGCGCCTTCCGGTCAGGGTTCTCCCTGCTGGGAACCAGCGCCACCATCAATGCGGTGGGCTTCTTCGAGAAGCTCGGCTATCGCGAGGCCTCGCGCGGCGTGAGGACGCTTAGCCCAGAGTGCTCCCTTCCCGTCGCGTTCATGCGCAAGAGCGTTCCGCTCTTGATGCGCAGGCGCAATACCCCCGCCGCTTGATCCGAGTGCAAGAGCGCGCGTGCGCGCACTCTCACCAATTCGTGACGCAGGGCCGAAATCCGGCTGCCTGCGCACCCCGTAACGGCTGCAGCACCGCTAAGGAGTGCACCTCAGTTTCGGGAGAAGCAAATGCGTCCATCACGAACCCTCAACATTGCCCTTGCCGTCCTTGCGGCAGGGGTCGCGACCAGCCTCGCCGTCGCCGCCAGCCAGGCGGCCACCATCGTCGCGCTGCAAGACGGCTCATCGATCGCTTGGATCGACACGGATCAGAAGAAGGTTACCAGGACCGTTGCCCTCGACGGCGGCGCCCGGCTTGTCGGCATCGACGTGCGGCCTGCCGACGGAAAGCTCTACGGCGTCACGCCCGACGGCGCCATCGTCACCGTCGATGCCGCCAGCGGCAAGTGGGAGAAGAAGAGCCAGATCTCCGAGAAGTTGCCGTCGGAAGTCACCTTCTCCGTCGACTTCAACCCCGTCGCCGATCGCCTGCGCGTGCTCACCAGCAGCGGCATGAGCCTGCGCATCAACGTCGACGACGGCAAGACGATCGTCGACGGCCAGCTGAAATTTGCCGACGGCGACGCCAACAAGGGCAAGACGCCGCAAGTGACGGCCGCCGGCTACTCCAACAGCTTTGCCGGCACCAAGGAGACCGCGCTCTACGACATCGACGCGGCCAACGGCGTGCTCGTCAAGCAGGCGCCGCCCAACGACGGCATCCTCAACACCATCGGCAAGCTCAATGCGGCTCTGGCAGCGCCCATCGCCTTCGACGTGTGGTCGGACGGCAAGGGCGGCAACACCGGCTGGCTGCTGACCAACGGCCAGCTCTTCAGCGTCGATCTCACCTCGGGCGCCACGACCAGTTTGGGCGCGGTGGCCGGCCTCAAGGGGAGAATCGGCGACATCGCCATCCTCCCGGCGATGTGAGCGGCCGCGGGGCGGCGGCGCGGGTCCGTCGCCCCTGGCTTGCGGCGCCGGCGAGCAGCAGGCCGTCAGACCCGGCGCCGCAAGTTCTCTCAGAAGGTCTCGCGGAACTTGTTGGTGATGGGGTAGCGGCGGTCGCGGCCGAAATTGCGCGACGATATCTTGACGCCCGGTGCCGCCTGCCGCCGCTTGTATTCGGCGATATATAGCAGCCGCTCAACCTTCTTCACCGTCTCGGCTGGGTGCCCGCGCGCAACGATTTCGCCAAGCGGCATCTCGTTCTCGACAAGGCACCGCAGGATGTCATCCAGCACCTCGTAGGGCGGGAGCGAGTCCTGATCCTTCTGGTTCTCGCGCAGCTCCGCAGTCGGCGCCTTGGCCAGGATGTTCTCGGGGATCACCACGCCGCGCGGGCCCTTGCCGCCCTTGGGCACGTGCGCATTGCGCCAGCGCGCCAGGCGCGTAGACCTCCATCTTGTAGAGGTCCTTGATCGGGTTGAAGCCGCCGTTCATGTCGCCGTAGAGCGTAGCGTAGCCAACCGACATCTCGCTCTTGTTGCCGGTCGTGAGCACCATGGCGCCGAACTTGTTGGAGATCGCCATCAGTGTGGTGCCGCGTACGCGGCTCTGGATGTTCTCCTCGGTGATATCCGGCTTGGTGCCGGCGAACATCTTGGCCAGCGACTTGGCGAAGCCCTCCACAGGCTCGGCGATCGGCGCGATGTCGTAGCGCACGCCGAGCGCTTCGGCGCAGGCGGCTGCGTCGGCGATGCTCTCATTCGACGTGTAGCGGTAGGGCAGCATCACGCAGTGCACGCGCTCCGGCCCCAGCGCGTCGGTGGCCATGGCGGCGACCAGCGCAGAATCGATGCCGCCCGACAGCCCGAGCACCACGCCGGGGAAACCATTCTTGTTCACGTAGTCGCGCGTGCCCAGGACGCAGGCGTGATACGCGGCCAACTCCTGCGCCTCGATCGCCGCCCGTGCGCCCTGCTCGCAGTGCCAGCCGCGGTGCGTCCGGCGCATCTCGACGACCGCCACGGCTTCTTCCCATGCCGGCATCTGCAATGCCAGGCTGCGGTCGGCGTTCAGGACAAAGGACGCGCCATCGAACACCAGCTCGTCCTGACCGCCCATCTGGTTGAGATACACGAGCGGCAGACCTGTCTCGGTGACCCGCGCCACAGCGACATTCATCCGCAGGTCGGGCTTGGGCCAGTCGAAAGGCGAGCCGTTGGGCGAGATCAGGAACTCGGAGCCCGTTTCCTGCAGGCACTCGCACACCTCGTCCCTCCAGATGTCCTCGCAGATCGGAACGCCGATGCGCACGCCGCGAAAGCCGATCGGTCCCGGCATGGGCCCCACGTCGAACACCCGCTTCTCGTCGAACACGCCGTAGTTGGGCAGGTCGACCTTGAAGCGTGTGGCCTGCACCCGTCCGCCGTCCAGCAGCGCCACTGCGTTGTAGAGCTTGCCCTCCTCATGCCAGATGGTACCGACGAGAACGCCAGGCCCGCCGTCAGCCGTCTCGGCGGCAAGCGCCTCGATGCGCGCGCGCGCGGCCGCCGCGAAAGCTGGCTTGCGCACCAGGTCCTCGGGCGGGTAGCCGGTGATGAAAAGTTCAGAGAACACAATGAGATCGGCGCCCCTCGCTGCGGCATCGCCTCGCGCCTCGCGCACCTTGGCGGCGTTGCCGGCCAGATCGCCGACGACAGGATTGAGCTGGGCCAGCGCAATTTTCAGCGAGTTGGTGATTGCATGCGTCATGCCCCCACATTAGGGCTTGCGCCGCGCACCGTGCAACGCGGCAGTTGAGAAGGGCGCCCCGCATTGATGCAATCATCCAAGGCCGCAACGGCACTTGGCGCCGGCGCCATCCTGCTTTGGGCTACACTGGCGAGCCTCACGGCGCTCAGCGGGCCGTTCCCGCCATTTCAGACCACGGCCATATCGTTCGCAGTGGGTGGCATCGGCTTGGTGCTGGCGGCCGTTGTTGGCGGACGCGTCGGCAATCTTCGCCCCACGCTCGCGTCGCTGGCGCTCGGCATCTACGGGCTGTTCGCCTACCACGCGCTCTATTTCGCCGCGTTGAAGCTGGCGCCTCCGGCCGAGGCCCACCTCGTCTGCTCGCTGTGGGCCCTGCTGATCGTTCTGTTCTCTGCGCTTCTGCCGGGAAACCGACTGCGGCCTGCGCACGTCATGGGTGCGCTGCTCGGCCTTGGCGCCGCCACCCTGCTGGTGTGGGACAAGCTCGGGAGCACCGGCATGTCGAGCACCGCGCCTCTAGGGTTCGCTCTCGCGTTCTCCTGTGCGCTCGTGTGGTCCAGCTACTCGGTGGCATCGCGGCTGCTGGCCGCGGTGCCGAGCGAGAGCATTGCCGTCTCCTGTCTTGCCACCGGCGCGCTGGCGTTCCTTTGTAGCCGCCTGTTCGAGACCTGGGTGATGCCGGCGGATTGGGTTGCATGGGCGGCGCTTATCGGCCTCGGGGTGGGCCCAGTGGGGGCCGCCTTCCTGTTGTGGGACATGGGCATGAAGCGAGGCGACGTGTCCCTGCTCGGCGTCCTCTCGTACGCCTCGCCGGTCCTTTCGACGGGCCTGCTGATCGCCCTTGGCATCGCCGAGGCGACCTGGTTGCTGGCCATTGCCTGCGCCATGATGGTGGCCGCGGCAGTAGTTGCTACACGATCGGGTGCATAGCGTTGCGGCGTTGCCTACAGATCGGTCTGGTTGCCGCCTGGGCGATCGCAGTGCCGCACGGGAGTGCCCGAGCCGATGCTCTGCCCGAGCAGATCAGTTTCCCCAGCGCCGACGGCAAGACCCTGCTGGTCGGCTACCTGTTCAAGCCGCCATCGATGCCGGCGACACAAGTGCCCGCAGTGGTGATGATGCATGGCCGAGCGGGCGCCTATTCGTCGCGCGCCAACGGCATCTACAATGCCTCGACCCTGTCGAAGCGTCACCTGATGTGGGGGCGCCTTTGGGCGCAGCAGGGCTACATTGCGGTGCTCGTGGACGGCTTTGGGCCGCGCGGATATCCGCAGGGCTTTCCTCGCTTCAGCTACAAGTGGCGGCCGGCCGGAGTCGACGAAGTGTCGGTCCGCCCACTCGATGCCCATGGTGCCCTCGCCTATCTGCGCTCGCGCGCGGACATCGCCGGCGACCGCATCGCCCTGCAGGGCTGGTCGAACGGCGCCAGCGCGGCGCTGGCGGCCATGTTTGGCGATGCGCCCGATACTGGCGCGGCGGCCCCGGCACGAAGGTTCCGCGGGGCGCTCGCGTTCTACCCGGCGTGCGGCCTCAAGGGCCGGTTCGAACTCGGGCTATCGGCCGTATGCGCCAGTGCGGGTCTTCCACGGCACCGCCGACGAGGAGGTATCTTCTGTCCGCTGTGGCGGGTTCGTAGCCAAGAGCGCCGCACGGGGCGGCGACATCGCCATCCACCTCTACGCCGGCGCCACGCATGGCTTTGATGATCCCTCGCCGAAGCGCCGGAGGGTCACAGCCAATGCAGCGGCGGCGCGGGATGCGATCCGGCGCGCCAAGCTCTTGCTTGCCGCGTGGCTCGGAGAAGGCCCGGGCCGGTAGCGCGCTACTTGGCGGCTTCCGACGCGGCACGCTTCTTGTCCGCCTTCAGCCTTTCGGCCAGCAGGAACGCCAGCTCCAGCGACTGGCCGGCGTTCAGTCGCGGGTCGCACCCCGTGTCGTACTGGCGGGCGAGGTCCTCCTCGGAGATCTTGGCCACCCCGCCGGTGCACTCGGTGACATTCTGGCCGGTCATCTCGATGTGCACGCCGCCCGGATGGGTGCCCTCGGCCCGGTGGATGTCGAAGAAGCGCTGCACCTCGCCGACAATGCGCTCGAAGGGCCGCGTCTTGTAGCCGCCGGCGGCCGTGATGGTGTTGCCGTGCATGGGATCGCACGACCACACGACCTTGCGTCCATCGCTTTTCACCGCGCGTATCAGCCCCGGCAGGTGCTTCTCGATCTTGTCGGCGCCGAAGCGGCAGATCAGCGTGAGGCGGCCCGGCTCGTCCTTGGGATTGAGGATGTCGATCAGGCGCAGCAGCTCGTCGGGCTGCAGCGACGGCCCGCACTTCATGCCGATGGGATTGACGATGCCGCGGCAGAACTCCACGTGCGCGCCGTCGGGCTGGCGCGTGCGGTCGCCGATCCACAGCATGTGCGCGGAGGTGGCCACGTAGCTGCCCGACCCCAGCAGCTCGTCCCGCCGCGTCAGGGCCTGCTCGTAGGGCAGCAGCAGGGCCTCGTGGCTGGTGTAGAAGCTGGTGGTGCGCATGGCGAGGTTGTTCTCGGTCGTGATGCCGAGCAGCGCATTGACCTCGACCGTACGCTTGATGGCGGCGGCGAGCTCGCCGTAGCGCTTCTCGACCGGCGTGCCCTCCATGAACTTCAGCTCCCAGCGCTGGGAGTTCTCGAGCGAGGCATAGCCGCCGTCGAGCAGCGCGCGCAGGAAATTGAGGGTGGCGGCCGACTGCCGATAGGCCTGCAGCTGCCGCCTGCGGATCGGGGATGCGGGCCTCGGACGTGAAATCGGGACCATTGATGATGTCGCCGCGATAGCTCGGCAGCTCGAGACCGTCCTTCTTCTCGGTGTCGGAGGAGCGCGGCTTGGCGAATTGACCCGCCACGCGCCCGATCTTCACCACCTGGCTGTTGCCGGCGAAGGTCAAGATCAGCGCCATCTGCAGGAACAGCTGGAAATAGTCGCGGATGTAGTCGGTCTTGTGCTCCTTGAAGCTCTCGGCGCAGTCGCCGCCCTGCAGCAGGAAGCTCTCACCACCAGCCACGCCGGCGAGCTTGGCCTTCAGGTCCCGCACCTCCTTGACAAAAACCAGCGGCGGGAAATTCTTCAAATCCCCTTCCACTGCCTCCAGCACGGCGCCGTCCGGATAGGTTGGAACCTGGACGATCGGCTTTTCTCTCCAGCTATCCGGCTTCCAGGCGGTGGCCATGGCCAAGCTCCCAAGGGTAGGGGCGGCAACGCGCTCCTGATGGCCCGCGCACGCCCCGCATTCGCATTTCCAGTCGGTTTGCGGGGGTTATAGGGTAGCCCAGGCTGGCTGCCAAACGCGCGCTGGCGGGGCGTCCTTGCGCCCCTGGCGGCCCCACCTTATCTTACCTTGACGTCAACGTAAGCAGGGCCACCCGCATGCTTGCCGAGGACCGAGCGGGGGACAGCAGTGTCGGCCACGGCAACTGGCCGCGAGCTGCGTATCCCCGCAACCGATGGCCGCCTGCTGGCCGCCACCCTGTTCGAGCCGAGCGCAGCTCCGGCACCCCTAACCGTCGTTGCAGCGGGAGCCGGCATCCCACGGCGCTACTACGCGCGTTTTGCGGCCTATCTCGCCAGCCGAGGCCGGCCCGCCCTGACTTTCGACTATCGCGATATCGGCGGCTCGCGCGAGGGCACGATCAAGGGCTCCACAACGCGCATGCGCGACTGGTGCCTCCTGGACGCAGCCGGCGTGCTCAACTGGGCGGCCGGGGAGAACGGCAACCAGCCCGTGCACTGGGTGGGCCACAGCATGGGCGGGTTCGCCACCGGCCTTGCCCCCAACAGCCACCTGGTCGCGCGCCAGCTCAACATCGCGACGCTGAGCGGCTACTGGCGGCATATGGCGGTGCCGGAGCGCTATCGCGTGCGCGTGCTGATGGGCATGGCCGGCCCGGCCATCGCACGCGCGCTCGGCTATCTTCCGGGCGTGCTGCTGGGTGGCGAGGACATGCCCGCGCCCGCATTCCTGGAATGGCGCAACTGGTGCATGACGCCGGACTTCTTGTTCGGCGATGCGACGCTTTCCGAGCGAACCAACTTCGCCCGCTTTCGCGCCCCCGTCCGCTTTGCCCAGATCGAGGACGATGTTTGGGGCACGCCGGCGGCCATCGACGCCATCGCCAAGCATTTCACGGGCAGCGTCGATCGGTCGATCTGGCGCGTGCGGCTCGCGGGATGCCGGCACATCCAAGATCGGTCATCACGGCTTTTTCCGCGAGCAGCTCCGCGACACGCTTTGGCCCGCGGCAGCCGACTGGCTGGACGGCAAGCGCTCGCCCTGATCGCCAGGATGATCGCAAGGATCAGGGACGGCGCGGGCGGTCTATCGAGGGCACGGCAGGGGCGTTGCGCCGCTGATCGTCTGCGTGCCACGTCAGGAACTGCGGGCCGAGGCTCAGGATGTCGGGGGCGCCCATCTGCATCATGGTGCGGGCGATCTCGTCCTTGAAGATAGCGAGCGCACGCGCGGCCCCGGCAGTGCCGCCGGCAGCTGCTCCGTAGAGCGTCGGCCGGCCAACGAACACGTACTTTGCGCCGAGGCAGAGCGCGACCACCGCGTCCGATCCGCGGCGGATGCCCCCGTCCAGCATGACCGTCAGCTTGTCGCCGACGGCCTCGACAATGGCTGGCAGCACGTCGATCGGTGCCGGCGACCTGTCGAGCTGGCGCCCGCCATGGTTGGAGACCATGACGCCATCGACACCGAGCGCGGCGCAGCGCACCGCATCGTCGACATGCATGATGCCCTTGATCACGAGCTTGCCGGGCCACAGCCGGCGGAACGTCTCGATATCGCGCCAGAGCACCGGCACGGGTGTCTGCGCCGCGACGAAATCGGCGATCTCGGCGACGGAAGCATCCGGCGGCGCGTACTGCTGCCAGTTGGACATCAGCGGCATGCCCGCGCGCGCATAGTCGGCCATCCAGCCCGGATGCAACAGCGCCTCGAGCTTGGTCCGCGCCGTCAGCTTCAACGGCCGGGTGAAGCCGTTGCGCAGGTTGCGCTCGCGCTTGGAGTTGATCGGCACGTCGACCGTGATGACCAGCGTGGATAGTCCGGCATCGCGCACGCGGCGGACCATGTCCTCCGAGATCGTGCGGTCGCGCGCCACGTAGAGCTGATACCAGCCATGCTCGGGCGCCACGCGGCCGAGGTCCTCGATCAGAGCCGTGGCCGTGCCCGACATGATGAACGGCACGTCGGCCGCGCGCGCGGCCTCGGCCAGCATCAGATCGGCGCCAGGCCGGAACAAGCTGGCAAGCCCGGTGGGCGCAATACCAAGCGGCCCGGCATAGGTTCGGCCGAACAGGCTAGTCGCCTGGTCGCACGCCGATACATCGACGCCGTAGCGCGGCACCAGGTCGAAGCCGGCAAAGGCTTCCTCGTTGCGCGCGATGCCCAGCTCGTCCTCGAGGCCGCCCTCGATGAAGTCGAACGCAATCTTGGGCAGCCGCCGCTTCGCCAGCTTGCGCAGATCGTCGATGTTGATGGCGTGATCGAGGGCCAAGGTTCAGCGCCTATCCGACAGCCGGGAAGCGGCCCTCGACGGGATAGGCCGGATCGGTGAAGCCCGGGGTCGACGGGTGGCCCGGCTGCACCAGGCTGTTGGCCAGCGCTTCATCCTCCGCCGTCCACTTGTAGTCGAGGGCGCCGAGATAGCTGGTCCACTGCTCGAGCGTGCGCGGACCTGCAATTGTGGAAGTCACCGCGCTGTTGTTGAGCACCCAGGCCGTCGCCCAATGCACCAGCGTGGTGCCGCGCGCTTCAGCGTGCGCCTTGAGCTTGTCGGCAATGATCAGGCTCTCGGGGCGCCACTCCGCCTCCAGCATGCGCTTGTCCTGGCGGGCAGCGCGGGTGCCCGCCTCCGCCACCTGGTTGACCTTGTACTTGCCGCTGAGCACGCCGCGCGCAATCGGGCTGTAGGGCACCACACCCAGGCCGAAGCAGCGGGCGGCGGGCAGCAACTCGGTCTCCGGTTGGCGGTTCATGAGGTTGTAGTAGGGCTGCAGCGCTGCCGGCTGCGGCACGCCCATCTGCCGGCACAGATGCACAACGTGCGGGATATGCCAGGCGCGCACATTGGAGAGCGCCCACTCGCGGATCTTGCCCTGGCTGATGAGGCCGCCGAAGGCGGCAACCGTCTGCTCCCACGGCGTGTCGGGATCGACGCGGTGGATGTAGTAGATATCGATGTACTCGGTGCCCAGCCGTTTCAGGCTGGCATCCACGGCACGGACGATATGGCGCCGGGAGAGCCCCGTGTCGGTGACATTGGGGCCCACTTTCTGCGCCACTTTGGTGGCCACCACCCAGCGGTCGCGCGTGGCCTTGATGCCCGCGCCCACGCTCATCTCCGAGCGCCCCTCGGTGTAGACGTCGGCGGTGTCGATGAAGTTGACGCCGCTATCAGCAGCGCTGTCGATGATGCGGCGCGCGTCCGTCTCATTGGTTGGCCCGCCGAACATCATGGCACCGAGGCAAAGCTCCGACACCTTGATCCCGCTCGATCCGAGCAGGCGATACCGCATCTGCGCCATGTACGATTTCCTAGTGCGAAGGGACTGTGTCAGGCGGAGCGTTGCAGCACGAAGCGGTACACGCCGCCGGCTTCACTGTGCTCCAGCAGGGCATTGCCCGTGGCCTCGCTGAATGCGTTGAAATCCTGAACCGAGCCCGGATCGGTGGCGAACACCTCGAGCGTGCCGCCGGTGGGCAGCTCGGACAGGGCCTTCTTGGCCTTCAGGATCGGCAGGGGACAGGCCAGACCCTTCAAATCCATGGTCTTGTCGGGCATCGGCACGCCTTTCGGGGCATGGTTGAACGGCAGGCTATATCAACGAACCGGAACCTTTGGCAACGATCCGCGGGCGTGTGGCAGGCCCGCGCCTTGCGCCGGTGCCCAAGGCGCGCCACCTTGACCACACATAGATTCCGAGCCCTCGCCGTGCACGTCGGGGCGCGTGACACTGCTGGCCCGGCGCAACTGTTCGAGGGAGCCTCATGGACGCCACAGCGGACATTCCACGCCGTTCGCTTGCGTTCGGTCTGGAGCGGGCCGGGTATATGGGGCTCGGGCGGCCGCGCCTCACCTTGGCGCTGATCGCGCTGGTATCGGCGCTGGCGGCGTGGGGCCTTGCCCTGCTGAGGGTCGACAACTCCCTGTCGGAGCTGTTCCGCACCGATACCGAGGAGTTCCGCCGCTATGAGGAGATCGATCGACGCTTCCCATCGAGCGAGTACGACGTCCTTGTCGTGGTCGAGGGCAAGGACCTCCTCCAGAAGCCGCAGATCGAGGCCTTCCGGCGCGCCATCGTCGATCTCCAGCTGAGCGACGGCGTGGACGGCGTGGTGTCGATGCTGTCGGCCCGCGGCAGGCCCGACGCCACCGGCTATGCCGCACCCATCGTCCCCGACGACCTCCCCGGCGACGAAGCCGCCTACAACACCATCATCGCGGCGCTGAAAGCCAACGACATCGTCGCCGGCAAGTTCCTGTCCGATGATGGCCAGCTGGCATTGGCGGTGCTGGCGCTCGATCGCAAGTTCGTGCAGGAGGAGGGCGCCAAGCAGGTAATCGGCGGCATCAACGCGCTGCTCGCCAAGGAATTCGCCGGCACGGGCCTCAAGTCGCACCTGACCGGCGCGCCCGTCATGCAGCTCGAGATCCGCAACGCGGTCGAGCGCGACCAGCTGCTCTACAACGGCCTCGGGCCTGCTGTTCGGCGCCATCATCGCCATCATCTTCTTCAAGCGCGTGTCGCTGATGCTGCTGGCCGCGCTGCCTCCCGTGCTGGCGGTGCTGTGGTCGCTCGGGCTGCTCGGCTGGCTCGGCTTCAGGCTCAATCTGTTCCTCAACGTCATGACACCGCTGGTCATGGTGATGGGGTTTGCCGACAGCATGCAGATGGTGTCGGCGATCCGCATCCGGCTGCGCGAGGGCGACACCAAGGCCGAGGCGGTGCGCTTTGCCGTGCGAGTTGTAGGACCCGCCTGCGTGCTGGCGCACGGGACGGCGCTGCTATCGTTCGCGGCCCTGCTGATCTCGCAATCGGCGCTGATCCGCACCTTCGGCATCGCCGGCGCGCTGGCGGTGCTGATCTCGTTCGTGGCGGTGATGCTGGTGCTGCCGCTGATGGGGCTCTACCTCATCCGCAACGAGGCCAAGCTGGCGCGCGACCGCTCGCCCGCCGACCGCCTGATGGACGGGCTCGGCACCATCGTGGGGTGGATCGTCGACCGGGTGGTGCACAGGCCGGTGCTCACGACCACCGTGGCGCTGGTGTCGTTCCTGTTCCTGGGCGCGGCCTATCTCCAGCTCGAGCCGCGCTACCGCCTGGCCGACCAGGTGCCCGATCGCGAGCAGGCGCTGGGCGCCACCGCCAAGCTCGACCAGAAGCTGACGGGCGCCAACCCCGTGCACATCATGATCGAATGGAAAGGGGGGGCGTCGCTCTATGCGCCAGGCCCCATGGAGGTCGTCGCCAAGGCGCACGAGGTGCTGGAGAAGGTGGCCGGACTAGGCAACGTGTGGTCGCTGGAAAGCCTGCGCCGGTGGCTCAAGGACGCGGGCGACGACCGGCCCGAGACCGTGCAGAAATACGTGGGCTATCTGCCCGAGCATCTGGTGCGCCGCTTCATCGCCAAGGAAGGCGACGCCGTGCTGGTGACCGGGCGGTTGCCCGACGTGGATTCCAGCCGCATTCTCCCGGTGGTCGAGAAAGTCGATCGCGCGCTGGACGACGTGCGCAAGCAGCACCCCGACTTCCGTATCTCCGTCACCGGCCTGCCGGCGATTGCCGCCCGCAACAGCGCGCGCATGATCGCGCAGCTCAACGAGGCCCTGCCGCTGTGCGTGGCCTTTGCGGCTGTGCTGCTGGCGATCGCCTTCCGCTCGGTGTTCGTCGGCCTGGTGAGCCTGCTGCCGGGCCTCTATCCTGTTGTTGCCTCAGGCGCCATCCTGTGGGCGCTGGGCGGCGGGCTCGAGTTCGCCTCCGTGGTGGCGCTGCTGGTGGTGTTCGGCCTTGCGGTCGATGCGCTGATCCATTTCTTCAATCGCTTGAGCCTGGAGGAGCGCAAGGAGCCCCGCGCCGATCTCGCCATCCGCAACGCCCGCGTGCTGGTCGGCCCAGCCATCATCCTGACCACGCTGGTGCTGGCGTTCGGGCTCGGGGTGACGGTGTTCTCGGACCTGCCGTCCCTGCGCACCTTCGGCTTCGTGTGCGGCACGACGCTCATCGCCTCGCTGCTGGCCGACCTGGTGTTCCTGCCCGGCCTGATCATGCTGGTGCGCAGGTTCTGGCCGCACCGCATGTCAGGGTGAGCTTTACCCGCCGCGCAATCGCCGAACCAGCCTTCCGTCGATGATGATGAGGGCAGCGGCGATCACCAGGGCGCCCACCATCTCCCGCGGCGCAAGGCGCTCGCCGAGGAAGGCCGCCCCGAGCAGCACGGGGGTCAACGGCATGATCAGCGTCACAAGGGACGCGTTGGTGGCACCGGCCCGGCGCAGCACAGTGAAGTGGCACAAGGGTGCGAGTGCCGAGCCCAATACACCCATGCCGAGGATCGCCCCCAGTACGGTTGCCGAGGGCAGCGGCAGATCCCAAGGCCGGTCAACCGCGACCGCCAGCGGAATGGATACGAAGAGCGCTCCCACCATCTGCATCACCGCAACCACGAACGGCGGATAGTGTCCGAGCCGCTTGCGCACGAAGATGTTGGCGAGGACGTAGCACAACGGTGCTGCGAGGAGCGCGAGGCGCGCCAGCACGTCCTCGCGCGTGCCGACCGCGAAGTCATAGCCCACGAGGATGCCCACCCCGACGATGCCGACCAGAATACCTGCCAGCTTGGCCAGCGACAGCTTCTCGTCGTGGGTCAGCATGTGCGCCAGGAAGATGCCGAACAGCGGGGCCGTGGCATTGAGGATCGCCGCCATGCCGCCGGTGGTACGCGACTGCCCCCAGACGATCAGGAGAAACGGCAGCACGGTGTTGAAAGCGGCAAACAGGATGAACAGGCGCCACTCCGCCAGCGTCGCCGGCAGGCGGTAGCCGAGCGACAGGACAATGAGCAGCAGGGCACAAGAGGCCGGTATGGTGCGCAGCGCGGCGAGCGTGAAAGCTGGCAGCTCGGGCTGAGCAACCGCGATGAAGAAATAGGAGCTGCCCCAGAGCATCGACTGAAGAGCAATCAGCCCCCATTCGACGCCGCCCATCCGCAAGGGACTCTGCGCTTCAGTCGCCCGCTCCTGCATGCCGAATGTTTTGGCCGATCCGCCGCCCAGCGACAACTGCGGCCAGGGCTCGGCAGTGTTGACAAGCCGCGCTGTTGCCGGAGCTATGCGCTAAGCTGGTGCCAGTGGCGCTGGAGCCGTGACCCGGGATCGATCTGCGGGTATCGTCGCCGGCCTTGGACCTTGCGCCGGAACGCCGCGATGCAGCAACAGTTCGCCTCCGACAACAACGCCGGGATGTGCCCGGAGGCGCTCGAGGCGCTGCAACGTGCCAATGCCGAGCCGCACGCCATCGGATATGGCGGCGATGCCTGGACCGGCCAGGCCTGCGACAAGATGCGGTCGCTGTTCGAGACCGACTGCCAGGTGTTCTTCGTATTCAGCGGCACGGCCGCGAATGCCCTGGCGCTGGCGCAGATCTGCCGCTCCTACCATGCGGTGATCGCACATGCCGAGAGCCACGTGGCGAGCGACGAGGCCGGCGCACTCGGCTTCTTCAGCGGCGGCGCCACAATGCTCACGGCAGACACGCCGCTGGCGAAACTGACGCCTGAAGCGGTGGGCCAACTTGCGACAAGCGGGCGCGGGTTCCACAGCGTCAAACCGCGCGCACTGACCCTCACGCAGGCGACCGAGATGGGCACGGTCTACTCGCTCGATGAGCTGCGCCGCCTCACCGCGGTGGCGCGCGAGCATGGGCTCAAGGTGCACTTGGACGGGGCGCGCTTTGCCAATGCGGTCGCCGCGCTGGGTTGCAGCCCCGCCGACTTGTCATGGCGCGCCGGCGTCGACGTGATGAGCTTCGGCGGCGTCAAGAACGGGACGGGCGCGGGCGAGGCCGTGCTGTTCTTCGACAAGGACCTGGCGCACGAGTTCGAATGGCGCGTGAAGCAGGCAGGCCACCTGAACTCCAAGATGCGGCTGGTGGCGGCGCCGTGGCTCGGCCTCCTGGAGGGCGACGTCTGGCTCGAGAATGCCCGCCACGCCAACGCCATGGCCCGGCGGCTGGCCGCGGCCATCACCAAGGTCGAGGGCGTGCGGCTGATGGCGCCGGTAGAGAGCAACGGCGTGTTCGCCGAGCTGCCCGCGCGGGCAGCTGAGCGGCTGCATGCCAGGGGCTGGCGGTTCTATGCCTGGGGTACGGGCTGGCGGCTGATGTGCGCCTGGGATACGGCGGCTCAGACGGTGGACCGGTTCGCCGCCGATCTGGCGGCATCTGCGTAGGTCGGGTCGAGCGCCAGCGAAGACCCGACACGATCACACGCCCCGCGCGCATGAAGAGGCCAATGTGAAGAGGAGAAAGGTGAGCTGGCTTGATAGAGGCAGGGTTTGAGCCCGTCCACCCGTTTCCGGTGCATGCCAGCCAGCCCGCCGGCGCCCTAGCCAATTGCTCCGTCGCGTTGGCTCCGGCGTGCGCTCAGCCCCGCGGCAGCACCTGCTCCAGCGCCGCCATGAACTCGCGGTAGTGCTCGATCACCGCGCCCGGGCGCAACTCGCGGATCGGCACCGGCGTGTAGCCGAAGGTGACGCCGATCGACGGCACGCCTGCGGCCAATGCTGTCGCCACGTCCACCTCGCTATCGCCGACCATTACGGCTCTGTCGGCGCGACCGCCGGCCACGGCGATGGTCTGGGTCAGGTGCCCCGGGTCGGGCTTGCACACCTCGAACGTGTCGCGTCCGGCGATCGCGGCGAAGCGCGCATCGAGCCCGAGTTGCTCCAGCAGCGACCGCGACAGCCCCTCGAACTTGTTGGTGCACACCGCCAGCGTCGCGCCCAAGCCCGCGAGCTTGTCCAGCAGCGCCGGCACGCCGTCGAAGGGCCGGCTCAACGTGGCGACATTCTCGGCATAGTAGGGAAAGAACAGCTGGTGCAGGTGCGTGACCTCGTCCTCGGATTTGACCACGCCGTGCAGGCGCAGCCCCTCCTCGATCATGGCGCGCGAGCCGCGGCTGATGAACGGGTGCAGTTGCTGCGGCGACACGGGGGCCAGGCCGATCAGGCCGAACACGTGGTTGGCGGCAGCCGTCAGATCAGGCGCCGTGTCGACGAGCGTGCCGTCGAGATCGAAGACGATGGTGGTAGCTGTCAGATCGAGAGGCATTTGAACCGAGAGTGATTGCGTCGCGGCGGGCAAGCTATGCGCCTTTGCTCATGTTGTCACCGTCCCGGCCCTCCGCAACCCTTGCCTGGGGAACAGGCTGAGCCTAGACAGGTTGACCAAGAGGCGGGGCGGCGCCAATCCCTGGAGGCCCTCATGGACAAACCCACCATCAGCCTTGCCAAGAACAAGTGCTACGTCGACGGCCAGTGGATCGGCGAGCCGACGTTGCCCGTCACCAACAAGGCGACGGGAGACATCATGGCGCGCGTGCCCGAGCTCGGGCAGGCGGACACCCGCAAGGCCATCGAGGCGGCAAGCCGCGCGCTTCCTGCCTGGTCGAGGATGCTCGCCAAGGAGCGCTCCAAGCGCATCCGCAAGTGGTACGACCTGATCGTGGAGAATGCCGACGAGCTGGCGCTGCTGCTCACCAACGAGCAGGGCAAGCCGCTCGCCGAGGCCAAGGGCGAGATCCTCTACGCCGCGGGCTTCATCGAGTTCTTCGCCGAGGAGGCCAAACGCGTCTACGGCGAGACCATCCCGACCTTCAAGGCCGACGCGCGCATCGTGGTGCTCAAGCAGCCGGTGGGCGTGGTGGCGGCGATCACGCCGTGGAACTTCCCCGCCGCCATGATCACGCGCAAGGCCGGCCCCGCGCTGGCCGTCGGCTGCACCATGGTGCTGAAACCCGCATCCGAGACGCCGCTGACGGCCCTGGCACTGGCGGCGCTCAGTGAGGAGGCCGGCATCCCCAAGGGCGTGTTCAACGTCATCACCGGCAAGGCCAGCGTGATCGGCGCGGAGCTGACCTCCAACCCAGACGTGCGCATGCTCACGTTCACCGGTTCCACCGAGATCGGCGCCAAGCTGATGGCGCAGTGCGCGCCAACCGTCAAAAAGCTGGGGCTGGAGCTCGGCGGCAACGCGCCCTTCATCGTGTTCGACGACGCCGATCTCGACAAGGCGGTGCAGGGCGCCATGGCCTCCAAGTACCGCAATGCCGGGCAGACCTGCGTGTGCGCCAATCGCATCTACGTGCAGGAGGGCGTTTACGGCACGTTCGCCGAGAAGCTGGTCCTCGAGGTCAAGAAGATGAGGGTGGGGCCCGGCACCGAGGAAGGCGTGACCACCGGCCCGCTCATCAACAAGGCGGCGGTCGAGAAGGTCGAGGAGCACATTGCCGACGCACTGAGCAAGGGCGCCAGCATCGTAACGGGCGGCAAGCGGCATAAGCTCGGCGGCACCTTCTTCGAGCCGACCATCCTCGGCAACGTCACCTCCAACATGCTGGTGGCGCGCGAGGAGACTTTCGGGCCGGTCGCCCCGCTCTTCAAGTTCAAGACCGAGGCCGACGTCATCGCCCAGGCCAACGACACGCCGTTCGGCCTCGCCGCCTACTTCTATGCGCGCGACATCGGCCGCGTGTGGCGGGTTGCCGAGGCCCTCGAGTGCGGCATCATCGGCATCAACGAGGGCATCATCTCCAACGAGGTGGCCCCGTTCGGCGGCTACAAGCAGTCGGGGCTCGGCCGCGAAGGCTCCCATCACGGCATCGAGGAATACCTGGAGATCAAGTACCTGCTGATGGGTGGGCTGTGAGCCCTCCCTCTCCCCGCGCGTCTTCCCCCTCTCCCCGCTTGCGGGGAGAGGGTCGGGATGAGGGGCGCACACACGCAGCAGCGGAGCTTGGAGCTGCCCCTCACCCTAGCCCTGTCCCCGTCTGCCCTCGGGGGTCCGGCGCCAGGGGAGCCCTTGGGGATGGCCCAAGGGCAGGCGGGGAGAGGGGATTCCTCACATGACAGCAGACCAATGGAAGCAGCAGGCCGCGGCTCGCGCGATCGAGCTGGTGCAGGACGGCATGACACTGGGGCTCGGCACAGGCTCCACCGCGGCACGTTTCGTCGACCTGCTGGGGCGCCGCATCCGGGACGAGGGCCTCAAGGTCGCTTGCGTGCCGACCTCCGAGGCGACGCGGGCGCAGGCCGAGACGCTCGGTATTGCGCTCGTCTCGCTCGATCAGCAGCCCTTCCTCGACCTCACCATCGACGGCACGGATGAGATCGACGACGAGCTGCGACTCGTCAAGGGCGGCGGCGGCGCGTTGCTGCGCGAGAAGATCGTTGCGACCGCCTCCGAGAGCATGGTTGTCATCGCCGACCACACCAAACGGGTCGCCACGCTAGGCGCCTTCCCGCTGCCCGTGGAGGTGGCGCGCTTCGGCCTTGCCGCCACGCGCAACATGATCGACGTGTTGACCGGCGATGCCGGCTGCACGGGCGAGATCAAGCTGCGCCTCAAGCCGGACGGAGCCCCGTTCGTCACCGACGGCGGCAATTTCATTCTCGACTGCGCCTTCGGCCGCATCGAGGACCCGGAAGCGCTGGAGGAGGCGTTGAAGCTCGTTCCCGGCGTGATGGAGAGCGGGCTGTTTCTTGGCATCGCCGACGCGGCCATCATCGCCGGGCCCGACGGCGTCATCGTGCTTGAGCGCGACGCGGAGGACGAGCCGGCATAGTGCGCCAGGTCATCGCCGAAGCAGCCGGCGCATGCTCCGGCGCGCAACAACAGGCGCGCTGAGCGGGACCCCGCGACCCTAGTGTGGTGTCTCGCAAATGCCTTCCCCCTTGCGGCCAGGTTCTACAAGGCATTTGCGAGACGTAGACCACACTAGAATCATAGTTTTTCTAGTGTCCTGTCTCCGAAATATCGCCCAACTGTGCCGCCAAGGATGACGATATTTCGGAGACAGGACACTAGGCGCACTTTCCGATAAGCGGCGAACGTGTTGCAAACCCCCAGCCAACCCATTGCCTCTACAATAAATGATCTTGCGCCTTGTCAGAGGCGCCCGGATGATCCACGGGTGACGCAACAATTGTCCAGCAGGGTGCACGGCATCGCCCCATGAGCGCGCACGACTTCGACCTTTTCATCATCGGCGGCGGATCGGGCGGTGTGCGCGCGGCGCGCATTGCCGCCGGCTACGGCGCCAGGGTAGGCATCGCCGAGGAGTACCGCTTCGGGGGAACCTGCGTGATCCGCGGCTGCGTTCCCAAGAAGCTCTTCGTTTACGCCAGCCGCTTCCGTGACGACTTCGAGGATGCCGAGGGGTTCGGCTGGACCGTAAACGGCAGCCGCTTCGACTGGCCGACGCTGCTCGCCAACAAGGATCGCGAGATTGCGAGGCTGGAGGGCATCTACCGCCGCAACGTCGAGGCCGCAGGCGCCAAGATCTTCGATAGCCGCGCCACGCTGGCCGATGCCAACACCGTGGTGCTGGCCGCCGACGGCCGCAAGGTGACGGCCAAGTCCATCCTGATCGCCACCGGCGGACACCCGGTGAAGCCCGACGTACCGGGCGCCGAGCACGCCATCACCTCCAACGAGGCCTTTCTGCTAAAGGAGCTGCCGGCCTCGATCCTGATCGTCGGTGGCGGCTATATCGCGGTGGAGTTCGCCGGCATCTTCGACGGCCTCGGGGTCGAGACGACGCTGGTGTACCGCGGCGCCAAGATCCTGCGCGGCTTCGACGAGGATTTGCGCGACGGCCTGATGGCGGAAATGTTCAAGCGCGAGATCGACTTGCGCGTCAACGCCGATGTGGCGGCAATCGAGAGGAACGCGTCGGACTACACCGTCACCCTGAAGGATGGCTCCAGCATGGAGGTGGAGTGCGTGATGTTCGCCACCGGGCGCGGGCCGAGCACGCGCGGGCTCGGCCTCGACAAGGCGGGCGTGCAGCTCGGCAAGGACGGCGAGGTCATGGTCGACGCGTTCTCGCAATCCTCGGTTGCCAGCATCTACGCCGTCGGCGACGTGACCGACCGGGTGAACCTCACGCCGGTCGCCATTCGCGAGGGCCACGCCTTCGCCGACACCGTGTTCGGCGGCAAGCGAATCGCCGTCGACCACGAGCTGATCCCGACCGCAGTCTTCTCCACGCCCGAGATCGGCACGGTTGGGCTGCCCGAGCACACCGCCTGCGAGCGCTATCCCCAGCTCGATATCTACCGGGCGCGCTTTCGGCCGCTGAAGCACACGCTGTCGGGACGCGATGAGCTCGTGACCATGAAGCTGCTGGTGGACAGGCAGAGCGACAAGGTGGTGGGCTGCCACATGCTGGGGCCGGACGCCGCCGAGATCGTGCAGATGGCGGCCATCGCCCTGAAGATGGGGGCGACGAAAGCCGACTTCGACGCGACCGTGGCCTTGCACCCCAGCATCGCCGAGGAGTTCGTCACCCTGCGCGAGAAGCGCCCAGCGCCGCAGCCCGCGCCGGCCAAGGCGCCGCCGAGGAGAGCGAGGGGCCAAGATGAAGCGTCTTGAGGGCCGCATCGCGCTGGTGACGGGCGCCGGCTCCGGCATCGGCCGCGCCACCGCGCACGTGTTTGCGGGCGAAGGCGCACACGTCTACGTGACGGACGTGGACGGGTCCGCCGCGGAAACCGTGGCCGGCGAGATCGCGGGTGCCGGCGCCAGCGCCACCGCGATCGCGGCCGACGTGTCGCGCGGGCAGGACGTGGCGGTTATGTTCCGTGCCGTCGAGACGAGCCACGGCCGGCTCGATGTGCTCGTCAACAATGCAGGCGTCAACGTGCGCGGCGACTTCCGCCATTTGAGCGATGCCGACTGGGTGACGATCCGCGAGGTGAACCTGGACGGCGTGGTGCGGGTGGCGCGCGACGGCTTCGCGCTGCTCAAGGCATCGGGGCGCTCATCCCTCATCAACGTCGCCTCGATCATGGCGCACCGCGGCTTGCGCCAGCTCACCGCCTACTCGGCGACCAAGGGCGCGGTGACGGCGCTGACGCGAGGGCTCGCCGTCGAGTATGCCCCCTTCGGCATCCGTGTTAACGCGCTGTGCCCGGGTTTCGTCGACACGGCGCTGACGCGAAGGGTTCTGAAATTTCCGGCGATCAGGAAAGCGTTGATCGATTCCACCGCGCTGCGCCGTCTCGGCAGAGCCGAGGAGATCGCGCGGGCGGCGCTGTTTCTTGCCAGCGACGATGCGTCCTATGTCACCGGAGCTGAGCTCGCCGTCGATGGAGGCATGGCCGCAGCGCTTTGAGGGAGTGACGTTTCCTGCTGCAGCCGCGCTGCGTCCGGCGGCATCGGCAAGCCCCCCAGCTCCTGCTCCAGTAGCGCAGTCTCCGCCCTGACCCTGTCGAGCAGTCCTTGAAGCTGGTCGGCAACCTCGCTGATCCGTTTGGCCTGCTCGTCATGAAGATCGCTCCCCGGCGAGCCAGGGGATCCAATCTCGGCAAGCAGCGCAACGGCCTTGCGCTCCTCTTCGCTCAACGCCTGAAAATTACCGAGCCTAAGATAGGCCTGCTTGAGAAACACCCGCTCGTCTGCACCCTCTATCGTCGTGATGCAGTGTCGAAGGACACCTCGGATGGTGTCCTTGGGATGACCGAGCTCGGCTGCGTCACGAATGATGCCGTCGCCGGAAGCCCCGAGAATGGCAACATAATTTCGCAGAACCTCGCGCGCGTCGAAGCGTTGAGAACTCATTGGAAGCGGTCCCCATATGAACGTTCCAATCTGCTGTGGCCAACGCGACACCTAGGGCCATGAGACGGGGCGATATGCGAAGATATGGGCGAACTTGCGGACAATGGGCTTTTGCCACGACTGTGCGACATACTTGCCATAGTCGCGGCCGGTCCCTGCTTGACCGGTGCCGCAATCGACAACGGCTAGGTGCGTCCCGCGGACTCGGCAATCAGATGGTCGACGACGCCCTTTAGAGCCTCCTCGTGCGAGGCGCCTTGTGTCACCAGGCGATTGTAGCTGGCGATCTGCCGGTTGGCGGACGTGCCGCCGGCGACGACGGCGCGCGCGTGCTGCACCTCGGCCCAGCAGCCGAGCGCCTCGCCGTCCTCGCGCACCAGCGCCAGCAGCTCGTCGACCAGATCGCGGAAGGGCACCAGCTCGCCGCGGCCGAAATCGAACAGGGTGCCGTCGACGCCGTAGCGTTGCGCGCGCCAGCGGTTCTCGGAGAGCAGGAACAGGGGATAGCTGCGCCAGGTCTGGTTGGCGCGGCGGATGCGATAGAGCATGCGCAGAATGCTGGCGTACAGGGCCGCGACGCATACCGCGTCCTCGACGCGCGTGCATACGTCGGTGATGCGCATCTCGAGCGTCGGGAATTTGGCCGAAGGGCGCAGGTCCCACCAGATCTTGCTCGCGTCCTCGATGATGCCGTTGCGCACCAGCACGTCGATGGTCGAGCGATACTCGCCCCAGCTCTCGAAGCGCCCTGGCAGTCCCGTGCGCGGCAGCTCCTGGTAGGCGGCGAGGCGGTAGCTCTTGAGGCCGGTGTCCTCGCCCTCGCAGAACGGCGAGGAGGTGGAGAGCACCAGCAGGTGCGGCAGGAAATAACGCGCCTGGTTCATGAGGTCGATGCGCAGCTCGTCGTCGTCGATGCCGACGTGCACGTGCATGCCGCAGATGACGAGGCGGCGGCCGACGCCGGCGAGGTCGCGGGCAATCGCCTGATAGCGCTCGCGCTCGGTGGGCTGCTGGACGCTCCAGCGCGCGAAGGGGTGGGTGGAGGCGGCGATGGGGGCGAGGCCGTGCTCGGCCGCGAGGCGCGCCACGGTCGCGCGCAGCGACCGCAACTCGTCGCCTGCGGCGCGCGGGCCGGCGTGGACCTGGGTCTCGACCTCGATCTGCGATTTGAGGAATTCGCGGGCCACCTGTCCGCGCAGCGCCTGCTCGCAGGCCTCGAACAGCGCCTGCGGCATCTCGCGGACAAGATCGCGGCTCGCCGTGTCGACGAGCAGGTACTCCTCCTCGATGCCGATGGTGAACGGCGGATCCTTGAGCGACATGGAGCCATGGTGGCATGAATCGCCCGCACGCGGGAGAAGCGCGTCGCAGCGACTTGGGGAACCCCGGCGCCGGAAATGCCGATGCTTGGTGCGGGATGGTGGGCGATGTAGGGATCGAACCTACGACCCCACCCGTGTGAAGGGTGTGCTCTACCGCTGAGCTAATCGCCCGCAAGGCGCACCCATTGCCACAGGCCGGGGCAGGAGGCAAGCGCGGCTCCGCCTGCCGCGAAAGCGCCGACGCGACGCGAGCCGGCGCTCCCGGGCCATTCCGGCGGCTCAGGGCTCCGCTGCCAAACTCGCGGCAATCAGATCGAAGTCGCCGCCGAGCACGGCCTCCAATCGCCCGGTGCGCCAGCCGCCGTTCATGCTGCGCACGAGCGGGGAGGGCTCGGGGCGGTAGCGCCGGACCACCGCATGCGGCGGCGCGCTTCCCTGCAGCGCCTCCAGCAGCGCGGCACGCAGCCTCCCCTCCGGCATGTCGCCCAATGGCGCAGCGGCGAGACGCACGCGCGCGGTGGCGCGGCCGCGGCCCTTGCCGTCGCCGGCCTCCAGCACATGCAGCCCGGCCTCCTGCGCCAGCGTGCGATGGGCGCCGAAGCCGCTGATGACGAGCAACGGCAGCCCGCCGGGCGGGCCTTCCAGCTCGGTCAGTTGCATGTGCCGGTTGTCCGCCCAGCGGCGGTACATCTCGAGCACGCGCGCGCACCAGTCGCGCGTCGCCTCGCGCTCCCCGCGCTCCAGCGCCGGCTCGACTTGCAGCGCGACCTCCACCGCGCTCCGCTCGTGCACGTCGCGCACGCCTTCCTTGAGCAGATGGAGCTGCAGCGCCAGCCGCCCCACCAGCTCGCGCGACGATTTCCCGGAGCGCTCTGCGCCTTTGGCGAGCCGCCCCCGCAACGCGTCGGCCGTCGTCATCGCCGCCTTCACCCGATCCATCAGGGCAAGGCGCGCCAGCGTCGCGTGGCGATCGGGCCGCGACCAGAAGCCGGGCGCCGACATGTCCTGGGAGAGCGCGAGCTTCAACTCCTCCCATTCCACCGAGTCCAACCCCTCGGCAACTGCCGCATGCTCGCCTTCCAGCGTCTGCAGCTCGGCATCGCTGCCGCCGGGGGCCAGGATCATGCTGGGCAGACCCGGCAGATCCTCCAGCGCCTCCGCGCCCGCCTCGCGCTCGCCGCCGGGATCGACGAACTCGGCCTGGATCGCCCGCCCGTCGCTGCGGATGAACACGAACTGGTCGCCCTCGGGGAAGCGGCGCTCGACGATGGTGGCAGCCAGCGGCGCAATGACGTACTGCTCGATTGCCCGCTTCAAGGGCCTGGCGCCCATCTCCGGCGAGAACCCCTTCTCGATCAGGAAATCCTGCGCGGAGGCCTCCCATTCCACGGCCCACTCGCGATCCTTGAGCCCGCGCCGTTCCAGCAAGCGGTTGAGCTCCTTTGTCAGGATGCCGCGCATCAGGTCGCGGCTCAGCGGATGGAACACGATCACCTTGTCGAGGCGGTTCTGGAACTCGGGGCGGAAGGTCTGGCCGATCGCCCGCAGCACGTGGTCGCCGCTGTAGCCCTCGCTGCTGGGGGCGAAGCCGAGCCCGGAATTGCGATGGCCGGTGGCGCCGAGGTTGGTGGTGAGGATGATCAGGCAGTGGCGGAAATCGGCGACGTGGCCGAGCGAGTCGGTGAGCCGTCCGTCGTCGAACACCTGCAGGAATAGGTCCCACACCTGCGCGTGCGCCTTCTCGAACTCGTCCAGCAGCACCACCGAGAACGGTTGCTTGCGCACGCGGGCAATGAGGGAATCGGTGTCGGCGCCCGCTTCGCCGCTGCCCAGGATCTTGGGGATCGCCTCCGGCGTCTGCAGCTCGCTCATGTCGAGGCGGATCAGGCGATCGGCCGAGCCGAACAGGAACTGCGCCGCCGTCTTGGCGAGCTCGGTCTTGCCCGTGCCGGTCGGCCCCGCAAACAGCAGCACGCCGATCGGCTTGCCCGGATCGTTGAGCCCGGCTTTCAGCATGGCGATGCGGTCCACCACCGCACCGACCGCCTCGTCCTGCCCCATGACCCGGGCGGCGAAGTAGGCGCGGATGGCAGCCAGATCGACGCGCTCGGTGTTGTCCAGGATCGACGACGGCAGGCCGGTGAGCTGCGCCAGCGTCTGGATCACCCCGTGCGCGGTCACCCGCTCGGCTTCCTCCTTGGCGGCGCGGGCGACGGTGAGCTTGACGAGGTCCAGCGCCGGTCCGGGGAAGGCCCCCGCGCTCAGGTACTGGCGCGCGGAATCGATGGCGGTATCGACGCACGCGTCATCGATGGGACGCTCGGCCGCCTTCGACCAGGCGGGCAGCAGCGCCAATCCCAGCTCGCGCGTCTCCTCCACCGAGAACGGCTCCAGCCGCACCACCTCGAAGGCGCTGCGCAAGGCGGGCCGCAGGCGCAGCAGGCGCGCGGTGCTCGCCGAGGTCGCCTCCGTCCACACCACCAGCCGCCCCGCGGAGACGGCCGGCAAGAATCTGGTCGAGGATGCTGGCCGCCTGCCCCTGGTGCGTGCCCGACAGCGCGATCTGCAGGATGTCGGGGATGTACCAGATGACCTTCTTGGTGACCGCCAGCTCCTCGATGGCGCGCTGGATGCGGCCTTCGAGCTGGCCGAACCATTGCTGGCCCGCCATCAGGTCGGCGCCGCTGGCCTCGAACACGATCCATCCTTCGCGCTCCAGCCGCCTGGCTAGCAGGCGCAGGAACGCGCTCTTGCCGACCCTGGGGTCGCCCGACACCAGCAGCGGGACGGGCAGGCGCCTCCAGCGAGGCTGCCTGCGCGGTGTCGAGCCCATCCCGCCAGGGGGCCGGCTCGATGAGCGTGTCGAGGTCCTTCTGCTCCTTCCAGAAGCGGCCGAACGAGGCGAGGAAGGCGCGATCGAGCGTGGTCTGCTGCAGCCGCAACAGCTCGGCGATGAGCGCCGTCGCGTAAGGGTGGCGCACGCGCTCCAGCAGGCCCTTCACGGGGGCGGACTCGGCCAGCACCGGCGGCCTCGACCCGAACACCGGCGCATCGCCCAGCCGCTCGCGCTCGGCCAGATAGTCGCGGAACATCGTCGGCAGGACGGGATTGTCGCTCCACCAGTCCTTGGCAGCGGCGAACGGCGCGCCGACCGGCGGGCGCACGGAGGCACCGGCGAAATACTTGAGCGCGAAGTACATGGGCCAGGGATACATCCTGTCGAAATGGCCCACGACCTGGTCCATGCCCTGCTCGCCGTCGGGGCGCTCCTTGAGCGCGGCGACGGCGGCGCAGGCGAGCGCCCAGCTGGGCCCGGTCGCGTACTGCAGCACGGCATCGATGGACACCGAGCCGGGCTTCAACAGCTCGACCGCCTCGCGGAACTCGCGCTGCCCCACCAGCTCCTCGGGGTGCATGGCGGTGCTGACCGTCGGCGCGTCAGATCCCCTCCAGACGGTGCAGGCGCGCGCCGAGCGGCTCGTCGGCGGTTGGCGGCGGCGCGTCCAGGGCCAGGAGGGGAGTCGGCGCCGCTGGCTGCGCCGCAGGCGGCGCGTTGAGCGTGCGCCAGGCCGCAGTCAGGCGATCTCTGGCGCGCGCTACCCAAGTGCGGGCCTCATCCCTCAGCCGCGCGCGGCGCTGCTCGGGCTGCAGCACCCACAGCAGCGCAAGGACCAGCACAATTCCAACGAGATACGACAGTTCGCTCACCCGTGACCGGCAGCTAGCTCCCGGGCTGACTGTCAGAATTTCACGAGCACTGTCAACGCACCGGCCGCCTTGCCCCGCTGGCCCCCACGCATTAGCTTCGCTCGCCCGTCTGGCAGGGAGGACTTCTGGCAGGGAGGACTGGGGTGGCGGACTGGCATCTGTGGCTGCCGCCGGCACTGACAAAGCCGCGCTTTCGCCTTTACACGGCAGGCCACCTTGTCTCGGTGATCGGAGGGTGGATCCAGCAGGTGGCGCTCGCCTGGCTGGTGTTTCGCCTCACCCAGTCGACGTTCCTGCTCGGCCTGACCGCCTTCCTCCTCAACATCTTCTACCTGCTGCTCGGCCCCCTGGCGGGGCTGGCCGCCGACCGCCTGCCGCGCCTTTGGGCGCTGGTGGCCGTCGACACGCTGCTGGCCGCCTGCGCGATCCTGCTGGCGGCGATGGCCTTGGCGGGCGTGGAGGATATCAACGCCTACCTTGCGGTTGCTGCCCTGATCGGCGCCGTCAACGCCTTCGAGCTGCCGCTGCGCCAGACACTGCTCAAGGACATCGTCGAGGATCGCGCGCTGATGACGAGCGCCATCGGCGTCAGCGCCATGATCTTCAACCTCGGCCGCATGATCGGGCCGGCGATTGCCGGCGTGCTGCTGGTCTACATCTCCGAGGCGTGGTGCTTTGTGCTCAATGCCCTGAGCTACGTCGCCATCATTGCCGCCCTGATCGCCATGCGTCTGCCGCCGGCATCCTCCTCGCGAACGGCGGGCATCGAGCCGCTGGGCTTCCGCGCCAACCTTGCCATGTTGCTCGCGTTCCCGGCGGTTCGCTACCTGCTTCCCTCCGTGGTTGCGCTCGGCTTGTTCGCCACCCCCTACGTCCCGTTGATGCCGTCGATCGTGACCCATTTCTTCGACGGACGCTCGTCGACGGTCGGGCTGCTGATCAGCTCCGCGGGCCTCGGGGCCCTGGCGTCCGCCACCTATCTGGCGCTGCAGCCGGGCTACGGTCGCCAGATCCGTCTGGTGACGGCCGCGCCGCTGGCAGTGGGGCTGGTATTCGTCTGTTTCGCCTGGAGCCGGGCACTGCCGCTGTCGATGCTGCTGATCGCGGCCGTCGGCGCCACCGTCCTGATCTCCGTCAACGCCACCAACGCGCTGCTGCAGCAGTCCGTGCCCGATACCTGGCGCGGGCGGGTGATCGCCCTCTACAGCATGGCATTTGCCGGCACCGCGCCGATCGGCGGCCTGCTCGCCGGAACGCTCGCCGAGCGCATCGGGCTTGCGGCAACGCTGACGCTCAACGGCGCCCTGATAGCTGCGGCGGGTCTGTTTGCCCGCTGGCGGCTGCACAACCACCCCGAGGCCCTGCGCGGGCTGATGCGCAGCCTGAGCCGCTAGCGGCGGCCCCTGCGGCGCCGCTTTGGTTGCAAATGCCACGCCGTGCGGGTATGCGCCACTGTCCAAGGTCATCGAGAGAGCGGTTGCATGCCAGCACAGATCATCCCTCGCCAGCCCAAGGTGCTTGGGCTCAAAGCCGCCGCTCTGACGCTTGCTATCGTATCTGGCTCCGCCGCTGCCGTGGCTCAGGAGTGCGGCAACACGGGTGCCGGGTTCGAGGGCTGGCTCACGCGCTTCAAGGGCAAGGCCGCCGCCCAGGGCATTCCCTCGTCGGCCATCGCCTCCACGCTAGACGGCGTCAGCTACGACCCGCGCGGTCATCCGCCTCGACCGCGGCCAGAAGTCGTTCAAGCTCTCCTTCGAGGAGTTCTACGCCCGCCGCGTCAGCACCGCCCTCATCCGCCGCGGCCAGGGCCTGATGCGCACGCATGCCGCAACCTTCGACCGCGTGGAGAAGCGCTTCGGCGTGCCGCCGGAGATCATCACCGCCATCTGGGGCCTGGAGACGGCCTACGGCTCCGACATGGGCGGCCGCTTCTCCATCGTGCGCTCGCTCGCCACCCTCGCTTACGACTGCCGCCGCTCGCCGTTCTTCACCGGGCAGCTGATGGATACCCTCCGCATCGTGCAGCGCGGCGACATGGCGGTCGGCGAGCTGCGCGGCGGCTGGGCCGGCGAGATCGGCCAGACCCAGTTCCTGCCCTCGCCCTACGTCAAGTACGCGGTCGATTTCGACGGCGACGGCCGCCGCGACCTGGTGCGCAGCGTGCCCGATATCCTGGCCTCCACCGCCAACTTCCTCAAAGGCCACGGCTGGCAGGCGGGCGGCTCGTGGGAGCCGGGCTCGGCCAACTATGCCGTGATCAAGGATTGGAACCGCGCCGAGGTCTACCAGCGCACCATCTCGGTGATGGCGACCAGGCTGCGCGAGGGGCGCGGCGCCCCGCGCTCGTAGCGCGCTGCGAGCACCTTAACCTCGCAGGCCTCAGGCCTCGAAGTTTTGGGGGTAGAGGGGGAGGAGCAGGGCGCCCTGCGCCTTGTCGACCCAAAAAATCGCGCGTTGCACAGGCGCTCCGAGCGCCCTGCTCTGCCAACATCCGGGCCCCTGCATGGCGATCCGTGGGGTCTCACGGCCGGCCCGACACCTCCTGAAAGGTGTTGCATTTCGTTTGTGAACTTGGGAAGCCACGCCGGCTGGGCTACCGGCGCGCGCAGAGCGCATACGACAGCATCTTGTAGGCGAGCGCGGCCGCCGTGTAGTCGTAGGCGTGGAAGCCCTCGATGGGGGCGAACTCCACCAGGTCGGCGCCCACCACGCCTCCCGCCACCTCGCACGCCCGGCGCAGGATGGCGAGCGCCTGCCAGTAGCCGAGCCCGCCCGGCGTCGGCGTACCCGTCGCCGGCATGACGGCGGCATCCAGGGCATCGATGTCGAACGTCACATACAGCGGCCGGCCCGCCAGCGGCGCCACCATCTCCTCGATATTCCAGCGCGCCTGGTCCTTGGCCCAATGGATGGTTACGCGCTCGCGGTTGGCCGCATGGAACTCGGCCTCCGGCTTGGAGACAGCGCGGATGCCCACCGAGACCAGCGACACGCCCGGATGGTCCAGCACGCGGCGCATGGCTGCGGCGTGCGAGAACCGCTCGCCCTGGTAGCCGTCGCGCAGGTCGGCGTGGGCGTCGAACTGCAGCACCGCCAGGTCCTTGTAGCGCCTGGCGAACGGCCTGATCGCCCCCGGCGTCAGCGAATGCTCGCCGCCGAGCACGAACGGAAACTTGCCGGCCGCCACCACCGCCTCGACCATGCCGTCGAGCTGCTCCAGCGCCGCCTCGATCGGCTGCGCGATCTCGGGCTCGCGCACCGTCACCAGGCCATAGTCGAGGTAGGCGTCGCGCTGCAGCTCGTCGTCGTAGAACTCGACCTGGTGGCTGGCGGCCAGGATGGCCGACGGCCCGGCGACCGTGCCGCCGCCGTAGCTGACCGACGATTCGAGCCCGAAGGGGATGATCACGGCCCGCGCGGATGCCGGGTTGGTGGCATCCGCGCTGTCGGCATTCAGGAACCCCTCGTCGGCCGGCAAATAGTCCAGCCTGGCGCATTACGCCTGGACCTGCTCGACGGGTTGGGGAACGCTCTTCCTCGGCCGGGTACATCGTCAGCATCGGCTCATCGAGCAGGATCGCCTCGTCGAAGGCGCCATACCCGTTGAACCGGCTGGCCAGCGCGCGGCTGTAGGCGCCGGTGTTGCCGAACTCGATGTAGTCGCCTTCCTTGATCTTGCTCGGGAGGCGGAACGGCCCCTTCATGTGGTCGACGGAGTCGCAGGTCGGCCCCCACAGCACGAAGTCCGTGACGGGCTCGTTTCGCTCCACCGGCTGGCTGACCAGCTTGACGGGGAAGTTGAAGTTGAGGTGCGCGGCATCGAACAGCGAGCCGTAGCTGCCGTCGTTGATGAACAGCTCGTGGCCGCGCCGGGCAACGACCCGGACGATCAGCGACTCCGCCTCCGCCACCAGCGCGCGGCCGGGCTCGCACATCAGCCGGCAATGGTTGCCGATCGGCAGCTTGTCCACGCCGGCGTGCGATGGCCTGCATGAAGGCCGACAGCGGTGCCGGGCGCGGCAGCTCGGAGTAGATCGACGGAAAGCCGCCGCCCACGTCGAGCCGGTCGAGCACCACGCCCGCCTTGACGATCAGCTTGCCCACCTCCTCCAGCGCCGCGACGTAGGCGTCGGGCGTCACCGTCTGCGAGCCCACGTGGAAGGTGATGCCGAGCTCCTTGGAAGCCTGGCGTGCCTTCATCAGCAGGCGCGCGGCCTTGGCGCCGATGGTGCCGAACTTGCGCTCCAGCGGGATCTTGCTGTTCTTGGCCGCCACGGCGACGCGCACCCACAGCGTGAGGTCGCGGCAGCCGCCGGTCTCCTCGAGGATCTTCTTCAGCTCCTCCTCGCTGTCGAGCGCAAAGCTCCGCACCCCGAACTCGGCGAACGCGCGGCGGATTGCGTCACGCGACTTCACCGGGTGCATGAAGTGTAGCTGCGCCCCGGGGATGGTAGCCGCGTCCTCGATCTCGGGCAGGGAAGCCACGTCGAAGTGGCGGATGCCGGCGCCGTACAGGGCACCCAGCAGGAACACCGAGCTGTTCGCCTTGTAGGCGTAGGCCACGTCGCCCGGAAAGTTCTCGATGAACCACCTGGCAGCCCGGCCCGCGGCATGCGGGCGGACACCCATCACCGGAAGGTCCGGCTTGGTTGCGCCGATCAGAGCGCTCGCAGACGGGAAGTTGTGCATTTCATGGGACCTCCACCAGTCGGGTTGGACCAGGGCGCTGCTCGAACCAGCAGAAGCCGCCTGTGACGAGAATTGCGAAATAAGATCACGGGGGGGTGCTGTAAAGACCTTTTTTCCCCTCAAGCACAAAAAATCGGAAAATTGGTTTGCCAGCGAGTTGAGCGCGCTACAGCGCCAAGCTCAGTCAGCCTCATGCGTCGGCTGGACGCATCTCGTGCAGCACGCCGCCCTCCAGGCGCAGCACGCGATGCATGCGCTGGGCGAGCTGCATGTTGTGGGTGGCGATCAGCGCCGCCACGCCGGTGTGCTGGATCAGCTCCATCAGCTCGCGAAACACCAGCGCCGAGGTCGTGGGATCGAGGTTGCCGGTCGGCTCGTCGGCCAGCAGGATGCGAGGCGAGTTGGCGAGCGCGCGGGCGATCGCCGTGCGCTGCTGCTCGCCGCCGGAGAGTTGCGCCGGCCTGTGATCGAGCCGCTCGCCGAGGCCCATCAGACCCAGCAGCTCGCTTCCCCGGCGTGCCGCCTCCGCCCAGGAGGTACCGCGGATCATCTGCGGGATGGCGACGTTCTCCAGGGCGGAGAACTCGGGCAGAAGCTGGTGGAACTGGTAGACGAAGCCCATCTCCAGGCGCCGCACGAGCGTGCGCTCGTAGTCGCTGCTGCGCGAGCAATCCCGGCCATTGACGAAGATCCGGCCCGCGTCCGCGGTTTCCAGCAATCCGGCAATGTGCAGCAGCGTGGACTTGCCGGCTCCCGACGGCCCGACTAGGGCCACCGCCTGGCCGGGATAGAAGGTCGGCGTTCGCGCCCATCAGAACATTGATCTCGCGGCCGCCCTGGTGGAACGTACGGCAGATGTCGCGCAGCTGCAGCACTGGACGGGAGTGGGCGTCCTGCACGGGTCTCACTCGTAGCGAAGCGCCTCGACCGGATCGAGCCGGGAGGCGCGCAGGGAAGGATACACGGTAGCGAGCACCGAGAAAGCGAGCGACATGGCGACGATGGCAGCCGTGGTCTGCCAGTTGATGTCGGCGGGCAGCTTGGCCAGGTAGTAGATCTCCTCGTCGAACAGGCGGGTCTTCGTCAGCCACGCCACGAACTGGCGGATCTCGTCGATCCTCCAGCAGAACAGGATGCCGAGCAGGCAGCCCCCGAGCGTGCCCACCACGCCGATGCTGGCCCCGGTGATCAGGAACACGCGCATGACGGCACCCTGGCTCGCGCCCATGGTGCGCAGGATGCCGATGTCGCGGCCCTTGTCCTTCACCAGCATCATCAGGCCGGAAATGATGTTGAAGGCCGCCACCAGCACGATGATGGACAGGATGATGAACATCATGTTGCGCTCGACCTCGAGCACCGTGAAGAAGCTGGCGTTGCGCTGGCGCCAGTCGACGAAATGTATCGACGGAATGCCGGCCGCCTTCATGTCGGCGACGTGCCGCCCGACGTCCTCGGGATTCTCCACAATGACCTCGAGCACGTCGACGGATTGGGCCTTGTTGAAGAAGCGCTGCGCCTCGGCGAGCGGCATGAAGATCATGCTGCGGTCGAACTCGGTCATGCCCATCTCGTAGAGGGCCGCGACCCTGTAGGACTTGATGCGCGGCGCGGTGCCGAACGGCGTGCTGGCCCCACGCGGCGAGACAAGTGTGACGCTTCCGCCGACGTTGACGCGCAACAGCTGGGCGAGCCGCGTGCCGATCGCGATGCCGTCCTGCTGGTCGAAGCCGTCCAGCGTGCCGGCACGCACGTTCTTGGAGATGAGAGGCAGGGCCTCCAGCCCCTCCTCGCCCAGACCGCGAACCTTGCCCCCGATCGCCAGCGCCGGCGTGGAAGCGATGACCTGTCCCTCGATCAAGGGCACCGCATGCTTGACGCCGGCAATGCCCCGCAGTTGCTTGGCCACCGCGGCGTAGTCGGGGAAGTCGTCGCTGCCCACTTTGTACACGACGACATGGCCGTCGAGGCCGAGAATCTTGTTGAACAGCTCCTTGCGGAAGCCGTTCATCACCGCCATCACGATGATCAGCGTTGCGACGCCGAGCAGGATGCCGAGAAAGGAAAATCCCGCAATGACCGAGATGAACCCTTCCTTGCGCCGCGCCCGCAGATAGCGAAGCGCCAGCATCCACTCGAAGGGTGCGAAAGGCATGGTCTGGGGCGCCGTCATCGGTGCCGAGCGCTCGCCTGGTTGCTCCACACGCACTGTCAGGCCGGCACGCGTCTGGCGCGCACCTCCTCTACCAACCTCTTCACGGCCGCGTCGGGCGGCATGCTTGCGCGCTCGCCGGACTTGCGGTCCTTCACCTCGACCTCGCCGCTCTTGAGCCCCTTGGGACCCACGATGAGCTGATAGGGCAGGCCGATGAGGTCCATGGTGGCGAACTTGCCGCCCGCCCGCTCCTGCGTGTCATCGTGAAGCACCGACAGCCCCGCATTCTCCAGCTTGCCGTGCAGGCCGTCACACGCCGCGTCCGTGTCCTTGTCGCCGGCCTTGAGATTGATCAGGCCGACCTCGAACGGGGCAACCGGCACAGGCCACACGATGCCTGCCTCGTCGTGACTGGCCTCGATGATGGCGGCCGGCAGCCGCGACACGCCGATGCCGTACGATCCCATCTGCACCGTGACCATGCCCCCGTCCGATCCCTGCACGCGGCAGCCCATGGGCTCGGAGTACTTGGTGCCGAAGAAGAAAATATGGCCGATTTCGACGCCGCGTGCGGAAACACGCTTCTCCTGCGGCACCTCGCGCGCGAAGCGCGCCTCATCGTGCTTGTCGTCGGTGGCGGCGTACTGGCGCGTCCATGCCGCGATCAGCGGCGTCAAATCGCTGTCGTAGTCCAGGTCCGCCGGGGGCACCGGCGTCTCGAGCAGATCGGCATGGCAGAACACCCTGCTCTCGCCGGTCTCGGCCAACACGATGAACTCGTGACTGAGGTCGCCGCCGATCGGCCCCGTATCGGCCGCCATGGGAATGGACTTCAGCCCCATGCGCGCGAAGGTGCGCAGGTAGGCGACGAACATCTTGTTGTAGGCATGCCGCGCCGCCTCCACCGTGAGATCGAACGAGTAGGCATCCTTCATCAGGAACTCGCGGCCGCGCATGACGCCGAAGCGCGGGCGCACCTCGTCGCGGAACTTCCATTGAATATGGTAAAGGTTGCGCGGCAGCTCGCGGTACGACTTCACGCTGTCGCGGAAAATCTGTGTGATGAGCTCCTCGTTGGTGGGCCCATACAGCATCTCCCGCTCGTGCCGGTCCTTGAAGCGGAGCATTTCGGGGCCGTAGGCGTCGTAGCGGCCGCTCTCGCGCCAAAGCTCGGCCTGCTGCAGCGTCGGCATCAGCAGCTCGATTGCGCCCGACCGGTTCTGCTCCTCTCGCACGATCTGCTCGATGCGCGTCAAGACGCCCAGCCCCAGCGGCAGCCAGGTGTAAATCCCCGCGCTCGACTGGCGGATCATGCCTGCGCGCAGCATCAGCTGGTGGGAGACGATCTCCGCCTCGCTCGGCGTCTCGCGCAAAACGGGGAGAAAGTAACGGGAGAGGCGCATGGTACCCCGTTCATGGCCACAACCGGCCCCGACGAACCCTGGCGGCCGGTGGCCCTCGGCCATTTGCACAATGCAGCAGCAAACGCCGGGCGCCAGCAGACCGGCCCGCCTGGGCGCACGGCGTCATATCCGGTTCATGCCGGGGTGGCAATGTCCCTCGCGACGCGCGTGGTGTCTCGAGTGGAGAGGCCTGGAAACGGCAAGTTTTGCAGTCGTCGGCGGCTCGGGTACCGCCAATAATTTACAATCCGGAAAAATTGTCTGGCACCCGCCCTTGTAGCCTCAAGGAGGGGGTGACAGAAGGCCGCGGCTGCGTTACTGTGCAGCCGTCGAGATAAAAAAGGGCACAAGACCCGCTTGGCGCAGGGCTCGCAAGCCCAAGTCTGGGGATGGAGTGTCGCTGCACGCTGGTTCGGGGTCGCGTAGCGAAATAAAGGCAGCTTGGACGAAGTTTGGAGCAAGGCATGGCGCCTTGCTCTTTTCGTTTGCGCAAAGCCTTTCGGGTGTGGGCAGACCTATGGGTTGCGGCCCAACAACTCGCGCAAGTCGAGCAGCCCGTAGTGCACTAGCGCCCACGGTAGCGTGAATACGATCGTGGAAATGATGGTCGTTATCACCACGACGCGCAGCAAGCGCGGTGCCGTCGGTGCGCTCTCGGGCGTGCCCGGCACGACCACCCCGTCCTCGCCCTGCGTGCGTACGCCGATCGGCAGAACGGCGAACAGCACCGTCCACCAGATGACTACGTAGATGGCGATGGCGAAGGAGAGGCTCATCGCTCAGGCCTGCTCGAGCTCGACCAATGCTCCGTTGAAGTCCTTGGGATGCAGGAACAGCACGGGCTTGCCGTGCGCGCCGATCTTGGGCTCGCCGTCGCCAAGCACGCGCGCGCCGGCGGCCTTTAGCTTGTCGCGCGCCTGCGCAATGTCGCCGACCTCGTAGCAGATGTGGTGGATGCCGCCGGCGGGGTTGCGCTCGAGAAAAGCGGCGATCGGCGACTTCTCGCCCAGGGGCTCCAGCAGCTCGATCTTGGTGTTGGGCAGGTTGACGAACACCACCGTCACGCCGTGCGCGGGCTGCGGCACGGGCTCGGACACTTCGGCGCCAAGCGTGCCGCGATACTGCGCCGAGGCGTCCGCCAAGCTCGGCACCGCGATAGCGACATGGTTGAGACGTCCGATCATCGGCAAGTTGCTCACGCTTCGGGTTGCACTGTGTTCGCCATGATGCCGGATCGTCGTCGTAGGGTGCAATAGCGAAGCGTATTGCACCGATCGCCGCTTTCAACGGCGCAATACGGCTGACACCTATTGCGCCCTACTCCCGCTGCTCCAAGGCGCTCGCCCCTCACCGCGGAACGCGTGTCAGCAGCACTTTGACGATCGGGCGCTTGCCCCAGGCATCGTCGACGGCGGCCCGCACCGCGCGGCGCACGGCCTCGCGCACCAGCTCAGGGTCCTTGCGGCGGTCGCGTGGAATGCTGGCGATGGTGCCCTCCACCGCGTCGCGCACGATCTCGAACATGGGCCTGCCCTCGGCGTCCTGCTGGGGCACGCCATCCAGGACGATCTCAGGGTCCGGAACGATGCCGTCGCGCCCCGAGCGCGCGAGCGCCACCACCACCAGTCCCGCAAACGCCAGCGCGCGCCGCTCGCGCACCGGCCCGTCCTCGGCCGGCACCAGCAGGTGGCCGTCGCGGAACAGCCGCCCCACTGGCGCCTCGTCGATAACCTCGGCCACACCCGGCGCCAGCCGCACGATGTCGCCGTTGCGGACGGACAGCACCTGCTTGATCCCGGCAGCCCGCGCCAGCTTGGCATGCTCGGCCAGGTGCCGGGCCTCTCCGTGCATCGGAACGACGATCCCGGGCTTCACCAGAGCGTACATCTCCTTCAGCTCCTCCCGGCGGGGATGGCCGGTGACATGCACCAGGGCATCGCCGTCGGTGACGAGCTCGCAACCCATGTCGACCAGGCGGTTCTGGATCTCGCCCACCGCGCGCTCGTTGCCCGGGATGGTGCGCGAGGAGAAGATCACCGTATCGCCCTTGTCGAGCGAGATATCGGGATGCTCGTCGGCGGCGATGCGCGCCAGCGCCGCACGCGGCTCGCCCTGGCTGCCGGTGCAGAGCGCCAGCACCTCGTGCGCCTGCAGGTACCTGAACTGGTCCTGGTCGAGATACTTGAAGCCGGGGGGCAAGTATCCCGTGGATATCGCCACCTGGATGATGCGATGCATGGCCCGCCCCGCGACCACCAGCTGCCGCCCTGCTGCGCGCGCCGCGTCGGCGACTGCGCGTAGGCGGGCCACGTTGGACGCAAAGATGGTCACGGCAACGCGCCGCTTGGCGTCCTTGACGATACGCGCCAGCGACTGGGCCACGTCGCGCTCCGACGGCGAGCGCCCCTCGCGCATGGCGTTGGTGGAGTCGCAGACCATGGCGCCGACACCTTCCGCCGCCAGCGCCGCGAGCTTGGCGGTATCGGTCGGAGCGCCGATGACGGGCGTGGGGTCGAATTTCCAGTCGCCCGAGTGCAGCACCAACCCCTGGGGGGTGCGGATCGCCAGCGCATTGGATTCGGGGATGGAATGCGCCACCGAGACCAGCTCGACATCGAAAGGCCCAACCGGGAAGCGGCTGTTGAGGGCCACCTCATGGATGGGCATCTGCGCGCCCCGCCCGTACTCGACGAGCTTTGCCCTGAGCAGCTCGGCCGTAAACGGCGTCGCATAGACCGGCACCTTGAGGCGCGGCCACAGCTCCACCACGGCGCCGAAATGGTCCTCGTGCGCATGCGTGAGCACCAGCCCGGCCAAACTGCGGCGCTCGGCCTCGATGAAGCGCAGGTCGGGCAGGATGACATCGACGCCGGGATCGTTCTCGCCTTCGGGGAAGGTGATGCCGAGATCGACCATCAGCCACTGCCGGTCGTCGGCGGGGCCCAGCCCGTAGAGGTAGCAGTTCATGCCGATCTCGCCGATGCCGCCGAGCGCCATGAACACTAGTTCCTCGCGCAGTGGCCCGCCGGCTCGATGCTGGGTCGTCGCCATCAACCTGTCTCTCCCGAGGCTGCCGCTGCCAGCGCGACGTCACCGAAAGTGACTGCACGCTGCCGCCCCTGTTGATCGCGAAGCAGCATTGAACCGCTCTGGTCGATTCCCAGAAACGCGCCGGCGATCTGCTCCGTTCCCGTATTGACCGTGCAGGTCTCGCCCACCGGGCCCGCCCGCTCGAGCCAGGCGGCCCGCACCCGCGCAAAGCCCGCGCCGCCATCCCACACACCGAGCCAGCGCTGCAGGGCGCCATCCAGTGCGACGAGCATGGCCTCGGGCGTGGTGCTTGCGCCATGCGCGGCGAGATTGGTGGCGGCGCGGCTCAGGTCATGGGGGTGCCAGGCGAGATTGATGCCGATGCCGATCACCGCTACCACCGACGCGGGGTTCGTCAGGCTTTCGGCGAGGATGCCAGCGCACTTGGCTTGCCCGAGCAGGACATCGTTGGGCCACTTTAGCCGCAGTCCCCTGAGCACCCCGCTGCCGGCCTCCGCGATGGCCTCGACCGTGGCCACGCCGGCCAGCAGCGAGAGCTGCGGTACCACCGCCGGCGGGCAATGCGACCTCGAGAAGCAGGCTGGCGTAGAGATTGCCTGGCTCGGAGGCCCAGACCCGGCCCGAGCGGCCGCGCCCGGCGGTCTGGCGCCGCGCCACGATCCAGAGCGGCCCTCTCTCGCCTTGCGCGGCGCGCGCCAGCGCCTCGACGTTGGTGGAGCCGACTTCACCGAGAACGACACTGCGCAAGGGCTGCGACACTGGCCCTCTTTTTCCGTGGACGACTGGAGTTCAGAACAGGCTCTTGGCTGCCGCCCCCGCGGCCTCGACCAGCGGCGCGGGCCACACGACATAGAGCAGAATGTAGAGCGCCGAGACCGCCATTACCAAGCCGGCCTTGGCCTGGGTGGCGGCAAACCGGGCGCGCGGCGCGTCGAAGAACATGATCTTGACGATGCGCAGGTAGTAGTAGGCCCCAACCACGCTTGCCAGCACGCCGATAATGGCCAACGCCCATAGGCCTTCCTTCACGGCTGCCACGAACACGTAGAACTTGGCGAAGAAGCCGGCCAGCGGGGGAATGCCGGCGAGCGAGAACAGCACGATCGCCAACACCGTCGCCATTGCCAGGTTGTTCTCGGCCAGGCCCGACAGCTCGTCGATGTCCTCGACCATGCCCTCGGGCCGCCGCATGGCCAGCACGCAGGCGAACGCGCCGAGCGTCATGGCGATGTAGATGACAAGGTAGATCAGCACGCCGCGCACCCCTTCAGGTGATGCCGCGGCGAGCCCGATGAGCGCGTAGCCGATGTTGCCGATGGCAGAGTAGGCCAGCAGCCGCTTGATGTTGGTCTGGCCGATGGCGGCGAAAGCGCCGAGCACCATGGAGGCGATCGCCAAGGCCGTCACCACCTGCTGCCACTGCGGGCGCACGCCGGCGAAGCTCGCGAGCACGACACGCATGAACAGCGCCATGGCCGCCACCTTGGGCGCGGCGGCAAAGAACGCCGTTACCGGGGTGGGCGCGCCTTCGTAGACGTCGGGCGTCCACATGTGGAACGGCACCGCGGAGACCTTGAAGGCGATGCCGACCAGCAGGAACACGAGGCCGATGATAAGGCCGATGTTCTCGCCCGCGCCCGGCAGCGCGGCAGTGGCGGCGATCGCGGTGAAGCTGGTGGAGCCGGTGAAGCCGTAGATCAGCGAGGCGCCGTAGAGCAGCATGCCCGAGGACAAGGCGCCCAGCACGAAGTACTTGAGGCCCGCTTCGCTCGAGCGCTGGTCATCCCGCCTGATCGCGGCCATCACGTAGAGGGCGAGGCTCTGCAGCTCGAGGCCCAGGTAGAGCGAGATGAGATCGTTGGCCGAGATCATCATGCCCATGCCGGCCGTCGCCAGCAGCGCCAGCACCGGATACTCGAACTTCATGGCGCGCGCCTGACGCAGGTAGTCGAACGACAAGAGCAAAGCCACGGCGGCGGCGACGAAGGTAAGAAGCTTCATGAAGCGGGCAAACCCGTCCACCACGAAGGCGCCCTCGAACAGGCGATGCGGCTCCGCGGGCTGCTGCAGGACCAGCCATGCCGCCACCCCAATGACGATGATGGCCAGCCAACCGATCGCCTCGGCCTCGCTTTCGCGCTCCGGGCGGAAGACGCCGAGCATCAGCAGCGCCATGGCGCCGACGATCAATGCGAGCTCGGGATAGAGCGGCCAATAGGCCTGGAGCTGATCCATGTCCGCTTATCGCATGTTGAGGGTGGAGGCCGCCTTGATGGCCTGCTCGTAGTTGGAGACGAGCTGCTTCACCGAAACCGCCGTCACGTCGAGCAGCGGCGCGGGGTAGAAGCCGAAGAACATCACCAGCAGCACCAGCGGGGCAAACACCACCACCTCGCGATATCCCAGGTCGGAAATGCTGCGCAGCGCCGGCTTCTCGATCGGCCCGAAGATCATGCGCCGGTAGAGATAGAGCGCATAGGCCGCCGACAGGATCACGCCGACGGTGGCGAGGAACGCCACCCAGGTGTTGGCCTTGAAGGCGCCGACCAGGGTCAGGAACTCGCCGACGAAGCCGGAGGTGCCCGGCAGACCGACGTTGGCGAGCGTGAATACCATGAACACGAAGGCATACATCGGCATGCGGTTGACGAGGCCGCCGTAGGCGGCGATCTCGCGCGTGTGCATGCGGTCGTAGACGACGCCGACGCACAGGAACAGCGCGCCCGAGACGAGGCCGTGCGACAGCATCTGGAAGATGGCGCCGTCCACGCCCTGCACGGTGAAGGTGAAGATGCCCATGGTGACGAAGCCCATGTGGGCCACGCTCGAATAGGCGATCAGCTTCTTCACGTCCTCCTGCGCCAGCGCCACCAGCGAGGTGTAGATGATGGCGACGATCGACAGGGCGAACACCAGCGGCGCGAACTCCTGGCTGGCGATCGGGAACATCGGCAGCGAGAAGCGCAGGAAGCCGTAGCCGCCCATCTTCAGCAGGATGGCGGCCAGGATCACCGAGCCCGCCGTCGGCGCCTCGACGTGCGCGTCCGGAAGCCAGGTATGCACCGGCCACATCGGCATCTTCACGGCGAAGGAGGCGAAGAAGGCGAGCCACAGCCACCACTGCATATCGGCGGGGAAACGGTGGGTGAGCAGCGTCGGGATGTCGGTGGTGCCGGCGTGCCAGTACATCGCCATGATGGCGATCAGCATCAGCACGGAGCCCAACAGCGTGTAGAGGAAGAACTTGAAGCTCGCATACACGCGCCGCGCCCCGCCCCACACGCCGATGATGAGGAACATCGGGATCAGGCCGCCCTCGAAGAACAGGTAGAACAGCACCAGGTCGAGCGCGCAGAAGACGCCGATCATCAGCGTCTCGAGCACCAGGAACGCGATCATGTACTCCTTGACGCGCTCCTCGATCGAACTCCCAGCTGGCGATGATGCAGAGCGGCATCAGGAAGGCGGTGAGCACGATGAACAGCACCGAGATGCCGTCCACGCCCATCTTGTATTTGATGGAGCCGCCGAGCCATTCCATCTCCTCGACGAACTGGAAGCCGGCGCTGCCCTTGTCGAAATGCGCCCAGATGTAGAGCGCCACGCCGAACGTGAAGAGCGTCGTATAGAGCGCGGCCCAGCGCGCGTTGCCCTTGGCCTCCTTGTTCAGGGAAGCGATGAACAGCACGCCCGCCAAGGGAAAGAAGGTGACGAGCGAAAGGACGCCGAAGCCGCTCATCGCACCACCCCGCTCAGAAGCACGCGGATGTCGTTGAACATGAAGGCGGTGACGATCAGCGCCACGCCGATCAGCATGGCGAAGGCGTAGTGATAGACGTAGCCGGTCTGCAGCTTGACCACGCGGCCCGTGGTCCAGAGCACGCGGGCCGCCACGTTGTCAGGGCCGAGCCCGTCGATGATGGTGCCATCGCCCCGCTTCCACAGCAGCCGCCCGAGCCAGAAGGCCGGGCGCACGAACAGGAAGTCGTAGAGCTCGTCGAAGTACCACTTGTTGAGGAGGAACAGGTAGACCGGCTCGAAGATGCGCGCGGTGACGGCCGGCAGCGAGGGCACCAGGATGTAGTAGAGGTAGGACAGCGCGAACCCGGCGATCATGGCCCAGAACGGCGCCCAGCCGACCCAGCCCGGCAGCTCGTGCATGGCGTGGCGGATGTGGTTGTTGGGTCCCTCCACCAGGGAAGCGCGCCAGAAATCGCCGTAGGCGTCGCCGATGAAGTAAGCCTTGAAGGCGTAGCCCGCGGCCACCGCGCCCGCTGCCAGCAGCAGCAGCGGCACCAGCATCACCCACGGACTCTCGTGCGCATGATCGTAGGTTTCATGATCGGCGCGCGTCGGCCCGTGGAAGGTCATGAATATCAGCCGCCACGAGTAGAACGCTGTCATGAAGGCGGCGATGACCAGCAGCCAGAAGGCGTAGTTGCCCGGCGTGTGCGCCGCGAAGGCGGCCTCGATGATGGCGTCCTTGGAGTAAAAGCCTGCAAAGCCAATCATATGCGGGATGCCGACGCCGGTGAGCGACAGCGTGCCGATCAGCATCACGATCCAGGTGATGCGCACCTTGGGGGCGAGGCCGCCCATCTTGCGCATGTCCTGCTCGTGATGCATGGCGTGGATCACCGAGCCGGCGCCGAGGAACAGCAGCGCCTTGAAGAAGGCGTGCGTGAAGAGGTGGAAGATGCCGGCCGAGTACGCACCGACGCCGCAGGCGACGAACATGTAGCCGAGCTGCGAGCAGGTTGAATACGCCACCACACGCTTGATGTCGTTCTGCACCAGGCCGACGGTCGCGGCGAAGAAGGCGGTAACGGCACCCACCAGCGTGACCACCTGCAGCGCCACCGGCGACAGCTCGAACAGCGGGGAGAGCCGCGCGACCATGAACACGCCGGCCGTCACCATGGTGGCGGCATGGATCAGCGCCGAGACGGGCGTGGGGCCCTCCATGGCGTCAGGCAGCCAGGTGTGCAGCAGGAACTGCGCCGACTTGCCCATGGCACCCATGAACAGCAGCAGGCACAGCACGGTCAGCGTGTCCGAGCTGGTAGCCCAGGAACTCCATCGGCTTGCCGGCGACGCCGGGCGCGGCGCGGAACACGGCGTCGAAGCCGATGGTGCCGAACACGGCGAAGATGCCGAAGATGCCGAGCGCGAAGCCGAAGTCGCCGATGCGGTTGACCACGAACGCCTTGATGGCCGCGGCGTTCGCCTCGGGCTTCAAGTACCAGAAGCCGATCAGCAGGTAGGAGGCGAGCCCCACGCCCTCCCAGCCGAAGAACAGCTGCAGGAAGTTGTCGCTCGTCACCAGCGCCAGCATGGCGAAGGTGAACATCGACAGATAGGCGAAGAAGCGCGGCCGGCTGTCGTCCTCGGCCATGTAGCCGATGGAATAGAGGTGCACGAGGAACGAGACGGTGTTGACCACCACCAGCATCACCGCGGTCAGCGTGTCGATCCGAAGCGCCCAGGAGACGTCGAGCTCACCCGAGGTCACCCAGCGCAGCACCGGGATGCGCGCCGTCTCGCCGTTGAAGCCGACCTGCACGAGGGCCACCCACGACAGCGCCGCGGCGATGCCGACGAACAGAGTGGTGATGATCTCGCTTGCCCGCGCACCGATGGCGCGCCCGAGGAAGCCGGCGATCAGCGCGCCCAGGATCGGCAGGAACACGATGGCGTGGTAGATCATCGGCCCCTGCCTCTAGCCCTTCATCATGTTGACGTCTTCGACCGCGATCGAGCCGCGGTTGCGGAAGAAGGCGACCACGATCGCCAGGCCGATCGCCGCCTCTCCGGCCGCCACCGTCAGCACCAGCAGCGCGAACACCTGGCCAACCAGGTCGCCCATGAAGGCGGAGAACGCCACGAGGTTGATATTCACGGCCAGCAGCATCAGCTCGATCGACATCAAGATGACGATCACGTTCTTGCGGTTGAGGAAGATGCCGAAGATGCCGAGCGTGAACAGAATGGCGGCAACTGTCAGGTAGTGGCCAAGGCCGACGGTCATTGCACTGCGGTTCCCCTACCAGCCCAACACGCGCACCGCCACGGCCAGCAGCCCGACCACCAGGACCGTGACCCAAACCCACCGGCTGCCGCTCAGGAGCGAAGCGATCAGTTCCATCAACGCACGACCCTCACTGCTGCGATGCCCTTGCCGGAGGCACGATCGCCGCCCCCGGAGCCACCCGCACGACTTCTATGGCCGACTTCCTGCCGCGCGCCACCTGCGCCGCAATCGATTGGCGCTTGACGCCTTCCTTGTGGCGCAGCGTCAGCACGATGGCGCCGATCATGGCGACCAGCAGGATCAGACCGGCGCCCTGGAAGAAGTAGACATACTTGGTGTAGAGCACGCGGCCGATGGCTTCGGTGTTGCTGATGCCCGAGCCCGCCGCGGGTATCGGCGTGGTGGGTGCGGCAAGCGCGCCCGGGCGCACGATATTGAAGCCCAGCACCAGGATCAGCTCGGCCAGCAGGATCAAGCCGACAAGGGCGCCGAGCGGCGCGTTCTTCATAAAGCCGGCGCGCAATTCGGCAAAATCCACGTCGAGCATCATGACCACGAACAGGAACAGCACCGCCACGGCGCCGACGTAGACCACAACCAGGATCATCGCCAGGAACTCGGCGCCGAGCAGCACGAACAGCCCTGCCGCGTTGAAGAACGCCAGGATCAGGAACAGCACCGCGTGCACGGGATTGCGCGCGGCGATCACCATGAAGCCCGAGGCCACGGTGAGGGTGGCGAACAAGTAGAAGAAGGCGGCAGACAGCGGCATCGCATTTCACCGGTAAGGGGCATCGAGCGCGAGGGCCTTGGCGATCTCGCGCTCCCAGCGGTCACCGTTGGCGAGCAGACGCTCCTTGTCGTAGTACAGCTCCTCGCGCGTCTCGGTGGCGAACTCGAAGTTCGGCCCCTCGACGATGGCATCGACCGGGCAAGCCTCCTGGCACAGCCCGCAATAGATGCACTTCACCATGTCGATGTCGTAGCGGGTGGTGCGCCTGGTGCCGTCGTTGCGGCGCGGCCCCGCCTCGATGGTGATGGCCTGCGCCGGGCAGATCGCCTCGCACAGCTTGCAGGCGATGCAGCGCTCCTCGCCGTTGGGGTAGCGGCGCAGCACGTGCTCGCCCCTGAACCGCGGCGAGATCGGGCCTTTCTCATAGGGATAGTGCAGCGTCGACTTGGGCTTGAAGAAGTAGCGCATCGACAGAAAGAACGCCGAGACGAACTCCTTCAGGAACAACGAGCTGACGGCTTGCGTAACTGCCATGGAGCCTTGCCTTCAGGGCGCGAGATCGAAGAAGTGCAGCACACCGGCCACGGCCGCCACCATGATCAGCGACAGCGGCAGGAAAACCTTCCAACCCAGCCGCATGAGCTGATCGTAGCGATAGCGCGGCACGAACGCCTTGACCATGGCAAACATGAAGAAGACCAACACCAGCTTGCCCATGAACCAGAACACACCTGGCACCCAGGTGAGAGGCGCCACCGCCAGGGGCGGCAGCCAGCCGCCGAGGAACATGATGGTGGTGAGTGCGCACATGGTGGTGATCGCCACGTACTCGCCCAGCATGAACAGAAGATAGGGTGTGGAGGAGTATTCCACCATGAAGCCGGCAACCAGCTCGGACTCGGCCTCCGGCAGGTCGAAGGGTGGCCGGTTGGTCTCGGCCAGCGCCGAGATGAAGAACACGACGAACATCGGGAACAGGCCGAGCCAATGCCAATCGAGCGCCGAGTTGGGCAGGCCGTAGCGCGTGCCGATGCCATCCCGCTGGGAGTTGACGATGTCGGTCATGTTGAGCGAGCCGACGCACAGCAGGACGGTGATGATCACGAAGCCGATCGAGACCTCGTAGGAGACCATCTGTGCGGCCGATCTGAGCGAGCCGAGGAAGGCATATTTGGAGTTGGAGGCCCATCCGCCCATGATCACGCCGTACACACCGAGCGAGGAGATGGCGAACAGATAGAGTACGCCGACATTGAGGTTGGAGATCACCCAGCGACCCCAGGCGTCCTCGTTCACCGGGATCACCGCCCATGCCGCCAGTGCCAGAACGGATGCAACGATCGGTGCCAGCAGGAACACGCCTTTGTCGGCGCCGGCCGGAATCAGCGGCTCCTTGAGCACGAACTTCAACAGGTCGGCGAACGACTGCAGGAGCCCGAAAGGCCCCACGACGTTGGGTCCGCGGCGCATCTGCACCGCCGCCCACACCTTGCGATCCATCAGCAGCAGGAAGGCGACGCAGACGAGCAGCACCACCAGCAGCAGCACGCTCCAGAATGCCATCACCAGCAGCGGCCACAGGAAGCCCTGCCAAAGCTCCGACCAGGACCAAGCGTCAGCCATGCGTTCCGGTGGTCCCCCGCTGCAGGTTCTTCTTCAGCGCGCTCAGCTCGGCCATCACGGCGGAGGCACGTGCGATCGAATTGGTAAGGTAGAAATCGTGCACCGCCGGGCCGAAGGGCTCCGCCGCCAGCGCGCCGCCCCGGCCGGCAAGGGCCTCGACGCCGGCCAAGCCAGCCGGCTCCACCACATCCAGCCGAGCCAGCTGCGGCGCCGCCTTGTACATGGCCGCGCGCAACGCCGGAAGGGTGTCGTAGGGCAGCGTTTGTCCCACGTGCGCGGAAAGCGCGCGCAGGATCGTCCAGTCCTCCTTCGCGTCGCCTGGCGGGAACGCAGCACGCAAGGTCAGCTGCGCTCGGCCCTCGAGGTTCACGTACGTTGCGCTCTTCTCGGTGTAGGCCGCGCCCGGCAGCACGACGTCGGCGCGCTCGGCCCCGGCTTCGCCATGGCTCCCCTGGTAGACGACGAACGGCGCGCGCACTGCTTTCATGTCGAGTTCGTCGGCGCCCAGCAGATAGACCACTTCCAGCGCGGCAGGGTCGATGCCGCCCTTTGCGGGCACGAAGCCGAGATCCAGGCCGGCAACCCGCGAAGCCGCGGTGTGCAGCACGTTGAACGCGTTCCAGCCGGCGTCCCTGGCGCTGCCACCGAGCGCAAGCTTGGCAGCGGCGGCCAGCACGGCAGCCCCGTCCGGGCGCGCAGCTGCGGCTGCACCCACAATCACCAGCGGGCGTTTGGCCTCCCGCAGGACACCGGCGAAGCTGTGCTTGCCGTCCAGCACGTCCTTCAGAGTTTGCGCGCCGGCACCCAGGTAGTCGTAAGGGTAGGTAAGATCGGCCCGCTCGCCGATTAGCGCTATCGCCACGCTGCTTTGGCGCCAGCGCTTGCGGATGCGCGAATTGAGCACCGCCGCCTCCAGACGCGGATTGGTGCCGATCAGCAGAACGGCATCGGCTTCGTCGATGCCTTGGATGGAGGAATTGAACAGGTAGCTCGCCCGCCCGAGCTTGGGGTCGAGCCTGCCTCCGTCCTGGCGGCATTCAACCTTGTCGCTGCCCAGCCGCGCCAGCAGCTGCTTGAGCGCGAACATTTCCTCGGCACCCGCGAGGTCACCGGCAAAGGCGGCGATGCGGTCGGGCTTGGCCTGTTTCAGCTTGGCTGCTACGAGCGCCAGCGCCTCATCCCATGACGCGGGCTCGAGCCGGCCACCCTTGCGGATGTAGGGCTGATCGAGGCGCTGGGTTCTGAGCCCGTCGGCGACGTGGCGCGTCTTGTCGGAGATCCACTCCTCGTTCACCGCGTCGCTGTTGCGCGGCAGGATGCGCACCACCTCGCGGCCACGGCAGTCCACGCGAATCGCCGACCCCACGGCGTCCATGACGTCGATGCTCTCGGTCTTGCGCAATTCCCACGGTCGCGCCGCGAACGCCCAAGGCCTGTGCGTCAGGGCGCCGACCGGGCAGAGGTCGACCACGTTGGCCGACATCTCCGACATCATGCCACGCTCGAGGTAGGTGGTGATCTCCATGTCCTCGCCGCGGCCGATGGCGCCCAGCTCCTCCACGCCGGCAACCTCAGTCATGTAGCGCACGCAGCGTGTGCACTGGATGCAGCGGGTCATCGCCGTCTTGATCAGCGGGCCTAAGTACTTCTCGTCGACCGCGCGCTTGTTCTCCGCGTAGCGCGAGCCGCCGACGCCAAACGCCATGGCCTGGTCCTGCAGATCGCACTCCCCGCCCTGGTCGCAGATGGGGCAATCGAGCGGATGATTGATGAGCAGGAACTCCATCACGCCTTCGCGGGCCTTCTTGACCATGGGCGAGGTGGTGGAGATGACCTTGGGGCTGCCGTCCTTGTTCGGGGGCAGATCGTTGACGCCCATGGCGCAGGAGGCAACGGGCTTCGGTATGCCCGCGACCTCGATCAGGCACATGCGGCAGTTACCGGCGATGGAAAGCCTCTCGTGATAGCAAAACCGTGGCACCTCCACGCCGGCCAGCTCGCAGGCCTGGATCAGGGTGATCCCGTCCTCGACCTCGATAGGTTTGCCGTCGATGATGAGTTGCTTGGGCATGCCCTACTCCGCCGCCTGCTTCAGCGCGGCCTGATGCCGGTCGATCCGCTCCTCGATCACGGGGCGGAAGTGCCGGATGAGCCCCTGCACAGGCCAAGCCGCGGCATCGCCCAGCGCGCAGATGGTGTGGCCTTCCACCTGTTTGGTCACGTCGAACAACAGGTCGATCTCGCGCTTCTCGGCTTCCCCGCGCTCCATCCGTTGCAGGACGCGCCACATCCAGCCGCAGCCCTCGCGGCAGGGCGTGCACTGGCCGCAGCTCTCGTGCTTGTAGAAGTAAGCGATGCGCCGGATCGCTGCGATCATATCGGTCGACTTGTCCATAACGATGATCGCCGCCGTGCCCATGCCGGACTTGAGCTTGGCGAGGGTGTCGAAATCGAGCGTCAGGCTCTCGCAGATGTCGGCCGGCAGGCAGGGCATCGACGAGCCCCCGGGAATCACCGCCAGCAGATTGTTCCAACCTCCGCGCACGCCTCCAGCGTGCCGGTCCAGCAGCTCGCGCAGCAGGATGCCCATCTCCTCCTCGACCACGCAGGGTTTCTCGACGTGGCCCGAGATCTGGAACAGCTTGGTGCCGGTGTTGTTGGGCTTGCCGAGTTCCGGCGAACCAGGTGGCACCCCGGCGCAGAATGTCGGGGACAACGGCTATCGATTCGACATTGTTGACGGTGGTGGGCGCGCCGTAGAGGCCCGTGTTGGCCGGGAACGGCGGCTTGAGCCTGGGCTGGCCCTTCTTGCCCTCCAGGCTTTCCAGCAGCGCCGTTTCCTCGCCGCAAATGTAGGCGCCGGCGCCGTGGTGGACGTAGAAGTCGAAATCCCAGCCGTGGACGTTGTTCTTGCCGATCAACTTTGCGTCGTAGGCCTCGGCCACCGCGGCTTCGAGCCGGTCGCGCTCGCGCATGAACTCGCCGCGCACGTAGGTGTAGCAAGCATGCGCGCGCATCGCGAACGAGGCGATGAGCGCGCCCTCGATCAGCAGATGCGGGTCATGCCGCATGATCTCGCGGTCCTTGCAGGAGCCGGGCTCTAACTCGTCGGCATTGATCACGAGATAGCTGGGGCGGGGATCGCTCTTGGGCATGAACGACCATTTGAGCCCCGTCGGGAAGCCGGCACCGCCGCGCCCGCGCAACCCGGAGTTCTTGACCTCGTTGATGAGGGCGTCGTGGCCCTTGTCGATCAGCGCCTTGGTGTTGTCCCACGCGCCGCGCGCTTTGGCGCCGGCCAGCTTCCAGTCCTGGAAGCCGTAGACGTTCTTGAAGATGCGGTCCTTGTCCTGCAGAGCCACGTCGATCCGTCCCTACTTGGCGTAGTCCTTGAGCGTGGTCGGCCCGCCTTGCGGGCACGACGCCTGCCGGCCGATCTGCGACCCAGGCTTGGGCGACGCTCCCTTGGCAAACCCATCGAGCACCTTCTCGAACAGCACGGGCGTCAGGTCCTCGTAGGTATCCTTGCCGATCTGCACCATGGGAGCGTTGGCGCACACACCCAGGCACTCGACCTCCTCCCAGGAGAAGTCGCCGTCGGCCGAGAGGTGGTGCGGGTCGTGGTGGATGCGCCGCCGGCACACCTCGACCAGCGCTTCGGCGCCGCGCAGCATGCAGGGCGTAGTGCCGCACACCCACACGTGCGCCTTCCTCCCGACCGGGGCGAGCTGAAACATCGTGTAGAAGGTCGCGATCTCGTAGACGCGGATGTAGGCCATGCCCAGCATGTCGGCGACCAGCCGCAGTGCGGGCTCCGGCAGCCATCCAGCGTACTGCTCCTGGGCGCGCCACAGCAGCGGGATCACGGCTGACGCCTGCTTGCCGGAGGGATAGTTGGCGATGGTCGCCTTCGCCCAGGCCTCGTTCTCGGGCGTGAAGGCGAAGCTTGCCGGCTGGTCGGGGTGGAGTCTGCGGACAGCCATTCTTTATCCTGCTGCCTTTCGCGCTAGGGCGTTCGGTGGCGGCACCCTTATAGGCGGGGATTCACTGCTTGTCGCGGGAACTTTGGCCGATCCGCGCCTCCGCGAGAACGCGGCACGTTGGCAGTGCCAGGGGCGATTCGCCTCGACGCGATCTCCCTCAGCGTTGCTTGCTGGCCCATCGCCAGGCGGCCGCCGCCAAGCCTATGCAGGCAAAGCCGCACACGACGTGAAACGTCGTCTGTGCCCAACGGCCGGCCGAAGTGGCCGCGATCGCGGCATCCGCAAAGCAGACGACCGTCCCGAACGTGAACCACAGGGCCAGCGCGCGCCATTCGCGCAGGACGGCTAAGGCGATCGCCAATAGCCCCAACCACACGTTGCGCAGACCGATGATGTAGTAGAGCTCGTGTCCCGTCGGCCGGTCTGGCACGCCGAAGGTACGCGCCGCATGCTCGGGCCGAATGAAATATCGGGCTCCGATGATGGTCAGCAGGACACCGCCTAGGAGGCACAGGGTGAGAACGAGGCGCTCGTTGCGCGTGAGCTTTCCGCTGGCCATGGCCCGTGCCTAACGCGGCAGCTTCGCCACGGCCGTCCGCCACACTTCAGGGCCGCCGAGCTGCACGGCCCGATCCGCGCCGACGTTCTCCAGCAAAAGAGCGAGGAGTATCTCGCGATCGTCATCGTGGCCCAGCAACTTGCCACCAACCATCTCGAGCTTCTCGGGCTTCATTGTGAAGCGCCCCCACGCCTCATCCTTCGTCCACTTGCGACCCTCGTTGCGGATGTCCCATTCGTGTCTTGCCATGATGCGCCTCTACTCAGCTCCCGCCGAGCGGCGTCCAGCGATAGATGTCTGCGAGTGGAATTGAGAGGCCCAGTGCAGGAAGCGCGAGTCCATCGGATAGGCTATTGAAACCGCGCTTTTCCCATTCGGCGTTGCGATCATAGGCGTCGACCTGTGCTGCCTTGAGCGACACGGTCACGTAGTGCTGGCAATTCGGCACGCTCGCATACACGCGGCGCCTCCAAGCTTGGTCAGCCCTCGTATTGCTCCGCGACAGAACCTCAAACAGGACCAATGCGTCGTCCGATACCGGCGAGCCCGTGGGGGGTGTTCCTTCACCATGACATCCGGTTGGGGAAGACTGTGTTCGGATGCTGGCACCCGTGTGCCAGTCCCGATCAGCGGGATCCATGAAGGGCCACGTTCGGCTTTGAACCGCCACAAGAAGCCGGAAATGTTCGTCACGACGATCTGGTGGTAGTCGATGGGGGACGGATTCAAAACCGGCACCCCCTCGATCAATTCCCACCGTTCCTCCTCCGGCCGCGTGTCCGTGAAGGCGAGGAACTCCTCGATGGTCATCTGCTGCTCTGGCGCGAGCTTAGGGTGCATGCTCATTGGTGAAGCCTGTTGGTTGGCACACACCCTACCATAGCATATCCAGGTGCAGCTCGGGCAGGACTAACGGTCGATCTCCCCGAACACCACGTCGAGCGAGCCGAGGATGGCGGAGACGTCGGCCAGCATGTAGCCGCGGTTCATGAAATCCATGGCCTGCAGGTGGGCGAAGCCCGGCGCGCGGATCTTGCAGCGGTAGGGCTTGTTGCTGCCGTCTGCCACCAGATACACGCCGAACTCGCCCTTGGGGGCCTCAACGCATGCATACACCTCGCCCGCGGGCACGTGGAAGCCTTCGGTGTACAGCTTGAAGTGGTGGATCAGCGCCTCCATCGAGCGCTTCATCTCGGCGCGCTTGGGCGGCACCACCTTCTTGTCGTCGGTGACGTGCGGGCCACGGCCTTCCGCGGAAAGAAGCTTCTTGCAGCACTGCGCCATGAGCTTCACCGACTGGCGCATCTCCTCCACGCGGATGCAGTAGCGGTCGTAGTTGTCGCCGTTCTTGCCGATGGGGATGTCGAAGTCGAGTTCGGAGTAGCACTCGTAGGGCTGGGCCTTGCGCAGGTCCCAGGCGGCGCCGGAGCCGCGCACCATCACGCCCGAGAACCCCCACTTGAAGCAGTCCTCCAGGCTGACGATGCCGATGTCGACATTGCGCTGCTTGAAGATGCGGTTGTCGGTCAGCAGCCCCTCGATGTCGTCGAGCACGGCGGGGTGCGTCTCGCAGAAGGCGGCGATGTCCTCGACCAGCTTCTCAGGCAGGTCCTGGTGCACGCCGCCTGGGCGGAAATATTTGGCGTGCATGCGGCTGCCCGAGGCGCGCTCGTAGAACACCATCAGCTTCTCGCGCTCCTCGAAGCCCCACAGGGGCGGGGTGAGGGCGCCGACGTCCATTGCCTGGGTCGTGACGTTGAGCAGGTGGGAAAGCAGCCGGCCGATCTCGGAGTAGAGCACGCGGATGAGCTGGGCGCGCTTGGGCACCTCGAGATCGAGCAGCTTCTCGATTGCCAGACAGAAGGCGTGCTCTTGGTTCATCGGCGCGACGTAGTCGAGCCGGTCGAAGTAGCCGATGGCCTGCAAATAGGTTTTGTGCTCGATCAGCTTCTCGGTGCCGCGATGGAGGAGCCCAATGTGCGGGTCGACCCGCTCCACCACCTCGCCATCGAGCTCCAGCACCAGGCGCAACACTCCGTGGGCTGCGGGATGCTGCGGCCCGAAGTTCAGGTGGAACTGGCGGATTTCTGTTTCTGGCATTGGCGCTCGCGGCGGTGTCAGACCCTGCGGGTCAGACACCCTATCTCGACGGTCGTGCAATGGTGTCAGACCCGCAGGGTCTGACACCGCACTCACCCCTTCGCCTTCTCGTCCCCCGGCAACACGTAGTCGGTCCCCTCCCACGGGCTCATGAAGTCGAACGAGCGAAACTCCTGCGTCAGCTTCACCGGCTCGTACACGACACGCTTCTGGGCATCGTCGTAGCGCACCTCGACGTAGCCCGTAAGCGGGAAGTCCTTGCGCAGCGGGTAGCCCTGGAAGCCGTAGTCGGTGAGGATGCGCCGCAGATCCGGGTGGCCGGAGAACATGATGCCGTACATGTCGTAGGCCTCCCGCTCGAACCAGTTGGCGGCGGGGAACACGTCGACCACGCTCGGCACAGCCGTGTCCTCGTCGGTGGTGCACTTCACGCGAATGCGCTGGTTACGGCGTGGAGACAACAGGTGATAGACGACCTCGAAGCGCTGCTCGCGCTCGGGGTAGTCGACGCCGCAGATGTCTATCAGCACCTCGAACAGGCATTGCGAGTCTTGGCGGAGCGTAACCAGCGCGTCGGCGATCTTCTCGCGCGCCACGACAAGGGTCAGCTCGCCGCGGGCGATCTCGCGCCGCAGGATCGCACCGCCAAGCGTCGCTTCGAGGTGACTCGCCAGCTCTTCCAGCTTCGTAGTCATTCCCCAGGAGCCTCCAGCACCACCTCGTAGTGGAAGACGATGTCGTCGTAGTCCTCGAGCACGGCCCTGGCGCCAGGCTCCACGACGGCCTGGTCCGCCTTGGGCCCTGCAAAAGCCTTGATGGCCTCGAGCGACTGCCAGCGGCTGATGACGAACAGTTCGACGCGGTCGCCACGCTCCGCCTGGCATAGCTCCAGCCCGAGAAACCCCTGCAATTTCTGCAACTTGGGAATCACGTGGTGGGTCAGGTGATCGCGATAGGCGCGAGCATTCTCCGGTTTGGCGTAGGCCATCCAGGTGCGGACGATCATTGACACTCGCTAGCGTTCGATGGTGCCGGTACGGCGGATCTTACGTTGCAGCAGCAGCACGCCGTAAACGAGCGCCTCGGCGGTGGGGGGACAACCGGGCACATAGATGTCGACCGGCACGATGCGGTCGCAGCCGCGTACAACCGCGTAGGAGTAGTGGTAGTAGCCGCCGCCGTTGGCGCAGGAACCCATGGAGATGACGTAGCGCGGCTCGGGCATCTGGTCGTAGACCTTGCGCAGCGCGGGCGCCATCTTGTTGGTGAGCGTGCCCGCGACGATCATCACGTCGGACTGGCGCGGGGACGCGCGCGGGGCAAAGCCGAATCGCTCCAGGTCGTAGCGCGGCATGGAAGCCTGCATCATCTCGACCGCGCAGCAGGCAAGCCCGAACGTCATCCACATCAGCGAGCCGGTGCGAGCCCAGTTGATGAGGTCGTCGGTGGTGGTGACCAGGAAGCCCTTGTCGGCCAGCTGGTTCGACAGCTCGGTGAAGCCGCGATCGCCGGGCTTCACGAGGCCGGAAGGAGTAGTGGCGGGCTTGGCGACGGCGGCGGTCATCTCAATCCCATTCCAGGGCGCCCTTGCGCCACTCGTAGACGAAGCCGATGGTCAGCACGCCCAGGAACACCATCATCGACCAGAAGCCGAAGGCGCCCACTTCCTTGAAGGCCACGGCCCACGGGAACAGGAACGCGACCTCCAGGTCAAATATAATGAACAGGATCGATACCAGGTAGAAGCGCACGTCGAATTTCATACGCGCATCGTCGAAGGCATTGAAGCCACATTCGTAGGCGGAGACCTTTTCAGGGTCCGGGTTGCGCACCGCCACCAGGAATGGCGCCACCATCAGCGCCAGGCCGATCACCAGCGCCACGCCCATGAACACCACGAGCGGCAGGTACTCCATCAGCAGCTGGTTCATGACTTCAGCTTCGGCTTCAGCTCCAGCCCACCCCGCGGGCGGCGTGGCTCCCAGTTAGCGCGATGCGGCAAAGGGCGCAACCGCGGCGTCGCCGCAGCCACCGGAACCTCCAGGACGACGCTCGCGCAATCCGGGTGCACTAGCAAACGCCAAGCTCGGGCAACCCCGCCAGAGCTTGATGAACCGCGCGGGAGTGAGGAAACCAGCTATCCCCCAGCGGGCCGATAGGACTTTCCGGACTCCGCCTCGCCCAGTAGCGACAGATTGTTCTGGACGAAGGGATTGTCAGGCTCGGCCTGCTTGGCGGCCGCAAGCATCCGGCGCGCGTTCGCATAGTCCCCGCGAAGCATGTAGTGGTACCCTATATTGTTGAGCACCACGGGTGTTCGCCCGGCCAACCTGGTCAATACCGGTAGGCGCGTTCGGCCAAGTCGAACCGGCGCAGGCGGTCGTAGAATGCCGCCAAGCCAAGCCAGGCTTCCGAGTTGTTGCGGTCCTCCTCGATGGCTTTGCGAAACGCCTGCTCGGCAAGACCGTAGTCGCCGTTCTGGTAATGCTCCTTGCCCCTGTCGAGCAGTTTTTCCGACGGCAGCGAGCCACGTGGCGGTCGAACCGGCCCACATGCTTTCACCGACGCCGGGCCGGGCACAGCGCTGGTGGGACCTCACTATCCACCCGACAGCAACCCTTGCCCACCCACTGCGATCGTCCCGCTTACCAACGACAAGATGCTGCTCAAAGCCGAGATCGGTGCGCTGACGCCGGTGGGCTCCACGGCGGGCCATATCGGCATAGCCTGGGGCTGGTACCTGCTTTCGCCGAGCTGGGGCCCATCTGTGGCCGCCCGGGAGCCAGCCAGCCCCCTATGAGGAACTCGGCAAGCGCGACTCCAAGGGACTTCCGCTGCTGCAGAAGATCATCGTGCTGATGACGGACGGTGAGTTCAATACGGCCTACTGCAAAGGTGTGATCAGCAAGGACTCGGGCTCCGGCAGCGGCTCCGACTCGGACCACATCAATTGCAACGCACCCAACGGCAGCGCTTTCACCCAGGCGCAAAGTCTTTGCGGCAACGTCAAAACGACCGGCATTACCGTCTTTACCGTCGGGTTCGCTCTGGGTCCGATTTGGCCGCAAGGGAGGTGCTGGCGCGCTGTGCGACTGATGACTCGCATGCCTATGAAGCCTCGACGGGGGAGGAGCTGCGCCAGGCCTTCCGCGACATCGCAAAGCGGATCGCAACACTGAGGCTGACCAACTGAGATCTATGCGCGCGCAAGAAGCGCGTTGCAGCCCGATGTCGGCTCTGAGATGCTGCAAGCGCGCTGGCGATTGCTGCGCCTTATGCCAGACACAGGATCGCAGGGTCATGGCCATCCAAACATTTGCACCCGGTGGCTATCGTTTCATCCCGGCGGTCTTCCAGTATTCCGGCGGTGTGGCGGCCGAGCCCGGCTTTCACATCGAGCGTGTCATGTTCCGCAGCCCGCTCCCGCTGGCGGTTGGATTTCAACTCGCGGAAGCGATCATCAAGGCGCGCGGGCGGCCGCTGACAGCGTTCTGCGCCTGCGAGCTGCGCTCTCCCCTGCCGTTCACGGACGAAGGCTTCCGCGAGTTCAACGAGCTCTACGTACGCACCCTCGCCGCATGGGGCATCTACGACGGCAAGACCAACCCCGTGGCGCGCAGCAACGTCTGCCCGGAGATCGCACCGCCCCCGGAGCCCTGCTTCCACGCCTTCTCATTCACTGTTCCCTGTGAGGAGCGCGTGCCCACGTTCGTCGTTGCCGGCAGCGGCGAGGCCAAGGAAGGCGGCGCCGCATATCGTGAGCGCACCGTCCGCTATGGCGAGACCAATCCCGAGGCGCTCAGGGAAAAGGCTATTTTCGTGCTGGGCGAAATGGAGCGGAGGCTCGGGTTGCTCGGCCAATCCTGGAGGTCCACCACCGCATCCCAGGTCTACACGGTGCACGATCTTTATCCGTTCTTTGCCGACGAGATCGTGCGCCGCGGCGCAGCGCGGGCCGGACTCACCTGGCATTTGTGCCGGCCACCGGTGCGGGGGTTGGAGTACGAGATGGACTGCCGAGGCGTTGCGGCAGAGCATTTTGCCGATTTGTGAGGTGGTGGTTGACAGAATGCCTCACCCGTTCCCACACTCGGGCCAACAACCACAAGACTTCCACGACCACCTCCAGGGAGTGAGCCCATGATGCGCTTCAAGCCGGCCGCTGTGGCCGGCAGTGTTTTTGCGGCCGCCGTGCTTTGTGCATCGGCCGCCGTGGCCGACATCAAGGTCGGCGTGATCTACGACCACACCGGCGCCTTCGCCGCCGGCGGGTCCAAAGCTGCCGCTATCGGCAACAAGATCGCCATCGACATGGTCAACGAGAAGGGCGGTGTCGAAGGTCACAAGATCATCCCCATCGAGGCCGACGCGCAGTCCAAGACCGACGTCGCCATCAACGAGGCCGAGCGGCTTCTGAACGACGCCAAGGTCGACCTGCTGATGGGCGTCTACTCCAGTGCCCACTGCGTGCCCATGGCGGCGCGCGTGGATGCGGCCAAGAAGTTCATGTGGGCCAACGTGTGCGTGGCCTCCGCCGTGTTCAAGGACAAGAACCTGCAGTACGTGTTCCGCCCGCAGGTGCATTCCGACCAGTTCGGCGAGGCGTCATGCTCGTTCATCGCCGAGAACGCCAAGAGCAAGCTCAAGAAGGAGGTGAAGGACATAAAGGTCGCCATCATCCACGAGGACGGCCCCTACGGCGTCGGCGTTGCGATGGGCAACGAGGCCAAGTGCAAGGAGCTCGGCATCCAGATCGTGCACAAGGAAGGCTACGCGGCCACCTCGCCCGACCTCTCTGCCCTTGTCACCAAGCTGCGCCGCGCCCAGGCCGACATCATCCTGCACACCGGCTACAACCCCGACATCACGCTGTTCCTGCGTCAGTCGAAGGAAGCAGGGCTCAAGTGGTCGGGGCTGATCGGCCACGGCGCCGGCTACGGGCAGATCGACAAGCTGATCGAGACTTTCAAGGAGGAAGTCAACTTCGTCTACAACGTCGATCCGGTGGCGGCGCAGCTGCTCGATCCAAAGACCCTGAAGCCCGGGCTCGGCGAGCTGACGGCTGAGATGGTGAAGCGCTACAAGGCCGAGACCAAGGTCAACGAGGTGCCCCCGCATGCCTCGATGGGCTTCAACCAGGCCTGGATCTTCTTCACCGACGTGCTGCCACGCGCCATCAAGAAGCATGGCGGGTTCGATGCGGAGGCGCTGCGCAAGGCCGCGCTGGAAACCGACATTCCCGAAGGCGGAACCGTGCAGGGCTACGGCGTGAAGTTCAACCCGCCGGGACACAAGATGGCCGGCCAGAACGAGCGCTCCTCACCGGTGGTGATGCAGTACATCAAGGGTGAGACCAAGATCGTTTGGCCCGCGGCCATCAAGACCGTCGATCCGGTTCTACCGCTGCCGACCGGCCACGCCTACGCGCGTTGATCAAGCCAGCGACCGGGATGCTCGGTGTCCCGGTCGCCCCTATCGCGGCGGTTCGCGCAGGTCTTCGTGCCCATCCTCACCGTCTCCGGCCTGACCAAGATGTTCGACGGCTTCACCGCCGTTTCGAAGGTCTCGTTCGACGTGGAGGAGGGCGAGATCCTCGGGCTGATCGGCCCCAACGGCTCGGGCAAGAGCACCACCTTCAACTGCGTCGCCGGCATGTATCCGCCCACTGCCGGCTCCATCCGTCTCAAGGGGGAAGAGATCGCCGGCCTGCCCGCCAACCGCATCTGCCACAAGGGCATCGGCCGCACCTATCAAATCCCGCGCCCGTTTCGCAATCTCTCGCTGATCGAGAACGTCGCGCTGTCGGCGTGGTTCGGCCAGCACGGCAAGACCGCGCGCGCGGCCTGCTGGAAGCAGGCCGAGGAGTCGCTTGCCCTCGTCGGCTTGCCGGTGGACGCAGCAACCACCACCGACGGCCTGGGTGCCGCCGCATTGAAGAAGCTGGAGCTGGCGCGGGCGCTGGCGACGCAGCCCGTGCTGCTGCTGGCAGACGAGAGCCTCAACGGCCTCGACCACTCCGAGATGGAGCAGGCCGCCGACATGCTGCAGGCGATCCGCAAGGAGAAGGGCATCACCATCGTGTGGGTCGAGCACATCATGGGCGTGCTGATGCGGGTGGTGGACCGCGTGGTCGTGCTCGATCACGGGGAGAAGATCTTCGATGGCGCGCCCAAGGCGGCGCAGTCGGACAAGCGCGTCGTCGAGGTGTACCTCGGCGTGGATGCGGGGGCTTGATGCTCGAGCTCCGCGCCATCGATGCGGGCTATGGCGGCTTCCAGGCGCTGTTCGGCGTGTCGATGGCCGTCAACGCCGGCGAGGCGGTCGCCGTCATCGGCGCAAACGGCGCCGGCAAGACCACACTGCTCAGGGTGATCTCGGGCCTGTTGCGGCCGACCGCCGGCAGCATGGTGATGGAGGGGCGCGATCTCGTCCGCACGCCGGCGCACAAGATCGTCGAGACCGGCATCGCCCATGTGCCGGAAAGCCGGCGGCTGTTTCCGCGCCTCACCGTGCGGGACAATCTGCGCATGGGCGGGTTCATCCCGAGCGCGCGTGCCAAATTCTCCGAGCGGCTCGACTACGTCTACACGCTGTTCCCGCGCCTCAAGGAGCGTGAGGGCCAGCTTGCCGGCACGCTCTCGGGCGGCGAGCAGCAGATGTGCGCCATAGCCCGCGCGCTGATGAGCGGGCCGAAGCTCGTTCTGCTCGATGAGCCGTCGATGGGGCTGGCGCCGGTGATCGTGGCGCAGGTGTTCGACCTCGTGCGTCGCATTCGCGGCGAGGGCTACACGGTGCTGATCGTTGAGCAGAACGTGCGCCAGGTGCTGAAAGTGGCGGACCGGGCCTACCTGCTGGAGGTCGGCCGCATCAAGGCTGCCGGTACGGCTGCCGAACTCGCCGCCAGCGACGACATCCGCAAAGCCTACATGGGGATCTGATGATGTGGCCCTCCGCTCACACGCGGTTGTCATCCCGGCGCTTGTCGCCGGGATCCAGCCATCCGCGAGCTCTGGAGCCTGTTGAGGGCTGGATCCTGGGCACAAGGCCCGGGATGACACGTTCGGGGGCAAACTGATGGATTGCCAGCTCGACATCTTCTTCCTCGAGGCGCTCCTCAACGGCTTGCTGCTGGCGGGCTTGCTGGCGCTGCTGGCGCTCGGCCTGAACCTCGTGTTCGGCGTCATCGACGTGGTGTGGATCTGCTACGCCGAGCTGGTGATGGTCGGCATGTACGGCATCAACTACGCCTACAAGGGGGGCGCTCCGTTCCTGCTCGCTGCGCTCTTCGGCATCATCCTGGTCGCCATTGCCGGCGCCATTCTGCACTTCCTGGTCATCAGGCCCGTGCTCGACACGCCGCCGATCAATCAGCTGCTGGTGACGGGCGGCGTGCTGTTCTTCCTGCAGGCGGCCGCCACCATGGCGTTCGGCATCGACTTCAAGAACCTCGGCATTAGGCTCGGCTCCCTCAACATCGCCGACATGAGCTTTGCGTGGTCGCGCATCTGGGCCTTCCTGGTGGCGCTGGGCGGCGCACTGGCGCTGTGGCTGTTCCTCAAGCGCACCTACCTCGGCACCGCCATCCGCGCCATCTCCCAGGACCGCCAGATCATGCCGCTGATGGGCGTGGACAGCCGCAAGCTCTATCTCGTGACCTCGGCGATCGGCGGCGGGCTCGCCGGCCTCGCCGCGGCGCTGATGGTGCTGCAGTACGACATCTATCCCCAGATCGGCCTGCAGTTCGGCCCGCTGATCTTCATGATCTGCGTGCTGGGGGGCCTCGGCAACATGATCGGCGGCTTCGTCGCCGCCTTCATCATCAGCCAGTTCATCGCCGTGGGATCGAGCTGCTTCCACACCGAGTGGGGCTACGCGGTGGCGTTCCTGTTCTTCATGGTGGCGATCTTCATCCGGCCGCAGGGCCTGTTCGGGGGCAAGGCATGACGATCCCCCGCCTGAAGCCCGCAGCCATCGTCGGCCTCCTCGCTGTTGCGGCGCTGCCCCTGCTCGTGCGCGTCTTCTTTCCCAACTCCGAGAAGTACTACCTGCACTTGCTGATCCAGATCCTGCTGTGGTCGTTCATCTACACCGGCTGGTCGCTGATGGGCCGCTTCGGCCTCACCTCGCTGGGGCATGGTGCCTTCACCGGCATCGGCGCCTATACGACGGTGCTGCTCTGGAACTTCGCCGGATTGACGCCGTGGATCGGCATCCCCGTCGGCGTCGTGCTGGCGGTGATCGTCGGACTGCTGGTCGGCTACCCCTGCTTCCGCTTCCGCATCACCGGCCACTACTTCGCGCTGCTGACCCTGGCGCTGACGGAGTTCGTGCGCCTGTGCATCGTGGGCTTGCGCGACTTCACCGGCGGCTCGCTCGGCACCCAGCCCACACGCTACGGCGACGGCGTCTCGCTCTACGCCTTCCAGTTCGAGCCGGATCGGGTGCTCGCCTACTACGTCGCCTTCGCGTTCTGGCTGCTGGGCCTGTACGTGTGGCTGCGCGTCGATCGCAGCATGGACCGCTATGCGCTGGATGCCGCCAGCCAGGACGAGGATGCGGCCGCCTCCGTCGGCATCGACGTGACGCGCGAGAAGCTCAAGATCACGGCGCTGTCGGCGGCCATGTGCGCGCTGGGTGGCGCGGTGTTCGCGCAATACCAGATGTACATCGGGCCCGACACCATTGCCGGCCTCGGGCTGTCCCTCAACATGGTGTTCGCGGTGATTGCCGGCGGCATGTGGGTGCTGCTCGGGCCCGACCGTCGGGGCGGTCTTCACGCAGGTGCTGGCGGAGGGCTTGCGGGTCGCCATCCAGGGCTCGGCCACGCTCAAGAGCCTGTTCGGCAGCTCCGCCCTGTCGCTCGATCAGATGATCTACGGGCTCTTGCTGATCCTGTTCATCATCTACATGCCGAGCGGTATCCTGGGCACGCTCACGAGCTGGTGGCAGCGGCGCAAACCCTAGCCTGGGAGCTCCGGGCTCGGCAGCAATCGCCAGCCGGCTGGACATGGGCATCGAGCGCTGCGCCTCGGGCGCGCATCTCGCTGCAACGGTCGCTGAAGGGAAGTGGCGCGAGCGACGGGACTTGAACCCGCGGCCTCCGGCGTGACAGGCCGGCGCTCTAACCAACTGAGCTACGCCCGCAGTCCAAAAAGCGCGCGCAAGGCATGCGCGCTGTCACTGACGGTGCTCGTTTACGTGAGCGCGACTGCCCCGTCAAAAGCGCACGCTCTGGCGGCCTCATCGCACCGCGAACGGCGCCTGATAGGGCCGCCCGAACGGCACGCCGGCCAGCACGGCGCCCGCCGGCTTCAGGTGCACCTTGCCTTGGCGCTTGTTGTTGCGCGTATCGACGAACTCCACCGGGCCTTCGACCACCTCCAGCAGCGACACGTCGGCCGGCGCGCCGATCTGCAGGGTGCCGAGCTTGGGCGCGCGGTTGATGACCTTGGCCGGGGTTGACGGTCGCCATCGCCACGACCTGCTCGAGCGTGAGCCCCATGTTGAGGAACTTGCTCATCACCCAGGTGAGATACGGCATGCCCGGCGTGTTGCCGGAGAACACATGGATGTCGGAGGAGATGGTGTCGGGGCCGGCGCCGGCCGCCATTGCCGCCTCGGCCACCGTGTAGTCGAAGCTGCCGCCGCCGTGGCCGACGTCGAACACCACGCCGCGCTGCTTGGCGGCCAGCGCCGCGGGCAGCAGCTTGCCGTCCTGCACGATGTTGGTGAACTGGCCGCCGATGTTGGGGGCCCCAGAATAGGCATGGGTGAGGACGTCGCCCGGCCGCAGCAGGTCCAGGATCTGCGACATGAGCTGCGCGCGTCTCCACCCCGCCGATGTGGCACATGACCTTGGCCCCGCCGCCCGCCATCTCGCAGGCCCTGATGGCGCGCTCGCAGCGGCTCCAGCCCATGCTTGGCGACGACGTTCTCGCTCATGCGCACCTTGATGCCGATGACGAGGTCGGCATTCTCGGCCACCGCCTTGGCCGCAACCTCGGTCTGCGCGTAGTCGATGTTGTAGAGCTCCGGCACCGGGAAGCCGGCGAGCCCCATGTTGGCGATGTGCACGAAGGCGTAGAGACGGGCGCGGGTCTGGCCGACGATGGCGCGGCGGAAGGCGGCGAAGTTGTTGGCGCCCGCGTCGCCGGCCGAGACGAGCGTGGTCGTGGCCTGGAACGGCACGAGCTCGTCGGCCGGAATGCCGATGGCCGAGCCGTAGGGGAAGACGTGGGCGTGCAGGTCGATCAGGCCCGGGCGTCACGAGCTTGCCGCCGGCCGACAGCACCGCTGAGCGCCTTGTCGGCCGGAATGTCGGCCTCGAGCGCCTCGATCAGGCCGAAGCGGATGCCGATATCGCGCCTGGCGCGCAGGTTCTGGCTCGGATCGAGCACCTCGCCGCCCTTGACCAGGAGATCGAACTTGTCGTTTGGACCCATGGCGGCGAGCGCGCTGCCGCCTGCCAAGCCCGGATGCGGACAGCGCGAGCCGGAGCGGACGCTGAATGGGCAAGGAACTCGACGGCGCGAGGCGCGGGCATGGCGGCTCCTCCACAAAGGCTCTTGCATGTCCTTTGCGGAGAAGCGTGCACCCCGGCCTTCGCACGGTCAAGGCAAGGCTCGTTCCAGGTGGCGGAGGCTGTCGGCAAGGACCCACGGTCGCGGGAAGGCGGCAAATGGTGGGCGGTGAGGGGATCGAACCCCCGACATCTTCGGTGTAAACGAAGCGCTCTACCGCTGAGCTAACCGCCCGCTGGCGCCCCGGGCCCGAGGCAATAGGCAGTGGGCAATAGGCAGTCGTCAAGGCCCAGCCACTACTCATTGCCTGCTGCCCAATGCCGCTACTGCCCGAAACAGAAAAGGGCGCGCCCGCTGTCGCGGCGCGCCCCTGCAAAGCACGAATGAAAATGCCGCTAGTTCAGGGCTTCCTTCAGGTTCTTGGAGGCCTGAACTTGGGCACCACGCGAGGCCTTCAGCATCATCTCGACGCCGGTCTGGGGGTTGCGGGCCTTGCGGGCGGCGCGCTTGGCGACCTTGAAGGTGCCGAAGCCCGGGATGCGAACCTCCTCGCCCTTCTTCATGCTGGCCTCGATGTGCGCGATCATCGCGTCGACGGCCACGCCGGCCTTCTCCTTGGACAGCTCGGTCGCCGTCCGCGACGGCATCGATCAAATCCTTTTTGCTCATCTCTTACGTCCTTGCATCTAGGGGAAGAGGCCGCGGGCGGGGAGCGCCTCACGCGCCGGCGGCCAGTTAAGCCGCTGCCGTGCAGCGGCGAGGCGGAAACAACGCCCAAAGAATACGCCCGTCAAGCGGAAACTGGGCGTATTCCTGCATTTGGGGCAGTGAGCGGCGGGTTCAGTGGGTAACCCGCTCCCCTCCTCGCCTGTCGGCTGGAGGCCACGCTCGCGTTGCGCAGCCTCTTCTTCCGCAGCTAGAGGTTGCGGCATGCGCAGCAGTGCAACCTTCAGCACGTCATCCATGCGCGAAGCCGGCACGATCTCGAGGTTGGATTTGATCGCGTCGCCGATCTCGGCCAGGTCCTTCACGTTCTCCTCGGGGATCACCACCGTCTTGATGCCGGCCCTGAGCGCCGCCAGCAGCTTCTCCTTGAGGCCGCCGATCGGCAGCACCCGTCCGCGCAGGGTGATCTCGCCGGTCATGGCGACGTCCTTGCGCACGGGGATGCCGGTCATGATCGAGACGATGGCGGTCACCATGGCGACGCCGGCGGACGGACCGTCCTTCGGGCGTGGCGCCCTCCGGCACGTGCACGTGGATGTCCTTCTTCTCGAACAGCGACGGCGGGATGCCGAAATCGCCGCTGCGCGAGCGCACGTAGGCGTTGGCGGCCTGGATCGACTCCTTCATGACGTCGCGCAGGTTGCCGGTGACGGACATCTTGCCCTTGCCCGGCATCATCACGCCTTCGATGGTCAGCAGCTCGCCGCCGACCTCGGTCCAGGCCAGGCCGGTGACGATGCCGACCTGGTCCTCGAGCTCCACCTCGCCGTACCGGTACTTCGGCACGCCGAGGTAGTGCTCCAGGTTGTCGGGCGTCACCTTGACGGCCGTGGTCGAGCCCGAAGCGATCAGGATCTCCTTCACCGCCTTGCGCGCCAGCTTGGCGATCTCGCGCTCGAGGTTGCGCACGCCCGCCTCGCGGGTGTAGCGGCGGATGATGCCCTTCAAGGCCTCATCGTCCACCTCCCACTCGCTCGGCTCCAGCCCGTGGTTCTGGCGCTGCTTGGGCATGAGGTGGCGCTTGGCGATCTCGAGCTTCTCGTCCTCGGTGTAGCCGGCGAGGCGGATGATCTCCATGCGGTCCAGCAGGGCCGGCGGGATGTTCATCGTGTTCGCCGTCGTCACGAACATCACGTTGGATAGATCGTAGTCGACCTCCAGGTAGTGGTCGTTGAAGGTGTGGTTCTGCTCGGGATCGAGCACCTCCAGCAGCGCCGCCGCCGGATCGCCGCGGAAGTCGGAGCCCATCTTGTCGATCTCGTCCAGCAGGAACAGCGGGTTGGTCTTCTTCGCCTTCTTCATGGACTGGATGACCTTGCCGGGCATCGAGCCGATGTAGGTGCGCCGGTGCCCGCGGATCTCGGCCTCGTCGCGCACGCCGCCCAGCGACATGCGCACGAACTCGCGGCCCGTGGCGTTGGCGATCGACATGCCGAGCGAGGTCTTGCCGACGCCCGGAGGGCCGACGAGGCACAGGATCGGGCCCTTCAGCTTGTTGGTGCGCGATCTGCACCGCGAGGTACTCGACGATGCGCTCCTTCACCTTCTCCAGGCCGTAGTGCTCCTTGTCGAGGATCTGCTGGGCCTCGACCAGGTCCTTCTTGACCTTGCCCTTGATGCCCCACGGAATCGACAGCAGCCAGTCGAGGTAGTTGCGCACCACCGTGGCCTCGGCCGACATCGGGCTCATCTGCTTGAGCTTCTTGAGCTCGGCCTGCGCCTTGTCGCGCGCTTCCTTGGAGAGCTTGGTGTTCTCGATCTTCTCCTCGAACTCGGCGATGTCGTCGCGCTCCTCGCCGTCGCCGAGCTCCTTCTGAATGGCCTTCATCTGCTCATTCAGGTAGTACTCGCGCTGCGTCTTCTCCATCTGCCGCTTGACGCGCGAGCGGATCTTCTTCTCGACCTGCAGGACGGAGATCTCGCTCTCCATCAGGGTATAGACGCGCTCCAGCCGCTCGGAGATCGTGGTGACCTCGAGCACCTCCTGCTTGTCGGCGATCTTGATCGCCAGATGCGAGGCGATGGTGTCGGCGAGCTTGGAGTAGTCGTCGATCTGGCCGATGGTGCCGAGCACCTCGGGCGAGATCTTCTTGTTGAGCTTGACGTAGCTCTCGAACTGGGAAACGCGCCGAGCGGGCGAGCGCCTCGATCTCGTCCTTGGAGCCGGTGGCCTCGCTGACGCGCTCGACCTCGGCCTCGAAGTAGTCGGGGTTGTCGACGTAGCGCACGACCTTGGCGCGCGCGGTGCCCTCCACCAGCACCTTGACGGTGCCGTCGGGCAGCTTCAGCAGCTGCAGCACGGAGGCCAGCGTGCCCATCTGATAGATGGCATCGGGTGCGGGATCGTCGTCGCCGGCATTCTTCTGCGCCGCGAGCAGGATCTGCTTGTCCGCGCGCATGACCTCTTCCAGCGCGTTGATGGACTTCTCGCGGCCCACGAACAGCGGCACGATCATGTAGGGAAAGACGACGATGTCGCGCAGCGGCAGGACCGGATAGGTCTCTTTGCCGCCCTTGTCTCTTGCTTTGTCTTGGTTCGCTCATGTCGGTCCCGTTCTTTCGCGTCCTATGTAGGGTTACGATACGCCGGAGGCCCGGCCAAGTCGGCCCACAACATCACAAGGCTCAGGCGTCGCCTTCGCGCAACACCAGGGTGCGGTCTCGCTTTTGGTTCAGGGGGCGCGACGGGGCGGACGCGAGCACCGCCGAGGTGGCCATTTCCCGTCCAAGCTGCCGTTTCCAACGGCGCTCGTTCTAAGGAGATAAAATGGTCGCCATGGGGCTCGGATCAAGAGGCCAGGTTCTGGCGCCAATGATCCACAGGCCAGTGCGTCAGCAGCCTTCCCTGCACCTTCCCCCTTTCACCGAGGCTCAAGCGCTCGAGCCCTTTTCTCCGGCCCGGTCCGAGTAGATGCGCAATGGGCGCGCCCCGCCGTCGGCGACCTCGGGGCCGATCACAACCTCCTCCACGCCCTTGAGCGTGGGCAGCTCGAACATGGTGTCGAGCAGGATCGCCTCCATGATGGAGCGCAGCCCGCGGGCCCCCGTCTTGCGGTCGATCGCCTTGCGGGCGATGGCCTTCAGCGCGTCCTGGGTGATGGTGAGGCGCACGTCCTCCATCTCGAACAGGCGCTGGTACTGCTTGACCAGCGCGTTCTTGGGCACCGTCAGGATCTGGATGAGGGCTGCCTCGTCCAGGTCCTCCAGGGTGGCGATCACCGGCAGGCGGCCGATGAACTCGGGGATCAGGCCGAACTTCAGCAGGTCCTCGGGCTCGACGCCCTTCAGGATGTCGCCCGTGCGCCGCTCGTCGGGGCCCGTGACCTTGGCGCCGAAGCCCATCGAGGAGCCGCGGCCGCGCCGGGAGATGATCTTCTCCAGCCCCGCGAACGCGCCGCCGCAGATGAACAGGATGTTGGAGGTATCGACCTGCAGGAACTCCTGCTGGGGATGCTTGCGGCCGCCCTGGGGAGGCACGGAGGCGACGGTGCCTTCCATGATCTTGAGCAGCGCCTGCTGCACGCCCTCGCCCGATACGTCGCGGGTGATGGAGGGGTTGTCCGACTTGCGCGAGATCTTGTCGATCTCGTCGATGTAGACGATGCCGCGCTGGGCGCGCTCGACGTTGTAGTCGGCGTTCTGCAGCAGCTTGAGGATGATGTTCTCCACGTCCTCGCCGACGTAGCCGGCCTCGGTCAGCGTGGTCGCATCCGCCATCGTGAACGGCACGTCGAGGATGCGCGCCAACGTCTGCGCCAGCAGCGTCTTGCCGCAGCCGGTGGGCCCTACCAGCAGGATGTTGGACTTGGCCAGCTCGACGTCGTTGTTCTTGCCGGCGTGATTGAGGCGCTTGTAGTGGTTGTGCACTGCAACGGAGAGCACGCGCTTGGCGTGGTCCTGGCCGATCACGTAGGAATCGAGAACCGAGCAGATCTCGCTGGGGGTCGGCACGCCGTCCCGCGACTTGACGAGGGTGTTCTTGTTCTCCTCGCGAATGATGTCCATGCACAGCTCGACGCATTCATCGCAGATGAACACGGTCGGACCTGCAATCAGCTTGCGGACCTCATGCTGGCTCTTGCCACAGAACGAGCAGTAGAGGGTATTCTTTTCCTGGGCCATCCGGTTGTCTCGAAGCGACCCTTCTAGAGCGATCTAACACTACTCACGCACGAGGGCCGATCGCTCCACCCTCATCGTTCTTGCTGGCCGGGCTCTCTAGGACGCAATTGCCAATCTGAGCATGCTACCGGCGTCGGGATCAAGATTGGATTAACATCTCCCTTTGTTAAGCCCAGCGGCAGTCTCGTATCGGCCACCCAACCGAAAACTAGCAAGGAACGTGCCCGGCCAAGGCCTGCAGCGGCGCCCGGCCCCAGGCCGCAACATGCGGATTTGGCAGCCAACCCTGGGTTGCCACCACTGAAACGGCCTCGCGCCGGCTCAGGTGGATTTGCCTGGAAGCAGCAACCCCTCGGCTTCGTCCCGCTTCTCCAATACCTTGTCGATGAGCCCAAACTCCCGCGCCTGCTCGGCCGTCATAAAGTAGTCGCGGTCCAGCGTCTTTTCAATAATGTCATAGCTCTTGGTCGTATGCTTCACATATACTTCGTTGAGGCGGCGCTTCATCTTGATGATGTCTTCGGCATGGCGCTCGATATCGCTGGCCTGCCCCGAGAACCCGCCCGAGGGCTGGTGCACCATGATGCGCGCGTTGGTCAGCGCGTAGCGCATACCTGGCGTGCCGGCGCACAGCAGCAGCGAGCCCATGGACGCTGCCTGGCCGATGCAGAGCGTCGAGATCTGGGGACGCACGAACTGCATGGTGTCGTAGATCGCCATGCCCGACGTCACCACCCCGCCGGGCGAATTGATGTACATGGCGATCTCCTTCTTGGGGTTCTCGGCCTCCAAGAACAGCAGCTGCATGCAGATCGAGGCCGCCATGTGGTCCTCGATCACGCCGGTTACGAAGATGATGCGCTCCTTCAGCAGCCGGGAGGGCAGATCGTAGCCCCGCTCTCCCCTCGTCGTTTGCTCGACGACGATCGGCCAGAACGTGCTCGTTGGGGAATTGGCGTTGGACATGGGGCCCTGCGAGGTCGTTGCGGCGCCACGCACGGGTTGCATGGGCCTGGCTGCAAGAGATTGGGTCGAATCGCTGCGGTTTCAAGCGCGATTACGGCTTGTCCCCGCCCGGCCGCTCACCAGGCTCATGGCTGTGCCCGTGGCCGTGATCGTGGCCATGGTCGTGGTTGTGATGCCCGTGGTCATGGTCATGGTCGTGGTGATGGCCATGATCGTGGTCGTGATCATGGTGGTGGTCGTGATCGTGCGCATGGTCGTGGTCCGCAAAGCCCAAGGCATCGACGTCGCCCGCCATGGGCTTGAGCAGCTCATCGATCGCCACCTTCTTGTCCGCGGGCTTGGCCTGCTCCAGGATGTAGTCGACGACCTTGTCCTCGAAAATCGGCGCCCGCAGGTTCGTCAGGGCCGACGGGTTCTTCTCGTAGAACTGGTAGACCGCGCGCTCCTGGCCCGGGTAGCGCCGCGCCTGCTCCATTAGCGCGCGCTTGAGCTCGTCCTGGGTGACCTGAACCTTCTGCTGATCGCCGATCTCGCCGATCACCAGCCCCAGGCGCACGCGCCGCTCGGCCATCTTGCGGTACTCGGCCTTGAGCTCCTCCTCGGGCTTGCCGGCGTCGGCGAGCGTCTTGCCCTCGGCCTGCAGCGACTGGCCAAGGCGCCCCCAGATGCCGTCGAACTCGGCCGTCACCAAGCGACTCCGGCAGCGCGAAGTCGTGCGCCGTGTCGAGGGCGTCGAGCGCCTGCCGCTTCAGCTTCATGCGCGACACGGACGCGTACTCGGCCGCGATCCGGCTGCGCACCATGCTCCTTCAACTGGGCGAGCGATTGGGCGCCCAGCGTCTTGGCGAACTCGTCGTCGACCGCCGGCAGGACCGGCTTGGCGACCTCCTTCACCGTTACGGAGAATTCCGCGTCCTTGCCGGCCAGGTGCTGGGCCGGATAGTCGTCGGGAAACTTCAGCTGCAAGAGGCGGTCCTCGCCGGCCTTGGCGCCCTCGAGCCCCTCCACGAAGCCCGGAATGAAGTTGCCCTCGCCGACGACGAGCTGCAAGTCCTCGCCCTTGCCGCCTTCGAACTCCTCGCCGCCGACGCGGCCGACGAAATCGATGGTCAGCCTGTCGCCGTTGCCTGCCGCGCGGCCTTCCTCCGGCTCATGCTTGACCGAGCGCTGCACGAGATCGGCGATCGCCTTGTCCACGCTCTCATCGGCGACGTCGGCCACCTCGCGCTCGAGCTTGAGGGCGGCGAGATCGGCGATGGTGATCTTGGGCAGCACCTCGAAGGACATGGTGAAGGCGAGGTCGGCCTGCCCCGACAGCACACGCTCGATCTCCGCCTTGTCCTCGGTGAAATCGATGTTGGGGCTGATGCGCCGGCCGCTCCTCCCGCTGCTCCACGGCCTTGCGGCTCGTCTCCTCGACGGTCTCCTGCACCACCTCGGCCATCACCGAGCGGCCGTACAGCTTCTTGATGTGGGCAAGCGGCACCTTGCCCTTGCGGAAGCCCTTGAGCTGGACCTGGTCCTTGACCTCGTCGAGGCGCGCGGCGAAGCGCTCGCCAAGCTCGCTCTGGCCCACGACCACCTTCAACTCGCGCTTGAGGCCTGTGGAACTCGTCTCGGTAACTTGCATCGCCAGCCTCGATCGCCGGGTGCGCGCCATACGCCTTGCCGGCATGTGTCAGGTGCCCACGGGCGCCAGGATTGGTGCGGGCGGAGGGACTCGAACCCCCACGACTTGCGCCGCTGGAACCTAAATCCAGTGCGTCTACCAGTTCCGCCACGCCCGCCAACCGTCGCCGCGCCGCCGGCAGGGCGCCAGCGGGTCGGTCACCCGCGGCGCCAGCGCTGTGGGTTGGGCGCACATATATCGGCCAGGGTCCGGCAAATCAATCCCGATTTGTGCCAGCGTATGGCCCTTGTGCGCCGCGAGCGCTGGCCTTGCACGCCCAAGCGCCCATATCTAGGGTGTCGCACAAAGTTGCCATGGGAGAGCGCCCGCGTGACCGTAGTCGACGGCGTCGCTGCCGCGGTCGGCCGCACGCCCCTGATCAAGCTCAGACGCGCCTCCGAGGAGACCGGCTGCACCATCCTGGGCAAGGCCGAGTTCATGAACCCCGGCCAGTCGGTCAAGGACCGGGCCGCGCTGTTCATCCTTCAGCGATGCGATCGAGCGCGGCACCCTGAGGCCCGGCGGGACCGTGGTGGAGGGTACTGCCGGAAACACCGGCATCGGCCTCACCGTGATCGGCAACGCGCTGGGCTTCCGCACCGTGATCGTCATCCCGGAGACGCAGAGCCAGGAGAAGAAGGACGCCCTGCGCCTGCTGGGAGCCCAGCTCGTCGAGGTGCCGGCAGTGCCCTACAAGAACCCCAACAACTACGTGCACTACTCGGAGCGCCTGGCCGCGGCGCTGGCCAAGACCGAGCCCAACGGCGCGATCTGGGCCAACCAGTGGGACAACACCGCCAACCGCCGCGCGCACATCGAGACGACGGCGGAGGAGATTTGGGCCGATACGGAACGGCAAGGTCGACGGCTTCGTCTCGGCGGTGGGGTCCGGCGGCACGCTGGGCGGCGTGTCCGACGGCCTCAAGGCCAAGCGCAAGGACATCAAGATCGCGCTGGCCGACGTGCCGGGCGCCGCGCTCTACAGCTACTACACGACGGGCGTGCTGAAGGCCGAAGGCTCCTCGATCACCGAAGGCATCGGCCAGGGCCGCGTCACCAAGAACATCGAAGGCGCGGTGGTGGATCGCGCCTACCTGATCCCGGATGCCGAGTCGGTCGCCATCTGCTTCCAGCTCCTGCAAGGAGGAGGGGCTGTGCGTCGGCGGCTCGACCGGCGTCAACGTCGCCGGCGCCATTCGGCTCGCCAAGGAGATGGGGCCGGGCCATACCATCGTCACGCTGCTTTGCGACTACGGCACGCGCTACCAGTCGAAGCTGTTCGACCCGGCGTTTCTCAAATCCAAGGACCTGCCGGTGCCGCGCTGGCTGGAGGCCGAGCCGCCAGCACCGCCGAAGATGTTCGTCGATGCCGACAAGGCTTAGATGCTGTGACCGAGGCAATGGATCCCGGCAACACCGGCCTTCGCCGGTGCAGGCAATGCCGGGATGACAACAAATGACCGAGCAGCTCTACAGGGCCGATGCCTATCTGCGCGACTGCGCGGCGCGCGTGCTCGCCGTCAACGAGCGCGGCGGCATCGTGCTCGACCGCACGGTGTTCTATGCCGCGGCCGGCGGTCAGCCCGGCGACAAGGGCGCGCTCGAGATCGATGGCGGCAGGTGCTGCCCGATCGCCACCACGGTCTACGACGCCGACAAGACGACGATCGTGCACGTGCCGGCCGAGGGCAGCGCGCTGCCGATGCGCCCGGCCAAGCCGTGCGCGCCGTGCTCGACTGGGAGCACCGGGCCAAGCTGATGCGCATGCACACCTGCCTGCACCTGCTGTGCGCGCTGGTGAAGTTCCCGGTCACCGGCGGCCAGGTGGGGGCTGAGGAGGGCCGGCTCGACTTCGACATCGAGGACGCGTCCGCCGTCGACAAGGACAAGCTGACCGCGGATCTCAACGCGCTGATCGCGGCCGATCACCCCGTCGAGCGAGCGCTGGATCACCGACGCGGAGCTGGAGGCCAATCCCGGCCTGGTGCGCACCATGGCGGTGAAGCCGCCCATGGGCGCGGGCAAGGTGCGCCTCGTCGTCATCGGCGAGAACGGGTCGATCGACCTGCAGCCCTGCGGCGGCACGCACGTGAGGCGCACCGGCGAGATCGGCCGCGTCGCCGTCACAAGAATCGAGAAGAAGGGCAAGCTGAACCGGCGCATCCGCGTCGCGTTCGCGTAGGAGAGGGGAGGAAGCACAGCGAGCCATGGACAGACACAACGACAAGTGGATCGTCGAGACCGACTGGCTGGCCTCGCGCCTCGATGCGCCCGATCTCGTCGTGCTCGACGCCTCGCTGCACCTGCCCGACCACCGGGCGCAACCCCAAGGCCGAGTACCTGCGCCCAGCACATCCCCGGCGCCCTGTTCTTCGACATCGACGACATCTCCGACGAGAAGAACCCGCTGCCGCACATGCTGCCGTCGACGGCGAAGTTCGCCAGCCGCATGAAGAAGATGGGCGTCGGCGACGGCATGCGCGTCGTCGTCTACGACAGCGAGGGGCTGTACTCGGCGGCGCGCGCGTGGTGGATGTTCCGCATCATGGGCCACGACGACGTGGCGGTGCTGAACGGCGGCCTCAAGAAGTGGAAGGCGGAAGGCGCGGCCGCTGGAGGACGGCGAGCCGCCGCGCGGCGCAGCGAGCGGCACTTCACGCCGCGCTTCCATGCCGAGCTGGTGCGCGACGCCGCCGAGATGAAGGCGCTGATCGGCGACAAGGCCACGCAGATCGTCGACGCGCGCGCCGCCGGCCGCTTCGAGGGCCGCGACCCCGACCCGCGCCCCGGCCTGCGCACGGGGCACATCCCCTCCTCGCGCAACGTGCCGTTCGCCACGCTGCTCAACCCCGACGGCACGCTGAAGCCGGCCGCGGAGCTGCGGGCGATGTTCGCCAAGGCCGGCGTGGACACGGCCAAGCCGGTCGTGGCCACCTGCGGCTCGGGCGTGACTGCCGGCGTGGTCGCGCTGGCGCTGGCTCTGCTGGGCCGCCCCGATGCCGCCATCTACGACGGCTCGTGGGTGGAATGGGGCGTGGAGAACAACGGCCTGCCGGTGGCGACGGGGCCTGCGCAGACGGTCGCGAGCGAAAGCTGAACCGTCATTGCGCCGGCTGGTCTGGCCGCTTGCAATCAGCCTCGCAATCACAAGCTGGCGCCGGGATCGACGACCTACGCCGCCCAACCTACCACGCAAGCCGCGACAGGGCCTCGTCGAACTTGGCGAGGTCGGCGCGCCACTGCGCCTGGTAGGCGGCGATGCGGTCGAGCCGGGCGACGATGGCGCGGCCGTGCTCCAGCAGTTCGCGCGCCTCGCTGTCGTTGCCGGCCAGCGCCTCCAGCGAGCCGAGCTTGTGGTAGCTGACCGCCAGGTCGCGCTGCCAGGCCGTCCTCGCCGGCTCGACCGCAGGCCAACGCCTCGCGCGATCTCCAGCCCGCGCCGGTAGGAGGCCATCGCCTCGTCCACCTTGCCCTTGGCCTGCATGGCATCGCCCAGGCGGTCGAGACTGGCCGAGAGGTCCCATTGCCATTCGCGCCGCTCGGGCTCGCGCCGCACCAACCCCTCCGCGATCTCGAGCCCGGCGCGCAGGCTCGCCAGCGCGCCATCGAGGTCGCCCTGGCGCTCCTGCATCTCGCCCAGGCGCTCGTGCGCCACCGAAAGATCGCGCTGCCAGCCGGCATTGCCGGGATCGCGCGCGGCCAGCGCCTCGGCGATCGCGAGGCTGTTGCGGCAGCTTGCCAGCGCCAGGTCGAGCTCGCCGCGCGCCAGCAGCATGTCGGCGATGCGGTCGTGCGTCAGGGAGAGATCGCGTTGCCAGACGGCGTTGTCCGGCTCGCGCTCGGCGAGCCCTCCACATCGCGGCGCGCCTCCTCGTAGGCGGTCAACGCTGCCTCGGGCTCGCCCTTGGCGGCCAGGACGTCGCCCAGCATGGTGCCGGCGCGATGGCGGACACCTTGGCGGCGTCGCCGTCGAGCGTCCAGCTGGCGGCGGAACGCGGCTTCGGCCGCCTCGAGACGGCCGGCGCGCAGGTAGAGAAAGCCCAAGCAGCATCTGCGCCTGGGCGTCGTCTGGGGCCAGCTCCGCCGCTCTGGCGTAGGCCCTGCAGCGCATCCTGCGTGCTGTCGATGAACGACAGGGCGCCGAGCTGGCGCCAGTAGGCCGCCTCGCTGCCGTTGAGCTTGCCGTTGCCATGGCCATTGAGACGCTGGCGCAGCAGCTGCTTGGCCTTGCCGCGCCGGCCCTCGGCATCCAGCAGCACCGCCTTTGCGGCTGCCTCGATGTCGGCCTCGAGCGCCGCCGAGGCGCCAAGCGTCGGCGCCGCGGCCACGCCGTCGCCGAACAGCGCCCTGGGCTCGGCGAGGCGCGTCGCAGCTGCTGCTTCAAGTCGTGAATGCCCCACTGCAGCCGCAGCGGCCCGCGCCCGGGCCGACCGGCGGCGCCGGAAAGCGCCACGCCGCCATGCCGAACAGCGCGGCAAGGGCCAGGCCGGCGACGGCAAGCATGTAGGCCTCCTGCGCGGCCGCGAAGGCCAGCGCCGCTGACCGCCAAGCCCCGCATGCCGTCGATGAGACTTGCGACGCTCATGTCTCCCCCGCCACGCCGATCCGTCCCTCGATTCCGCTTGGCGCACCCTCATGCGCCGCGCGGCACCCTCGCAGCCATCCTCAGTCCGGCAAGGTCATGAACTCCTTCTCGTCTCCAGGCACCAGCGCGAAGCGCCCCGCCCGCCAGTCCTCGCGGGCTTGCTCGATGCGCTCCTTCGACGAGGAGACGAAGTTCCACCAGATATGGCGCGGGCCGTCCATCGGCTCGCCGCCGACCAGCATCAGCCGCGACTGGGCGAGCGCGAGGATGGAGATGCGGTCGCCCGGCTTGAAGATCAGCAGGCGGCCCTCGCCGAACTTGTCGCCGGCAATGTCGATCTCGCCCGAGGCGACGTAGACGGCGCGCTCGTCGTGATCGGGGTCGAGCGGCAGCACCGCGCCCGGCGCCAGCACCGCCTCGGCAAACAGCGCCGCGTGGGGGAAGGCGACGGGCGAGGCGGCGCCATAGGCGCTGCCCAACACCAGGCGCACGCGCTTGCCCTCGCCGATGATGCGGGGAAGCTCGTCGGCATCGTGATGGGCGAACGCGGGCGCCTGCTCCTCGTGCGATTTCGGCAGCGCCGCCCAGGCCTGGATGCCGAACAGGCGCTTCATCGCCTGGCTCGCCGGCTCGCCCTTGACCTGGAATAGACCGTTGCCGCCGGTGACGAGGTTGGCCTCGCTGGTCTCGCGCTCGGAGTGCACGATACCGCGTCCCGCCGACATCAGGTTGACCTCGCCCGGGCGGATCGGCGCCGACGTGCCGAGGCTGTCGCGGTGCCAGATCTCGCCCTCGAACAGATAGGTGACGGTGGCCAGCCCGATGTGGGGGTGCGGGCGCACGTCGACGCCGTGGCCCAGCAGGAACTCGGCCGGCCCCATCTGGTCGAAGAAGATGAACGGGCCCACCATCTGCTTGTGGGCCGAGGGCAGCGCGCGCCGCACCTGGAAGGCGCCGATGTCGCGGGCGCGCGGCACGATCACGTGCTCGATGGCATCGCAGGAGTACTTGTCGCCGGGAATGGGGTCTTGGCCAGGTTGCCAGCTCACGCAGCACGTCCTTTCCGGTAGTGCCCCTGCCAATCTAGTATCGCAGGGGCGGTCTGCAAAGGTGCAAGCTGGCAAGGGAGCTCGAATGCAGGTCGCCGTGGAAACGATCGCCAGCGCCCCGCCCGACGTGGCGTTCGCAGCCGCCGCCGACATTGCCCGCTGGCCACAGTTCATTGCCACGATCGATACGATCGAAGTGCTGACACCGGGAGCGGTGCGTGTTGGCACGCGCTTTCGCGAGACGCGGACGATGTTCGGCCGCCGCGCGAGTGAGGAGATGACGGTCGCGGAGCTAGAGCCGCCGCGGCGGCTCGTCTTCACCGCGTTCAACCACGGCACAGCCTACCGCGTCGAGCATGCCTTCGCGCCCGACGGTGCGGGGACGCGCCTAACTGTGAAGTTCGAAGGACAGCCCGTGACGGTGCTGGCCTGGCTCATGATGCCGATCGGCCTGCTGTTCATGGGTAACGTCAAGCGCCAGCTCGAGGCCGACCTCGCCGATCTCGCGCGCGAGGCGGAACGACGGCATCGCGCGCAAGGGAGATAGCTCTGCCCAGTCTCGGGCGGTGCCGGAACTCCAATCATCCCCCGACGTTTAGGCAAACGTAAGCGTCACCGTTCGCGGGTTCGGCAACAGTCCCGCCGCGTCTTGCCCGACGCCGCACCCCCGTGCCGGCGCCTCCCAACACCGTGGAACACCATGCCCAACGCGCAGGCCAAGCTGTCGCAAACCCCGCCGGATGCCGCGGACGAGCCCGCCCCGATGGAAGAGCGCGTCCGCCAGCGCAACCTGCTCAGGCGCTTCTGGAAGACGGCGGCGTTGTTTTGGTCCAAGGGGCCGCGCTCGCGGGCATGGGTGCTGTCGGGCGGCCTGCTGGCCGTGATCGTCCTGCTGCTGATCGCCGCCTACGCCATGAACACCTGGAACAGGGCGATGTTCGATGCCCTGCAGGCCCGCGATGCCGATGCGGTGGCCAAGCTGTCGCTGGTGTACTTCGTGATCCTTGCTGCCAGCGTGGCGCTGAGCGTGGTGCAGGTCTTCGTGCGCATGACACTGCAGCGGCGATGGCGCGCGTGGCTGACCAACCGACTGACCGACCGCTGGACCTCGCACGGCCGCTACTACCAGCTCAATCTCGTGCACGGCGACCACGCCAACCCCGAATACCGCATCGCCGACGACGTGCGCATTGCCACCGAGTTCACCCGTCGATTTCATAAGCGGGATCACGCATGCGCTGCTGTCGGCGGCCACCTTCATCACCGTGCTGTGGACGATCGGCGGCGCCTTGAATGTGAACTTCGGAGGCTGGCAGCTGCAGGTGCCGGGCTTCCTGGTCATAGCGGCGCTCGTATACGCCCTGATTGCCAGCGGCTCGATGGTTCTCATCGGCAGCCGGTTCGTCGCAGCGTCCGAGCGCAAGAACCAGTCGGAGGCCGAGTACCGCTACGTCATCACCAGGCTGCGCGAGAACGGCGAGAGCATCGCGCTCATTCGCGGCGAGGAAGAGGAGCGCGCCGGCCTCGACCGCTCGCTGCGCAAGGTTCTGGCGGCCTGGAGCCAGATCGCCATCCAGAACATGAAGACGACGGTGGTCTCGCAGACCTCCAGCTTCATCGCGCCCGTGCTGCCGATCATCCTGTGCGCACCCAAGTTCCTGGACGGCTCGATGACGCTCGGCGAGGTGATGCAGGCAGCTTCCGCCTTCACCATCGTACAGGGCGCATTCAACTGGCTGGTCGACAACTATCCCAAGATGGCCGACTGGACGGCTTCGGCGCGGCGGGTGGCCGCTCTCATGGTCGCTCTCGATGCCCTCCAGGAGGCCGAGAAGGGGCTGGACCGCATCACCGTCACGCAACAGAGCGACGGTCCGGCGCTGCGCCTGCAGGACGTGTCGGTGCAGCTCAACGACGGCACCGCCGTGGTCGGCGACACCGACGTTGCCATCATGCCCGGCGAGCGTGTGCTCATCGCCGGCGAGTCGGGCTCGGGCAAGAGCACGCTGGTGCGGGCGATCGCCGGCCTCTGGCCGTGGGGCGGAGGGTCGATCCAGGTGAAGACGGGCGCCAAGATGTTCCTGCTGCCGCAGCGCCCGTACGTGCCGATCGGCACGCTGCGCCGCGCCGCCACCTATCCCGACGCGCCGGAAAGCAAGAGCATCGAGGAAGTCGCCGGCGCCTTCGATCAGGTCGGGCTCGGACATCTCGCCGAGCGGCTGGACGAGGAGGCACCGTGGGACCAGACCTTGTCGGGCGGCGAGAAGCAGCGCCTGGCCTTCGCTCGCATCATCCTGCACAACCCCGACATCGTCGTGCTCGACGAGGCGACCGCTGCGCTCGATCCCAAGAGCCAGGTGCAGCTGATGGAGATGCTGGTCGCGCGCCAGAACATGACCTTGCTGAGCGTCGGCCACCGGCCGGAGCTGGAGGCCTTTCACACGCGCAAGATCGAGCTGGAGCGCCGCCCCGGAGGGGCCAGGCTGGTGCGTGACGTCGAGCTGATCGAGCCGGCCTATCGCGCGCTCTGGCGGCGCCTGCGGCGTTTCGGGCGAGCACCGGCCGGCGCGGGCGCGTAGGCCCACAGAATTGCGAACGCACGCGCGGGCCGCCTACGAGCCGCGCGACAAGCGCTCGCACACGGCGGCGGCAGCCGCGCGATCCCACTGCGCATCGTCGGAGGCGGCATCACACATGGTGCTGCGGACCCGGGGCACCGCGGACGGCTCGAGGTACTCCAGCGCAGTCGCGTAGAGGTCGGCAAGCACCGGCAGCTGCAACACCGAGAAGCGGTAGGAGTACCGCTGCAGGGCTGTTGCCACCGCGCGCTTGCACAGTTGTCCGCTCTGCGTAGCGAGCTTTGCCTCCTGCGCGCACCTGACGACCACCTGGTTGCCGGCAACGGTGAAGTTGTCGCGCGCAAAATCGCCGACCGGCGTGCCTTGCAGCAGGATCACGATCTCGAGGACGATCTGGGCCTTGCTCACCACGCCAGCATAACGCAGCGCGGCTGAGTCGGGTTCGGCTTGCCGTGCAGTGCATCACGCAATCGTCTCGCGCCTGCGTGATACGCGGCGGTGCTGGCTTAGGGCACCTTGGCGGCGGTCGGGGCCGGCTTGCGCGAGATGCAGCCCGATGGCATCGGCCAGGTGCTCGTCTGCAATGTTGGTGGCGCCCTTGGCGACGCGGATGTTGTGGGCCGCCCGCAGCACGTCGGCATGGGTGTGCCCCGTGGGCGGCTCGAACTTGTAGGTGGCGAGCTCCAGCAGCTGGCCCAGCGGATCGCGGAAGTAGATGGAGTACATGAACCCGCGGTCGACCTCGCCGGAGTTGGAGAAGCCGCGCTCCTCGAGCCGCGCCTTGGCCTGGGTGTAGGTGGCGCGGCTCACCATGAAGGCCAGGTGGTGCAGGTTGCCGACCCCCATGGGGTTGGGGCGCGCGCTGGGCTTGCTGTCCTCGCGTGTGAACACGGTGATCAGGCGGCCGTCGCCCGGATCGAAGTAGAGGTGGTTGGTCTCGGGGTCGTCGAGGTTGGGCTGCTCGAAGATGAGCGGCATGCCGAGCACGCCCTCCCAGAAGTCGACCGAGGTCTGCCGGTCGGCGCCGACCAGCGTGATGTGATGCACGCCCTGGGTCTGCAGCTTGGTCGCCATGTCTCGCCCTCTACGCGTGCCAGCATCAGCTACGTCGCTGTGTGAGCCAAATTAACCAAATGCCTTATGTCACAAAATGTTTCACGTGAAATAATACATCGTTCAATTAACCGCGGCGGCTTCAGAACGGGTCCTTGGGGTCCCACTTCGGCCGCCGCTTCTCCTTGAGCGCGGTCATCCCCTCCTGCACCTCGGGGCCGGAGAAGCCCATGAACTCCAGCGCCAGCGAGGCATCGAAGGTGGGGCCCGCCATCCTCAGCCAGTTGTTGAGCGCGTGCTTGGTCCAGCGCACGGCGGCCGGCGGCAGGTCGCGCAGCTTCTCGGCGGCGGAAAGCGCCGTCTCCACCACCTTGCCGTCGTCGGCTCACCATGGAGACGAGGCCGATGCGCTCGGCTTCCTCGCCGGTGATGCTCTCGCACAGCAGCAGGTAGTACTTGGCTTTCGCCATTCCGCACAGCAGCGGCCACACGATCGCCGCGTGATCGCCGGCGGCAACGCCCAGGCGCGTATGCCCGTCGATGATGCGCGCCTTGCGGCCGGCAACGGTAATGTCGGCGACCATTGCCGCCGCCAGTCCCGCTCCCACGCACGGACCCTCGATGGCAGCCACGACGGGCTTGCTGCAGTTGATGACGTTGTAGACGAGGTCGCTCGCCTCCTTCCACACGCGAGCCCGGGTGGTCCAGTCGCGCGTCATCTCCTCGATCATGCCGAGATCGCCGCCGGCGGAAAAGGCGCCGCCCTCGCCGCGCAGCAGCGCCACCGAGGTGTCGGGATCGCGGTCGATGTCGCGCCACACCTCGGCGAGTTCCCGGTGGCCGTCGGCATCGAGCGCGTTGAGCTTCCCGGGATTGGAGAGGATAACTTCCAGGATGCGCGGGCGCGGCCGGGCGAATTTCAGCGCCTTGTAGTGAGCATACCGCTCGGTCATGTCGCAGTCTCCCGTTGCAAATCCTCTCCCGCTTCGGGCGAGGAGAAGCTATCCGTGCATGGTCAGCCCGCCCGACACGCTGATCACCTGGCCGGTGATGAAGGCCGGCATCGTCGCTGGCGAGGAACGCGACGATGCCCGGAATGTCGTCGGGCTGGCCGAGGCGGCCGAGCGGGATCGCGCGCTTGAGGCCCTCGTGGACCTTCTGTCCCTGCGGCCCCTCGAGAAAGCCCGCCAGCAGCGGTGTCTCGGTCGGGCCCGGGCACACCGCGTTGAGCGTGATGCCCGAGCGCGCCATCTCGCGCGCCATCGTCTTGGTGAAGGCGATGATGCCGCCCTTGCACGCCGAGTACACCGCCTCCATCGACGAGCCGACCCGGCCCGCATCGGAGGCGATGTTGATCACGCGCCCGCGCCGGCGCGCCTGCATGCCTTTCAGCACGGCGTGATGCAGGTTGATCGGCCCCTTGAGGTTGACCGCGATCAGCTGATCCCACAGGGCGGGCTCGGTCTCCAGGAAGTAGGCGAACTTGTCCCAGCCTGCATTGTTGACCAGCACGTCGACCGGACCGGCAGTCTGCTCGAACGCGGCCACCGCCGCCGCGACGGCGGCATAGTCGGCGATGTCGGCCGCATGGGCCTGCGCCTTGCCGCCCGCACGCGCGATCTCCTCGGCAACGGCCGCCGCCGCATCGCCGTTGCGATCGAGCACGCCGACCGCAACGCCTTCCTCGGCCAGCCGCAACGAGATCGCTCGCCCGATGCCGCCCGCGCCACCCGTCACGATCGCCGTCTTGCCTTCGAGCCCGCGCATCCTCAGTGCTCCGCTCGCGCGCCCAGCCGGCGGCCACGCTTGGGTTCCGCCGCCGCGCCGGCCACGGCCTCCAGCGCCGCGTGCGTCTCAGCGATCTCGGCGAAAACCCAGTCGCGGAACGCCTTGATGGGCGCGCGCTCCTCGTCCCCCTTGGCGCAGGCGAAGTAGTAGGAGCGGCCCGGAACCGGGATCTCCGGCCCGAACGGCACCACCAGCCGCCCCGAGATGATATCGCGCGACGCCACCATCTTGTAGCCCAGCACCACGCCCACGCCCTCGCTGGCTGCGTCGAGCGCATGGTCGGCCACATTCAGCCGCAGCCCGCGCGAGCTGTCGATGCCCTCGATCCCCGCCATGCCGAACCAGTCGGCCCACGTCGGCACCACGCCCGGCAGATCGACCTGGATCAGCGGGAAGCGGGCGAGGTCCTGCGGCGAGCGCAAGGGCCGCTCGCCCTCCAGCAGGCGGGGGCTGCACAGCGGCAGCAGCCATTCGTCGGAGAGCTTCTCCACGTGGAGGTCGGGATGCACGCCCGAGCTCAGGCGGATGCCGACGTCGATATCGTCGGTGGTGAAGTTGGCGTAGGCGACGCTGGCGGTGATGCGGGTCTCGATGTCGGGATGCAGGGAGAGGAACTTGTAGAGGCGCGGCACCAGCCACTTGGCCGTCAGGCCCGGCGTGGAACTCACCACCAGCAGGCGGTCCTGCTTGCCGCGATCCAGTCGTTCCACCGCTTCGCGGATGGACTCGAAGCCGGTGCGGATGCCCGGATAGATGAGGCGCGCGGCCTCGGTGAGCTCGATGGAGCGGGCGCGGCGATGGAACAGCTTCAGTCCCAGCAGCTCCTCGAGCCCGCGGACCTGATGGCTGAGAGCTGCGGGCGTCACGTGCAGCTCTGCGGCGGCCTTGGAGAAGCTCAAGTGCCGGGCGGTGGCCTCGAAGGCCCTCAGCGAGTTCAGCGGCGGCAGCGGGCGACGCATCGCTACACTTTAGTTTGTCTCATGGATGGCGCGAGATAACATCGTTTGTCGACATAGTGCAAGCCACTTATTTCTCATGGCAACGCAGCCCTTCCATGAGGAATACTCAAATGATCGATACCCCCAGATACCCCTTCTCCAACCTTACCCGGGACGAGGTGGACCGGCTGATCGAGGCAGCCCGCGTCGAGCGCTCACAGGCCATCCGCAGCTTCCTGGCCGGCTTGTTCCGCGTGCGCAGGCAGCGCGAGGCGCAGGTCTGGACGCCCGCGCACGCACCTGCCCTGAGCTTCAAGGCACATTGTTGAGGATCGCCGCCGCGGTCCCGTACGTCACTTGCATTGACAGGAGGCCGCCATGGCCCACACGGCCACAATACGCACCAGGCACCATCACGCCGGGAGCTTGACCCACCGCCTCTCCGGCAGACTGCACGATGCATGGGCCGCGTTCCTGGCCTACCGGATCGAGCGGGAGACCGTGCGCATGCTGCAGTCGCTCGACAACCGTACGCTGAAGGACATCGGCCTCCACAGGAGCGAGATCGAGTCTGCTCGCCCACAACCCCGCGAGCGAGCGGCGCATCGGCATGTGCGCCTGAAGCGTTTCCCAGCCCGCTCCCCGCAGGCGGCCGGACCCGCCCGGCCGGCCGCACAAAGCGAAATCCCGGAGCCTCGCTCCGGGGTTTCTCAATTCCGGCACCGCGGCTCGAGATGGCTACTCGAGCTCGGTGATGATCAGCCGTGCCGGCGGCAGCTGGCCGCGGTTATAGCTGCCCACCCAGATGTCGTAGCGGCCGTCGACGGCCTGCCGGAACGTGACCTTCGCATTGAAGCCCCGGCCGCCGTCGTCGTTGAAGAACCAGCGGTTGTTGGGGTCGTTAATGAGGAGGACGGTGTCAGCGGAAGATTCGATGCGGAAGGTGAGGTTCACCCTGGATTTCCTGCCGTCCCTGGTGCGGTAGTTGACGACGAAGTCCGGCAGACGCGTCACCCAGCCCCGCCCCGGCACGCCGCGGCACCTTGAAAGATCGAGATCGCCGCCGGCCGTGACGCTCTGCACGATGGGATCGGGCTGGAAGTCCTCGACGACGTTGAACTGCTGGCCTCCCTGGCCGACCGCGGGACACTGCGCGTGGGCGGCGGCAGCGGCAATGAAGCAAGTAGCAAGCGCAAAAAACAATCGCCGGATCATGACATTCTCTCCCTGCAGGTATCCCCCAAGCAAACGCTCGTCTGCTGAATGGGCGCGAGCGCTCCGGCACGCTACGAGCCGCCCGGAAGCGGGTCAATCCAGGGCCAATGTTTAGCGTTGGAAAATGACCTTCTTGCCACTACCCAACGGCGTGCGGCTCACCTGGAATGGCAACTTGCTCTGCAACCTCCAGATGGCCGACCGCAACTGCGGGCTGTGCGGTCCCATGCGCGCATGACGCCGGCTGCCGTCGCCAGATAGTGCCGCGATCGCTCAGCGGCCTACTTGCGCTGCGCCGTCCATTGGGCTTGGGCAGCACCCTTGCTGGTGCCGGACATGGCGCCGCCCTTCACGCTGCCCGTGTACTCCGTGCCGGCGGCCGTGAAGGTGATGGCATCGCCATTCAGCTTGCCGGTGACCGGCGCCACCACGTTGCCCGTCGTCAGCGTGCCCTTGAGCATCTGGTACGTCTGCTCGAGCTTGAGCTCGCTCTGCCCAAGCCGCCAGGTGCCCTCCACCTTGGCCGGGATGATCCACAGATAGGCCCTGCAGAAGGAATTGCAGCCTTCAGTGACCTGCGCGGTCTCATCGGCCTGCCAGTCGTCCATGTTGAAGGTGTTGGAGACGACGCGCGTGCCGGCCTTCATGTCGAGCAGCGTTGGACGCAGCCGCAGGTTGAGGCCGGGCAGCAGGAACAGCGTGACCACCGTGGCATCGGAGAACTCGCTCTTGAAGATGTCGGCGTTGACGAAAGTGGCCTTGTCGGTCACGCCCTCCTTGATGGCGTTGCGCTTGGCGAGCTCGGCCATGTCCGCGTTGTACTCGATGCCATGCGCCTTGGCGCCGCGCTTGGCCGCCGTGATGACGGTGCGCCCATCGCCGGAGCCGAGGTCGACGACGTAGTCCTTGGACGTGACCTTGGCCATGTCCAGCATCTTGTCGACCAGGGCCTGCGGCGTGGGCACCCACACCACGTCCTTGCCGGGCTGCCCGACCTGGGGCTGGTAGTCGGCCTTGGGCGCTTGCGCCAGTGCACCGGCCGAGGCCGCCAGCAGCACGGCACCCGCAAGTGCCATCGAACGAGGCTTGGTGATCAGACGCATGATACTCTCCAACCAACGGCGCTAGTGATGTTTCAGTGTGCTCCCGGCGGCGCTACTTGGCCGTGCGCGCAGCCCGCCAGGGTGTGGCGCTGCCGCCCGCGGCCTGGCTCGTTCCCTCGATCGCATCGCCCGCCACGCGGCCGCTATAGGCGGTTCCGCCGGCAGTGAAGCTGATCTCGTCGCCGCTCATCTTGCCGTCGGCAATCGGCGCAACCACGTTGCCGGAGCTCAGCCTGCCCGACAGCTTCTGGTACTTCTGCTCGAGGACCAGATCGCCCGCGGGGCTCTTCCAGGTGCCCTCGACCTTGGCCGGCACGATCCACAGGTGCGCCCTGCAGAACGAGCTGCAGTTCTGGGTGAGCTGCACCGTCTCATCGGGCGTCCAGTCGCCCATGCCGAACGAGTTCGACACCACGCGGGTGCCGGGTTTCATGTCGAGGATGGTGGGGCGCAGGCGGATGTTGAGGTCGGTGAGCAGGAACAGCGTCAGCACGGTGGCCTGCGAGAAGTTGCTCTCGAAGATGTCGGCCTGCACGAACGTGGCCTTGTCGGCCACGCCTTCCTTGGCGGCGCTGGCCTTCGCCAGCTCGACCATGCTGGCGTTGTACTCGATGCCGTGGGCCTTGATGCCCCGCTTGGCCGCCGTGATCACCGTGCGGCCATCGCCCGAGCCCAGATCGATCACGTAGTCCTTGGGGGTGGCCTTGGCCATCTCCAGCATCTTGTCGACCAGCGCCTGCGCGGTCGGCACCCAGACGACATCCTTGCCCTCCTGTCCGACCTGCGGCTGATACTGCTGCGCGGTTGCGACGCCGGCCGCCGCCACCGCGCAGAGCATGGCGGCCAATACGCAAGGCAACAGACGCGACAACTTCATGTCATTCTCCATTCACCGTAGGGCTCGACAGAGCGCCACCAGACCACCGCAGCGAGCCGGTTTCATGGCGCACCAAGCCGCGGTTGACCAGCGGTTTGTTGACGCGCGGGGGCTATTTGGGCGCCTTCACGGCGAGCAGCAGATTGGATTCGTTGGGCCGCCAGCGATAGCCCACCCCGAAGTCGAGCTTGGGCGGATTGGACCTTCGGTAGACCTCGCTCAGCTGGGACTGATAGCGGTTCGGAAACACGTTGATCGGCCCCAGGTAGCGCCCGAACGGCTGCAGGCGCCACTCCTCCTTGCTGAAGAAGCGCACGGGGATGCCGGAGTCGTCCTGCACCAGTGCCGAGGTGCGCGCGAGGAGGAAGCCGCGGATCGCCGAGAAGCTTTCCACATGCAGCAGATAGGATGCGCTCTTGATGAAGCCGTCGGCATTGCCCAGCTGCTCGCAGAACTTGAGGAACCCGCTCCGCCGCACGCCACTGTCGGAGAGATCGGTCTGCACGTAGTAGAGCGTCTGCATTTTTCCGTCGCCGCCGGAGAACTCGATCTTCACGCCGGGCGCCGCATCGCGGGTGCCGGCGGCCACCACCGCGCCCTCCTTGTCGATGGCGATCAGGTTGACCTCGTGGATCGTCTTACCGGCGCGCGCCAGGAAGATGTAGAGGATCGGCACAACACCGCTGAACCTCTGCGCGCCGAGGCCCGCACGCATCTGCTGGGTGATGAAGAAGCTGTAGTTCAGCGCCGAGCCCAGCGAGGAGCGCAGCTCGGCCAGCGCCGGGGACAGGAAGCGGACCGAGTGCTCGGTGATCAATGGCGGCTGGCCCACGGGCTCGAGCCCGGCCAGCACGTAGGTGGTGCGGTTGGGGAAGAACGCATCGACGTGCAGGAAGTCCGGGCCGCTGAACATGTACAGCACCACCGGCTGCCGCTCGGTGAGGTTGGCGGCCGACCAGGCGCGGATCTTGGCGAGACGCCGCTCCTCGAGACTGGCCCACGCCGCATTGAGCGAGCGGGCGTGCTGCTGCCAGCCCGGATCGCGCGTCACCGCAGCCAGCGGCGAGCCGGCTTGCGGCTCGAGCCCGGCCAGGATGCGCGCCGCGTCGTCGGCCTTGACCTTGACCCCCTCTGCGCCCCAGGCGGGCGGTGCGGCAGCGACGAGGACCAGGGCCAGCAGATAGCCGGCGGCCTGGACCGATCTTCTTCCTCTAGTCATTTGCTGCGGGGCTCCATCGGGGGCTGCGTGGGTAACGATCGGGAAAAGCCATAGATGACAAGCCCGGCCAGCATGATGCCTACGCCGGCCAGCGATTGCGCCGGCCTCTGCAAGGCCAGGTTGATCATCATGAACAGGGTCACGGCGAGGAAAATCAGCGGTGTGATGGGATAGCCCCAAACCCGGTACGGACGCGGCAGGGCCGGTTGCGTGTGGCGGAGCACGATCACACCAAGGACGGTCAGAAAGGACGAGATCGTCAGACTGAACTGAACGAACTCGAGTATGGATTCGAAGGTCTGCGTCAACAACAGCAGGGTGACGACCGCCAGCTGAAACAGGATGGCCGTTGCCGGCACGCCGCTCGCCGTCTTGCGGGCGAACCCCGACAGCAGCGGGAAATCCTCGCCCATCACCATGGTCACGCGGGGGCCGAGCCACATCATGGCGCTGACGGTGGAGACGAGGCCGACACAGATCAGCAGACCGACGATGCGCCCGCCGGTGTCGCCGAAGATGTGCTGGCCGGCAACCAGCGCGACATCGATCTGGCCGCTCAGCTGGTCGATCGGCGTGCTGTAGAGGAACACGGCGTTGAGCCCGACGTAGAGCACGGTGACGGTCACCACCGCCACGATCACGGAGAAGGGCAGCGTGCGCTTGGGATCGTGGACCTCGCCGGCGATATAGGTGACGGCGTTCCAGCCGGCGTAGGAGTACATGACGAACGCCAGGCTGACCGCGAAGGCCGGGCTGGCGATGCGGCCGGCGTCGCCGGCGGCCGGGGCGAACGAGATCGGCGCCGGGCTGCCGAACGCGAACGCGGCAACGATGAACACCACGATCAGCGCCACCTTGAGGAAAGTGGACACGTTCTGGAACGCGCTGGCGCGATGGATGCCGAGCAGATGGACGAGCGATACCGACCACACCAGCGCGAGCGCCAGCAGCAGCGGCGGGGCGTCGGGCATGACGCCATTGAAGTAGCCGCCGAACGCCATGGCAGCGAGCGCGGTCGGCGCCGAGAAGCCCACCGTGGCCGACACCCAGCCGGCGATAAACCCGACGGCCTTGTGGTAGATGCGGGAGAGAAAGTTGTATTCCCCGCCCGACCGCGGCAGGGCGGTCGCCAGCTCCGCGTAGGACAGCGCGCCGCACAACGCGATGATGCCGCCCACCACCCACAGCATCAGCAGCGCGAACCCCGACGGCAAGTCCTTGACCTGGAAGCCGAGGCTCGTGAACACGCCAATGCCGATCATGTTGGCCACGGCCAGCGCGACGGCCGTGGTGGCGGAGACATGCGCAGCAGGCACGCCTTCCTGCGCGGTAGCGCCGGCCCGGGTGGAGTTCGGCGGTGTCATGCAAGCTTGATAGACCAAGTGCGTCACCTAAACCATCGGCCGGCTCCGGCCCTGGCCGCGGAACCCACAGCGGTCCGGTATTGCCTTCCGGACAGGGCCAACCCACGTTCCCGACACGATTGCGCGCTAGCCACGCCTGCCCCCTACCTGCAAGCCACCGGCACGTCTACACCCGTTACGGGTAGGGCAGTTGTAGAGGATCATGAGCGCATGCCGTCGCTGCCGGCGCCACGAAACAGGCGCATGCAATCGCTGGCCTTGCCTGCCGCCGCCGCTCTGCTGGCAGCCGGCTGGCTCTGCTCGAGCGAGCATGCGACCGCCACGCCCGCCAAGCGCACGACGGCCGCCGACAACGTGCCGATCCCGCACCTGGTGCATTCGCGCAGCGGCCCGCTGGCGCGGGCGAAATCCAAGCTCGTCGAGTTCGACACCGCACCCTTCCCCTACAAGGGGCTGGTGCCGCGCACCGGCCGGCCATTTCTCAACGTGGTGGAGAACGGGCGGCGCGGGCATCGCACGGGGACGGGGCGCGTCTACTGGGAGGACGAGACCTACAAGGACAGCCAGGTGCTGCTGCACCTGCCGAAGGGCTTCGACATCCGCCGGCCGGGGCTGCTGATGGTGTTCTTCCATGGCCACGGCGCCAAGCTCGCCGAGGATGTCTACCTGCGCCAGCAGGTGCCGGCGCAGCTCTCCTCCTCCAGCGTCAACGCCGCCCTGATCGCACCCCAGCTCGCACGCAGCGCCGCCGATTCCAGCCCGGGCAAGCTGTGGGAGCCGGGCGCGTTCGCCCGCTTCCTCGGCGAGGCCGGCCAGCATCTGGCCAAGCTGCACGGCGACCCGCGCTCGGTGCGGTCGTTCGCCAGCATGCCCGTGATCATCGTCGCCTACAGCGGCGGCTACGTGGCAACGGCCTGGAGCGCGCACCACGGCGGGATCACCAACCGTCTGCGCGGGGTGGTTCTGTTCGACGCGCTCTATGGCGAGCTCGACATGTTCGCCGACTGGATCACCAAGCAGAAGACGGCTTTTTTCATCAGCACCTACGCCGCGGGCACGCGCGCCAGGAACATCCAGCTCCAGCACATGCTGACCGAGCGCGCGATCCCCTTCACGACGGCGCTCGAGCCGCGCCTCGAGCCAGGCAGCATCGCCTTCCTGCCGGCCTCCACGGATGCCGCGCACAGGGACTTTCTCACCCGCGCCTGGGTGGACGAGCCGCTGACGGACTTGCTGACCAGGCTCAAGGGCTATTCGCGCAAGTGATGCTTCGCGCCGCTGGCGTCGCCGCCGGCCGAACAGGAGATCGCAAATGGACTTTTCGGGCCGCTGGTTCACCTCGTTCGGCATCATGGCACTGCAGCAGGTGCGCGACCGTGTGACCGGCACCTACGGCATGAGCGGCACCGAGAACACGATCGAGGGCACTGTCAGCGGCGGCGTCCTCGCGTTCCGCTACCAGGAGGCGTTCGAGAAGGGAGCCGGCACCTTCCGGCTGAAGCGGCACGGCACCTTCGTCGGCGAGTACCTGGCCGAGGGCAACCCTCACCCCTTGCCCTGGCAGGGCTGGCGCGATCTCGAGGGCTACTGGGACACCTCGCTCGGCAGGCTGCGGCTGATCCAGCACCCGGACCGTGTCGAGGGCCTGCTCGAGTTCGATCCCGAGGGCCGGCTCGAAGGCAGGATCGAGCAGGACCGCCTCGTCTATCAGTTCACCGGCACGCGCACGCGGGCGAGCGGCTTCATCGAGCTGGATCCCGCCTCGCAAAGCATCGGCGGGGAGTGGCGCGAGGACGGCCGCCAGCCCCACGCGCTCGCCGGCAGGCGCGCCATGCCGCGGCCGGGGCTGACGTGGCTCGTGGTGCTGGAGGCGCATTGGCAGCGCTCGCTCGATGAGCGGGAGTACGCCTTCGGCGCCATGCTGCGGGAAGTCTTCGCGCGCGTGCACCGCGCGCAGGTGCGCCACCGCTTCTACCACGACGAGGCCAGCCTCATCACCTGGTGCCGCCAGCTGGCGTTCCTGCCGGAGCCCGCGGTGCTGGTCGTCACCGGACATGGCGAAACCAACGGTTTGACCGTCGGCGGCCGCGTCATCGACCTGCGGGGCATGGTCGACACGCTCAGGCTGGCGGACAGCCTGCAGCTGTTGCACTTCTCCTCCTGCCTCGTCGGCCAGAACGTCGGCGAGGCGCTGGACGGCGCGCCGTTCCCGATCTCCGGCTACACCACGCGCGTCGACTGGGCGGAAAGCGCGCTCACCGAGTTCATCTACCTCGACATGATGCTGGAGAAGGGGCTGCCGCCTGCGAGGGCCGCCGAGCAGCTCGTGCGTCTGGTGCGTTTCGCCGGCGACGAGCCGATGCCGGGCTCGCCCTATCACCCCGCGGGGTTCCGCTTCTTCCCCGCGGCCGACCCGATGGCCACCGCCGACGGCCACTGCCTGAGCCGCGAGGCCACCTCGCGTTTTTGTGTTCGTGGCGGCTGATCCTCGCGGGCCTCCGCCTCGTAGTGCGCTTCGACACCCCTTTCGTGAACGAAGCAACGCGAGGTGACACCATGGCGCGCATACTGGCTCGACGGTTTCTTCTGCCTGCAATGCTGGCGGGCTCGATTGCGGCCATCGCCGGCACCGCCGCCGCCCAGGACGCGGGCGGCTTCGACACCTACCGCAATGCGCGGCATGGCTTCTCGCTGACCTATCCGACGGATCGCTTCCTGGCGTTGCCGGTGGCGACCGAGGATGGCCGCCAGCTCGTCTCCAGGGACGGCAAGGCGCGCCTGCTGGTCGGCACGATCGCCAACTTCGACGGCAAGAGCCTTGGCGCCTACCGCGAGTTCCTGTTGCGCGAGGCCTATCCGGGCGCCCAGGTGACCTATGCTCCGGTGCGCGACACCTGGTTCGTGGTATCGGGCATCCGCGGCGACATGGCCTTCTACCAGCGCGTCAACTTCGTGTGCGGCGGGCGCGCCATCAACAGCTGGACGGTGCACTTCCCGGTGGCCGAGAAGCCGACCTACGCCCCGATCATCGATCGCATCCACAAGGACTATCGCCTGGGCGACGGCAACTGCGCTCAGCGCATCACCAAGGTCGGCGGCCGCATGCCCTAGTGTGGGCGGCGCGGCGCGCTCGGATCATTTCGTGTTGGCCCTGGGCGGGGCGGGCTGGGGCGGCGGGGGGCTGAGGCTCTCGGTGCGGCCGTCGCCGTGGGTGATCGACATGTCGAACCACTTGCGCCGCACCTCCTGATAGTGCTGCTCGGGGTCGTACACCAGCGCCGCCACCCCCAGCTCCTGCGCGTTGAGCCGGCCGATGGTGAACAGCACCGCGTAGGAGGCAACCACCAGGTTGCGACGGTCGGTCGCCAGGGTCACCTCCGAGTTCAGCAGCTCCTGCTCGGCGTTGAGCACGTCCAGCAGCGTGCGCTGGCCCACCCGCTCCTCCTCGCGCACGCCGGCCAGCGCAATCCGGTTGGCGTCCACGCTCGCCTGGTCCGATTCGACTGCCGCCTTCGCCGCCTGCAGCTGCGACCACGCGGTCACCACCTGCGCCTGAACCTCGGTGCGCGCCTGCTCGATCTCCTGCAGCCGCTGCACGTGCGTGTGCTTGGCCTGGCGGATGCGCGCCTCAACCTCCCCGCCGGTGTAGAACGGCACGCTCACCCGCCCCGTCACCGTCGTCGTATCCACCTCCTCCAGCGAGGTCGAGCTGTCGTAGCGCCGCCCGTAGTTGGCCTCCAGCTGCACCGTCGGCAGCTTCTCGCCGCGGATCAGATCAATATTGAAGCGCGCCGCCTGCTCGCGGTAGAGCGCCGCAACCACCCCAGGGCTCTCGCGCGACGCAATCTCCGTGCCCTCGTTCAAGCCTTTGGGTACCTGCGTGCTGGGCCTGGGCTCCACCAGCCCGCTCGGCGGGTGGCCGATCACCCGCTCGAACGCCGCCCGGCTGGTCTTCAGGTTGGCCCGCGCCAGGTCGAGCGCCGCAACCGCCTGCGCCCGCCGCGCCTGCGCCTGCGCCACGTCCGTGCGCGTCACCTCGCCCACCGCGAACCGGTCCTGCGTGGCCTTGAGGTCGCGCGTCAGCACCGTCACGTTGTTCTCGCGAAGGGTGAGGATCGCCTGGTCGCGCACCACGTCCATGTAGGACGTCACCCCCTCCAGCAGCACCGAAGCCTCGGTCGAGCGCAGCGCCTCCCAGCCGGCCCGCACGTTGGCCTCCGCCGCCGACACCGCGTTCTTGGTGCGGAAGCCGCGGAAGATCGGCTGGATCGCCCCCACCTGGAAGCCGCGCGGGTTGGTCTCGCTCGTCCCCCCGACAGGCCCGAGCCGGCCGACGGCCTGGTCGTCAGCTGCTGGTAGCTGGTGTCGGCGCTGCCCGTGATCGAGGGCCGGTAGCCCGAAAGCGCGCGCGGCACCTCCTCGTCGGTGGCGCGCTGGGTGGCGCGCGCCGCATCCAGACGCGGATTGAACTTGTAGGCCGCGCTCAAAGCCTCCTTCAAAGTCTCGGAGCGCGCGATCGCTGTCAGTTGCGCAGTGAGCAGCAGCGCAGCCGCGATGCGGCCCGCCAACCCGAACCCGCCGCCGCGCCGAAAGGTCATTGCCCCCCATCCCAGAGTGATCAACGTCCTTGCCCCACTTGACGCTGACCCTCGGTGCCGGGCTCGAGCGGGCACGGCACCGCACCCGCGATTCCAGCCGCCTGCCCTCGCCTCTCCAGCTTGAGATAAGGCAAGGCCGCACACCGCTGCCGTCTATCTGATTCCCAGCACCCTCCCCAGCTTGGGCCGTGCTCGTCCACCGACTTTCCACCGCGCTCGCGACCAGGCGCAGTGCAGCAACGCCTTGTGCAGGCGATCGAATCGCAACTAGTGGCGGGAAGGCCGCAATCAGGGCGCCGCGCGCATTGCCGAACGGAAACCCTCTTCCATTGTTCGGCAACCCGAGCACGGTAGGCTGCGCGCGGGGCGCCTCGAGAAAACCCGCCGTCGTATGCCAAGAAGGAAATCGCATGGCCTGCACTCGGCTCCTCTACGCTTCAATGGTGACGGCGCTGGCGCTGCTGGCGGCCGGCGTGTGGAGGCCTGCGCGCGCGGCAGACGACGTCATCCTCGACGCCACCCGCTATCCCGTGCTTGCCGGCCGCTACTCGGTATTCGCCGAGTTCCAGAAGAGCCTGCAGCGCGTGCTCGACGACTGCGGCAAGACGAGCCCGGGCGTGGTTGCCAAGGGTTCAGAGCCGTCGGGCCGCATCGGCCCCGAGACCCGGCAAGGCATCCAGGCCGCCCTTGGCTGCAAGCCGCTGCAGGGCGCGGTGCCGCCCAACTCGCCCGCCAAGGACGGCATCCTCACCATGCCGGTCTGGCGCGCAGTGATGGGCGAGAGGCCCCTGCCCTCGCTGCAGGACCGCACGATCGCGATGGTCCTTTCCTACGAGGGCACCGACTTCGGCGACCGGCCCGAATGGAACATGTGCCAGGACAACAAGGGCCGCAAGTCGGGCGAGCCCGACGCCAGGGCCCCGGGCTTCGTCTGCTACAACGCCAGCGACCCCTGCTCGATGCTCACCTGGGGCCCGCGCGGGGCCACCGCCGGCTCGGGCCGCGAGATCCAGTGGATCCTGTGGATGGCGTGGAAGCAGGACCGGTCTCTGGTCGAGAAGGCCTTCGGCCGCGAGTTCGCCAACGTTCGCCGCTTCTTGCGCCTGCAAAGCGGCCCGAGCGACGCCATCTGCATGGCGGTCACGCCGCTGCGGCGCTTCATGTGCGCGGTGTGGATGGAGCCCGCGCGCCGCGAAATCTGGGAAAGCGCGTTGGGCGCGCTCGGCCGTTCGCCGCTGGTGCGCAAGACCTACGACCGCCTCTATGCCCTGCGCGAGTTCGACGGCGACAAGCTGCGCGCCTTCTTCGAGCTGTGGCGGCGCCTGGGTCTGACCCCCAGCGAGGTCGACTACGCCTATTTCATGGATCGCATCACGCACCTGGGCGGACCGCCAGGCGATGCAGGCAGCTTCCAGAAGCTCACCCAGTGCATTGCCGGCGAGACGAAAGCGGGATCACGCAACGCAGCAGCCCGGCGCTGCATCTCCCGCATGCAGCGTCACGACACGCAGCCCGAGTATCGCGCCGCGCGCGATGTCGGCTTCTATCTCGACGCCTATCCGCAGGGCGCGCTGAGCGAGGCCGAGCTGAAGGGCTGGGCCGCCTACATGCCGCTCAGCGCCGTGCACAACTTCGGCCTGTCCGAGACGAAGCCGGTAGAGCTCGTGATGCCGGCCGGGCTCGACAGCCTCGGCCGCGACCTGCCGTTTGCCGAGCGCAGCGATCTCACCGAGGCGGAGCTCAACGGCTGCCCCGCCACCGTGCTGACGCCCGTCCGCGCGCTGCCGAAGGACTAGCGGCGAGGCCTGGGCATACCTAGCTCGCCGCCGGCGTCGGCGCGGCACGCCCCGTGCGCACCAGCGAGCCCCAGCCCAGCATGCGGCCCTTGAGTGCTGCCGCCGCCACCCGCATCGCCGTCACATAGAGCAGCTGGCGGTAGCAGAAGCGCTGCAGGAACAAGAGCGGCAGCAGGCGCCAGAAGTGGTAGCGGCGCTCCATGGCGATCGCCATGGCGGAGGTGGCCACCTCGAGCAGCTGGAAGTAGGCCCAGTAGGCGCCAACCGTCAGCAGCGTCGCCGGCACGCCGTGCTCCGGTTGCAGCGCGTAGGCGAACAGGCCCGAGGCGATGCTCCACAGCAGCATCAGGTCGATGACGGGTGCCGCCAGCGTGAACAGGAACTGGAACAGCACGATGTTGGGAAGGCCGAAGGCGCCGATGCCGAGCGGCCTGCCACGCAGCATCGCGCGGCGATGCTTGTAGGCCATCTGCAGGGTGCCGAACATCCAGCGCATGCGCTGGCCCATGAAGCCCTTCAAGGTCTCAGGCGCCTCGGTGCGGGCAAGCGCGCGCGGCTCGTACACGATCCTCCAGCCGGCGACGGCGAGGCTGGTGGTGGCGTCGGCGTCCTCGGCCAAGGTATCGGGCACGAAGCCGCCGATGGACAGCACCGCCGAGCGCCGCCAGGCGCCGATGGCGCCGGGCACCACCGTGATGCCGTTGACGATCTCGAGCGCGCGGCGGTCGAGGTTCTGGTTGGTCACGTACTCCAGCGCCTGGAAGCGGGTCAGGACGTTGACGCGGTTGCCGACGCTGGTGCAGCCGGCGACGGCCGCCACCTTGGGATCGGCGAAGTGGCGCAGCAGCATCGCCAGCGCATCCGGCTCGAAGATGGTATCGGCATCGAGCGTCACCACGATCTCGGCGTCGGTGTGCTCGAGCCCCATGTTGAGCGCGGACCATTTGCCGCCGTTGGGCTTGCTCAGCACCTCCACGCGCGGATTGCCGGCGAAGGCTGCGCGCACGACCTCGGCCGTGCGATCGCGCGAGCCGTCGTCGACGACCAGGATCTGGAAGTTGTCGACCTTGGAGGCCAGCAGCGCGCTGACGGAGGCGCAGATGACCTTCTCCTCGTTGTGCGCCGGCATGATCACGGCGAACTTCTCCGGCGCCCAGGCCAGATCCCAGCGCTTCCTCTCGCGCCGCGCGTGGATGACGGCGAAGGTCGCGACCCAGACCATGCGCAAGGTGCCGAGCGCGATGCCGAGCTGGAACAGGAAGGCCATCAGCGAGCTGAAGCCGCTGAACAGGCTGAAGCCGGCGTAGTTGAGGGCGACGATCAAGCCGTCCTCCGCCTCAACCCGCGGCATGACCTGCTCGCGCGAGAGCCCGATCAGCTCGTGGGTAGTGACGAAGCGGAAGCCCTCTGCGTGCAGCTTGTCGATGATCTGCGGCAGCGCCTCGATGGTGGCGGTGCGGTTGCCGCCGGCATCGTGCAGCAGCACCACGTTGCCGTCGCCCCTGATCGCGCCTTCCACCGTCTTGGCGACGATCTGCGCCGACAGCGGACGCGCCCAATCCTTGGGGTCGATGCGCATGCCGATGGTGAGGTAGCCGAGCTGGGTGGCAACGCGCAGCGCGTCGGCCCCGTCGATGGTCTGCGGCTCGAGGTCGCCACCGAACGGCGGCCGGAACAGCTTGGTGCGCACGCCGATGGTGGACTCCAGCAGCCGCTGAGTGGCGTTGAGCTCGAACTTCAGGTGCTCGTGGGAGAAGTCGCTCAGGTTGACGTGCGTGAAGGTGTGATTGCCGACGTCGTGGCCTTCGCTGTGGATGCGACGCAGCAGATCGCGGTTCACGGCGCCGGCCGAGCCGACGATGAAGAACGTGGCCTTGACGCCCTTCTGTGCCAGGATGTCGAGGATCGCCGGCGTGTAGGTGGGGTCGGGGCCGTCGTCGAAGGTCAGGTTGATGACCTTCTCGCTGGTGGCGCCCCAGCGGCTGACGATCGTCGAGCTCGGGAAAGCGACGATCTCCTGTCCGGTGATGAGGTTGTGGGCATGGTCGACGCTGAGCTTGCGCACGCCGGGCTGCTGCGTGCCGGTGGCGCGCAGCACCTCGCCCTTGCCCTTGTAGAGCACGTCGTAGCCCGAGCTCGGATGGGCGATGGCCTCGCGCGCGCGCTCATCGGCGTTGCGGCCACGACCGAAGGCGGCCCACACGCTCGGGTCCTCGGTGCCGAGCCGCCATAGCGTCAGGCCGGCCGGCTTCATGGCCAGCGCCGCCGCGATCTGGTTGTAGGCGGTGACGCCGTCGAGATACCAGACCTGGTGGCGTTGGCCCGACTGCTCCTCGACGTAGGTGAAGGTAGGGTTGAGCGAGGCCTCGTCGAAGCGCAGCGGCGCGCGCGAGGCCTCGAGCAGCTCCCAGGCCTCCTGCACCGAGATCTCGCGGGCGTTGCCCGGAGACCTCCAGTCGTAGCCGTAGGAGCCGATGCTGACGATCAACTTGGTGCGGTCGGCGTCCTTGAAGTGACGATCGAGCAGGGCCTCGTACCAGCCCTGGCCTGCCAGGGGGCCCGGCTCGCCGTGCTCGAAATGCTCGTCGTAGGTCATCAGGATGACGCTGTCGGCCAGGCTTGCGATCCGGCCGTAGTCGTAGGCCTCCTCATCGGGGGGGACCGAGACGACGAGCTGCAGCCCGCCGGCGCGCAGCCGGGCGCTCAGCTCCTCGACTAGCGCGGTATAGTTGGCCCTGGCCGATCCCGGCAGGCGCTCGAAATCGAGCACCATCCCAGGGTGGCCGCCGGACTTCACGTAGGTGTGCAGCGCGTCGATGAACGCCGACCTCGCCTCGCCCGAGGCGAGCATCGCCATGGCCCGCTCGCTGTCCCAGCGCATGCCGCGGAAATCGTAGTTGTTGACGAGCGGCAGCAGCTTCAGGCCGGGCGCGTTGGCGGCGACCCACTTGCGCACCAGCGCTTCTCGTTGCGGATCGTCACGCTCGAGGCTGCCGTCCGCCGCAGCCAGATGCAGCCACTCGACGAAGACCGCGTCGAGGTTCCGGGCGTTGCGCTTTAGGGAAGCGAAGCTGTTGTCGTCCCAGTTGACGAAGTGCGCGTAGCGCTTGGTGGCGATGGCCGTGGCGCCAGAAGCCGTGCGCGCCTGACCGGCGTGCAGAGCCGGCTCGTCCGCGCTGCCCGGGGGAAGGCCCTGCTGGGCGATAACCATCCTCGGCAGGGCCGTGAGCTTGGCCGAGGGCAGATGCGGTCCCCAGAAACTGGTTACCAGCAGGCTTGCCACCAGCAAACCGATACCGGCCCACGCGAGCCTGCTAATCGCGGTAACTATTGTGCCCCGCCGCCCCTTCGGATCGAAGAAGACTGGCCACTCTTGACGATTTACCGACAATTGTCCCAACACGCCCGGCTTACACCGACCGCCCACTCGTTCAGATGGTTAACGAAAAACCGCGCCTGAACAAAGGGTTATCAGGGATCGGGACAATTGAATACAAATTGCTGTGCGGCTGGTTAAACGCCGTTTCACTCTCACGCAGACAGATGCAGGCACCGATGGACTTACGTCCACCGGCGCCCGCTCATTTCCGGAACTCTACGCGGTCGCCCGCAGCTCGATCTAGAACAGCATGCTGAAGGCGATCGTACCGTAGATGCCCTCGCCACCGCCGAAGCCGCCGACAAGTCCGCCGCCGCCGTTGTCGTCACCCACCCACTGGTGACCCACGGAGAACGTGAGGTCGAAGGGCCGGTAGCTGAACGGATTGAGATCATGGAAGGTTACGAAGGCGCCCAAGCGTCGCGCCTCGTAGTCGATATTGCCAAAGGCGATCGCTTCCGGACCCACCGTGATCCGGTTGCGGAACGCGCCGAGCCTGGCGCGAGCCCAGTAGGAATCGAATGCGGTGGAGTAGCTGCCGGCGATGGAGGCGTGAACCGGCGAGCCATAGACCGTCGCCAAATCGCCCGATACCTTGAAGCCGGTCTCGCTGCCGCGCACGCGCGCGGTGGGATCGTCGGGTGACAGATCGAAGTCCTGCACGTCGACGCCCACGAAGATGCTGCCCCAGACCGGACCGCGGGTGAACTTGTAGCCGATCATCGCGTCGCCTTGCAGCCCGCGCCCATCGCCCGGATCTAAGTCGTATCCGACCCACGATCCGTAGAGGCGAACCAGGACGCCGTCGCGCGCCAAGTCACCGTTGGTGGCCACGATGATGCCGCTGTAGGTGTAGGTGGCGCCCTCCACGAAGTCGATGCCGGAGAAGTAGACGCCGCGCTTCGGCGGCGGCGGCGGCGGGCTAGTGGTCATGTCTCCCGCGCTCGTCGGCGCGATCAATGCGAACGCCGCGGCTGCGATGGCCACCAGCGCTCCCAAACCCTTCTTCCAATGTTGCATGTAGTCCCCCGCCTGCAGGTTGCGACCAAGGTGGACAAGGAAGGTGATTCGGCAGAGCAAGCAATTAACGCAACCAGAATCTTGTTCGGTCACCGGGCATATGTGGCTCAGATGCAGCATGGCGGCCGACGCAGATTCTCACGCCGGCCCCGTACCTTGGGAACATCCGGCTGATTCGCCTTACAGGCCGAAAAGGGAGAACAAAAGCGCGATCGCCCACATGACGATGGCAATCACCGATGTCCACAGGGCGAACCTCAGGTAGGTCTCGCGCATTACCACCGAGGTGAGCTGCTGGGCGGCACCGGCGGGCGGGCGCAGCTCCTTTGGCAGGTACAGCCACATCTCGGTGCGCCGGTAGGGCTTGGTGCGGGCCTCCAGGGCCTTGATGAGCAGGATGCCCGTCATCAGCATGGTGAGCACGCCGCCGCTCTGGAAGGCGAGGCGCGGCATGAACGACAAGCCCACCATGAAGCAGAAGATGCCCAGCGACCCGAACCCACACGCCCGCAGCACCGTCGCGTAGGCGATACGACGCATGTCTTCCATGACCACTCCAGGCCTCATCACCGGCAGGGGAAGCTATCCCAGGCCGCTTGGGCCTTTCAACTTCGCGGCAGGTTCACGAGTGCGTGTAGGGATCGCGACTCCGCGGAGAAGGAAACGCAAAAGGACGCCCCGTAGAGGATGATCGCCACACCCGCGGCAGCCTTGGCGAACCTCAGCAGCACCTCCTGGAGATCGTCACGCGCCGAGCGCCGGCCGGCATCGCCGACGGGGCGATCCTGGGGTCTGAGGCCACGCCAGGCTTCCGTGCGGTCGATGCGCGCATCGCTGAGGCAGGCCGCGCGCAGCAACAGGCCGATGGCGAACAGAAGCGCAAGATTGGCGCCGATGGTCAAAGCCAGCGCGGGGGCGAAGCTGAAGGCCAGCATCAAGGTGGCTGCAGCCACCGCGACGAAGGAGGTGTCGCGAGCGGTGATGGCGAATGCGAAGCGGCGAAATGCACCCATTGGGGTTACTCCGCGGTCGTTGGCATTCCTCCCAGATCACTAACGTATTCGACTTTAGTCTAATGCGACAGGCCCACAAGTCAAAGACGTCTGCGGTCGGCCAGCCATCAAAGGCCGACGCTCAGGAAGTTGCCGATCGCCGGGATCGTCAGGATCGCCGTGCCCGCGAGCCAGATCCACATCGAGACGTCGGTGGAGTCATCCTTGGCGCCCACGTAGCGCTCGTAGAGCGCCGCCGGAATGCCGCCGAGGATGATGGTGGCCGTGGAGACCATCAGGGAGGTAAACATCAAGGTCAGCGACGCGCTGCCGAAAAACAGCGCCGGCGCGAGCAGGTTCATCGGGATCAGCGCGAACAGCAGCCAGGACTGGTTGAAGAGCCCGTTGATCATGCCGAAGAAGGCGATGCCGATGTAGTACCAGTTGCGCTCCATGGGCGTGCCTCAGGTCAAGCGCGGCGCGACGCCGAAAATCAAAAACCCATAGAGCAAGGCCACGCGCAGCCAGAACAACCACACGACCCCGAACAGCCAGACAATGACGGGCACGGAAGCCTTTGGCGTGACGAAGGCGACGGCTGCCACCACGGGGTCGGTGATGCGGCAGAAGAAGCGCCAGATGTAGTTCGACGCGTCGGGGTCGAAGAGCAGCGCCAGGATGACGCGCCCGAGCAACGTGTACATCAGGGCCGCCAGAACGAAGTTCGGCACCTGAAAGTACCAGTGCGTGAAGAACGAGCCAGCGCCCACGTCCGCCCTCCCGAAGCACCCGCACTATGGCGTCGCGGAGTGCCGGCAACAAGCGGGGATCATGTTGCGGTCGCAGATTGCGGTGCCAGACAACGAAGCGGGGCCCCGTAGGGCCCCGCCGAGGCTTGAAGAAGGAGAGACCCGGCTAGGTGGTCTTCTCTTCGAGAACCGTGTTGCCGCGCGGCTTGCGGATCTCGTCGATGAGCGCCGCCATTTCGGCCGACGGTGCCTTGGTCATCAGGCTGACGACGTAGATCACCAGGAAGCCGAGCGGCATCCCCAACAACCCGCAGTTGATGTTGTTGAGGTCGAACCAGCCCACCCTGTTGGCCATCGGGTTGGCAGCGAGCGCCGGCCACTGGTCCATCCACTTCGGGTCGGCCATCAGCTTGCCGACGTCGATCAGCGCCTTGCCGGTCTCCGGGTTCAGGAGCGAGGACATGCCAGCGTAGGTCACACCGAACTGCGGGTAATACCTCGTCACCACCAGGTAGAACAGGCAGAGCGACCAACCAGCGAGGATGCCGCAGATGGCACCGGCCGTGGTTGTCCGCTTCCACCAGATGCCCATGGTGATGGCCGGGAAGTTGCCCGCCATGGCCAGCGAGAACGCCCAGCCCACCATGGCCAGAATGTCCGACGGCCGCGTCGACGCCAGTGCCGCGGAGGTTGCCGCCACGTAGAGCAGCAGGATCCGCGCGACGGTCAATCGCTTGGTGACATCGTTCATGCCGAACCAGAAGGGCATCACAACGAGCGGGGGAATGAACCCGAGGCCCAGCACCCACCAGCGCATCTCGATACCGTAGGGGCCAGGGCCCGGCAGGAACCAGTAAACGGCACCGACGATCGCCGCCAGGATGATGACGATGACCGTCGACCAACTCGCCGCACGCAACGGCTGAATCATCTTGTAGTAGATGTCGTGACTCAGCGCGTTGGCGATGGCGAGCAGCAGCCCGTCCGCGGTGGACAGCGCGGCGGCGAGACCGCCGGCAGCCACCAGACCCGAGATCACATACGGCAAGCCCGCGATCTCCGGAGTGGAGAGCACGATCACGTCCGTATTGATCACGAAGTCCTGGAAGCGGAGGACGCCTGGGTGGTTGGGGATCGCCTTGCAGGCATCGATCACCGCCTGCAAGCTGGGCGCGTTCTTGCCGCAGATCTGGATCAGGCCAAGCTCGCCCCATGTGAACAGCCACGGCCGGATGTCATTCAGACTTCGGCCGATGATGTTGGTGTACACCTCCAGCTTCGAGAACGCCGCGTAGGCCGGCGCCGAGAAGTAGAGCAGGAAGATGAAGAGCAGCGACCAGCCCACCGACACGCGCGCCTCACGCACGGACGGCGTGGTGAAGTAGCGCATCAGGATGTGCGGCAGCGAGGCCGTGCCCACCATCATGCAGAAGATGATGCCGAAGAAGTTCAGCGGCGTGTAGTTCATGAAGGGCTGGATATGCGGCCGCAGCGTTCCTGGTCCGCAGGCCTCCTTGGTGCACAGCACCGCAAGCCCGTCCTTCACCAGCTGCTGCTCGCGCGCGGTGATCTCCGCGATCGCCTGGCCGTAGGTGAACTCGGGGATCGGAAAGCCGTAGCGCTGCGTGGACAGGATCACGATCGGCACCAGGTACGCCACGATCAGCACGATGTACTGCGCGATCTGCGTCCAGGTGACCGCCCGCATGCCGCCCAGCATCGCGCACAGCAGGATGCCGACGAGACCGACGAACACGGCGACCTCGAACTGCATGCCGAGGAAGCGCGAGGCGATGATGCCGGTGCCGAAGATCTGCGCCGTCACATAGGTGAAGGAGCAGCATACCAGCACGATCACGCCGAGGAAGCGCGCAAAGTTGCCGCCGTACCGGAACGCCAGGAAGTCGGGCACGGTGTAGGCGCCGAACTTGCGCAGGTAGGGGCCGACCAGGATCGACACCAGCACGAAGCCGCCGGTCCAGCCGAGCACCCAGGCGAGGCCGTCATAGCCGAACAGAAACAGCGAGCCGGCCATGCCGACGAAGGAGGCGGCCGACATCCAGTCGGCGCCCGTCGCCATGCCGTTGTAGAAGGCCGGCACGCGTCGTCCTGCCACGTAGTACTCCGACACCTGGGCCGTTCGCGTGGCAACGCCGATGATCGCGTAAACCGCCAGGGTGAAGAACACGAACAGATAGCCGAGAACCCTGTTGGGGACCCCCATCTGCTCGATCACGGCGATGAAGATGACGAAGGCCAGGAAGCCGCCGGTGTAGAGGCCGTAGAGCCGACCTAGCGATTTGCTGAATTCAGCAGTTGTCTGGGATTGTGTAGCCATGGTCTTGCCCCCTCAGTCGTCTTCCGCGACGCCGAACTCGCGGTCGATCCGGTCCTGCTGCCATGCGAACACGAACAGCATCACCACGAACACGATCAGCGAGCCCTGCGCGGCCATGTAGAAGCCGAGCGGGAACTTGAGGAACGGCACCGTGAACTGGTTGAGGGTGTGCACGAACATGTGCACGATATAGCCGAAGAAGAACCAGATCGCGAGATGCGTGAGCATCAAGCGCCGTGGTCTTCCTCCAATGCGCTTGATCGTTGGAGCTTGCCATGGGCGAATCATCCTCCCTGCCACGTTAAGCGGTTCCCGGCCGACGCCAGGTGTGGAGGATGTGCACTCGCAGCATCCCCCCGGTGCTGCTGTTCCGTCCGGTCTTAATCGCCGGTGTCGGAATCACTCGACACGCTCATTGTGTGAAAGGCTAACATTGTACGCGAGAGCGCCAGCATTATACTTTCGTCCAACGCAGGCGTGCTTAGTGAAGGCGAGCATTCGATGAACTGGCGAGACCTTCTGTTCTGGCGGCGGCCCCCTGTCACCGACATGGAGGCACTTGCCGACTTCATCGACGAGCATGCGGCGTTCCTTGTACAGAAGGGCATCTTCGAGTATTCGCGCGCGCGCGCCGGCCACTACGCCAAGGTGCTGTTCTCGGAGAAGGAGTTCCAGGACGCCCTCGACCGCTCGCGCTGGAGCGCCTATCCCCTTGGGCTCGCCATGGTTACCGAGCTGGTGGAAGGCATGCTGCGTCCGCACGCTGCAGGGGCCGAGGCGCGGCTGCGGCAAAGGATGATCGCCCTGGCATTGTCGGTGTTCGACCGCTATCCGGTGCCCGCCCAGCTCGGCCGGAAGTCTGGAGCAGCGCGCGCGCAGAGCTGGAGCGCAGGCTCGCAGGCATCGGCCTGCACCCGCCCAAGCGCGCCAAGGACATTCCACTGCCCTACGCCCGCACCTATTGGGACCTGATGCCCATCGAGAAGGAGGTGCGCACGGCCGATTTCCCCACCACGCGCAACTACATGATGATCACGATGTGCAACATCCACGATGAGCTGGTGAAGCGATCGGAGCTGCCGGCGCTGGCCGCACTTCTCGCCGGACGCGACGCCGCCGCGGCCCAACAGCCAGGGCTCGCCGGCTGAGCCGCCGTGCGGCCAGGCCCAAAAACGCGAAGCGCCTCTGGCCACCGGTGCGGGAGGTGTCAGAGGCGCCGCATCCCCCGGTGGCCTTACGCCAAGGGTTCAGCGGCCCAAGTGGGGCATGCGAATCAGGCGCGTGTCAACATGAGCGGGACTATTGCAAGACGCCCATGCGCCGCAGCCCCTCCTTGCTGCCCAGCAGGCGCGGCTCGATGGCCAGCGCACGGCGGTAGTCGGCGATGGCTTCCTCGCGCCGGCCCAGGGCCTCGTAGATGTGGCCGCGCGTGTCCAATGTCTGCGCCGCGTCGGGCTTGATCTGCAGGGAGCGATCGGCATCAGCCAGCGCATCGGCCGCCTTGCCGGTCTTGAGGTAGGCCCAGGCGCGGCCCTGGTGGGAATCCCAGCGCGAAGGATCGAGTTCGATCGACTTGCTGTAGTCGGCGACGGCGCGCGCGAAGTCGCCCTTCTGCGAATACTCGAAGGCGCGATTGAGAAGCGAGACGGCGTCCTTCGGGTTGCGCGCAATCGCCTCGCTGCAGGCGCGAATGGCGACATCACCGCTCTTCTCGTAGCAGTCCTTGCGCGCGTCGGCCAAGGCCAGCGAGGCGCCGGCCGACATAACGATCGCTGCTGCCCATAGCCTTGACATCGGGCCTCGCACCATCCGTCATGCCGATACCATACAGCCCGGCCGCACGCGAGCCAGTGCGCCCGGCGCCGCGCGCAACCTCACCCCTCGAGAGAGCCATGACCAAGCCGATCGATCCCCGCAAAGCATCGCGCGAGGTGCGCGCCGTGCTCGACGACATCAAGAGGACGCGCAACGTGCGCGAGGTGAACAATTTCTGGAAGTACCTCGCCAGCGATCCGGCGCTGCTGGCCCGCACCTGGGAAGGCATCAAAGTGACGATGGCGCCGGGTGCGCTCGATGCTTTGACCAAGGAGATGATCTACCTTGCCGTGAGCGTCACCAACGGCTGCGAGTACTGCATCGCCAGTCACACCGCCGCCGCGCGCAAGGCCGGCATGAGCGAGGCCATGTTCGGCGAGCTGATGGCGGTGGTGGGCATGGCGAACGAGACCAACCGCCTCGCCGACGGCTATCGCGTGCCGGTCGATGCGGCGTTCGACAAGTAGCGGGGGCGGCACATGGCGTCGGCGGACGGCTACGAGCTGCGGCTGATCGAGGACCACCTGGTGCCCGGCGGGGCGCTGTCGCTCCGCGTCGACGGTGTGAACCGCGCCGTCTATGTCGTGCACGGCGCCGTCAGCGTTGGCGGCAAGGACTACGGCGACGACATGGCCTGGCACGGGCGCGGGACGGCGCGGCTGGCCGCGGGACCCGCCGGCGCGGTGCTGTGGCGCTGGGAGCTGGCGCCGACGACCGGCACGCCCAGTGCAGCTACGGTCCCGACGCGACGCGCCTCGCACCTGAAGCTGCGGCAGGCCCTGGCGTGGCCGATCGCCGACAGCCTGCTGATGCGCTGCGACAGCGTGAGCTTTCCGCCCGGCGGCTGCGCCTATCTGCACACGCACCAGGGACCGGGCATCCGCTGCCTGATCGAGGGCGGCATCCGCATCGACACGGGCGGCAAGGCGCACAGCTACGCGCCGGGCAACGCCTGGTTCGAGGCCGGCCCCGAGCCGGTGTTCGCGCAGGCCGCCGCCGACCGCCCGACGCGCTTCATCCGCGTGATGGTTCTGCCGGCGCGCCTCAAGGGGCAAAGCTCGATCGCCTACGTCAATGCCGAGGATCGCGAGAAGCCGAAGTCGCAGCGATACAAGATCTACCTCGACGAGCCGATCGACGTGTGAGGGCCAGGTCGATCAGTGGTCCGCCTGGCCGGCATGCGGCTCGTTCCGGCGCACAACTTTGGCGGCAAGGAGTGCAATGCCCAGGATGACGAACACCAGCCCCAGCACGATCTCCCACGTCAGGCCTGCGGCGCCGCCATGGGCGGTAGCCAGTCCGCCCAGCACCACCAGACCGAGACCAACCACCTTCTTCTTGAGCAGGGTCATGCAGTCAGCCCTTCCGAGCGCGGGCATCACGACGCGCGAAGCAACCATGTCCAGTGTCACAGCGTGTGGCGCTGGCCACAGACGCGCTACCGGGCGGAACCCTGAAACTTGCGGGGAATGACCTTGTGAGGCCGAACGCTTCAGCGCCCCTGATAGGAGGGCGTGTGCACCACCAGCCCGTCGAGTTCGTCGGTCACCTTGATCTGGCAGGAGAGGCGCGAGTTGGGGCGCACGTCGAAGGCGAAATCGAGCTGATCCTCCTCCTCGGGGGAACGCTCGCCGACCTTGTCCAGCCAGACCTCCTCCACGTGCACGAGGCAGGTGGCGCAGGTGCACGAGCCGCCGCACTCCGCGACAATGCCCGGCACCTCGTTCTTGAGGGCCACTTCCATGACAGTGGCGCCGACCTCGGCCTCGACCGTGCGCGAGGTGCCGTCGTGCTCGATGTAGGTGACTTTGGGCATGAATCCTGAGGAGGGAGAACTGCGTTATAGCTCATTCATATGCACTATAATGCCTATAGCGCGGCGCGCGCCCTCAATGCCTTGGAAACGGAGGGCTGTCAAATCGGCAGTTTGTCCCTCGCCCAGGCCCATGCGCGGCCCATGCGCGGCCAGGGAAAAGGTCGCCGCCCCCGGCTAACCTTACCGAAGCAATAACGCCAAGGCCGCGCCGCCGCGGATCTATGGTGGCCGTGGCGCGCCCGTCTGCCCCCAACACCAGCGAGTGCGCTAGGGGCCTTGGTCTTCGGACCAGGGCCTCCTTGGTTTTCGGGCGCCCGACGTCGGGCAGCGAACAGCTCTCTTCCCGCGCATCCCGGTTGTTGCAACGCGACGGTCGCCGATACGTTGTCGGCCGGCCTTCCCGGCAGTTGCAAGGAGCGAGCGATCATGGCGCCCACACCATCCGACGCATCCACCAGCGCACCTGCACCCGACGAGACGGCCGCATATCTCGACATGCCGGCCGAGCGGCGCGCCCTTGCCAAGGCGCACGCGGCCATGCTGTCGGCAACCGCCGGCAAGGTCGCAATCGCGCTGCCGATGAGCGCCGACGTCGACGACTTCCGCCGCGTGCTGGCCGCCGGCGCGCCCGCCAGGGAGGCCAAGCCATGACCGAGCTTGCCGCGCTGTCGGCGCGCGCGCTGGCCAAGGCGATCCGCGCAAAGAAGGTGTCGAGCGTGGAAGCGACCGCGCAGGCGATCGAGCGCCTGCGCGCCTGCCACGAGCTGACCCACGCGGTGATCACGCTCGAAGCCGACGAGGCGCTCGCCGCCGCCAAGGCCGCCGACGCGGGCGTCGCCGCCGGCACCGCCAAAGGCGCGCTCGCCGGCGTGCCGCTGGCGCACAAGGACATGTTCGACCGCAAGGGCAGAATCGCGAGCTGGGGCGCCAACATCCGCGCCGCCGAGCCGGCGACCGAGGACGCCACCGCCATTGCCCGCTTCAAGGCTGCCGGCGCCCTGCAGATCGCCGCCCTGCACCTGACCGAGTTCGCCTACGGACCGACCGGCCACAACTACGTGCTGGGCCACGCGCGCAACCCCTGGGACCCGACGCGCATCACCGGCGGCTCCTCGGCGGGAACGGCGGCTGCCGGTGGCCTATGGCGCGATCCCCGCCGGCCTCGGCTCCGACACCGGCGGATCGCTGCGCGTTCCTGCGGCGTGCTGCGGCGTCGCCTCCATCAAGCCGACCTGGGGCCGCATCAGCCGCGCCGGCGCCATGCCGCTGGCGCCGCAGCTCGACACGGTCGGCTTCATCGCCCGGCACGTCGAGGATCTGGCGCTGATGCTCGGCCTGCTCGCCGGGACCCGACGCGCGCGATCCTTCCGCCTCCACGCTTGCCGGTGCCCGACTACGTCGCCAGCCTCGATGACGCCGGTCGCCGGCCTCAGGGTCGGCGTCGACGAGACGGTGATCGCCGATGCGCACCCGGAGGTGCAGCGCATGGTGCGAGAAGGTGCTGGCGGTGCTCGCCAAGCTCGGGCTGAAGCGCGCCCAATGCGCCTTCCCCGACTGGCAGACGCTCGACCATCTGGTGCAGCTGGTGCAGCTGCCCGACGCGGCGGCCGCGCACGGCGCCTACCTGCGCACGCGCCCCAACGACTACGGCCCGCAGGTGCGCGCACGCGTCGAGGTCGGCCATTTCATCGCCGCCGTCGACCACCTGACCGCGCTGCGCGCGCGCGGCACCTACGTGCAGCGCACGCTCGATCAAACCTTCAAGGACATCGACATCGCCATCCTGCCGATCCTTGCCGATCCCCTGCCGACCATCGCCGAGCTCGACGTCGGCGGCGGACCCAAGGTGCAGGCGGCGATGGGGCGCGTCGTCAAGTACACGCGGCCGATCAACTACCTCGGCCTGCCGACGCTGACCCTGCCGGTGCCGCGCGGCTCCGGCCTGCCGAACGGCATCCAGCTCGATCGGCCGGCCGTTTGCGGAGGCGCAGCTGTTCGCCATCGGCCAGGCCTATCAGCGCGAGGTGCCGCCCGAGATCGCCCGGCCGCTCACGTAGCCACCGTACTCGGCCCACTCTGCGTTCCCGGAAGCCGAGCCTCGGCTCTCGAGCCGGCGCAAGGCTCTCCGGGACCTTTACACTTTCGGGTAAAGGATCACCGGCTCTGCGCACGCTGAACTTGATCTCAGATCAAGTTCGCGCGCTCCGGCCGGGACGCAAATGGCTGGACTAAGCGAAGCGGAGCGGCGCACACTCAGGGCGCCAGCGTCCAGCGCGGCGCGGGACCGTCCTCCGGATCGCGCTCGTTGGAGGCGACGAGGTCGCGCACGCCGTCGCGGTTGTAGATGTCGGGACGGAACACGATGCGGCCGTCAGGCTCCGCCCAGGCGGTGATGTAGGTGAAGTACACCGGCAGCGGCCGCGTCAGAGTTCATGTCCAGCGCCTGCCCCGTCGCGATCACGTCCTGCGCGCGTCCGGGCTCGCCCCAGCCGTTCTCGTACTTGGCGATCCACTCCACCAGCTTGAACACGTCCTGCACGCGCACGCAGCCGGCGCTGAAGGCGCGGCCGCGCTGGTTGAACAGCTGCTTCATCGGCGTGTCGTGCATGTAGACGCCCTCTCGTTGGGCATGTCGATGCGCACCAGGCCCAGCGCGTTCTGCGGCCCGGGATCCTGGCGGAAGCTGAGCCTGGCGAGCGTCCTCCTGCCGCCAGTCGATCGCTGGGCGAGTCGATCTCGGTGCCGTTGTAGGACCCCGTCAGCACGCGGATGCGCTCCTGCTGCAGGTACTCGGGCTCCTTGACCAGGCGCGGAATGAGGTCGAGCGTCGCCACGCTCTCGGGCACCCGCCAGTACGGGAAGAAGTTGAGCGCGCGGATGGTGGCGCGCACGGTCGGCGTCTGCCGCTCGGGCTTGCCGACGATGACGCGATGGCGCTGCTCGACCTCGTGCTTGTCGACGGCTTCGAGCTGGAAGGCGGCGGCGTTGACCAGAACGTAGCGATCCTCCTCCGCGATGGCCGATCAGGTCGCGCAGGCGCTGCTGGTTGATCTTGAGCTGCGCAGGCGCGCGTGCGCCGGGATGTTGAGCGCCTGCAGCGTCGGCGCGATCCGCGCGGCCCGTGACCCGCAGCCCGTTGCTCTCCTGGAAGCGGCGGACGGCGCCCTCCAGATCCTCGGAGTAGTCGATGCCGAACAGCTCTTGGTGGGCCTGCGCCTGAGCTCGCCGCTCATCCACAGCCGGCGGTGCAGCAGCGCCACGCGCTCGTCGTTGTCCTCGGGCCGAATCGTGCGCGTGCCCGGTGATGGCCGGCCAGCCGCCGTTCGACACGATCTGCTGATAGCGCTGGATCGCGGCTTCCAGCGCCTCGATCATCTCCTGGCTGCGCAAGGGCAGCCGAGTCGGTGCGCAGGTCGTTGAGACCTGGTCCTGCCGGCGCCGCTCGTCGTTCACCGCGGGCCGCGGGCCCTCCTGGCCCTTGAAGCCAGGGAAGTTCTCCCACCACTCCTGGGCGCTGCGCCGGCGCGCTGTGCCGCCGCCAGCCAAAGCAGCCCAGCGGCGAGGCAGGCAGCCCGACGCAGGGATGTCGCCTCGCCGCATCGCCCCATCTCGCCCCACCTCTGCGACCGGCAGCCTTGGCAGCGACCATCATCACCCGTTCATTTCCAATGCGAGCCCCCTGCGATGCCAATCCCGTGGCGGCGCCGATCGGCGTCCAGAAATTCGCAACTACGCCAATTGCGTCCCCTTGCGAGCCCTCTCTCGCATCACGCGCTTCACATAAGCTACGCGGCAAAGATATGGCCAAACAAAGACCTTCACTATAGTGGTGAAAGTCCCGTCACGGCATGGCACAAGCTGCTCGCACCCGGGGTCCGGCATGGCCGAAGCAAGCTGTGCGCGCGTGCCGCTGCAATACTGCCGTTCCCTTTCCCTAGCGGAGCCTCCCCATGACCGAGCCCGTCGTTGCCAGCCTCGATGCCCGCGGCGTCGCCACGCGTCACGCTCAACCGTCCCGAGGTGGGCAATGCCTACAACGGCGCCATGATCGAGGGCCTGCTGCGGGCCATGGACGATCTTCTGGCCAAGCGGCGGCGATATGCGCGTCGTGGTGCTGAAGGGCAACGGCCGGCACTTCCAGGCCGGCGCCGACCTCAAGTGGATCAGCGAGGTCAGCGGCGCCTCGGCCGAGGAGAACGAGCGCGTCAGCCGCGCCACCGCCGAGGCGGTCGACCGCCTCAACCGCCTGCCCGTGCCGACCGTCGCCCTGGTGCAGGGCGGCTGCTTCGGCGGCGGCACCGGCATGGTCGCTGCCTGCGACGTGGTGATCGCCGCCGACAACGCGGTGTTCTCCATCGCCGAGGTGCGCTGGGGGCTGACCGCCGCCATCATCATCCCGCAGCTCAGCGATGCCATCTCCGCGCGCCAGCTGCGACGCTATGCGCTCACCTGCGAGCGCTTCGACGCGGCGGAGGCTCGGCGCATCGGCCTGGTGCACCAGGTGGTCCCGCTCGACGAGCTGGCGGCGGCGGGCGAGGAGATGGCGGCGCAGCTGCTCGAGAACGGCCCGCAGGCCATGGCCGAGACCAAGGATTGGATCCTGCAGAGCGCCTGGGGCGGCTTCGATCGCGCCACCTTCGACGCGCTTTCCGTCAGCCACGCCGCCAAGCGCCGCTCGGCGGAAGCCGCCGAAGGCCTCGCCTCGTTCGCCGAGAAGCGCGCAGCGAATTGGAAGCGTGGGGCTTGATGTAGGGGCGGGTTAGGCGCCAGCCGTAACCCGCCGATGCACCCGTGAAACGGCGCAATACGCCTACCGGCTATTCCGCCCTACCCCGCTACTCGGCGGGAGCCGGCACCGCGTGCCTTGGCGCCGGCGCGGCCAGCTTGGTGCCCACCAGCCGGCGGATGACCACGTAGAACACCGGCGTGAAGATCAGGCCGAACAGCGTCACGCCGATCATGCCCCAGAACACCGCCGTGCCGAGCGCGATGCGCATCTCCGCGCCCGCCCCGACCGCCAGGTAGAGCGGCACCACGCCCAGCGTGAACGCCAGCGACGTCATGATGATGGGCCGCAGCCGCAGCCGGCAGGCTTCCACCGCGGCCGAGATGGTGTCCTTGCCCTGCTCCTCCAACTGCCGCGCGAACTCCACGATCAGGATCGACGTTCTTGGCCGCCAGCGCAATCAGCACCACGAACCCGATCTGGGTGAGGATGTTGATCTCGCGCCCGTGCAGCCACACGCCGAACGCCGCCGAGAACAGGCACATCGGCACGATCAGCAGGATCGCCAGCGGCAGCGACCAGCTCTCGTATTGCGCCGACAGCGCCAGGAACACGAAGATCACGCTCAGCACGAAGATGTAGTAGCCCGTGCGCCCGACCTTGGCCTCCTGGAAGGAGAGGTCGGTCCACTCGTAGTTGACGCCCGGGGGCAGCTTCTCCTGCGCCAGCGCGCGCATGATCTGCAGCGCCTGGCCCGAGCTGATGCCGGGCCGCGCCGCGCCCTGCACCTCGGCGGAGGGGAACAGGTTGTAGCGCGGCACGCGCTCGGGCCCGGCGATCTCCTGGAACGTCACGAGGCTGCCGAGCGGCACCATGTCGCCGTCGGCGTTGCGCACGCGGATCTTGGACACGCTCTCCTGGTCGAGGCGATAGTCGCCGTCGGCCTGCGCGGTGACGCGGTAGGTGCGGCCGAACATGTTGAAGTCGTTGACGTAGGCCGAGCCCATGAACACGCGCATGGCCTCGAAGATGTTGGTCACCGGCACCTTGCAGCATCTGCGCCTTGTCGCGGTCGACGTCGACGAACACCTGCGGCGTGGCGGCGGCGAAGGTGGTGAACACGTTGACGATGCCGGGCGTGCGGTTGGCCTCGGCCACGAACTCCTGGGCGATGCGCGCGAACTCGGCGGCCGGCATGCCCGACGTATCCTGCAGGCGCATGGAGAAGCCGGCCGCCGCGCCCACGCCGCGCACGGGCGGCGGGATGAACACCAGCGCCTGCGCCTCCTGGATCTGCTGCGCCAGCTTGGTCCTGAGCGACTGGGCGACCTTGTCGATGGTCAGGCCGAGACGGTGGCGCTCCTCGAAATCGTCGAGCACCAGGAACAGCAGGCCGGCGTTGGTCGCGGCCGTGAAGGTCGCGGCGTTGCGGCCGGTGAACGCATTGGAGTACTGCACGCCGGGCTCCGCCAGCAGCGATCTCGGTGGCCTGCCGCACGACCGCGTCCGTGCGCTGCAGCGAAGCGCCCGGCGGCAGCTGCAGCGAGATGATCATGATCGCTCGGTCCATGTTGGGGATGAAGCCGGTCGGCTGGCTGGGCCACGAACCAGATGCCGAAGGCCAGCAGCGCCACGTAGCCGACGAGCACCGGCGCCCACGCCCGCGCCAGCCTGCGCACCAGGTTGCCGTAGCCGCGCGCCAGCGCATCGAAGCCGCGGTCGAACAGGCGGAAGAAGCCGTGCACGGGCCGCATCAGCAGCGCCGACTTGTCGTGCCCGCTGCCGTGCGGCTTGAACAGCATCGCGCACAGCGCCGGGCTCAGGGTCAGCGACAGCAGCAGCGAGATGGCGGTGGCGGTGGCAATCGTGATGGCGAACTGGCGGTAGAACTGGCCCGTGATGCCGCTGATGAAGGTCGTCGGGATGAACACGGCGAGCAGCACCAGGGCGATGGCGACGAGCGCGGTGCCGACCTCGTCCATCGACACGCGCGCCGCCTCGCAGCGGCGGTGAGCCCCTCCTTGAGCTTGCGCTCGACGTTCTCCACCACCACGATCGCGTCGTCGACGACGATGCCGACCGCCAGCACCAGACCGAACAGGGTGAGCATGTTGAGGGAGAAGCCGAACGCCTGCATCATCGCGCAGGTGCCGATCAGCGACACCGGGATGGCCACCACCGGCACCAGCGTCGCGCGCCACGTCTTGAGGAACAGCAGCACCACCAGCACCACCAGCCCGGTGGCCTCCAGGATGGTGATGTAGAGCTTGCAGATCGCGACCTCGATGAACTCGGTCGGGTTGTAGGTGATGCGGTACTCGAGGCCCTTGGGGAAGCTCTTGGCCAGCTCCGCCATGGCGTCCTTGATGCCCTGCGTGGCGGCGACCGCGTTGGAGCCGGGCTGCTGGTCGACCACCACGATCACGGCCGGGAAAGCGGTCGGCGTAGCCCTGCGCGTTGTAGTTGAGCGCGCCGAGCTCGACGCGGGCGATGTCCTTCAGGCGCACCACGCGGCCGTCGGCGCCGGCCTTGACGATGATCTCCTCGAACTCCGTCGCCGGTCTTCAGGCGCCCCTTCATCTGCAGCGAAACCTGGAACGCGCGGTTCTGCTCGCACCGGCGGCTCGCCCAGCGCGCCGCCCGCCACCTGCACGTTCTGCGCGCGCAAGGCCTCGAGCACCTGCTCGGCGGTCAGGCCGCGCACGGCGATGCGCTCGGGATCGAGCCAGATGCGCATCGAGTACTCGCGCACGCCGAACAGCGACACGTCGGCGACGCCGTAGAGCCGCATCAGCCGGTCGCGCACGTTGAGCAGCCCGTAGTTGGAGATGTAGACCTGATCGTAGGTCTTGTCGGGCGAGATCAGGTGGATCGCCAGCAGCAGGTCGGGCGAGCGCTTGCGCACGGTGAGACCGTTGCGGCGCACCTCGTCGGGCAGCCGCCGCTCGGCCGCGCTGACCCGGTTCTGCACCAGCACCTGCGCCTTGTCGATGTCGGTGCCGACATCGAAGGTGACGGTGACCGACAGGTTGCCGTCGGAGGTCGACTGCGAGGCCATGTAGATCATGCCCTCGACGCCGTTGATCTCCTGCTCGATGGGGGCGGCCACCGTCTCGGCCACGGTCTGCGCGCTGGCGCCGGGATAGTTGGTGGTGACGGTGATGGTCGGTGGGGTGATCTCGGGCAGCTGGGTGACGCCGAGGCCGGTGTAGCCGATGGCGCCGATGATGGTGATCACCAGCGACACCACGCTCGCAAAGATCGGGCGGTCGATGAAGAAGCGGCTGATCGGCATCGGATAAGCCTCTAGGTCGGCGCACTGGCCGCGCGAAGCGACGAGATCATTCGCTGGCCTTGGGGTCTGCGCCCGGCGCCTTGGTCCCGGCGATCGCCGTGCGCTTGGGGTCGACCTTGAGGCCGGGGCGCGCCCGCTGCAGGCCGTTGGTGATCACCCAGTCCTCGGCCGTCACGCCCTCGCGCACCACGCGCAGGTCTTCGACCAGCGGCCCCAGCACCACGTTGCGCCGCGCCACCGTGCCGTCGTTGCCGACCACGAACACGTACTTGTTGGTCTGATCGGTGCCGATGGCCTCGTCCGGCACCAGCAGCGCCGCGTAGCTCGGCGAGCCCGTCACGCGCACGCGCGCCGAACAGCCCCGGCGAGAACAGGCCGGCCTTGTTGGGCAGGATGGCGCGCGCTCTGAGCGTGCCCGTGCCCTGGTCCATCCTGTTGTCGAGGAAGTCGAGCTGGCCCTTGTGCGGGAAGCCGCGCTCGTCGGCCAGCGCCACCTCCACCTGCGCGCCGACCGCGGCGGCGCCCGCCCCCACCCCGCGCTCCGCCAGGCGCTTGTACTTGATGTAGTTGTTCTCGTTGACGTCGAAGTAGACGTAGATCGGGTCCTGGCTGACGATGGTGGTGAGCAGCGTCGTGCCCGCCACGCTGCCCGCGCTGATCCAGTTGCCGGCGGTGACCAGCGCGCGGCCGATGCGCCCCGAGATCGGCGAGGCAATGGTGGCGAACGACAGATCGAGCTCGGCCGATTTCACCTTGGACTCGGCCACCTTCATCGACGCCTGCGCGTCCCGCAGAAGGTTCATGCGGTCGTCGAAGACCTTGTCGGAGATGATCTTGCGCTCGATCAGCGGCTGGCCGCGCTGCACGTCGAGGTTGGCGTTCTCGATCTTGGTGGTGGCCGCGAACAGCTCCGCCCGCGCCTGCTCGAGCGCGCGCTCGAACGGCCTCTGGTCGATGATGAACAGGATGTCGCCCTGCTGGACCTGCTGCCCGTCCTTGAAGCGCACCTCGTTGAGATAGCCGGACACGCGCGTGCGGATCTCGACCATCTGCACCGCATCGAAGCGCCCGGTATACTCGTCCCACTCCACGATCTGGCGCTGCGCCGGCTTGGAGACGGTGACGGCCGGCGCGGGAGGCGGCGCCTTCGGCTGGGAGGCCTGCGGCTGTCCCTGATCACATGCCGCGAGCACTATCGCCAATGCCACGGCAGCGGGCAGCAGTGCCAGGCGCCGCGCACAACCCAAGCCTTCGCGCATGAATAGATACCTGTGGCCGCAGCGGGGAACCAGAGCGGCGCAACAAAGGGCCGGGGCTGCAACACCCCCGCCTACCGCGTGAAGCCCAAGTTTGACTGCAACCTTGGGCGAGCGCAACCCCCCACGAATGATACACATTTGATCGCGAGAACGTTGACATTGCACGCTTTGAGTCCAACTATTGTCATGACAACCGTCGCTGCCGCAGCGGGCTGGACAGCCATGGACGGCACAGCAGCAGGTAGCACCCTCAAGGGTTGTGAGGGCGGAAGTCGCCAGGACCAACAGTGAGCGGAGGAGCTGATGACACCACCCGACAGTCACCCAGCCCTCGCCACAGCGCGAGGGCACGGTTCGGCGTTCTAGCTCGAGCGAAACTGATCACACGATTGGCCGGGCCGACCGACAAAGTCGATCTACCTGGCGAGGCGCAAGCCCCGCAAACGAGCCGGGTCCTTCGAGACCGGGCATGAACCTCAGAGATGAGTGCCCCGCTCGCGCAAAGCCGCAGCGGGGCTTTCTCTTGGGACCAATGAACTCACCCACTTGCGAGCGCCCCCGTCGAGCCCGCCCGGCTACCTGTTCCAGGTGGTGGAGACGAACTCCTCGTCCTCCTGCGTGGCCCGCTCGAACTTGAGGAAATCGTAGTAGCCGCACCGCCCCTCGCCCGGAAAGCTGCGGCACGTCGCCGGGCGCGCGGCGTACACCGTGCAGCAGCGCTTCTCGGTATCGAAGAAGCGGCAGATGCGGCCGTAGTGCTTATCGGCCTTGCGCCGCATCGAGTACTTGTGGCCATAGCGCTCGACCGTGAATTTGGCCTTGGCCTTCTCGAAGCTGAGGCCGAAGTGCTTGGCCAGTCGCTCGACATCGCGCTTGTTGAGCGCGATCAGCGGATAGGAGCAGCAGTAGCCGGGGCATTTCTTGCAGTTGTATTTCATCGACCAGTCGACACGCGGTTGGCGCAACCCGTTAGCATGGATTTGTCGGCGCCGAGAACGGCACGTGCGTCACACCACCCGGCCGGTCGTGCATCGGCGCTATTGCACCACCCGCGGCAGCGGATCGCCGGCACGCCGGCGGGCCTCGTACTTGGTGAGCACGGCGCGTGCCTTGTCGGCCACCGCGTCGGCGATTGCGGCCTGCCCCTCCGCGGTGGGGTGGAAGGCGCCTGAATAGACGCTGGCCAGCAGCAGCTGCATCCACGAGTAGGTCTCCGCCTTCATCACCTTCTGCAGGACCGTTTGCGACACGTGGAAGTTGCCCGTCATGAAGGCATCGTTGGGCGTGCGGAACCAGCGCTGGCGCGAGGCGTAGGGCCGCCAGTCCGCCGGGCTGTAGGGCTCCCATGCCCCATCGATCTTGCGCGGCAGCCGCAGCTCGTCCGCCATGGTCCACGGCGTGTCCGGATTGCCGCCGCACAGCCCGCGGCCGCGAAACGCCGCCCGATGCGCCTCCACCAGCGTCCAGCGGTGCTGCTTGGCGGCATCCTGCATCAGCGCGTGCAGGCGCTCGGCGACCGCGTTGCCCTCGCGTGCCTTCTCCTCGCTCAGGAAGAAATCGGGCAGCACGTTCATTCCCGACTGGCCGTCGGGGCAGACCGAGCTGCCGTCCTCCAGCAGCGCCATCGGCGGATAGCCGGTCAGGATCACGCGATCGGACTCTGGCCAGGGCACGTGCAGCAGATAGTGCACGGCGCGATTGACCGCCTTCAGGCGGTGCTCCAGCGCATCGACCATCGGGCCTGCCTCGGCGAAGCCGTGCACGTGGCCGAACCAGCCGCCGAGCTTCCTCAGCAGCGAGCTGTCGGACAGCACCGCATTGGCCACCAGCCTGGAGAAGCCGATGTCGTTGCCGCCGACCGACAGCATCACCAGGTCGATCTTGCGCGCGCGCTCGGGATCGCATTTTTTCAGCACCAGCCCGCCCTGCAGGTCGGGGATGCGCCCGTTCATGTGATAGGCCTCGGGCAGCTCGTAGTCGGGCGCGGCGCGGCCTGCACACTGCGCCTCGGCCACGGCGGAGACCTGCGAAAGCTCCGGCGGGTTGGGCACCCATTCGTGGCCCTTGTAGCGCAGGAACAGGCCGAACACCGTCTCGGCGCCCGAGCAGCCGACGCCGACGAAGGTCACGGCGCGGCGCGGATCCTCGACGCTGAGCTGCAGCGCGGCGCGCAGCTGGTGCGAATAGAGCGAGCGATGGCAGGCCTGATCCAGCCAGCGCGCGTTCTCGTCGATGAAGGCGCGCTCGCCGATCGCCTTCCAGTCGCCGGCGCGGGCCGGGTAGCCGTTCAGGCTCACCTTGTTGGCGCCGGCGCCGTAGTCGGCGGTGCGATCGGGCGAGAAGCGCACCGGCGCATCCGGGTTGCCTTCACCGGAGGCGAAGCTGTCGCCCATGCCGACGATGAACAGGTCGGTGACGCGCGCAAAGGTCTCCGCCACCTGCAGCCCGCCGATCTCGACCTTGATCCAGGCGCCGCCGGGATAGGGAACCTCCAGCTGCACCGGCGTATCGCAGGGCAGCGTCACGGCCTTGCCCCGCCCTCCGCGCACCGGCGCCGTCAGCCACGAGCAGTCGACGACCTGCGAGTCGGCCAGCCCCTGCAGGTTGACGCGCACCACGTGGCTCTTGGGATTGATGTAGTCGGGCACCTCGCGGCAGGCATAGCGGTTGCGCTGGCCGTCCCAGCACGTCTTGTCGAACATGAGGGCGCTCCACCCTTCCGGATGGCGATCGGAAAGGACCCGCTCGGCCCACAGCACCGGTGCCTTGCGCTGCTCGGGCGTCAGGCTTGCCCAAGTGGCGCGGTGCACCTCGGTGTCGGCCGGGTCGAGGAACAGGCGGAAGGGGTTCTCGACTTGCCAGACGATTTGCGGCTGGGCTTGCGCCGTGCCCATGACACACAACGTCAGCAAGAGCCCCGCCGAGCCGCTTCGCAAGACCTTGCTTCGCATCAAGTCTGCCTCTTTGCCTTCCCGCCAGGCGCACCCGCCATCAAAGACGCCCGAGCACGTGCGCGGCGGCGATCCTCGATACCCGCTTCAGCGGCCCGACGCCTGCACCCTCCTTCAGGAATCGGTCACCGGACCGCTCGAGTGCACGCAGATATGGCTCCACCAAGGCCAAAGGAAGGTAAGCAACCCGCGCCGAACGTGGCAACCCGGAAGCGAATCGGCGCGCCGACCGCAGATTGTCGCGGATGAGCGCGGCCTGCGCATTCAGCAGCACCTTGATCTTGGCCGTTCCGGCCTCCGAGAGCAGCTCCTCCATGCTCGACCCGGCTCCGCCAAGCAGCGTCGCGGCCGGAGCGATGCGCGCGGAGGCGAGCAGCCGCGGGAGCTCGATCAGCATGCGCACCCGTCCATAGGCCTCGCCGGCCGCCCGGCAGCCGGCCAGCGTCTCGGCGCCGACCGGAGCGGCCAGCACCTGCGCCGCCAGCGCCACGAGGCCCCCCTCGGCCCCCCATAGATACGCCTCCACCTCGACGTGGCTCAGCGGCGTCTCGTTGCCGGGGTAGGCGGAATGCGCATCGATGACGCCGGCCAGCAGGTCGCCTGCAAGCGCATGCGTCCGTGCGGCCGCCCGCACCGCGTCGGCCACGGGGTGCCCCGAGCGCAGCGGCACGGGCATCGCCAGCTGATCGCGCCACCACTGCCTGCGGATGTCGACCATGGCCGGCTCGTGCGCCAGAAGCGGGATGCGGCGCACCTCCGCGGAGAAGGCCGCCAGCGCCAGCAGCGCCTCGCGCTTGGGCTGGGGCGCCAGCAGCGCCGCCAGATACCGTTCGGGCTCGCCCTCGCGGGCGGCCTCGGCAATGGCCGGGGCGTCGCCGGCCGTCGCCGCGTCGGCCTTGGCAGAGGGCTCGCGTGCGGGCTCGGCCTGCCGCATCGTCATGGCTCAGTCGACGGCGACCAATGCCGCCCCCACCTGCCGCCCTTCGGCCAGCAGAACATTGTAGGTCCGGCACGCCGCACCCGTGCTCATGCTCTCGAGCGCCACGCCGGCCTCCGCGAACGCGCGCCTCACTTGGGAACCCGGCAGCTCGTGACTGGCGCCGGTGCCGAGCAGAAGCAGCTCCATCGCGCCGCCCTCCGCCAGCGCAGGCGCCAGCGAAGGCGCATCCACGGGCTTGGCCGGCTGCCATGCATAGGTGCCGCTCGGCAGGCACAGGATCGAGCCGCGGTGGCTCATGCCCGCGAAGCGGAACCCGCCGTTGCCATAGGCATCGATCGGCGCCCGGCCCGGATAGCGCGCCGGCGCCGGCTCGCTCACTTGTAGGCCGCCTTGGGGCGCCCCTGACCGGCGGCCACGGCGGCCGCGCCCTTGGCCGGCACCCCGGCGCCGCCCCACTCGCGCTTGACGCCCAGGTAGCCCAGCAGCGGCGCGCCGATGAAGATCGAGGAGTAGGTGCCGATCACGACACCCAGCAGCATGGCGAGGTTGAAGTTGCGGATCACCTCGCCGCCGAAGATGTAGAGCGAGATCAGCACGGCGATGGCGGTACAGCCCGTCAGGATGGTGCGCGAGAGCGTCTCGTTGATGGAGAGATTGAGCAGCTCGTCGAGCTCCATGCGCTTGTACTTGCGCAAATTCTCGCGGATGCGGTCCGACACCACCACGGTGTCGTTCACCGAGTAGCCGAGGATGGTGAGCAGCGCCGCCACGATCGACAAGTCGAACTCGAGCTGGAGCAGCGCGAAAATGCCGGCCACCAGAAGCACGTCGTGCGCCAGCGCCACGATCGCGCCCACGGCGAACTGCCATTCGAACCGGAACCAGACGTAGCCGCAGATGGCCAGGATGCCGGCGGCGACGGCCAGGAAGCCCGTCGTCCTGAGCTCGCTCGACACGGCCGGGCCGACCGCCTCCACGCGCCGCTGCGTGTACCGGTCGCCAATTGCATCGAGCACCTTCTTGAGCGCAACCTGCTGCTCGCCTTCCGTGGCCTGCTGCTCGACGCGGATCAGCACGTCGGTCGGCGCCCCGAAGGTCTGGATCTGCACCGCGCCGATACCGAGCCGCCCGAGCTTGTCGCGCAGCCCGCCGATGTCGGCCGGCCCCGAGTTGGACTGCACCTCGAGCATGAGGCCGCCCTTGAAGTCGACGCCGTAGTTGAAGCCGATCACGGTGCACAGCACCAGCGACACGACCATGGCGACGATCGAGGCCATCAGCGCCAGGCCCTTGTACTGCATGAACGGCAGACGCAGGTCGTGCGGGAAGAAGTCGTAGCCTTTGAAGTTGGGAAGGAACCGCATGGGGTGCGCCTTGTCCTAAACAGGCAGCGCCAGGGTGCCGCGTGCCCCCTTCTGCGCCTTGAGCCAGTAGTAGATCAGAAGCCGCACGACGGTGACGGCGGCGAAGATCGACGTGCAGATGCCGACGGTCAGCGTCACGGCAAAGCCGCGGATCGGGCCGGAGCCCAGCCAGAACATGACGAGCGCGCAGGCGAGCGTGGTGAGCTGCGAGTCGGCAATGGTGACGAACGCGCGCGTAAACCCGGCGTCGATGGCGGAGATCGCCGTCTTGCCTGCGCGGATCTCCTCGCGGATACGCTCGTAGATCAGCACGTTGGCGTCCACCGCCATGGCGATGCCGAGCACGAGCCCGGCGATGCCGGGCAAGGTCAGCGCCGATCCCATCAAGGTCATCAGAGCGACCGTCAGCACACCGTGCACGATCAGGCCGACCACGGCGAATATCCCGAACGTGCCGTAGGCCAGAATGGTCAGCGCGATGGTGGCGATGCCGCCGATGATGCCGGCGAGCTTGCCGGCCTCGATGGAATCGCTGCCGAGCGAGGGCCCGACATTGCGCTCCTCAACGATCGTCAGCTTGGCCGGCAGCGCGCCGGAGCGGAGCTGGATGGCCAGCTGGTTGGCGGTCTCGGGCGTGAAGCTGCCGCTGATCTGGCCGCGCCCGCCCAGGATCGGCTCACGGATCACGGGCGCGGAGATCACCTTGTCGTCGAGCACGATGGCGAACGGCTTGCCCACGTGGTCCTGGGTGAACTTGCCGAACTTGCGCGCCCCGGCGTTGTTGAACCCGAAGTCGATGATGGGCTCGTTGGTGCGCGAGTCGAACGAGGGCTGCGCGTTGGTCAACTCGTCGCCGCGCACCACCGGCGTCTCGCGCAGCACCTGGTCGCCCTCGGTCTTGTCCACGCCCGGAAAGACCTTGAAGCCCTGCGGCACCCGGCCGCCCTTGGCCTCGGCCGCCGGCACCGAGGGATGCACCTCGTGGAAGCTCAAACGCGCCGTCTTGCCGATCAGGTCCTTGAGCTGGGCGGTGTCAGCCAAGCCAGGCACCTGCACCAGGATGCGGCTGGTGCCCTCGCGCACGATGTTGGGCTCGGTGGTGCCCATGGCATCGACGCGCCTGCGCACGGTCTCGATCGCCGCCGACACGGCGTTGACGGTGCGCTGGCGCAGCCCGGGCTCGGTAGGCGTGATCGTGAGGATGCCGCCCTCGCCTTTCTGCACATCGATGTCGGCGCCGCTGGTGCCGAAGATCGGGTTGCCGAGCGGCTGCACCATCAGCCGCAGCGCCTTGAGGGCGGCATCGGCCTCCTCCGGCTTGGCGATCCGCACCTGCACCGTGTTGCCGGCGATGCCAACCGCGCTCACGCCGACTTTGACGTCGCGCAGGCGCTTGCGCGCGTCATCACGCAGCGCGTCCATCCAGTCCTTGCGGACGTCGTTGACCTCGAGCGCCAGCAGCAGGTGCGCACCGCCTCTGAGGTCGAGGCCGAGACTGAGCTGCTGCTTGGGAACGAAGCGCGGCCACTTGTCGAGGCTCGAGCGCGCGACGAAGTTCGGCAGCACGATCAGGAAGCCCAGCACGCAAATGCCGATGATGATGATCTGCTTCCAGCGGGTGAACGTCAGCATGCCGCTTCCTCGCCTCGCTCAAGTCCCCTCGGCCGATGTGGCGCAGCCGCTAGTGTCCCGACCCGCAAATACCGACACCTTTGCCTCACCCTCGTTTCGGTATTTGCGGGTCTGAAGGACACTAGCAAGATTATTTGCCTAGTGTGGCGCTCATCTCGCAATTGCCGACTTCCTACCTTGCATCGATGTTGGTCGGCAATTGCGAGGCGCCACACGAGCGTCACGCGCTCTCCTTGACCGGCTCGCCCTTGATGCGAACCTCCGCCACCGTGCCCTTGATCACCCGCACGCGCGTGTTCTCGGCGATCTCGACCTCGAGCTCGCCGTCGTCCTTGACCTTGGTGACCTTGCCGATGATGCCGCCGGAGGTGACGACCGTGTCGCCGCGGCGGATGTTGGCCACCATCTCCTTGTGCTGCTTCACCCGCTGCTGCTGTGGCCGCAGCAGGAGCAGGTAGAATATGACGAACATCAGCAGGATGGGCATCAGCTGGATGAGAAAATCGCTGCTGCCGCCGGCCGCCTGCGCATAAGCTGGAGAGATCAGCATAAACCATCCCTTGGGTCGGAGGCGGAAACAGCCTGGCTCATAAGGCACTTCTGGGGGCACGCCCGCGCCGCCGCTCGCTGGCAAATCCAGGGTTCCGGGAGCGGAATATAGTGCCTGAGCCTTGGTTTGCAACCACTTCAACCGAGCCGCGGTGACGCTGGCGCGCCGGTCGTCTATAGAACGCCGCCCAGAGCCTGCTGTGACCCTTTCCTGCCAAGGAGCCCCGGCCCGACGATGACCGACGACAAGGCCACTCTCGCCCTTTTCGAGCGCATTGCAGCAGCGCTCGAGCGCCTGGCCCCGCGGCCGGCCCCGCCGTTCAATTTCGCCGCCGCGGAAGCCTTCGTCTGGCAGTCGAGCCCGCCGGCCTTCCTGCCCGTGCCGCACGTCAACCGCCAGCCGCTCGCCCTGCTCAAGGGCATCGACCGCGCCGCGGGCCAGCTCATCGACAACACGCGCCGCTTCGCGCAAGGGCTCCCCGCCAACAACGCGCTGCTGTGGGGGGCGCGCGGCATGGGCAAGTCGTCGCTGGTCAAAGCCGCACACGCCGGCGTGCGCGGCGAGTTGGACCTCGGGCAGGGCGGCAAGCCAGACCTCAAGCTCGTCGAGATCCACCGCGAGGACATCAACTCGCTGCCCTCCTGCCTGGCGCAGCTGCGCCCCGCCAAGCACCGCTTCATCGTGTTCTGCGACGATCTCTCCTTCGACCGCGACGACACCTCCTACAAGTCGCTCAAGGCGGTGCTGGAGGGCGGCATCGAGGGCAGGCCCGAGAACGTGGTGTTCTACGCCACCTCCAACCGCCGCCACCTGATGCCGCGCGACATGATGGAGAACGAGCGCTCCACCGCCATCAACCCGTCGGAGGCAGTGGAGGAGAAGGTGTCGCTGTCGGACCGCTTCGGCCTGTGGCTCGGCTTTCACAATGCGACCCAGGACGAATACCTGGAGATGGTGCGCAGCTACGCCGCCCACCACAAGCTCAAGGTCAAGGACGATGCGCTGGTGCGCGAGGCGCTGGAATGGTCGATCACCCGCGGCGCCCGCTCGGGCCGCGTCGCCTGGCAGTTCATCCAGGACCTGGCCGGACGGCTGGGTCACAGGCTCGAGAGCGATTGAACGCGAGCAGCGAAAATGATCGAACGGGTCCTGGAAGCCGATTGGCAGGCTTGGCGCGATGCGCGGCTTGAGGCGGTACGACTGCATCCGGAAGCCTTCGGCGGCTCGTTCGAAGAGGAACGAGAGCGATCCGAGGAGGACTGGCGCCTGGGCTTAGGCCGGGTGACTGCGCTGGCGTACCGAGAGGGCGGAGCAATCTCCGGCATCGCCGTCTATGCGCAAAACACTCAAGCAAAGATGCGGCATCGCGCCAGCCTGTTCAGCATGTATGTGCGCGCGCACGCCCGCGGGAAAGGTGTCGGCGCGGCGCTGGTCCAGGCCGTGCTGGAAGAGGCCCGCGGCAAGGCTCTGCAAGTGCACTGCACTGTCGTGACAAGCAACGATCGCGCGCGCCAACTCTATGAGCGCCACGGCTTCACCATCTACGGCACCGAGCCGCGGGCTCTCAAGGTGGGCGACCGCTTCTATGACGAGCACTTGATGGTGCGCTGTCTCGATTGAGCGGGCCCATGCCCGGTCGCAGCCAAGGGTCTCGGCGGCCCGGCGCTGGTAGCGCAGCAAGCGTGCGCCCGTTGGCAACGGCTAAGATTTGCTGCAAGACTGAGTTCAAATTCCCAGCGGTTACAGTCGGCCGGGGTTCGGGGACATGAAGCGTCTGATCGCGTACGCTCTCGCTCTCCATAGCGTCGCGGCGTTCGCTGCCACGGAAGCCGACCGGCGCGACTGCGCATCCGGCGGCAACAGCGACGCCAGGATCGCCGCCTGCACGCGCGTCATCGAGGACGCCGCCCAGGCGCCGCACCACCGGGCGCTGGCCTACCGCAATCGCGCCACCGCCTACGGCAACAGCAAGCTGCATTCGCTCGCCAATATCGACTTCGCCGAGGCGCTGAAACTGTCGCCGCAGGACCAACCGGCCCTGTTCGGCCGCGCGCGGTCGTTTGCCCAGATGGGGCAGTACGATCGCGCCATCGCCGACTTCACGCGGTTTCTCAAGCTCAATCCGCAAGGCATGCGCGCCTTCAACGAGCGCGGGCTGGCCCACATCCGCAAGGGTGACCTGGACCTGGCGCTGGCGGATTTCGACAGCGCGCTGAAGATCAATCCGCAGGCCGACCACGCCAGGAACAACAAGGCGCTGGTGCTCGCGAGGCAGGGCAAGCTCGAGGCGGCGATCGCCGAGTACAGCGAGACGCTGCGCATCGAGCCCAACTATCTCCTGGCCTACTGGAACCGCGGCCGCGCCTACGAGGACATGGGCCAGTACGACAAGGCGCTCGCCGACTTCAAGACCGCCGGCGCGATGACGCCGCGCCCCAAGATCGACGAGGACCAGCGCGGCAAGACCAAATCGGCGCAGCGACTGGCCCGCCTCACGACCCTGATGGCCGAGGGCAGGCTCACGCCCAGCGCGATGGCCGCCGCCGAGCGGCGCGTCGCCCTCGTCATCGCCAACAGCAAGTACGAGCACGTCGGCCTGTTGCGCAATCCCGCCAACGACGCCAAAGCGCTGGCGGCGGCCCTGCGCGGGTTGAGCTTCGAGGTGCGCGTCGCCGAGGACGTCGATCTGTCCGGCTTCGTCAGGGCATTGAAGGATTTCGGCGACCTCGCCGATGGCGCCGACTGGGCCGTCATCTACTTCGCCGGCCACGGAGTGGAGATCGGCGGCGTCAACTATCTCATCCCCGTCGATGCCAGGCTCGAGCAGCAGCGCCACGTCGAGGACGAGGCCATGCCGCTGTCGCGCGTGATCGGCAAGGTGCTGGGCGCCAGCAAGTTGCAGCTCGTCATTCTCGATGCCTGCCGCAACAACCCCTTCATCGGCAAGATGCGCAGCTCCGGCAAGACGTCGAGCCCGATCGGCCGGGGGCTCGCCTCCATCGAACCCGAGAGCGGCGTGCTCGTCGCCTACGCGGCGCGCGACGGCACCAACGCGCTCGACGGCGACACCAACAGCCCCTACCTGGAGGCGCTGGTGAAGCACATCGCCGAGCCGGGGCTCGAGATCAACCTGCTGTTCCGCAAGGTGCGCGACGACGTGCTGGCCAAGACCAACCGCCAGCAGGAGCCCTTCACCTACGGCTCGCTGCCGGCGCAGCAGTTCTTCTTCAAGCGCTGAGTTGCCTAGACCTGGATGTCGGCGAAGACCTCCAGCAGGTTGCCGTCCGGATCCCGGAAGAACAGCGTGCGATGCCCGAAGGGCCTGTCCGTGGGTGGCGAGACCAGCGCCACGCCTTGCCGCGCCAGCTCATCGGCGCACCGGTCGACCTCGGCGACGGGCACCTTGAATGCCAATTGCAGCGAAGCGCTGCCCGTCGGCGTTGGAGCATCCCCAGCGGTCAAGGTTGGCACGGCCAGGGCTAGCGTGTTCTCGCCCACCCGGTATTCGATCCAGCGCGGCGACAGCTCGCGCAATAGCGCAAATCCGAGGACGTCCCCGTAGAAGCGGCGCATCGCCGGCATGTCGCGCACGAAGATTACGGAGTAGTCGATGGCCCGAATGGCCCCAAACGCCGAGGCGGGACGCGGCTTCCGTTCGTCTGACTGTTCGGTCATCAATAAACTCCGCGAAGCCTGGTCCCAGTCTTCAGCCGCCAGCGCACGCAGCCGCACGCGCAAGCAGCAGGTTGCGCTCGCGCTCGTTCCTGGTCAGCGACGCGGCGCGCTCGAACTCGGCGCGCGCCTCGTCCCGCCGTCCGAGCTTCGCCAAGAGGTCGCCGCGCACGCTGGGATACAGGTGATAGCCCTCGAGCGCCGGCTCGGAGGCGAGCGCGTCGATCACCTCCAGCCCCGCCGCGGGACCCATCAGCATGGCCAGCGCCACCGCCCGGTTCAGCTCCACCACCGGCGACGGCGTGATCTCGGCGAGCCTGCCGTAGAGCCCGACGATGCGCGCCCAGTCCGTCTCCTCCGCCGTGCGCGCCCGCGCGTGGCAGGCCGCGATCGCCGCCTTGCAGCTGATAGGGCCCGGCCGCGCCGCCCAGCGCCTCGGCGCGCGCCAGCGCGGCGAGCCCGCGCCGGATCAGGAGGTGATCCCAGCGCGCGCGGTTCTGGTCGAGCAGCAGGATCGGCTCGCCGCCGGGGCCGACGCGGGCCTTCAGCCGCGAGGCCTGGATCTCCATCAGCGCCACCAGGCCGTGCACCTCCGGCTCCGCCTGCGCCAGCTCGGCCAGCACGCGGCCCAGGCGCAGCGCCTCCTCGCACAGCTGCGGCCGGATCCAGTCCTGGCCTGCCGTGGCAGAGTAGCCCTCGTTGAAGATCAGATAGATCGCCTCCAGCACCGAGGCGAGGCGCTCGGCACGCTCCTCACCGCGCGGCACCTCGAAGGGGATGCGCTTCTCGGCCAGCGTGCGCTTGGCGCGTACGATGCGCTGGGCAATGGTCGGCTCGCCCACCAGGAAGGCGCGGGCGATCTCCTCGGTGGTGAGGCCGCCGAGCAATCTCAACGTGAGCGCCACGCGCGCCTCGGCGGACAGCACCGGATGGCAGGCGGTGAACATCAGCCGCAAGAGGTCGTCGCCGATGTCGTCGTCGAGCGCCGCATCGAGGTCGGGCGCGGCCGCCTCGCCCTCGATGCCGAGCTCGTGCCCCAGCTGCTCGTGCTTCCTCTCGATCAGCCTGGCGCGGCGCAGCCGGTCGATGGCGCGGTGCTTGGCGGCCGCCATCAGCCAGGCGCCGGGCTTGTCGGGGATGCCGGTGCGCGGCCACTGCTCCAGCGCCGTGACCAGCGCGTCCTGCGCCAGCTCCTCGGCGAGGCCGACGTCGCGCAGCATGCGCGCCAGGCCCGCGATCAGCTTCGCCTGCTCGATGCGGAACACCGCCTCGATGGCGCTATGGGTGTCGGTGGCCGCCATGGCGGCCGGTTACAGCATCTCAGGTGGGCGGGGGCAAGGCGATGGGTTGCGTGCCCATGAGCAGCCTGCACTGTGGTGCGCCAGCTTTGCTCATGGCCTGCAGGGCACGACGGCGGACGGCTGCGGCCGTTTCAGTGGCGCTTCAAAGATCGCAAGATAGCCGGCATCGCCCGTGAGCGTGTGAAATGCCAGCTCACGATAGCCGATGGCCGCAAGCTCACAGCGCAACAGCTTGGGCGGCGTGCCGTGCTGCGGCGTTGGCCTGTCGAGGTCGACGATGCCCACGCGTGCGCCGCGTTTCAGGGCTGGCGCGAGGTTGTAGAGGAATGCGTAAGGCTCGGCGATCTCGTCGATACATGTGGACGAGGATCGCCGCATCCAGCGAGGTCGCGGGCAGCCGCGGGTCGTGCGGCTCGCCCAAGCGCGATCCTGACGTTCGTCAGCTTGAGCCGCTCGACGCGCTTGACCAGGTCGGCCAGGTAGTCCCGCCTCACATCCTGGGCAACAATGGCTCCCGATGGCCCGACCACCCGCGACAGCCTGATAGTGTGATAGCCGGCGCCCGCGCCGATATCACCGATCACCATGCCCGAGGTCAGCCCCATCAAACGTGCGAGCTGCTGAGTCTCTTGGTTGGCATCGCGCGCTGCGTCCGTCGAGCGGCGCGGGCTTACGATCTCGGCGACCGGACGCTCGAAGCGTGGAAAGACCTTCGCCGGCGCCCCCGGCGATGCGAGGTGGCGGATGTCAGCTTGTTGGGCGCTGGAGGCCGCAGGCACCAGCTGAACAGCGGCCGCCAGGACCACTATCAAAGTGCAAGGCGAGCGACGGCTGATCATGGGACCTCACGTGTAGCCTGGGGATACGCCAGCGGGCGCACGATCCTGTCCATGCAGGTCCAGGGAGTAGGGCGGATTAGGCGATAGCCGTAATCCGCCGACCCATTGCAACGGCGGATTACGCCCGGATCAAGTCCGGGCTAATCCGCCCTACGGCTATTTCCTGCCAGCGTTGCGCTTCATGTTGGCGCGCGTGGCCTCCTCGCGCTTGCGCTCGGCCGGCGTGAACACCTCCTCGGAGAAGTCCTCCGCCTCGAAGATGGGGCGCAGCTCGCACTCGCCCTGGCCCAGCACCTCCAGGAAGCGCCTGGTCCAGTGGATGGCCTCGTCCATGGTCTTCACCTGGAACAGGGCGTAGGAGGCGACCAGCTCCTTGGACTCGGTGAAGGGGCCGTCGACGACGGTGAACTTGCCGCCGGCGAGCTTCACCCGCTTGCCCTTGGCGCTCGGGTGCAGGCCGTCGCTCGACAGCATCACGCCGGCCTTGGTGATCTCCTCGACGAAGGTGCCCATGCGCTCGATCAGCTCCTTGCTCGGCGGTGCGCCGGCTTCGGAGCTCGCGTCGGCTCGCAGCATGCCTAGGATTCGCATTGTGATGTCTCCATTGTGGTGTGCAGCGTCGCGCTGCTCGAATTGACGGGGAAAGATCCCGGGTGCCCTCCGCCCCGGCCCGATGGCCGAGGCCTCGGGCTCCGGGAACGCACGGAGCGGCGTCGCCCTCACTTCTTGAGCTGATCGCCCAAGCGGCGGTGGTGATCGATCGCGTCGCTCTCGCCGAAGTCCTCCAGCTCGAACAGCTGGCGGATCTCGATCTCGCTCGCCTCGTTGTGCGGGTTGGGGCAGCGTTTGATCCACTCCACCGCCTCCGCCAGCGACTTGCACTGCAGGATCCAGTAGCCGGCCACCAGCTCCTTGGTCTCCGCGAACGGGCCGTCGATGACGGTGCGCTTGTTGGCACTGTCGCCGAGCTTGCCGGCGGCGAAGCGCACGCGCGCGCCCTTCGAGCTCGCCTGCAGACCGTTGCCGTCGAGCATCACACCGGCCTTCACCATCTCCTCGTTGAACTTCGCCATGGCGGCGAGGCCCTCCTCCGACGGCATCACGCCGGCTTCGAAGTCCTTGGTCGCCTTCACCAGAACTATGAAACGCATGGGTTTTCTCCTCTCGGGGTTCCGTGTTCCGAGCGGGGCACGGCCCCGTCTCTATCCAAACGACGAACCAGGGGAGGAGAAATCGACAAGGCCCGAAACTTTTTTGTGGCCGGCGCGCCCAGGGCAGGCGTCACCCGGCAACTCGGGCTGCACACGCGCGCATGCCGACTGCCGCGCGGGCTTGGCAAGTGCCTCCGTGACCGAGCGGAAATCGCTTCAGCGCAGCTCAAGCCACGTCGAGGTCGTGGGCCACGGTCTCGGCGGCGGCGGCATCGCGCCCAACGAGGCGCTCACCTGGGTTTTGCGTCGCCATCGTGCGGCGATGCGAGGAGCTGCACCTTGGACGGCGCCTCGCCTCTGGCCACCTCGGCCCTGTGCCGGATGATGTCGTTGGCCAGGATGCCGAAGACACCGGCCGCGGCGGCCAGCAGGCTCGCCGCCTGCAATAGGGCTGCGAGGGGAGTAGGCTTGAAGGCTCTGCGTGTCATTGCGGTCCTCATTGGGGTTCCTGAGTGGTTGGGTGGTCGATCGAATTCAGCCGTTGGCTCGATCGCACGCTTGGGAGATGTCCCAGGCGAGGCTGGCGCGCGAGAGCCCGCGCCGGTGCAGCTCGGCGTCCGACAGCCCGGACAGCTGCTCGTAGATGGCCGCGGCGGCGCAGTAGTCGGCGGCCGCAGCGAGCCATTCGGCGATCCGCGCGCCGACTGAGGCGACGCTGCCGGCGGGCGGCGAGCAGGGATGCCGGTCGCAGGGCCGTCGGCGCCGGCAAGAGGCGGTCGTGGATGGTCATGGTGGCAGCCTCGTTGGGGTGTGGACCGGTGCTCGCGGTCACTGCTTGGAGGCGGCGAGCAGGCTCGCGGTTTGATTGCCGAGGCGGTCGTTGGGCTCGCCTGCGGCAGGCAGCGAGGCGGAGGTCTCGGTCCCTTGACCGCGGATCGCGTACGACTTCGGCTCGAGCGACGGCGAGAACACGAGGTAGGCGAAGCACCCGGCGCAGGTTTCGATTGAAGGGCCTGGGGCGTCGAGGGGGCCTGCTGCGCGGCGCACGGCAGTGCAGCTGTGGCGGTCAGGACGAGAGCGACAAGGGCTGATCTGTAGGGCTTCACGGGCGTTGCTCCTGGGTTTCGTGCTTGACGAGCCCGATTTCAGCGTGCGGCCGTGAACGGCCGCGGCAGTTCACCGTGACTGGCGCGTAAATCTTGCTGGACCGGCCGTGAAAATGCAGAATGGCGCGCTATGCCAGAGCGTCAGGTGTGGAACGCTGGCGGTGCGTGCATGGACACCGGGCCAACGCCGAGATTGCAGCTTGCGGTGCTCGGCCGTTTCGAATTGCGTGGGCCGAACGGGTCCATCGAGCTGACCAGCAAGAAGCTGGCAGCCTTGCTTGCCTTTCTGGCCTGCACGGCCCCGCAAGCGCACAGCCGCGACAAGCTCATGGCGCTGCTGTGGGGCTCGCACTTCGACGCCCAGGCGCGCCAGAACCTGCGCCAGGCGCTCACGCGGCTGCGCCGTGTCCTGGGCGAAGACGCCATCATCGCCAATGGCGATGCAGTAGCGTTGCAGCCGGGCGTGATCGCGTGCGATGTGGCGCGCTTCGAGGCGCTGCTAGCGGACGGCGGCCGGGATTCCCTGAACGATGCAGTCAGCCTCTACGGGGGCCGTCTGCTCGACGACATCACGATCCCGGAAGAGGCCTGGGCGGAATGGTTCGAGACCGAGCGCCAGCGCCTGGAGGGGCTGGCGCTGGATGCCATGGTGAAGCTCGGCGAGCAGGAGCTCGAGGCCGGCAACCACGATCCCGCGCTCAGCGCTGCCAATCGGGCCATAGCCATCATCGGTCTGCGTGAGGACGCGCATCGGCTGGTGATGCGAGCGCTGGCCGCCGGAGGTCGCAGGGCCGATGCGCTGAAGCACTACGAGGAGCTGGCTGCGCTTCTGAAGCGCGAGCTAGCCGTGGAGCCGGACCCCGCCACAAAGGCGCTCGCGGCCGAGTTGCGCAGACCTCTCGCCGTGAAATCCGCATCCCTTGGCGAAGCCGAGCCGCGCATCGTCCCGGAAACGAGCCCGGTTGCTCCTACCCCTGCCTGACAGGCCCTCGATCGCGGTCCTGCCGTTCGCCAACATGAGCGGCGACCCCGAGCAGGAGTATTTCGCCGACGGCATGGTCGACGACATTCTGATGGCCCTGTCGCGCGTGCGCTGGCTGTTCGTGATCGCCCGCCAGTCGAGCTTCATCTACAAGGTCCGGTCCGCCGACGTGCAGCAGATCGGCCGCGAGCTCGGCGTGCGCTACGTGGTCGAGGGCAGCGTGCGCAAGTCCGGCAACCGGGTGCGCATCGTCGCCCAGCTGATCGAGAGCGCGACCGGCGCCCACATCTGGGCCGACCGCTACGAGGGCGACCTGCGGGACATCTTCGCCTTGCAGGACGAGCTCACGGAGCGGATCGTCTCGGCCGTGGAAATGAACGTGCAGGACGCCGAGATCAGGCGCGCGCGTGCAAAGCCGACAGACAGTCTGACCGCCTACGACCTCTACCTGCGCGCGCTCCCGGTCTATTTCGGGCAAACCGAGGTCGATTACCGACGCACCCAAGAATTGCTGGGCAAGGCCCTCGAGGCGGACCCGGAGTATGCCGAGGTTCTCGGCACGCTCACCGACAGCGTCGCCACTGGCACTCTGCAGGGCTTTCAAGAGAGCTGGTCTCGCGGGGTCGATGAGGCTTCCCGGCTCGCGGGCCGCGCTCTGGCGGCAGGGCCTGACAACAGCACCTGCCTTGCGAGCGCGGCCATCACCTACGGCGTTTTGTCGAACCGGTTCGACGAGGCGTTGGAGCTGGCAAACCGGGCGCTCATGGTGCATCCGAACTCCTTGTTCGTGCGCAACAAGGCGGCCGCCGTCTACGCCGTCTGCGGCGAGAGCGACAAGTCGATCGCCCAATGCGAGGCGGCCTGCCGCATGAACCCGCTGGACAGCAAGAAGGCAGCCACCGGCACCTACTCGATCCTCTCGGCCGCACTTTACCTGGCGCGCCGCTATGAGGAGGCCATCCGCGCGGGCAGGCGCGCTCTGGCATTCACCCCGACCACCAACACGGCCCGCAAGTTCGTTGCCATGTCGCTTGCCCAGCTCGGCCGCACCGACGAAGCGCGGGCCGAGATCACCGAGCTCGTCAAGCACCAGCCCGACGCTTCACTCGCCGCTCTTCCGCCAACACGGCTTCCGCCACAAGTGGATGCACGAGCTGCATATGGAAGGCCTGCGCAAGGCGGGGTTGCGGGAGTAACTGGACTGTCCCGATAGCCGATCGTGGAACAGAATGCGTCTGCGGACGTTTGCTCGATACCATGAGCTCCGATGCAAGATCGTTCACCAAGAGTGAGATAGCGGCCCGTCGCGCGTTGGTGCTGAGGAACATGCGCCAACTGATGCAATCGATGGGCGTTGCCGACAAATTCGAGAATCCGGATGACTGGTTGGACCAGATCATCGAGCGGCAACGACCGGCGGCCAAAGGGCAGCAGGCCGCTGATGCGCCGTGAGTGTACGCCACGCGTAGCGGTCTACACGTGATCGCGAGCTTGGCATCAGGAGCGCAGCGCGCAAGGCGAAGACCTGATCCGCCTAGCACTGCTCGAACCGACCAAATTATTCTCGGCCTCTGATTGCTTCCTCGAGCGGCACCATCAGGTGGTATTCGATCCCGTCTTCCTTGAACGCAATTTTCGATTCTCCGACAAGGGACATCAGCTGCGTTCCCAATCCATGTTTCTCAGGCGCCTTCGTCGGCGGCCCGCCGCGTTCTATCCATGAAAACCTGAGCACAGCGGGCTCGGAGGATCGATCGACCCTCCAGTGCATCTCCACCCGACCAGTCTCGACAGCAAGCGATCCGTGCTTCACCGCGTTGGTCGCGAGCTCATGAATGATCAGCGCCAGGCTTTGGGCGAACGGGCCGCCGATGACGAGCGGCTCGCCAGAAATGATCGCACGAGCCCCGAACGCGGACAGCTCGGCCTCCGCAAGCTCGCGCAGCCGAACGCCTCCTCCGTGCCCAGAAACGACGAACTCCTGCGCATGTGCAAGAGCGTGCAGCCGGCCGATGAGCGCCTCGTGAGCACTTTCGAGGTCCCGGCTGCGGCGCAGGGTGTTGCTCGTCAATGACTGGAATACAGCCAGAATGTTCTTCGTGCGGTGCTGCAGCTCGCGGATAAGCACCGTTTGGCGCGCCTCGCTGGCCGTCCGCACGGCAACGTCGGCACTCAGCACCAGAGATGGAACCGCGGTGCTGATGACGAACATCAGCACCAACAGAAACGAATCGTTGAGGCTGGGACGCGCGAACGGACCGCCATCCGCCAGAGTTCCCCAGATCGCGAAAGCGGACAACACCAGCGCAACGGTCGCCGTATCCCGCTGGTTGTGCCGCAGCGCGGCCAACAGCAGTGGCACAACCGCAGCAAACGCCAGCGCAGCGCGCCCCGCTGTCTGCTCGATCAAAGGACTGAACGCGAGAACTCCAACGCCGACCGTCAAGAGTAGCAGCACGGCCACGCGCTGCATCTCGCCGCGCCCGATCGCGTCAGGTTTGCTCCGGGCCCAAAGCACGATCACGGGCGTGACGAGAAGCTGTCCACCGACATCGCCAAGCCACCAGGTCATCCAAATGTTGGCCGCCGCACTCGGCTCGGCATGACCGCCGACGGCAAGGCTTGCCACGCCGACCGTCGCGCTCACCATCGAGCCGGGTCCGATCGCCAATGCGGCAAATGTCGCAACCCGCGATGGCGTTTCAAACGGATGCGCGCGGCTGGTCCATCTGTCGACCAGTCCCGCGGTGATCAACGCTTCAAGGGTGTTGCCGCCCGCTATCGCGAGCGAGCTCCAAACGCTGCCGAACGTCGTGACGTTTGCCAGGAAAGCCGCGCTGGCGATGGCCGGCCAGACCCTGTTGCCCCACAGCAAACAGGCTGCAAGCGCCAATCCGCTCGGCGGCCAGATGGGGCTCGCGCTCGGATGTAGCGAAGCGAGGGCAAGTCCGGCCTTCGCCAGCAGAAAGTAGGCGATGCCAAGCGCAACAGCACCCAACGCCTGCTTTCCTTTCGGAGGCCAGCTGCCTGCCCGCGCCAGCACCGCGTTCTCCCGCCACACGCTGTCGGATGACTACCGCGAGCCTAACACGGGCGGCATCGGCAGCCCAGGTCGTCCGACCGCAGGTGCCGCCTTTCGGGCGCGCGTGGTCCACGGCAGAAGTGGGTCGGAAAACGAAGTCGACTGCCAAATCTTCCATCCAGAACCAATAGCACCACGGTTGTGCCCACTGGCCCATCCACCGTTTTTCGTCACCACGGGCAATACGACTAGGTAAGCTTGGACGCCTGCGGACTTCTGTGGTCCAAAGGTCATACGTTGCACTGCTCCAACTGAGGTCGGGCTTGGGTCGTGGAACCCATCCGCAAAACATTGTTCGCGGGCACTGTGCTGCAGATCGGCTCGTTTTCGGCGCGGCCACTATCCGATGCTTGCGGCGACATCGAGTGGCAAAGCTCCAATGCTGTGGTTTTGCCTGTCAGCGGACTGTTCTCGAAGCACGATGCGCCTGGTCGCTATGTGATCGGCACGCCGAGCCATGCTGTGCTCTTCACCGCGAACGCGCCCTATCGAATTGGATTCCCAGGGGCCATCGGAGATCGCGCCCTCGTTTTACGGTTCGGCGAGGATTTGCAGGCCGACCAGCACTCCACGCGCAGGAGCGACGAGCCCTGGCGTCCTACGGTCTGCTTTCGGCAGATGCCATGATGTTGCGCAATCTGCTTTGGGCGCGGCTGCAGCGATCGGCAAGCCGATGCGTTCGAGAGCGAAGCGCTCGGTCTTGACCTCCTGAGCATGTCTCTGGGCTCGATGCGCCCGGGCATTCCGCCACCGCGACGGTCTGCGTTGACCCGTCGCCGACATGCCGTGGAACGGGTGAAGGAGGCGGTAGCGGCCGCGCCCGCGGACAAATGGAGCGTCGCCAGGCTCGCCAAGGTGGCTAGCCTGTCGCGCTTCCACCTCTGCCACGTCTTTCGCGAGATGGTCGGCACCTCGATCTACGACTATGTGTTGCATGAGCGCCTTGCACATTCGCTCGATGCTGTTCTCGACGGCGGTGACAACCTCAGCGCGATCGCGCTCGATGCCGGATTTGCAAGCCACAGCCATTTCACGGCGCGCTTCCGCAGGTTCTTCGGTGTTACCCCGACGGCGCTGCGGCGCGCCGCAACGGAGGGACACATCGCCCAATTGCGCAAGATCATGACAGCGCGGCGCCCGCGCCTCGCCTAGCTTCGCCTCCGCAGCAACGGAGGCACCATGGATATCGCAACCTTTCACGCCAGCCGCCGCTACGCCGATGTGAAGTCCGGGCGCATCGCTTTTTTCGAGCAAGGGAGCGGACCAGTGGCGCTCTTTGTGCACGGCGTCCCCCTCAACGGCTACCATTGGCGCAATATCATCGACCGCGTGCAGCATCGCCGCCGCTGCATTGCCGTCGACCTGATGGCGCTGGGCTACACCGAGATCGCGCCCACGCAGGACGTCTCGTTCACCGCCCAGGCGCGTATGCTTGCCGAGGTCGTGGATGCGTTGGGAATTGAGAAAGTCGATCTGGTCGGCAACGACAGCGGCGGCGCGATCGCCCAGATCTTCGCAGCACACCACCGCGAGCGCCTGGCGTCGCTCGTGCTGACCAATTGCGATGTACACGACGGCTGGCCGCCGCCGCAGGTGCTGCCGATCATGGAGCATGCGCGGAAGGGGACGCTCGCACCCATCTTTCAGCCCATGCTGGACCGACCCGATCTTGCGCGCGAACGCTATGCCAGGGGTGAGTCGGTGCCGCTGTTTCGCAGCTACGCTGATCCGAGCGTGCTGACGGACGAGGTCATCCGCCTGTATCTGCAGCCGCTATTGTCCTCGCAGCAGCGAATCGAAGCGTTCCAACGCTACTGGCTGGGCTTCGACAATGCGCACACTGTAGCCATTCATTCATCGCTCAAGGCGCTGCAGGTTCCGACGCTGATCGTATGGGGCTTGAAGGACATCTTCTTCGACAAGAAGTGGGCATACTGGCTCAAGGACACGATACCCGGCGCGAGACGTGTAATAGAAGTTGTCGACGGTCGGCTGTTCTTTCCGGAGGATCGTCCCGATACTTTGGCTGGTCCCATGCTTCAGTTCTGGGACGAGGCCGAGAGGAGATAGGCCAAGGGCTGGGCCACCTGGGCACGGTTCCATAGGAATTGCCACGACACTGACAAGCGCCCAGACCCTGACGCCGCATCAGCAGATCGCCTTAGACACCTGCAAAGAATTGGTCGAGACCAACACCGTCACGACGACAGGCGACACGGAACGCGCGGGCGGAGGCCATAGCCGCCCGTCTGCGGGCCGTGGGCCATGGATGCGCAAAGCCGGGCAGGGTAGCGGGTGTATCCGAAGACCTTTCGTGGTTTCCCCTGAGTGTTTTGCGGTCGAGCAACTCGTATTTGTTCACATCCGGGAATATCCGAAAGGAGCGATCAGATGCGCATACGAACAATTGCCGCCGCCTTGGTGGTCGCAACGCCGCTTGTTGCCCTTGCAAGCCCCCAGGCCGCAGCTTGTTGGGGTACAGGATGGGGTTCAGGGTATGGATATACGGCTGCCGCCACACCCGTGACACCTCGTCGTTACGGCTACACGAGCTACGGTTATTCTGCGCCTGCCTACTACGGTGCCCGGGTCGGCTACCGCGGTGTGGGTTGGCGCCGTGGCTATGGATATGGCGTTGGCCGCGTAGGCGTTGGCCGCGTTGGGGTCGGTCGCGTAGGCGTTGGTCGCGTTGGGCGATGGAGATAGAAGCCCCTCTGGTGATGTGTCGACAGCGCGCTTGCGCCGATCGGGCTTGCCAGCGGCCGTGAAGCACCATGAGCTACGTTCAGCGCGTTTTGCAGTCCGGTGAGCAGGTCCGGTACATCTCGTCCATTCATTGGATAGTGTACTGGCTCGGCGCTGCGGTTGCACTCCTGGCGGTGGTCGCCTACTGGCTCAGCGAAACGCGGACTTTCACGGGAGTTTGGCGGTATACGGCATACGCCCTCGCGCTCGTTGCGGTCGTTCTCCTGATCCGGGAATGGTTCCAGTGGTGGATCACCGAGATCGCAGTCACCAACCGGCGGATCATCTACAAGAAAGGTCTCGTCCGGCGGCAGACCAACGAAATGAACATGGACAAGGTCGAGAGCGTCCAGATCGATCAATCAATCCTCGGACGCATGCTCGACTATGGCGATGTCGACGATCCTTGGCACCGGCGAAGGCTTCGAGACGCTCCACACCATCGCCAGCCCGATCGAGCTTCGCAACAGCATCACCGGAGCGACGCACAATGCCTAGGGCTGCAGGCCGAGGCACACAAAACGCCGATGGCCGCCAGCGTTAGTGTGGTGTCTCGCAAATGCCTTCCCCCTTGCGGCCAGGTTCTACAAGGCATTTGCGAGACGTAGACCACACTAGAATCATAGTTTTTCTGGTGTCCTTTCGTCTCCGAAATATCGCCCAACTGTGCCGCGAAGGATGACGATATTTCGGAGACAGGACACTAGTGCAGCGCGCTTCGCTGCTTCTCGAGCATCGCCTCGCCGAGCTTCGTTATTGTCCACTTGGTGTTGTCGACGAGCGCAATAAGCTTGGTCGCGGCAAGCCCTGCGGTGTAGGGCTCGATCTCGGCGATCGCGGCCACGGGACCGTCCGCGATCAGCTCGAGGATGAGCTGCTGTTCATCCGAAATTCGAAAGCGCATGCCAATTCGCCCGTGCTATTTGTCAAAAGTGTCGCGCGCACTCTCTGACAGCATGAACCCCCAGATGGCTTTCTCGCGACGAAGTCCACATGGCCGTGCCCTGACTGCGAACCGGGCGAAGCTCATCGCCAAGGGTCTAGCCCTGACCGGTATGCGCCGGGCTGCCCTGTGTGCAACACAGCCTCATTGGCTGCTCGCCCGATAAATGGCAGCTTCGGGAGGGCCTGGTATATCCCCAGTTTGGGGGTGGCCCCGGCGTCAGTGGATAGGAATTGCCAGCAACTCTCCGGCGACCGGCTGGCGCCACCTCGAGTTCTTGAGGTGTCAGCGCGAGAAGCGAACGCCGCATTGCAACACGCGCCGTGGCTCAGGACCGCAATGGGTCACGTGCGGCAGTGCTGTGAGCGAGCGCAGTGCTTTCGCCCAGACGCCAGGTCTCGGCGCGCTGGAAACCGGTCTGCGGCCGGTCCGCGCAATTGCGCCAGCCGGCGCAAAAACGCCGGCGCGCGGCCCCGCGCCTCAGTTCGCCAGGTGCGGGACGGGATCGACGGGGCGCGAGCCCTGGCGCAGCTCGAAGTGCACCTGCGGCTGATCGACGGCGCCGGTCCTGCCGGCCCTGGCGATCACCTGGCCGCGCCGCACCTCGTCGTTGGGCCTGACCAGGATTCTGTTCGGCATGCGCGTAGGCCGACACCCAGCCATTGGAATGGCGGATCAGCACCAGGTTGCCGTAGCCCTTCAGCTCGTTGCCGGCGTAGGCGACCTTGCCGGCCTCCGCGGCGGTGATCTCGGTGCCCTGCGGCACCGCCAGGTTGACGCCGTCGTTGTGGGAGCCGTCGGGGCGCTTGCCGAAGCCGGCGAGGACGCGGCCCTTGACCGGCCAGCGGAACTTGGTGGCCCCGCCGTCGGCCAAAGGCTGGGCGACGGCCGGCGTGGACTTGGCGGGCTCGGGCGCCGCATTGATGACGCGCGGCGGCACCTGCACGACGCGCGGCACTGAATTTTGCTGCTGCGGCGGCTGTGCGACTGCGGGCGTCTGCTGTTGCGCCGGCACGTGGAGCACCCGTCCCGCCCACACCTTGGTCGGATCGGTGATGCCGTTGGCGCGCTTCAACTCCTCCAGGCTCACGCGGTGCTGGAGGGCGATGCCGTAGAGCGAGTCGCCGTTCTTCATGGTGTAGCGCCCCTCCCAGCCGGGAGGTGCTTCGGCGGCAGGCGGAGACGCAGGCGCAGGCGGCGAATATTTCGCCATGCGATCCTCGGCACGCGGCGCTTTTGACGGCGCCGCTGCAAATGGCGCGCGGTCGTCGGCGTCGGCCGGCAACATCAGGCGCTGGCCGGGGCGGACGCTGTCGCTGGTGAGGCCGTTGGCGTCCCTGATGGCGGCGACCGCCACGCCGTGGCGCTGGGCGATGCTGTAGAGCGACTCGCCCGGCTGCACCTCGACCATGTCGCCGGGCGCGCTGGCGATCGGCTGCTGGTTCGGCTGATGGTATTGGGGCTGCCTCGGCGGCGGCTGCGGCGTGTAGTGGGAGGCCGGCGGCGATTTGTAGGTGCGCCCGACGACGCGGTAGTTGCCGGTTGCATCGGCGGTGGCCGGGCCGCTGTAGGGCTGTGGCCCCTGATAGCTGTTGCCGCCGTGGCTGTTGGAGGCGGGCCCATGGTTGGAGTGCGACGCTGGCGGCAGCGGCGCCTCGGTGAGCCCGAGACCGCGCGGCGGGGCGCCCCTGCCGACCGGCTCGTCGGGGATCGGGAGGGAGCCCGTGGTCGGGCTGCCGTTGTGGCTGAACCGGGTGACCTCGCCGCTGCAGCCGGCCGCGGCCAAAGTCAAGCCCAGGCCCAGGGCAATCGTCAAAGCTCGCGCGATGAAGCCGGGGCAGCCGGGTGCGCGCGTACGCATGCAACTCAACATGGACCCAACACCTCTGTACTCAGACTGCGCATTAACCCTACAAAGGGTTAAGAGGTGGTTAACTTGGCCCGGCCGCTGATGGGGAACGGCGTGGCGATGCTCCGTAAGCGTCCTTCAGAAACAGGCACAATCGCGCGGATTTTTCGGGGGTTGCGCCGTGGTCGCCGGGCCATTTACGCTTTGGTAACCTTGCTGTCGGGTTGCAGCCGCGGCGCGCGGGAGGCTGGCAGTGCACTCAGTTGCTTCCTGTGGATCGAGATAGTCGACGCATCTGCTGACTGCAGTCCGCGAAGCACCATCGTAAGCTGCGAGCAGCGCACAAGGGCGGCCGGAGTTTGCAACGCAGTTGGTGAAATGTTAGCTGTTGGCCGGTTCAGCGGCTGGCTGCTTCTCGTCATCCTCCCGACCCGCGCGGACATGGTGGGGGCGGGCGCAACAAGCTTTTCAACGGCGGTTCGTCTCACGGGTAAAGCCGCACGTGGCGCTTCTGGGAGACCTTGGGTAATGCTGGATGCTGGCCGTCCCTCCCAGCGATACGCACTTGGCACATGGGGGATTATTCCGGAAACGATCCGGGAGCTGTGGAAGTACCGCGAGCTTTTCTTTTTCTTCGCATGGCGCGACATCAAAGTGCGCTACAAGCAGACGGCACTCGGCGTGCTGTGGGCGGTCATCCAGCCCGTGGCCACCATGGCGATCTTCACGGTTCTGTTCGGGCGGCTCGGCAACATCCCGAGCGACGGCGTGCCGCATCCGATTTTTTACCTCAGCGCCTTGGTCCCCTGGATCTGCGTCTCCTCGACGGTCACAGGCGCCAGCATGAGCCTGATCGCCAATGCGCAGCTGCTGACCAAGGTTTACTTCCCGCGGGTTATTCTCCCGGCATCGGTGGCGCTGGGCGCGCTCGTGGATTTTGCGATCGGATCGGTGCTGGTGGCTGGCTTCGCCATCTACTACGAGGTTCCAATCGGTGTGAACCTGCTGCTTTGGCCTGCGCTCGTGGTGCCTTTGGTGCTGTTGTCGCTCAGCGTGGGGATGATCTTGGCCGCCCTCAACGTCAAGTATCGCGACGTCAAGTACGTGATCCCGTTCGGCATCCAATTCTGGCTGTTCGCCACGCCGATCATCTATCCACTCAGCCTGCTGCCTGAGCGGTATCAATTCTGGATGGCTTTCAATCCATTGAGCGGCATCATTCAGGGCTTCCGGCATGCAGTAGCGCCCAGTTCGGCTATGGATTGGAACCTCCTCGGCATTTCGTTGGCGGCGACACTGGTTATTTTCCTGACAGCCGTGGCTTTCTTCAATCGGAGCGAGAAGGCGTTTGCCGACTTCGTTTGAGGTTTCAGCGGGATGGGTGCCGACAACATCGTCGAGATCAGAAATCTCTCCAAGAGATACCGCATCGGGAGGCGGGTCGAGCATCTGATGCTGCGCGAGCAGCTCGCCCAGCTGCTCAGAAACCCGTTCAGGCACCGTCGGGAAGAGACCATATGGGCGCTGCGGGACGTGAGTTTCGACGTGCACAAGGGGGAAGTCGTCGGCATCATCGGCCAGAACGGCGCGGGCAAGAGCACGCTGCTAAAGTTGCTTTCGAGGATTACATATCCGACCTCGGGCAGCGTCAGGGTCGAGGGCCGCGTCGCCTCCTTGCTTGAAGTAGGGGTCGGTTTCCACGACGAGCTCACCGGACGCGAGAACGTCTATCTGAACGGGTCGATCCTCGGCATGCGCAAGCGCGAGGTGGACCAGCGCTTCGATGCGATCGTCGATTTCGCCGGCGTCGATCAATTCATCGATACACAAATCAAGCACTACTCCTCAGGCATGCGCCTGAGGCTCGGCTTTGCCGTTGCCGCGCATCTCGACCCCGACGTGCTGGTGGTCGATGAGGTGTTGGCGGTCGGCGATGCCGAGTTTCAAAAGAAGTGCCTCGCCGCCATGGATGGCCTGCGAAGTGGCGGCCGCACGGTGCTGTTCGTCTCGCACAACATGGCGGCGGTGGAAAACCTCTGTTCGCGAGGCATATGGATCGACGGCGGGCGCGTGCTCATGGATGGCGCCGCCAAAGCCGTCATCAGCGCTTACATGGCCGCGAATGCAGGAGGCGCCTCAGCGGGCTCTCTGTTCTCGGAAGCGACACGCCGCCTCGGCACCGGTGACATACGCTACACCAAGGTGGAGTATCTGCAGCCGGATGGGAACTCTTGCAACGTGGTGAGGTGCGGCGACCCCTTGGTGATACGCTTTCACTACACAGCCAGGGAGACCGTTCACAACCCGAGCTTCTTCTTTCGCATCTACACAAACATGGGGACGCTGGTTAGCCAAACCGGCAATCTGCTGCATGGAATGCGGGTGCCCAAGATCGAGCCAGGTGATGGCCTGATCGAGGTTGAGATTGCGTCTCTCACTCTTCTGCCCGCCCAATATTCTCTCTCGCTTTGGATTTCGGGCGAAACGGGACAGCCAATTCACGACGGCGACGTCCGTCTCGCGCTGGATGTGGAGCCGGCGCGAATTTTTCCTTCGGGCAGAGAGCCCGGCAGTCACCTGGGGATTGCCTACTTTCCGCTGGTCTGGAGAGTCCCGGCCGCAGAGCAAGTCAAGCTCGGTTAGCAACTGGCCCCTTGCTCCGTTTTCAGGCCGCTGGGTTCTCGCACCGCTGTCGTCGGTCAGGGAAAGCCGACGTTGCGGCCATCACTGTAAGCGATTGGTGCAATTTACCTTTCCTTCTGGAGGACCTGACCCGAATCGGACGGTGCCTTACAAGAGGCAGCACCTGTTTCAGGGAGTGCGGCCGTTGCCGTGATGCATCGCTCCCGATGGCAGAAGCTTCTGGCCCAGGCCGCGTTGGCATTCCGCCAGAACGCCGACTAACCTGGACTTAGTGCTGCGCTTGCCGTTGGCAGCCAGAGGGGTTTGCGTATGCGCGTTGGAATCTTGGGCGGCGGCATGCAGGGCTGTTGCTGCGCACTGGCCCTGGCGGGGCGGGGCGTGGACGTCACGCTGTTCGATCGCAATGACAAGTTGATGAGCCGCGCCGCCGTCGCCAACGAGGGCAAGATCCATCTGGGATACATGTATGCAAACGATCCGAGCTATTCCACCGCCCAGATGATGATGAATGGCGCACTGGCCTTCGCGCCCTTCATGGCGCGCCACCTGGAAATTGCAGCAGAATCCCTCAACGCATCGCAGCCAGCTTCTTATGTCGTTCATTGCGACAGCCAACGCAGCCCGGAACAGGTTTCCGACTACCTAGCAACCGTTCATCGCATGATTCTGGACGCGGCCAACGGTCGACCGAACGCATATTTCGGCAGGGACTTGTCTGAGAAGCCCCGGCCGTGGTCGGGCGCAGAGCGGGAGGCACAGTTCGACGGCGAGATCGCATTGGCGGCATTCGATACGCCCGAGATTGCCATGAACCCCGTAGCGCTGGCGCAGGCCATTGCGAGAGCGGGTCCATTCCGACCCGCGCATCGAGGTTCGCCTGTCTCACCATGTGCTCTCCGTCGAAGACGTCGACCGCCCCATCGTCGTGACGAACGATCCGGGGGGCGCTGCCCGGCACCGGTTCGATCATGTCATCAATGCCCTGTGGGATGGGCGGTTGGCCGTCAACGAGACCCTGGGCTTGCGACCAGGCAGACCCTGGCTTCACCGCCTCAAATACGGCGTCAGCTTCCATCTGCCGAAGCATGCCGAGCCACCACCCAGCGCCACATTCGTGTCCGGGCCGTTTGGCGAGGTGGTGACTTATCAGGACGGACTTGTCTATCTCACTTGGTATCCCGTGTGCCTGGTCGCCATGTCCAGCAGCGTCGCTCCGCCCGAGTGGCCTACTTATCCCGACGAACCGCTTCGCTCGCAAATCGCGCGGGGCACGCTCGAGGCGATGTCCAAGTTCGTGCTCTCTCTGCGCGAGCTGGCTCTGGAGGAATTGATCGACGTCACAGTAAAGGGCGGATGTATCGTCGCTTGGGGCGAAACCGACATCTACGATCCCAAGAGCGAGCTGCACCGGCGCTACGAAATCGGTGTCACGTCCAACCGCCAGTTCCACTCCGTCGATCCCGGCAAGCTGACGATGGCACCCTATTTCGCGCAAGTGTGTGCGGATCGCATTGTTGACGACGGTGCATGACCAATCCGCTGGTCACGGTCGGCGTGCCCGTTTATCGCGGGCAGGACACGCTCCCGGTATTGCTGGAGTGCCTGAGAACACAATCCTATCGAGACATCGACGTGCTGATCTCCGTCGACAACGCGGACCACGCGAGCGCAGAAGCATGCGAGCCGTTCTTGCAGGAAGGATTCCAGATTTCGCATCCACGTTCAGCCCTCGCGCCTGGGATGGGCCGGAAATACCAACTGGACCATGCGCCAGCGCAGTGGCAGCTTTTACATCTATCAGCAGCATGACGATCTGATTTCACCGACCTACATCGACGACCTTGTCGAAGCATCTATTCGGTGGCCCGACGCGGCGATATGCTTTGCAAAGCTGCAATTCACGGGACGGAGGGACGAGGTGATCTCGTCCCCGTCGAATGTCGGGAGATCCTTCGACCCGCGCGCTGAACCACTTGCGCAGCCTCGACTGGGTCCCTTTGCGCGGCCTGATCCGCGGTTCTGCCTTGGACAAGACGGCAGGTCTGTTGCTCAGCGACTTCGACCCGTTCGACAGCCTTGGAACAGAGCATCGTCTAATGGCTGAGCTCGCTCTCCTCGGTGAATTCAGGTTTGTCGAAGGACCGACATACTTCAAGAGTTGGCATGGAGACAATTTGTCCGGCAAGCGTGATGCCTGGTCCAGAGAGCACTGGATTACCGCACATGCTTGCTTTGCAGCCTGGATGATCGAGGTGATCGTGCCGGCCGGCGCATCCGTGAGCGAACGACGGCGGTTCTTTGGGATCACGCTCGACCGATTTGCCGGCGGGCATGATCCATTGCAGTGGATGCGTTCCGTGTGGCGTAGGCACCCCAGAGCCCTCGCACCACTTCGAGCGATGTGGGATCGGGTGAAAGGGAGTGAGAAATTGAAGCCTGCCGTACAAGCGCTGTCCGCCCCGCCACCGCCTGTCGTGGACGACGCTGCGGAGCGCTCCGCCTTGCTGCGGCAGGTTTTTGCACGGCTGAAAGGTGGAAATCGGTTTGATCCTCTCCAATCCCTGGACACGACCTGGGAGACATTGGAGTCCAAATTGCTCTGACCTGCGCTAGGGGGAACAGAGTGGAGGGTTGGCCGGACACGCAGACGTCGCCGCTGCGCGTGCAGTGCGATAGATGTCAGCTTCGGGTCTTGCCCCCGAATGCGGCGCCGTCCGATGCGCCCCCGATAGCCCACACCTCGGCAAGGACTCCAGCTGAGCCGTGCGGAAGCCTACGGTGTCCGGGACGCTGCTACGTCGGCCATCATGCAATTGAGGCACGCGCCGTTACGCCAACGCGCGCCGCAATACCTCGCGCATGCCCTGGTGGGTGAGATCGAGGAACAGCGGCGTCACCGAGATGTAGCCGGCATAGACGGCGGCGAGATCGGTGCCCTCGGCCGCGCTCGAGCGGCGGCGCTGGAAGGCCAGCCAGTAGTAGGGGTTGCCCCAGGTGTCGTGGCGTTCGTCGATGGCGAGCAGGCCGGGATCGCGGCGGCCTTGCGTGGTGACCATGGTGCCCGCCACCTCCTCGGGCTCGCGGTCGGGGAAGTTGATGTTCATCACCGTGGAGGACGCCCATTCGGCCGCCAGCAGCTTCTTGAGCAGGCCCGGCGCATGCGCCAGCGCGGTCTGCCAGCGCACCTGCTTGTTGCCGGCATCGAAACCGAAGGCCTGCGACAGGGCAACCGAGCGAACCCCCAGGATAGTGCCCTCGAAGGCGCCGGCGATGGTGCCCGAATAGGTCACGTCCTCGGCCATGTTGGCGCCGCGGTTGATGCCCGACAGCACCAGGTCGGGCGCCTTGTCCTTGAGCACGTGGCGCACGCCCATGATGACGCAGTCGGTGGGGGTGCCGCGTACGGCGAACGCACGGTCGTCGATCCTGCGCATGCGCAGGGGCTCGTGCAGCGACAGCGAATGGCTGGCACCGGACTGGTTGGTCTCGGGCGCCACCACCCAGACGTCGTCGCTCAGGCCGCGGCCGATCTCGCGCAGTGCGTGCAGGCCGGGCGAATCGATGCCGTCGTCGTTGGTGATGAGGATGCGCATGGGGGGCAATCTAGCGGCGCATGGCACGCGCGCAATGCGCTAATGCGCACGCACCGCGCACGCACACGGGACGGCACTGTCGCCGGCGCTCGGGGCACTGTGGCGCGGGAGTCCCGGCACCACATCCCGTCATCGCGCACGCAGGTCCCATGCCGCCGCCGCGCAGGGCCCATGCAGGAGACCGGGCACGCAACCGGCTGGTGCGCGCGAGAAGCCCTGCACATATGCTAGGGCTGTCGCGCGAAGTCGGCGCCGCCTGCCGCCGACGCTGCCGCCGACCACACCACGATAGCCCCCAAATCTGGATCGAGCGGGCCCCCATGCAGAGAGTTGTCATCTACACGACGCCCTATTGCCCCTACTGCCTGATGGCCAAGCGGCTGTTAACCAAGAAGGGGGCGGCCTTCCAGGAGATCGACGTCGCCGGCAATCCCTCCCTGCGCGAGGAGATGACCGCCAAGGCCGGCGGGCTCGGCACGGTGCCTCAGGTCTGGATCGGCGAGACCCACGTGGGCGGCTGCGACGAGCTCTACGAGCTGGAGCGCACGGGCAAGCTCGACGCGCTGCTGGCAGGCTGAGCAGCTCGGCCAGCTATAGCGCCACGAGTCTCAACCGCGCGTCGCGGTCCAGGTGCTCCTGCACTGGCCGTTGGGGCTTTGGTACTGGCCGCGGCCCGTGTTGCCGCGCAGAGTACCAGTGAAGGTAGCAAGTCCTCCAAACCAAGTGGCGTCGCCGCTGGGCGACACAGTTCCCGACCGGCCCACCAGCGCACCCGCCTCGATACGGATGGTGTACGAGCTGCCCGGGTTGCAGCCACTTCCTCCTTCGGTACGAATGGTCCACGTCCCGTCGAAGGCCCTCGCCCCGCCCGCTGCGGGCTTCTCGATCTTGGGCAGGGCTGCGATCTTGGTGGGGTTGCTCGTCTTGTCGGCCTCGCGCTTCTTGGCGATGGTGTCCTCGGCCGCCTTGGTCGCGGTCTCGGCGGCCTTGACGGCGGCGAGGCGCTTCTCCTCGGCGGCCTTGGCCGCCTCGCGCGCCAGCCGCGCTTCCTCCTGGGCCTTGCGCAGCTGCTCGGCGCGGGCGAGCGCATCGGCCCGCTCCTTCTCCAGCCGCTTGGCCTCCTCGGCGGCCTTGGCCGCATCGCGCAGCAGCCGCGCCTCCTCCTGCGCCTTGCGCTGCTGCGCGTCGCGGGCAAGCAAATCGGCGCGGTCCTTCTCCACGCGCTTCGCCTCCTCCACCCGCTTGCGCTCGGCCGCCAGCGCGGTTTCGCGAGCCTTCTGCTCGTCCTCGGCCCGCGTGAGGTCGGCGGCGCGCTTGGCCTCCTCCTCGAGCTTCTTGGCCGCCTCCAGCTTCCTGGCCGCCTCCTCCTTGGCCACCTCCAGCTTCAGCCGGCCGTCGTAGTGCTCGATCAGCGCGCGCGCCACGGTGGCGAACTCGCCGCTGGGATATCGCTCCAGATAGGTGGCGAGCACCGCGGGATTGTTGGTGTCCTTCACTGCCATCCAGAACGCCAGCTCGACCTGCGCCTGCGTGGACTTGGGCGGTGAGAAGTAGAACTTGGCGGTCATCGCCGAGTGCTCCCACGGCACCTGCCGTCGCTCCGTGGCTCGCATCACATCGTTGCGCACGTTGATCAGAATGGTGGGCAGGTCGTCGCCGGGAACGGCGATGTGCTTCATCAGCGCGGCGGCGTACGGCGAGTTTCGCCCCTTGCCGTCGAGGGCGACGTTGCCCGGCTGGGTGGAGAAGCTGATCAGCGTGCCCTCGCCCGATTCCACCGTCGCGAACCCCTGCTGGATCTGGGTCGAGCGCGTGCCGAGCGCGCGGGCGAGATTCCGCGACAGCGGATTGTCGCGGCAGGCGTCGATCATGATGATGTTGGTTGGCGCCTCGCGTTCCATGGTGCGGTGGACGAGATCCAGCCGCACCATCTCGAAGTCGACCGCCGACCCCGTGCTGAGCTCGGCATCGACCGGCACCAGATAGTTCTGCCCCGCCACTTGAATGCCGTGGCCGGCATAGAAGAACAGGCCGACCTGGGCTCCGCTCAGCCCCTTGGCGAAGTCGCGCACGGTGCGGTCCATCGCCGCCTTGTCGAGATCGCGCCCCTCGATCACGACAAAGCCGAGCTTCTTGAGCACCTCGGCCACGTCGGCGGCGTCGTTTCTGGGGTTCTCGAGCTTGGCCGTGTACTGGTACTGCGAGTTGCCGATCACCAGCGCGACCTTCTTGACCTGGGACGCGGCCGGGGGCGCAGCCTGAGACGCAGATTGCGCCACGGCCTGGCCCGCGGCACCGAGCAGGCCGAGCAGCAGCGCCGCAGCGATCTGAAGCAAGCGGTACATCGAGACCCGCGCCTCGGCACTTCGGCCGATTGTCAGCCAGGCAACCTAGCAGGGAATGCAGTCAGCTGAATAGGCATCGCCGATGCCCCGAAGCGGAGTATTGCGGGCCCTCGGCTTGGCCGCACCGGCTGGAGGGCCGATTACCTGTGACCTGCCAAGTCCTTGCGGCGTTTCCCAGGCGTAGGTTGGGTTAGGCCGAAGGCCGTAACCCAACACCCGCGAGTGCCAACCCATGTTGGGCTACGCGCTTCGCGCTAACCCAACCTACGATGCTTGCGGCGTTGCTCAGCGCCCCGCCCGCACTCGACTCAGGCACTCCTGACCGACTTCCACTGCGCCAGCCGCTCGGCGACTAGCGCCGCGCGCTTCTTGTCGTCGCGGCCGTCCAGAAGCCCGAAGTCGTCCGCATCGGCGCGCCAAAAGACTCCGGATGTTCGCGCGTTCAGATTCGGATCTGAATCGGCGCGCGTGATCCAATAGCCGGAGGCACGGTCGGCGGATTCCAGCTTGATCTCGCCGGTTCCGTGGAGCTGCGGCGCGTTCGCATCCAGCGGCCGCTCGCCGTTCCAGTAATAGAAGAGGCCCGAGGACCCTTCCTTCTCCTTCACCGCCTCGCTCCAGTATCTTGCGCACAGACGTCCATCCTCACTCCATGAGCGGCCCGTCAGCTCGAGCGCGCCGTTGCGGTCGCGCGCAATCTTCAGCAGGCTCAGCACCGACGGCTCCTTGGCGGTGCGCTCCGTCAGGGAGAACTGCCACCATGCGCCCTCGATGCGAGCAACGCGGCCCTCGTTCTCGATGGCTTTTCGCAGCTTCTGGTTGATGGCCTTCGTCTCGGCCGGCGTCATCGCGCCGGCGTAGCGCACGCACGTGAGGCCGAGCAGGTCGGTCGGAAGCTTCGCCCCGCTTGCGTGAAGAATAAAGGTCCGGCGCATGCCCAGCACGCCGCCGAACAGGCCGGCCTCGAACACGACGTTGTCGCGCGGCGACGCCTGGCCCGGCGCAGGCTCGGCAGAAGCCTGCGGGCTGGCCGTCGTCCAGTCGTCCTGTGCAAAGACGAACGCCGCGAAATCGACTTCCCGGGTGAGCTCGAGCAGGCGTTCCAGCGTGGACGTCCCTGGATTGAAAACTGTCGTCCAGGGCTCGACCCGCGCGATGTCGCTCAAGCCCCGCGTCAGCGCTTGCAGCAGCTTCTCCTGCTTGCCCGACGAGCCCAAAAAGATTCGAGGCTTGTCCATCGCTCCTCCAACAGTCCGCCAGCTCAACATTCAATGCCAACCCCCACCGTGAATTGATTGTACCTAGACGTGGGTTGGGTCAACACCGGCGAAAAGCCGGGGGCAGACCAACATGACTGGGCGTGTCCTTGGCCGCGTTGGGTCTTCGCTGGCGCTCGACCCAACCTACGCCATTGTCATCCTCGGGCTTGTCCCGAGGATCCAGCCATCAACAACGGCTGGAGCAGCCGGTTAGATGGATGGTCGGGACAAGCCCGACCATGACACACCTCAAGCGCGCTTCGGCTTCTTCTGGGGGCGGACGGGGCGGGCGGCGGCTTTCGCCGTGTTCAGCGCCACCGCAGCGCGAATGAGCGCCTTGAACGCCTTCTCATCTGATTCTGTCGCCCTCGCGGATATCGATGGCGCGCCTGCGCGTTGCCTTCGAGGCTCGAGTTGAACAGCCCCGGAGGGTCCTTGAGCGCGGCGCCCTTGGCGAAGGTCAGCTTCACATAGTTCTTGTATGTCTCCCCCGTACAGATGATGCCGTCGTGCTCCCACACAGGCACGCCCAGCATCCCGTTCGACGGCTTTCTCCACTTCACCTCCTCGACCACCTGCGCGTCGGCCTGCCTGATCAGCGCCCGCACCCGCGCCAGCGTCTCGCCGCGCCAATCACCCAGCGCCGCGATGCGCGCATCGATCAGTTGGGAGGGGGAGGCGGCTTCGCTTTCGCTTCCTTCGCAGCGCTCTTGCTCGTCTTCATGGTTGGTGTCACTTCTAACCTACTTAAAATTCCATTTTCGCGCCTCGATCAGGTCGGCCAAACCGCAACTGTCGATCTTCTCCGCCTTGCAGACGTCGGGGATACGCACCTTGCCAGCCCACTCCTCGGGATGTATACCGTTGACTAAACAGTCAACGGTATACATCCCACCTCCTCAGTCACGACGGTCATTGTTGAATTGGTACTAGCCGCGAGCGCGATCACGAACGGGTCGGAACCAGATCGACCCTTCACCGTATCGACAAGTCGCGGATATGCCTTCATAATTCGCGCGACGTGCGCTTGAATGTTATCGTCGATATCGACAACCAGCTTGTCCTTGCGCTCCTTGCACCACTTGAAAAGTTCATCGTCCTTTTTTTCCCAAGGTCGTTGTAGAATTCGATCGACAACTTTAATCGGCCTTCTTCAACTAACTTTCCCAGCCAGTCCCACACGGGGCCAAAAATTTTTGGGCCGATAGGTTCGACGCCATCCATGAATAAGCGCACTGCTATCAACGCTGTAAATGGTTAGCGTAGCCATTGCCTATCCCGAAAACCCGAGACTTCTTCAAGTTGGGAAAGTGCTTCACCTTCAAGCCGAGATAGCCGGAGATTTCGCTAAGCGTCATACGGTCTTGATGGTAGTTGTCGAGCAGCATGTTCACGAAGCGTTTGCCGAAGTTGCTGACCGTCTCTTGTGGCATGTTGCGTTTCATTTCGGTTTCTGCGGCCTTTTCCTTCTTCCGCTTTTGGTTTGCCAGATACTCAGCGATGTATTGAGCGCGCTTCTCCCGATAGAAATTATCCGTCGTCCGATCCAGTGTCAGCAATCGACGCAATACTGCTTCACGACTCACGTTGAAGTTCCGCGCCAAGTCGCTGATTTCGGCATCACTCCAATTTGCCGAACGCACGCCTTGCGCGACAACACGCGGCTCCGCTAGCAACACGTCACGCGGAATCAGCGCCGCTGCGGCAACGCTGTTACAAAAGACTTCAATGCGTTGGTCTTCCGGCGGGCGGTCCGCGTCCGTTTCCAGTTCCGATACGCCGCTGACTCGGATCATCAAATGCGCAAGTTCATGCGCAAGGCTGAACGTCCGCCGAACCAGCACGTCGTTTCGGTTCACTGCGATCACCGGGAGAGTGTCAGCGGCGATGGCGAAGCCGGACGCTTCGTTGGGTTGAAAGCGTGTCGTCTGAAAGACCAGCACACCTAGATTTTCGATTTGGCTCGCGCCAACCGTTGAAACCAGCGCGGCCGTCGTTGTCGCGCCAGTGCAATTGCAGGCCCGTGGTGACGCCTAGGGTCTTGCGGATACGCGCGCCAACCGCTTCCGGGTCTTCCTGCATCGTGGCGCTTAGGGTGAATTTTGGAATCTCTTGCTCAAGGTCTGCCACAAGCTCCAAGGCCAATTCGCGACGCTCGTTCGCCGCGCGGATTTCGAGTTGAACAGCAGGCGAGTAGCTTCGCGCTCCCGTTCCGGGAAGCCGCCGAAGGTCGCGCATGACCTCAAATCGCGGCGGGGTCTCTTCCAGATAGAAGACCGCAAGTGGGCGCTTGAAGAGCGCGGCGATCTTCCGCAGTTGGGGAATAGACGGCGCGTCTTCATCCGCTGGGTTTTCCCACGCAGCAAGCCGCTCCTCCCCAATCTTGAGGCGCTTGGCCGCCTCCGCTAGCGTGAAGCCAGCTGTCTCCCGCGCCCAATTTAGGAGCGCTGGATTGATCGTCGATTTCACGCCAGTTGCCATGATGCGAGGTAACCCTGCCACCGCCCGTACACTACGTCAGAACCAGTAAACGACCAGCCATCACGGGGGCTCGGATAAGATAGGGCCAGCCGGACAGACACACCAGCGGGTCACATTCCCCCGAAAAAGAAAAGGCCCCGGTGCAACTGGTCGGGCCTCTCCGTCCCTCGGGCATTGGTGGGACGCGATCGCCAATCGATCGCCAACATGAGCCGTCGCCGAACTCCTGGCGTCCGCTCACACCACGCGCGCAACTCACTGCTCGCTTGCTTCATCAAGGCGTAGGTTGGGTTACGGCCTTCGGCCTAACCCAACCTACGATGCTGCCACCGAGACCAGACTGCCGCCACATAGATCACCATAGTGCCGTCCAGCTGGCGTCGAGCGGTCCGCCTGAGAGAGGGAGTTCTCATGGGACAACTGTTCAAAATTGTGAACTCGTCGGTTTGGCTGCTCCTGTGGGGGAGCCTGGCGGTCCTCTCTGCCAGCGCGCAAAGCGCAACCTATCCCCCGGCCGATGACCCGTGGGACGGCACCTCCTACCGGGCCCTGGTCCAGCGGGTCGAGGACAACGGTTTGCCGCTGCCGACGCTGGCGGACGCAGCGACCAAGCCGGTCTTCGAGCGGATGGTCAATGACGACAATATCCCGCTGCGTATGGGCCTCAATCGGGGTCTCTCCGTCACCATCCGCTTTCAGCGGCTGGACAGTGCTCTGCCCGCGATTCACAAGCTTGTCGTGCTCTATTCGAAAGAGACGCAAAAGGGGAAACCCTATGCCTCGGAACTCGCCAGGCTGATGGTCTACGAGGCCAAGGTCTCCGCCGCGTTGCTGGACCTCGGCGAGCCGTATCTCGCAACGCTTGCAACGGACAAGAGATACCAAGTCCACGTCGCTTATCTCGACCAGGTGAAAAGCGGCGCCCGCCAGTTCTATGCAAGCCTCGTGCAGGGCATGACCGAGACGCGCCTCTACTCCAAGTCTGACATTCTCAACATGATCGGGGGCGCCCTCGCCGCGCTGCCATCCTATCACCCGATCCTGACGGACCAGGATAGGCACGATCTCGTCCAGAAGCTCACGCGGCAGATTTCGATCACCACCGACCAGCAGGTGAAAACCGCCCTTACCGAGCTGCGCGATACGCTCCAGCATCGCCGGCTTCCAACGTAGGACGTGAGGCGTAGGTTGGGTTAGGCCGAAGGCCGTAACCCAACACCCGCAAGTGCCAACCCGTGTTGGGTTACGCGCTTCGCGCTAACCCAACCTACGATGCTCACATGCGCTCGCCGGGCAACCGGCTCGCCTGCTTCACCCGCGCGACCACCTGCGCCTCGTCGAACGCATCCCCCTCGTGGATGTCGAGGTAGCGCACTTGCTTGTGCTTGGACTCGCCGGGCGGCACAGGGCGCAGCGACGCGCCGCGGAAGAAGGCCACCTTCACGTATTTCGCGAAGCAGTGAAAGCTGAGGAACCAGACGCCGTCCTCGACGCCATAGAACGGCGAGTTCCATTTCACGGCCTTGCGCACCCCGGGGAACGGCGCCCACGATCAGCGCGTCGAGGCGGCACCCCACGCCCTGCTTCCAGCCCGGCATGGCGGCGATGTAGGCCTGCACGGGGGCATCGCCGGTGCCCTTGGCGATCTGCGGGTTGCCGCCCGAAGGAGCTTCGGCTTGGCGGCACCCCGCCTCCCGGCGGCCTTGCGCGCAACCTTCGCTGACTTCTTGGACGGCTTGCCGGCCATTGTGCTCACTCCGCTGAAAGCGTAGGGCGGGTTCAGCCGAAGGCGTAACCCGCCGCCCTCGCGTCGATCAACCCTCGCACTGAGACGCAAACGCATCGCCAATCGCGCCGTCACGCGGCTGACATCGATCCGTTGCGCACCGGTCATGCACCCTCCGTAGCCTCCCTAAGTGATTTCAGGGGCACTCGCATTGCGAGGGGGCGATGCAGGACGAGGGGATGCGCCGGGCGGGGCCGACGCGGCGCGAGGTGATTCTGGGAGCGGGCGTCTCGGCGCTGGCCTTGACGGCTACCCGCGGGCTGGCGGAGGCGCCTTCGGTCGCCAGCGGCAGCGTGTTCGAGGACCGCAGCGGCACGGGCATCAGACGCGCGGCGATCCGGGCATCGCCGGCATACTCGTCTCCAACGGCCGCGACGTCATGCGCACCGACACCGACGGGCGCTGGCGGCTGCCGGTCACCGACGGCGACTGCCTGTTCGTCATCAAGCCGGCGCACTGGACGACGCCCATGGGGCCCAGCGGCATCCCGCGCTTCTCCTCACCTGCACCAGCCGGACGCGGCCCGCTGGCCGGCGATCGATCGATTCCCCCTGCGGCGTCAGCCCGAGAGCGCGCGCTTCGAGGCGCTGCTGCTCGCCGACCCGCAGCCCGAGAACCACGCCGAGCTCGCTTATCTGCGCGACGGCATCATCGCCGCCACCCTTCCCATCGGCGCCCAATTCGCCATCGTCCACGGCGACGTGGTGGGCGACGATCACTCCCTCTACCCGCGCTACCTGCGCCTGCTGGCCGCCACCGGCATCCCCTGGCATCACTGCCCGGGCAACCACGACATGGATCTCGACGCGCGCGACGACCACACCTCACGCGAGACGTGGAAGCGCGTGTTCGGGCCCCGCCACTACGCCTTCCAGCATGCGGGCGCTACGTTCCTCGTCCTCGACAACGTCCACTACCGCGGTTGGAACCCCGGCCGGCCCCTGAGCGGCACCTACTGCGGCCGCATCGGCGCGGAGCAGCTGGCCTTCGTGCGCAACGTGCTGGCGCACGTGCCGCCCGAGGAGCTGATCGTGCTCTCCATGCACATCCCGCTCACGACCTGCAACGACCCGGCCAACCCCGCCGACACCACCGCGGACACCCGCGCGCTGCTCGCCCTGCTGTCGGGGCGGCCGCATACGGTAAGCTTCTCCGGCCACATGCACACGGCCGAGCACCACTATCTCGGTGCCGACCACGGCTTTGCCGGTCCCGGCCGGCATCATCATCAGGTGCTGGCGGCCGCCTCGGGGAGCTGGTGGGGCGGACCGCGCGACGGCAGCGGCATGCCCATCGCCGTCTGCCCGGACGGAACGCCCAACGGCTTCCACGTGCTCTCGGTCGACGGCCCGCGCTATGCCACCCGCTTCGTGCCTGCGGCCGGCAAGGGGCCTCAGCAGTTGCGCGTGCTGGTCGACGCGCATGCGCTGATCGTCAACGTGTTCGACGGCGGCCCGGCAACCGCGGTCACCTGCCAAGTGGCGGGCTCCGGCGGGACCGAGGTCGCCCTGCAGCGCACGCAGATGGCCGACCCGTACGCGGCCGAGCTGATCGCCGCCCATCCGGCGACATTCAAGTCGTGGGTGCGCGCGGTCGCTTCCTCGCACGTCTGGCGGGCGCCTCTGCCCGCGGGTCTGGCGCCGGGCGCCCATCGCGTGACGGTGCGCGCACGCCAGCCCGGCGGCGCCGAGCATGTGGCCCACATCGTGCTGGAGGTTGCCGCACCCTCCGGCCAGCGATCGGCCTGAGACGTCCTGCTCACATGCCGCGGATGGCTATGACGTGGTCGCGCAGCACGTGCACCTCCATGTCGGTGTCGTGCAGGATCACCTCCAGCACGTCGGACACCGAAAGCAGCCCGGCGAGCTGATCGCGCTCCATCACCGGCAGATGGCGGATGCGATTGACCTTCATCAGCTTGCGCGCGGTCACCATGGTATCGTCGGGCGCGCACACCACCAGCTTGGTCGCCATCAGATCGCCGACCAGCAACCGCCCGACCGCCGCGCCGCGCTGCGAGAACGCGCGGACGATGTCGCGCTCGGAGAACATGCCGACGATGCGGCCGCTGCCGTCGCGCACCGGCATGGCGCCGATGTGGTTGGTGGCGAGCAGCGTCGCCGCCGTCTCGATCGTGTCCTCGGGTCGGCAGGTGATGATCACCCGCTTCAGCGTCGCCAGGTACTCTTTGACCTTCATGGGTCGCCTCCCGCATGCGCGGTCGAGGATGGCGCAGACCTTGAGATCGCTCTGGTGTTAGCGCATGCTTTGAGCATCAGCGAGCGGCCTGCGCCAAGCCGATGTTGGCTCACCGCCACGGACAGCACAAGCTCGCGTCCGTGCACCGCAACACGCCACGGCCGTACGGACCCGGCGGCGGCGTGTACCGCCTGCCCTTGCTCTCGCCCTCCAGCCGCGTGCCGCCCCCTCCCCCCGCGGAGCGGCCACCCGTTCCCTCTATCTCCCTCGACCTCTGTTGCCCGGGCCGGTGCGGCCGATGCGGGCGCCCGACCCCACGCGGGGCACGACAGCTCTTCCTTGATATCCGTAGTTCCGGCGCACTACGGCGGCACCGGCGACGGGACGGCGCACGACGGTGAGAGCGAGGATGGGACGGGCGATGCCACCGTCGTAGTACGGCGTGGTGTAGGCGGCCGCCTGTGGGATTCCTAGGGCCAGCAGCGGCGCTGCGACCACCATGGCAATTGCTTGTGTTCGCATGGTCACTCCTTTCGGATGGTTGCCGATTGGAACCCATGCCAGCTGCCGGCAGGCAAAGCACTCCGGATAAACCCGCGAAAGCGCCTGCCGTTAACATCCCTAGATCCGGAGATCATGGGGTCGCTGGCTGCAATCGGATTGTGAAGGGCAAGCCCGATGCGCGAATGAAGAAAATCCTGACCGATGCGGCGGCCATGGGAGGCTGCGGCCCGAACCCTAAACTGGCGTGCGCGCCGGGCCGAGGGGTTCATTTTCCGGTTGGGAAGAGGAAGATCACATTAAACCTGGCGCCAAAGTCGTGCGCACCGGTGTTGGGGCTATCGGCCCAGTAGCGGACACCGGCTTGGAACTGGACAGGCTGACTGCCGAATTTGACGAGCTTGGCAATGTCGAAATTGATCGGCACTGACCATTGCTCCGCCACCCAGTCATAGGTCGACTCTGTATTGAGCGAGTAGGTCACGGCGTCTTTGGTGGTGTAGGAAATGAATGGCTGCAGGAATGTCTGGTTGACGTCCGCACGATCGGTCTCGCCGGCGTAGGACCAGATGTGATTGGCCAGCACTCCGAGGGTCCAGCCGCTTTGCTGCACGAGAGCGACACCCGTCGGTCCCGCTCCCCACTTTTCGGAGCTCAGCAGTGGGTCGCTATAGCTGGGCAAGAGCAGCGCCGGTCCAACGCCCCAAATGATCCCGCCAGGGCCTGGGGCCTTGGGCGAGAGAGAAGAAGCTCTGCGTGATATCTCCCACGCCTGACTGGTCGCCCACACCGGGAAGAACATTCCTCTGACTGATAATAGGCACGATCGTTCGCGAGATGAGGTTCCAGTCTTTGTCGAGGGATACGGGAATGACGGGCTGGACATTCAGATAATATCGATCCCCATCCCGCGCCGACCCGATGCGCGTATCCCAGTTGCTTTGAAGGGGTACGCTAATCAGCGAGGCGATTGGGTTGGCGAGCTGCTTGGCCAGTTCGTGCGCCTCCTGCGCCCAAGCCCAAACCGGGGCAATTCCACAACCGAGTGCGACCAACAAAGCGGTTTGGCACAGCCTAGTGTCCACCATGCGTGCTCCCCTCGTTTGACGAGTGCCGTGGGCTGATTCATTCGATTCTCGAACGCCTCCAACTTGTTGGCCCACAACTGGAAATTTTCTCGGTACGCCCTGTTACCGAAGAACGCCAGTTTTGGGAGAGAGAAGCGACATCAAGTCTGCATCGGGGCATCTGCCCGCCGCCCCTCCCACAGCTTTCGGGGTGAACTTGCCATGGCATCGAGCGCCTACGGCAGGATCGTACCAAATCGGGGAAGGTCTCGAGCCGAGCAGAATGCCCTAGAACCACGCCGCCTTGTCGACGACGTTGCGCAGCGGCTCGCCGGCGGCGAAGCGTCGGCAGTTGTCGATGAGGATGTCGAGGCGGCGGTCGTCGAGATAGGGGCCATAGCCCGCCGTATGCGGGGTGAGGAGCACGTTGGGCGCGCTCCACAGCGGGTGGTCGGCGGGCAGCGGCTCGATCTCGAACACGTCGAGGCCGGCGCCGGCGATCTCGCGCGCCTCGAGCGCCGCCACCAGGTCATCCAGCCGCACCGTCATGCCGCGGCCGATGTTGATCAGGAACGCGCTGCGCTTCATGCGCTTGAGCCGCGCGCGGTCCATCAGGCCCTCGGTCGCCGGCGTGTGCGGAATGGTCATCACTACGAAATCGGCGCGCGGCAGCTGCGCATCGAGCTCTGCCGGCCCGTACAGCTCATCGACCCCCGCCGGCTTGTCGCTGCGCCGCGCGTCCACGCCGATCACACGCATGCCGAACGCCTTGCAGAGCCGCGCAGCCTCGCTGCCGATGCCGCCCACCCCCAGGATCAGCGCGGTCGCCTCCGGCAGATGCACGATGCCGGTGTCGAGCGCCTTGGCGCGATACTCGCGCCGCATCTGTTGCGGCAGATAGGTGTGAAAATCGCGCGCGAACGCCAGCACGAGCGCCATGATGTGCGCGCCGATGTGGTCGTTGAAAATCTCGCGGAAGTTGGTGACCACGACGGGGTGCGCCACCAGCTCGGGGTAGTAGAAGCCCGCCGGCGGCGCCGCCTGCGGCGCCTGCAGCCAGGTGAGTTTTCGCGCGGCGCGCAGCACCTCGGGGGGAATGGTGCCGAAGGCCGCCTCGGCCTCGGCGATGTCGCGCACCGCCTCCTCCAGAGTCTCAGGCCGCAGCACGCGCACGCCGACCGGCTCCTGCGCCACCCGCGCGGCCCAGCCGCGGCGTATATCGTCGTGCGGCGGCAGCATCACCAGCGTGAAGGCGGCGTTTTGCATGGTCTCTCTATCCCCGCGTAACGGTGCTCTGCTAAGATCCGGCCATTCTCCACAATTGCGCCCGATAGAGCCCTGGTGGTAGGGCGCAATAAGGCGTTAGCCGCATTGCGCCGATCAACCGGCGCGCGGCGCAATACGCTTCGCTATTGCGCCCTACCTATCTTCTGCACCCCGCCCATGTAGGGCACCAGCGCGTCGGGGATCGCCACCGAGCCGTCCGCCTGCTGGTAGTTCTCCAGCACAGCGATCAAGGTGCGCCCCACCGCGAGGCCGGAGCCGTTCAGCGTGTGCACGAACTCGACGCCCTTGCCGCCCTTCGGTCGGTAGCGCGCGCCCATGCGGCGGGCCTGGAAGTCGCCGCACACCGAGCACGACGAGATCTCGCGATAGGTGTTCTGCCCCGGCAGCCACACCTCGATGTCGTAGGTCTTCTGCGAGGCAAACCCCATGTCGCCGGTGCACAGCAGCATGGTGCGATGGGCGAGCCCCAGCCGCTTCAAAACTTCCTCCGCGCACGCTGTCATGCGCTCGTGCTCGGCCTTGCTCTCATCCGGCGTGGTGACCGACACCAGCTCCACCTTGGAGAACTGGTGCTGGCGGATCATGCCGCGCGTGTCCTTGCCCGCCGCGCCTGCCTCGGCGCGGAAGCAGGGCGAGTACGCGGTGACGCGGATCGGCAGCTCGGCCTCATCCAGGATTCGCTCGCGCACCAGGTTGGTCAGCGGCACCTCGGCGGTGGGAATCAGCCAGTAGTCCTCCTTGAAGGGCGCCCGCTCGAATGAACGGTCGACCAGCGCCGTCAAATCGATCTTTCCCTGCCGATACTCCTCCTGGTCGGACTCGGTCGCGTACTTCAGCGCGTCGTGCATCATCTCCTGGCGGGTGATGGTGCGGGTGGCGAGGAACTGGTCGTCGGCGAACTTCGGCAGCTGGGCCGTGCCGTACATCACCTCGTCACGCACCAGATAGGGTGGCACGATCTCCGTGTAGCCGCCGATCCCGTCCTTCTCCGGCGCCGTGTGAATGTCGAGCATGAACGCCGCCATCGCCCGCTCAAGCCGCGCCAGCATGCCTTTCAGCACCACGAAGCGCGCGCCCGACAGCTTGGCCGCCGTCTCGAAGTCCATGAGGCCGAGCCGCTCGCCGATCTCGTAGTGCTGCAGCGGCTGGTTGATGCCGGCGAGCTTGGGCGGCTCGCCGACCTTGCGCACCTCCCTGTTGCCTGTCTCGTCCTTGCCGTCCGGCACCTCGGCGAGCGGCAGGTTGGGGATGACGGAGAGCGTGTCGGTCAGCGCCTTGTCGGCCGCGCGCTGCTCATCCTCTCCTCTCCCGAGCTCGTCCTTCAGCGCGGCCACCTCGGACATAAGGGCTTGCGCCTTGGCCTCGTCCTTGGCGGCCTTGGCCTTGCCGATCTCCTTGGACGCCGCGTTGCGCCGCGCCTGCGCCTCCTGCAGCCGCGTGATGACCTTGCGCCGGCCCTCGTCGAGCGCGATCAGTTCGGCCGCGCGCTTGACGTCGCCGCCCGGCGCAATGCCGCGCCGCTTCAGCCCCGCGTCGAACGCCTCGGGATTGTCGCGGATCCACTTGATATCGAACACCGCGCACCTCTCGCTCTTTCGTCATCCCGGCGAAGGCCGGGACCCAGCCACCGCGCCGCCCGCGCGGGAATGACGTTGAAATTGCCGCGCTGTCGTATACGGCTTGGTAGCGGATTGGTCCAGTTGAGGCGGGCACGGTCGCCACACCCGCCCTACTCCACCTCGTCCTTGGCCACGTAGCGCACCGAGATGCCGCCGCCCGAGGCGCGAGTCACCTTGATCCGGTCATTGCGCCTGGCCAGCGCCTCCATCAGCGCCTTGTAGCTGACCTTGCCGCAATAGGCGCGCTGCCCGGTCTTGGCGAAACCCTCGATCTTGGCCAGCTCCGCCTCGATGTCCTTGCGCGCGGTGTGCTCGTTCGACCTCAGGCTGATGACGCGAATGACATGGTGCTCGGCTTCCTCGAGCAGCTCCCGCGGCTTGGGCGCCGCTCGATCGGCCCGCGTCGGGATCAGTCCGCTGATGACGCTGCGCGTGCGCGCAGCCAACGTGCGCGCCGGCTCGTGCTCCGGCGCGCCCCTGAACAGGCGCACCGGAATGACAACGTCGGCATGCTGCTTGTAGATGCCGTACACCTCGCCCTGGTCCTCGTCGACCAGCACGGCGGTGCGGCGCTCGTGGATGCGCAGCCGCTGCAGCACGGGAACGAAGTCGGTGTCCCTGGTGAACAGAATGAACTCCTTGATGCGCTTGCTCTTGGCTATGAACTCGGCGATGTCGAGCGCGATGCGGATGTCGGCGCCGTTCTTTAGCCGCCGGAACTTCTCGCACAGGATCGGCTTGAAGCCGTTGGCCACGAACGCCTTCTCGTGCTTGAGCGCCGAGGGGTTCCAATACACCCGCTTGTCCACGAGCTTGCGCTTGCGGCCCTCGTCGAACTCGCCGTCCTCCAGCCAGGCGATCCAGTTGGCGATCTTCTCGGGCGGGCACAGGCCGCCGACGTTCTCGTGATCGATGAACAACGCGCTCTGGATCCGCCAGACCATTTCCGACATCTCCCAACAATCAACCAATACGACGCACACACAGCAAAGGCGCCATTCGGCGCGATCTCATACGCCCCCCGCAGGCACGAATTGGTCGGATTGACTTGTGCGCCCACGCTTGTAGTTCCCGGCACCAGCGGTCGCTGGGTATGGCCTAGCTCGCGGACGCCGCCGCCTGGTCCGCCGCCTGGCGCGCCAGCCGCGCCTTCTCCACCCGATCGACCGCCAGGATGGCGCCCTCGTAGAGCAGGATCGTGGGCAGCGCCATGGCGATCATGCTGAAGGGATCGGGCGGGGAGAGCACGGCCGCGGCGCCGGTGATGGCGACGATGGCATAGCGGCGGAATTGCCGCAGCTGCGCGCCCCCGACGATGCCGGCACGCGCCAGCAGGGTGAGCGCCACGGGCAACTGGAACATGATGCCGAAACCCAGGATCAAGGTCATGATGAGCGACAGGTACTCGCTGACACGGGCCTGCAATTGAATCTCCACCGGGCCGCCCGTCTGCTCCATCGACAGGAAGAAGATCATGGCGAGCGGCATGACGACGAAATAGACCACCAGCGCGCCGGCAATGAACAGCAGGAAGGTCGCCAGCAGGAACGGCCGGAAGGCGGCGCGCTCGTTCCTGTACAGGCCGGGGGCGACGAACTTGTAGACCTGCATGGCGATGATGGGAAAAGCCAGGAAGATCGCGCCGAACAGGGCGAGCTTGAGCTTGGTGAAGAAGAACTCGTGCGGTGCGGTGAAGATCATCTCCACCTTCTGGCCGCCGCGCGCCAGCAGATAGGGCCAAACCAGCAGGTTGTAGATCCCCGTCGCGAAATAGAAGCAGACGAGAAAACCGACGCTGACGCCGGCCAGGGCATAGATGAGGCGCTGGCGCAGCTCGATCAGGTGGTCGATCAGCGGCGCTTTCGACGCCTCGATTTCATCGTGCCCTTCGGGTGCTGCCGGGGCTGGCGTGTCGGGCTTGTCCTGCATGCCGCGGCCCCCTCACGCCCCGCTCTTCTCGACCGGGCGGGCGGGCTCGGCGGCAACTTGGCTCGGCGCTGCGGTTTCGCCGGGGCTGCTCGTGCTCGGTTGCGCCTCGCCCGCCCCGTTGCCCGCAACGGCCGCCGGCTCCGCCGGCTTCGCCGGCTGCGGCGGCGCGATCGGCAGGCCGTTGGCGTCGTGCGCGATAGGATCGGGCTGCTTCAGGGTGTCGAGCGAGGTGTCGACGGACTGGCGCAGGTCCTCCACGCCCTTCTGCAGGGTCTGCTCGGTGGCGCGGAACGAGGCCTCCGTATCCTGCGCGATGTTCTCGACGTCCTTCTTGAGCTGCGTCAGCTCGGCATCGCGCATGGCCTCGTCGAACTGGGCGCGGAACTCCCTGGCATGGCCGCGAATGATGCCGATGTACTTTCCGATCGTGCGCAGCAGCAACGGAAAGTCCTTGGGCCCGATGACCAGCAACGCCACGATGGCGAGCAACAGAAGCTTGCTGGAGGTGATATCGAACATCGGCTACCTGGTCGCTGGCATGCCTGCCGGCCCGACGCTGTCAGAGGCGCGCCGGCGAAAGCCGCCCCGCAGCTCAGCTCGCCTTGTTCGTCGGCTGGGGCGCGGGAGCGGTCTGCGCGGTGGGACTGGCTGCGGCGTTGTCGAGCGCCCGCGGCTCCTCGCGGCGGAACGGGTCCTGCTGGGCAGGTGTCGCCGCCGGTGCTGCGGCGTCGTCCTCCGACATGCCCTTCTTGAAGCTTTTTATGCCCTTGGCCACGTCGCCCATGATCGAGGAAATCTTGCCGCTGCCGCCGAACAACAGCAAGGCGACGACCAGAAAGATGAGCCAATGCCAGATGCTCAAGCCACCCATTTCGTTGTCGCTCCCTTTGCGGCCAGCGCCTCGATCGTGGAGTCCACGCCCGCGTCTTGCAGGCCAGGAATTGACGATCGCCAGGACACTAGCAGATCGATGGTTCTCGTGTGGCCGGGATCGTCAGGCCTCGATTGTACGGCCCGACACGTCGTCTTGAACTTCCCGGTTCGCCACACCAGCGCCGCTTCGCACGTTTGCCACAGTATCGCAGAAAGGGGCGCACGGGGCAAGTTTGCGGCCCCTTCTTACATTTAGGTAACTCTCTTGGGATTCAAGGCGTTTCAGCTTCGCCGGAGGCAACGGTCCGACCGTTCTGCGCGTTGCCTTCGGCCGGAAACACCAGCACGCTTTCGGGATCGACGGCCACGCCCACCTCGGCGCCCTGGGCCGGCTCCTCGCCCTCGCGCACGAAGGTCAGCAGCGGGCGCTCGAAGCCCTGCGCGGCGATCTCCAGCACCGCCTGATCGCCGAGAAACTTCATGCGCACCACCCGACCGGGCAGCCCCTCTCCCGCCGGCACCAGGCGGATGGAGCGGCGGCGGATGCACAGAATCGCCTCCTCGCCGTCGCTGAGCTCCGGCACCACGAAGGTGCCGATCGGCGTTCTCAGCGCGCCGCCCTCGACGATCACCGGGATCTCGTTGATCTCGGAGAACAGCCGCGCCGTGAACAGGTCGGCAGGGCTGCGGTAGAGCTCCTCCGCCTTGCCGGCCTGCACCAGACGGCCCGCGCGCATGACGGCGATGCGGTCGCCGAGCCGGATCGCCTCGGTCGGCGCGTGCGTGACGATCAGGCAGGTGGCACGCGTCTCCCGCAACAGCTGCAGCGTCTCCTCCTGCATGCGCTCCCTGAGCTGCACGTCAAGGCCCGAGAACGGCTCGTCCATCAGCATCACCGCCGGCCGCGGCACGATGGCGCGCGCGAGCGCCACGCGCTGCTGCTCGCCGCCCGAGAGGATGTGGGGGTAGTCGTCGGCGTAGCGCTCGAGGCCCACACGGGCGAGCGCGGCGAGCGCCTCGCGGGCAGCATCCTCGCGCGGCAGCGACTTGAGGCCGAAGGCGACGTTGTCGCGAATGGTGAGATGAGGAAACAGCGCGAAGTCCTGGAACATCAGCCCGACGTTGCGCCTCTCGGGCGGCACGAAGCGGCTGGCGCCCGCCACCTCGAAATCGTTGATCAGCACGCGGCCGCCGGTCGGCTTCTCGATGCCTGAGGCTACCCTGAGCAGCGTGGTCTTGCCGCTGCCCGACGGCCCGAGCAGGCACACCACCTCGCCCGGCGCGATGTCGAGCGAGAAGCCCGCCAGCGCATCCGATCCCGGATAGCGCCGCTCCACGCGGTCGAAGGTCAGCCGCGCGGCGAACGTGGCCGCGGCCCTGCCCGCGCCCTGGGGAGCCCTGCGGCGCGGGGAAGCGGGCAGCCTTTGCCTTAGAAAGCGGGTGATGCTCAAAAACGATACTCTCGCGCCTCGGCGACCCGGGCGGGCTGCAGCCGAGCACCGCCCCGACGTTGCCGCTGCTAGCCGCGCTCCGACCCGCCGCCGTCATCGTGCGGATCGCCGGAGAATAGCCCCGGATTGGGCTCGTCGTCTCCGGCCTCGAGCGGCAGCTCGTCGGCCATCAGCGTGGCGGCATCGGTCGGCTCGGGCACCGTGAAGTCGGGCGGCAGGTTGCTCTCCAGCAGCCCCGAGCCCTTGAGCTCGGCGAGCCCCGGCAGGTCCTTGATCGAGTCTAGCCCGAAATGGACGAGGAAATCCTCGGTGGTGCCGTAGGTGATCGGCCGGCCCGGCGCGCGCCTGCGGCCGCGGGGCCGCACCCAGCCCACCTCCATCAGCACATCGAGCGTGCCGGCAGACGCGGCCACGCCGCGGATCTCCTCGATCTCGGCGCGCGTCACGGGCTGGTGGTAGGCGACGATGGCCAGCGTCTCCAGCGCCGCCTTGGAGAGGCGCCGCTGCTCGGTCGCGTGCCGCTCCAGCAGGTAGGAGAGGTCCTCGGCGGTGCGGAAGGTCCACTTGTCGGCGACCTTGACCAGGTTGACGCCGCGGCTGGCGTAGAAGCCCTTCAGCTCCTCCAGCAGCGCCGCGACATCGTCGCCGGACTTCAGGTGCTGGGAGAGGTAGCTCTCGGCGATGGGCTCGGAGGCGGCGAACAGCAGCGCCTCCAGGATGCGCAGCTGCAGGCGCCGGTCGGCCGAGGGTAGCTGCGCCACGTTGGGCGGCAGCCCGCGCCAGCCCTCGTGCGCCAGCACGTCGCTCTGGTCGGGCCCCTGCTCCTCCACGTGCTCCGCGCGCGCGTCATCGTCCTGCGCGGGGTCGTGCACCACGGCGAGCTTGGGCGGAACCATACCTTTCCCCTTGTTCTTCTGCAGCGGTAAGCTCCGGCCACTCTACTCATCAGGTAACGCGCTGCCAGGTCGCGCCCGGCTCGCGCTTGCGCATGTAGATGGGCGCGAACGGCTCGGCTTGCGAGAGCTCGACCAGCCCCTCGCGGGCCATCTCCAGCGTCGCGCCGAAGGAGCTGGCGCGCGCGGTCCTGACAACGTCCGGCATGGCGCCGTACCTCTCCAGGAACGCATCGAGCTGCACCCAGGTGCCGATCTTGTCGCCCAGCAGTGCCTCCAGGCGCTCCCGGGCCTCCTTGACCGACCACACCACGCGCCGCGGCACCACGTGCACGCGCCTGACCGTGCGCTTGCGCTGGTCGGCGTAGGCTTTGAGCAGGTCGAAGATCATCGCCGAGTACTTGCGCACGCGGATGGTGCGCACCCCCTCGGGATTGCCGCGCGGAAACACATCGCGGCCGAGCCGGTTGCGCGTCATCAGCTGGGCGCCGGCCTTGCGCATGGCCTCCAGGCGCATCAGGCGGAAGGCGAGGCGGGCGGCGAGCTCGTCGCCGGAGGGCTGCTGCTCGGTGCCTTCCTCGCGCGGCAGCAGCAGCTTCGACTTGAGGAAGGCGAGCCACGCCGCCATCACGAGATAGTCGGCCGCCAGCTCGAGCCTCGCCTTCAAGGCCTGGCTCACGAACTTCAGATACTGCTCGGCCAGCGCCAGCACGGAGATCTTGGCGAGATCCACCTTCTGCGTGCGCGCCAGCGCCAGCAGCAGGTCGAGCGGCCCTTCGAAGCCGTCCAGGCTGACGATCAGAGCCTCGCCGGCGCGAGGCGCGTCGTCGGCGTCCTCCCAGCCCGCGAGCCCGATCTCAGGCTGCTGATTCGATGTGACCATAGTTGCGTCTCGTCCACCACCGCAGTGGAAAACCTGTAAATCGCCGGGACACTACACCAATTCAGGCAGCGGCGCGCAATGCCAGCGCCAGCGCCGCTTCCGCTTCGGCGACGTCGAAGGGCAGCTGTTGCCCGAAAACGGCGCAGGCGCGCTGGTAGCGCTGCAGCGGCCGCCCCTCGAGCGCGGGCACCGCCGCCGCCACCGCCTCGGTTTCAGCCAGGTCGCCGCTGCACAGCAGAGCCACGTCCGAGCCTGCGGCGATCACCGCCGCGGCGCGCTCTGCGATGCTGCCCGAGAGCGCCTTCATGCCCAGGTCATCGCTCATGAGCAGGCCGTCGAAGCCGATTTGGCCGCGGATCACCTGATCCGTCACGGTCGCCGAGATGCTGGCGGGCAGGCGTGCATCGAAGGCCTCGAACACCACGTGCGCCGTCATGGCGGCCGGCAGATCGGCCAGGCTGCGGAAGGTGGCGAAATCGGTTGCCTCGAGGTCCTTGCGAGTTGCCGAGACCACCGGCAGGTCGAGATGACTGTCCTTGGTGGCGCGGCCGTGCCCCGGAATGTGCTTGATCACGGGCAGCACCCCGCCCGCCATGTAGCCCTCGGCGACGGCGCGGCCGAGCGCGCACACCAGGCGCGGGTCGGCGCCGTAGGCGCGGTCGCCGATGATGTCGTGGCTGCCGGCAACAGGCACGTCCAGCACCGGCGCGCAGTTGGTGTTGATGCCGCAGGCGGTGAGCTCCACAGCGGTGAGCCGCGCCGCCAGCCTTGCCGCCTCGCAGGCTGCCCGCGGATCGCCCCCATGCAGCCGCCCGAAGGCCGCTGCGGGCGGAAGCTCGCGCCAGTGCGGCGGCCGCAGCCGCCGCACACGGCCGCCTTCCTGGTCGATCAGGACGAGGATGTCGGCGCCGACCGCCGAGCGTGCGCGCGTCCGCGAGGCGGCGCACCTGATCGGGGTCGCGCACGTTGCGGGCGAACACGATCACGCCGCACGGCCGCGCCTGGCGCAGCAGCGCCGCTTCGTCGGGCCCTAGATCAGGTCCCGCCAGCGCAGTGATGAATGCCGCTACCATGGTTCAGAGGCGAGCGCTTGGTTCCTCAATGATTATATGCGGTGCTTCGGCAAGGCGGCGATAGCACCATTCGCTGCGCGCAACGATCGACTTGGCGCGCGTGCGCGCCAGGGTCGGAGCGCTCAGTAACTCCGTCACCCAGCAGCCCTCGTGAGCCAGCCGACTTGAGCTGGCTGCACACGCCCGAGGCTGCGCTGCGCGAGCCCGGCGGGCCGACGACGAGGCGGAACATGGTGCCCAATCCCCGCTCGCTCAAATCCTTCTCCTGCACGTCGGGTACCTTGTTGGAGAGCGCGTCGGGATACTTCTGCTGCAGGTCGGCGAACACCTTGAGCGCATCCAGGCGCGACTTCTGCGAGGACAGCACCGCGACGTAGCCGCGCCTGTGCTCGGCGCCGCAGCCGCAGGCGGTGTGCTCGCGGGCCGCGTTGGCGGCTTCGCCGCCGGCGGCTGCTGGGGAACGGCAGCGACCCTCTTAGTCGGCGGCGGAGCGTCGGCCTCAGATTGCGCCTGCTGCGGCACCATATTGGCAGGCGGCACGCCGATCGAGAACTCGGGGCGTCGTCGGGGCACCACCTTTCGGCGGCGGCGCTTGCTGCGGCCGGGGGCCCAACTCCAGCATGATGCCGGGCACCGACGGCGACACCTGGGGACCGGTCTGCTGAGCTGCCGGCACCATCCCCGGCGCGCCCGGGTTGATGGCGATGGTTTTCACGCGCCTGGGACCGCCGCTGTCGTCGCCCACGCGATCGTCCTGGGGCTCGGCGCTCGCCTGCTTTGAGGCGTCGTCGTTCAACCGGGTGAGCGACTTGTCGCTGGGTTTGGCCCTGGTGCCCTGCTCGGCTTTCACCACCGGCACACGTCCCGCCGAGGGAGCAAACAGAGACTTGTAGGTATAGGCGAGCGCACCGCCGATGCCGACCGCGCCGACCAAGGCCGCAGCGGCCACGAACATCCAGCGCCGGCTGCGGCGCGGCTCGTCCGCATCGCTAAAATCGTCGTCCGAATAGTCGGCATCCGAGTCGGCGTAGCCCTGATGCGCGCCGCCATAGGCGCGGTCCGCCCCCTGGCGGAACGGACCGGGGTCGGCGGGAGGATAGGGCTGGGATGTCGCCGGCATGTAGTTGCCGAGATCGTACCCGCGCGGGTCGGGATGCTGGCTCCACTGCTGCTGCGGGTAGGAGGGCTGCTCCATCCCGTTCGCGTAGCCCTCATACTGCTGGGGTGGAGACTGCGCATAGCCCTGGTGCTGGCCGTAGGGGTTCTGCTGCTCCGGCTCGGGCGGGAAATGATAGCCCTGCTGCCCTGCCTGATCGGGATAGGGCGCAGGCGGCCATCCATTGTTGTGGCCGCCACCTTGCCCGGCAGGCGGCGCATACGGATCGTCTATCGGAAGCCGGCGGGCCGGCGCCCGTGTCCCCCCTGGTCCCAACGGACCATTGGACCGCGCCATCGATTGTTCCCCTACGCTTTCGCTGCGTGCTCTCCCCAAATCGACTTTAGCGCATCTCGTCGGGTGCGAGCACCCCGAGAATTGCCAAGCCAGCAGCCAACACCTCAACGTTGGCCCCGATCAGCGCAAGGCGAGCGGCGGTTAAAGTCCCGTCATTCGGCTGAATAAAGCGCAAATGTGGCAATTCATTGCCCCGCGTATATTGGGCGTGAAAAGCGGAAGCCAAATCATAGAGATAGAAGGCCAGCCGGTGCGGCTCGTGGGCACGGGCGGCACCCTCCACCAGCCCCGGGAAAGCCGCCAGCTTGCGCATCAAATCGATCTCGCCAGCATCATCGAGGCGCGAAAGATCAGCGTTCAGTATTTCCGGCGCGCCCTCGGCAAGGGTGGGAAATGCCTCACGCGCCTGGCGGAACACCGACTTGGCCCGCGCATGCGCGTATTGCACGTAGAACACGGGATTGTCCTTGGACTGCTCCAGCACCTTGGCGAGGTCGAAGTCGAGCGCCGCGTCGTTCTTGCGGTAGAGCATCATGAAGCGCACGGGGTCGCGGCCCACCTCGTCCACCACCTCGCGCAGGGTCACGAACGTGCCCGCGCGCTTGGACATGCGCACCGGCTCGCCGCCGCGGAACAGCTTCACCAGCTGGCACACCTTGATGTCGAGGTCGGCCTTGCCGTCGGACAGCGCCGCCACCGTCGCCTTCACGCGCGCCAGGTAGCCGGCGTGGTCGGCGCCGAACACGTTGATCAGGTGGCGGAAGCCGCGGGAGAGCTTGTTGTGGTGGTAGGCCATGTCGGCGGCGAAATAGGTGTAGCTGCCGTCCGACTTCATCAGCGGGCGGTCGACGTCGTCGCCGAAGGCCGTGGACTTGAACAGCGTCTGCTCGCGGTCCTCCCACTCGCCGTCGTCGTGGCCCTTGGGCTTCTCCAGGCGGCCCTCGTAGACGAGACCCTTCTTGCGCAGCTCCTCGATGGTGGCCTTGATCTCGTCGGCTTGCGCCGTCAGCGACCGCTCGGAGAAGAACACCTCGTGGCCGACGTTGAGGGCCGCCAGGTCCTCCTTGATCATGGCCAGCATGGCCGCGATGGCTGCATCGCGCACCAGCGGCAGCCAGCGCTCCTCGGGGAAGTTCAGCAGCGCGTGGTCGTACTCCTTGGCCAGCGCCTCGCCCACCGGCTTCACGTAGTCGCCGGGATAGAGGCCCGCCGGGATCTCGCCGATGTCCTCGCCCAGCGCCTCGCGGTAGCGCAGGTAGGCGGAGCGCGCCAGCGCATCGACCTGGGCGCCGGCATCGTTGATGTAGTACTCGCGCGTGACGGCATAGCCGGCGAAGGCGAGCAGGTTGGACAAGCGCGTCGCCGAACACCGCGCCGCGGCAGTGGCCGACGTGCATGGGCCCCGTCGGGTTGGCCGACACGTACTCGACATTGATGCGCTCGCCGCGACCCAGGTCGACGCGGCCGTAGGCGCCGCCTTCCTTCAGGATCGCCGCCACCACGCCCTGCCAGAAGGCTGGCGCAAAGCGCATGTTGAGAAAGCCCGCGCCGGCGACTTCCACGCCTTGCACGTCGCGGCAGCGCCCGCACCTTCTCCGCCAGCTTCTCGGCGATGTCGCGCGGCTTCATCTTGGCCGCCTTGGCCAGCACCAGGGCAGCGTTGCTGGCGAGGTCGCCGTGGGAGGCATCGCGCGGCGGCGAAACCTCGACGTTGGCGAAGTCGAGCTCAGCCGGCAGCGCGCCTTCGCCCTGCAAGGACTTGAGGGCGTCGACGATCTTCTCATGCACCAGTGCGTGGACGTTCATCTGGGACCTTGCCATCGCGTGAAGTCGCCAGCTCGACGGCTTCGATCTCACGATTTCACGGCCGGTGCGGGCTAACGCAATTCCGGGGTGGCGTCAAACAGGCGCCGGTGCTCCTTGATGGCGAAGCGGTCGGTCATGCCGGCCACGAAGTCCGCCACCACGCCGCGCGCGCTCGGCCTCGCTGCCGCTCAACTCCGCCGACGCGCGCCAGGACGGCAGCATCTCGGCAGGCGCCGCCATGAACCGGCGCGAACAGGTCGCGCACGATCTGCTCGGCGCCGGCCACGACGCCCATCACGCGCGGGGTGGCGATAGACGTTGGCGTAGAGGTAGCTCTGCAGCCCTACCATCTCCGACCGGCGCGCTTGGGACGCAGCGATCACCGGGCGGCCGGCCGCGCGCACGCCCGCCAGGCTCTGCTCGGCGAGCCCCGCCAGGCGCACCGCGAATTCCCGCACCACGTCGTCGATCAGGTCGGTGATGATGCGGCGGTTGACCTCGTAGATCACGCGCCGCTTGTCCATGCCCGCGCTCAGCGCCGCGCGCACGTAGCCTCCCGCCAGCGGCACCTCGCCCAGATCGTCGAGGCCGATGAGCCCGGCGCGCAGGCCGTCATCGAGGTCGTGGCTGTTGTAGGCGATGTCGTCGGCGACAGCGGCGGCCTGCGCTTCGGCAGGCGCGTACCGGTCGAGATGCAGCCGGTCGGCCAGGCCGGCCTCGGCAATCGCCCTGCGCAGCACCGCTTCGGCCTCGGGCGTCGCGACCCGTGAGGGGACCGTTGTGCTTGGCCAGGCCCTCCAGCGTCTCCAGCGTGAGATTGAGCCCGTCGAAGCCGGCGTACTTGCGCTCCAGCCTGGTCACCACCTTGAGGCTCTGGGCGTTGTGATCGAAGCCGCCGTAGGGCGCCATGGCCTGTGCGAGCGCGCGCTCCCCTGCATGGCCGAACGGCGGATGCCCCAGGTCGTGCGCCAGCGCGAGCGCCTCGGCCAGGTCCTCGTCGAGGTCGAGCATGCGGGCAATCGCGCGGGCGATCTGCGCCACCTCCAGGCTGTGCGTGAGGCGCGTGCGGTAGTGATCGCCCTCGTGGAACACGAACACCTGCGTCTTGTAGGTGAGCCGGCGGAAGGCTGTGGCGTGCACGATGCGGTCGCGGTCGCGCTGGAAGGGCGTGCGCATCGGGCAGCCGGGCTCGGGATTGACCCGCCCGGCGCTGTCGCGCGCCTGGGTTGCATAGCGCGCCAAGGCCCGGCCGGGGCCGGTGTCGAAGGGACGCCCGCCGCCCGCGGTCAGGTCTTGCCCGGTCGTCCCGTCAGCCATGCCGGGCCGCCGGTTTGACTTGGGGCCCCGCCACCCTATGTTTGGTTGGGAATCGCATGGCCCAGACTAGCATTTTGCGGTGCAGGCCGCGAAATGCCCCCGCCAGCTGCAACCGCCGCGTGAACATGAGCGAAACAGCCGTAGCCGTCATCGTCACCGACCGCGCCGCCCGCCGCATCGCCCAGATCGTGGCCGGCGAGTCCGCAACTCGCATGCTGCGGGTGAGCGTGGAGGGCGGCGGCTGCTCGGGCTTCCAGTACAAGTTCGACCTGGTGGGGGGCAGCGAGACCGACGACCTGGTGATCGAGAAGGAGGGCGCCCGGGTGCTGATCGACCCGGTGTCGCTGGGATTTCTCGCAGGCTCCGAGATCGACTACGTCGACGACCTGATCGGCGCCTCCTTTAAGATCAAGAACCCGCAGGCCACCGCCTCGTGCGGATGCGGCACCAGCTTTTCCATCTAGCCTGACCGAGCCCCCTAAACGTCACGCCGGCATGCCGCGCAGGTTTGCGCGCGCCATGCTAAATTGTGCGCTCACAAAAGCAGCGCGTTTTGCTTCAAGTCGCGGAAGTTGCTCCGATGAACGCCAAACCGACAGCGGCTGGTCCCCCGCGTTCACGCGGCAAACGCAGGCAGCCCTCGCCAAAGCCCGCCAGCCGGAGCAAGCGAGCCGCCACATCCGCCACCTGGAAGATCACGGGCGCCGGCGGCCGTCTCGAGAGCAACAAGGCGCTGACGGCGGCGGATTTCCGGGCGGTCGCGGCAAAGAGCAGGCTCGAGCCGATGCGCGCGCGCAAGACCGGTCTGATCGCCGCGCGGCGCGCCACTCGGGCCAGAAAAGTGGAAACGCGCTGGAACGGCAAGGAGACGACCAACCGCGCCCAGGCCGGAGACTGGATCGTCACCAGCCTGTCGCCCGCGCGCAAGGTGCTGCGCGACTCGAGGGGCACAAGAACACCTACGTCGTGCCCGCCGGCCGCTTCCTGGAGCTGTACGCGCCCTTGCGCGGCAAGGAGATCGCGCGGCTCGGCAAGGTCTACCGCCCGAAAGGCGTCGTCACGGCGCTGCGCTTTCGCGGCGGCTTCGATATCCTGGCGCCGTGGGGCGAGCGCCAGGTCGCGCCGGCCGGCTATCTCATCCTCAACGGCGCCGACGTCTACGGCAACAATGCCGAGACGTTCGAGGCCACGTACGAGGCTTTGGCCTAGTGTCCTGATCGCGAAATTCGTCTCACTATCCGGCGGACTCAGAACGAATTTCGCGATCTAAAGGACACTAGCAAAATCATGATGCTAGAGTGATTCAGATCGAGAAGTCCGCATCCGAAACCAGCCCAGCGCGATCTCGATCATCACACTAGCGGCCGTGCCCACGGCCTTGCAGAACGCATCCTGAGACCCGCCATGAAAATCGCCACCTGGAACATCAATGGCGTCAAGGCGCGCCTGGACGGCGCCATCACCTGGCTCAAGGAGGCGAGCCCCGACATCGCCTGCTTCCAGGAGATCAAGTGCGTCACCGAGGCGTTTCCGGCCGAGCCCTTCGAGGAGCTGGGCTACAACCTCGCCGTCCATGGGCAGAAGGGGTTCAACGGTGTCGCCATCGCCTCCAAGCTGCCCCTCGACGAGGTAACGGTGCGCGGGCTTCCCGGCGACGAGGCCGACAATCACGCCCGCTACATCGAGGTGGTGGTGCCGGCAGGCAGCGGCGGGGTGGTGCGCGTCGGCAATCTCTATCTGCCCAACGGCAATCCGATCGGCACCGACAAGTTCACCTACAAGCTCGCCTGGATGCGGCGGCTCGAGGATCGGGCCCGTGATCTCTTGGCTCTGGAGGAGCCGTTCGTGCTGCTCGGCGATTTCAACGTGATCCCCGAGCCGGTGGACGCCAAGAACCCGCAGGCCTGGACGGAGGACGCCCTGTTCCAGCCCGAGACGCGCGCCGCCTACCGCTCGCTTCTGAACCTGGGCCTGGTGGACGCGGTGCGCGCCTGCCACCCCGAGCCGGGGCTCTACACCTTCTGGGACTACCAAGCCGGCGCCTGGCAGAAGGACCACGGCATCCGCATCGACCATATCCTGGCCTCGCCGCAGGCCGCCGACCGGTTGGCCGCGGCCGGCGTCGACAAGTTCACCCGCGGCTGGGAGAAGCCTTCCGACCACGTGCCGGTGTGGGTCGAGCTGGCCGTCGACTGAGCCGCCGATAGGCTTGGGCCATGCCGCAGCCGGCAGCGCTACTTCTTGATGGCCGCCGGGTCCGGCCCGCTCGCCGGACGATACCCGAGCGATAAGGCGCTGCCCTTCACGACCACCGCGGCCTGGGGCGGCGCCGGCTGGGCCACGGCTGCGGCGACAGGCACGCTGCGCCGGATGGCGAGGGTCTCGCCGTTGGAGCATTGCCGCTCCGGAAGCTGCTCGCGCGCTCCAAGGCCCTGGCGGTCGATCGAGTCGGCAGCGGGCGCCGCGAACATCTTGCGCCAGCGCGCCATCAGCCCGTCGGCCTCCTCGCGGGTTGCCTGCGACGCCGCGCAGAACATGCTGTGATAGGTTTCCTCGATCCAGATGCGATCGTGCGCCGGTGCGCTCTCCGCCGCCATGGTGATGAGCGCCAGCGCGCGCCGCTGGTCCACCTTGACGTGCTCGCCGATCCACAGCTGCTCGGCCAGTAGCGCCTGCGCCGCCGGGTAGCTCTGCTCGCTGAGCGTCGACAGGTAGTGCAGCCCGCGGCGCACGTCGTCGCGGGTGCGATCGCCGCCCAGGTAGAGCTTGGCGAGCTCCACCTGCGCCTCCTTGTCGCCGAAGAACAGCGCGGCATGATGCAGGAAGCTTGCGGCCTTGCGCGGGTTGGCGGCCATGTGCAGGTCGCGCACGCCGCTCCTGGTGTAGCCCGCCAGCATGATGAGAGACTTGGCCACGAACGGCGCGCGATAGTCCTCGTCGGGATCGACCTCGGCATGCTCGTCGGCGAGCTTGCGGTAGAGCATGAACGCCTTGGCATGATTGGTCTGGCCGCTGGTCGTGTCGGAATAGATGCGCGCCAGATAGTACTCGGCGAAGAACTTGGCCGTTTCGCTGCCCGAGGCCGCCGCCTCCACCAGCGCCGGCACGGCTGCCGTGTAGGCGCCCGTGTTGTAAGCGGCCACGCCGCGCTCGAAGGCGACGTCTGACGCTTCGCCGGGCACCGGCTGCGATGCCAACGCCGCGCTCGCCACCACGACGAGCACTGCCGCAATCACCCCGCTAAATATCCGCATAGCAAACCACTTCGGCCTTTCCGCCTGCATGAGTGACCGCCCCCTTGCGTGCCGGGCCGACCTGGTCCGCATACTTGCGCAGCACGCCGCTCTGGTATGGATTGGCGGGCGGCTTCCAAGCGCTCTTGCGCCTGGCCAGCTCCGCTGCATCCACCTCGAGATCGAGCCGTCCCTCCTCGGCGTCGATCGAGATCATGTCGCCGTCCTGAATGAGCGCGATCGGCCCCCCGACCGCTGCCTCCGGACCGACATGACCAATGCAGAAGCCGCGCGTCGCGCCCGAGAACCGGCCGTCGGTGATCAGCGCCACCTTGTCCTTTGCGCCCTGCCCGGAGAGGGCTGCCGTGGTCGAGAGCATCTCGCGCATGCCGGGGCCGCCCTTGGGGCCCTCGTAGCGGATGATCAAGACGTCGCCGTCCTTGTAGGTGCGGTTCTGCACCGCCTCGAAGCAGTCCTCCTCGCAGTCGAAGCAGCGCGCAGGTCCGCGGAACTTGAGATTGGTCATGCCCGCGACCTTGACGATGGCGCCGTCCGGCGCCAGCGAGCCCTGCAGGCCGACGACGCCGCCGGTCGGAGTGATCGCCTTGGAGACCGGATAGACGACCTTCTGGTTCTCGTTGAACTTCACGCCTTCGAGGTTCTGCTTGATGGTTTTCCCGGTGACGGTGATGCAGTCCTCGTGCAGGTAGCCGCCGTCGAGGAGCGCGCGCATCACCTGCGGCACGCCGCCGATATCGTACACGTCCTTGGCCACGTATTTTCCGCCGGGCTTCAGGTCGGCGATGTAGGGCGTACGCTTGAAGATGGCGCACACGTCCATCATGTCGAACTCGATGCCGCATTCGTGCGCCATGGCCGGCAGATGCAGGCCGCCATTGGTGGAGCCGCCCGTCGCCGCGACGATGGTGGCCGCGTTCTCGAAGGCCTTGCGGGTGCAGATGTCGCGAGGTCGGATGCCGTCGGCCAGCAGGCGCATCACCGCGCGGCCGCTGGCGGTTGCATACTGGTCGCGGCTCTCGTAGGGCGCAGGCGCCCCCGCAGAGGCCGGCAGCGCCAGCCCGATCGCCTCCGACACCATGGCCATGGTGTTGGCCGTGAACTGTCCGCCGCAGGCGCCGGCGCCGGGACAGGCGACGCACTCGAGTTCGTGCAGCTCCTCATCCGACATGGTGCCGGCCGAGTGCTGGCCCACGCCCTCGAACACGTCGACCACGGTCACGTCGCGGCCCTTGAACTTGCCGGGCAGGATCGAGCCGCCGTACATGAACACCGCCGGCACGTTGAGGCGCAGCATCGCCATCATCACGCCGGGCAGCGACTTGTCGCAGCCCGCCAGCCCGACCATCGCGTCATAGCAATGCCCGCGCATGGTGAGCTCGATCGAATCGGCGATCACCTCTCGCGACACCAAAGACGATTTCATGCCCTGGTGGCCCATGGCGATGCCGTCGGTCACGGTGATGGTGCAGAACTCGCGCGGCGTGCCGCCGGCCTCGTCGACGCCCTTCTTGGCGGACTGGGCCTGGCGCATCAGCGCGATATTGCAGGGCGCGGCCTCGTTCCAGCACGACACCACGCCGACGAATGGGCGGTGGATCTGCTCCTCGGTCAGACCCATGGCGTAGTAGTAGGAGCGATGCGGGGCGCGCGATGGCCCCTCTGTCACGTGCCGGCTGGGCAACTTGGATTTGTCGAACGTCTTGGCGTCCATGAACCGATCCTGCGCCGTGCGTTGTTCGCGCCACATAACTGGTGCGCACTCTCACGCGACGTAACTAGTGAGCCAAGGTCCTGATCTGGGCCGCGATCACTTGAGAAATCGTGCGTACCGCCGATACGCCATAGCCCCGCTAGGGCGATCCGGCCAACATGTTGCCGCCGTTTGTGGCTCAACGGTGGCGCACTGGTGGCGCAGGAGCAACAGTCTGTGGGCGACTTGGGGGCGTCCATTCTTCCGGCGCGTTTGGCCGGCATGTTAGGAAGGAACTTAGGCCATTGCCGAGGGCATGTTCCGCAATGACGATTGCCGCCTCCGCCCAGCCGGTCGAGGCCCCCAACCGCATCATGTGGGTGCAACCGCAAAGCGGGTTCGTGGGCCTGAGCCTGCTCAACACCCTGCTGCGCATCCTGACGCTCGGGGTTTACCATTTCTGGGGAAAGACCGAAGTCCGCCAGCGCATCTGGTCGGCGGTGCGCGTCGACGGCGAGCCGCTGGAGTACCGCGGCACGGGCGGGGAGCTGTTTCGCGGCTTCGTGGTGGTCTTCCTGCTGGTGCTGCTGCCGCTCGGGCTGATGGCGTTCCTGGTGCCGCTGCTGTTCGGGCACCCAAGCCGTCCGGCGCGGCGGCATCGAGGGCCTCGTGTGGCTGTTGATCTTCGTGCTGTGGGGCATCGGCATCCACCGGGCGCGCCGCTACCGGCTCTCGCGCACGCGCTGGCGCGGCATCCGCGGTGGTCTGTCGGGGCGCTCGGCGTCGTTCGCCTGGACCTATCTGTGGACCACGCTGCTGGTGCCGCTGACATTCGGCTGGATCCTGCCGTGGCGGGCCGTCAAGCTGCAGAAGGTGCTGTTCGACCAGACCCACTTCGGCGACAAGGCATTCACCTTCACCGGCCGCGCCGGCCCGCTCTACAGCCGCTTCTGGCTGGTATGGGTGAGCGGCATCGCGCTCGTCATCGGCGCCTCGGTGGCGATCGGGCTGGTGCTCGCCGCCAACGCCGCCAGCGCGGGCAACATGGCGAACATGCGACCGCCGTCGGCCGCCCAGATCGCCGGCATCGTCGGCATCGCGTTCGCCGCGCTGCTGATCTTCGCCATCATCCGCGCCTGGTACTCCAGCCGCATGTTCAACTACTTCGCGGCGGAGACCAAGTACCAGGGCGCCAGCTTCCACCTCAACGCCACGGTGCCGAGCCTGATCTGGCTCGTCGCCTCCAACTACCTCATCCGCGTCTTGTCACTCACCATCCTGTCGCCGGTAGCCGAGGCGCAGATCGATGCGCTACATCGTCGACCGCCTCTCCCTCGAAGGCCCGATCGAGTGGCAGGCGATCGGACAGAACCCGGACGCGCTGCTGACGAGGGGCGAGGGTCTGGCGGAGGCGTTCAATGTCGATGCCTTCTGATCCCACGCTCTACAACGGCAGGCTGAGCGACGGCCGCACCGCGGCATCCTTCGATGTCAAGGTGCGCCTGGGCGAGGCGGGCCTGGAGATCCTGCGCCCCGGCGAGCGCCAGCCGGCGCTCGTGTGGCCCTACGCCGATCTCGGCAGCAACGTGCCGCTGCGCTCCGGCGCAAGCGACATCCTGCTCAGCGCCAAGCCCGCCGGCGCCCAGGCCTTGTTCGTCGCCGACCCCGCGTTCAGCAGCGCTCTGTACGCCAGGGCCCGCCAATTGTCGGCGGCGCGCCAGCGCTTGCAATCCCTGGTGCCCGGCGCCGCAGTGGTCGCGCTGGTGGTTGCCGTGGCGCTCACCGTGCGCCTGCTCGAGCTGCATCCGGCGCAGACCATCGCCCGCATGCTGCCGCAGCAGACCCGCGAGGCCATGGGCCGCAGCGTCATTGCCCAGATCAGCGGCCAGATGCGGCAATGCGAGACCGCCGGCGGCCGCGCCGCGCTCGACCGGCTCACCCAGCGCCTCACGACGGCGGCAACGGAGCAGCCGCCGCCGGTGCGCGTGGTGGTGATCGACTGGGGGCTGGTCAACGCCTTTGCCGCGCCGGGCGGCCAGATCATCCTCACCCGCGGCCTCGTGCAGACGCGCCAACTCGCCCGACGAGGTGGCGGGCGTGCTCTCCCACGAGCTCGGACACGTGCTGGAGCTGCATCCCGAAGCTGGCCTCGTCCGCGCCATGGGGCTTGCCGCGGCCGCCCAGCTGGTGTTTGCCGGCAGCACGGGAACGGCCACCAATATCGGCCTGCTGCTCACCCAGCTGCGCTACACGCGCGTGGCCGAGCGCGAGGCCGACGCGCATGCCATCCGCATTCTCAAGAACGCGCAGATCCCGGCGAAGGGCTTCGGCGACTTCTTCGAGCGTCTCGAGCCCAAGATCGCCAGCCCGCCCGACAAGGCCAGCGAGGCAAACGGCGCCGACGACGGCAAGAAGAGCCTCGGCTCGCGCATCTTCACGTCAGAGCTGCTGCGCACCCACCCGGCGACCACCGAGCGCCTCGAGCTGGTGCGGTCTCAGGCGGCCTATCCCGCCACGCCCGCGCTGTCGGACGCCGACTGGCGCGCGCTGCGCGACGTGTGCGGGCAGGCGACGCCGGCCACGCCCTCGCCGAGCACCAAGTCGGGTCCCGTGATCGGCAGGCCGGCGCCCCTGCCGCAACCTGCGCCGCCGCCGCCCGCGCCTGCGCCGGCTCCCGCTTCGGCCGACCCGGCGAAGACGGCGGACGCCGATCGCGACATCGCCGATGCCACCAGGGCCCTGCAGGCCAACCCCTACGACATCGCGCAACTGCAGCTGCGCGCCCGCGCCTACACCAGGAAGGGCCGTCACGCGGACGCTCTCGCCGACTATGTGAAGGCCTCCGAGCTCAGGCCCGCCGATCCCAACCTGCAGGTGGCGCGCGGCGGGACGCACTTTTCGCTGCGCCAGTACGAGCTGGCGCTGGTCGCCTACGACGAGGCCATCCGGCTCGACGCCGGCCACCTGGCCGCTCGCAACGGCCGCGGCAACACCTACCGCGCGCTCAAGCGCTATCCCGAGGCGGTCGAGGAGTTCGACGCCCTGATCAGAATGCGGCCGAGTTTCGTTTTCGCCTACTACAACCGGGGCCTCGCCAACATCGACCTGGGCCGCACCGAGGCGGCCATCGCCGACTTCACGTCGGCGCTCGCCATCGACAGCGGCTACGCCGGCGCCTACACCCAGCGTGGCCTTGTGCAGGAGAAGGCCGGGGCGCGGGACAATGCCATCGCCGACTTCAGGGCCGCGCTGGCAGCTCCGGTGGGCAAATACGAGAGCAGCCCGTGGGCACAGCGCATGGCCCGCGACCGGCTGAAGGTGCTCGGTGTCGAGCCCTAGAGTCTTTCCGCTCTTAGTGGAATCGCGAGGGATTCCCAAATCAGGGGCGATCTGAATTCAAGCTGCGTGCTGGAGCGGAGGCCAGCACGCGATGGCTCGACCCTACTCTCTCGACCTGCGTGAGCGTGTGGTTTCGCAGTTGGAGCGCGGCCTGTCGTGTCGGCAGGTGGCGCGGCTCAACGACATCGCCCCATCGACAGCGGTGAAGTGGCATGGCCGGATGCGCGAGGCTGGCAGTCCTGCGTCCAAGCCGATGGGTGGCAAACGGCCCTATCTGCTCGCAGGCGAGCGCGAGTGGCTGCTCGCCCGCCTCCGGAAAAAGCCGGACCTGACGTTGCACGAGCTGCTGGACGAATTGGCCGAGCGCGGCATGGTGGTAGCCTGCGACACGCTTTGGCGCTTTCTGAAGCGCGAGGGCGTCAGCTTCAAAAAAAACCGTGCTCGCCTGCGAGCAGGACCGGCCTGACGTCGCCCGCCGTCGCCGGTGGTGGCACCGGCTGCAGCCGCGGCTGGCGCCCGAGCGCCTGGTCTTCATCGACGAGACGTGGACCAAGACCAACATGACCCGCACGCACGGCTGGTGGCGGCGCGGCGAGCCGTTGAAGGCGAAAGTGCCGCACGGCCACTGGCGCACCACCACCTTCCTGGCAGCCCTGCGCAATGACGCCATCACCGCGCCGCTCGTGCTCGACGGCCCGATCAACGGCGAGACCTTCCGCGCCTACGTCGAGCAGGTGCTGATCCCCACGCTCGAGCCCGGCGACATCGTCGTGATGGACAACCTCGGCTCGCACAAGGGCGCCGAGGTGCAGCGCCTGCTCCGCGCCGTCGGCGCCAGGCCGCTGTTCCTGCCGCCCTACTCGCCCGACCTCAACCCGATCGAGCAGGCCTTCGCCAAGCTCAAGACCCTGCTGCGCAAGGCCGACGAGCGCACCGTCGAAGGAATGTGGAACCGCATCGGCAAGCTCATCGACCGCTTTACGCCAACCGAGTGTGCGAACTACTTCCGCAACGCTGGATATGGTTCCACATAAGTCGGAAGGGCTCTAGGCGGCCCGCCCGGCCCGCCGACAGACCGGGATGTGAGATCCACGACCCTATCGCGACCGCCCTTGCGGCGGCCCTGGCTCCGCCCCAATTGTGATATAACAGTCACAGTTGGGGCTTTGGAGTGCGCATGCGCTTCCCGCGGGTTGTTCTCTTCCTCGTCGCTCTGCTGGGGGCCTACGTGGCGTGGCCTCTGTACACGGCGCTGCAGCTCCGCGAGGCCATGATTGCTGGCGACGTCGCCACGCTGACGCGCAAGGTCGAATGGGACGCCGTGCGAGCCTCCCTCAAGGCGTCCGTTGAGCCCCGAAACCATCGCCCGCCTCGAGGCCGACCCTAATTCTCCGCCGCCCAGCATCTGGCAGCGCGTGAAGTCGGCGGTTGCGCCAAGATCTCGCCGGCAATGTGATCGACCGCTACGTCACACCGCAGAACCTGCCGGTGCTGCTCGGCTATCGCCGCCTGCGCGGCGCCCTGCGGCCGATCCTCGGGCAGCCGGAGCCGCCAACGGCGCTGGCGGGGACCATGCTCGAGGGCACCGCGATCGACCGTTTCGCCAGCTTCTGGAGGCGCCTGCGCCGCGCCACGTTCCACATCCCCGGCAAGTTCGTCATGGAGGTCGAGGACAAGTACGCGGCCGGGCGCACCTACACCAGCACGCTCGAGTTCGTGGGCTGGGAATGGAAGCTCACCGGACTGAAAATTTCCGGATCCGAGCTCTGAGGTCGGCACAGCTGGGGCCTTCCTGCGCAAGCTGCCCCAAGGTGCCCCGGCTCGGTCTCACCGGCGCACTGATCCTTGCCGCCGCCGGCGGGGCGTTCGCTGCAAACCAGGCAGCCCGGGGCCACGCGGTCGCGTCAGCCCGGTCGACTTTCAGCGCATGAACTTCTGAACCAGGGCAGCTGTCTCCGCGTCGCCGGCTTCGGCGCGATCGCCCAGTCCCTGCACGACCCCGTTGCCATCGCACGCATCCCGGTTCTGGCTCATCTTCATCTTGCCCTCGAGACGGGCGATCTCGAGCGTCAGCCCGACGATGCCGCGCGCCATCACCTCGACATAGCTTTGCGGCGCATCCGCCATCGACCACGGCGCAGCGTAGGGCGCCTCCTGCTGATCGCTCAGCTCGCCCACGTGCGCGAGCAGCCACGCCTTGTCGTTCATCACGCGCAACGGCCCATAGGCGTGGACGGCCGCGTAGTTCCAGGTGGGCACGGCCTTGCCGTGCTCGGCCTTCGATGGATACCAGCCCGGCCGGATGTAGGCCTCCGCCCCCTGGAAGATCATCAGCGCCTCGGTGCCGGCAGCGAACGTCTTCCACTGCGGGTTGGGCCGGGCGAGATGGCATTCGATGCGGCCCAGCGGGCTCGCTTCGTCCACCTTGAGCACCGTCGGCAGGTGCGTGGCCGTCAGGCCGTCGGCACCCTGCGTGACCAGGATCGCAAACGGATGCGCGCGCATGAGCGCGTGCACCTCGGCAGCGTCCTCGATCTTGAAATGGGCAGGCGTGTACATGCGCAATTTCCTAGCCCACGCCGCGCCGGCCCGCCACATCCGCGTCCCTGCTGGGGAGCCTTGGCCAGCAGGTTGCGAGCTCAAGTGGTCGCGTCGAGGCGCTTCAGCGCCGACTTCAGCTTCTGCACGGATGCCTCGAAGGCCGTCTTGCGCTCGCGGTTCTCCTCGACCACCTCTGGCGGCGCCTTGGCGACGAAGCTCTCGTTGCCGAGCTTGGCGTCGATCTTGGCGATCTCGGCCAGCGCCTTCTCGATCTCGCGCTCCAGCCGCGTCCGCTCGGCCGCCATGTCGATCACGCCTTCGAGCGGCAGCGCAACGATGGTCTCGCCGACCACGATCTGCGCCGAGCCCTTGGGCGCGGCCTTGGCGAAGGAGATGGCGTCGATGCGCGCGAGCCGCAGGATGGTATCCTCGTGGTGGTCCACCCGCGCGCGCTCGGCCTTGCCGGCGCCGATCAGCACCAGCGGGATCTTGGCCCCGGCCGGCACGTTCATCTCGCTGCGCACCGAGCGCACCTCGCTGATGACCTTGACCAGCCAGCCGATCTCCTCGTCGGCGTCCGCGTCGGCCAGCCCCTCGAACACCGGCCAGGTGCTCAGGCACAACAGGTTCTCGCGCTGCACGCCCACCTCCACCAGCCGGTCCCACAGCTCCTCGGTGATGAACGGCATGAAGGGGTGCAGCAACTTCAGGATCTGGTCGAGCGCCCACGCCGTGGTGGCGCGCGTCTCGGCCTTGGCCGCGTCCTCGCTGCCGTCGAGGATCGGCTTGATCAGCTCCAGATACCAGTCGCAGAACGTGCCCCACACGAACTCGTAGATGGCGCCGGCCGCCTCGTTGAACTTGTAGGCCTCGATGCCGGCGGTGACGGCGGCTGCCGTACGCTCCACCTCGCCTGCGATCCAGCGGTTGACGGTCTCCTCCACCGCCTTGGGGTCGAAGTCCTTCTTGCGTACGCACTCGTTCATCTCGGCGAAGCGCGCCGCGTTCCACAGCTTGGTGCCGAAGTTGCGGTAGCCCTCGACCACCTTCATGGCCAGCTTGATGTCGCGGCCCTGCGCGGCCATGGCGGCGAGCGTGAAGCGCAGCGCATCGGCGCCGTAGGCGGTGATGCCCGTCGGGTAGTCCTTGCGCGTGTCGCGGGCGATGCGGCCGGCGTCCTCCTTGCGCAAGAGGCCGCCGGTGCGCTTGAGGATCAGCGTGTCGAGGTCGACGCCGTCGATGATGTCCAAGGGGTCCATGACGTTGCCCTTGGTCTTGGACATCTTCTGCCCCCTCTCGTCGCGCACCAGGGCGTGGATGTAGACGTCGTGGAAGGGGATCTCCTTCATGAAGTGGAGCCCCATCATCATCATGCGCGCCACCCAGAAGAAGATGATGTCGAAGCCGGTGACGAGCACGCTGGTGGGATAGAAGCGGGCGACTTCCCTGGTCTTCTCGGGCCAGCCGAGCGTGGAGAAAGGCCACAGCGCCGAGGAGAACCAGGTGTCGAGCACATCCTCGTCGCGATAGAGCAGCGCATAGTCGTCGCGGCTGCGAAACTCATTCGCCAGCGCCGTCTGCATGTCGACGACCTTGACGTCGCCTGCGTAGTGGCGGCCGGCCTGGACAAGCGCCTCTTGCTCGTTTGCCGCGACGAACACCTTGCTGTCGGGCCCGTACCACGCCGGGATTCGGTGCCCCCACCACAGCTGGCGCGAGATGCACCAGGGCTGGATGTTGCGCATCCACTCGAAGTAGGTCTTCTCCCAGTTCTTCGGCACGAACTTGGTGCTGCCGTCCTCGACCGCCGCAATGGCGCGCTTGGCCAGCTCCGCCGCGTTCACGTACCACTGGTCGGTGAGCCGCGGCTCCACCACCGTGTCACCGCGCTGCGCGTGCGGCACGGCATGGGTGACCGCCTCGATCTTCTCGACCAGGTTCAGCGCTTCCAGGTCGGCAACCACGCGCTTCCTCGCAACGAAGCGGTCGAGCCCGCGGTATCTCTCCGGCACCGCATCGTTGAGCTGCGCCTTGGCGTCGAGGATGTCGATCAGGCCGATCTCGGGGTGGCGCTTGTAGACCTCGTAGTCATTGAAGTCGTGCGCCGGCGTGATCTTCACCGCGCCCGAGCCCTTCTCGGGATCGGAGTACTCGTCGGCGATGATGGGGATCTCGCGCCCGGCCAGCGGCAGCACCGCCATCTTGCCGACCAGATGCGTGTAGCGCTCATCCTCAGGGTGCACGGCAACCGCGGTGTCGCCGAGCATGGTCTCAGGGCGCGTGGTGCCGACGGTGAGAAACGTCTTCGGGTCGTCCGCGTTGTAGGTCACGCCTGCCAAGGGATAGCGCAGATAGTACATGTGTCCGCTGGGGTCGCGGTCGAGCACCTTGGCGAGCGCGGCCGCGTTGAACGGCACCGGGTTGCCGTCCTTGTCCTTCTGGCCGCGCGCCCATCTGAAGCTACCCGTGTGCTCGATGTCGTCGACCTCGAGGTCGGAGAGCGCGCTCTGGAACTCGGGGTCCCAGTGGCCGAGCCGCTTGTCCTTGTAGATCAGGCCCTCGTTGTAGAGATCGACGAACACTTTCAGGACCGCCTTGGAGAGGCCCTCGTCCATGGTGAAGCGCTCGCGGCTCCAGTCGCAGGAGGCGCCCAGGCGCTTCAACTGGTTGATGATGGTGCCGCCGCTCTCGGCCTTCCACGCCCAGATCTTCTCCACGAACTTGTCGCGGCCGATCACGCGCCGGTCGGGCTCCTGGCGCTCCATCATCTGCCGCTCGACCACCAGCTGCGTGGCGATGCCCGCGTGATCGGTGCCGGGCTGCCACAGCACGTCCTTGCCGCGCATGCGCTCGAAGCGGCAGAGCACGTCCTGCAGCGTGTTGTTGAGCGCGTGCCCCATGTGCAGCGAGCCCGTGACGTTGGGCGGCGGGATAACGATCGAGTAGGCCGGCGCCTTGGCACGCTCGGGCCGGCCGGCCTTGAAGGCCTCGGCCTCGATCCAGCGCTCGTGAATCCGTGCCTCGATCTCGGCAGGGCGATAGGTCTTTTCCAGCATGCAGGACGATCAGTTCGGATTGGTCTGGTCTCGCGGCCCCCTGGTGCTCGCGCGCGAATGCGGCAGCATCAGGCCTTGGTGCCGTTGTCGGGCGGGCGCACCCGCACGGCCTCGGCTTTCAGGGCCTCGGCCACCAGGCGCGGCATGTTCTGGTCCAGCCACTGGCGCAGCATGGGCCGCAGCAGCTCGAGCACCGCCGCCTCCAAAGCGGCGCTCTGCCCCGTGCCGCCGCCGAATGCGGCCAGCGCCTCGCCAGGCATCTCGGCGCCACGAGCGGCCCCGCGGCCATTGAGCGGCGCGCCGCCGCCCGGCGGCTCGGACCTTGCAGCCTTCGCGTCCGCCGCCGGCGCCTGCTGCACCGCTGCTTGCGCGGTCGCGCCTGCCGATGGCGCCTTCTGTGCCTCCGGCTGCCTGGTGCTGACGGTCGGCGCGGGATCGGGCTTCGCGACCTCGGCGGTCGAGCCGAAGAAGGGCGGCATGCTGGCACGCACCACCTCGGGCCGCGTCAGGATCGGCTCCGCAGGGGCCTCAGCGGGCGAGGCGGGGTCGGGTGCCGGCTCATCCTTGCGCGTCAGGAACCACAGCGGGTCCTCCTCGGGGGGCTTGATGGCCAGCTTGGCCTCCGGCGCAGGCCCGGCGGCCGGGGGCGGATCGACGGCCGGGGAAGCGCTGGGCGCCGGAGCGGCGGCGTCCTGCTCCTCCAGCAGGTCGGCCAGATCGTCTCCCATCGACGCCTGGACAGAAACCGGAAGCGCGTCGCTCGCCGTGCCGGCGAGCCGCTGTCTCAGTCCGCCCTTGCGGACCGAGGCCTCCTTCGGGGGCTCGGCCGGGGAAGCGGGGGTCTCGCTCGGCGCATCGGTTGCCTGCTCCGCAAGGCTCTTGCGGATCGACGCCAGAATGCTTTCCAGGCTCCCGCTCGCCGCATCGGGCTTGCTCATAGCCGACAACCCCACTTGTTACCTTGTGCGGCCCATGGGCAATGCCGCAGGCCAAGGGCAGCACTATAGCACCGTGCGGCCTTCTTCACACGTAGCCTACCTGGCCACGCACGCGGGCCGGACCAGCAATTTCCGTGGATTATCCGGCCAATGTCACAGCGGGCTCGCGCTCAGCTCACTTGGCGGTGGTCGGAGGGCGCTTGGCCCTGGGCGGGGCGGGCTGGGGCGGGGGAGGGCTGAGGCTCTCGGTGCGGCCGTCGCCGTGGGTGATCGACATGTCGAACCACTTGCGCCGCACCTCCTGATAGTGCTGCTCGGGGTCGTACACCAGCGCCGCCACCCCCAGCTCCTGCGCGTTGAGCCGGCCGATGGTGAACAGCACCGCGTAGGAGGCAACCACCAGGTTGCGACGGTCGGTCGCCAGCGTCACCTCCGAGTTCAGCAGCTCCTGCTCGGCGTTGAGCACGTCCAGCAGCGTGCGCTGGCCCACCCGCTCCTCCTCGCGCACGCCAGCCAGCGCAATCCGGTTGGCGTCCACGCTCGCCTGGTCCGATTCGACTGCCGCCTTCGCCGCCTGCAGCTGCGACCACGCGGTCACCACCTGCGCCTGAACCTCGGTGCGCGCCTGCTCGATCTCCTGCAGCCGCTGCACGTGCGTGTGCTTGGCCTGGCGGATGCGCGCCTCAACCTCCCCGCCGGTGTAGAACGGCACGCTCACCCGCCCCGTCACCGTCGTCGTATCCACCTCATCCAGCGAGGTCGAGCTGTCGTAGCGCCGCCCGTAGTTGGCCTCCAGCTGCACCGTCGGCAGCTTCTCGCCGCGGATCAGATCAATATTGAAGCGCGCCGCCTGCTCGCGGTAGAGCGCCGCAACCACCCCAGGGCTCTCGCGCGACGCAATCTCCGTGCCCTCGTTCAAGCCTTTGGGTACCTGCGTGCTGGGCCTGGGCTCCACCAGCCCGCTCGGCGGGTGGCCGATCACCCGCTCGAACGCCGCCCGGCTGGTCTTCAGGTTGGCCCGCGCCAGGTCGAGCGCCGCAACCGCCTGCGCCCGCCGCGCCTGCGCCTGCGCCACGTCCGTGCGCGTCACCTCGCCCACCGCGAACCGGTCCTGCGTGGCCTTGAGGTCGCGCGTCAGCACCGTCACGTTGTTCTCGCGAAGGGTGAGGATCGCCTGGTCGCGCACCACGTCCATGTAGGACGTCACCCCCTCCAGCAGCACCGAAGCCTCGGTCGAGCGCAGCGCCTCCCAGCCGGCCCGCACGTTGGCCTCCGCCGCCGACACCGCGTTCTTGGTGCGGAAGCCGCGGAAGATCGGCTGGATCGCCCCCACCTGGAAGCCGCGCGGGTTGGTCTCGCTCGTCCTCCCCGACAGGCCCGAGCCGGCCGACGGCCTGGTCGTCAGCTGCTGGTAGCTGGTGTCGGCGCTGCCCGTGATCGAGGGCCGGTAGCCCGAAAGCGCGCGCGGCACCTCCTCGTCGGTGGCGCGCTGGGTGGCGCGCGCCGCATCCAGACGCGGATTGAACTTGTAGGCCGCGCTCAAAGCCTCCTTCAAAGTCTCGGCGCGCGCCTCGAAGGCAAACCCCGACAGCGCCAGGCCCAATGCCGCAGCCAAGGAGGTCGACCTCCCGGCCAACATCAGTCCGCCGCGCCTTGAACCAGCCACCTAATGACCCCTCGTCCGCCGGGCTCTGCGTCCCGTTCGCGTATTGCCGGCCCGTCGAAGCTCGCCACCTCGGCGCACCTGAGCCCCGCGCGGGGCCCACGAACCGGCCGCTGCTCATTTGCACGTTTTCCACAGGATACTCACCCAGGACTTGGGTGATTCGACCGCAACAAACCGTTAAGCCCCTCGATTTCCGGCGGCCGTTGCTGGAATTCAACAGAATTGTCGGGTGAAAAATCGCGGCGCTTCAGTGCCCTGAGGCCCTCAGAAGACGAAGCCGGCCGGACGCTCGAAGCCCGGCAACACGCCAGCTCCCGCCTCGAAAGCGGGGCGCGCATCGAACGACTTGCCGACACGACGCCAGACCTCCGCCCGGGAGCGCGCGCCCTTGGCGACGACCGCCACCAGCCGGCCGCCTTCCTCGAGCTGCTCGAGCAGCGCTGGCGCGACCACCTCGACGGCGCCGTTGACAAAGATGACCGCAAACGGGGATTCGGCCCGCGCACCCGCCGCCAGCGACGCTTCCAGCACGCTGGCGTTGCCCACGCCGAGCTCAGCCAGCAGCCGGCGGGCGGTTGCGGCAAGGCCCGGATCGACCTCCACCGCGACGACCCGCTTTGCCAGCTGCGCCAGCACCGCCGTCGAGTACCCGGTGGCGCAGCCCACATCCAGCACCGTCTCGTGCGCGCCGATCTCGGCTGCCTGGGCCAGCTTGGCCAGCGTGCGCGGCGCCAGCAGAACCCGCGGACCGGCGCCGTTGACAGGCCCCGCCGGCACCGGCTCGTCCATGTAGGCCATCGAGGCGTACTCGGCCGGCACGAACCGCTCGCGCGGCACCTCCAGCATGGCCTTGATGATGCGACGGTCGGTGACGTCGCTGGTGCGCACCTGGCTTTCCACCATGTTGAGGCGCTGGAGCTTGCTGTCGGTCATCGCGAGGGCCCCGAGTAAGCGAGTGCGGCGGACATTAGCCAACCGCTGTCAGGCGGGCCAGGGCCCGCCGGCGGGGCGACCCTGTAGCCAATCGCCGCAAAGCGCCGATTGCTCGCCGAAGCCGGCCGTATCCGACCGACCTTGGGGAGGCGCCGCATAGAGCGTCGAGCGCTGTCGCGGCACCCGACCGGCGGCGGCGATCAGGCGATCCATGTCGGCCGCTTGCAACTGCTGGCCGTGCACGGCACCGGCGGCCCGGGTGATCGATTCGTCCATCAGCACTCCGCCCATGTCGTTGCAGCCCGCCTCCAGGCACAGCACCGCGCCGACGGGGCCCATCTTCACCCAGGACGCCTGGATGTTGGTGATGACGGGATCGAGCACCAGCCGCGCGATGGCGTGCATCAGCACGGCCTCACGGAACGTCGGTCCCTTGCGCGACTGCCCCCTGAGGTAGATCGGCGCCTCCATATGCACGAAGGGCAGCGGCACGAACTCGGTGAAGCCGCGGGTCTTCTCCTGCAACGCGCGCACGCGCAAGAGGTGGCGCGCCCAGTGCCGGTAGGCGTCGACGTGGCCGAACATGATGGTGGCCGTGCTCTTCAGGCCGACGCCGTGCGCCGCCTCCATCACCTCCAGCCACTGCGCAGTGGTGATCTTGTCGGGGCAGAGGACCGCGCGCACCTCATCGTCGAGGATCTCGGCCGCCGTGCCGGGCAGGCTGCCGAGCCCGGCGGCTTTCAGGCCGGCGAGGTAGTCGGCGAGCGGCATGCCGAGGCTGGTGGCGCCGTGCCATATCTCCAGCGGCGAGAAGGCGTGGACGTGGATGTCGGGCGCCACCGCCTTCACCGCCTGCACGATCGAGAGGTAGGTCTCGCCGGTATATCCGGGGCGGATGCCGCCCTGCAGGCACACCTCGGTGCCGCCGCGCTCCCAGGCCTCGGCCGTGCGCCGGCCGATCTCGTCGAGACCGAGGTCGTAGGGCTTCTCGCGCGATTCGAAGCTGTGCCGACCCTTGGAGAAGGCGCAGAACTTGCAGCCGTAGGTGCAGATGTTGGTGTAGTTGATGTTGCGGTTGACGACGTAGGTGACGGTGTTGCCGTTGCGTCTGCCCCGCAGACTGTCGGCGGCGTGGCAGACGGCGGAGAAGTCGCCTCCGCGCGCCTCGAACAGGGCGACGATGCCGGCCTCGGCGAGGGTTTCGCCGGCAGCGGCGCTGTCGAGGATGCGGGCGATAGCGGGCGATGGAGTGTGCGCCTCGCGGATGCGCGCGACCTGCGCCGGCGGCAGCGGTGCGTCGGTGCCGGGTGCCCAGTCGTCCTCGCGCGCGAAGCCCATGGCATCGAGGTGGCGCAGTGTCGGCGTGACGAGTGCCGCGTCGAGCCAAGCTGAATGCGCCGCCTGCGCGCGCCCCTCCCCCTTGAGGGCGGAGGAAGACGCGCCACGAGTTGGTGCCACCTGCTTGCTCTGACGGTTGAAGCGCTCTTCGCCCTGAGGCGCTAACGCGTTCGGCGCGTCAGGTGGGGGTGTCTCCAGCGAGCCGTCACCCCCACCAGGAACGCCATCGGACTTGGCTCGCCGGCCGGCGCTCGTATCGACTGTCGCGATGGGCGAGCTAAATCCGTGGCGTTCCGTCCTCCCCCTCGTGGGGGAGATGAAGCATCCGCGTGCGCGTGCCGCAGGAACTCGGGATAGATCGCCAGCCGCTCCACCAGCGTGCGGCCGGCGGCCTCGGTGGCGCGGGCGAGGTCGGCGAGGTGCGGCCAGGGCGCCTCGGGGTTGACGTGGTCAGGCGTCACCGGCGACACGCCGCCCCAGTCGTTGATGCCGGCGCGAACGAGCTGCGCCAAGCCCGCAGGCTGCAGGTTGGGCGGCGCCTGGATGTTCATGGTCGGCCCAAGGATCAGGCGGGCAACGGCTATGGTCCAGGCGTGGTCCCCCAGCGACGGCTCGGCCGCTCCAGCCATGCGCGTGCCCGGCTTGGCGCGGAAGTTCTGGATGATCGCTTCCTGGATATGGCCATGGCGCGTGGTGGATGTCACCGATGGCGAGCAGCGCCTCGATGCGCTCGGCCCGCGTCTCGCCGATGCCGATCAGGATGCCGGTGGTGAAGGGCACGCGCGCGCGGCCGGCCGCCTCCAAGCGTGGCGAGGCGCACCGCCGGCACTTTGTCCGGCGAGCCGAAATGCGGTCCGCCGCGCTCCGAGAGGCGATCCGACGCCGTCTCCAGCATGATGCCTTGCGACACGGATACCTTGCGCAGGCGCGCGAGCCAGGCCTCGTCCATCACGCCGGGATTGAGATGCGGCAGCAGGCCGGTCTCGCGCAGCACCAGGGCGGCACAGGATTCCAGATAGGCGAGCGTGGAGTCGAAGCCAAGCGCAGCGAGCGCCTCGCGGGCGGCGGCGTAGCGCAGCTCCGGCTGGTCGCCGAGCGTGAACAGCGCCTCCTTGCAGCCGGCGGCCTGGCCGGCGCGCGCGATCTCCAGCACCGCCTCGGGCGCGAGGAAGTGCGGCTCGCGCGTCGTTGGGCGCGCGGGCGAAGGTGCAGTAGTGGCACACGTCGCGGCACAGCCGCGTCAGCGGGATGAACACCTTCTTGGAGAAGGTGACGTTGCTTGCCATGGCCGGCGAGGCACAGCTCCTCGGCCAGCCCCGTTAGGCGGGGAAGGTCGTCGCAGTGCGCGAGCGCCAACGCCTGCTCGCGCGAGAGCGCGCGGCCCGACGCGGCGGCGGCAAGCGCAGCCGGCAATGTCGGCCGTGGCGCTCATCGCTCCGCTCCCGCAGACGCGAGATCGGGCTCGGTGAGGAAGGCGTAGCGCGCGAGCCCGTGCGTGCGCCGCACCAGCTCGGCCAGGTCCTCGGGCCGAGTCGATGTCGAGGCCGATGCCTGGGAAGGGGAAGCGTGCGGAGGGCGATGCCGCGCTCGGCCGACTGCGCGCGTGTGGCGCGCGAAGCTGCCGGCGCCGAAGCTCGGAGTCGAGCGCATCCAGCGGCTCGAAAACGATGGCGTTGCTGCCGTCGCCGTCGCGCGAGGCGAGACGCGCGCACCAGTTCCCTCTCCCCACTCTTCCGTGGGGAGAGGGCCTAGGGTGAGGGGCAGAAGCCTGGCCGCGATCGCTGCCCCTCACCCCGCCCTCTCCCCGCAACGGGGGGCAGCGAGCACGCGCGATTTCGTCTGCCGTCACCAGCGGCACATCGGCGGGCAGCGTCAGCGCCCGCGTGGCGCCATGCGACTTGGCGAAGGCGAGACCTGCCGCCACCGCCGCGCTGTGCCCAGTGAGCGCGCCTCGCGCAGGAGCAGCGGGCCCTCGCGCTCGGCGATCGCGGGCAACGTGCGGGTCGGGGCTGACGATCACGATCGGCCCCAGCGTCTCGACCTGCTGCAGCGCCGCCAGCACGTCGTGCAGCATCACCAGCATCAGGCGGCGGCGCGCCTCCACCGGCAGCACGGCGGCGAGCCGCTGCTTGGCGTCGCCCAGCGCCTTCACCGGCACGATGGCCCAAGTCGCGCTCATGGCGCCGCCTCGATTTCTTCGCGCCGCGCTGCGGTACGCCCGTCCTTGCCGAGCCGGCCGCAGAACGACAGGCACGCCTCCGCCAGCGCCACCTTGTCGTCGAGTGGTGCGCATCATGGTGCTGGTGACGATGGTCGCGACCCCGACCTCGCCCGCAAGCGCCTCGTCCTCGGCATCGAGCACGAAGCCGTCGAGCAGGGTGCCATAGTGGCGGGCGATGGTCGCCGCGGTGGGCGTCAGGCCAAGCTCGCCCATGATCTTGGCCGTCGGGCCCTTCACGGCCTTGCCGCCGATGATGGGTGATACCGCGATGACGGGCGCGCCGCTTGCGCGCATCGCCTCGCGCAGGCCCGGCACGGCCAGGATCGGATCGACGCTGAGCCACGGGTTGGACGGGCAGATGATGATGCCGGCGAGGCCGGGAGCGGACAGCGCGTCGATCACCGCGCGCGTCGGCCTGGCCCTCGCCGCGCCATCGTAGCGAATGCTGCGCGCCACCGGCCGGCATTGATCGCGCACGAAGTATTCCTGGAACGCCAGGGTGCCGGCATCGCTTTCCACCACCGTGCGCACCGGCGCGTCGGCCATCGGCAGGATGCGCGCGGCGATGCCGAGCCTCTCGGCCAGGTGGCCGGTAACGCCGGTCAGCGTCTCGCCGGCCGCAAGGCGCCGCGTGCGCTCCACATGGGTCGCCAGATCGCGGTCGCCGAGCTTGAACCAGGTCGGGCCCCCGAGCTCCGCCGTCGCCTGCATGAAGCTCCAGGTCTCGTTCGCGCCGGCCCCAGCCGGTCTCGGGGTTGACCACGCCGCCGAGCGTGTAGAGCGTGGTGTCGACGTCGGGCGAGATGTTGAGGCCCAGATGCTCGAAGTCGTCGCCGGTGTTGACGATGACGCTGAGCCGCTCGCCCAGGAGTTGCGCCAGACCCAGCGACAGCTTGGCGCCGCCGATGCCGCCGGAGAGCGCAACATATCTGGCGCGTCTGCTGCTCATCGGAACAGGTCCTGCGCCTTGGGCCGCACCAGGTCGGCTGCGGGCCGCGCCGGCGCGCTCCAGGTGAGGCCGCGCACCAGCGCCGCGGGCCTGGCCCTCCGCCGCCTCGCCCATCAGCGCACGGCAGCAGCGGCCACGGCATCGGCGAAGCCGACCTCCGTCACTTCGAGGGGACGGCCGCTCATATCGCTCTCGCCGCGCCGGTCGAGCAGCGAGGGGACGCCCGCCGCGCCGATGGCGAGCCCAACCGTGCCCAGCCGCCAGGCGCGGCCGGCACTGTCGGAGATCACCACGCCGATGTCGGAGCCGAAGTGCGCATCGATACGCGCCTTGAGTCTGCAGCGCGCTGCGGTCGGGATGCTCGGGCAGCAGCAGCACGCGCCGGCCGTGGTCGCCGGCCTCCAGGTTCGACTGGTCGATGCCGGCGTTGGCGAGCACCAAGCCGTGCGCCGTGGCGACGATCAGCACGTTGGGCGCCGCGCGCAGCACCTCCACCGCCTGGCTCAGGATCGCCGCCACCAGATAAACGTCCTTGCCGGTGATGGCCGCAAGCTCGCGCGCCCTGGCATCGGGCTCCACCCGCGCGAGATCGAGGTAGCGGCCCTCGGCCTTGGAGACGATCTTCTGCGTCACCACCAGGATGTCCTGCGCGCGCGGGCGCCATCCCGCCCTGCTCCAGCGCGGCGATCAGCAGCGCGCGCGAGGTCGTCGCCCGGGCGCACGCGCGGGATGCCGTCGAGCGCGGTGATCGTGAGCTGCTGCTGGCGCAACGGGCGCTGGTCCTAGCTGATGCCGGTGATGCGGATGCCGGCGCCATCCACCTTGTAGTTGCGATTGATCCCGATCAGCACCGATGTCAAGGCCTCGCCGGCCACGGAGTTGGCGAGCGGGCCCGCGTGCACGCCGCGCAGGCCAGCGGCCTGCGCCAGCGACGCTACCACGCCGCGGTCCTGGGGGTCGTCGCCAAAGATGAGGACATCGCAATCGATCTGGGCGTCCGTCTGCAGCTTGTGGGCGGCAACGTTGTGGAAGGCGGCCACCACGCGCGCGCCCTCGCCCAGCCGCTTCTGGCAGGCGAGCGCGGCCGAGGTCTCGGGCGGCAGCTGCACGCGCGCGACCTTGGGCGGCACCAGCGGCACGGTGGTGTCGATCACCACCTTGCCCGCCACGTCGGTCCTTGATCTCGTCGAGGATAGCCGCGTGGCTGGCCCACGGCACCGCCAGCACGATCACCTCGCCGGCCTTGGCGGCCTCGGCGTTGGCGGCGCCCCGCGCTGCCGGGGCGCCGCCTTTGACTTCGAGCGTACGGGCAGAAGCCTCCGCCTTGTCGGCGGCGCGCGAGCCGATGACGATCGCGTAGCCCGCGGCGGCCCAGCGCTTGGCCAGGCCCGAGCCCAGCGTGCCGGTGCCGCCGATGATCGCCACTGTCGCAAGGCTCATGCGCCGTGCCGCTCCTTGGTTCGCCGGTGCTTCAGATACCGCGTCCCCAGTATCCGCACCAGCGATGCACGTTCCAGGCGAGGTTCTGCTCGTAGCCCGTAAGCTTGGAAAAGTCGGGCAGCTTGAGCTCGGTATCGGCCGGGCTGAAGCACTTGCCGGCGTCCGACTCCTTCTTCACCGCCTTGGAGAGATCGGTCATGAAAGCGAGCTGCTCCTCCATGTCCTTCCTGGTGCCGAGGCGGCCGCCGGGCCGGGATGGCCGGGGATTTGGCGCTCCCACTTCAGCGCCAGCGTGCGCTTGAGCGAGGCCTCCCACTCGCCGGGGTAGGAATCGTTGACCGCGAGCCGCGACGGCACCGCGCCCAGCGAATTGAAGTCGACCGCGAAGATGATCTTCTGCTTCGGCAGGAGCATCACCAGCGAGGAATCCGAGTGGTTGCGGCCGGTGTAGTGCAGCTCGAGCGTGGTGCCGCCGAGATTGATCACGTGCTTGTTGCCGACGCCCTGGTCGGGGATGACCACGTCGAGACCCTTGAGGGCGGCGAGCCGCTCCTTGGCGCGCTGGTGGGCGATCACCTTGGCGCCCGCTTCCTTGAACACCTTGCCGCCGGCGATGTGGTCGTAGTGGTGGTGGCTGTAGACCAGGTACTTGACCGGCGCCTTGGTGATCTTGCGGACCTCCTCCAGATAGGCTTTGGCAGCCTGCGGCCGGCCATAGCTGATGGGATCGGTGACGATCACGCCGGCTGGCGTGGTGATGAACATCGCCTGGTGGTTCTGGTAGCGGAAGATGTAGACGTTGTCGGTACCCTCCACCTTGGTGGTGGCAAAGGTCGGCGCCTGCTGTTGCTGCGCCAGGCTCGCCGTGGTGGCTCCGAGCACTGCCAGCGCGAAGACCGCAAATCGCTTCATTGCTTTCCTCCCTTACACAAACGTGGCCGCAACAGCGGCCAGTGGACCTGCACTGTTCTATTGTCCGAGACTTCCCGGACTGGCGGCCCCCCGGTTCTATGTACCAATCGCCGCTGCGACTGGGCAGGGGGCCACTGGGCGTTGCCCCTTGAAGCTACGCCCCTGCGGCAGGGCTGGAGTGCGTTACCCGCCATGCCGCCATGGTAAGACAAACGTTGCCGGCCATGGTTTTATTTCATGTTGCCGCCTAACCCCACCTTAGCGCACCGCCTGTAGGATCCTCCTGGCTCATGCGTGGGGTGGGGCATGACGGTAGTCCTCGAGACGGTCGACCAGGTGCCGGGCGCTGCAACCGTCGCGGGGCCGCAGCTGTCGTTTCGGCGCGAGCACGTGACCGCGCGCGAGATCGTACGCGCCCGCGTGCGCATCGAGGTGGCCCGCCACAACCGCGAGCGCGAGCCGCGCACCTTCCTTGACCTGATCGACGACCGCAGGCGAGAGCGCGAGCTCAACGGCGCGCGCGCGAGAGGAAGCCGGCCCCTCGACGTCGAAAGCCAGATCGAGGTCGCGCTCGAGGCGGTGCGGCGCGGGCGGGTGATTACTGCTCTTCAACGGCGAGCAGGTGAGCGACCTCGACGCGCCGCTGCTGGTCACGCCGGTCAGCGAGGCGCGCTTCCTGCGCCTCGTGCCGTGGCCGGGGGCTAGCCATGTCGAAGGAGATCGCGCGGCTGCAGGCGGCGCCTGGTCGCAGCGCATGCAGGAGCTGGGCGCGCGCCGCAACGACCCGCGGCTGGCGCCGCTGGTGGCCCAGTTGCAGGCGCTATCAGGGAGCATTACGCCGGCGCGATCAAGGAGGCCGAGGCCGGCGGCCGCGCGCTCGCCAGCATGGAGGCCAACGCGGCAAGGTCGAAGGCGCCGTCGCCAAGCCGATCGAGGAGCTTGCCGGTGCCACATCAGGCAGCTGGTCCGAGGGCTACATCAGGCTCGTGCGCGGCCGAGAACGTGCACGCATGTTCGCGCAGGGCCCGGCACTGGCGGAGACGGACGCCGGCTGCGGCCTCGTCGCGCTTGGCGGCGCCGACAAGGCAATCGTGGCGGTCGCGGCCTACCGAGCCTGGGCCGGCGAGCGCTACGGCGGCCGCGACGGCTCGGCCTTGCGCGCGCATCGTATCGGACCTGCTGCGCGCGAAGCTTGAGCTGGCCGACGATGCAAGCGATCGCCCTGGTGGAGGCGGCCAAGCAGCAGGGCTTCGATCACACCAGCATGACGCCGAACCAGGCAGTCGCGACCACGCTCAAGCGCCACGTCGACGCACGCGGCCTGAGCGCGGCGCTGCTGCACGCCCTCAGCTCTGCGGACGCGCATGGCCGACACGTGTGCAACGGCAATGCCGAGGGCCGCAAGCTGGTGAGCATGGTCGAGGCGCTACTGGCGCACGAAGACGCTGCAGCCGGCGCCGGGCGCGCCGAGCTTCAAGCCGGCGCCCGACGCCTGGGGCAAGGCGGTCGGCGCGAAACTCTGACGCAATGCGTGGCGATGAGCGTGCACGGATCGCGAGCCTGCTGGTGCTGGCCGCCAAGGGCGGCGAGAACGCCAAGCCCGCGAAAGGCTGGCTCAAGAGTGCCGAGCAGCAGCTCGAGCCGCGCCGGCCGGGAGCGCCTTGGCGCGTTGCTGCTCGACCTGATCGAGACCTACGAGCCCGGCGGCACAATCGAGCTGCCGAACCAGAACACGCTGCGCGCGCTGCTGTGGCTCGCCGCCATGGCCGCCCCCGAGGCGGCCGCCCGGCGGCTGGAAGCTCTACGCGCAGAAGTGCCTGACGTTCTCGCCGCAGCATTTCGCCTACCTGTCGCTGGTGCTGGGCAACGCGGCGATCCACGCCTTCAGCCTGATGCCCGGCACCTCCGGCGTCGGCAGCCTGTCGCGGCTGAAGCGCCGCCTGAAGCGCCCCGGCGAGATCAAGACCGTCGACAAGGCGCTCGCTGCGCTCGCCTCGGCTCGCGGTTTGACTGCGGGCGAGCTGGAGGAAATCGGCCTCCCCGACTACGGTTTCGCCGCCGACGGCACGCTCGATATTCCGATCGGGCCTGCCGCAGCGCGGCTCACCATCACCGACGAGGGTGCGCTGGAGACGAGCTGGTTCGGCGCCGACGGCCGCCCGCTCGGCGGCCCGCCCGCCGCCCTCAAGCAGGACCACGCCGACGCCCTCAAAGCGTTTAAGGCGCAGGCCAAGGAGATCGGGGAAACCCTCAAGGCCCAGCGCCTGCGGCTGGAGCGCCTTTACCTCGACGACCGTTCGTGGCCGCTGGCCGAGTGGCAGGCGCGCTACCTCGATGAGCCGCTGGTCGCCAGCCTGGCGCGCCGGCTGATCTGGTCGTTCGAGATCGACGGCACATGCGCCGCCGGCTTGCCGGAGGGTGGCGGCATCTCGATGCGGCCGGCGCACGCCTCGCCCTCGACCCGGCCGACACGCGGGTGAGGCTCTGGCATCCGATGCGGTCTGACACGGCCCACGTGCTCGCCTGGCGCCGGCGCCTTGCCAGCCTCGGTGTCACGCAGCCCTTCAAGCAGGCGCACCGCGAGATCTATGTCGTCACCGACGCCGAACGCGCGACCGCCACCTATTCCAACCGCTTCGCCGGCCACATCGTCGAGCAGCATCGCTTCCGCGCCCTGTGCCAGGCCCGCGGCTGGAGCTGCCCGGCCTTCGGCGCCTGGGACCCCGATACCGGCCGGCCGATGAAGCGCCTGCCCGATCGCGACCTCCAGATCGAGCTGTGGGTCGAGCCTCTCGAGACGGCGATGGACGAGGAGACCTACCAGTTCCTCTATCTGGTGACGGCCCAGGTGCAGTTTCTCACCGCCAAGGGCGAGGCAAGGGCGCTGGAGCAGGTCGACCCCGTGCTGTTCTCCGAGCTGATGCGCGATTGCGATCTGTTCGTCGGCGTCACCAGCATCGGCAGCACCCCGGACTGGACCAGCGACCTCGACGGCCAGCTCGGGGACTACTGGAGCAAGGCGGCGTTCGGAGCGCTCAGCGAAGCCGGCAAGACCCGGCGCGCCGTGCTCGAGGATTTGCTGCCCGGCTTGGCGATCGCCACCGCTGCCGTCTGGATGAGCGCTACCTGTTGGTCGAGGGCAAGCTCAGCGCCTATCGCATCCACCTGGGCTCGGCCAACGTCCAGATGCAGCCGAGCAACCGCTACCTCTGCATCGTCCCGGACCGCGCCGCACCGCGCAAGAGCGTGCGGCTGCCGTTCGAAGGCGACGACACGCTGGCGGTGATCATCTCCAAGGCCTGCATGCTGGCCGAGGACGACAAGATCAAGGACCGGTCGATCCGCTCGCAAATCGAGAGCGCCGCATTGAGCACCGAGCCCGCATGACAGAGCAATCCCGCCCCACCCTGCCGCGCTGGGCGCTGGCCGCATTGGCCGGCGCCACGTCGGCCTTGCTGCTTTTCGCGCTGTTGGGCTTCGGCTTGGGTTTGGAGCCTGAGAATCTCGGCGTTCCTGAGCGGCGCGCTCGCGCTGTGCGTGGGCTTCGCGACCGCGCGCTACGTCACGGCCGCCGGCATCGTGATGGGCGTGGCGAGGATGGTGGCAACGGCCGCAGTGACTGTCGGGTCGATCATCGTCGCGCTGCTCGGCCTGTGGGCGTGAGCGCGGGCAACTGCGGCGAAAGCATCAGGCGGCGATCGGGCTCGGCTTCGACCATTGGGCGATGAGCGCGGCCACCTTCGCGACCGGAACCGGCCTGCTCAGATAGTATCCCTGCGCCTCCGAGCACCCGAGCTCGTTCAGGCAGTCGAACTGCTGGCGCGTCTCGACGCCCTCGGCGGTGGTCGTCATCTTCAGGGTACGGGCGATATCGATCACCGACCTGATGATGATGTCGCTGGCCTCCGAGGCGCCGAGGTCTTTGACGAAGGCGCGATCGATCTTGATCTTGTTCAGCGGGAAGCTGCGCAGATAGCTGAGCGAGGAATAGCCGGTGCCGAAGTCGTCCATCGAGATGCGCACGCCGAGCTCGCGCAGCTGGTGCAGGCTCTGCATGGTCGACTCGCTCTCCTGCATCAGCAGGGTCTCGGTGATCTCCAGCTCCAACCGATCGGGCCCGACGCCGGTCTGGCGCAGGATGTCGCTCACGGTGGTGACGAGATCGGTGGAGCGGAACTGCGTCGGCGAGACGTTGACGGCCACCGTCAGACCTGCGGGCCAGGTGGCCGCCTGCTCGCAGGCCTTGCGGATCGCCCAGGCGCCGAGCTGCACGATGAGGCCGGTCTCCTCGGCGATGGGAATGAACTCGCCCGGCGACACGGGGCCGCGCAGCGGATGCTCCCAGCGCATCAGCGCTTCGAAGCCGGTGATGGTCTTGGAGGCCACGTTGATCAGCGGCTGGTAATGCAACGCCAACTCGTCGTTGTCGATGGCGCAGACTGCAGGTCGAGCTCCAGCTGGCGCTTCACGCGCAACTGCTCGGCCATGCTCTTGTGGAAGAACCGATAGGAGCCGCGGCCGGCGGCCTTGGCCGAGTAGAGCGCCATCTCGCCGGCTTTCAGCAGAAGCTCGGGATCGTTGCCGTCGTGCGGGGCAAGCGCGATGCCGATGCTGATGCCGATGCGGACATGCTGGCCATGCACCTCGTACGGCGCGGTCAGGGCCTCTGCCAGACGCTTGGCCATTGCCTCCGGCTGCTCCGTCGAGCGGGTCCTGGGCAGCAGGACGGCGAACTCGTCGCCACCGAGGCGCGCCACGAAATGGCCTGCGCGCACCGTGACTTTCAGGCGCTCGGCCACGGACTGCAGCAGGCTATCGCCGATCCAATGCCCGAGCGTCTCGTTGACGATCTTGAACCCGTCGAGGTCCAGGCACAGGAGCGCAAAGCCCCCATCGTCCTCGACCCCGCCCGATTGTGAAGGCTGCTGGCGCTGCGCGCACTTGGCGAGCTCGTCCTTGAACTGCTGGCGGTTGGCGAGGCCCGTCAGCGCATCCTGGGTCGCCAGACGGGCGGCCGTCTCCTGGGCCTGGCGGCGGTGCGTGACGTCGGTGAAGGTGCGTATGAAGCCGCCGCCGGGCAACGGCCTCGTGCGCACCTCCAGCACCAGCCCGTTGGGCCGGGCCCGCTCGTACGTCGGAAATCCGCCGTCGGCGTCGCGGCGGGCAAAGTACTGGGCTGTCGTCAGCCCATCGGGCAGCGTCAGCGAGGCATATTCGCCGCGGGCCTCCTGGTAGCGTCATCAGCTCCTCGAAGCTCGGCGGGCTGCGCAGGAACTCCTCGGGCAGGTCGAGCAGGCGGGCCGCCTGCCGGTTGATGACCGCGATGCGATGGTCCTTGGTGACCATGAAGATGCCCTGGCCCATGTTGTCCAGGGTCAAAGCCAGCTGCTCCGACTTCTGGCGGGCACGGCGCTCGCTGCGATTGGCCTGGACCTTGGCGAGCCGGAGGCGCAGCTGGCTGCGCGCGCCCCGCATGCTCACGACCACGATCATCAGCGTCATGACGGCGCCGACGATCGAATGGCGCAGCGCATCGCTGCGGGCCCTGGCGTAGACCTGTGCCCGCGTAACGCTGAGGCTGACGGCCAGGGGCTGACCGTGGATCCGGCGATAGGTAACGATGCGGCTTTGGTCTGCGCCAGGCGCGGTGTCGAGGAATGTGCCTGCGCCCTTGCTGTTGATCTCGTTCAGAAGGTGCGTGCCGGTGAGGTCCTGACCAATCTGGAAGCGCCCGCGCTTGCCGGCACCGCCGGTGGCTCGAACACGGCCGTCGATCCCGATGATCGAGATCGCTCCGGTCGGCCCGACATCGATCGACTGGTAGAACTGCTCCATGCGCTCGGGCTTGAGCGACGCCGTGACGGTGCCGGCGAAGGTGCCGTCGGCCGCGCGCAAGCGGCGGGTCAGCGGCACCATCCATTTTCCGGAGGCGCGCCCGACTATGGGGGTGCCGATGTAGAGATCGTCCGTAGCGCGGCCGAGGTGGAAGCGAAAGTGCTCGCGGTCGCTCGAGATCGAGTGGCGGCGGCGTACCCATCATACTCGAAGCGCGCAGGAAACCGTCCGCGCTGAGCACGGAATACTGGGTGATGATCTCGCTGGCGAACTGCGGGCTGGTGAGCAGCTGGTGGAGCTCGACTGCATCACCGCTTTCGTCGATCAGCCGCCGCAGGTGGATGAGTGTCTGATCGACCTCGCCGATGGTGCGAAGCACGTTCTCCTCGATCAGCAGGGATAGGTTCTTGATGTTCTGGACGGCCTCGCGATGGTCGTTGGCCACCTGATCGCCGTACTTCCAGACGATGCCAGCCCACAGCATGACGATCATCGCCGCGCCCAGCACGACGCTGGTCAGCGTGATCGCCCTCGCAACTTGGCGCCTGATGTAGGACAGCCTTCGCATTCGGAGTTGGTAACCGCCGGTTGCACTCCTACCCTTCACATAACGTTACGAGCGTGAAAGAACCTGTAATGTCTGGTGAACAAACCTTTAGGACGTGCCCTACAATCGGCCGCTAGGAGCCCGGCAAGCGTCTGGTCGGAGATTTGCATGAGCAACCTGGTTGCCGATGGTGAGCGGCTGTGGGGCACCTTGATGGAGACCGCGGCCATCGGCGGCACGGCCAAGGGTGGCATCTGCCGCCTGACCCTGACCGAGCTCGACGGCGCGGTGCGTGACTGGTTCCGCCGCGCCGCCGAGGCAGCGGGCTGCACGGTCGCGATCGACGACATGGGCGTGATGTTCGCCCGCCGCGCCGGCCAGCACCCCAACGTGCCGCCGATTGCCGTCGGCAGCCACCTCGACACGCAGCCGACGGGCGGCAAGTTCGACGGGGCGCTCGGCGTGCTGGCCGCGCTCGAGGTGGTGCGCACGCTCAAGCAGGCGGGCTACGAGACCTTCGCGCCGATCGAGGTCGTGAACTGGACCAACGAGGAGGGCTCGCGCTTCTCCCCGCCGATGCTGGCCTCCGGCGTGTTCGCCGGCGTTTTCACCCGCGACTGGGCCTACAGCCGCACCGACGCCGGCGGCGCCACGTTCGCGACCGCGCTGGAGGGCATCGGCCAGCGCGGCGCTGAGCGTTGCGGCAACCACCCGTTCTCGGCCTTCTTCGAGTTGCATATCGAGCAGGGGCCGCTATTGGAGGCGGAAGGCTTCGACATCGGCGCCGTCACCGGCGTGCAGGGCATGCGCTGGTTCGAGGTGACGGTAACCGGCCAGGACGCGCACACGGGCGCCACGCCCATGCATCTGCGCAAGAATGCGCTGCTGGGCGCGGCCCGCATCATCGAGCGGGTGGAGGCGATCGCCCGCGCGCATGCCCCGCTCGCCGTGGCGACCGTCGGCTCGATGCAGGTGAAGCCCAACTCGCCCAACGTGGTGCCGGGCGAGGTGTTCCTCACCGTCGATCTGCGCCATCCGGAGGCCGCGGTGCTGGAGGCGATGGAGCGCGAGCTCGCGGCGGCGCTGGTCGAAGCGTGCGACCCGCTGGGGCTGTCGTTGGCTTCGACCAAGATCTGGGACCAGCCGCCGGTCGTGTTCGATGCGCAGTGCGTGGCGGCCGTGCGCAAGGCGGCGCGGGCGTCCGGGTACAAGGTGCGCGACATGGTGTCGGGCGCCGGCCACGACGCGGCCTACGTAGCCCGCGTGGCGCCGACGGCGATGATCTTCGTGCCGTGCCGCGGCGGCATCAGCCACAACGAGGCGGAATTTTCTTCCAAGGAACAGTGTGCGGCCGGCGCCCAGGTGCTGCTGCAGGCGGTGCTCGACTACGATCGGCTGCTGGCTGAGCGGCATGCGGGAAGACGCAGCTGAGCGTGAGTGCGCCAATGGCCACCCCCGGGAGCAAGGCCGCTGGTCTCCTCACGCCCCTCGCGTCAGGTTATTCTGCGGCAAGCCCCCACGGACGACCCGCAGCAGGGAGGAGAAGGACCATGGCCGCTTACCTGATCGTTGAACACATCATCACTGACGCGGCCAAGTTCGAGGAATACAGGACCAAGGTCGGGCCGATGATCACCAAGTACGGCGGGCGCTATCTGACCAAGGGCGGAAGCCACAAGCTGCCGGAAGGGGGACATTGGAAGCCGGAGCGCGTCGTCATCATCGAGTTCCCCGACATGAATGCGCTCAACGCCTGGTACAACGCCCCGGAATACCAGCCGCTCATCAAGCTGCGCAAAGAGTGCACGAGCGACCAGGACATGATCTTCACGCTCGAAGGCGTCTAGCCCGGTTCCGCGCCCCTATGCCAGCCGGTATACGGCGCGGGCGTTGGTCGACAGGATCTGGCGGCGGTGCTCGGGATCGAGGCCAGCGGGGAAAGCGCGGAAGGGATCGTCGAAGTCCCAGTGCGGATAGTCGGAGGCGAACAGCAGCCGGTCCCAGCCGATCCACTCCATCATGTCGAGCACCTGCTTGCGATCGCGCGGCTCCTCCATCGGCTGGGTGGAAACCCAGATATGCTGGCGGATGTACTCCGACGGCCGCCGTTTCAGGTGCGGCACCTCGTTGCGCATGCGCTCAAAGAGTTTGTCGAGGCGCCAGGTGAGGGGAGCGAGCCAGGCAAAGCCGCCCTCCACGATCACCACCTTGAGGCGGGGGAAGCGCTCGAACACGCCCTCGATGACCAGGCTGGTGACGACGGTCTGGCAGGAGGTGGAATGGCCGGCGCCCTCCTCGAGGTAGTAGGAGGGCCAGCCGGTGCCGGTGTAGGCATGCCCGCCCGAGCCGAACACGTGCAAGGCGACGGGCAAGCCGTGGCGCTCGGCGGCCTCGTAGATCGGCCAGTAGCGCCGGCTGCCAGCCGGCTCCCCGGTGCGTGTCAGCATGAATACCTGCGCGAAGGCCGGGTCGCCGGCGCAGCGCTCGATCTCGGCGACCGATGCCTCGGCGTTCTCGTAGGGCACCACGATCGAGGCCTTGAGGCGCGGCTCGGGCCTGGCAAAGCTGTCGCGTTGCCAGTCGTTGCTGGCCGAGGCGAGGGCTGCGGAGAACTCCTGGTTGATCTCGCTCTGGCCCGAGATACCGAGCGGGCCCAGGACGCCGAACTCGATGCCGTAGGCGTCAAGGTATTGCGAGCGGATGAGGTCCAGGTTGGAGCCTGGCGGCCCGCCGTCGTCCGGCCAGGCATCGCGGCGGCAGGCGCGCGGCGCCGACTTGGGATAGGGCTCGAAGTTCATGCCGTGACGGCGGCGCGAGCCGTAGGTGTCGAGGTGCTCGCGCCAGCGCGCCGACAGGTAGGGCTTGAGGTCGGCCATCGAGCGCAACGCGGGATGCACGTCGCTGTCGATAATGGCGAGCCGGGTTTCGCCCCGCGCGTTCGCGCGTTGGTCGGCGTCGGCGTCCAGCGCCAGCGGGGCATCAAGCATCATGTGCGCCTCCCGAGACGGGGATAGGTGGCGAGCGGGTTGTCGATCAGGATCTTGCGGCGCAGACCCGAGGAGAGCCCCTTCGGCAGCATCTGATCGCCGTCGTACTGCCAGTGCGGAAAGTCGGTGGCGAACAGCAGCATGGCGTCGGATTGCAACTGGTCCATGACGCGCCCAATGTGCTCCGCGTTGGGCGGTCCGTCAAACGGCTGGGCGGTGAGGCGCACATGATCGCGCACGAACTCCTCCGGCGAGCGATCGATCCAAGGCACCTCGTTGCGCAAGCCGCGCCAGAACTTGGAGAGCCGCCACAGGCACGGCGGCAGCCACGTGACCCCCGATTCGAGGAATACGACCTTGAGCTTGGGGAACTTCACGAACACGCCCTCGCTGATCAGGCTGCCGAGCTGGGCGTGGAAGCCGAGCGCCTGGGCAGCGTAGTCCTCGAGGTAGTGGCTGGGCCAGCCGGCGCCGGTGACCGGATGGTGGTAGCTGCTGCCCGCATGGATGCCGACGGCAAAGCCGTGGCGCTCGGCGGCCTCGTAGATCGGCCAGTAGAGCGGCCTGCCGAGCGGATGCTCGCCCATCACCAGCATCAGCACCTGCACGAAACGGGCATCGCCGGCGCGGCGCTCGATCTCCTCCACCGAGCGGGCGGCCGACTGTGTTGGCAGCACCACCGAGCCGCGCAGGCGGGCGTCCTTGTCTAGCCATTCGGCCGCCAGCCAGTCGTTCAGCGCGCGCGCGAACGCCGAGGCCAGGTTTTCGTCGCGAAAGGTCTGGACCGGGAATAGGCAGTTGCAGATGGCGTGCGCGAAGCCGAAGCGGTCGAGCGTGGCCTTGGCGGCGCTGGCGGGGTTGGCATCCGCGCTAGCCTGGCGCCAATCGGGGCGGACGGTGAGCGGCGCGTTGGCGGGGTAGGCGATCGACTCCCAGCTGTCGATGCCGCGCACCTCAACCGTGTCGCGCCACACGTCCTCCATGTAGCGCGCCAGCTCCAGGGGCTTGGGAGCGCGCGGGTGGATGTCGCAATCGATGGCGCCCTTCCAGTCTTGGCTCACGGGGCTTCCTCCAGAGCGGCACGGCACTGACGCCACGATCCTACTTGAGAAATCCTACTTGCGGGACGCTTTGCATGGGCGCGCCCCGGCATCAGGACTGCCCAAATCATATCTCGCGCGCGTCGCGGCGCTTGTAGGCGAGCAGCATCAGCGGCGCCAGCCGGCGCGCAACGGGTTGGAACGGAATGGGCTCGGGCTCGGTGAACGGCAGCGCCAGCCCGGCATCGGGCACGCCCTGCACGGCGCGGGCGAACTCGCGGCCCAGCGCCACCGCAAGCGCGACCGCACGGCCGTTGCAGCCGGCCCAGGCATAGCCGTCGGGACCCAGGCGATGCAGCCGCGGCATGTAGTCCCGCGTCATGCCGATAGTGCCGTTCCACACGTAGTCGAACGCGACCGGGCCGATCTGCGGGAACAGCCGCTGCAGCCGCGCGGCAACGTAGGGTTTGAGCCGCTCGGCGCCGTTCACCGGGTTGATCAGCGCGCCGCCGGTGACGAGGCGGTGACGCGCATCGTAGCGGGCGAAGTAGAGCTCGCCGTGCGTGTCCGACATGGCGGGACGCTCCGGCAGCACGGTGCGGCGCACGTTGTCGCCGAGCGGGCGCGTGGCCATCTGCCAGGACAGAACCGGCACGATCTCGCGCGCAACGCGCGGCGCCAGTGCGGCCTGCAGCTCGCCCGTGTAGGCATTGGTGGCCAGCACCAGCGCGCGCGCCGACACCGTCCCGCGCCTGGTCACCACGCGCCACACGCTGCCGACGCGCTCGTAGCTGATCGCCGGGCTGCGTGCGAGGATCAGCCCGCCTTGGTCCAGCACGGCGCGGGTCAGCCCTCGTGCCAGTGCCAGCGGGTTGATGTGGCCGCCGGTCCTGTTCCACCATCCCCCGTACCACGCCTCCGAGCCCAGCCGCCGCGCCATCTCCTTCCTGGACAGCAACTCCACCGGCGCGCCGCGGCGCGACCACTGCGCCACCCGCCGCTCGGCGATCTTCATGCGGCCCGGCGAATGCACCGGCTGCACCCAGCCAGTCTGCTCGGCCTCGGCATCGATGCGCTCCTCCCGCACCAGGTCGAACAGCATCGAGGCGCTGTCGCGCAGCAGCGCAACGAACCGCTCGCCCGCCTCGCCATGGCGCGCGGCGATGTCGTCGGGATCGGGCCGCGACAAGGTCGGGATCACCTGGCCGTTGTTGCGGCCCGAGGCGCCCCAGCCCGGCTCCATGGCTTCCAGCACGGTGACGCCGATGCCGGCGCGCCGCAGGTGCAGCGCCGTGGACAGGCCGGTGAAGCCCGCGCCGATCACGACGACGTCGGTCACGTGTGCGCCTTCCAGCGCATTGAGCGCCGGGCCGGGCGGCGTCACCGCAGCCCACAGCGAGGGCGGCCATTGCACTTGCTTCTGGTCCGGCGTTCGGGTCATGCCCTCGCACTTCGCCGACATTTGGCGTTCGCGCAAGCCTCATGTAGCGTCGATGCTGGGTTGCGCGATCGCAGACCCCCAGCGTCCGCGCGCTCGACCAGGGATAGGCACAGCGATGACCGCAATCGCAGAGCTGGAGACGCCGTGCCTGGTGCTCGACCGCGGCCGGCTGATGCGCAACGTCGAGCGCATGCGGACGCGCTGCCGGGAGCTCGGCGTCGCGCTGCGGCCGCACGTCAAAACGCCGAAGTCGCTCGACATTGCGCGGCTCACCCACGGCGGCGCCATCGGGCCGATAACCGTCTCCACGCTGCGCGAGGCGCAGCACTTCGCCGCCAGCGGCTATCGCGACATCCTCTATGCGGTCGGCATCGTGCCGGCCAAGCTCGCCCGTGTCGCCGCGATCCAGCGTGACACGGGCTCTGCCGTGCGCGTCGTTCTCGACAGCGTGGCGATGGCTGAGGGCGTTGCGGCCTTCGGGCGCACGGCCGACGGCGCGCCCATCGAGGTGCTGATCGAGATCGACAGCGGCGAGCATCGCAGCGGCGTCGCCCCGGATGCGCGGGAGCTTCTGGCGATCGCCGAGGCGCTGCGCGGCGTTCCGGGCGTGCGACTCGCCGGCGTCATGACGCATGCCGGCCATTCGTACGGCACGGCCGACATCGCGCAAGTTCGGACTATTGCCGGCCGCGAGCGCGACTGCGCGGTGGGGGCGGCGCAGGCACTACGCCAGGCAGGCCACTCCGCAGACATCGTCAGCGTCGGCTCGACGCCGACGATCCTCCACGCCGACCAACTCGCCTGCGTGACGGAGGCGCGCTCGGGCGTCTATGTGCTGTGGGATCTGGCGCAAGCCTCGCGCGGCATCTGCGGCCTCGATGACATCGCCGCCACCGTGCTCGCCACCGTGATCGGGCACAACCGGGCCGGCGGCAGCCTGATCCTCGATGCCGGCGCGCTGGCGCTCTCCAAGGACATCAGCGCCAATGCGTTCATGCCGCAGGCCGGCTACGGGCTCGTCTGCCACGCCGAGACCGCAAAGCCGCTGGCGCCGCTCGCGGTGACCCAGGTGCACCAGGAGCACGGCACGGTGCGCGTTACCGATGCGGGCTGGTTCGACCGCCTGCCGATCGGCGCGCTGGTACGCATCATGCCCAACCACACCTGCATGACCTGTGCCGCCTACGACGCCTATCATGTCGTCGAGGGCGGGCACGTGATCGAGACCTGGGGCCGCATCAACGGCTGGTAGCGCGGCCGTTCCGACGACCGGCGTTTGGCGTTCGCGCAAGCCTCATGTAGCGTCGGGCAGGTTTGCCGAGGAGGTGGGCGATGTCCGACACCCAGACCATGGCCATGCTGGAGAAGCGCCGCATCGAGGCGGCGATGCTCAAGCACGTCTACGACACGCTGAAGGCGAGGCAGGGCGTCGAGGTGGCCAAGAGGACTATCGCCGAGGCCGTGCGCAAGTCGGCGATCGAGCAGGCGGCCGAGCTGGCCAAAGCCGTGGGCGGGAAGACCTCGCTCAGGACCTTCATCGACCGCCAGGAGCCGTGGCTGCGCGGCGGCGCGCTGGAGCGCGACGTGGTCGAAGAGAGCGACACCCGCTACCGCTTCAACGTCACGCGCTGCAAGTACGCCGAGATGTACCGCGACATGGGGCTCGGCGAGATCGGCCACCTGCTCTCCTGCCAGCGCGACGGCACCTTCTGCGAGGGCTACGACGACCGCATCAAGCTCAAGCGCACCCAGACCATCATGCAGGGCGCCAGCCACTGCGACTTCGATTACACGTTCGAGAAGGACGGCTGACAAGACGCAACGGGCTGCCGCGCCTCGAGCAGGCCCGGGCAGATGCAGCAGGCGCTCGCTTGCGGGGCAAGCGCCTCCGCCCCCTCCAGGCGCGCATATTGCGCCCACTGTTGCACTTGCGACATTGCGCAGCCGACTGAGCTGTCTCTAGTTTGAGGCCGTTGCTGCGTCCCGGGGCTTGGCATGCCGAGATCTGCCCGCCTGTTGTGGGTTGCTGTCGCAGGGGCCATGCTGGCGGCCGGGCCCGTGCACGCGCAACCGTCGCCGGACTGGACCCGCTGCGTCAACCGGGACGGCAGGTCGGCGCCGGACACCGTGTTTGCCGCCTGCAGCAACGTGATCTCCTCGGGCGTGGACTCAAAGAGCCTGGCGATCGCCCATGGCGAGCGGGGCAATGCCCATCACGACAAGGGCGAGTACGACCGCGCCATCGCCGACTACACCAGGGCGATCGAGCTCAACCCGACCGATGCCGTGGTCTACAACAACCGCGGCATCGCCTTTCGCGCCAAGGGCGACAACACAAGCGCGATCGCCGACTACACCAAAGTCGTCGAGCTCAAACCGCGCGACGCCGTCGCCTACAACAACCGTGGCATCGCCTTTCGCGCCAAGGGCGACAACGACAGCGCGATCGCCGACCACGGCAAGGCCATCGACCTCGATCCCGAGCTGGCAAGCGCCTACAACAACCGCGGCATCGCCCTTCGCGCCAAGGGTGACAACGACGGCGCCATCGCCGACCACAGCAAAGCCATCGACATCGATCCGGAGCTTGCCAGCGCCTATTACAATCGCGCGCTTGCTTATCGTGCCAAGGGCAACAACGATCGCGCCATCGAAGACGCGACCACCACCATCGAGATCAATCCCAGACACGCCGGCGCCTACTTCAATCGTGGTCTCGCGCACGCCGCCAAAGGCAACCACGACCGCGCCATCGCCGACTACAGCAAGGCAATCGAGATCAACCCCAAGCACGACAGCGCCTACCAGCACCGCAGCCTCGCGCATCGAGCCAAGGGGGACAAGGATCGCGCCGTCGCCGACCACACCAAAGCCGCCGGGATCATCAAGCAGCCAACCGACGCCGCGGCCCCGGCAGGCATCGCCGGCGGTCTGGCGCCTGCCGCCGCGATCCACAAGGCCGCCCTGACGCCCAACGATGCGCCGAACTCGCCTTTCACGCTGGTGCTGAAGACCGACCTCAGCGCGCAGCAGCTTACCGTCGTGGAGAACGACGCGGTTGTGCATGTGTGGCCGATCTCATCGGGTACGCGCGGTTACGCGACCCCAACCGGCACCTTCCAGCCGAAATCGGCGCACCGCATGTGGTATTCGCGCCAGTACGACTGGACACCGATGCCCTACGCCATTTTCTTCGTGCGCGGAGTGGCCTTTCACGGCACCACCGCCGTCTCTCGGTTGGGCAGGTCCGCCTCGCATGGATGCATTCGGCTCGCCACCAGCAACGCCGCGCAGCTCTACGACCTGGTGCAAAAGCACAGCTTCGCCAAGACCCAGATCATCGTCTTCGGCAAGGCGATCCATGATCCTCCCGCCGCAGCCCAACGCGCACCGACGGCCAGGACCACGTCCCCGAACACCTTCGCGAGCTGGGTCAAGGCGCTGTTCGATCAGTCGCCTTGAGTGAGCCCATCCAGCGCGGCTCCACAGCTCAATATGGCGGAGCCCTGCGGGCGCGTTGCAGCTTGGCGGCTTCCGTCCACCAGGCGAGATCATCGGCGAAGCGGGCAAAGGACTTCTCGAGGAACTTCCCGGCTTCGCCCAGCGGCTTGCCTCGGCGTCGAGCGCCTGCGAAATCGGCCCCACGGTGAGCGTGCTCGAGATGACGAGCATGCCCATCTCCGACAAAGTGCCGTGCCAGAGGAGGTTGGAGCGCGCCCCGGCGATGCGTCCCGCCGAGTAGCTGGCAATGGCCGCCGGCCGCCAGAACCATTCCTCGAGGAAATGGTCGGTGAGGTTCTTCAAGCCAGGCTGCATGCCCCAGTTGTATTCGCCGGTGACGAAAACGAAAGCATCGGCGGCGCGGATCTTCTGCGCAAGCTCCTCCAACGCCGGAGGTGCGGAGCCGGGCGCGTGCTCCTTGTACATGCGGTCGAGCATCGGCAGGCCGATCGCCTTGGCGTCGATCAGCTCGGCGTCCTCGCCGCGGGCCTTGAGACCGGAGACGAGAAAGTCCGCGAGACGGATGCCCATGCGGTCGGAGCGGTATGACCCGTACAGGACGAGGATGCGATCGGCCATGGCCACCTCTGACTACTAGGATCGATCGGCACCGACCAAGAAGCTCATCACTCCGGCAGCTTGTAGTCCGCGAACTTGGCGCGCAGGTCCTTCTTGGAGATCTTGCCGGTCGCCGTCATCGGGAGGGCATCGACGAACACCACGTCGTCGGGCATCTGCCACTTGGCGATCTTGGAGCCCAGCACGTCGAGGATCTCGGCCTTGGTGGGCTCGGCACCCGGCGCCTTGACGGCCACCAGCAGCGGGCGCTCGTGCCACTTGGGATGCGGCACGCCGATCACGGCGCAGTTGGCGAGGCCCTTGCAGGCGAGCGCGGCGTTCTCCACGTCGATGGAGCTGATCCACTCGCCGCCGGACTTCACGAGATCCTTGGTGCGGTCGACGATCAGCAGCCAGCTGCGTCGGGCGTGATCTTGGCGACGTCGCCGGTGCCGAACCAGCCCTCCGCGTCGATCTGCTTGGCCGACGCCTCGGGGTTGTTGAAATAGCCCGACACGATGGTCGCCGCCGCGCACGAACAGCTCGCCCGAGGTCTCGCCGTCCGGCGGCGCGCGGTTGCCCTTGTCGTCGATGACCTTGAGGTCGACCCCGAACATGCGCCGGCCCTGCCGCGCGGAGAGCTTGGCGCGCTCCAGCGGCGCCTTGGTGCGCTCCTCGGGGCGGAACAGGGTGAGCGTGCCGACCGGGCTCATCTCGGTCATGCCCCAGCCGTGCGTCACCTCGATGTCGTAGTCGCGCGTCAAGGTGTCGATCATGGCCTGCGGCACGGCCGAGCCGCCGCTCAGGATCTGGCGCAGGTTCTTGGGCTTGCGGCCCGCGCTTCTTGAACTCGTCGATCAGGCCGAGCCACACCGTCGGCACGCCCCAGCCGGCGTCCGCGCTCCTCGGTCTCCATCAGGTCGTAGAGCGTCGGCCCGTCGAGCTTGGCGCCGGGCAGGATGAACTTGCAGCCCGTCAGCGGCGTGATGTAGGGCAGGCTCCAGGCATTGGCATGGAACAGCGGCACCACGGGCAGGATCTTGCGGTTGCAAGCGAACAGGTCGGGCCGCGTGGCGATCAGGAAGAAGGTGTGCAGCAGCATCGAGCGGTTGGAGTAGAGCACGCCCTTGGGCTCGCCCGTGGTGCCCGAGGTGTAGCAGAGCGCGCAGGCGGCGTTCTCGTCGAACTCCGGCCACTCGAACTTGGAGTCCATCTCGGCGAGCAGGCCCTCGTAGCAGAGCAGGCCGCCGAGCTGGCCGTTGGCCGGCATGTGCTCGCGGTCGGTCATCAGCACGTAGGTCTTGATGGTCTTGAGCGCGGGTTTGAGCTTCTCGACCAGCGGCAGGAAGGTCAGGTCGAAGAACAGCGCGGTGTCTTCGGCGTGGTTGGCGATGTAGGCGATCTGCTCGGGGAACAGCCGCGGGTTGATGGTGTGGCACACCGCGCCGATGCCGGCGATGGCATAGTAGAGCTCGAAGTGGCGGTAGCCGTTCCAGGCCAGCGTGGCGACGCGGTCGCCGGGCTTGACGCCGAGGCCGATCAGCGCGTTGGCCAGCCGGCCGATGCGCTCGCGCGCGGCACCGTAGCCGTAGCGATGGATGCCGCCTTCCACGGTCTGGGAGACGATCTCGACGTCGGGATAGACCTCGGCCCCATAGTCGATCACGCTGGAGACCAGCAGCGGCCGGTCCATCATCAACCCGCGCAGCATTGCCTCATCCTCCCTGGAATGCTTTGTGGGGTGAGAGTAACCTTTAGGTAAGCCCCGCGCCAAGCCGGGGCTCGTCGAAATCATCCAAACCTGGCAAAAATGGAGCGCACCGTGGCGATCGTGGAAACGCAAAGGCAGGGCGATGTGGCGATCATCGTCATGAACAACCCGCCGGTGAACGCGCTCGGGCATGCGCTGCGGGTGGACCTGGAGAAGGCCTTCAACGCGGCCAACGCCGACCCTGCCGTCAAGGCCATCGTGCTCACCGGGACGGGCAAGTTCTTCTCGGCCGGCGCCGACATCGCCGAGTTCAAGACCGGCGTGCAGAAGCCCGACCTGCCGGAGATCATCGACAGCATCGAGCAGGGCGCCAAGCCGGTGGTGGCCGCCGTCAACGGCACGGCGCTGGGCGGCGGGCTGGAGCTGGCGCTCGGCTGCCACTACCGGGTCGCGGCCAAGGACGTGCGCCAGCTGGGCCTGCCCGAGATCAAGCTCGGCATCATCCCGGGCGCCGGCGGCACGCAGCGGCTGCCGCGCGCCATCGGCGTCGAGCAGGCGCTGCAGCTGATCATGACGGGCGCCTTCATCGATGCCACCAAGGGCGCGCAGCTAGGCCTGATCGACAAAGTCGCCGACGGCGATGTGGTGGCGGCTGCCGTCGCCTTCGCCCGCGAGCAGGTGGGCAAGCCGCCGCGCCGTATCGGCGCGGTGAAGATCGACCAGGTTCCCGCCGGCCTGTTCGAGAAGGCGCGCGGCTCCATCGGCCGCCACGCCGAGCGGCCCGCTGGCGCCGAAGGCGGCCATCGATGCGGTCGAGGCGGCCACCACGCTGCCGCTGAAGGAAGGTCTCGCGCGCGAGCGCGCGCTGATCGGCGAGGCGATGGTGAGCCCCTATGCCCGGGCGCTGCAGTACGCCTTCTTCGCCGAGCGGCAGGCCGCCAACCTGCCCGGCATCGGCCCCGATACCAAGCTGCGCGACATCAAGAAGCGTCGGCATCCTCGGCGCCGGCACCATGGGCACCGGCATCGGCCTTGCCTTCCTCAATGCGGGCTTCCCGCTCACCATCGTCGAGACCACGCAGGAGGCGCTCGACAAGGGCGTCGCCCGCATCAAGGACACGCTCGAGGCCAACGTGAAACGCGGCCGCGCCACCGAGGCGCAGGCCAAGGAGCGCATGGGCCGGCTCACGCCGTCGCTGAAGCTCGAGGACCTCGGCCAATCCGACCTCATCATCGAGGCGGTGTTCGAGAACATGGCGCTGAAGAAGGAGATCTTCGCCAAGCTCGACAGGATCGCCAAGCCCGGCGCCATCATCGCCACCAACACCTCCACCCTCGACGTCGACGAGATCGCCGCCGTCACCAAGCGGCCGGCAGGACGTGGTGGGCCTGCACTTCTTCTCGCCCGCCAACATCATGCGGCTGCTGGAGATCGTGCGCGCCGAGAAGACCGCGCCACGACGTGATGGCGACCTCCATGGCGATCGCCAAGAAGATCGGCAAGGTCGGCGTGCAGGCTGGCGTGTGCGACGGCTTCGTGGGCAACCGCATGCTGGCGTCCTACGGCGGCGAGGTGCAGGCCATGAACCTGGAAGGCGCCATGCCGCAGGAGATCGACGGCGCGCTGGAAGACCTGGGGCATGGCCATGGGTCCGCTCGCCGTGAGCGACCTCGCCGGCCTCGACGTCGGCTATCGCATCCGCAAGGAGAGGAAGCTCACCGGCGAGGCGGCGCAGTTCGCGCGCATCCCCGACAAGATCGTGGAGATGGGCCGGCTCGGGCAGAAGACGGGCGCGGGCTACTACAAGTACGACAGCCAGCCGCAAGCGCCAGGTCGACCCCGAGATCGAGGCGCATGATCAAGGCCGAGGCCGAAGCGCTGCAGATCAAGCAGCGCCATATCCCGGCCGACGAGATCGTCGAGCGCTGCCTGCTGCGGCTCGCCAACGAGGGCGCCAAGATCCTGCAGGAGGGCATCGCGCTGCGCGCCAGCGACATCGATACGATGTACTTCAACGGCTACGGCTTCCCGGCCTGGCGCGGCGGCCCGATGTGGCAGGTCGACAACGTCATCGGCATGAAGCAGGCGGCCGAGCGCATCAAGGCCTACGAGGCCAAGTACGGCGCCCGCTGGAAGATCGCCCCGCTGATCGAGAGGCTGGCGGCCGAAGGCGGCACGTTCGCCGGGCTGGATGGGAAGAAGAAGTAAACCTCCCCCTCTCCCCGCCTGCGGGGAGAGGGAACTGAACAGAGGTCGCCCTTGCCCAATCTCTCCTCAGCCCCGCTGGCCGCCAACCCGATCGTGTTCCTGCGGTCGCTGGCGTTCATCAACTACCTGGGCTACGCGGGCTGGGCGGCGCTGCTCTACAACTTCACGGTCGAGCGCGCCGACTTCCAGTGGTTCGAGACCGGTCTCACGCAGAGCATGCGCGAGCTGCCGGGCTTCCTCGCCTTCACCGCCATCTTCTGGCTGCTGCTGATGCGCGAGCAGGTTCTGGCCTACGCCGCGCTGCTGATATTGGGGCTCGGCGTGGCCCTCACCGGCTTCCTTCCCACGCTCACAGGCGTGCTGATC
>CAVWOY010000032.1:0-212075 GCA_963756735.1 uncultured Alphaproteobacteria bacterium
GCGCAGCATCTGCTAGGCTAGGTGCGACCTCCTCAACGCACCTATCCACCCCCATGACCTACCTCCTCGCCCTGATCGCCGGGCTCGCCGGCGCCGCGCTCGGCTGGATCGCCGCCGCGGCCGCCACCATCTTTCTCGGTTGCTACCTCGGCATCTCCGACTTCGAGGGCGGGCGCGGCATGCTCGCGGTCTGGGGCATCGGCCCGCTCGGCGGGCTCGCGGGGCTGATCCTCGGCGTGGTGCTGGTGCTCAGAAAGCGCGGCGGCCACTCCGCCGGCGGCATCGTCTGGCGCATGCCCATCGTCATCGCCGGCATTGCCGCCCTGGTCGCGGCGCGGCCTGTGGTGGATGTACGAGACGCGGCCCGTGCTCAACACCAACGGGCCGGCGCCGCGGCTCGCCTTCGAGGTGCGCTTGCCCTCAGGCCTCGCCGCCGACACGGGCGCCATCAAGGCCGAGCTGCACACCGAGAAGAACAAGATGCCCGCGTCGCTCGCGCGCGAGGCGCCGCGCATGGAGGAGGGCCGCGCCGTGATCGCCGGCAGCGTCGAGCTCTATTTCCGCTCCGGCTGGCGGCTGCTGGAGGTGAAGGTGCCGGGCCAGGACGACCGGCTGTTCCAGCTCGGCCTCTCGGCGAGCCCGCGCCGCACCACCGACTTCGGCCGCTGGGAGCGCGCGGGCTTCGTCGCCGCGCCGGGCCTCAGCCAGCCGCGCAAGGCCGGCGCCGACGAAGCCTTCGAGATCCGCTACCGCGTGGTCTGGCCGGAGTGAGGCGTATGCCTGCGCCCCCCTCTCCCCTTGGGGGAGAGGACATGAGGCCATGACTTACGGCCGCGTGTAGAGAGGTCAGGCATGTGCCGAGGGTGGTGGAGCGGCCGTAAGTCATACGGCCGAATTGGTGAGGGGCGACTTTCTTTCAGAGGTCGATGAAGGCCCCCTCATCCGCCCTTCGGGCACCTTCTCCCCAAGGGGAGAAGGGAGGGTCGCGCCGTGAGGGTCAAGTCGACAGCCACCTCACGCTTCATCCCGACCTGGCCCGCGGCTCTTGTGCGCCCGCCACATACCGGGCGCGGCACCCTCCCCCGTTGTGCGGCGGCTGCATCCCTATAGGATGCGGGCGGGCTGAGCTTCCCTTATACCCAGGCATACGCATCCGGTGGCGATGCTGTCGGCTGCGCAGGAACAGAAAACGGGCAATGGCGATGACAGGCAACGGTTCCGACAACAAGTGGATCGGCAAGCGCACGATCAGGCCTGACGGGCTCGAGAAGGTCACCGGCCGCGCCGCATTCGCCGCCGACTTCACGATGCCCGGCGCGCTGTTCGGCAAGGTCCTGCGCAGCCCGCATCCCCACGCCCGCATCCGGTCGATCCGCTTCGACAAGGCGCTGGCGCTGCCCGGGGTCAAAGCCGTCATGTCCGGCAAGGACCTCGTCGACTTCCCGTGGGACAAGCCGCACCCCCTCGGCATCCAGGATTTGCGCTTCAACAGCCGCAACGTGATGGCGCGCGACCGCGCCTTCTACGCAGGCCACGCGGTGGCGGCGGTGGCGGCGACGTCGGCCAAGATCGCGGCGGCTGCCTGCAAGCTGATCGAGGTCGACTACGAGGTGCTGCCATGGGTGATCGACGTGGACGAGGCGATCAAACCCGGCGCGCCGATCCTGCATGAGGACATGGCCAAGGCCATCGGCAAGCCGGGCACCGCCACGGAGTCCAACATCGCCGGCAAGATCGAGCACACGCTGGGCGATATCGAGAAGGGCTTTGCCGCGGCGCAAGTGGTGGTGGAGCGCAGCTTCAAGACCGCACCCGTGCACCAGGGCTACATCGAGCCGCACGCCTGCGTGGTGAGCGTCGCCAAGGACGGCAAGACCACGATCTGGAGCAGCAGCCAGAGCCACTTCATGGTGCGCGACATGACGGGCCAGCTCACGGGCACCAAGCTGAGCGATATTCGTGCGTATCCCGCCGAGATCGGCGGCGGCTTCGGCGGCAAGACCATCGTTTACCTGGAGCCGCTGGCGCTGGTGCTGTCGCGCAAATCGGGCCGGCCCGTGAAGATGGTGATGACGCGCGAGGAGGTGTTCCGCGCCACCGGCCCGACGTCGGGCTCGTCCAGCACCGTCAAGATCGGCGCCACGAAGGACGGCAAGATCACCGCCGTGCACGCCACCTACCGCCTGCAAGCCGGCGCTTTCCCCGGCTCGCCCATCCGCGGCGCCGTCGGCTGCGCGCTTTCGCCCTACCACCTCGACAACGTGCTGATCACGGGCTTCGACGTCGTCAGCAACCGGCCGAAGGTCGCGGCCTACCGCGCGCCGGGCTCGCCGATCGGCGCGTTCGCCGTCGAGAGCACGCTCGACGAGCTGGCCGCGGCGCTGAAGATGGACCCGCTGGTGCTGCGCCAGAAGAACGCCGCCAGGGAGGGGACCAAGGCAGCCTACGGCCCGACGTTGGGCAAGATCGGCTACGAGGAGACGCTGCGTGCCGCGCTCGAGCATCCGCACTACCGGGCTCCGCTGAAGCGCAACCAGGGACGTGGTGTGGCGAGCGGGTTCTGGTTCAATGCCGGCGGCGAGTCCAGCACCACCGTCAACGTCAACGAGGACGGCACCGTCATGGTGGTGACCGGCCATCCCGACATCGGCGGCTCGCGCGCCTCCATGGTCAACATCGTCGCCGAGCTGCTCGGCATCGACTACCGGCAGGTGCAGGCGCTGATCGGCGACACCAGCGTGGTGGGCTTCAGTGCTTTGACCGGCGGCAGCCGCGTGACCTTCGCTGCCGCCATGGTGGTGACGCGGGCAACCGAGATGGTGATCAAGGATCTGCGGGGCCGGGCCGCCAAGATCTGGAAGATCGATCCCGAGGCGGTGGTTTGGGAGAACGGTGCCGCGCGCCCGGCCGGTGCCAACGCCGGCAATTTCGAGCCGCTGACATTGCCGCAGCTCGCCGCAAAAGCGAGCGCAACGGGCGGCCCGATCGGCGCCAGCTTCTCCCTCAACACCGAAGGCGCGGCTGGCGGCTTCGGCACCCACATCTGCGACGTGGAGGTCGACCCCGAGACGGGCCGCGTGTGGGTGGTCCGCTACACCGCGTTCCAGGACGTCGGCCGAGCCATCCATCCGGACTACGTGGAGGGCCAGATCCAGGGGGGCGTGGCCCAGGGCATCGGCTGGGCCATCAACGAGGAGTGCATCTACGACGCCAACGGCAAGCTCGATAACGCGAGCTTCCTCGACTACCGCATGCCCGTCGCCTGCGACCTGCCGATGATCGAGTCGGTCATGATCGAGGTGCCGAACGACAAGCACCCGCAGGGCGTGCGCGGCGTGGGCGAGGTGCCGATCGTGCCGCCGCTGGCGGCAGTGGCCAACGCCGTCAAGAATGCCATCGGGCTCCGCTTCACCGAGCTGCCGATGTCGCCGCCCAAGGTGCTCGCGGCCCTGTCCGCCCCCAAGTAGGGCAGCGGAGCAGGCGTAGGTTGGGTTAGGCCGAAGGCCGTAACCCAACAATCGCGGACGCCAGCCTGTGTTGGGTTACGCGCTTCCGCGCTAACCCAACCTACGACCCACCAGCACCGCCGCGCGATAGTCGAACCACATCGTCTCACCCACCCGGCGCGCATTGGCGCCCATGGGGTCGCCGTCGACGGCAGCATCGAGCATGGCCCTGAGCCCAGCGCGGTCGTCGTCCACTGGAAACGACACCGCGATCAGCCGCTCGCGCTCGACCGAGAGGTCGTAGAAGCGCGCCTCGGGTGCGGCGAGCCCCGCCAGCGCGAACAGCCCGCGCAGAAACGCCAGCGTGCGGAACTCCACCGTCGAAGGATCGCGAAACCGCTCCATGGCATTGAACGCTGCTGCCTTGGCCGGATCGTCGCTTGCGACCGCATCGCACAGCACGATGCGCCCGCCCGGGCGCGCCACGCGCACCATCTCGGCAAACGCGCGCGCTGGCTGCTCGAAATGGTGGAACGCGAAGCGGCAGCTGACGATGTCGAACGCATTGTCCGGCGAAGGGTAGCGCGTAGACGTCGCCCTGCTGCCACTCGACATTGGCCATGCCGGCCTTTGCCGCCGCCGCCCGCGCCTGATCCAGCATCGCCGCCGTGGCATCGAGGCCCGTCGCCCGCGCGACGTGCACGGCGAACGCGCGCACCACCGAGCCCGGCCCGCAGGCGACGTCGAGTGCGTGGTCGGTCGCAGCGGCTGCGCCGCGTCGACCAGCAGATCGAGCGCGGCCTTGTCGTGCAGCGCCGGCGCGGCGGCAAACAGCGCCGCCTGGCGGGTGAACTGGTCGGCGATGGTTGCGGCATGCGCGCTGGCAGCCGCGGGAGTTGGGGTCATGGGAGAGGTGTCTAATGAAGGTCAGGCGAGCGCCAACGGGTCCCCTCTCCCCATACTTCATGGGGAAAGGGTTAGGGTGAGGGCGCAGAAGCTTGCTCTGGCGCGGAATGTAGGCCGCCCCTCACCCCGACCCGCTCCCCGCAAGCGGGGAGAGGGAGAGATTACGCACCCATCTGCGCATGCAGGCGCCCGCGCTTGGCGAGCAGCTTGTTGAGCGCGCTGAGATAGGCCTTCGCCGACGCCACCAGCGTGTCGGGATCGGCCGCGCGCGCGGTCACCGCACGCCCGCCTTCCTCCGCGCCGTCCTCCAGCCGCACCGACACTTCGGCTTGAGCGTCCGTGCCCTCGGTCACGGCGTGCACCTGGTACAGCGCCAGCTTGGCCTTGTGCGGCACCAGCTTGACGATGGCATTGAAGGTGGCATCGACGGGGCCGTTGCCGGTCGCGTGCACCGTCTCCTGCCGGCCCTCGCCCATGTCGAGGGTGAGCGTCGCCGACTGCGGCCCCATGGTGCCGGCGATCACCTGCAACGCCACCACCTTGATGCGGTCCTGCGCGGTGGCGATCTCCTCGTCCACCAGCGCCTCGAGATCCTCGTCGTAGACGTGCTTCTTGCGGTCGGCCAGCGCCTTGAAGCGGTTGAAGGCGTCCTCCAGCGCGTTCTCGCCCAGCTCGTAGCCCATCTCCTTGAGCTTCTGCCGGAAGGCGTTGCGGCCCGAGTGCTTGCCCATCACCAGCGAGGTCTTGGACACGCCGACCGACTCCGGCGTCATGATCTCGTAGGTCTGGGTGTGCTTGAGCATGCCGTCCTGGTGGATGCCGCTCTCATGCGCGAACGCGTTGCGCCCGACGATCGCCTTGTTGTACTGCACCGGAAACGAGGTCGCCGCCGCCACCAGCTTGGAGGCGCGGTTGAGCTGGGCGGCGTCGATGCCGACGTGATAAGGCAGCACGTCGCCGCGCGTCTTGATCGCCATTACGACTTCTTCCAGCGCGGCGTTGCCGGCCCGCTCACCGATGCCGTTGATGGTGCACTCCACCTGCCGGCAGCCGGCCTTGACGCCGGCCAGCGAGTTGGCCACCGCCATGCCGAGGTCGTTGTGGCAGTGCACGGAGAACACCACCTTCTCCGAGCCCGGCACCTTCTCCATCACCGTGCGGAACATCTGGAAGTATTCCTCGGGCGTGGCATAGCCGACGGTATCAGGCAGGTTGATGGTGGTGGCGCCGGCCTTGATCGCCGTCTCGACGCAGCGGCAGAGATAGTCGATCTCCGTGCGGGTGGCGTCCTCCGCGCTCCACTCCACGTCCTCGCACCAGTTGCGCGCGCGCGTTACCTGGAACTGCACCATCTCCAGCACCTGTTCCTCGGTCTTCTGCAGCTTGTGCTTGCGGTGCACCGGCGAGGTGGAGATGAAGGTGTGGATGCGGGGGCGCACGGCATGCTTCACCGCCTCGCCGGCGCGGTCGATGTCGAGCTCGCCTGCGCGCGACAGCCCGCACACCACCGACTTCTTGAGGCGCTTGGCGATCTCGGACACGGCCTGGAAATCGCCCTCGCTCGCGATCGGGAAGCCGGCCTCGATGATGTCGACGCCCATTTCCTCGAGGAAGTCGGCCACCTGCAGCTTTTCCTCGAAGGTCATGGTGGCGCCGGGGCACTGCTCGCCGTCGCGCAGGGTTGTATCGAAAATGTAGACGCGGTCGGTGTTGGCTGCGGCCTGCTCGGGCGCCGCGGTCAGGTTTCTGGGACATGGGCTGATCCTTGGGGTCTTATTGCCGCGCTCGCTGGGGCGCCGGCGTGAATCGAATTGTCCTGGTTGCCAGTGTAATCCCCTGAGCGCCCGTCCCGAAGCTTGGGACCGCCGAGGCTCAGGGGCCGGTAAGGAGCAGCTCGAGCAGGGCAAGCGCCGCCGCGTCGGGAGCAATCCCGGCGGTCTTGAGCGCAGCGATGGAGCAATCCAAGCTCACGGGGCCTGCTCGTTGTGCTGGCGCGACGGGCATACCGACGCCTGTCGCGACACATGGGCGCGCCACTTAAGCCAAAAGCCGGCGCCGATGGCAAGCGCAAATGCGCCGCAGCAGCCAGGGGCGTGGCGGTCCTGGCGTCACATTTTGGGCCGCAGCGGCATGGCAGATAGCCGCCAGCGCGGGGTAGTGCGGTGCAGCGAACGGCCCACACGCACGTGAACCATGAGCGTCGCCGTTCGTTCTATTGGCTGAAGATGCTCGAGAGGTCCCCCATGAAGCGTGCCTTCGTTGCAAGCTGCGCCGCTTGCCTGTGCGCCTATGCCGTGCTGGCCGCCAGCCCGCAGGTCGAGTTGGCCATCAAGACCTTCAAGGCGTTGGGCGCCGATGCGGCCAAGCTCGGCTCTTTCTGCACCATGATCAAGTCGCTGGACGCTGCCGACGAGAAGGACGATGACGAGTCGGATGCCAAGGTCATCGGCCTCATCAAGCAGCTGGGCCCCGAGTTCGAGGCGGCCTGGCGCATCGCCGACGACGTCGAGGAGGAGAGCGAGGACGGCAAGGCCTTGAATGCCGCCATCGACGAGGTGATGGCCAAGTGCCCGCAGTAGCCGGTCACGCTTGCCAGCGAGCTGCGCAGAGAGCAGCGACAGCAAAAATGCCGCTGCTCCCCCCTGCCGCCGGACCTACGCCAACAGGGTGAACAACCTTGCGGCGTCCAAGAGCCCGAAGCCCGAACCTTCGTTGTGGATTCCCCTGCCTCGCGCGGTCCTGATCAAAGCTGCCCTCAATTGGCGCGCATTGTACTGGGGCTGCCCCGCCTGCTTGCTCCGATGCGACATCACCAGAGCGAGCGCGCCGGTCACGTGAGGCGCCGCCATGCTGGTGCCCGTATCGCGCCGCGTGGCTTGATGATCGGTCCCCGCCGCAGCGGCAGCGTTGATGTTCGACCCCGGCGCGCAGACGTCTGGCTTCGGCCTGCGATCCCGGGTCGGTCCAAAGGACGATGACGCCGTCAGCGTCAGCGGTTCCGCCGAGCCACATGCCGCCACGGTTACTACGGTGTTCGCGGTTCCGGGGATGCTGAGCGTCATCTCTGCTTCGTCGGGAACGAAGCGCAGCGGCCGATCGTCATCGCGCTCGGCCCACGCATCGACCTGCCCATCCCTGCTGCGGATGTTCCTGCCGACGACATTGAGAGCCCACCGACCGATCTTGATGGGACCCGCCTGCGGCATGATGGTCAGCACCAGACGGCTCGCGCATTGTCGGGATGGAGCTCGGTCAGGCGCAGCTGGCAGAAGTTCTCCCCAAGCGTTTGCTGCACTTCGGTTCTTGCCCTGGATACAGTGGCGGCGGCGTTCCCGGAAGGGTCGATCAGGGTGAACTCCAGCTCGTCCAAGGAGTCGAACCAGACTTCGATGTAGTCCTGGAACCGAGGTACGTTGAGGGAATCCCAGCGGATGGGGACCAAGCCGGGAAACGCATGCACTCGCGTGTGCCCGCCATGGCCCCGCTCGTTGCCGGCCGACTTGACGATGACATATCCCGGCTCTCGTCCCGAACTGGTGATGTTATCGAACGCGGCTTCGAGAGTAGAGCTTCCATCGTGGGCGCCGGCGTTCATGCCGAGACTGACATTGACCGCGATGGGACGTGCTGGTCCCTGCAGCACCGCGTTCCCGCCCGCGCTGACGCGCTTCAGGAAATCCAGCGCATCGACGTGACTTGCCGAGTAGCCGAGGCTTGGCGGATCGCCCGGGGACGTCTTGGTGTGCGGAATAACCACCACGATCCTCGCGGCCGGGGCCATACCGTCCCGCAACCCGCCGACACCCCGCCCTGCCGCGATACTGGCAACGTGCGTCCCGTGCGCCGTGGGATCACGCAACGCAAGGTTCGGCACTGGGGCCCCCACGACGAAGCCGTCGATGGTGTTGCCCAAATACAGGGTCCCATAGTCCTGGGAAAACCGCTGCGGATCGACAGCCCGGGGCGACCGTCCGGAACCATCTCGCTGATTCCAGATGGCCAGAATGCGCGTCTTGCCAAGCTCGTCGCGGAACGCTTCGTGCAGAACATCGATCCCGCTGTCGATAATGCCCACTAGCGCGCCGTCGCCCATTTCGGCAATGGGTGGCCGATGGATTTGATCAGCCCCGACGAAGGGAAGCGAGCCATCCAGTTCCTGCTTTCCTCCGTCGCGGCTGGCCTCGATCGAGAGCACGCCCGGATCCCGTTCAAGGATGTCCAGCACTTCCATCGAGGCCTGGCCAGAAACGATGGATCCAAAATGCGTGTTCACCGTGAAGCCCGCAGGGGCGCTCCAATTTTGATCCTTGAGGCGCAACAGAACGGGGAGCGGACCGGTGGACCGCCGAGGTCGCGCCCTCGGCATGTTCGCTCCCTCCATCGCCTCCGCTGCTATGCGAGAGTCCCGCTCAATGGCTACGACGGGGTCCATTGAGCCGGAAGTCGCCAATCTCGTTATGATCGCGATATAGCGCGACAGCGCGTGGTCGCTGAGACTGGGGCATAGGCCCTCAATCGTCACGTCAACCGTGGCTTCCAGTTCCCGGCCCGCTCGTCCCGTCGCTCTTACGGCCGCATCGACTCGTTTCACCTCTGCCTGCAAGCTCTCGAACTCCGACTGGGTCAGCGGCGGCTCTTCCATCGTCGCCGCCTCGGCCTCACTGGCCGCCTGCCGTACGTTCCCGTTCTCGTCGAAGTGAACGAGCTTGCCGACGTGCTGATAGCCCGGAGGTATGCGGGTTACCAGATCGTCGTCGTTGACAAACCGGAAGAAGCGATCGGCGAAGTGCTGGCTGAAGAACCGCCGGGCCTCGCGGTCGACGGCAAGTGGCTGGCCGAAGGTGTGGACGCCGCGAATGGCTATCCTGTCCTTCAGCTCGGCTGCGGCGACAGTTGCGAGCGCACCTCCCAGGCTGTGCCCGGTCAACCAAAGCTTCTTGGGCGGCCCGGACGCCGGTAGCGCGTTCAAAATGGTTCCGCGAACAGCTCCATAGGCGCGCAGGAAGCCACTGTGCGCGGCACCGAATGGAGACCAGCCCTCACTGAGCACACTGAGGTTGCCAATCCAGTCGCCAAGGCTTTCGGTGCCACGGAAGGCGATCAGCAGGATATCGTCAGCTTTGGCGATGAAGCCTTGCGTGTCGCCGGCATCGAGAAACTGGCATTCCCGAAAGCCCCAGCTGTTGGTCGCAACATTGACCACGGTGCTGGAGGCTTCGTAGCTCAGGCTGCTCGCAGCAGCCAAGGAAAGTGCTGCTTGCCAGGAGAACGCATCCACACGAAGGGAATCGAGCTTGAACATTTGAACCTACCTTTGATGAAGTGAATAGAAACGACAAACTGCGATAGAAAATAGGCGCATGCGCCGGGGGTCAACGGAGCAAACGGCCGGCGCGATAGTAGTACAAGGTGAATTTCGCGGCTAGCAGCCGGCCGCCTGGCCATTGCGACTATCGTTCGATCGGCATCGTGCCAGTCGCCCTGCGGCGCCTACGCCCCTGCTCTCCCGACATGCGTATTGTGCCGGCGTCCTGGGCATGCATGGTGGCGAGGCCTCCAACCGGATGATGTCGCTTCATGCATGCTCCCGCCGCCACCCATCAGCCCGGCCAGTCCTTCGCCCTGCTGGCGTGGTTCTGCGGCGCGGCGTTTTTCTTCTATGCCTGGGTGCTGCGCGTGGCGCCGAGCGTGATGGTGGAAGAGCTGATGCGCGACTTCGCCGTCGGTGCCGCCGTGCTCGGCAATCTCTCGGCGGCCTATTTCTACGGCTACTCGGGCATGCAGATCCCCGTGGGCTTGCTGCTCGACCGCTTCGGACCACGCCGACTGATGACGGCTGCCGCGGCCATTTGCGGGTGCGGCTGCGTGCTGTTCGCCCTCAGCGACACGCTGGCGATGGCAACTGCCGGCCGCTTCCTGATCGGAGCTTCCGCGGCCTTCAGCCTGGTCGGCGCCATGGCGGTCGCCGGCCAATGGTTCTCGGCGCAACGCTTCGCTCTGCTGTCGGGCTTCGCCATGGCGATGGGCATGGCCGGAGGCGTGCTCGGCCAGGCGCCCCTGCGGCTGGTGGTGGAGGCCACCGACTGGCGCACCGCCATGCTGATGCTGGCGATCGGCGGCTTTGCCTTGGCGCTCGCGATCCTCGCCATCGTGCGCGACAAGGGGCGCGGCAGCGGCGGACTCGGCGGCATGCTGGTGGGGTTGGGGAGCGTGCTGCGCCATCGCCAGACGCTGCTCATCGCCGTCACCAGCCTCGCCACGGCCGCGCCGCTGCTGGGGCTCGCGGGGCTATGGGGCGTGCCGTTCCTGGAGACCGCGTACGGCCTGTCGCGCACCCAGGCGGCCTCGGTGACCTCGCTGATGTTCCTGGGCTGGGGTATGGGCGCGCCGATCCTTGGCTGGCTCTCCGACCGCATCGGCCGGCGGCGCCTACCCATAATCATCGGCCTGGTGCTGCAGACCCTGGCGCTCGCAGCATTCATCTACATACCGAGCCTGCCGATCCCGCTGCTCGCCAGCCTCTGCTTCCTGATCGGGTTGCTGGGCTCGGCGCAAATCGTAAGCTTCGCGCTGGTCAGGGAAAACCACCCGCTGGCGCTGAGCGGCACGGCGATTGGCGTCGTCAATGCCCTGATGACCGGCGCCGGCGCGCTGTTCCAGCCGCTGATCGGGGCGCTGCTCGACTTCGCCTGGACCGGCGAGACGGCGCTCGGCGCGCGCGTATACGGCCTCGACGCCTATCATCTGGCATTCGCATCGCTTATCGTGTGCGGTCTGGTCAGCATCGCCTGCTCGCTGGTGGTGCGCGAGTCTCTACTGCCGCCCGCTGGCCTGACAGGCGGCCCGATCCGCCGGCTCGCACCTGGGAGACCGCACATGGCCGGGTCTCGCATCTTCGACCGCCGCAGGGTGCTGCAAGGCACGGCGGCCCTCGCGCTCGGCGCGGGGCACCCGAGCTTTCCCGCGCTGGCGCAGGAGGCCAAGCCGCGTGGCGCTGCTGCGCATCGGCTTGCGCTGGGAGCACGCGAGATCATCGTCTTGAGCGACGGCCACCTTGAGGTGCCGGCCGCCTCGCTCGCGGCAAACGTGCCGGAAACCGAGCTCAAGTCCTTTCTGGCAGCCCGCGCGCTGACGCGGGACCGGGTGAACTTCCACATCAACGTCGCCTTGGTGAAAACCGGCAGCGACTACGTGCTGATCGACGCCGGCTCGGGCGGCACCTGGGAGCCGACCGCGGGCAAGCTGGCGGACAGCCTGGAGGCGGCCGGCATCAAGCCCGAGGCGATCGGCAGGGTCGTCATCACGCATGCCCACCCCGACCACATCTGGGGCCTCGTCGACGAGCTCGACGACAGCCTGCGTTTTCCGCGCGCCGAGTACGTGGTGGCGGCGCGCGAGTTCGACTTCTGGACCGGCGCCGAGGCCCAGCGGCTCACCGGCCCCGTGGAAGGCATAGCTGCCGGCGCGCGCCGCGTGCTCGGCCGGATCGCGGACCGCACCATCCGCATCAAGCCCGGCGACGAGGTGGCGCCGGGCATCGTCGCCATCGACACGGCAGGCCACACGCCGGGCCACATCTCGCTGCTCGTCACCTCGGGCCCGGCGCAGCTGCTCGTCACGGCCGACGCCGTGCAGAACACCCACGTCGCCCTCGCCCATCCCGACTGGCAGCCGCGCATGGACATGGACGGCGCCCGCGCCGCCAAGAGCCGGCGCCGGCTGCTCGACATGGCGGCGGCCGACAAGCTCGCCGTGCTCAGCTACCACATCCCGTTTCCGGGACTCGGACGGGTGCAGCGCGTGGGCACCGCGTTCAGCTGGGTGCCCGAAGGCTGACGGGCGGACCGGGCGACAACTGCGGTGCCCCGAAAGTGACGCTAAGAGGCCCGTGGAATCTCAGATCGAATTCTGTGGGGCCGTTATCATCCCCTCACCGACATCGGTGACATCCGTGCCGGGCGAGAAGACATTGTTGCGGCATGAGGCGAGCAAACGGGCAACCACGGCTTGCGCCGTGTGTGGCGCCGACGACGCCAGCACGGCCTGCCACCACAGCACGGCAACCCCGGCCACGTGGGGCGTGGCCATGCTCGTGCCGTCGAGCGCGAGTAGACCACCTCCGCGATGGGCCGATACGATACTGACGCCCGGTGCGCATAGGTCGGGGTTGCTGTCGGAGAACGACGCGACCGCGAAACTGGCGCCGCTCTGGCCGACTGCCCCGACGGAGACGACGTCGGTGGCGGCTGCCGGCAATGATGCCGAGACGCGGAATGGCGGTTGCTGGTCACGGCTGCTTTCGTTGCCCGAGGCGGCAACAACGACAGCCGAGTGCAAAAGGCGCCCATTGCACCATCGAGCTGCATCAACTCGTCGAACACGCGGACATTGGCGAGAAAGCCGTCGAGCGCGAGGGAGGTGGCAACGTCGATGCGAAGACCGTTGTTGCTAACGAGGCGCTGCACGAAGCCCGGGAAGTCGAAGCCCAGCGACATGGAGATCACGTGAGCCTTGTTGTCGAGGGCCCAACTTACACCCTTGAACATGGCCTCGGACGAGCCGCGTCCGTCGTTGCCGAGCACCTTGCCGATCAGGCCTTTGGTGACGCCCGGGTCAGTTCCGATCCGCTTGCCGTTGACTTCGCGGAGCCGAAGATCGTGCCGGCGCAACGGGTGCCGTGCCCTGCGATGTCGCGATTGCCCGAGCCGTAAAATCCATCTGCACGACGTTGACGCCCTGGAAGGCGACATGCCCGGCATCGATGCCCGTATCGAGCACGCAGACCGTGACGCCGGCGCCAGTGAAGGGCGATGTGTCGGCCTTGACTGCCGAGATGCCCCATACGGGCGCGGCTGCCGCGGCAGCGTCGTCCACCCCAACGACCGCACGGGCCTCGATCAGCCTAATCGGCATGGACGGTGCCATGGCCCCACCTCGGGATCGCGCTGCCGGTCGCGCAGCTCCCGGCTCGACAGCGGTCCCACCTCGACCGTGGCTACGGGCGGAGCAGCAGCTGCCTCTGAGCTTCTTACGCGGGCACGCCCGCCGGTCATTGGAGCATTGAGCCGAGTATTGGACCTGTCACGAAGGACGATATACCTATCCACAATTGACCTCCTACAAATCGCTATAGACAACGCGCACTACGGTGCGTGGCCCTACGGGCTGTGAATGCGGTCGGTCCACACCGAAACACGCGTTCCCTCGAATGCTTATCGGCTTCAAGGGCGGTGGTTGCGGAATGCTACCGACCGAAAGTCATTTAAAAAAAGCTTTGTCGAATGCTGCCCAAAGTAGCCTCGCATCCCAACGCTACGCGATCATTGGCATCGCGCACATAGGGGGTGTACGCGCTCACGAAAATGTGACAATGCTCCGTTCAGGTATCTTTGAGATTTCGGCGCGGTCGAGCCTATCCGGCCCCGAGACCTTGGTTGATTGCGGCCGCAGCCCGCCTCGGCAATAGCGCGCCGCTCACACCTCGATCCGCCCCTGCGCCACACGCACCGCGTGGCCGCCGATGCGCACGGTGCCGAGCTTGCCGCCCTCGATGTCCATCGACAGCTCCATCAGGCTGGGGCGGCCCATCTCGAAGCCCTGCTCGATGATGCGCTTGTGGCTGCCGTCGGGCAGCGCGTCGAAGCGGTGCACGACGCCGGCGAAGGCCGCAGCCGCCGAACCGGTCGCCGGGTCCTCGGCGATGCCGTTGTGGGGCGCGAACATGCGCGCATGGAACGACGACGTCGTGTGCACGGTCTGCCGGCAATAGAGGAACATGCCGACGTTGCCCTGGGTGGCCGCATTCCAGTGCGCGCTCGCTACCCCGGCCTTGCCCATTGCGTCCAGCGAGGCGACGGGCACGAAGATGAAGGCGTTGCCGGCCGAGTAGCGGGTGGGCTTGTGGTTCTCGAAGCCGATCTCGGCCGGGATCAGGCCCAGCGCCGCCGCCAGGCGGTCGGCCGGCGGCACCGCCCCCACGCTCTCGGGCGGCTTGGGGCGTCGAACTCGGCAAAGCTCGCCGCACCCTGGCGCAGGCGCACGCCGACGCGCACGATGCCGACCGGCTGCTCGAGCACGACGATGGCGTCGCCGCTGCCGTTGGCGAGCTGGCGTGCGCAGCTCGGCCAGCAGCACCGCGGTGCCGACGGTCGGGTGGCCCGCAAACGGCAGCTCGGCCTTCGGCGTGAAGATGCGCATGCGCGCGGTGTGCGCGCGGTTCTGCGGCTCCAGCAGGAACACGGTCTCGGGCAGGTTGAACTCGCGGGCGACCGTCTGCATGCGCTTGGTGTCAAGCGCATCGGCGCCCAGCACCACGGCCAGCGGATTGCCGCTGAAGCGCATCTGCGTGAAGACGTCGAGCACATGATAGTCGAGGGGCATGGCCGCTCCGCCAAGGTCAAGGTTGGGCGGCACCTTGCCGGATTCCCGGAGCCGTTCCAAGCCAGACCCGGCTGCCCGGCTAACTCCTTTCCTCCCTTCAAGTATCTTGCGCGATGTTGCAGCCGATCAATTCTTGGGCTGCACCTGAAGCTGCCGCGGCATTGCCCCAGCATTGCCACGGTGAGGGCCAACTCGGCCGCCCCATTGCACCACACCCGTTCGCCGGGCCGCGCAGCGGAACCCAGGCGAAGCGCTATGCCGTTCACCCGCTGTCGATTTTCGCGCCGACGAGGCATCGCACGCGGGCTCGGTACGACTGCGAAAGCTTCCCGCCGTGGGGCGTCGGTTCGAGCGGGACAAGAAGGGCACAAGAAGGGAAATGCACATGCAAAGTCTTCGCGCGCTGGCTCTCGGGGTTGCGATGAGCTCCTTGCTTGCGTCGGGCGCCCTGGCGGCCGACCTCGGCTCAGGCCCTCGGCGCGCCAACACCGATCCCTACCCCAGCGAGGCGCCGTTCTCCTGGACCGGCATCTATGTCGGTGCGCATCTGGGGTATGCCTGGTCGGACGTCGACTGGCGCGAGACGGGCTTCGACGGCAGCCACAGCGCCGATGGCGCCATTGCCGGCGGCCAGATCGGCTACAACATCCAGGCGGGCAAGGTTCGTCTACGGCGTCGAGGCCGACATATCCGGCAGCGGGATCGACGGCGGCAACAATTGCTGCGGCCACACCGTCAACTGGCTGGCATCCGTACGCGGGCGCCTGGGGCTCACGGCCTACGACAACCGCACGCTGTTCTATGCCACGGCCGGCGCCGCCTGGGCCGATATCGAGTATTCCTCGCTGGGCAACTTCTCGGAGACGCATTTCGGCTGGGTCGCGGGCGGCGGCGTCGAGCGCGCGTTCACCCCGAACGTGACGGGCAGGATCGAGTATCTCTACTACGCCTTCGACGGCGTCGACGCGCCGGCCGGCGCGGTGGCGCCGGGCACCGCCAACCTGGAGCCCACGGTGCAGACCCTACGCATGGGGCTCAACTTCAAGTTCTGAGGCTCGGCAGCGCAGAGGGCTCGCGGTCTCGCTTTTGCCCACGAGGCAGGCGAGACCGCGCAGCTTCCGCCAAGCCCTCGAGCCGCCTCGACTACAGGCAGCCCGTGAAAGTGGTGCCGCACTTCACGTAGTTGATCTCGTGCCAGACGCAGCAGGGCACGTCCTTGTGGCACACCCAGGTCTTGAGCTCGCCGCTCGGCTTCATGCGCACGCGGCAGACCTTCTCGTCCTTGCCGGCCTTGACGGTCGCCTTGTTGGCCTGCTGGGCCATCGGTGCGTCAGGGCTGAGCGCCAGGGCCGCGGCGCCGATGAGTAGCCCGAAGAGAGCATAGGTGCGCTTCATGGTCTTCTCCGATGTGGCAGTGCGAGCGGCCAATATGGACGGGTCCGGCCGCAGCGGCCTAGGACCGCCGCGCCTCACTGCTCAGCCGAAATTCCCGCGGCTGCCGTCGGGATGGAACCGGCCGTCCGCGCCTCAGGATCGCGGCTGCGCGGCCTGCGTCATGCGCATGGCGATCATGTCCTCGAGCATTCGCTGCTTGCGATTGGCCTTCCACACGTTGTGGATCTCGAAGGTCTCCGCGTTGGGCGGCGACACGATGAAGTCGCCGGTTCCCAGGCCAAGCAGACGATGCCGGAAGAAGTCGTCGGGCAGGCGGCGCACCACCATGCCCTCCGTGTTGTAGGCGTGACCCGTCGCCTGGCCCACGCGATGCTCCTCGATCACCTGCCCAGGCGAGAAGCGCCACCAGGTGAAGTGATCGACCACCGCGATGACGAACAGCCAGATCAGCATCAGCAGCGCCGAGAACGTCAGGTAGAACGCCAGATTGAGGTGGATGCGCATCAGCGACGCCCAGTTCGTCGCCATGCCGATGCCGGGCAGGTAGGTCACCCCCCAGCCGATGCCCGCCGCCAGCAGCAGCAGAACGAACGAGTACACCCCGCGCGCCCTGACGTTGGTGAAGATCACGACGAACAGCACCAGCGCGATGAAGGACATGCCGAGCCATGGCGAGGTATGAAACAGGAGTTCTTGTTGGCTGCCCGGCCAGCTGCCACAGCCGACGTTCTGCCACGCCGTGAGCCCCGCGCAGAGGAAGCCGTACACCCACACCACCCACCAGTAGAGCAGGTTGGAGTGCTGGTAGATGCGCAGCTCGCCCTTGGCGGCGCGGTCGCGCCGGCGCTGGGCGCGCGACTGGGGCCCAGGAGGCGGCCCAGGAGGCGCGCCCGGCGGCCGGCGTCACATCGTCTTGTGCCATGCGCTGCTCCCGCATCACTGGCAGAGGGATTGAACCTGCAAGAGGGCCTCGTTTATCCGTGCCGTCAGCCAGCCCGGCAGGCGGCCATAGATCATGCCCCAAAGCCACAGCACCGCCCCGCGCACCTGGCTGGTCGGTGGCGAGGAAGGTGAGCAGGATGACGATGGCGATGCGTGGTGGTTCGGCGCAGCACGGCGGTGTTGTGGCGGGTCGCCGCCGACTGCCCGACCAGCGCGGTGGTCTCGATGGTCTCGGTGATGCTGAGCAGCCGCGCCCGCACCCGGCGCAAGCGCTTGCCCACGCTGCGCAGGTAGTGGAAGGCGGGGCCGAGCCCGCGCTGCACGAACTGCTCGTAGGAGGTCCAGGTCGGGATGTTGCGGATGCGCAGCGTCTTCAGCAGGATGTTGAACTCGCGCACGTAGTAGGCCGAGCGGTTGAGCCTGAAGTGCAGGCCGCCCACCGCGCCGAAGCCCATCTCGTCGAGATTGGCCGAAACCTCGATCAGGCCGGTCTCCACCTCGTTGGAGATCTCGTAGAGCGCCGCGTGGCGGATGTCGGCAACGAGGTCGTCCTCCATGCCCTTCAGCAGCTCGCGATAGCGCCGCCAAGTAGAAGAAGCGCGCAGCACCAGGCGGATGACCCACGGCGCGGGCTTGCGCGGCGTGTAGATCGGCATGCCCTTCCTCAGCCGACGCGAGTCCGCCCCGGTCCAACGATCCCGCACCTCGAACGCGCCGCTATGCGCTGCTTCTCTTCCTCGCTGCGGCAGACTTCAAGGCCTGCTCCAACCGCGCTAATCTCGTCCTTGGCCGCGCGCACCACATCCAGGCTGGTGAGCTTGTTGATCAGCCGGCGGTCGCGACCCCAGCCCTTGGTGATCTGGTCGAGCTCCTGGCCGAAAATGCGGATGTAGGCATCGGCGTTGCGCACCGCCGACCAGTCCTTGAGCGCGTAGAGCCGCATGGTGCCCATGGCGTTGATGCGCTCGGCGATGCGGCCGATCTGGCGTGGGTGGGGAGCGTGCTTGGTGAGCAGCAGGTAGCGGACGGGATGATTGTTGCCGCCGCGGCCGCCGATGCGGCTGCGCACCAGACCGTCGACCGGCTCGCCGGCGACCGCGAACGGCACCTCGTCGGCCTCCAGCAGCTCAGCGGCAACCCTGATGGCGGCTTGCCCTTCCCGCTCCGCTTGCGAAGGCTCGTGCACCTGGTGGGCACGTACTGGCTGCTGGAGCCGAGCGCGGTGATGTAGATGGCGCGCCAGTCGAACACGCCGCAGGCGATGAAGTCGCGGAAGTCGGCGCGCGGCGTGATGCGGCGCACGAACGGCCAGAAGGCCTTGACGACGGCGTTCGGCTCGGCGCCGTCAGCGTCGAAGTCTTGATCAGCGCTGAAGCTCGCGAAGGTCGCCGTGCCGACGGAGGCGGCGTCAGCTGCCTCGGGCGCGTAGGGCGGCCGGCCGGGCGACATGCCGCTCGTCGCCATGACGAGCCCGCGGATGTTGGCGAACACCTCGCCGCGCGCCCCCGCGATGTCCTCGAGCCGGCAGCCCATCTCGGCCGCGAACGCCTCCCAGATGTCGACGTAGAGCAGGTTGCGGTGAGCCTTCAAAGCCTCGTGCTGCTGATGCGGCGTGCGCCCGTCGGGGCTGTGCAGCAGCTCGGGATGCGCGGGCAGGTCGACGGCGGCCTCGCCGCGTGGGCCCACCGGCTCGAGCTGCGCCTCGCAGATGGTGCGGATATCGTCGACGGCCTGCAGCAGAAGGCGCCGCCGCTGGCCGACGCCGGCTTCCGCCGTCGCGGCGTGCGGCGCGTTCCAGGGCTGGCCGATGTCCATGTAGAAGCTGATGCAGGCGTAGTCGGCGTTCACCTCGGGATGACGCACACGCGGATGGCATCGGCCTCGGGCTCCTCGGGCGACCCCCACCACAGGGTGAACGGCACGATCTCCTGCACCAGGATATCGATGGGCATGAAGAAGCCCGCCTGGTCGCCAGGAGACGGCTGCCGCTTGAGATCGTGCGGCTGCACCAGGGTGAACTGCTTGGGGTGGGTCCGGCTCAGGCGGCAGCTGCTCTGCAGCCGCTCGAGGAAGGCGTTGATCTGAGCGAGCCACAGCTCGCGGCGGCGCTCGAAGTCGCGCTTGGCCTCCACATGCTTGGCGCCGGCCGTATCGTGCGGATCGCAAGCCTCCGCCTCCGGGCCTTCCGCGCCGTCGACTGTGCGGCGCGGCCAGATGGCGACGTGCCAGACCAGGGCCGGGGCGCCGAACGACGGCGTGGGGCGCGTGTGGCCCTGGGAAATGATGGTCTCGTACTGGTCGGAGTACGGCGAGCGGGGCTCCCGTGGGCGCGTATCCGCTCCGTCGGCCGCCGCCGAGCGATCGCGCGGCTCCCGCATCTGCCCTGAACGCCAACCCGCACGCATGCTCCTCACCCGGACTGGTTGTCTACGGGTTTAGCACACTATGCGAAAATGGCAAAATAGCAGCCGCGCCAGTTGATTTTGCTGGTGCCCAATGGGCGCAGAAACTCCTCGAGCAGGACCTCGCCCGGAGAAATGGGTTCAAGAAGCCGAGCCATGGTCGTTACTTTCAGCAGCACGTAGGTTGGGTTAGCGCGGAAGCGCGTAACCCAACACAGGCTGGCGCCCGCGATTGTTGAGTTACGGCCTGCGGCCTGACCCAACCTACAAGCGCTGGCTAATTCCGGCTCTTGTCCACCAGCGCGCGCTCCTTGATCCAGGGCATCATGGCGCGCAGCTTGGCGCCGATCTCCTCGACCTGGTGGGCGTCGTTGAGGCGGCGCGTGGCCTTGAACCGGGGCTGGCCGGCCTTGCACTCGCGCATCCACTCGGAGGTGAACTTGCCGGTCTGGATGTCCTTCAGGATGCGCTGCATCTCGGCCCGCGTCTCGTCGGTGACGACGCGCGGCCCCGACACGTACTCGCCGTACTCGGCCGTGTTGGAGACCGAGTAGTTCATGTTGGCGATGCCGCCCTCGTAGATCAGGTCGACGATCAGCTTCACCTCGTGCACGCACTCGAAGTAGGCCATCTCCGGCGCGTAGCCCGCCTCGACCAGCGTCTCGTAGCCGGCCCGGATCAGCTCGACGAGGCCGCCGCACAGCACCGCCTGCTCGCCGAACAGGTCGGTCTCGCATTCCTCCTTGAAGGTGGTCTCGATGATGCCGGCGCGGCCGCCGCCGATGGCGGCGCCGTAGGACAGGAACAGGTCGTGCGGCGTTGCCGCTCTTGTCCTGGTGGATCGCCAGCAGGCAGGGCACGCCGGCGCCGCGCTGGTACTCGGAGCGCACGGTGTGGCCGGGACCCTTGGGCGCGATCATGCCGACGTCGAGGTCGGCGCGCGGCTCGATGAGATTGAAGTGCACGTTGAGGCCGTGCGCGAACATCAGCGCCGCGCCGTTCTTCAGGTTGGCGTGCAGGTGGTCCCTGTAGATGTCGGCCTGCAGCTCGTCGGGGGTGAGCATCATGACGATGTCGGCCCACTTGGCGGCCTCCGCCACCTCCATGGTCTTGAGCTTCTCCTTCTCGGCCTTGGCGACGCCGGCCGAGCCCTTGCGCAGCGCGACCGCCACCTCCTTCACGCCGGAATCGCGCAGGTTGAGGGTGTGGGCATGGCCCTGGCTGCCGTAGCCGACGACGGCGACCTTCTTGCCCTTGATCAGGTTGATGTCGGCATCACGATCGTAGTAGACGCGCATGTTACGTTTCCTTCCGGTGGTTGAGCCTCGTCCTGCCGGCCGCGGCCGGCGCCTTTCCTGCCCCGTAGAGCGTCAGGAACTGTTGCGTCGCGCGGCGTGCGTCGCGCGCGATCTCCGCCTCGTCAGCCGCAGCTTGTCGCCGAGCAGCAGCCGGATCTGCACGTCGCGGCCCACCAGGCCGAAGAACGTGCGGAACGCCGTCTCCGTGTCGTCGAACGCGAGCAGCCTGGCCTCGCGCGCGGCCTCCAGCAGCGGCTTCAGCCGCTCGCCGATGGCGAAGCGGCCGTTGGCGAGCACGATCTCGCCAAGATTGCTCTTGCCCGACCCAGCATGGCTGACCGCCACCCGATTGAGCGCGATCGAGGTGCGCGAGGAGATCACCGTCAGCCAGTTGGCCGCGAACGCCTCGAGGCTCGCCTGCAGCGCCGACGTGTCGAGCCGCGCGCCGTCGTAGTTGCCCGCCCGCACCTTGGAGGCCTGCCAGCGCACCGTCGCCGTGAGCAGCCCGTCGCGGTCGCCGAACCATTTGTAGAGGGTTTCCTTGGAGCAGCTTGCCCGCTCGGGCGACGGCCGACATGGTCAGCGCATCGCGGCCCTCGGCGAGCAGGTCGAGCACGGCGTCGAGCACCTCTTCCTGGCGTGGGCTGGGGCCGTTCGCCGCCTCGGTGTCCGCCGCTGCACGCATTTGCCGCAGTTCGCTCGATCCTGGTACCGGGCGCATTCGCTCACTGCGCGCTCTGCCGTACCGTACCGTACGTTACGGCGAGACTATTACAGCGTGCCGCGATAGGTCCTGCAAGGGCAAGGTACGGATTGCGCCGCGTCCTTCGCGGGCGTTGGATTGCTGGAGAAAGGAGATGGGCTTGGAGGCGGCACTCGTTCAGGTTGTTGCCGACATCGCGCTCATAGTAGACGCGGTTGGGCCGGGCAATTGGCAGGGCGCAAGTTGGGCGGTCAGGTTGGGCGCCCCCACGCGCAGGACTAGAGGGTGGGACAACGCAGCCATGCGCCTGAGCCAATGCCACAACTTCCATGACTTCCGTGGAGCTCGCCCAGCGGCGCCTGCCGGGGCCGATTTTCAACTACATCGACGGCGCGGCGGACGACGAGGTCACCTATCGCCGCAACACGGCAAGCTTCGAACGTGCGACCTGGTGCCCAATATCCTGCGCGGCGTTGCGGCGTGGACATCTCGGTGACCGTGATGGGCCAGAAGCTGGCCCTGCCCTTCTATTGCTCCCCCACCGCGTTGCAGCGCCTGTTCCATCATGACGGCGAGCGGGCGGTGGCCGCAGCGGCGGCGGGGTTCGGCACGATGTTCGGCGTGTCCTCGCTGGGCACCGTGGCGCTGGAGGAGCTGCGCAAGGCCTACGCCACGCCCCAGGCCTACCAGTTCTACTTCCACAAGGACCGCGGGCTGAACCGCGCCATGCTGCAGCGCGCCAAGGCGGCCGGCATCGACGTGCATGATGCTGACGGTGGACAGCATCACCGGCGGCAACCGCGAGCGCGACCTGCGCACCGGCTTCTCCATCCCGTTCAGGCTGACGCTTGGCGGCATGCTGGAGTTCGCCCGCAAGCCGATGTGGGGCATCAACTATCTGACGCACGAGCGCTTCCGGCTGCCGCAGCTCGACGAGCACGTGGACATGAGCGGCGGGGCCATGTCGATCGGCCGCTACTTCACCGAGATGCTCGATCCCTCCATGAGCTGGGCCGACGTGGAGGAGATGGTCGAGCAGTGGGACGGGCAGTTCTGCCTCAAGGGCGTGATGTCGGTGGAGGACGCGCGCCGGGCGGCCGCTATCGGCTGCACCGGCATCGTGCTGTCCAACCACGGGGGCCGGCAGCTCGACGGCTCGCGCTCGGCCTTCGACCAGCTGGCCGAGGTGGTCGATAGTGTCGGCGACCGCATCGATGTGCTGATGGACGGCGGCGTGCAGCGCGGCACGCACGTGCTCAAGGCCCTCTCGCTCGGCGCCAAGGCCGTCGGCGTCGGCCGCTACTACCTCTATCCCCTGGCCGCCGCCGGCCAGGCCGGCGTGGAGCGGGCGCTCGGCCTCATGCGCGCGGAGATCGAGCGCGACATGAAGCTGATGGGCTGCACCTCGGTCGCCCAGCTGTCGCGCGCGAACCTCAGGTTCAGGTAGAACGCTGCACCAGCGCCGCGGTTGTTGGTGCCCGGCGGCTCACGCCGCAGGTCCCGCGAACAGCAGCAGGTTGCCGTCGGGGTCGCTGACGATGAACGTCTTGGCGCCCCAGGGTTCCCGCCTCAGCGTCTGGAAGAACGTGACGCCCGCCGCCTGGAACTCCACGTAGAGCTGCTTGATCTCCTCCTCGGTATCCAACCCCATGTCGGCGGAGAGCAGGCTCTCGCGGTCTCTGAGCCCGGGGTCGATAACCGGAGCATCCATGTGCTTGAGATTGAGGAGGCCGCGGTCGCGCTTCACCTGGGCGTAGAACGGCGGCTCGCCGTAGACGAAGACGATCGAGAAGCCGAGCTTCTGGGTGAAGAAATCGCACGAGGCCTTGATATCGGAGACGAACAGTTGGGCGGCGGTGGCGCTGATGATGGGCCGCGCGGGAGCATGCTTCGGTTGGTCTGTCATGGCTGCCAGTCCTGTCTTGAGCGCCTGCCAGCTCTCGAACCCGGCCTGCCTTGCGACCAGCTCCTGCGCATCGCTGAGCTTGAAGCTCGCTGCCAGGATGTCCGGATCGCTCAGATGCCGGAAGCGGGGCAGTCCGGCCCTGATCTGCGCGGCGACCGGATAGTACCGATCGCGATGCCAGCGCAGAACGAGCTTGGCCTGCTTCCTGAGGTTCTCGAGGTTGGGCATGGGCGCGCTACGGTTGACGTGTCGTAGGTGGGCTTGGCCCCTTCGGCAGAAACGCCGATGCGCCCTACAGCAGCGGGTCCACTCTGGCCGAGACGCAATCGGCCTGTCAACCGGTCTGCTCGTCAACTCGTGAGGTCGCGCGGCCCGCGGGGTGGTGAGCAGGCGCTCGAGCGCGCTGCCGAAGCCGAGCCAAGTGGCGCTGGAAAGGCGCCGGGGCTGCCGAACAGGAGGGCCTTCAACTCGATCAGCAGACAAGTACGTCCTGGTCTCGAAGGCTGCCCGGCGGCAGTGCCTTGATCTCGAACGTCATCAATCCCTTCGAGAGCGCCAGAGCAAGATCAGCGTTCCCTTTGACAAGCTTCTCGTGCACTCCGTCGCGAAATGTCTCCCATTCGGCCGCAAAGAGATGAGGGCTCGATTTCAGCTCGATTTCAATCACCACCCTCGGTGTTGTCCGATCCCCCGCGTCGTGTACGAGGCGCCACCTGGGAAAGGCGTCGTCGGCCGTGGTCGTGGCTCCCGAGTGGTGTGCCTGTTCGTAGCGTGCGACCCATGGATGCGTGTCAATGAGCTCCACGATGTCAGCGGGGAACAGGGGAAACAGCGTGCGGCCTGCGTCCACGACGCGAATGAGATGCTTCAGCCGCCCCTTCGGACGCAACCCGAAATCCTGCATGAGCGCATCGTACGGGCCGATCTCGACTACATCTCCCACTTCGTAGCGAAACATGGGAGTGGTTTGCCCATAGGGGTAGAGCGGTGTCAGGAGCAGCTTGCCAAAGCCCCGATTGATCCCCTGGTTCGTATCGACGTCGACCACCTCCCAAGCCACCCGATCGTCGAAGTAGTGGAACTCCTGGCCAGGTGCGCGAACGGCGCGGCCGGCCATCACCTCGGTGCAGCCGTACACGTCCGTCATCGGTGCCCGCAGGACCTCCTCGATTTTCCGCTGCCAGCCAGCGGAGAGATGGCAGCTGAAGCCCGAGATCGCCTCGAGCGCCAACCTCGACGTGTCGAGGCCGTTCTCCAGGATGAAATGCACCAGCTTCTTGATCGCGGGCGTCGGCAGAACCAGCTGGGTGATGCGCGGGCCGAACCCCTCGAAACGGAACTCGCGGTTGAGCAGCTCCCACGCCCACTCATAGGCGCTCCGCGAGCGCAGGGGCACCTTGATCAATCCAAGGCGGCCCGGCAGGTAGGGGGCATCGTCCTGTGCCCATCCCCCGAGCTCCAGGGTGAGGCCGGGCGGCCCCCGCGAATCCTCCGCATCCAGGGCGGCATCCAGCGCGCAGCCGCCGTAGATGGCTTCCAACTCTCTCTCTGATCCATAGAGCAGCTGCGGCGTGCCCGTACCGCCACCGGAAAAATAGATATAGGCCGGAAGCCCGTTGCCGACATGCAGCCGTTCGAAGCTCCGCGTAAGCTCGGACTTGGTGAGTATCGGCAGTCGACGGAGCTTGTCGAACTCGCGCCCCGCCTCCACTGGGTCTGCAAGATGGGGACGATAGTACTCCGAGTTCTCGCGCGCATAGGCGAACGTCTTCGCCAGCGCGAACGCACGCGCCGCTTCGAACACGCTGCCTTCGCGGGAGAGCGCGGCGGAGCCCAACACTGGAGGCCGGAGCTCTGCCATGGCCGCACGCAACCCGTTCGCGCGCGTTACGGCCTGCAGGGCGCCTTTCCCTTGCCGCGCAGCTTTTCCCGAGCGGCGGGCTTGCCCGACGGCTTTGCGCTCTTGGGGTCCGATTTCGAAGTCAGCGCCTTCCGCTGTGCCGAGAAATGGGTCAAGCGCCCCTCTCGGTCGACAGTGACCAGCAAATCGTTGGCGATATGCATGGCCTGGGCACTCGCCAGCTTTATCGTGCCGTGGCTCCAGCGGTAGACTGTGTGGCCGCCGATCGTCAGTTCACTGCTTGGCTTGCCGAAGGCATCGATGATCTCGCTGATCGGCGCTCCCGGGCGCACGGCGCGCCACGCCGCATCAGCGGATGGCCCGTAAGCCAGGGCGAGCGAGCGTTGGCTCGCTGGCCCGATCGCCACGCGGCGCAGGTTCGCGAAAACTCCAGCCAACTCGCTCCCCACCCGTCCATCGGTCGCATCAAGCGCTGCCGTGTTGGCCGGAGCCGTGGCAATTTCTCGTGAAGCGGCAATGTCGGCACCCGTCAGGCTCAAAGCAACGAATGATGAGGCAACGGTCGCTGTACTCTTCTTCATTTGCCAAAGGCTCCTTGTAAAACGCAGGCACGACGTTTGCGGTTGCGATGTGGCTCGGTCACCCGGCAGATCGAGTTTTGCGGAGTGTCGCGAGGGCCTCTATTTGCCCTCGCGCTCGAAGGTGAAAATTCCCCGCATCGTCTTGCCGCCGAAGCTGGCATTGGGCGCCGGCGGGCTCAGCACCTGCAGCTTCGTCCCCTCGACCTTGTAGACGCGCGCCTGCTCGGTCCCGACCCACGCCTCGTTCCAGGCCACGTCGACCTTGGTGATGAACTTGTCGCCGTCCACCCGATACTGGCCGGAATAGGCCAGCATCGACCGGAAGGCGGCGTCGCGCTCGGCTTCGGTCTGGGGCGCCTTGCGTCCTTGCGCGGTCAGCAAGCCCATCATCCGGCCGGCCGGGGCCAGGATCAGGTAGCCGTTCGGCCGCTCCCCGAAGACGGCCTTGGTTTCCTTGCTCTCCACATCCTCCATCACCCAGGATTGGAGCTTCCAGACCCCCGTGAGATTGTCATCGGCTGAAACCGGCTGGACATCGAAGGCCAATGCTCCGTATGCGATAGCGAGCGCTGCTAGGCTTGCTCTGATCACAGGCTCTCTCCTCGTAAAATTGCTCGGCGTGCGAAGCTCGAAAGTCGCGTGGCAAGCCCGGTGTCTCTCCGGTGTCAAGGTGACCGCGCCGCACGCAGCTGTTCGCTTTTTGCAATGCTGCGCCACCATGCCATGGCATGCACGAGCGGGCTTTCAGGTGGCCTCACTATTTGCTCAGCGTTCCCTCCATTTTTCCTTAGGCGGCGCTATGCTACGGTTCTGCGGCGTGCGGCGAGCAGGATGGGTTCTTGCGCTATTTGTTCGAGGATTGTGCGCTCGATACGGATCTCCGCGAGCTTCGCCGGGGCACTGCCCTTGTGGCCGTTGAGCCCCAGGTCTTCGATCTCCTGGTTCACTTGATCCGCCACCGTAACCATGTGGTCAGCAAGGATGATCTGCTGGCCAAGATTTGGCATGGGCGCATTGTCTCGGAGTCCGCGCTGTTCAACCGCATCAATGCGGCCCGGAGCGCGATCGGCGATGCCGGCGACCGGCAACGGCTGATCAAGACGCTGCCGCGCAAGGGTATCCGCTTCGTCGGCGAGGTGCGCGAGGAGGAAACGCCGGCCGCGGCCGCAACACCGGCACCGGCGACACCACGCCTTCTGCCGCTGCCCGACCGTCCCTCGATCGCCGTGCTGCCGTTTCTGAACATGGGCGGCAATTCAGACCAGGAGCACTTCGCCGACGGCATCTCCGAGGACCTGATCACCGGGCTTGCCCGCATCCGCTGGCTGTTCGTGATCGCCCGCAACTCGAGCTTCATCTACAAAGGCCGCGCGGTCGACGTGAAGCAGGTCTCGCGCGAGCTCGGCGTGCATTACGTGTTGGAGGGCAGCGTCCGGCGGGCCGGGACCAGGCTGCGCATCAGCGCGCAGCTGATCGACGCGACGAACGGCGGCCATCACTGGGCCGAGCGCTACGACCGGCAGCTCGGCGACATCTTCGCCGTGCAGGACGAGATCACCGGCAGCGTCGCGGGCGCCATCGAGCCGCACCTGCTGGCCGCGGAGGGCATTCGAGCCTTGTCACCTTCCGCGGGCCATATCGGCGCCTGGGAATTCGTGGCCCGCGCGCAAACCCATTTCTGGCGTCTGACCAGCCGGGATCACGAGGCGGCCGTCACCCTCCTCGAACGGGCCGTGGAAGCCCATCCCAACTACGCGGCAGCTCGGAGCCTGCTGGGGTTCCGTCTGGTGTTTGCCGCGCACATGGGATGGATCGACCGCGACCGGGGCTTGATGCTCGGCCACGGACACGCCGCGCGCGCCGTTGCTCTGGATGATCGCGATCCATGGGCGCACGTCGCACTCGGCTATTGGGCCATGATGGAAAGGCGCACCGAGGAGTCGATCGCCGCGTTTCGCCGAGCCGTCAGCCTCAACCCGAATTCCGCTGCCGCCCATTCCTATCTCAGCCACATCTTTGCCTTCGCCGGGCACGACCGCGAGGCCATCGAGCACGGGGAGCTTGCAATCAGGCTCAGTCCGCTGGACCCGGAGATGGCATTCTTTCTCGGCGGCATCGCGGTCGCGCACTACACAGCCGGTCGATTTGCGGAGTCGATCCGGTACACGACGGAGGCTTTGCGGTTGCGCCCCGGCTTTCAAGGCGCACAACGGCTGCAGTGTGCTGCGCTGGCCCAGGCCGACCGGGTGGAGGAAGCACGAGCCTTGCTTGCCGAGGTGCGACGCGAGCAGCCGCAGCTCTCCATTGAATGGATGAGGGCGGGCGTTCCATATCAGACGGCGGAATTGATGGAGCATTTCCTGGAAGGCATGCGCAGAGCGGGTTTGACTGGCACTTGAAGACAGCATCGATCCAGATTGGCGGCATTGTTCTGGAGTCGGCGTGAGCAGACTCGGGCCTCAGCGCCAAGCATCGGCCAGGATCGGCCAAAGCGATGCGACCAGCAGCAGCGCCATCGTGATGTTCACCGCACGGACCGCGCGCGGGCTGGTGAGCAGGCGCTGCAGCGCGCTGCCGAAGCCGAGCCAGGTGGCGCTCGAGAAAATCCCGAGGCCGCCGAACAGGAATGCCATTAGCCCCATGTTGAATGGGAACGGCGCGACGGCGGCGTAGGTGGATACGGCGCCGACCGCCATCACCCAGCCCTTGGGGTTGAGCCACTGGAAGGCTGCCGCCTCCAGGAAGGTGATGGGCCGGCCGCGCGCCTCGCCGTCCGCCTCGATCTCGCCGGCGGTGGCGATCTGCCAGGCGAGGTAGAGCAGGTAGGCGGCGCCCACGTACTTGAGCACGGTGTAGGCGGCCGGGTAGGCGGTAAACACCGCGCCGAGGCCGAGGCCGACGGCGAGCACCATGGCGCCGAAGCCCAGCGCCACGCCCCACAGATGCGGCAGCCCGCGGCGGAAGCCGAAGTTGAGCCCCGTGGTCATCAGCATGGCGTTGTTGGGCCCCGGCGTGATCAAGGTCACGACCACGAACAGCAGCAGCGCCCAAAGGATCTCCCAGCCCATCGCGTCCACGCTCTCGCCTGCGCGCCGATCCCCCATCCTTTGGGACGACCCGGGCGGTATGACAAGAACGAGAGTGTGTCAGCAGTTGTTCTTGGCGGGCACTATCGAGGCAACGTCGGCCAGTGCCGCCGGCCTGGGGCTGCCGCGGTCGCCGAGATCGTCCTTCGCCACGCTGAGGATGGCATTGGCAAGCGTAAGGCGCGCAGCTTCGTGCGCGAGCGGATTGTCATCGACCAGAGGCTTGATCGCCTCCCAGGCTTGATCGAACGCCCGGTAGTTCTGCTTGAGCCGCTCGGGCCCGTAGCTCGACCGGCGGATGAGGTTCATTGCATTCATAATTGCCTGCCCGTGCAACGCTTGGTGCACGCCAAATCTACACGGATTGCCGAGGTTAGCCAAGATTTATCGTTCTATTACAAGTATTTAGCTAACTCGACGCACTTTTGCTCCTGTTGCAACAAAGCAGCAGCAATGGCCACCGTGCATGCATGTACAGACCCCCCTTGGCACGCAGTGAGTAAGTGACTATCTTGGTGCCAGTAGCTCAAACGGCTTATACCGGGTCGGAGGGACGCGATGACCGAGAACAATCGAGCGAGAGGGGAAAGACTGCAGATCATGCTGGCGCCGGAGGAGCTGTCCGCACTCGACGACTTCCGCTTCAAGAACCGCATGCCGAGCCGAGCGTCGGCGATCCGCGAAATCTTGCGGCGCGGCCTCGGCGTGGTTGGCGACAACGCCAAGACCGGAGCGAAGTCGGGCGATTTCGGCGTCCTGGCGACGAAGCCGAACGGCAGACGCGCATCTCCCCGCAGCTAGCGGGTCAGCGCCCGCGCAGCGATGGCGACGAATGCTGCCGCGTTAAGCTCACGCCGAGAATTAGCGATGTCTGAATTTTAATCTGGATCGACACGGTCCAACCCCACTTTCGCCACCTCGCGCCGGCCAATCTATTTGCGGGGGGCGGCAAAAAGGTCGGGGATATTCCATGTCATATCGCTCGTTCGGGGCGACCGCCATCGCGCTCGCCAATCTCGTTGCCACACCCGCATACGCCACGCAGCCGATCACGCTCGACGCCAGGCTGGCGCAGCCCGTCATGAAGGACGGCGCCGCGCACAAGAACTACCTGCGCGTGGCGCTCAAGGGCTGCCAGCCCGAGCCCAAGGAGACGCGCACGCCCGTCAACGTCGCCTTCGTCATCGACCGCTCCGGCTCCATGAGCGGCGAGCGCATCGTGCAGGCGCGCGAGGCGGCCATCATGGCGGTCCGCCGCCTGCAGCCCGACGACATCGCTTCGTTGGTGGTGTTCGACACCCGCGCCGACGTGCTGATCCCGGCGCGGAAGGTGGCCGACCCGGCCCTGTTCGTCGACACCATCCGCCGCATCGGCCTCGGCGGCTCCACCGCCATCTACGACGGGCTCGGCAAAGCGCGCGGCGAGGTGCTGGCCAACCTGGATCCCAAACGGCTCAACCGCATCGTGCTGCTGTCCGACGGGCAGGCCAACGTCGGCCCCAGCCGGCCCGGCGATTTCGCCCAGCTCGGCCGCGCGCTGCTGGGTGAGGGCATCTCGGTCTCCACCATCGGGCTCGGCCTCGACTACAACGAGGACCTGATGCTGCAGCTGGCGCTGGCCAGCGACGGCAACCACGCGTTCGCGCGCGACCCTTCCGACCTGATCCAGATCTTCAACCGCGAGTTCAACGACGTGCTCGCCGCCTGCGCGCAGACGGTGTCGATCGACATCGAGCTGAAAGCAGGCGTGAAGGCGGTGAAGGCGCTGTCGCGCGATGCGACGATAGAGGGCGGCAAGGCGCAGTTCCGCCTCAACCAGGTCTATGCCGCGACCGAGCACTACGTGCTGCTCGAGGTGGAGCTGGACAAGGGCCTGGCGGTGGCCGGCGAGCACGACCTCGGCATCGTCAGGGTTGCCTATACCGAGGCCAAGAGCGGCGGGCAGCTCACGCTCGACACGGCGATCCGCGCGCGCTTCACGGCGTCGGAGGCGGAGGCCAAGGCCAGCGCCGATGCCAAGGTGGGCGAGGCGGTGGTGGAGCAGGCCGCGCGCTGGCGGGCGCGCGAGGCGGTGCGCCTGCGCGATGAGGGCAAGCTCGAGGAGGCGCGCGCGCTGATCCTGCAGAACGCCACCGAGATCAACGCCTACATGGGCGGCTTGGTGGGCCCGCCGCCGCAGCATCTCATCGACCTGAGCGGGCAGTACCAGGCGCTGGGCGCGCCCTCCATGCTGCTGATGTCGCCGGCGCAGATGAGCCAGCAGCGCAAGGCGCTGCGTCAGCTGGAGAACAGCGGCGCCGGCAAGGCGACGCGGTATTGAGTTGGGGGAAGCCAGCGTAGGGCGGATCGGCGAACTACGGTTACCGCCTGGTCCGCCCTACGGGTCTGACTTGCCTCGCCAGCCGAGCAAGACCCGTCACGGCGGCGGGCAGTGGGCGCCGGTGTCGGACCAGGCCTTGAGCAGCGCCACGAACGCCTCGTTGCTGCCGGGCGCGGGCGTGCGGCCGGGCCCCGGGCTCCAGCCCCACTTGACGAGGCTGTCGGTCGACACGTGCTTGAGGATGGCGGCGATGTCGCGGTTGCCGTTGCGCCGGCGGTCCTTCAGCTGGTTGCAGAGGAAGCCCAGCGACTTGCCCTCCCACGCCATCGAGGCCGGCGCCAGCTGCCAGTGCGGGTCGCCCGGCACGCGCGCCGCATCGAAGTTGGCGGCGCCGTGGCAGGTGGTGCAGGCGAGCCCGGGAGCGCCGAGGCCGTCCTTGCCGCGCACCACCATGGGCTCGTGCGGGCGCATGGCGTCGCCCTGCAGCGGGCGCTCGCCGGCGGGGTGGCAATTGACGCAGCGCGGGTGCTGCAGGACCTTGCCGGCCTCCGCGAACAGCGCGATCGAGCGCGCTTGCGTATCGGGGATGGAGGCGAAGGCCGCAACGGGGCGCAGCTCGCTGGCCACAGGCACGGGCGGCCGGCGGCGGGCCGGTCTGGCTCGAGGTCTCGACCGCCGCGCCGGTGAGCACGGCGACGGTCGCGGCGGCGGCGGCAAGCGCGCGCGGGGTGATCATACGGCGAGGCTCCGCGCCATCGGCAGGCGCCGCGGCCGCGGCAGGCCGAGGCGGGCCAGCGCGTTGGCGACCGCGGGCGCGATCGGCGGCACGCCGGGCTCGCCGACGCCGGTCGGCTTCTCGGTGGAGCGGACGATCACCACCTCCACCTGCGGCATCTCGGTGATGCGCAGCGAGCGATAGTCGCCGAAGTTGGACTGCACGGGGCGGCCCTCCTCCAGCGTCACCTCGGCGTACAGCGCGTGACCGAGGCCGAAGCCGATGCCGCCCTCCATCTGCGCGCGGATCACGTCGGGGTTGACGGCAACGCCGCAGTCGACGGCGCACCACACCCGGTGCACGCGCACGCCCTCGCGGCCGGCCGACACCTCGGCGATCTGCGCCACGATGGAGCCGAAGCTCTCCACCACCGCGACGCCGCGGGCGCGATCCTCGAACGGGCCGGCGCCGGTCCAGCGCGCAAGCCGGCCGGCGGCGTTGAGCACGGCGGCGTGGCGGGGCGACTTCTCCAACAGCGCCATGCGGCCGACGATGGGGTCCTGGCCAGTGGCCGAGAGCAGCTCGTCGAGGAAGCATTCCACCGCGTAGGCGGTGTGCGTGTGGCCCACCGAGCGCCACCACAAGGTCGGCACGCCGACATCGACGGTGTGCACGTCGCAGCGGAAGTCGGGGATGGCGTAGGGCAGCTCGCGCGCCCCCTCCACCATGGCGGGATCGATGCCGTCCTTGATCATGGCGGCGAACGGCGAGCCCTTGAGGAAGGACTGGCCGACGATGGTGTTGGCCCAGGCGACGATCCTGCCGTCGCGCACCGCCCCGCGCAGGCGGTGCACGAACAGCGGGCGGTAGTAGCCGCCGCGGATGTCGTCCTCGCGCGTCCACACCAGCTTGACGGGCCGGCCGGGGCCGATCGCCTTGGCGGCGTGCGCCAGCTCGACCGCCAGGTGCATGTTGGGCTGCGCGCGGCGGCCGAAGCTGCCGCCCGCCAGCATGGTCTCGATCTCGACCTGCTCGGGCTTGATGCCGAGGACTGCGGCAATCGCCTGATGGTCGCCGGTCTGCAGCTGGCTGCCGAGGCGCGCCAGCGCGCGCTTGCCGTCCCAGCTCAGGAAGCCGTCGAGCGGCTCCATGGGCGCGTGCGCGAGGTAGGGAAACACGTACTCGGCCTCGATCACGCCGTCGGCGCGCGCCAGCACCGCCTGTGCGTTGCCGTGCTGGCCGGCCACCACGCCCGGCTTGCGCGCCAGCGCCAGATACTCCTCCACCAGCTGGCCGGTGCCGCGCTTCTCGGCGGCCGCCTCGTCCCAGGTGATGCGCAGCCTCTCGCGGCCCTTGAGCGCGGGCCACATGCCCTCGGCGAAGACGGCCACGCCCGAGGGGATCTCCTTGACGTCGACCACGCCGCGCACGGTGCGTGCTTCGGTCGCCTCGAAGGCTGCGAGCTTGCCGCCGAACCTGGGCGGCCGCGCCACCACCACGGTGAGCATGCCCGGCTCGCGGATGTCGATGGTGAACTGGGCCGTGCCGTTGGACTTGGCCGGGCTGTCGAGCCGGCCGGTCACGCCCTCGCGCCCGATCAGGCGGAACTTGGCCGAGTCCTTCACCGGCACGTTGCGCGGCACCGGCAGCTTGGAGGCCGCCTCGGCGAACTGGCCGAGCCGCCCGCTGCGCCCCGATCGCGTGTGGCGCATGACGCCGATTTCCACGGTGATCTCGCCGGCCGGAACATTCCACGCGCGCGCAGCAGCCTCCACCAGCATGGCGCGCGCGGTCGCGCCAGCGCTGCGCATCTGCTCGTAGGAGTTGGCGATGGCGGTCGAGCCGCCGGTGCCCTGCATGCCGAACGCCAGGTTCTTGTAGAGCTCGGGATTGGACGGGGCGTGCTCGGCCCGCACCTTGGACCAGTCCGCGTCGAGCTCCTCGGCAACCAGCGTGGCCAGGCCCGTCAAAGGACCCTGGCCGAACTCGATATGCTTGACGAGCACAGTCACCATGTCGTCGGGCGCGATGCGCACGAAGGCGTTGGGCGCGAGCACCGCGGCACCGCCGGCCGCAGCGGACGTTTGGGCGGCGCCGGACTGGGCCGCGGCCCTTCCGGCGGGCAGATGCAAGCCGAGCACCAGACCCGCCATGCCGGTGAGGGCGGCGCGGCGGGTGATCTCCTTGCCGTGCTTGCTGCGCCGAGCCATGCCGTCACCCCGCCAGCGTGCGTGCCGCATCCTTGATGGCGGCACGGATGCGGATGTAGGTGGCGCAGCGGCAAAGGTTGCCGTTCATCGCGAGGTCGATGTCGCGGTCAGTGGGCCGCCGCACCTCGGCGAGCAGCGCGATGGCGCTCATGACCTGGCCGGACTGGCAGTAGCCGCACTGGGGCACGTCGCGGGCCACCCACGCGCGCTGCACCGCCTGGGCGGCGGGGCCGCTCACGCCCTCGATGGTGGTCACCTCGCCGTCGCCGATGGCGCTCACGGGAAACGCGCAGGAACGCAGCGGCTTGCCGTTGAGGAACACCGTGCAGGCCCCGCATTGGGCGACGCCGCACCCGAACTTGGTTCCCATGAGCCCCAGCGTGTCGCGCAGCACCCACAGCAGCGGGGTGTCGTCGTCGACATCGACGCTGTGCTGGGCTCCGTTGACCTTGATGGTGATGGGCATGTCGTACTCGCGCAATCTCGGGGAGACCGTCCGGCAATTCACATTGTAGCGTGACTATATACGATGGAAGCTGCCCAGCCCAGCCCAGTGCGCGATTGCGACGTTGCGCTTCGGTCACAACAAAATGATCGGCGCAGCTACATGCTCTTGGCGCCGCGGGAGATCGCGGCGATGCCGGTGCGGGACACCTCGACCAGGCCCAGCTCCATCGTGATGGAGATGAACTGCTCGATCTTGCTGGTGCGCCCGGTGAGCTCGAACACGAAGTGCTCGGTGGATGCGTCGATGACGTTGGCGCGGAAGATCTCGGCCATGCGCAGCGCCTCGATGCGCTTGTCGCCCTTGCCGGCCACCTTGACCAGCGCCAGCTCGCGCTCCAGCGGCTCGCCGAGCACGGTGAGGTCGACGACGCGGTGGACATTCACCAGCCGCTCGAGCTGGCTCTTGATCTGGGACAGCACCTGGGGCGTGCCGGTGGTGACAATCGTAAAGCGCGAGAGGTGCTTCTCGTGCTCGGTCTCCGACACCGTGAGGCTCTCGATGTTGTAGCCGCGCCCGGAGAACAGGCCGGCGATGCGCGCCAGCACGCCCGGCTCGTTGTCGACCACCACCGAGAAGGTGTGGGTGACCGGCGTCTCCTTGCGCTCTTCCAGGAAATAGGCGGAGCCTGGCTGGGTGTTGGGCATGGTGTGGTTCTTTCCGATTGGATGACCCTACAGAGCCATGGAGTGGCGTGGCACACAAGTCGTGAGCGGATGCAGCAACCCGGCTCGCGCACGGATGGGGACGTCCCGGTCCCCGCACCGGTGCCGTTGCCCCAGCGCGGTCCACCGCGCAGGTCTTCGACCAGGCCGTAGCAATACCCATCGCTCATTCGAAACGGACTCTCGTCCAAGGAGCGGGCAAGCTCAATGTCCTCGCAGGGAGGTATGGGCGGAACGATTGGCATGTCTTGACGATCTGCTGACTGCTCACATGCCGCGTGCAACGACCCTTCCTCGGGCGAGGGTCTTGTGTTTGTGCTTCACACTAAAGAAGAAGGCCGCGGCGGATGCCGCGGCCCTCATTTTCAAGCTGCATATTGGCGCTGCGCGCCCTCCCCTCAACGCGGGTTGAGGTGGAAATTGAGCCGTGCCGTCAAAGAGTGGATGGACACGTCGACATCCGAGTTGGCAAACGCGCCACCAACCTGCGTTCCAGTGACTGTGTTGATGACGGGACGTGAGAAATCGGCGCTCAGGTCGACATAGTTGTACTCGACCCCGAGCGACACGCCTGACGCGATCAGGTATTCCAGGCCTCCACCAACGGTCCAACCGTTGTGCCATTTCGTATGGCTCATCCCGAAATCGGGTGGCACATTGTCGTCAGAGCGAACGGAAACTTGGGCTCCGGCATAACCGCCCTTCACATAGACGAGCCACTTGTCGGAAGCATAGCCCAGGCGTCCGGTTGCGAGCAGCAGCGAGTTCGACCTTTGTCTCCAACTCCCCGACAGCAACACCCTGCCAGAGGTCAAAGTTTCTGATCGTGCTCGAGCCAAAACCGCCGGAAAGGGACAGCTCGCCGCCAAAAACCCATGGGCCGGATTGGATTTGCGCGCCGATCTGAGCGCCACCAATCAGACCGTCATGATTGAAACTCAGGCCTGCGGGCAAATCATTGTTGAAGAAGCCTGGATTGGTGTACGCAAGCCCCCAATCCACATCGGCCCACGCCTGCCCGATATGCGCTCCAAAATAAATCCCGGTCCAGTTGGCCGGACGGCCACCACGATCGGGCCGCTCGCCAATGCCGCTGGCGCGACCAGCACTGCAGCGCTCAAGCATTCCGGTGAACGCAATACGCAACTTCGACATACCAACCCCCACGCAACTAACACCAAGCCGAGACAACGCTCGGTCCACAGCCCGTCAACAGTTTGTAACATGTTGCGCGGGGCCCGCGGTGGCTGAAAAGCATCAGTCGAAGCTCAATTATGGCGAACCTGCGACGGGCATCTGCGCCAGGCCGAAACTGTCCGCACACGCGGTGCCACGCGGCAAGACCAATGATTGCAAGGATATTTCTCCACAAACGGTGGGCGAGCAGTGATGCCGCCGACCTGCAGCGCAAATCTCGTGTCGCGGAACGCCTTCACTGCGGCGCAATCCATGCGCTCAGTGTGGCATGATTGCCCCCACGCCGACCGGCGCTCACCGGCGTGCCGAGCCTGCGTGGGCGTGTGCGGCTGCCCCTCACCCCGACCCTCTCCCCGCAAGCGGGGAGAGGGAAACGGGCGCATGCGGCGGCCCTCATCCTCGCAGCAAATTCGAGGCCAGGCCCGGTTGTCATCTCCTGGATAGCGAGCGAACATTGTGATATCATTTTCCAAACAATGATATCATTGGAAAAACCGCAATGGCACAACTGGTCGTCCGCAGGCTCGACGACACCGTCAAGGAGCGGCTGAGGGCGCGCGCCAGGAAACATGGCCGCAGCCTGGAAGCCGAGGCGCGTGCCATCCTGGAAGAGGCCGCCAACGGCGACCGTCCGCGCAAGCAGCCAGCGAAGGCGGAGAAGGGCTTCGGCACGCTCATCCACGAGCGGTTCAAGCGGACTGGGTTCACAGACGAGGAGTACGCCGAGTTCGAGCGGCACATCGCCCGGTTGCGCGCTGAGCCGATCGAAGCCCGTCGACTTCGACAAATGATCGTCCTGGACACAACCGTTCTTTCTGCGCTCATGCGGCGATCCGAAGAGCCGGCTACGATCGCCTGGTTCGATAGTCAGGAAGCTTCGCAGCTTTGGATGACCGCCATATCGGTGCACGAGATCCGATATGGCATCGAACTGCAGGCCGCCGGCCGCCGGCGGCGCAATCTGGAGCAAAATTTCCAGGAAGTGCTCGCTGCCGGCCTTCGGCACCGGGTCCTTCCATTCGACATGGACGCGGCGGAGGCATCGGCCCGAATTGCGGCTCGCCGTTATGTTGCAGGAACGCCAGCAGGCCTCGCCGATACCCAGATCGCCGGCATAGCGGTATCCCGCAATGCTGCCCTTGCCACGCACAACATCAAGCATTTCGCCGATCTTCCGATACAGGTGATCGACCCCACCTCTGCGCCACCCTCGCGCTGATGCCAGCCGCTACACCAGCACCTTGCCTTCCTTGCCGATCGCCTTGTCGATCTCCTCGTCGGACACCTCCTCGCCCAGCAGCATCTCGTGGTGCGCCTTGCCGGAGGGGATCATGGGGAAGCAGTTGGCGAGCGCGGCCACGCGGCAGTCGAAGATCACCGGCTTGTCGGCCGGCGCATCGAGCATGGCCTGGATGGCATCGTCCAGCTCGCCGGGCTTCTCGCACTTGAAGCCGATGCCGCCGTAGGCCTCGGCCAGCTTGACGAAGTCGGGCATCGCCGCGGTGTAGCTCTCCGAGATGCGGTTGCCGTGCAGCAGCTGCTGCCACTGGCGCACCATGCCCATGTACTGGTTGTTGAGGATGAACACCTTGACCGGCAGGCGGTACTGCACGGCCGTCGACATCTCCTGGATGTTCATCAGGATCGAGGCGTCGCCGGCGATGTCGATGACGAGCGACTTGGGGTGCGCCATCTGCACGCCGATGGCGGCCGGCAGGCCATAGCCCATGGTGCCGAGGCCGCCCGACGTCATCCAGCGGTTGGGCTCCTCAAGCCGGAAGAACTGCGCCGCCCACATCTGGTGCTGGCCGACCTCGGTGGTGAAATACACGTCGCGGTCCTTGGTCAGCTCGTAGAGCCGCTGGATGGCGTACTGCGGCATGATGAAGTCGCGCGAGCTCTTGTAGGCGAGGCAATTCTTGCTGCGCCACTTGTCGATCTGGCTCCACCAGGTCTTGAGCGCGGTCTTGTCGACGGTGGCCGCCTTCATCTTCCAGGTGCGGATCAGCTCCTCCAGCACGTAGCCGACGTCGCCGATGATGGGCACGTCGGCGCGCACGTTCTTGCCGATGGAGGAGGGATCGATGTCGATGTGGATCTTCTTGGAGCGCGGCGAGAAGGCGTCGATGCGGCCGGTAATGCGGTCGTCGAAGCGCGCGCCGATGCACACCATGACGTCGCAATCGTGCATGGCGAGATTGGCCTCGTAGGTGCCGTGCATGCCGAGCATGCCGAGCCATTCCTTGCCCGAGGCCGGAAAGGCGCCGAGCCCCATCAGGGTGGAGGTGATGGGAAAGCCGGTGAGCCGCACCAGCTCGCGCAGCAGCTGGCTCGCCTTCGGGCCTGAGTTGATCACGCCGCCGCCGGTGTAGAGCACCGGCTTCTTCGCACGGCTCATCAGCTCGACCGCCTGCGCGATTGCCCCGGGGTCGCCCTTGACGCGGGGCTGGTAGGTCTTGTGGCGCACGTCCTTGGGGCCGGTGTAGGTGCCGGTGGCGAACTGGATGTCCTTGGGGATGTCGACGACGACGGGGCCGGGGCGGCCGGTGCGGGCAACGTAGAAGGCCTCGTGCAGAACGCGGGCGAGATCGTCGACGTTTTTGACGAGCCAGTTGTGCTTGGTGCAGGGGCGCGTGATGCCGACCGTGTCGCACTCCTGGAACGCGTCGTTGCCGATGAGATGCGTGGGCACCTGGCCGGTGATGCAGACGACGGGAATGGAGTCCATCAGCGCGTCGGTGAGCCCGGTGACGGCGTTGGTGGCGCCGGGCCCCGAGGTGACCAGCACCACGCCGACCTTGCCGGTGGAGCGGGCGTAGCCCTCGGCAGCGTGCACCGCGCCGCCTTCCTGGCGGACCAGAACGTGCTGGACCTTTTCCTGCTGGAACAGCTCGTCGTAGATCGGCAGCACGGCGCCGCCGGGATAGCCGAAGATGTGCTCGACCCCCTGGTCGGCAAGCGCGCGGATGACCATCTCGGCGCCGGTCATTGTCAGGGCCATGGCAGAATTCTCGCGGGATTGGCGCCGTGGCGCCGCTGGTTTGGGGCTGGCGTGGGCTATATCGGGCCCAGGATGGTGGGTCAACCGTTAGGGATCAATAAACGGCAAGCTGGAGCCGCCAAGACTTTCCATTTCTTGCTCTGATATCGCCCTCCACGCAATCATATTCCGCCGCAGCCATGTCATCTGCCGCTTGGCGTACTTGCGCGTGTCGGCCTTGGCGGCGGCCACGGCCGCCTCCAGCGGTCATGGCGCCGGCGAGATGGGCCGCCAGCGGCGCCACCCCCAGCGCCCGCATGATCGGCAGCTCGGCCGACAGGGAGAGCGCCAGCAGCCCCGCCACCTCCTCCAGCGCACCTTGCTCGATCATGGCGTCGAAGCGGGCCTCGATCCTCGCGACCAGGCGGGCGCGATCGGGCAGCACCAGCAGGCGGGTCGTCTCCGATTCCCGCAACACCGGCCGCCCCGGCTCCCGCTGCCAATGGGACAGGGGGCGGCCCGTGGATTCCCACACCTCCAGCGCACGAACGATGCGCTGGGTATCGGAGGGCATCAGCCGCGCCGCCGTCTCCGGATCGCGTTTGTGCAGCATGGCGTGCAGCTCGGGCGCGGGCCGCCGTGCCGCTTCCCCGCGCCAGTAGGCACGCGTCCCGGGCTCAACCGCCGGCACAGGCGACAGCCCCTGCAGCAGTGTGCGGAAGTAGAGCCCCGTACCGCCGACGACGATGGGCACGCGGCCGGCGGCACGCGCGCTCGCAATGGCGACCGCAGCATCCGTCGCATAGCGCCCGGCGGAATAGGCCTCGGCACCGGGCACGAAGCCGTACAGCGCGTGCGGCGCCCGTGCCTCCTCCGCGTGCGAGGGCCGCGCCGTGAGGACACGCAGCTCGCGGTACACCTGCATGCTGTCGCCGTTGACGATGGTGCCGCCCAGCCGCTCGGCAAGCGTAAGCGCAAGGTCGGACTTGCCGCTGGCGGTAGGCCCGGCGATCAGGATCGGGCGGCAGGGGGAGCGGCCTGGGAGCATGACACCAGCATGCTGCGCGCTACCGGTGCCGGCAAGGTCCGCGGCATGGGCGGGCCCCATGCCTTCGGCTACGCCTACCCGCCGCCGGCACGCAGCCGTGCACGGGAACGGCACGGCGCCCGCCCGCACCACGGCACGGAAAGCAGCACGGATCGCGTACGCAACACGGCACGGCCGCTGCACGCGATCCCGCACGCAGCCCTGCGCGGAGGTTGCACGCAGCCATGCCGCCCCGCCGGGGAATTCGCGGCCACAGTGCGAGCCCAAGCCTGACAGCTCCCCGCCCCCGACCGCCGCAGCGTGGCGCAGCCGCCGCACAGACAGCGCGCCACGAATCCTGCATCCTCCGCCGGCGTGTTGACAAAGCGTCCCGCCAACCCCAGGTGAGCGCCTCCGCAGTTCCCCCCCAATTCCCAAAGGCGCCAACGGTGCTGATCTACCCCCGGCAATGACCCTCCTCACCGTTCGCCACACCACCACCTACCGCTACAAGCAGGCGGTCTCCTTCGGCGAGCACCGCATGATGTTGCGCCCGCGCGACAGCTACGACCAGAAATTGCTGGAAGCCTGGCTGACCATCGACCCCGAGCCCGCCGCCATGCGCTGGGTGCACGATGTGTTCGGCAACTGCGTCGCCATCGCCGAGTTCGGCGAGGCCCCCGCCAAGGTGCTGCGCTTCCAGAGCACCATCTGGCTCGACCACCAGCCCTCCAAAGCGCCCGACTTCGAGATCGAGGAGCACGCCCGCAAATATCCCTTCGCCTACGCGCCCGAGGAGCTGGCCGACCTCGCCCCGGCGATGGCCCCGCAATACCCCGACCCCGGCGGCGCCATCCATAGCTGGGTGCGCAAAATCCTGCACGACGACGGCACCACCGACACCGGCCTCCTGTTGATGCGGCTCACCTACGCCTTCAAGGAGACCTTCAAATACCAGCGCCGCTCCGAGCCCGGCACCCGCGCGCCGGCCGAGACCTTGCGCCTGAAGCGCGGCAGCTGCCGCGATCTGGCCCTCCTCATGATCGAGGCGCTGCGCTCGCTCGGCTTCGCCGCCCGCTTCGTCTCGGGCTACCTCTACGTGCCGAGCCGCGACGGCCCATCCGACAACCTTGGCCACGTCGGCGGCGGCTCCACGCATGCCTGGTGCGAGGTCTACCTGCCGGGCGCGGGCTGGGTCGAGTTCGACCCCACCAACGCCATCGTCGGAAATCGCGATCTGATCCGCGTGGCGGTGGCGCGCGACCCGAGCCAGGCGATCCCGCTGTCGGGCACCTACTTCGGCGACGCCGGCGACTTCCTCGACATGACCGTGGAGGTCAAGGTGCGCGCCGAGCCGAGCCTGCTCGACCCCTCCGCCGCCTACTCCGCCGCCGAGGCCCGTGCTTCGTAGGGCGGATTAGGCGACCGCCGTAATCCGCCGATGCACCCGCGAAACGGCGGAATACGCTTCGCTAATCCGCCCTACGCCGGTCGCCTCGCTCACGCGTGAACTGGTATCAGACCCTCCGCGCCTGACACCATCGCCGGAGCCCGCCACTTGCGTCCCCGGCCGGAGCGCACGGACTTGATCTTCGATCAAGTTCAGGGCGCGCAGAGCCGCGGTCTTTGCCCTTCGATGCGAGTGCGCGCGCGACTTGTTCGGCAACGCGTTCGAACGGTGAGGGAGGTGCCCACCTTGAGGCGTAAAGATCCCGGATAGCCTCACCTCGGCTCGAGAGCCGGGCTCGGCTTCCGGGAACGCAAGGAGGGAGCGCCGTTTCCCGGCCCACGCACCCATCCAACCCGCCCTACGCCTCCGCCCGGCCCTCCCCTTCCGCCTCAGTACAAATGTGTAGTCGCAATGCAGGAAACACCCGATGGACGGGCGGGCGGCAAGCATGATCCTTAGGGGGCATTTCGCAGCAGGTTGCACCGTTCTTGGGATGGGCGGAGGGAGGCGCGATGGCTGCGAGCCGCACACGTGGTCTTGGTCCCTCGGCTACTCCTTTCTCGATCTGGATATTGCATGCGATGAGGCGAGGGACAGCTCTGGCGATCGTTTGCGGAGCGCTGACGCTGGCTGTGACTTTCTGGGCAACAGGCGCGCTCGCAGCAGACGGCCCAACCAAGCGTGTCGTTCTCCTCTTTGCCGAGCGCCCGGGCCTGCCAAATGCGGAGGCCGTCTCGGCCGGCTTCAAGAATACCCTGACGGCCAACTTCTCGGGTCGCCTCGAGATCTATCATGAGGCGATGGATCTTTCTCGGTTCGGCACGCACGCCTACCAGGTCCAATTGCGAGACTTCCTCGACGCGAAGTACGCGGACACGAAGATCGATGTCGCGGTCGCCGTCATGGGGCCCGCACTCGACTTCCTGCTCGAGCACGGAGAGGTCATTTTCCCTGGCGCTCCCATCGTCTTTTGCGGGGTTGACAGAAGAGAGCTCGGCGATCGATGGCTGCCGCCCCACGTTGGCGGCATATTTGTGAAGCGCAAATTCAGTCCGACAGTAGAGATTGCACTGGCCCTGCACCCTGACACCCAACGCATCGTCGTTGTCGCCGGCACCTCGGAGTTCGACGCCCGCGTGCTGCAGGAGGCAAGAAAGGAGTTCCGCGCCTACGAGGACCGCATTGCATTCACGTACCTGACCGGATTGCCCTTGCGGCAGCTGCTCCAAGAGGTGTCGAAGCTGCCGCCGCGAACGATCGTGCTGTTCACGACGCTTTTCCAAGACGGGGCGGGTCAGCCCTTCGTTCCGCACGAGGTGGTGGAGCGCCTTTCAGCCGCTGCCAAAGCGCCAATTTATGGCTTCATCGACCAACACCTCGGGCACGGCATCGTGGGCGGAGGCCTCTATAGCCCTGCGCAACAAGGTCCGGAGGCAGCGAAGCTGACCTTGAAGATCTTGAACGGCGCCCCGGGCTCACGCGCGTCCCGGTCGACGCCGGAGCTGAACCAGGTTGTGTTCGACTGGCGACAATTGCAGCGGTGGGGAATCGGGGAAAACAAGCTACCTGCCGGAAGCGAGATTCGATTTCGTCCATTGAGCGTGTGGGAACAACATCGCGCCTTCGTATTGACCGTCGGCGCGACCCTGGCATTGCTGGCGGTCGTTCTGGCCGCATTGCTGCTTCAGATAGATCGACGCAAGAAGGCCGAGCTCTCTCTTAGGCAGAGCGAGGAGCGATTGGCGTTCTCGGCCGCCTCCACCAACACCGGCCTTTGGCAATATGAGGTGCCGACGCATCACCTTTGGGCGACCGAGCAAAGTCGGGCAATGTTCGGCCTGAACGCGAAGTCCCAGCCGAGCCCGGAAGCGTTCTTTCGCGCTGTGCACCCGGACGACCGCCAGATCGTCGCTGCTGGGTTGAGGTCGGTCCTGAATGGCCCCGCGGAAGCGAAGAGCACCGAATTCCGCGTTCAATGCCCCGACGGCCGGATACGATGGATCCTCGCTACCAGCAAGTTGCACTTGGATAGCGAGCGCAAGCCATGCCGCATCAGCGGTGTGTTCAGGGAAATAACCGCACGTAAGGCGGCGGAGCACGAGGCTGAGCAGCTTTCGGAGCGCCTGTCGACCATTCAAGACGAGGAGCGCGAACAGATTGCCCTGGATTTGCACGATTCGACCGCACAGTATTTGGCGGCGGCTTGTCTGAACATGATGAGCGTGCAGCATCGCTTGGACGCGGACCAGGCAACGCAGGAGCTGTGCAACGAGGTCGAGCGCAACTTGGAGGAGGCGACGAAGGAGCTCCGCACGCACGCCTATCTGCTGAACCCGCCTCAGCTCGCACGGGACGGTCTCGAAGTCGCGGTTCGCCGCTATGTCGAAGGTTTCGCCAGGCGGACGGAACTTCACATCAAGCTTAGGATCAGCCCTCGAGTTGAGGATTTGTCTCCGCCCAGCCAGCGCGCCTTGCTGCGCGTCGTCCAGGAAGCATTGGCCAACGTGCATCGTCACGCCGCCGCATCGCAGGCCTCCGTAACCATCAAATGCGTTGCGAGCCGGGTTCACCTCGTGGTCAGCGACAATGGCCAGGGGATGATTGGCCTGTCCAACGGCGGCATTCCTCTTGCAGGCGTAGGGATTCCGGGGATGACGGCGCGGCTGCGCCGGCTGGGAGGCGACCTCAGAGATCCGGTCAGGTGTTGAGGGCACCACACTGCACGGGGTCATAGTTGACCGTGGCAGCACAAGTGCCGCCGTTCCACTTGCTTCCTCCCAGCGCCAGTCGATCCCGGCGATTGTTTTTCAGCCGACGTAGCACCGAACCCCCCGCGTGCGCCGCCCGCGATCTAACGTCGTAGGGCGGATTGGGCGTACGCCGTAATCTGCCGATCTCCGCCGAGCGCGAGCCTGAGCCAGCACCCAACGGCAGACGATACGATGCGATCCCCAAGTGCAGGAAAAGCTGCAAAGCTCGCCCTGGAGGCGACGGCAGGGCAGCCGCGGAGCACGGCGCATGCCGCCAGCTCAACATTGCAGGGAGAAACACCATGAAGATGAGATTGGCTCTCTTTTCCGTCGTCTTGTGCCTCCTGCTCCCGCTCAAAGCGTCGGCGACGCACTGCCGAGCGCGCCGCCGGAAAGCGTCGGCCTGTCCGCGAAGCGGCTTGGCGCAATCACCGACGCTCAAGGCCGGCATCGCCAAGGCACATTCCGGGCGTCGTTCTACGATCTCGCGCCACGGCAAGATCGGCTACTTCGAGGCCATGGGGAGCCTCGATGCCGACAAGAAGACCCCCATGGCCAAGGACTCGATCTTCCGCATCTATTCGATGAGCAAGCCGATCACGAGCTTGATCATCATGATGCTGTTCGAGGACGGCAGGCTCTTCCTCAGCGATCCGGTGGCCAAATACCTTCCCGAGTTCAAGGACGTGAAGGTCGGAGTGGAAAGCAAGGATGCGGCAGGCAAGGTCACATTGGAGCTCGTCGCACCCGCACGGGCAATGACCATCCAGGACTTGTTGCGCCACAGCTCCGGTCTCACCTACGGCTTCTTCGGCGAAGGCGCGGTGAAGAAGGCTTACAACGAAGCCAAGCTCGAAGAGGGCGATCCAACGACCGCCGAGTTCGTCGGGCGTCTCGCCAAGCTCCCCCTCGTCTACCATCCCGGCACGACGTGGGACTACAGCCAGGCGACCGACGTGCTGGGCCGGGTGATCGAGGTTGTGACCGGCAAGTCCCTCCATCAAGCCATGCGGGAAATGCTGCTCGACCCGCTCGGCATGGCAGATACCAGCTTCTACGTCACCGATCCCGCCAAGCAGGCGCGGATCGCCGAGCCGTTCGCCAACGACCGCGCGATCGGCGGCGGCGTGATGGTGAACGATCCCCGCGTCGCCATGAAGTATGAATCGGGCGGCGGCGGCATGGTCGGCACCGCCATGGACTATGCGCGGTTCCTGCAAATGCTGAGCAACGGCGGCACGCTGGACGGCAGGCGCTATATCGGCCCCAGGACCATCGCCTACATGACCTCGGACCACATGGGCGATGTCATCCGTCGCGGGCCCTACGATCTTCTCGGCCCCGGATACAAATTCGGGCTCGGGTTTGGCGTGCGTACGGACACGGGCCTCGCCCCGTACGCTGGTTCTGCGGGCGACTACTATTGGGGTGGTGCTGCCGGCACCGCCTTTTGGGTCGACCCCAAGGAGAAGCTGTTCGTGGTCTACATGATGCAGTCGCCCGGCAAGCGGCTCCAGTACCGCATCCTGATCAGGGACATGATCTACGCAGCCATCACCGACTAGTGTGATGATCGGATTAGGCGTACGCCGCAATCCGCCGATCTTTTCTGCCTGCGCGTGAGCAGGTGTCAGACCCTCAGGGTCTGACACCATCGCACCGCCCTCGCCGCCCCAGCCCACACCCGGAACCAAGCTCCAAGCTTCGGCGTTGCCAGCGGGCCGCCGCCATGGCACCGATCTTGCTTGATTTGCGACAAGGACACCGGCGCGCCGCCTGGGAGATCCGCAATGCGCATCCGCACCGGCTACGAGATCGCCTACGACTGCCCGCAGCCGACGCCGATGCTGCTGATGCTCAGCGTGCATCCCCCGCGCTCGCCGACCTCGTCACGCCGCACGACCATGACCTTCGATCCGCCGGTCGACGCGCGCGAGTACCGCGACGTCTTCGGCAACATCTGCACCCGCATCGTGGCGCCGGCCGGGCCGGCTCACCGTCGCCAGCGACTTCATGGTCGGCGACACGCGGCCTGCCCGACATCGTCGCGCCCGACGCCCAGCAGATCGCCGGTCGAGGACCTGCCCGACGACGTGCTGGTCTACCTGCTCGGCAGCCGCTACTGCGACACCGACCAGCTGTCCGAGACCGCCTGGTCGCTGTTCGGCGCACGGCCCCGCCGGCTGGGCGCGCGTGCAGGCGATCTGCGACTACGTGCACGAGCACATCACCTTCAACTACCAGCACGCCCGCGCCACCCGCACCGCCTGGGACGGCTTCCGCGAGCAGCGCGGGCGTCTGCCGCGACTTCGCCCACCTCGCCGTCACCTTCTGCCGCTGCATGAACATCCCGGCGCGCTACTGCACCGGCTATCTGGGCGACATCGGCGTGCCGCCGGCTGCCCGATCCGATGGATTTCAGCGCCTGGTTCGAGGTCTATCTCGGCGGGCGCTGGTACACCTTCGACGCGCGCCACAACACGCCGCGCATCGGCCGCATCCTGATGGCGCGCGGCCGCGACGCCACCGACGTCGCGATCTCCACCAGCTTCGGCCACACCCGGCTCGCGGGCTTCAAGGTGGTGACCGACGAGGTCGCCGACGCGCCCGAGGCAGCGTGAGGCAGCCGCGTTCGATTCCCACCTCAATCGAGGCCGGCCCTGCGCATGCCCTCCAGGAATTGCGGCATGGCACGCGCCGTGTAGGGCACGTACTGCTTGATCCATTCGATCGACACGTTGGGCTGCAGCTCGCGCAGCTGCTGCAACGCGACTTTCGCCTCCACCGTCCGCCCGCCCTGCGCCAGGCTCGCGACCAGAATGCGGTGGGCAGCCGTGAAGCCGCGAACGCTGCCCGATCGCCTTCTGGGCCCAATCCACCGCCTCGTCGTAGCGCGCGCCATAAGTAGTGCGCGACGCCGGTACCCGAATAGAAGAACGCTTTGAGAGGATCGTGCGGGCTCATGCGCAGCGCCCGCTGAAAATGCGCGATCGCCTCGTCCGACTGGGCATCGAATGCCAGCGCCCAGCCCAGATAGCCGTGCGTGGTCGCGAAATTGGGATTGAGCTCGAGGGCGCGCTGGTACTCGCGCGCGGCCCCTTGCGTGCGTCGCGCCGTGAAAGCGAGATAGCCGAGCGCAAGATGCGGCCCACGGGTCCTCCTCGTCCAGCTCTGCCGCGCGTTGCGCCAGGCCCGCCGCATACGCATAGTGGTGGCCTTCCGGTATCCAGCCAACATGGCTGGAGACGAGCAGGGCGAAAGCCAGCATGCTGTGGGCGGGGCCATAGTCGGGATAGCGCTCGACGGCCTGCCCGAGCATGTCGATTGCTGTTTTGCTTTCTGCCGTGGTCATCCGCCAATAGTGGCGCCAAGGCGCGGGTGACGAGATCCCACGCGTCCGAGATCGGCGGCGGATCGCCTTTCCGACCGCACCGCCTCGGCTGCCAGCAGCTTCGGCTCGATGGCAGCGGCGACGCTTGCCGTGATCTCGTCCTGCAGGGCGAAAATATCGGTCAGCTCGCGATCGTATCGCTCGGACCAGATGTGGGTGCCAGCCGTCGCATCGGACAGCTGGCCGGTGATGCGCAGCCGCTGCCCGCTCTTGCGCACGCTGCCCTCGAGCACGTAGCGCACGCCGAGTTCGCGCCCGACCTGCCGCACATCGATACGCTTGCCCTTGTAGGCAAAGGTCGAGTTGCGCGCGATGACAAAGAACCAGCGCAGGCGCGACAAGGCAGTGATGATGTCCTCGGTGATGCCGTCGCTGAAGTATTCCTGCTCGGGGTCGCCCGACATGTTGGTGAACGGCAGAACTGCGATCGAGGGCTTGTCCGGTAGCACCGGACTGGCCGCGTGCGCAGTCGGGCGAGGCCGGTTGCACGCTGCCTGCGCTCGGCACCGCTGGGATCTGCGGTTCCTCGACGTCGCCAATGAAGCGCACGCCCTTGCGGGCAATGGTGCGGATCCACTGCTGCTGCTCGCCGCTGTCGCCGATCGCCGCCCGCGCTGAGTTGATACGGCTGGACAGGGTCAACTCGGAAACGATGCGGCCGCCCCAAACGGATGCGATCAGGTCATCCCTGCTGACCACGCGGTCCCGATGCTGGATCAGATGCACCAGCACATCGAAGACCTGCGGCTCTAGCGCAACCAGCGCGCCATTGAGCCTGAGCTCGCGTCGGGCGCAGTCGACCGAGCAGTTGCCGAAGGTGAACACCATTGGCCCGCGTTCCGGTGTCGTCTAGCGCAATTCTAGACCGACAATCATCTCTTTATCGATTGAAAATCCACCTGGTCTCACAGCCACGGGCTGCGCGCCGCCGCATGCTCCCGACGTGTTGGCCAACAAGGCCAAGGCCGTCAAAATCGGAGGAAGCCATGCGGTACGTCAGGCAATTGGGCGCCATTTCCCTTATGGCCATGCTTTCGACTCAGGAATTGCCCGCCGCCCAGCAGACCGAAGCCTGCCAGGGGCTGCCGATCGAGGTGATCGAGGGCTCCACGGACGAGCGCCGCCAGGCCTGCACGGCCGCCGCGGACGCGCTGCGCCTGCTGGACCGGTGCAGCATCGTGCCAAGGCGTGCGCTCAGCATCGAGATCAAGAGCGAGGTGCGCCACCCCTTCGGCGGGCGGGTGCTGGGAATGTTCGACATCCACAAGGATCGCGTGCTGGTCACCGGCGTGGCGGAAATACCCGCGCTGATCGAGGACACGCCGTACGCCACTCTCCCCTGGGCGATTTCTACAGCAGCCTGATCGTGCACGAGGTCGTGCATGGCGTGATGCATCAGAACCTCGCGCGCAAGGCGTTCACACGGGCGGCCTACGAGTATCCAGCCTATGTCCTGCAAATAGAATCGCTGCCTGGCCGATGTGCGCGTATTGTATCTGAACGGGTTCGACCATGCGGCGCTCAAGTCCGATACCCTGTTCAACGACGCGGTTCTGCTCTTCGACCCCTACTTCTTCGCGGCGCATGCCTACAACCACTACAAGAGTGCGCCGGACGGCTGCGCCCTCCTCAATGAATTGCTGCTCGGCGAGGCAAGCTTCATCGCGCCGCCGATGTAGGGGGCAAGCGAAGCGCCTGCGGATGCACTACCCGCGGCGAGGCGCCGGCGCGCAGAGGGCGCGCCGGGCCGGGAAACGCGGGGACAGGATAGTAGCCCCGCACATCGCGATGCCGCCTCAGCGCACGCGGCCGGTAGGGCACCATGTCGCCGTGGATCATCACCGCGACATGACCGAACCGCTCCAGCACGGAGGGGTGCAGCAGCGCGTCCTCCGGCACGTGGCGGTGGCCTTCCTCCCAGCCGAACTTGCTCACGTCCATGAACAGCAGCGCCAGCCTCACGACCCAACCGGGGCACGCGGCGATGAACGCCTTGCGCTCGTCGTGCTGCGGTCCGGCGCTGTCGGGATAGAGTTGCAGCACTGAGCGATCGACCAGAATCGGATCGGGCAGGCCCAGCGCCTCCTCCACCATCCAGGCGAGCGCGATGTCGGAGAGGCGCGACTCGGTCTCGGGATAGCTGCCGCCGATGTCGGAGTGGCTGCCGGCGAACCACATCTGCCTTAGCCTCGGCGGAATGCGCGGGTCGGCCGCCGCGCCGTCGCCCGCGTGGTCCTCCTCCCAGGGCACGCAGGCGAACTTCTTGCGGTTCTCGTCGATCGACAGCGCGTGGCGCGCGTAGCGCACGGCATAGTGCAGGCGCGTGTCGTAGAAGGCCATGCGGTAGCGCGCGAGGCTGGCGAGCCCCCGGTAGCGCAGGCACATGGTGACATAGAGCGCGGCGGGAACGCCGAGCGCTATCGCCGGAAACAGCGTCCAGAAGCCCGCCCCGAACGCACGCTCCGCGAGCAGGGTGCCGACGCCGCAGGCCGCCAGATAGATGCTGGCGAACAAGGTGAGCGCAAACGAGCCCGCGCCGAGCGTGCCGACCGTGTCCCAGACGCCGACGAAATAGGGCGCCGTGTTGGAGATGTCGGGCCCGCCCGAGTGATACTTGGCGCGGAAGGCCCGCGCGCGCGCCACCCGCTCCTTGCGGTAGGGATCGCGCCTGATCGAGCTGCCGTACTGGTAGACGTGCTTGACGGCCTCGGTGGCGACGCGACGTGCCGAGGTTGGATCGCGCTGCAGGCGCCGCGTCTTGCCGGTCTTCACGCAACTGACCGCGGTCGGCACGCCGCAATGCTTGAGCAGGCCCGCCACGCAGCGCACCGTGTAGGCGCCGCGGCTGAACCCGAACAGATAGATGCGGTCGCCCGGCTGCCACACGCGGATGATCTCGGCGTAGCAGTCGATCACGTTCTGGGTGATGCCGAGGCCGGTCGCCTGCGCCAGCAGGTTGTAGGTGCGGCGCCACCACTTGAGCTTGATGCCCTCGCCCGACGCGCGCGAGCCGAGCCCGCCGTCGTAGAAGGCGATCTGGTGCTTGGGGTCGATGCAGGTATCGGGCGAGACGCGCGTCGCCCGCAGCAGCTTGTAGACGTTGCTGCGGGTCTCGTCGGGCATGTAGCCGCCCGCCTGGCCCGTGCCGTCCGAGAAGATGAGGATGTTCTTTGCCACTCTGCCACCCCAGCCGCTGTTTCGCCGGGACGCGGCGAATCGCGCGCGCAACTATTTCGTCAGGAGCACAGGATTTGTGGCGCCGGACAAGGATACCTGGGCCACCATCCACAGTGCGCTCGCGCGCAAACCCAGGGTCCGCAACGCCAATTGGGATCGATCCGGCCCGGCTAGCCGCCGAGCCAGGCCACGATGCGCTGCTCGCCGCCGCGGGCGAAGCGCACCACGCGCGAGCCCGGCGTGCGCGCTACCCACTTGCGCTCCAGAAGCTCGGTGAAGATGGCCGCGCCCAGCGTGCCGCCCAGATGCGTGCGCCGCTCGCTCCAGTCGAGGCATTTTCGCGCCAGCGGCCGCCGGCTGCGCATCAGCGCGTCGAGATCGATGCCGCGCGCGCGGAAATAAGGCCCGGCCCGCTCGCTTACGCGCACCTGATCCCCGCGCGCGTCGAGAATGCGCGAAGCCACCAGACCCATCGTAGATGCGCACGGCCAGATCGCCCGCCAGGTGATCGTAGCAGGAGCGCGCGCGCCTGAGCTCCGGATCGCGCGGGCCAGGCCGCGTGCGCAGGTGGCCCGCGCGCGCGGCGAGCGGCATCAGGCCCTCCAGCGCCGCCGCCACGTCGCCGTCGGCAAGCCTGAAGTAGCGATGCCGGCCCTGGCGCTCGACCGCCACCAGCCGTGCGGCCTCGAGCTTGGCCAAGTGACCGCTCACCGTCGACAGCCCCAGCCCCGCCTCCTGCGCCAGCTCCGTCACGGTGAGCGCAGGGCCGGCCAGCAGCGCGGTCAGCATGTTGGCCGAGGCCGGGTTGCCGATCAGCGCCGCGATGCGCGAGATGTCTGGGCCATCCTTCATGGTTTGGTATTTACCGAACTGTGCCGGCGTGTCAACGTGCGAACCTTGCATCGTCGGAAAACGCGAAAAGCGAAGGTGGAGCATGGCCGCAGTGGTTGCCGTGACGGTCAGCGCGCGCGCATCGCGCAGCGGTGGGCGCCCGCTGAATGGGGAGCAGCACTCCGCCGCCACCCGAGGCCGACGAGGGCACGCTCGCCTATCCGGGCTGGCGCGTGGTGGGCGTGTGCTTCGCCATGGCGCTGGTGTGCTGGGGCTTCGGCTTCTACGGCCACGCCTTCTATCTGGTGGAGCTGCAGCGCCTCCACGGCTGGCCCACCACACTCATCTCCTCGGCCACCACCCTCTACTACTTCGTGAGCGCCGTCCTGGTGGCCTTCATCAGCGACGCCATCCGCCGGCTCGGCGCGCGCGCCTGCGTGCTGACCGGCGCCTTCGCCTTTGCCGCCGCTGCCGCAGCGCTGCCGTTCGTCAGCCAGCCGGCGCAGCTTTACGCCGTCTACCTGCTGATGGCGGTCGGCTGGGCCGGCATGAGCGTCGGCGCCATCACCAACATCCTCGGCCTGTGGTTCACGGCCAAGCGCGGGCTTGCCATCAGCCTGGCGCTCAACGGCGCCAGCCTCAGCGGCGTGGTGGTGGTGCCGGCGCTGGTGCTGCTGGCCGGCACGACCAGCTTCACCATCGCCATGCTGGCCGGCGCAGCCTTCATCGTGCTGCTGATCACGCCGCTCACCCTCGCCTACCTGGGCGCACCCGCGCACGTCGCGCCAGGCGCAACGCCCGGGCCAGGCAACGGCGGCAGCACCTGGACGCGTGCCCAAGCCCTCGGCAGCTACGCCTTTTGGAGCGTGTCGGCGCCGTTCTCGCTGTCGCTGCTGTCGCAGGCCGGCTTTCTCGTGCACCTGATCGCCTTCCTGGAGCCGGTGACGGGCCGCAACACCGCAGGCCTCGCGGTGGCGATCACCACCGCCATGGCCATTGTCGGCCGTCTCGCGCTGGGCCTGATCGCCGACCGCACCGACCAGCGTCTCGCCAGTGCGCTGTCGCTGGCGAGCCAGGCCGCGGCGCTGATCGTCATGACGCAGACGACCGACTCCAACACGCTGCTCGCCGCGTGCGCCGTCTATGGCTTCTCGGTCGGCAACCTGATCACCTTCCCCTCGCTGATCATCCAGCACGAGTTCGAAGCCGCTTCCTTCGGCATGCTGGTGGGCCTCTCCACCGCCATCACCCAGTTCACCTACGCCTTCGGGCCGGGGCTGCTGGGGCTGGTGCGCGATCTCACCGGCACCTACACGGCCTCCCTGCTGCTGTGCGTCGCCCTCAACCTGATCGCCGCGGCCATCGTGCTGCGCCGCCCGCGCGCCGCATCTGCGCCAGGCTAGCCAACCGCCATGCGCGCATGCCTGCTGCGCATTGAGGCATCGCGCTTGACCCATGGGCAGTAACGGCTGATGGTCCGCGGCCCCATGGATGGATCTGCACAAACAATCGGCACCAAGCGCACCGCAGAGGTGGAGTCGGCCTATGCCTGGGTGCGTCTCACCGCCTCGCTGCTGATCGGCTCGGTCGGCAGCGTCGGCATGTGGGCGGTGGTGGTGGCGCTGCCTTCGGTGCAGGCCGAGTTCCATGTCGCCCGCGCCGACGCCTCGCTGCCCTACACCCTCGCCATGCTGGGCTTTGGTGCCGGCGCCGTGCTGATCGGCCGCCTGGTCGACCGCTACGGCATCGTCGCCCCCGTCATCGGCGCCAGCCTGACGCTGGGCCTCGCCTTTATCGTCTCGGGGATGGCGCCGAGCCTGATGCTGTTCGCGGTCGCCAACCTGCTGATCGGGTTCGGCAGCTCCGCCACCTTCGCGCCGCTGCTCGCCGACATCTCGCACTGGTTCACCCGCCGGCGCGGCATCGCCGTGGCGATCTGCGCCGCCGGCAACTACCTGGGCGGCGCCATCTGGCCGCCCGTCGTGCAGCGGCTGATCGAGATGTACGGCTGGCGCACCAACCAGATCGTCGTCGGCATTGTCTGCATCGCGCTCATGCTGCCGCTGGCGCTGGTGCTGCGGCGCAAGCTCGCCGCGCAGGAGGTGGCAGCCGCGGATGCCGCCGCGGATGCCTCCAGCGCCTCGCTCGGGCTCAACCCCTATGCGCTGTTCGCCCTGCTCAGCCTCGCCGGCGTCGCCTGCTGCGTCGCCATGTCGATGCCGCAGGTGCACATCGTCGCCTACTGCGCCGATCTGGGCTACGGCGTCGCCCGCGGCGCCGAGATGCTCTCCCTCATGCTGGGCTTCGGCATCGTCAGCCGCATCGCCTCGGGCTTCGTCGCCGACCGTATCGGCGGGCTCGCCACCTTGCTGATCGGCTCGATCCTGCAGGGCGTGGCGCTGTTCCTGTACCTGCTGTTCGACGGCCTCACCCCGCTCTACGTGATCTCGGCCCTGTTCGGGCTGTTCCAGGGCGGCATCGTGCCGATGTATGCCATCGTCGTGCGCGAGTATTTCCCGCCCAAGCTCGCCGGCACCTTGGTCGGCCTGGTGATCATGTCGACCATCCTCGGCATGGCGCTCGGCGGCTGGCTGTCGGGCCTGATCTTCGACCTCACCGGCTCCTACTGGCAGGCCTTCGCCAACGGGCTGGCCTGGAACCTGCTCAACGGCGCAATTGTCGCCTGGCTGCTGATGCGCCGCAACCGCCTGCGCGCAGTACCGGCGACCGCCGCGGCCTAGAAAAAGCCCCGGCCTCGCAGCCGGGGCTGATCCCCATGAGGAAGAGGTCGAAGCCGCTAGCCCCTCACTTCGCCATCTTCATCTTGTCGAACGAGAACACGAAGTCCTGCTTGTCGAGCGGGCGATGGCAGGTGAAGCAAGCCTTGAGGTTGGCCTTGTCGTTGGGCGTCTTGTCGGCCTTGAAGGCCTGATATTCCCACTCGCCGTTGCGCACCTCGTCGGGGTACTCGCCGCCCCAGCCCGCGCGCTTCTCCATCACCGTGTAGCCGATGAGATCGCCCTTGATGAAGCGGCCGTTGGCGTCCTTCTCGGGCTCGCCCGCGGCATTGAGCTTGGCCTTGTACTGCACCAGCGTCAGCACCGTGCCGCTGGGAATGGGCGTTCCGGCCTTCACCGCCGCGATTGCCTCGGGCGTGGAGAAAAGCTCGCGGTATTGCTTGTTGTCCGCACGATCGACCGTCGTATACAGCACGCCCTTGTCGTAGCTCTCCGGGAACTTGACGTTGTCGCCCCCGGCCTGCGCAACGAGCGTCAACGCAGCCGCAATCAGCGCTACTGCAGGCACAATCCGCAATGCTTTCATGAGCACCTCCCTGGCGCACGCAATCCCACCCCGCACCGTACGCAGCGCTGCACAAGTCGGATCACTCCGGCAACGCAATTGGCGATGAAATTTCCGTGAAGGGAATGTTTGGCCAGCTTGGAACGTTAGCGGGTTCAGCCCCGTTCCGCCTTCGCGGATGATGCCTGGCTGGGCTATGGATAGCCCGCACGACCGCCGGCACGAGGGAAACAATGAGCAATGAGGGTGCAGCGCAGGGCCTGTTGCGCGCGCGCAATGGCCACGCGCACGGCCGGGTGACCTTCGTCGAGCTGTTCTTCGACCTGGTGTTCGTGTTCGCCATCACCCAGCTATCGCATTCGCTAGTCGAGCACCCGACGCCGCTCGGCGCGCTGCAGACGGCGCTGCTGCTGCTGGCCGTTTGGTGGGCATGGATCGACACCTCCTGGTGCACCAACTGGCTCGATCCGGAGACGATTCCGGTCCGGCTGCTGCTGTTCGCGCTGATGCTGGGTGGCTTGGTGCTCTCCGCCGCCATTCCCAAAGCGTTCGATAGCCGAGGGCTCGCTTTCGCCCTCGCGCTGGCAAGCATTCAGGTGGGGCGCTGCCTGTTCATGCTGTGGGCGCTGAAGGGCCCCAGCCCCGGCAACTACCGCAACTTCCAGCGCATCACCGTATGGCTGGCGTCCGCTGCCGTGCTGTGGATCGCCGGCGGCTTCGCCGAGGGCGGCACGCGGCTGGCGCTGTGGGCCGGGGCCTTGCTGATCGAGACGACCGCTCCCGCTGTCGGGTTCTGGGTGCCCGGCATGGGGCGCTCGACGACGGAGGACTGGGACGTCGAAGGCGGCCACATGGCCGAGCGCTGCGGCTTGTTCGTCATCATTGCCCTGGGCGAGTCGATCCTGGTCACGGGCGCCAAGTTCGCCAACCTGGCTTGGACCGCCGCCACCGTTGCGGCCTTCATCGTCGCATTCGTCGGCACCGTGGCGATGTGGTGGATCTACTTCAATGTGGGCGCCGAGCGGGCCAGCCGCAACATTGCCGCCTCGAGCGATCCCGGCCGCATTGCGCGCCTGTCCTACACCTACCTGCACCTGCCGCTGGTGGCCGGCATCATCGTTGCCGCCGTCGGCGATGAATTGGTGCTGTCGCATCCCACCGGGCACACGGATGCAAAGACTGCGGCGGTGCTGCTGGGGGCACCTGCGCTGTACCTGCTCGGCAACCTGCTGTTCAAGCGCACCACCGCCGGCAGCCCGGCGCTCTCGCATATGGTCGGGCTCGGCCTGCTGGTGCTGATCGTGCCGCTGGCGGGCTTCGTCAATCCCTTGACGTTCAGCGCCGCCACCACGCTGGTGCTGGTCGTGGTCGCGGCATGGGAGACCCTGTCGTTCAGCACCCAACCCCCGCCCCGCGCCAAATAGCCCGGGCCGTCCTGGCGGCCGCAAACGGAGAGCCAACGCATGCATACCGTCATGGTCGTCGCGGGCGGACTTGCGGCTCTTGCCGTTTTCGTCGTGGTATCGGCGCTGCTTGGCAGGGGCCCCCGCGCAGGCGCGCGCTGGTTCCTCCTGCCCTGGCTGGTCGCCGCGCTGGTGAACCTCTACCTCGGCACCACGCACGGCTACACGGTGCTGCAGGAGATCCCGTTCTTCCTGGTGGTGTTCGGCGTGCCGGCGCTCGCGGCCTTTGCCGTCATGCGCTGGGCTCGCGCGTAGAGCTAGCCCCCGCGGCACTGCTGGGCGAAGGAATTGCGCGCAGCCACGAACTCGGGCGCGCCCATTTTCCCCGCCTCGATGCTGTCGAGCATGGTCTGCGCAAGCTTGCCGCAGGCAGCCTTGTCGAAGGCCGGCACTGGCGTCGAAGCTTTCGCCGCGGGCGGCGAGCCGCAGGCCTCCACCACGGACGCCGCCGTGCTGCGATAGTGCGAGCGGTCCTGCTCCTCGCCATCGATCATCAGGATGAGCGCCAGCACGCCCTGCCGGCACGGGCCGGGATCGCTCCCCTGCGCGGCGGCCTGCGCGGCGAGCGCCAGCGCAAAAATCATTGCCGCCGCGGCGGGGCGAGCCAGGGGACGCATAGCGATGCTCCGGATTGTGGTCGGCGAGGCGGGACGTCGAGGCGGGCGTTACCGCAGGCAATCGCGGCTAAGTAAGGGCGACGCACGACCTGCGCCGCCGGTGGCGCAAACATGCAACAGCGCTGGCGCGGCGGCTGGCCATGGCGGGCCCGCTCACGCGTTGGGCTTGGCGATCTGCGCCAGCCAGTCGGCGAGATTGTAGTAGCTGGTGATGCGGGTGATGAGCCCGCCGTCGACCTCGAAGAACGCGCCCGCGGCGAGACGATAGGTCTGGCCGCTGGCGGGCGGCAGCGCCTCGTCGGTCTCCACGTAGGTGCCCAGCACGACGTACTCGGCCGCGGCCCTTCGTCCCATCCGGCGACGCCATCACCGTCATGTTCTCGATCTGCTCCACAAAGCACCGCTCCATGTGCTCGCAGAAGCTGCGGAAGGCGGCCTTGCCGGTGCGCCGCCGGCCCTGGTTGACATCCAGCACCACGTGCTCGCTGACGCAGGCCAGCATGCCCTCGCTGTCGCCGTCGTTGAAGGCGGCGTAGTAGCGCTCGATGAGCGCCACGGTGTCGGCTGCAGCCATGGGTGCATTCCTCCGGCCGAGAGCCGCCGTCCTGGGAACGTCCGGCCGCGTCTTAGCAAACGCCGGGCGCGGCATCCATCCGCAGGCATTGCCAGGACCTGCCATGGCAGTGTCCTGACTCGTCGAATGCCTGACCCTTTGCCTGATCCTCGTGCTCGGTATTTACGTCTTGGAGGATCGCTGCCCGTGATAGTGCTAGTGTGCGCGCTGCGTCTCGCAATGCCTACTGCGTCCTTGCATCGATTGCTGGTCGCAGCATCTTGCGTGGCGTCACACTGGCTGCGGCCCGCCCGCACCCCCCGATCCAGCTCCGAGCCACCGCATGCCAACGCCGCGCCGCGTCTTCTACGGCTGGTATGTCGTGGCCGCCACCCTGGTGATCACCACCGTCACCTCGGGGCTGGCATTCTACAACCTGTCGATCCTGCTCGCCGCGTTCGTGGCCGAGTACGGCTTCCCGGTGCGGCTCGCCAGCAGCGCCACGGCCACCTTCTTCATCGCCGGCGGCATCGGCGGCATGATCGCCGGGCGGCTGGTCGACCGCTTCGATGCGCGCTTCGTCATCGCCGGCGGCGCCGTCATCGGCGCGCTGGCGCTGGCCTCGGTCGGCATGCTGCGCGAGGTGTGGCAGCTGTTCGCCTTCCACATCGCGTTCGGGCTCTGCGCACGGGGCCATGGGCCTGGTGCCGGTGACAACCGTGCTTGCGCGCTGGTTTCACATACGCCGCTCGCTGGCGCTCTCCATCGGCTCCACGGGCCTCTCGCTCGGCGGCGTCGTGGTGGCCCCGGTGGTGGCGCTGCTGATCGAGCGCCATGGTCTCGCCGCGGCGGCGCCCTGGATGGCGCTGGCCGTCCTTCGTCGGCATCGTGCCGGTCGCGCTGCTGGTGCTGCGCCCGAGCCCGCAGGCGATGGGGCTGCATCCGGACGGCGCCACCCGCACCGAGATCGCCGAGGCGCCGCCCCAGGTTTCCACGTCCTATCAGGATGCGCGGCGCAGCTCCTATTTCCTTGCCGTGTCGTCGGCCTATCTGTTCCTGCTGGGCTCGCAGGTCGGGGCGCTGATGCATTTCTATCGCCTGGTCAGCACGCGCGATGGCACCGCCACCGCGGCCCTGGCCCTTGCGGTGCTGGCGGCCTGCAGCACCATCGGCCGCCTGGTCGGCGGCGGGCTGCTGCTCAGGGTTCCAGCCCGCACTTTCGCCCTGGTACTGATGGTGTTCCAGGCTGTCGGTCTCGCTGGCCTCGCTTTGGCCTACGGACCGGCCGCCATCCTGACTGCCACGGTGGTGTTCGCGCTCACCATCGGCAACTCGCTGATGATGCATCCCCTGCTGCTGGCCGAGCGCTTCGGCACGCGCGACTACGGCCGCATCTACTCGACGAGCCAGATGGTGACGGTGCTCGGCGTGGCCGGCTGTCCGGCGCTGATCGGCCTGATCTACGATTGGAGCGGCGGCTACGAGCTGCCGTTCCTGGTCGCCGCAGCCCTCACCCTGGTCGGGCTCGCCATCCTGGCGGCCTTCTCCGAGGCACGGCGGGCGGCCGCGGCCTGAGGCAGCATGCAGCCTACCGCTCCCGGCGCGGGCACGCCCGGCATTGGGCTCCCATCCCGCGCCGCCGTCGCCGAAGCGGTCTCCTCGCTCAGCGGCCGACCTGGACGCTTGGGCTGGGTCAGCGGCTTTTGCTGCATCCTCGGCAAGTTGCCGCGCACCAGAATCCAAGCCGGCCCTCCAGCCGCCGACCTGCTCCAGCTTGAAGCGCTCGATGTCGCGGCGGCGCACGTCCTCGATCACCTCGGCCGCCTCCTCGGGCGGCACGCCAAGCTCCTGCAGCGCCGCCTCGCCCATGACCATGGCGGAATCGAAGGTCTCGCGCACCTGCACGTCCACGCCCAGCTCGACGAGGGACAGCGCATGCTGGCGATCGAACGAGCGCACCAGCAGCTTGGCCAGCGGAAACTCCGACTTGACCAGGCCGGCGATGCGGGTGGATGCGTCGCGCTTGTCGATGCAGACGATGATCGCCTTGGCGCTGCCCGCGCCGGACGCCTGCAGCACGTCGAGCCTGGTGCCGTCGCCGTAGTAGACCTTGAAGCCGAAGTCGGCCGCGGCGCGGATCATCTCGGTGTCGGTGTCGATGATCGACACGTCGATGCCGCGCGCCAGCAGCGAGTGGCACACGACCTGCCCGAAACGGCCGAAGCCGATCACCAGCACGCTGCCCTCCAGCCCGTCGGCCTTCTCGACGCCGTCGAAGGACTCCTCGGCTCTCGGCAGCACCCACTTCAGGCCGAGCAGGGTGATGGGCGTCAGCGCCATCGACACGATGACGATCGCCGTGAAGGTCGCGTTGCTGCCCGCCGTGATGATGCCGGCGCTGGCAGCCGCCGCGTACAGCACGAAGGCGAACTCGCCGCCTTGCGCGAACAGCACGGCGCGGTAGAGCCCCTCCGCGTGCGTCGCCTTGGTCAGCCGCGCCACGGCATAGATGCCGATGCCCTTGGCCGCCATGTAGGCCAGCACGCCGCCGACGATGATGCGCCACTCGCGGGCGATGACGGAAAGATCCAGCGCCATGCCGACGCTGAGGAAGAACAGCCCGAGCAGGATGCCGCGGAACGGCTCGATGTCGGCCTCCAGCTGGTGGCGGAAGCTCGAACTCGGCGAGCAGCACGCCGGCCAGGAACGCGCCCAGCGCCATCGACAGGCCGCCCATCTGCATCAGCAGCGCGGCACCCAGCACCACCAGCAGGGCGGCCGCCGTCATCACCTCGCGCGCCTGCGATTGGGCCAGCACCCGGAACAGCGGGTTCAGCAGCCACGCCCCGCGGCCACCAGGCAGGCCAGCGACGCCGCCGCGATGGCAACGCTCACCCAGGGCTGCTCGGTGCCCGTCGCCGGCGCGTAGAAGGCGACGATGGCCAGCAGCGGCACGATGGCGAGGTCCTCCAGCAGCAGGATCGACACCATCCTCTGGCCCTGCGGGGTCGCCGTATCGCCGCGCTCGTTCAGCATCTGCATGATGACCGCCGTGGACGACAGCACGAAGCCCATGCCGGCGATGAAGGCCGCCAGCGGCCGCAAGCCCGCCGCCACGCCGACCAGCGTCACCAGCGCGCCGCACACGCTCACCTGCAGGGCGCCGAGACCGAAGATCTGCTTGCGCAAGCTCCATAGCCGCGACGGCTGCATCTCCAGCCCGATCACGAACAGGAACATCACCACGCCGAGCTCGGCGATGTGCAGGATCGCCTGCGGGTCGGAGATCAGCCGCGTGCCGAACGGGCCGATCGCCAGGCCGGCGGCCAGATAGCCGAGCACCGAGCCCAGCCCCAGCCGCCGGAACAGCGGCACCGCCACCACCCCCGCCCCGAGCAGGGCCACGACTTGCACCAGCTCATTGCCGCTCTCAGCCGCCATGCCCTGCTCCCGTCGCGTTCATGCCTCTGCGCCATGACGCCCTGCGGGTGTCAGACCCTGCGGGTCTGACACCATTGCACCACCACCAATGTAGGTAATCTTGCGCAGACTGCGCGATCTGCGCCATCGCGATGTCGGCGCCGCTGCGTCGGACCCGCAGGGTCCTACGCCTCGCCCTCGCCGCCGTTCTCGGCCGCGGCATCGCCGTTGCCGTCCTCGGGGATGCGCTCGACCGAGACCACCTTCTCGTCGTCCTCGGTCTTGAAGATGCGCACGCCCTGCACGCCGCGCGCGGCGATGCGCACGTCGTCGACGGGACAGCGGATCAGCTTGCCGCCGTCGGTGACGAGCATGATCTGGTCGCTGTCCTCCACCGGGAACGACGCAATCAGCCGCCCGTTGCGGTCGTTGACGATCATGGCGGTGATGCCTTTGCCGCCGCGGCCGGAGATGCGGTAGGCGTACGAGGAGGTGCGCTTGCCGAAGCCGCGTTCCGACACCGTGAGGATGAACTGCTCGCGGCCCCCGAGCTCGGCGTAGCGCTCCGGGCTCAGATCCACCGCCTCGGCACCCTCTTCGGCTTCGACCTCCGGCGCCGCTTCCGCAACCTCGGCGCCCTGGGCCCGCCGCATGGCCAGCGCCTGCTTGATGTAGGCAGCGCGCTCGCCGGGCGTGGCCTCGACATGGCGCAGGATGGCCATGGAGATCACCTCGTCGTCCTTGTCCAGCCGGATGCCGCGCACGCCCGATGGAACCGCGGCCCTTGAACAGGCGCACGTAGTCGACGGGGAAGCGGATGCAGCGGCCCTTGGCAGTGGTGAGCAGCACGTTGTCCATGTGCTTCACCTTTTGCAGGCTCGGGTCGTCCGCAGTATCGCCCGAATGTTCGGCCGCCGCATCGGCAGCAACGGGTTCGACGGCAGGAGACGCAGCGGCCGCCGACTTGTCCGGCTCTCCCGGCCGGCAGATCGCGACGCGCACGATGCGGTCGCCCTCGTCGAGCTTCATGGCGATCTTGCCGTTGCGATTGATGGTCTCGAAATCGCCGAGGCTGTTGCGGCGCACGTTGCCGGCCTTGGTGGCGAACATGAGTTCCAGCTGGCCCCAGGTCTGCTCGTCCTCGGGCAGCGGCAGGATCGAGGTGATGGTCTCGCCCTCGGCCAAGGGGAGCAGGTTGACCAGCGCCTTGCCGATCGACTGCGGGGTGGCGGCCGGCAGGCGCCACACCTTCATGCGGTAGACCATGCCGCGCGAGGAGAAGAACAGCACGGGCGTGTGCGTGGAGGTGATGAAAATCTGCGTGACGACATCCTCCTCACGCGTCGACATGCCGGCGCGGCCCTTGCCGCCGCGGCGCTGGGCGCGATAGGTCGAGAGCGGCACGCGTTTGATGTAGCCGCGGTGGCTCACCGTCACCACCACGTCCTCGCGCTGGATCAGGTCCTCGTCCTCGACCTCGCCCTCCATCTCGACGATCTCGGTGAGGCGGGGCGTGCCGAACTCGGCTTTGATGTCGCCGAGCTCACTCTTGATGATGTCGACGATGCGCGCGCGCGAGGCCAGGATCGCCAGGAACTCCTTGATCTCCTCGCCGATCTTCTTCAGCTCGTCGCCGATCTCGTCGCGGCCGAGCGCGGTCAGGCGCTGCAGGCGCAAATCGAGGATGGCGCGGGCCTGCTCGTCGGACAGGCGGATGGTGCCGTCGGCCTCCAGCTTGTGGCGCGGGTCGGCGATCAGCTCCACCAGCGGGCCGATGTCCTTGGCCGGCCAGGCGCGCGCCATCATCTGCTCGCGTGCCTCTGCCGGGCTCGGCGCGGCGCGAATGAGCCGGATCATGTCGTCGATGTTGGCGACCGCCACGGCGAGGCCCACCAACACGTGCGCGCGGTCGCGCGACTTGGATGAGCAGGTGCTTGGTGCGCCGCGGCTACCACCTCCTCGCGGAAGGCCGTGAACGAGGAGATGAAGTCCTTGAGGTTGAGCTGCTCGGGCCGGCCGCCGTTGATCGCCAGCATGTTGGCGCTGAAGGAGGTCTGCAGGTCGGAGTGGCGCCACAGCTGGTTCAGCACCACGTCGGCAATGGCATCGCGCTTCAGCTCGATGACGATGCGCATGCCCTCGCGGTTGGACTCGTCCCAGATGTCGGAGATGCCCTCGATGCGCTTCTCGCGCACCTGCTCGGCGATGCTCTCGATCAGCGTCTTCTTGACGACCTGGTAGGGGATGGCGGTGACGATCAGCGCCTCGCGGTCCTTGCGGATCTCCTCGGTGTGCACCTTGGCGCGCATGATGATGGAGCCGCGACCCTTGTGATACGCCGCGGCGATGCCGGCGCGGCCGAGGATCATCGCACCGGTCGGGAAATCCGGGCCCGTGCACGATCTGGTTGAGCTCGTCGATGCTGATCTCGGGATTGTCGAGGTGCGCGATGCAGGCATCGATCACCTCGCCCAGGTTGTGCGGGGGAATGTTGGTGGCCATGCCGACGGCGATGCCGCCGGAGCCGTTCACCAGCAGGTTCGGAAACTTGGCCGGCAGGACCGTTGGCTCCTTCAGCGAGCCGTCGTAGTTCTCCTTGAACTCGACGGTGTCCTTGTCGAGGTCGTCGAGCATAGTGCCGGCGATCTTGGTGAGCCGGCATTCGGTGTAGCGGTCGGCCGCCGGCGGGTCGTCGTCGATGGAGCCGAAGTTGCCCTGGCCGTCGATCAGGGTGACGCGCATGGAGAAGTCCTGCGCCATGCGCACCAGGGCGTCGTAGATCGGCAGGTTGCCGTGCGGGTGGTACTTGCCCATCACCTCGCCGACCACGCGCGCGCTCTTGACGTACTTCTTGCTGTGGTCGAGGCCCAGCTCGTGCATGCCGAACAGGATGCGCCGGTGCACGGGCTTCAGGCCGTCGCGCACGTCGGGCAGCGCGCGCGACACGATCACGCTCATGGCGTAATCGAGATAGCTGCGCTTCATCTCGTCGGTGATGGAGATGGGCCGGATGTCGGTCGGCCCCCCAGGTCCCTTGTCGCCCGGAGCGCCGCCCGCCGGCTTGTCTTTGTCCGCCACTTTGTGTGCCTATGGTTGTATGCCGATCAGAAGCCGCCTCGGCCCATGATCGGGGCCGGTAAAGCAATGCCAGAACGCCGGTGTGGGATGCCGCAGAGCCGTTGATAGCGCAGGGGTTTGGAGAGGGCAAATCACGCTGCCCAGACAAGTCAAAAGTATAGCATTTTCAGCGGTTTTTCATAGCGCGAGGCAGCTCTGCGCACACGCCGTTCCACAGGGTTGCAACCAGGGTTTTGCCCTCAGCCGCCAAACACCCCCTGGTGCATGATGCGGCCGGGAACGAACGTGAAGATGCCCGCAATGATAAGCGCGCCGGAGAACAGCCCCAGCATGGTCAGCTTGTGCCCGCGCACGCGGTGGACGCGGGCGAAATAAATCGCCAGCGGCAGCATGCCCAGCACCATGATCGACAGCAGGTGGATGGGGCTCCACGGGCCCCAGACGCGCAGATCGTGGATCCAGAACGAGCTCACGGCCACCACCAGCATCAGCACGACCCAGGTGTAGCCGAGCGCGCGATGCTGGCTCGTGCCCTTCACTCGCGCGAGCTGCACCGCCCCCAGCACGAACGCCGCGAGCGCGGCGTAGGCATGCAGCTGGATGGCAAACGGTGCATTGGTGAGCGGGGCCAATTTCATGGGCGCGCAACTCCTATGTTAATATTTTTAACATAGTGGCATGTGTCGCGGGCGGCAAGTAGCGCCGGCCCGCTTTCGCAAGGATGCCCGGGTGGTGAGGCTGTCTCGCCACGGCGGCTGGCGCGCGCGTGCAACGCGCCCTTCGAACGGCGCCCTTCGACAGGCCCCGTGCAGGCGCGGGCGCGTGGCGCAGGACAAAGCTGCGGGCCCGCCGCCGATGAGTTCAGGACGCGGCGAAAATCAGCGCGCCAGCTAGAACGGGATCTCGTCGTCGATCTTCTTGTCGAAGCCGCCGCCGCCTTTGCCGCCCGACTTGCCGCCGCGGCCGTTGCTGTCGCCATTGCGGGCGGCCGGCGCGTAGTCGGCCTGGTCGTCCTCGTGCATGCCGGCGCCGGCGCCACTGCCCGCGCCACGCGCATCGAGCATGGTGAGCGTGCTGTTGAAGTTCTGCAGCACCACCTCGGTGCTGTAGCGGTCCTGGCCGTCCTGGCCCTGCCACTTGCGGGTCTGCAGCTGGCCCTCGATGTAAACCTTGGCGCCCTTCTTGAGGTACTGCTCTGCCACCCGGCACAAGCCCTCGTTGAAGATCACCACCGAGTGCCACTCGGTCTTCTCGCGCCGCTCGCCCGAGGTCTTGTCGCGCCAGGTCTCAGTGGTGGCGACGCGCAGGTTGGCAATGGGGCGGCCGTCCTGGGTGCGCCGCATCTCGGGATCCTTGCCCAGGTTGCCGATCAGGATCACTTTGTTGACTGAACCCGCCATCGGGCCCTCCTCTCGCTCTGTCACTGCCGGACGGCTGCGAACTCACCGAGCCATCCCGATTCCTCGCGCCGACGTTAGCGGCTGGCCGTCTCCCGCGCGCCCGGCCCGGGTTGCTTGTCCACGCTTTTGCGCGGGAGAACCGCAGACAGTCAATGTTCCTATTATGTTCCAATGTAGGCCATGTGCCCCAGCGATGCAAGGGGCGGCCCGCCGCTACACGTGGATCACCCGCCCGTAGGCCGAAAGCACGCTCTCGTGCATCATCTCCGAGAGCGTGGGGTGCGGGAACACGGTGTGCATCAGCTCCTCTTCGGTGGTCTCGAGTTGCATGGCGATGACGAAGCCCTGGATCAGCTCGGTCACCTCCGCGCCGACGAGATGCGCGCCGAGCAGCTGCCCGGTCTTGGAGTCGAAGATGGTTTTCACCATCCCCTGGTCTTCCCCAAGCGCTATCGCCTTGCCGTTGCCGACGAAGGGGAAGCGCCCGACCTTGATCTCGCGGCCCTGGTCCTTGGCCGCCTGCTCGGTGAGCCCCACGCTGGCGATCTGGGGATGGCAATAGGTGCAGCCGGGGATCCGCAGCTTGTCGAGCGGATGCGGGTTTAGCCCCTTGATGGCCTCGACGCAGATGACGCCCTCGTGCTCGGCCTTGTGCGCCAGCATCGGCGGGCCGGCGACATCGCCGATGGCGTAGATGCCGGCGACGTTGGTGCGCCCCAGACCGTCGGTGACAATCGTGCCGCGCTCGATCCTCACGCCGAGCTTCTCGAGCCCAAGGTTCTCTACGTTGCCGACCACGCCCACGGCCGAGATCACGCGCTCCACCGTGAGCGACTGTGTTCCCCCTTGCCGTCGTCGATGGTGGCGGTGACGCTGTCACCCTTCTTCTCCAGTTTGGTCACCTTGGCGCCGGTCAGGATCTTCATGCCCTGCTTCTCGAAGGCTTTGCGCGCGAACGCCGCGATCTCGGCGTCCTCCACCGGCAGGATCTGCGGCAGCACCTCCACCACAACCACTTCCGCGCCCATGGTGCGGTAGAACGAGGCGAACTCGATGCCGATCGCGCCCGAGCCGATCACCAGCAGCGACTTCGGCATGCGGTCGGGCGCCATGGCCTCGAAATAGGTCCACACCAGCTTCTTGTCCGGCTCGATGCCCGGCAGCACGCGCGGCCGTGCACCCGTGGCAACGATGACGTGCTTGGCCTGGTAGCTGCCTAGCCCCAGCGCACCCTTTGGCGCCTCGGATTTGGAGGCTTTGACGGAGACCTTGCCGCCCGCCTCCAAGGTCGCCTCGCCCCAGATCACCGCCACCTTGTTCTTCTTCAGCAGGAATCCGACGCCGTTGTTCATGCGGCCTGCCACCTTGCGCGAGCGCTCGACGACGGCCTTGGCATCGAAGCCCACGTTCTCTGCCGACAGCCCGTAGTCCTTGGCGTGCTGCATATAGTGGAAGATCTCGGCCGAGCGCAGCAGCGCCTTGGTCGGGATGCAACCCCAGTTGGAGCAGATGCCGCCGAGGAAATCCCGCTCCACCACCGCCGTCTTGAAGCCGAGCTGCGCCGCGCGGATCGCCGTCACGTAGCCGCCGGGGCCAGCGCCGATGATGATGATGTCGAAGCTTTGGTCGGCCATTGCGCGAGCGCCCCTCGGGTTCTTTTATGGAAAGACAGCGAGCAAGGCTCCGCAGCAGCGTCCGGAGCCGGCCGCATTGAAGCCAAAACCGCAGCCCTGCGCCAGCAATCGTTGCCGCGCCAGCAGCTGCATGCGCGCCGCGGGCGCCCCTTTCTCATGCCGGCGCAGACACCGCGACGCACGGGCGTCATATCCCTGCCGAACCCGGCAGCAAAGCTGCGCTCGCGGGACCATTGCGAGAGGGATATTTGATGTCCGTAGTGCTCCGGTTTCGGCGCCTGTTGCTTTGCGCCGCGCTGCTTGCGTTCGCCGGTCTCCTGCCCGTCCCCAGCCAGGCCCAGGGCGAGGACCTGCCGGGCCTGATGCAGCAGATCGGCGAGTTCACCCGCCAAGGCCGCTTCAAGGATGCAATTCCCTTAGGCCAGCGCCTCGCCGCCGGTGCCGAGCAGATGGCCGGCAAGGAGCACCCGATGGCGGCGCTCGCACTCTTCACGCTGGCCGAGTTGCACCGCATGCAGGGCGAGCTGAGCGAGGCTGAGCCGATGCTGCAGCGTGTGCTGGCGGTGCGCGAGAAAGCATTTGGGCCGCAGCATCCCGACGTGGCGGCCACGCTTCAAAGCCTGTCGTTCCTCGCCATATCGCAGGCCAACTATCGCCTGGCCGAGCAATACGCCAGCCGCGCGCTCGCCATCCGCACGCGGGTGCTGGGGCCCGAGCACTCCGACACCGCCATGACCGTCGTCACGCTGGGACGCATCCACCACCATGAGCAGCGCTTCGCAGAGGCGGAGAAGCAGTTCCAGCGCGCGCTCGGCCTGTTCGAGAAGGCGCATGGGCCCGACCACATCAACGTCGCCGTGGCGCTCAACAATCTCTCCCAGGTGCACAAGGAGCAGGGCCGCCTGACGCAGGCGGAGCCGGCGCTCAGGCGGGCCCTGGCCATCCAGGAAAAGCAGTTCGGGGCCGACAGCATCCTCATCGCCGCCATGCTCAACAACCTGGGCGAGCTGCACCGAGCCGCCGGACGTCACGGCGAGGCCGAAGTCCTGTTCCGGCGCGAGCTACAAATCTCGGAGAAGGCGCTGGGGCCCGATCACCCCGAGGTTGCGACCAGCCTCGGCAACCTCGCCACGCTCTTCACCTCCGTCGGCCGTGCCGCCGAGGCCGAGGGCCTGCTCCTGCGGGCACTGGCGATCGACGAGAAGGCATTCGGACCGGACCATCCAAGCGTCGCCGTGGTGCTCAACAACCTTGCCAATGCGCTGAGCAGCATGAACCGCCATGCGGAAGCGGAGGGCCTGTTCCGCCGCTCGCTGGCCATCCGCGAGCGGCAGTTCGGCGAGAGCAGCCCCGCGGTGGCTCTGGCCCTCGACAATCTTGCCGCACTTCTGCACCAGGGCCGGCGCTACGCCGAAGCAGAGCCCCTGGCACGACGTTCCCTCCACATCCGCGAGAAGGCGTTCGGGCCGGAGCACCTCAATACGAGCTACAGTCTCAACAGCCTTGCAGCCCTGCTCGACAACCTGAAGCGGCACGCCGAGGCCGGGCCGATGCTCGAGCGTGCGCTGGCCATCCGCCGCGCGGCGCTTGGCGACAATCACCCGGAAGTGGCTGTCAGCCTGCACAACCTGGCCGCCCATCGCCTGGACGTGCAGGACTGGCAGGCCGCGTATGCCGAGTTCAAGCGAGCAACCGCCGTCTGGATCGGCCGCCGCAGCGGCGGCGAAGGCGCCGCGGCTGGGGACGAGCGCGCCGAGATTCGCCAGCATGCCGATCCGTTCCTGGGTCTCGTGATCGCGGCCCATCATCTCGGCACGGGTGCCGGTGCCGCCATGGACGCCACGCTGCGCGACGAGGCGTTCGAGACCGCGCAGTGGGTCACCGAGCTCGGCGCGGCTGCGGCCATCTCGGGCATGTCGGCCCGGGTTGCCGCAGGCGGCGGCCGCCTGGGGCAGCTCGTGCGCACGCGGCAAGACCTTGCCGAGGAAGCAGCCGCCGCGGATCGTGCGCTCATCGCCGCCGTTTCCCTGCCGGCGCAGGCCCGCAAGTCCGAAACCGAGATGGCGCTGCGCCGGCAGGCTGCAGGAATTTCGGCCAAGCTCCGTGAGGTGGACGGCGCGCTCGCAGCCGGCTTTCCCCAGTACGCCAGCCTGGCCAGCGCCGCACCGCTGCCATTGGCCGAGGCCGCGCGGTTGCTCGGGCCCGCCGAAGCGCTGCTGCTGTTCCTGCCCACGCGAGACGCCACCTTCGTGTGGGCCATCACCAGGGCTCAGAGCCGGTGGGTGGAGGTGCCCCTCAACAGCCAAGCGCTTGCTCAGCGGGTGGCGGCACTGCGGTGCGGGCTCGATTTTCAGGTCGAATGGAGCGGTTCGGACGCGGCCAAGTGCATCGGCCTGCTGCAGCCGGCCGTACTGCCCGATCAGGCCTCCGCGCTGCCCTTCGATCTTGCGCGCGCGCACGACCTCTACGCGGCACTGCTCGGACCCGTCGAGGACATGATCGCCGGCAAGCACCTCCTGATCGTGCCCTCGGGCGCGCTCGCCAGCCTGCCTTTCCAAGTCTTGGTCACCGAGCCGCCCCCGGCCGCCCTGCCCTCCGACGTCGGCGGCTACGCCCGAGCCGCTTGGCTTGCCAGGCGCGCCGCCATCACCGTGCTGCCGTCCGTCGCAAGCCTCAAGGCGCTGCGCCAGCTCGCCAAGCACAGCCGGGCGACCGACGCCTTCATCGGCTTCGGCAACCCGCTGCTGACGGGCCAGGACGGCACCGACCGGGCGGCGTGGACCAAGCAGAGCTGCCCGCCTGCGGCCTCTCAGGCATTGGCGTATCAGCACCGCGGACGCCCGCCGGCCAAGCTGGCACGCAGCGGCCTTGCTGGCGCCGATGAGGTGCGCCGCCAGCCCCCGCTGCCCGAAACTGCCGACGAGCTGTGCGCGGTGGCACGCCTGCTCGGCGCGCCGACGGGTGCGGTGCATCTCGGCCAAGGCGCAAGCGAGCGCACAGTCAAGGCGCTCTCCGCCACCGGCACCCTGGAGCGCGCCCGCGTCGTCCATTTCGCCACGCACGGCCTGCTCGCCGCGGAGACGGCGGCCATCTCCGGATCGCGGGCGGAGCCTGCCCTGGTGCTGACCCCGCCCGACAAGGTCAGCGACGAGGACGACGGCCTGCTCACCGCCTCCGAGGTTGGCCTGCTCAAGCTCGACGCCGACTGGGTGGTGCTGTCCGCCTGCAACACGGCCGCCGGTGCCGGCGATCTGGCCGGGGCGGAGGCGCTCTCGGGCCTCGCCCGCGCTTTCTTCTATGCGGGTGCCCGCGCGCTGCTGGTCTCGCACTGGGCGGTCGACTCGGAGGCGACCGTCGAGCTGATCACCAAGGCGTTCGCCGAGATCCAGCGCGACGGCAACACAAGCCGCGCGGAAGCCCTGCGCAGATCCATGCTGGCTTTGATCGCGCGCGGCGGCCGCTACGCGCATCCCGCGGCATGGGCGCCGTTCATAGTGGTAGGCGAGGGCGGGTGAGGCCGCACAAGCGCCATCCCGAGCCTGCGCGAAGCGCGCTCAATCAAACGTGGCAGCGGGCGCCCAGATACTGGTTGAGCAGCGTGTTGTAGCGGTCCACGTCGGCTTGCCCGGCGGGCGCCAGCTTCTTGCCAGCGGTTGCCGCCTCCACCTTCGACTGCGTGCCCTTGCGGTCGAGCTTGTCGAGCTCCTGGCGGATCGATCCGCACGACTGGCCGCTCGCCAGCGGCATGGCCCCCGGGTCGCCGTTGCTGCCGCTGTCGGCGCAGGCGGACACAATTACCGCGGCGGCTGCAAGAGCCCACCAGACACCTTTGATGCGGGCCACGAATGCCTCCCCATTTCCCGTCCGACGCGTCGGCTAGGAACCACAATGGCACAACGATTTCAACCATCTGAGGCAGAACTGTGAACAACCGTTCCGCCACACCCAGCTCACGCCGCCTTAGCTCCTGTGCGAGCAGCGGCGTGCTGCAGGCAGCACGCCGGCGCGGCGCGCGCAGGCTATGGCGGCAGCGAAACCGGCAGGAAGCCCCCGCGCGCTATTGCGAGACCACGCCTCAGCGCGTCGTCGCATCGGCCTTCTTCGCCGTCCTCGTGGACGGCGGCGCCGCCGAAGGCTGCAGCCCTGCGTTGACAGCTGGCGTAACGGTCGAGCAGCGCAGCTGGAACTCGGCATTGGCTTTGACCAGCTGATCGGCCTTACCCAGGTCGTTCTGGGTCATCTTGTAGCGCTTGGCCGCCGCCTTCTCGATCTTGTCGCCGATGCCATCGCGCCGCAGCTGATCGATGCGCGACATCAGCGCTACGCAAGCTGGATCGACCTTGGGCTCGGCCGACGCCACTTTCTGTCCCTCGCTGGGAGTCAGCGAGCCGGTGAAGATGCCGTCGGTCGCCTCGCCGGCGCATCCGCCGAGGAGGAGGCCAGCGAGCACGAGCGCCTTTGCGGCAGCACGGTTTAGGTTTGCCATGAACAGGACCTCTAGCAGAGAATTCACTATCCCACGCGTACCCACGTGACGCTCGTACTTTGTTTGATTCCTGCTGATTCCTAGGGCCGATTTCGGGCACCGGCAAGCGAGCGACCCCGCAACTGCGAGCCCGGGCACGCCCGGCAACGGTGATTCTGTGGACAGCCCTCAAAAGGTTGCCGGGCCGCCACGCAGCCTTCGAGGCGCCGCAACCAGGCCTTGCGCGGCGCCACCGGCACCTTCCAAAAGCGCGCTCGCCGGCCCTAAACCAGCATGCGCACGGGGTCCTCGATCAGCAGCTTGAAGGCACCGAGCAGCTCAGCGCCGATCGCTCCATCCACCACCCGATGGTCGCAGGACAGCGTGCACGTCACCATCGTGGCGACCTCCACCTTGTCGCCCACGACGATGGGGCGCTTCTCCCCCATACCGACCGCCAGGATGGTGGCGTGCGGTGGATTGATGACGGCGTCGAAGCTCTTGATGCCGTACATGCCGAGGTTGGAGATCGAGGTGGTGCCGCCCTGATACTCGTGCGGGGCAAGCCTGCGCTTCCTCGCACGATCCGCCAGGTCGCGCATCTCGTTGGAGATCTCCGACATGGACTTCAGCTCGGAGTGGCGGATGATCGGCGTGAACAGTCCGCCCTCGATCGCCACCGCCACCCCGATGTCGGAGTACCTGTGGCGCAGCGTTCCGGCCTCCGTCCAGGTGACGTTGGCGGCCGGTATCTGCTGCAGCGCCAGGGCCAATGCCTTGATGGCGAAGTCGTTGACCGAGAGCTTGTAGGCGCGCGGACCCTCCTTGGGCGAGGCGGAGTTCATGCGCTCGCGCGCGCGCAGCAATTCGTCGATGCGGCAGTCCACCGACAGACGGAAGTGCGGGATGGTCTGCTTCGACTGGGTGAGGCGCTGGGCGATCACCTTGCGCATGTTGTCGTGCGGGACGACCTCGTAGGAGTTTTTCTCGTAGAGCGCCAGGATCTTGTCGTCGGCCATCGCCTGCGGCGTCAGCGTCGCCGCGGGCTTGGTCGCCACCGCCGTGCCGGCCTTCGGCTGCAGGCGCACCCCGCCGCTCTCGACCGCGGTCTCCACATCGCGCTTGACGATGCGCCCGTGCGGACCTGAGCCCGCCAGCGCCGCCAGATCGAGGCCTGCGTCTTTGGCGAGCCGCCGCGCCAGCGGCGAGGCCAGGATACGGGCGCTACCGTGCCCGTTGGCAACCGGCGCGCTTTTCTGCGCCGGCGCGGCCTTTGCTGGTTGCGGGGCGGGGCTGGCTGCCGAAGCTGGAGCTGGAGGAGCCGCCTTCTGCGGCTGAGCCGCTGCCTTGGGAGCGTGGCAGCTCCTGCGCTTTCGCCATCCGCCAGCAGCACCGCGATCGGCGTGTTGACCTTGACGCCCTCCGTGCCCTCGGCGATCAGCAGCCTGCCGACCTTGCCCTCGTCGACCGCTTCCACCTCCATGGTGGCCTTGTCGGTCTCGATCTCGGCGATGATGTCGCCGGCTTTCACCTGCTGGCCTTCCTTGACCAGCCACTTGGCGAGCTTGCCCTCCTCCATGGTGGGGGACAGCGCGGGCATCAGGATCTCGGTCGGCATGCAGTCTCTCGGCGTAGGTTGGGTCAACCCCGGCGGAGGCCGGGGGCAGACCCAACATGGCTTACATTCCGGCGACGCCGTGGTGTTGGGTCATCGCTGGCGCTCGACCCAACCTACGCGTCATCGCCACACGATCTCCGTCGGCGTCCACTTCTGCTTGCGCCTGGCGATGCGCTGGGTCCCGGTCTCGCCCTCGTAGTGGACAGGATCGCCCACCCGGTCCTTGAACTCCGGCACCGCCAGCCCGCGCACGTTGATGATCGACCACACCTTGCCGTCGTCCTCCAGGATCGCACCGGCATACATGCCGCAGCTTGCGCAGAGCAGCTGGTGCCCGTGCGCGTCTCGAACTGATAGCCGTTGAGGGCAGCGCGATCGATGTCGAACGTGGCAGTGCCCCGCAGGATCGCTGACCGTGATGGCGCCGTGGCGGGTGCAGAAGCCGCACTGGCAGGCGCGCGCCTCGAGCTCCGCTGCCGGCTTGGTCGCATTCAGCGTCGCCCGGATCGCGCCGCAGTGGCAGGCGCCGTGAAAGCTATTTGCCGCCATGCATCACACGTACAACACGGACTTCGCCGCCTCGACCACCTGCGCCACGCTCGGCAGCGCCAGCTTCTCGAGATTGGCCGCATAGGGCATCGGCACGTCGGCGCCGGAAACCTTGGCCGGCGGCGCGTCGAGATAGTCGAATGCCTGCATCGCCACCTGCGCGCAGATCTCCGAGCCCACGGAGCAAACGGGCCAGGCCTCCTCCACCGTCACCAGCCGGTTGGTCTTCTTCACGCTCTCGATGATCGTCTCGAGATCCAGCGGCCGCAGCGATCTCAGATCGATCACCTCCGCCTCGATGCCCTCCTTGGCCAGCTGCTCCGCGGCCTCCAGCGCGTACATCATCCCGCGCGCGAAGGAGACGATGGTCACATGCGCGCCCGCCCGCGCGATGCGCGCCTTGCCGATCGGCACCAGCCACTCGCCCTTGGGCACGGGCCCGGACGCGCCGTAGAGAATCTCGTTCTCCAGCACCAGCACCGGGTTGGGGTCGCGGATGGCGGACTTGAGCAGGCCCTTGGCATCCGCCGGATTCGAGGGCGCCACCACCTTCAAGCCCGGCACGTGCGCGTACCAGGCCGAGTAGCACTGGCTGTGCTGGGCGGCGACGCGCGCCGCCGCACCGTTGGGGCCGCGGAACACGATGGGGCAACCGAGCTGGCCGCCCGACATGTAGAGCGTCTTGGCCGCCGAGTTGATGATCTGGTCGATCGCCTGCATGGCGAAGTTCCAGGTCATGAACTCGACGATGGGCTTGAGCCCCGCCATCGCCGCGCCCACGCCGACGCCCGCAAAGCCCTGCTCGGTGATGGGCGTGTCGATCACCCGCTTGGCGCCGAACTCGTCGAGCAGACCCTGGCTGATCTTGTAGGCGCCCTGGTACTGCGCCACCTCCTCGCCCATCAGGAGCACGTCCTTGTCGCGCCGCATCTCCTCGGCCATGGCGTCGCGCAGCGCCTCGCGCATGGTCTGCATCGTCGGTCTCGGTGCCGGGCGCGAACTCGGGCTCGCGCACGCTTGCCACCGCCTGCGCTGGCATCGCCTTGGGCCTGACGTCGGCGTAGCTTGCCTGCCCGTCGGGCTTGCGCACCTGCGTGCGCAGCCTCCGGCGCACCCGGGATCGGCTGGGATGCGCCGTCGCCGTCCAGCACGCGCGATCGGCGTGTTGACCTTGACGCCCTCGGTGCCCTCGGCCACCAGCAGCTTCGACACCTTGCCCTCGTCGACCGCTTCCACCTCCATGGTGGCCTTGTCGGTCTCGATCTCGGCGATGATGTCGCCCGCCTTGACGGTCTGCCCTTCGGCCACCAGCCACTTGGCAAGCTTGCCCTCCTCCATGGTGGGAGACAGCGCAGGCATCAGGATCTCGGTGGGCATTCAGACTCTCGTTTCGTAGGTTGGGTCAAGCGAAGCGCAGACCCAACACCTGCTCAAAGCTCGTCCTTTGTTGGGTCATCGCTGCCGCTTGACCCAACCTACGACTAGTCACGCCGGCACCAGCACGTCCGTCCACAGCTCGCCCACCTCCGGCTCCGGATCGTTCTGCGCGAACTCGGCTGCCGCGTTGATGACGCTGCGCACCTCGCCGTCGATCCTCTTCATCTCGTCCTCGCCGAGGTCGCCCTCCAGCAGGCGCCGGCGCACCTGCTCGATGGGGTCGTGCTCCTCGCGCATCTTCTGCACTTCCTCGCGCGTGCGGTACTTGGCCGGGTCCGACATGGAGTGGCCGCGGTAGCGATAGGTCAGCATCTCCAGGATGTAGGGCCCGTTGCCGTCGCGCACCCACTTTGCCACGCGGTCGCCGGCAGCCTTCACCGCGCGCACGTCCATGCCGTCGACCTGCTCGCCCGGAATGTCGAACGAGCGGCCGCGCTGGGAGAAGTCCGTCGTCGCCGCCGACCGCTCGATCGAGGTCCCCATCGCGTACTTGTTGTTCTCGATGATGAAGATGACCGGCAGCTTCCACAGCTTGGCCATGTTGAACGTCTCGTAAACCTGGCCCTGGTTGGCGGCGCCATCGCCGAAATACGTGAGGCACACGTTGCCGTTGCCGCGGTAGGCGTTGGCGAAGGCGATGCCCGCCCCCAGCGGCACGTTGGCGCCGACGATGCCGTGCCCGCCGTAGAAGTGCTTCTCCTTGGAGAACATGTGCATGGAGCCGCCCTTGCCCTTGGAGTAGCCGCCGCGCCGCCCCGTCAGCTCCGCCATCACGCCCTTGGGGTCCATGCCGCAGGCCAGCATGTGGCCGTGGTCGCGATAGGTGGTGATCACCTGGTCGCCCTCCTCGATGGCCATCTGCATGCCCACCACCACGGCCTCCTGGCCGATGTAGAGGTGGCAGAAGCCGCCGATCAGCCCCATGCCGTAGAGTTGGCCCGCCTTCTCCTCGAAGCGGCGAATGAGCGAGCATCTCGCGATAGGCGTGCAACTCCTGATCGCGGCTCAGCGCCGGGGCGACCTGCTGGCCGTTAGGGCGGGACATGCGGGGGGTCACCTCGGCTGTGATGGAGGGGCGGCGGCCACGCCAAATAGGTACAAGAAACGCTGCGCCAAGGCCAGCGCTGGACCGCAGGGCTGGGCTGCCCGAGCTCGCGGCCGATCGTGCGCCAAAACCGTCTCGCGCGGCGGCAAGGAGCCCCATCCCCCAGGCACCAGCATGCTGGTGCCTGGGAGGCGGTTGGGCGAGGCCTTACCGCCGCGCGCAACGCGCAGTTGGTGACAGACGAGCAAGCAGGCTAGCAATGAGAAGCGACACCAGGGTCATGCCATGGCCCACTGTGACGCTCGCCGTAGCTTAGAGATTTACGCGCAACCGATGGTTTGCAGGTCCCTCATGGGGGACACTGAGCACCCTAGACCCTGCGAGTTAAATGCACGTAAAGCGCTGACCCTATTTGGCGAATGAAATTCGCGGGCCTGCTAACCCGTCGCGCAGCACGCCCGCGCGCCGCCGTAGCGCGCCTGGTCGCCCAGCTCCTCCTCGATGCGGATGAGCTGGTTGTACTTGGCGGTGCGGTCCGAGCGCGACAGCGAGCCGGTCTTGATCTGCCCTGCGTTGGTGGCGACCGCGATGTCGGCGATGGTGGAATCCTCCGTCTCGCCGGAGCGGTGCGAGATCACCGCCGTGTAGGCCGCCGCCTGCGCCATGGCGATGGCATCCAGCGTCTCCGACAGCGATCCGATCTGGTTCACCTTCACCAGGATCGAGTTGGCGATGCGCCTTATCGATACCCTCCTTCAGCCGCTTCGTATTGGTGACGAAGAGGTCGTCGCCTACCAGCTGGCACTTGGCGCCGATCGCGTCGGTGAGCGCCTTCCAGCCCTGCCAGTCGTCCTCCGACATGCCGTCCTCGATGGACACGATCGGGTAGCGCTCGACCAGGTCCGCGAGGTATTTGGCCATGCCGCCGCTGTCGAGCGACTTGGCCTCGCCCTCCATCGCGTACTTGCCGCCCTTGTAGAACTCGGTGGCTGCGCAATCGAGCGCGAGCACCACGTCGTCGCCCGGCTTGTAGCCCGCACCCTCGATCGCCTTCATGATGAAGGACAGCGCCTCGTCCGCCGATTTGAGGTTGGGCGCGAAGCCGCCCTCGTCGCCGACGTTGGTGGCGTGGCCCGCATCTTTCAGCGCCTTGCGCAGGGTGTGGAACACCTCCGCGCCGACGCGGATCGCCTCGGCGCACGACTCCGCCCCCACCGGCATGATCATGAACTCCTGGATGTCGATCGGGTTGTCGGCATGCGCGCCACCGTTGACGATGTTCATCATCGGCACCGGCAGCAGGTGCGCGCTGAGCGCCGCCGATGTAGCGGTAGAGCGGCACCTCGCGCGCGGCCGCCGCGGCCTTGGCCACGGCCAGCGACACGCCGAGGATTGCGTTGGCGCCGAGCCGGCTCTTGTTCGCGCTGCCGTCGAGCTTGATCAGCGCCTCGTCGATGCGGCGCTGGTCCTCCGCATCCATGCCGGAAAGCGCATCGAAGATCTCCCCGTTCACCGCCTCGACCGCCTTCAGCACGCCCTTGCCGAGGTAGCGCTTCTTGTCGCCGTCGCGCAGCTCGACCGCCTCGTGCGCGCCGGTGGAGGCACCCGACGGCACCGCCGGCGCGGCCGCGCGAGCCTTCCTCCAGCACCACGTCCACCTCCACGGTCGGGTTGCCGCGGCTGTCCAGGATCTCCCGGCCGATGATGTCGACGATGGCGGTCATGTGCGTCTCCGGCACCCGTGTTGCGGGCGGGGCTCGCCCATGTGAAGCTTTGCGCGCGGTTCTAGCGCGCGTGCCGGAGCATCGCAAAGTGGCACTTCGCGCGGCGCGCAAAGTTGTAGGTGAAGACGGCGCATGGCCGAAGGTTCCGCACTGGTGCTGTTCTCAGGCGGCCAGGATTCCACCGTCTGCCTGGCCTGGGCGCTCGGCCGCTACGCCCGCGTCGAGACCATCGGCTTTGCCTACGGCCAGCGCCATGCAGTGGAGTTGCAGCAGCGGCCGGTCATTCTCGGTCAGCTCCGGCGGAGCTTTTCCCAATGGGCCGCCGCGCCTCGGCGACGACCACGTGCTCGACCTCACCGCGCTGGGCCAGATCAGCGACACCGCGCTCACCCGCGAGGCCCGGTTCGAGATGACGGCGGCAGGACTGCCCAACACCTTCGTTCCCGGCCGCAATCTGCTGTTCTTCACCTACGCCGCAGCACTCGCCTATCGGCGCGGCATCCGCACGTTGGTCGGCGGCATGTGCGAGACCGACTACTCGGGCTATCCCGACTGCCGCAACGAAACCCTGCAGTCGCTGGCCAAATCCATCTCCCTCGGCATGGACGCGGCCTTCGCCATCGAGACCCCGCTGATGTGGATCGACAAGGCCGCCACCTGGGCGATGGCCATGGAGCTGGGCGGCGCGCCGTTGGTCGATCTGCTCGTCGAGCACACGCACACCTGCTACACGCCCGGCCGCAGCACACGCCACGCCTGGGGCTACGGCTGCGGCCAATGTTCCGCGTGTGGGCTGCGCGCGAAAGGATGGGAGCATGGGTGAGCAGGAGCTGATCTTTTGTTTGGACGAAATCGGCGGCCGCGCGGAGGAGATGGGCGTCGACGATCTCGACGCGCTGATCGCGCTCCAGGACCAGCTCGCTCAGGCCATAGAGCCCTCCGGCATCGACCAGGTCGACGGCCACGAGATCGCGATGGATGGCTCGGAGGGGTCGCTGTACGCCTACGGGCCCGACGCGAAGGCCATGCTTGCCGCCGCCTTGCCGGTGATCTGCCGATCGCCGCTGGCCGCAGGCGGACGGGCGTACTTGCGCTACGGCGCCGTTGACGATCCGGCGGCGGTCGAGGAATGGTTTCCGCTCGGCGACCTCTGCGCCGCCCGCAATTCGTGACGGAGGCCCGGATGGCTGTTCGTGAACTCTTGGTTCGCGCCGTCGATCTCGCCCTGGCCGGCGACTGGAACGGCGCGCATGAGATCGCCCAGCAGGACGAGGAGGACGCGACCTCGTGCTGGATCCACGCCGTGCTGCACAAGATCGAGGGCGACGCCCCCAACGCGCGCTACTGGTACCGGCTTGCCGGCCAATCCTACGAGGCCCTACCCCGACCCCAAGGCCGAGCTTGCCGCCATCAAGGCCGTCCTCACGTACTGATCTGCCCCTTATCCCCGCGTAACGGTGCTCTGCTATAGTCCCGGCATGATCCCACAGGACCGTCGGCAGCGCTGAAACATGCTCCAACTCGCGACTGCTCCGTCCTTCCGCCTCGTCGGCAAGCGCGCGCTCGTCACGGGCGCCGGCCGCGGGATAGGGCTGACCGCCGCCGGTGCGCTGGCTGATGCGGGCGCCCATGTCACGCTGGCTGCCCGCACCCAGGCGGAGATCGACGCGGCCGCCGAAGGCATCCGCGCTCGCGGCCAGAAGGCCGATACGCTGGTGCTTGATGTCACCGACCTCGGCGCCATGCAGCAGGCCATCGCCGGCGCCGAGCCGTTTCACATCCTGGTCAACAACGCCGGCACCAACAGGCCCAAGCCGTTGCTCGACGTCACCATCGACGACTTCGACGCCATCATGGGCCTTAATGTGCGCGCGGCCTATTTTGTGGCCCAGGCAGTTGCGCGCCGGCTTGTCGAGGCGAAACAGCCGGGCTCGATCATCAACATGTCCTCGCAGATGGGACACGTCGGCGCTGCCCGCCGCACCGTCTACTGCGCCTCCAAGCACGCCATGGAAGGTTTCACCAAAGCCATGGCCATCGAGCTCGCCCCGCACAACATCCGCGTCAACAGCATCGGCCCCACCTTCCTCGAGACGCCGCTGACGCGCCCCTTCTTCGAGAATGCCGCCTTCAAGGCCGAGGTCACCTCCAAGATCAAGCTCGGGCGTCTCGGCCAGCTCGAGGAAATAACCGGCGCTGTCGTGTTCCTCGCCTCCGACGCCTCCTCGCTGATGACCGGCTCTGCCCTGGTCGTGGATGGCGGCTGGACGGCCGATTAGCAGTGTGACCGGCGCTCAACGCTTGGGCGCCAACTCGCTGATCGGCGCGCGAAATCCTACCTTGGCACGGCGAATCAGTTTAGGAAGCCGCCCCATACCGCGCCGGCGTAGGGGACGCTGCGGAACGCCTCGCCAAGCTGAGGCCAGCCAACTCGGGGGAGCCCTATGCCGCCAGCCATGCGCAAAGCCATTGACGTTCTTTCCGCCATCGGTCTGACCGCCGCCGTCTTCTTCGTCATCGTCGTCACCAACAGCTTCCTGATGGCGCGCGGCAGCTACACGCAGGGCTTCAATCTCTGGTACGCGTTCATCCTGCGACCGGACATCCTGGGCACCATCGTGCTCACCGCCCTGGTCACCATGGGATACGTGTTCTGGAAGCAGAGCGGCCGCCCGCGCCTCTGAGGCGAACTCGCCTTTCGTAGCTTGGTACTTCCAGTGCCAAACCGGCGCTCGGGCGGCGCCCCAGGGGCTCGCCCGGGCGCCGCGCCGCGGCTTGCAATTCGCAGGCTCAATAGGCGTAAGAGAACTTTTTCCTGCAATCCATTTTTCGCAATCCGCAAAAGAAATCCCGCACTTCGGGGATTCTCATGAACTTGTCATAATTGTAATTTGGGCCGTAGCCGGCCCAGATCTCTTCGTCGGGCTCGATATCTCTCAGGGCCACGAACAGAACGAATGGAGTTTTGCAGCGCTCGTCGATCTCCGCGTTTTGGAACTTGGTCTTTCGCCCATTGATCCTGCTCGGCGCGAAATTGATGCGGCTTACGTTTCCGCCGTGCGCCTCGCTATCGAGCCGCGTATAGGGACGCGTGTGCTTGCGAGCGCACTGCGGTATCTCAGCCAGGTATCCGTTGTCTGCGTGGTCGTCGCGGACAAGACGGCCGCCAAGCTCGCCGATCACTTCCCCCTTCTTGATCCTCGCAGCGGCAAACAAACCGTTGCCGGCACCTGGGATCGCCGACTGTCTTACGACGGTCCTTTTGTCGTAGTCCCTGTTGATGCTCACAATGACGATCTTTTCGGAGGACACCTCCGCAGCGAGAATGAAGCCGCCGGAAGCCAGGGAAATTACACTCGACAATGCGATCGCAAGCGCTGGTAATTTTCTCATACGCTACCCACAGATGAACGCCCCCGGCCCGGTGTTGGTCCGATCTGCCCGCGGCCCGATCTCCAGCCTAATGCTCCGCCCGGCGGACGCAAGGTGCCACCTTCAAGCCTTGATGTGGAACGGATTGAAATCGGTGTCGCGGTCGTAGTGATCCTCCTGCTCGGCCCGCTTCAGGAACGCGACGATGCGGTAGGTGGCCGGCAGGAAGGCAATCTCGACAAGCGTTTTGGTGATGAACTGGCTGAAGACCAGCACAATCAGCAGCTCGTTCGGCATGATCCCCGAATTGTAGAAGGCCAGCGGATAGAACAGCAGCGAGTTCACCGCCTCCCCCGCCACGGTCGAGCCGACGAACCGCGCGCCCTGATAGCGCCCTTCAGTCCACACCTTCATCTTGGCCAGCACGAACGAGTTGACGAACTCGCCGCAGAAGTAGGCGAGCATCGAGGCGAGCGCGATGCGCCAGGTGTTGCCGAAGGCGATCTCGTACACCTTCTGGTTGGGCCAGCCAGGCGCGGGCGGCAGTGCCACCACCGCCGCCGCCACCACTGCCGCGAACAGCAACGCCGCAAACCCGGCCCAGATCACCCGCCGCGCCCGGCTGAAGCCGTAGACCTCGGTCAGGATGTCGCCGAACACGTAGGACAGCGGGAAGAACAGCGCGCCGGCACCGAACGTCACGGCGCCGATCAGCGGCAGGTCGATCTGCGCCGCCTTGGCGGGCCCGATGAGGTTGGAGCACACCAGCACCACCACGAACGCCACCATGACGAACTCGAAGTAGCGATATTGCCGTTGTGCCTGCATATTCGTTCCTCGGTGCGCGCACGCCGGCAGCCGGTTCCAGCTCCTGGCTCCAATCGCGCGCAATCGCCAATCCCCGCGGCCTGCGAATACGGGAGGGTCATGCTCTTGTCTAGGGTTGCTTGCCGGTATAGGTAGGTCTAGTAACACAAGACTTGCGCGACAGAGCCGCCCCTGGTCGAAATCATGGTCGCTTCCCTTCGCCCCGCCCTGAAGCCGCTCGGCCGGCGCATCCAGCAAAGCCGCCAGAACGCCAACCTCACGCAGCTGGCGGTGGGCCACACCATCGGCGTCTCCAAACAGCAGGTGAGCCACTGGGAGACCGGACGCTCCGACATCACGCGGGAGCATCTGCTGGCGCTGGCGCGGCTTTTCAGCATCGACGTGGACTGGCTGGCGCGGGGGACCATGCTGGAGCCGCCGCGTGGCGATCCAGCCGCCGAGGCTCCCGCTTCGGCGGAGGGGCTCACGCTTCTCGGCCAGAAAGTAGCAACGCCGTCCCATCCCACCCAGGCCATGCTCGAGCGCGTCGCAAACCCTCACGACGACACGGCCTACGTCGCCCGCTTCACCGCGCCCGAGTTCACCACGCTATGCCCGGTCACGGGCCAGCCGGATTTCGCCCACCTCGTCATCGACTACGTCCCTCGCCAATGGCTGGTGGAATCCAAGTCTCTGAAGCTCTATCTCGCGGCCTTCCGCAATCACGGCGCCTTCCATGAGGACTGCACGGTGACCATCGGCAAGCGCCTCGCGGCCCTGCTCGAGCCGCACTACCTGCGCATCGGCGGCTACTGGTACCCCCGCGGCGGCATGCCGATCGATGTGTTCTGGCAGACGGGCACGCCGCCCGACGGCGTTTGGCTACCCGACCAGGGCGTGGCGCCTTACCGCGGGCGCGGCTGAGCCTGCGCCACCGTCGTGCTGCCTGGCCTGATCGAGCGCGAGCCGTTCCACGCAAAGCCCCGGCCAACCCGGCGGCTGGGAAACAGCAAGCTCACGGGGTTGATGTGCGCACCGGACTTTGCGCGCACCTCATAGTGCACATGCGGACCCGTCGACCGACCGGTGCTGCCCAGCGCGCCGAGCCCCTGGCCCTGGTCGAGAATGTTGCCCACCTTGGCGACGATCCTGAGCAGATGTCCGTAAAGGTGCGTGCGCCCGAAATCATCGCGGGTCACCACGACGTTGCCATACCCGCGCTGCCAGCCGGCGAAGGTCACCCGCTGCTTGCGCGTGGTGGAGTGCACGGTGGAGCCCAGCGGACCCGCCAGATCGATCGCGGGATGGTAGCGGCCCTGGTGGAATAGGCTCGTCACCCGGCCCCGCTCGAACGGCATGATGAACTCCTGCGCGGGACCATCGCTGCCGCGCGTGCGCTCGTTACCGTCAGTGAGCCGGCTGGTGGCGACCTGCTCCTCCGCCGGCGCGAACGACATGGGCGCCGGCGCTTTGGACATGGCCTGCGTCTCGGGCTCGCTCAGCATTCTCTTGCCGAGGAGGCGCTTGTGATGCAGGTCCGGATTGGGCGGCGGGGTCCCCGACAGCGACGGCAGCCCGTCAGCCTTTGACGTCGGCTCCGCAGCCGACCAGGACCAGGCCGCGCCGGCTGCTTCGAGCATCGGATCGGCAGTGCTCCTGGCGCTCGCCAGCAGCACTTCGGGCAGACTGCCTTGGAGAGGCCCGACCGAGGCCAGCATCAGCTTGGTGGAGCGCGCGACTGCAGCGTCCACGTAACGATCGGCCATGCGCTTCGGCCGCTCGGGGTCACCGAGCCCAGCTGCCCTTTCGAAGCTACCTGCGAGAAACCCGATCGAGAAAAACGCGAAGACAACCTTGGTGATACGCATCCCTGCTCATGTCGAAAGTTGACCCTTCATCGCACCCGAATGCGCACGAACGATATTGTGGTTGCAAGTGCTACGCGGCGGTGCGCCGCAGCGATCGCGCCATCCTCCGATAAGCGTGGTGTTTCAAAACGATAGATGTTCAATAAAAACTGCCTCCATGCCCGAGCCCAAGCTTATTGGCGCTCTTTCGCCACACGGAGATGGCCGAACGCATTGTGTTTTGGTCGGGCTTGCAATGGCTCAGGAGAGCTCTTGCGCGATGGCCCTGCGTACGGCCGGCCGCTCTGCAACGCGCCGCCGATGGTCTGCCACCTTCGGCAGTCGGCCGAGGTCCACGCCGTCAGCCTCGAGCCACTGCGCAAGCGTGAAGAGGTACATGTCGCAGATCGTGTAGTCCTTGCCCGCCACCCAGGCGCCCGAGGTCAGATCACGCTCGATGTGCGCAAAACACTCGCCGACCGACGTCGGCACCTTGCGCTTCATGGCCTCGATGGCGGCGGCATCGTCGGCCCAGCGGTAGCCCCGCATGCGATGCGCGTGCGCCACGTGAACGGTGGAGCACAGGTAGCTATTGAAGGCCTGCACCTGCGCAAACGCAAAGGGGTCGTTGGTCGGCGCCAGGCGTGCCGCAGGGAAAATCTGCGCAAGAAACGCCAGGATTGCGGGCGTTTCGGTGAGCGCGCCGTGCTCGGTGACCAATGCCGGCACCCGCGCCTTCGGGTTGATGCGCAGATATGTCGGGCGCACGCTGCTCCTCGGCACGGAAATCGATGCGCACCGCCTCGTAGGCAGCCCCGGCTTCCTCGAGCGCGATGTGGGAGGCCAGCGCGCACGTGTGCGGCGCATAGTAGAGCTTGAGCATGCGGCCTCCCACGCAGAGCTTCAAGCCGCCGCACCGGCAGGCCGCGACCGCTTGAGGTCGGGCGGCGTCGCCTCGTCCGCCAGCGCCGCGATGACGGCATCGAGCCCCATCACCTGCTGCTCCTGGCCGCCCAGGCGGCGCACCGAGACGGTCCGCTCCTCGGCCTCGCGCTTGCCGACCACCAGCATCACCGGCGTCTTGCTGAGCGAGTGCTCGCGCACCTTGTAGTTGATCTTCTCGTTGCGCAGGTCGACCGCCGCGCGCAGTCCGGCCTGCTGCAGGGCGGCCAGCACTTCCTCGGCGTAGGCATCGGCGTCGGAGACGATGGTGCACACCATTGCCTGCACCGGCGCCAGCCACAGCGGCAGATGGCCGGCCGTGCTTTCCAGCAGGATGCCGGCGAAGCGCTCAAGCGACCCGAACAGCGCGCGGTGGACCATCACCGGGGTCTTCTTCTCGCCGTCGCTGTCGATGTAGAACGCGCCGAACCGCTCCGGCAGATTGAAGTCCACCTGCGTCGTGCCGCACTGCCAGTCGCGTCCGATGGCGTCGCGCAGCACGTACTCGAACTTGGGGCCATAGAATGCGCCCTCGCCGGGATTGATGCCGGTCTTGATATTGCCGCCCGAGCGATCGGCGATGTCCTTCAGCACCGCCGACATCGCCGCTTCCGCCTGGTCCCACAGCGCATCGCTGCCGACCCGCTTCTCCGGCCTGGTGGAGAGCTTGACGGTCACCTGCTCGAAGCCGAAGTCGCGATAGATCGACAGGATCAGGTCGTTGATCTTGATGCACTCCTCGGCCAGCTGCTCCTGCGTGCAGAACACGTGCGCATCGTCCTGCGTGAAGCCGCGCACCCGCATCAGCCCGTGCAACGCACCCGAGGGCTCGTAGCGGTGCACGTTGCCGAACTCGGCGACGCGGTAGGGCAGCTCGCGGTAGGAGCGCAGCCCGTGCTTGAAGATCTGGATGTGGCCCGGGCAGTTCATCGGCTTGATGACGAACTCGCGCTCATCCTCGGTGTGGGTGGTGAACATGTTCTCGCGGAACCACTCCCAGTGGCCCGAGGTCTCCCACATCGACTTGTCGAGGATCTGCGGCGCGTTCACCTCGCGGTAGCCGGCCGCGTTCTGGCGGCGGCGGATGTAGTTGATGAGGCCCTGGAACAGCTCCCAGCCCTTGGGGTGCCAGAACACGACGCCCGGCCCCTCCTCCTGGAAATGGAAAAGGTCCATCTCGCGGCCGAGCTTCCTGTGGTCGCGTTTCTCCGCCTCCTCGATCATCTTGAGGTAGGCCGCCAGCTCCTGCTCGCTCGCCCACGCGGTGCCGTAGATGCGCTGGAGCTGCGCGTTGTTGTGGTCGCCGCGCCAGTAGGCGCCCGCGAACTTGGTGAGCTTGAAGGCCTTGCCGATCTGACCGGTGGAGGTCATGTGCGGGCCGCGGCACAGATCGAGCCACTCGCCCTGCTTGTAGATCCTGAGGTCCTCGCCCTCGGGGATCGCGTCCACCAGCTCGACCTTGAACAGCTCGCCCTTCTTGCGGAAGAAATCCTTGGCCTGCTGCCGGCTCCAGAGCTCCTTGGTGAAGGAGGCATTGCGGGCGATGATCTCATGCATCTTCGCCTCGATCCTCGCCAGATCGTCGGGGTGAAACGGCTCGGCCTTGGCGAAGTCGTAGTAGAAGCCGTTCTCGATCACGGGACCGATCGTCACTTGCGTGCCGGGCCACAGCGCCTGCACGGCTTCTGCCATGACGTGTGCCGCGTCATGCCGGATCAGCTCCAGCGCCTCGGGATCGGTGCGTGACAGTATTTTGACCGAGGCATCGGCCTCGATCGGATCGGCGAGGTCGGCGAGCTTGCCGTCCACCACCATGGCGACGGCGCGCTTGGCGAGCGACTTGGCGATGCTCTCGGCCAGCTCCCTGCCGGTTGTGCCTTTGCGCACCGAGCGCCTGGCGCCGTCCGGAAACGACAGGGTGATTTCGTTGCCTACTTCGCTCATGGGTCCTCTCACTCGCTGCAAACCACGCAGGTAAGGGTGCCGCTGCCGCAAACGCCGCAGACGGCGGCTGCTTGTGCTCAAGGGCCGGATTGCTGTCAAGCTCCACGACAGCGGCTCGCTCAGCCGGCAGGCCTGCCTCATTGGCGCCCCACCCGTCCGCTACCAGAGCTTCATGGGTAACCTGCGATTGCAGCCGCAAGATCCTGTGCTAGCTTGATATGCGGGAGGCTCTCGCTAGGGCCGGCACTAGTCGGGCCGAGGACGAAGCCCTGAGCAAGCAAAGCTGCACGGTCTGTGGGGGGAGGAACGAACGTGCGATTTATCACGTCCTGCGCCGCCGGACTGGCCGCAGCACTGCTGCTTTTTCCGCTGGCGGCAGAGGCCCAGCAGCAGCCTGGTCAGCTGGCCCAGGCAGTCAAGCGGCCCGCCGCAGCCGTCCCTCTGACGCCGGCAGCCAAGTACGCGGCACAGCGTGACAAGCTCAACCAGAACACCGTGACGGTGATCTCGGGCAACCCCAACGGCACCTATCTCTATCTCGCCTACGACATGTCGGCCGTTCTCGACAACGGCGACGAGTTGCGCGTGCTGCCGGTGATCGGCAAAGGCGGCTACCAGAACGTCATGGACGTGCTGCACCTGAGGGGCGTCGACCTGTGCATCACCCAGTCCAACATTATGACCTATCTCAAGAAGACCGGCGAGATGGGCGCCAACATCGAGAACCGGCTTGCATTCATCACCCGCCTCTACAACGAGGAGATGCACGTCCTCGCGGGCCCCGGCATCAACAGCATCAAGGATCTGGACGGCAGGAAAGTGAACTTCAGCGATGTCGGCAGCGGCACGCAGTTCTCGACGCGCCTCATTCTCGAGCTGCTCGGCGTCAAGGCGATCGAGATCAACGTCGGCCAGGCCGATGGCTACCAGATGGTGAAGTCGGGCGAGATCGCCGCCACCATCCTGATTGCCGGCAAGCCGACCGGCTCCTTCGCCAAATTCAAGCTCGAGCCCGGCATGAAGCTGCTGCCCGTGCCCTACACCGAGGTACTCGAGCAGGACTACCTGCCCGCCAAGCTGACGCATCAGGACTATCCAAACCTGGTGCCCCAGGGCGAAAGCGTGGACAGCGTCGCCATTGCCTCCGTGCTGGCCGCCTACAACTGGCCCCGCGACACCGACCGCTACCGCCGCGTGGCCACCTTCATCGACGCGTTCTTCACCAAGTTCACGCGAGTTCCAGAGGCCAGCGCGCCACGCCAAGTGGAAGGAAGCCAACATCAACTCTGCGCTGAAGGGCTGGAAGCGGTTCCCGGCGGCCGAAGAATGGCTCGCCAGGAATACCGAGAAGCGGCCGACAGCGATGGCCATCGATCCAGGCGTCGTGCGCGCGCAAGCGGCCAAGGCCGCGCCGAACGATCCGGCCGCGCAGGAGCGGCTGTTCCAGGAATTCATGGAGTGGGCGAAGTCGCAAGGCAAGCGATAGCTGCAGCCGGACACAAGAGCCGCAAAAGGCCGGGCATGGTCGTGGTGGGGGAAGTCGGAGGGAAGTCGTGAACCGGGCGTGGCCAGCCCAACTTGTACACCGGCGTCACTCGGCCAAGCCGAATGCGCACGCAGCTGCTTGCGCTGTCCTGTTGACCTTGCTGGCCACTGCCCCGGTGTCGGCGCAAAGCCCCCGTCCCAGCGTTGCCGTGACGGCTACGATATCCGCAGAAGCCGCCTCGCAAGTAGCACTCGTCATCACCGTGGGCTCAGCCGATGCCCTGCCCCGGGGCAGCTTCATAAGGCTGCGCGGATTGCCGGCAATGGCGGCCCTGTCCGAGGGACACTCGATCGCGCCGGGCTCGTGGGCGGTGCCCATTTCGGCGCTGCCCAGCCTGATGATCACCTTGCCGACCACCGCGACGGGCAGGTCCGAGATCTCGATCTCGCTCGTTGCCGTCGACGGGACGGTGCTCAGCGAGGCCAGGTCCATGCTGGTGGTGGCTTCGCCTCCAGCTCCTCCGCAAGGCAAGGCTCCCCCGCTCTCGATCCTGAGGGCCGGGCCGCCCGTGCCCGACGCGACCGAGAAGGTGCCCGGCCGCACCCCATTGGCCGGCTCCTCGACATCGAAGCTCCCGCCCGCAGAGCGGGAACGCGCCCTGCGGCTCCTCAAGAAGGGCCATGAGGAGCTGGGCGATGGCGGCATTGCGCAGGCTCGCCTGCTCTATGAGCGCGCGGCCGAGGCTGGACTGCCGGACGGCGCGATGGCGCTGGCTGCCACCTATGACGCCGACGAGTTGGGCCGCCTCGGCGTACAGGGCCTGCGGCCCGACCCCGCCGCCGCCAAGCGCTGGTATGAGCGGGCCGAGCAGCTTGGAGCAACCGAGGCCGCGCAGCGCTTGCGCCGTCTTGGTGCCAGATGAGATGGCGCAATTCTTTTCTCTTTTCTTCTGGCCACGCCTGAATAATTCCCTAATCTGGCCGCAAAAGTGCCTCCAGCGACGGCCGTCATGCCGATGGGGCAGGGCCGCGAGCTGAGGCGACACGCTGGATAGCTTCCAATCGTTGCAGCTTAGGGCGGCATCCCCGAGGGCGCGTTGGTCCCGGTAGACGGTCCTCGCCTGCGGGTGCGAGAACGCTACCGTGTGTTGTTGTAGCCGAGACTTGGTCGTAGCGTTGGGTTTGAGGGAGCAAACGATGCGCGCAAGCATATGGCAGATTGTGGTTGTGGTGGCAGCAGCCTCCATACCCTTGGGGGAGGCAGGGGCCCAATCGCTCTGGCCGCAGGGCGTTGCCCAGGCCCAGCAGGGCGGTATCAAGCGAAAGCTGCAGCGCCCCCCGACCTCGGCGGATACAGGCGAAATCGGTACCGTCGCCAAGATCAACAACTGGACGGTGGGCCTCGCCGGCGGGCTTCCCGAAGGCACGTTCCTTCGTTTTGCCGCCGAAATTGCTCGCAACGTCAACGACCCAGAGAACCTGCGCGTGCTGCCGGTGGTGACGCAGGGGGCAACGGACAACGTCAAGGACCTGCTCTACCTCAAGGGCATCGACATCGCCATCACCAACGCCGACGTGCTCGAGCACTTCAAGTCCGTGGAGAAGATCCCGAGCATCGAAAGGCGGATCAACTTCATCTCCGAGATGATGATCACCGAGGTCCACCTGGTGGTGCGCCCCGAGATCAACTCGATCAAGGACCTCGAAGGCAAGAAGGTGAGCTTTCATGTAGCGGGCGCCGGCTCATCGACGACTGCGCCCATCGTCTTCCAGCGGCTCGGCGTCAAGGTGGAGCCGGTCTACATCAACAATGCGATCGCGCTGGAGAAAATGCGAACCGGCGAGATTGTTGGTCTCGTCAACAATGGTGCCAAGCCGCAGGACCTCCTGACCAAGTTCAAGAACGATGCGGGCTTCAAGATCCTGCCCATCCCCTTCGACAAGTTCGACGAGTACTACATCCCCGCAACGATCACATCGGACGATTACCCGGGCTTCATCAAACCCGGGGAGAAGGTCGAGACGATCGGTGTGCAGATGGTGCTCGCCGTCTACAACTGGCCGCGCGACCACGACCGCTTCCGCCGCGTGCAGCGCTTCATCGAGCACTACTTCGACCGCTTCGAGGGACTGCACAAGCCTCCCTATCATCCGAAGTGGAAATCGGTGAACCTTGCGGCCAATGTGCCCGGCTGGACGCGCTATACCGTTGCCGACGAGCGGCTGAAGCAAATGGCAGCGGCCAAGGCACCGCCGGCACAGCAGGCGGCCGTGCCGAGCCGTCCGCCGCAGCAGGCCGCGCGACCCGGCTCGGATGCCGCCGAACAGGAGCGACTGTTTCAGCAGTTCCTTGAGTGGAGCAAGAAACAGAACAAATGACGGCACGACTTTCCGTTGTTACACGGTGAGGAAAGCCGTTGTGGAAGGGCGCAGTTCATGCCGACCATCTGGCGGTGGACGGCCGCAAACGTCATGAGGGCGGGTGACGCGCAGCGCGTCGCCACGCCTCGCTGGCGTTGGCGGAAGGCGCTGCCCTTGGCGCTGTGCATGCCGTTGCTGGCGGGTCTCGCCGGTGGGGCAGCGGCGCAGCGCGATGCATCGCGCATCTCGATCGCGTCGGCTATCGTGGCCGAGCCTGCCTCGCAGGTCTCTCTATTGATCCAGGTCGGTCCGCCTGGCTCCCTCCCCAGCAACAGCTTTGTCCGCATTCGCGGGCTCCCAGCGAGCGTGTCGCTGACCGAGGGCCACGCCATCGCTCCGGGGTCATGGGCGGTGCCTTTGTTCGGGCTGCCGGCGCTCAGGGCGATCGTGCCGGCCGGCGTGTCAGGACGATCGGAGATCATTGTCCACTTGGTTGCCATGGACGGCACGACGCTGGCCGAGGCCAGGACCGCTTTGATCATCGGCCCGGCGGCCATGATCGCGCCGCAGGAAAAGGTCGCCGCCGAGCCGCCCCCAAAGCGGCCGAGCATCGCACCTGCCTCCGCGCCGCCGGTGCAGCCCGTCCGGCCCGCGCAGCTGGCGCCCGGTGACAAAGAGCGCGCCGAACGGCTCGTGACCCAGGGCGACCGCCACCTCGAGCAGGGCAACATCGGCGCCGCCCGCTTGTTCTACCAGCGCGCTGCGGAGGCTGGCCTGCCGGCCGGCGCCATCAAGATGGCAACGACCTTCGATCCAGCCGAGATGGAGCGGCTCAACGTCAGGGTGCAGGGCGTGGTGGCCGACCGGGCCGAGGCGCGCAAATGGTACGAGCGGGCGAAGTCTCTGGGCGCGCCGGAGGCGGAGGATCGGTTGGCGCGCCTTGGAGGCAGCTGAGCCGCCGCGCTCAACGTCGGCTTGCCGGCATGGGCAGCCGCCAGCGGCCATAGCGCCAGGGCGCAAACAGATGCCGCTCTCCGGCGATGTCGGGGACCGGATCGTAGCCGTGCGTTCCCCAGGGGTGGCATCGGCACACCCGCGCTAGGCTCAGCCACGTTCCGCGCCACGCGCCGTTGCGATCGATGGCTTCAAGCGCATACTCCGAGCAGGTCGGCAGGTGCCGGCACTCGAGGCCGATCAGAGGCTTCAGCGTCCAGCGATAGGCATGGATCGGCGCCTTGACGAGCGACTTGGCGGCACGCGTGGCGACCCTTGCCATGGCCGCCGCCTCAGGCCCCGCCTGGGGCGCCCGCACACGCAAGCCCCTGCCCGCTCGCGTCTCCCGCCGCCGCGTGCTTGGCCTCGGCATCGGCCAAAGCGCGCTCGACCGCATCGAACACCAGCAGCGTGGAGGCGTGCCGCGCCTTGTAGTCCTTTACCGGCTCGAGCACAGCCAGGTCCGCCCAGCGCCCGCTTGGGGGGGCCCCATTCGCCTTGAGCATGGCGCGCATGGCGGCGCCAACCTCGCGCAGCTCCTTTGCGCTGCTGCCCACGACGTTGTGGGCCATCACAGATGCCGCCGCTTGTCCCAAGAGACAGGCCTTCACGGTCTGTCCGTAGGCCGCCACCCGATCGCCGGCGAGCTTGATGTCCACGGTCACCGTCGAGCCGCACAGCTTGGAGTGCGCGGTGGCGGTTGCGTCGGCGTCAGGCAACCGCTCCGCCTGCGGGATATTGGCGGACAGCTCCAGAATGCGCTGGTTGTAGATCTCGCTCAGCTGGGTCATGTGCGGTGCATCATGCGCCTTCGCGTGTCCGTCGAGGCCACCCCGAACCCTGGCCTATTGTGGGCTTACCTTGCCCAGTCCGCCCCGCCATACTATATCCGCCAAACGAAACAGCTACCGACGCTGAGACTTTAGCGTTCATATCGCCCGCGAGAGAACAGAATTCAACCCGCACCCGGAGCCGCCGCCCTACCCGCCGGCCTCCCGCGGTACCCCCAATCACCGCAAGACCCATGGACGAAATCGCCCCGCGACGCGCCTCGGCCGCAGTCATAGCCAAAACGGCTCCCGCCAGGCCGTCACGCGCGGAAGCCGAGGCCGCGGTTCGCACCCTGATCCGCTGGGCCGGTGACGACCCGGGGCGCGAGGGCCTCAGGGAAACGCCGCGCCGCGTGATCGGCGCCTTCGAGGAGTACTTCGCCGGCTACCGGCTCGATCCCGCCGAGGTGCTGTCCAAGACGTTCCACGAGACGAGCGGCTATGACGATCTCGTGATGCTGCGGGACATTCGCGTCCAGAGCCACTGCGAGCATCACCTGGCCCCCTTCATCGGCATGGCCCACGTCGCCTACTTGCCCAACGGCCGCATCCTCGGCCTCTCCAAGATTGCACGCGTGGTGGAGATCTTCGCCAGGCGCCTCCAGACCCAGGAGGCGCTGACCGCCCAGATCGCCGATGCGATCGAGGCGGCTCTGCAGCCCCGCGGCGTGGCCGTCCTCATCGAGGCCGAGCACCAGTGCATGTCGATGCGCGGCGTTCGCCAGCCGGGAGTAAAGACCATCACCACGCGCTTCACCGGCGCCCTGGAAGCCGATGCCAGCTATCGTGACCGCTTCCTCCAGATGGTGCACCAGGGCCCGCGCGGATAGCTCGCGATTTCGCGTTGCCGCGCAAACTTTCGGAGACCCAGTCATGGCGCCGGCACCCCTCTTTGCCGAACGCGGCACGCCCGAGGAAGTCGAGCGCGGCCTCGCCTTCCAGCCCAAGTTCGACGCCGACGGACTGATCGGCGCGATCGTCACGGACGCGTCCTCGGGGCAGGTCTTGATGTTCGCCTGGATGAACGCCGAGGCTCTCGCCCTCACGATGGAGAAGCGCGTGGCGCACTTCTGGAGCCGGTCGAGAGGCCGGCTGTGGAGGAAGGGCGAGGACAGCGGCAACGCCCTCTCCGTTATCGAGGTGTTGACGGACTGCGATCAGGACGTCCTCTGGCTCAAGGTCGGCGTCGGCGGCGCCGGCGTTGCATGTCACACCGGCGCGCGCTCCTGCTTCTACCGCTCGGTGCCGCTCGGCACCAAGCCCTCGCCGGGACTGCGCCTCGTCCCCGCCTGACCCCCTCGCGCGTCTGCTATGCGCCGCCGCGTTCCCCGGCGTTCCGCGGGACGCTTCTCAATTGCGCGTTAACGCCCCCGTAGCCGCGGCTTAATTCCTGGGCATTAAGCTTTTGCGGAAACTGGGAGGAACCCAACGCGCGTATGTGCGGTTGGCGGAGCGGGAAAATGGGCGAGTGTACGATTGGTTTGGCGCTGGGCGGCGGCTCGGCGCGTGGGTGGTCCCACATTGGCGTCCTGCGCGCCCTCAACGAAGCCGGCATCTACCCCGATATCATTGCCGGCACCTCGATCGGCGCGGTCGTCGGCGGCTGCTACGTGGCAGGCGAGCTCGAAACGCTCGAGCGCTTCGCCCGCGATCTCACTCGCCGCAAGGTGCTGAGCTACCTCGATTTCAATTTCGCCGGGTCCGGCCTCATCCACGGCCACCGGCTGAGCGAGTGTCTGGACACCCGCCTCAAGGGCATCACCATCGAGGCCCTGACCAAGCGCTTTGTCGCGGTGGCAACCGAGATCGGCACGGGCCACGAGACGTGGCTCGGCCGCGGGCATCTGGTCGACGCCATGCGTGCGTCCTATGCGCTGCCCGGCATCTTCAAGCCGGTGATGATCGACGGGCGCTGGCTGTTCGACGGCGCGCTCGTCAATCCCATCCCGGTTTCGGTGTGCCGCGCGCTGGGCGCCCGCTACGTGATCGCGGTCAACGTCAATTCCGACGTCTGCGGGCGCGGCACCGTGGTGTCCGAAATGGAAGCCATGTCCCTGCCGGCACGCCTCGCCCGAGGCGGAGCCCGCGATGGAGGACGGCCTGCTCGCCCGCAACGGCCGCGCCGTGAAGAAGCTGCTGCAGCGCCAGTTCTTCGGCGGCGGCGAGAGCGGCCCCGGCATCCCGCGGGTTATGATGGAAGCCTTCAACATCGTGCAGGATCGCATCGCCCGCTCGCGGCTCGCGGGCGACCCGCCCGACGCCTTCATTCTGCCGCGCCTGCACGGCTTTGGCCTGTTCGACTTCCATCGCGCCGAAGCGATGATCCAGGCCGGCATGGCCGCGGCCACGCGCGAGATCGACGACATCAAGCGCGAGATCGCCTCGCGCCGCTTCGCGGCCCCCGTGCTCGCGCGTACCGCCTAGCAGCTCCGCGGGCTGTCTGAGCTCGAACCCCCGACAGCGGCAGCGCTCAGCTGTGCGTGATGTACTCGCGCATCGCGGTGGCCTCCATCTCCACCTCGGCAATGTGATGCTTGACCACGTCGCCGATGGAGATGATGCCGACGAGCGACCCGTCGGTGACCACGGGCAGATGCCGGAAGCGCCGCGCCGTCATCATCGCCATCAGCTCCTCGAGCGTATCGGTCTCCTGGCAGGTGACGACCTGGCGCGTCATCGTCTCCTTCACGGGCCGCGTCAGGCACTCGGGGCCCACCTCGGCCAGGGCGCGGATGATGTCGCGCTCGGAGAGGATGCCGGCAACCTCACCGCGCGCGCCAACGACGACAATCGCGCCTATGCGCTTGGCCGCAAGCTTGTTGGCGACCTCCAGCAGAGTGACGGTCGGCTGGGCGGTGGTCACGGCCCGCCCCTTTTGCTTCAGGATTGCAGCAACGTTCATGCTCTTTCCTCCCATTCACGGGGCAGCGACACGATCGGGGTTCTGCAAGGCAAAACTCATGGCCCAGCAAAGGTTCCGACCGATTGGCCAGTGCGCGTCCGCCACGCTCATCGGCGCGGCTTAGACTTTAGTAGTATTGTGGTGCGCGTGCCGGCTGCGCGCAAGGGTCTCGTTCCGCTAGCGCAAGATTACGATGAATGCGGCGGCGAACGATCGAACAGGCCGAAGCTGAGTAGGCCCATGTAGAAGCCGCCGAGATGGGCCTCCCAGGCGATGGTTGCATCGGCCAGCATGCCTGATGCGCCCCACGCAAAAACGAAGTTGAGGATGGTCCAGCCGGCCACCGCCAGCAACACGCGCCGGTCGGTCAAGGTCGCTCCGAGGCTCATGAGGGGCGGTTGAAGCGCCCGGCCCGCCAGCCCTTCCGCATCGCCTTCGCTCAGCGCCTGAAACATGAAGCGAAAGGCCGCCCCCATCAAACCGGAGATTGCCCCCGACGCACCGACCATCATGCTGAGCGGGCTGCTGCTCAGCGCAACGTAGAGCAACGCCCCGGCAATCCCGCACAAAGCGAAGAATATCAGAAAGCGCGCGGCGCCGATGCGGCGCACCACGGGGCTGCCGAAGGCGAGCAGCCAGGCCGAGTTGATGAACAGGTGTGTCAGGTCGCCATGCACGAACAGGTGCGTCACGAACTGAGTGAAGGTGGCGATCTCGCCCCCCGGCAGCTCCGCCCCCGCTCCGCTCAGCCGGGCGGGAATGAACGCCAGCGTCAGCGTCCACCAGACGCTCTGCTCCTCGGGCAACAGGTAGCGCACCAGGTGCAGCGCGAAGAAAATGCCCAGCATCGCGACCACGACGCCGGGCACGTTGAAAATCGGTTGTCGCTCGCTCACCAGATCGCAGGCTCCGTTTGGCTAAGCCGCCTTACACGGGCGATCCGACCCTGACAACCCTGGCCGCCCAGACGACGCCGCACGGGGCCCCGGCCACGGCAACCTTAACGGCAACTTGCCCGCTCGCGTCCTGGTTGCCAGGCCGCCTGCCTGCCGTGATGGCACGAAGGCTGCTCTGAGGTGGCGTGCCCCGTTTCGGCACACCTGGAAACTCCGCGTTGTTGGGCGCGCCAAGGGAAAGGCACTGCGGCATCGCATGCAGCTGAGGACAAGTCATACGCTCTACGCGTACTGGAACGAGATACGCGCGGGCCGCATGGCGCCGCGGCGCCTGGAGGTCGAGCCGTCGCGCATCGGCTCGGTCCTGCCGGAAACGTTCATGCTCGAGCGCATCGACCCTGCCTCCTATCGCTATCGCCTGGCAGGCACGCGGCTGTGCGAAATCTTCGGCGTCGAGTTGCGCGACACCGACATGCTGGATGGATGGGGCGCCAGCGATCGCGCCGTCCTCGTCCGCAGCCTGGCCTCCACCTGCGCGCAGGGCGCTGTCACGCTGATCGTGGTCGAGGCCAAATCCGAAACTGCGCGCCACATCCAGCTCGAGGCGATCCTCCTGCCGCTTACACATGGCGAGGAGATCACACGCGTGATCGGCGCCATGGCTCCCATGGCCTCGCCGCACTGGCTCGGCCACGAGCGCCTGATACACAAGCAACTGGTGCGCCACGAGATGATCTGGCCGGAAGGTCGGCCCCACGCCCTCGTCCAGCGCGCGGGTCAAGCACCTCTGCATCCTCCCCTTGTGAAGGCTCCCGACCCGCGCAGCAGGTTCCGCGTGCTCGACGGCGGCCGCAGCAAGCTCTGAGGCGGCTCCCGGGCCGCCAGCCTTACCAAGACCTTGCCCGCCACCCATCCCAAACGGAGGCAGCGGTTCAAGCTTAATTAAGGCGCTGCGGCGATAGTCGCATGGACGTCGCCAATGGCCAGCCGTGCCTTGCTTGGGTTGCGCGCTGGACCTTTCAGGCTTTGGCAGCAATGCCCCGCTGCAGCGTTCAGGTGCTCGATGACCGGCAGCCCGACCACGTTTGCTAGACGCTCGCAGGGGCTGCTGAGCCGCAGTGTTCCCGATCGCCGGCGGCATCGCCGCATCGGCGTCGAGTTGCTGGGCCGCTTCATGCGCGAGAACAAGCAGGAGCACCCCTGCAAGCTGATCGACATCTCCGCCGGCGGTGTCGCGCTGCGGCCTATCGCTCCGGTTCTGGTTGAAGCCGGCGAGCGCATCGTTGCCTTCTTCGACCACGTCGGCGGCATCCAAGGCACCATCTCCCGGGTGTTCGAGGGCGGTTTTGCCTGCAAGCTGGTGGCGACCCAGCACAAGCGCGAGAAGCTCGCGGCCACCTTGACTTGGCTCACCAACCGCTCCGAGCTCGACGGCGCCGACGAGCGCCGCCACGACCGTATCGCTCCAAGCAACGGCCGCCAGCAGCTGCAGCTGGCCGAGGGCATAACCCTCGAGTGCCAGGTGATGGACATATCCGTCTCGGGCGCATCCATCGCCACGCCGGCGCGGCCGGAAATCGGCACCGAGGTAATGCTCGGCAAGGTGCGTGCCCGCGTGATGCGCCACCATCCCCAAGGCTTCGGCGTGCAGTTCATCGACGCGCAAAATCAGGCCGCGCTCCGGCGCCACTTCGGCTGATTTTGGACCCAGCGATGGAGTTGAGCGTTGGTGAACACGACCACAGCAATTGAAGCCAAATCCGAGGCGAATTCACCTCAAGTTGACGAGCAATCTCTCAGCAAACTTGAGAAGCTCGTTGGCTATTGTGGGCGGCGGGTGGTTGGTGGGGTGCAGTATGCGGCGTAGCGTTATCGTTCTGGCCGGCCTCGGCGGCTTGCTGCTTGTGTCGGGCGGCGCGCTGGCCAATCCGGCTTCGGTTCCCCGCGGACAGGATTACGCCTCGCCCTTCATGCGCGTTTTCGGCCTCGCGCAGCCGCCCTACGGCTTCGTCAGCTTCTGCGAGCGCGCTCCGCAGGCCTGCACCCAGGGTCTCCAGGAGGAGCAGCGCTTCTTTGCGACGCCGGCGCGCCTTGCCGAGCTCAACACCGTCAACCGCGCGGTCAATCACGAGATCGAGCCTGTCACCGACATCGACCAGTACGGCGTGACCGACTACTGGACCATCCCCGCTGCGCGCGGCGACTGCGAGGACTACGTCCTGCTGAAGCGCAAGCGGCTGATGGAGCTCGGCTGGCCTGCAAGCGCGCTGCTGATAACGGTGGTGCGCGATGAGCGGGGCGAGGGCCATGCCGTGCTGACGGCGCGCACCGTGCAGGGCGATTTCATCCTCGACAACAAGACCGACGAGATCAAGGTCTGGCACCGCACGCGCTACGATTTCGTGATGCGCCAGTCGTATCTCAATCCGCGCTTGTGGATGTCGCTCGATCCCAAGGAATCTGATGCCCTGCCGTCGGCCGGCGTTCGCCGGGGCAACTAGCGTCGGGCAATCCGGCAGTGCGCCTGACCGACGTCAGCAGTCTCTTGCAGGGGCGTCTGTCTGCGGCTTGAACGAGCGCGCGTAGGCGCGCCATCGGTTGCGGTAGAGCTCTGCGCCCCAGCGCATCCGCTCCAGCTCTTCGTCGCTGACCACGCGCATCACTTTGCCGGGTGAGCCGAACACCACCGAGCGGGGCGGGATCTCCTTGCCCTCGGGGATCAGAGCGCCCGCACCGATCAGGCACTCCTCGCCGATCCTGGCCCCGTTGAGCACGATGGCGCCGATACCGATGAGCGCACCGCGGCCGATGCTGCACCCGTGCAGCATGGCCATGTGGCCGATGGTGGCCTCGGGCCCGATCGATAGCGCAAAGCCCGGGTCGGTATGCAGCACGCAGCCGTCCTGAACATTGCTGCCGGCACCGATCATGACCGGCTCGTTGTCGCCGCGCACCACACTGTTGAACCAGATGCTGGCGTCCTCCTCGATCGTCACCTGGCCGAGGACGATGGCGTTTTCCGCCACCCAGTAACGGCCGCTGGCCGGCACCGCTACGCGATGGCCGTCAAGCTCGTACAGCGCCATCGGCGCAAGCCTCCGGGAAGATCACGCGTCCTCGAGATCCATCTCGAGGATGGCCATCTGGAACTGGTAGCACAGCTCGCCGTCCTCGTTGTCGACCGTGAGCGTGCCGACAAAATCCTCGCCGACGTAGACCTCGGCCGAATCCTTCACCTTGGGCCTGGCGCGCACGGACAGGGTCTTGGCCCCGAACACTTTGCGCATGTACGCCTGCACGCGCACCATCTCCTGCGGGTTCACGAGTAGCTCTCCTTTGTACTGCGGACTGCGCCGCGTTCCGGCAACCTGCTAGCCGCAGCCGCAATCGTCCTCGGAGACGCGCTGATCCATGGCGCGCGCCGGCTCGGGGCAGTTCGCTGGCCCGACCACCTTGGCCGGCACGCCTGCAACGGTCGTGTTGCGCGGCACGTCCTTCAAGACGACGCTGCCCGACGCGATCTTGCAGCAATCGCCGACCCTGATGTTGCCCAGCACCTTGGCACCAGCGCCCATCATGACACTAGCGCCGATCTTGGGATGCCGGTCGCCGGTTTCCTTGCCGGTGCCCCCCAGGGTCACACCCTGCAGCAGCGAGCAGTTGTCGCCGAGTGCAGCCGTCTCCCCGATCACGATGCCCGTTCCGTGGTCCAGCATGATGCCGATGCCGATGCGGGCCGCCGGGTTGATGTCGACGGCGAAGATGCGCGAGCTCTGGCTTTGCAGGTAGAGCGCGAAATCGCGCCGTCCCTGATTCAGCAGCTCGTGCGCGAAGCGGTGCGTGACGAGCGCGTGGAAGCCCTTGAAGTAGAGGAGCGGCTCGATGTAGCGGCTGCAGGCGGGATCGCGATCGTAGACGGCCGCCAGATCCGCCCGGAACGCGCGCCCCAGCTCCGGGCGGTCCTCCAGCACCTGCTCGAACGTCTGGCTGATCAGGCCAGCGTCCACATCGGAATGGTTCAAGCGCTGCGCGAGGCGGTGGCAGACCGCGTCCTCCAGCCGCGACTGGCTGAGGATGGTCGCATAGAAGAAGCCGCCGAGCGCCGGCTCGCTGCGGGCCGCGTCTTCGGCCTCACGACGGATCTCCTGCCAGATCGGATCGACGGTTGCGACGTTGGCTCTCGGCGTCCGCTGCGATGTGCGAGACATGCTCGTCTCCTGATGGGCTCTGTGTCGCAGGCCACCCGTGGGTATTCGGGTCGGAAAGCGCACGCATCACTGGAGGTAATCAGGGGCGTTGCCCAAGTCAATCAATAGCACGGCGCCTGGTTCAACGCGTCTTGGCCGCCCGCCGGCTGGATCACCAGCCACATTTCCAGGGCCACGGTTGCATAACCAATGGCGTGCCGTAGCACTGCCCTCGGCCCGCCGTGCTGTTGCTATGCTTTTCGCTCCGCCTCGATATCGGCCACCGCCTTGCCCAGGAAATCGGACAGGGCCTTGCGCAGCTCCGCGTCGGTCACCGCCACTCCCTTGTCGCTGAAATCCTTGCGCAGCTTCTGGAGGACGTCGTCGTCACCCTTGGCGGCCAGATCGGCCTTGCGCACCGACTTCACGTACTCCTGGACCGCCTCGCCGGATATCCCGAGCTTGGCGGCCGCCCATTCGCCGATCAGCTTGTTGCGGCGCTGCTCGGACCTGAATTTCAGCTCCTCGTCGAGAGCGAATTTCTTCTCGTAGGACTTCTCACGATCGTCGAAAGTGGTCATCCAACTCTCCTACCGAGGCTGCACTCGTTCTCTAAGTGTTCTGTAGATGCCGGCCAGCTGTGGCCGTTTGAGGGCCAGCGCCATGAGCCATACTCGAAGGGCGGCCGGGAGATCAACCAACGCACCTGTTAACCACCACCACGCTGCTTGTGCCGCGGCAAGCTACATTGTTTCCGAGCGGTCCATCGGCTACTGTCGGTCCCCAATTCCCAACGCGGACCCGGACCTTTGCATGCGCTGCAACAACGAACATAATGCGCTGCAAATCTACAGGCGAGCGCTCGCCCGGCGCGCCCGCACCAGCACATATATAAGCTTCGCTCCTGGGCACACCTATCCATTGTGGGGACAAGAAGAATGAACAAGAGGCGCCGCGTGTACGAAGGCAAGGCCAAGGTGCTCTACGAGGGGCCCGAGCCCGGCACGCTCATCCAGCATTTCAAGGACGATGCGACGGCCTTCAACAACAAGAAGCACGCCCTCATCGAAGGCAAGGGCGTGCTCAACAACCGCATCTCCGAGTTCATCTTCACCAGGCTCGGCGAGATCGGTGTGCCCACCCACTTCGTGCGGCGGCTCAACATGCGCGAGCAACTGATCCGCGAGGTGGAGATCATTCCCCTCGAGGTGGTCGTGCGCAACGTCGCGGCCGGCTCGCTGGCAACACGTCTCGGGCTGGAGGAGGGCAAGCCCCTCCCGCGCTCGATCATCGAGTTCTACTACAAGAACGATGCGCTCGGCGACCCGATGGTGACCGAGGAGCACATCACCGCCTTCGGCTGGGCCACGCCCCAGGAGATCGACGAGGTCATGGCGCTGGCGCTGCGCGTGAACGATTTTCTCGTCGGCCTGTTCCTGGGCGTCGGCATCCGGCTCATCGATTTCAAGATGGAGTTCGGCCGCCAGTGGGACAACGACCAGATGCACATCCTGCTCGCCGACGAGATCAGCCCGGACTGCTGCCGCCTATGGGACGCCGCGACCGCCAACAAGCTCGACAAAGACAGGTTCCGGCGCGACCTTGGCGGCGTGCTGGAAGCCTATCAGGAGGTTGCCCGCAGATTGGGCGTCTTGACCGAGAACCCCCGGCCCAAGGGCTCAGGACCGGTCCTGGTGAGCTCCAAACCGAACTGAAGTCCTGCCCGGGACGCTTCGCCGCTTGCGCGCAACCGCGTCCGGGTGCATTTGCGGAATACTGTGACGGCGCGCGGGATTCGCATGCAGGCACGCATCAAGATAACTCTGAAGCACGGCGTCCTGGACCCCCAGGGCAAGGCTATCGAGAATGCGCTGTCCAGCCTCGGCTTGAGCGGCGTGAACGAGGTGCGGCAAGGCAAGTACATCGAGGTCGATCTGGCTGAAAGCGATGAAGGCAAGGCGCGCCTTCAGGTTGAGCAGATCTGCAAGGACCTGCTGGCCAATCCGGTTATCGAGAACTACGCGTACGAGTTGATTGAATGACCCTGATTGCACCACGAATGCTGTCCAGCCTCGCTGTGGTGGCTCTGGCGGCATGCGCGATCACGGTGGCGAGCCTGCCGGCGGGACGCGCCGGCGCACAAACGCTCGCCGCTACGAAGACCGTTGCCAATGAGCAGTACCGCTACGCGGTCAGCCTGCCGGCTGCGTGCCGGCACGAGGAGGGCCCGGGGACCGTCGACGCTGTCTGCTCGGCCGATCTCGACCCCGAACGCAGCGCCCAGGTGAGCAGCGACAGCGCGCTGGTGATGGAAGTCAGCGCCGAGGTGGTGGCCGCCGACGCGGGAAAGACCGTGCCGGAGCTGGCACGGGCCTATGACGAAGCCGCCTTTCGGGAGGAGTTGCCCGAAGCGGTCTGCGGTGAATCAGACAAGGCCCGGGTGAAAATCGCAGCAGTTACCCAAACGGTCCAGGACAGCCGGGTGACCTATGTCGCCGACATTACCTGCGCAGCGGTCAAGTTCCTGCAGATCGGCGAGCGGCGCGCCTCGGTGCGCCACATCATCGGCCCCGATGCGCGCTACCGCCTGGTGGCCCGCGCGCCAATGGAGGATTTCACAAAGCAACAGCAGGCGATCGAAGCCTTCTTCGAGAGCTTCCGCGTGCTTCCGGCCGGAAAATAGGGGCGCATGAAAGCAGCTGTCATCGTCTTCCCGGGCTCCAACTGCGATCGGGACGTCAAGGTGGCTCTGGAGAAGGTCACCGGCGGCACGGTACATATGGTGTGGCACGCCGATGCGACCCTGCCGCAGACGGACCTGATCGTGCTCCCGGGCGGCTTCGCCTACGGCGACTATCTGCGCACCGGCGCGATGGCAGCCCACTCGCTGATCATGCGCGACGTTGCGGCCAAGGCCAAGTCCGGCGTTCCTGTCCTCGGCATCTGCAACGGGTTTCAGGTGTTGTGCGAGGCCGGCCTCCTGCCCGGCGTTCTGATGCGCAACGCGTCGCTCAAGTTCGTGTGCCGCGACGTGCTCCTCAAGGTCGAGCAGACCGACACGTTGTTCACCAGCCGCTTCGGCAAGGGCGCGCTAGTGCGCATGCCGATCGCGCATGGCGATGGCAACTACTTCGCCGACGAGGCAACGCTCGATCGCCTGGAAGGCGAGGGCCGCATCGTATTCCGCTACGTCGATGCGGCCGGCAGCACCACGCCCGCAGCCAACCCGAACGGCGCCCAGCACAACATCGCCGGCATCTGCGACGGGCGCCGCCGCATTCTCGGCATGATGCCGCATCCCGAGCGCCTGTTCGAGCCGCTGCTCGGCGGCATCGACGGCCGCAAGGTGTTCGAGAGCATCCTCGCGCGCGTAGCGGCCTAGCCGACCGCCTCGCCGCGCCCTCGCTGAGGGACGGCGCCGCTCGCCGTCGCCGACCGGGTGGTAGCAGTGACCGGCAAACGGGGCTCGAGCATCATAGTCGCCGCCACCAATACCGGCGCGCGCCAGCGCTACCAGCGCTGCGGCTAACGCGAGATCGCCAGGCGCGCCATGATCAAGGAGGACTGGCAGCGTCAGGGACGCGACAGGGTGCTGCAGGTGAAGTGACGCGTCAGCGACTGTTGCACTTGCCTAAGCATTGACCAACACAGTTCGCCCCCAGTGACCTGCAGCGGTCGTTGCATACGCTTGCACAGCGGCCTGCCTTTGCCTTTGCCTTTGCCTTGCCTTGCCTTTGCCTTTGCCTTTGCCTTGGCCTTGGCCTTAGCTTTGGCCTTAGCCTTAGCCTGGACCGCAGTGACGAGACTGGGTGCCGACGCCGCCGTCGGCCCCATCCCGTTGGAACGCCCGAAGGCTTCGAAGGGGGCGAGTGCGAACGCCACCGCGATGGCGCCCACGAAAGCCAATTTCGCAATACGCATTGCATGCTCCATTCAAAAAGCCCAACCCTGCCTCCACGAGCAGCGTACGGCGCCTGGCCCGCCAGTGTCCAGATCGTGCGTATGCTTTCTTTCTCGACCGCCCAACAAACCAACCACATGCCTAACGCGGCTCGGCAGTCGTGCGCCCGCGCAATCCGGCCTCATGGGCTGGAGGGCGCCGATCAGCGCGCTGCAACCACGCCAGAGTCGATCAGGCGGCGGTGGAACTGCAGGATTTCGTCGCGGTTGGAGCAGCTGTAGTAGCGGCCCCGGCACGCCTCCATCAGCCGCTTGCGCTCCCGGTGCGAGTCCGACAGCGGCAGCCCTGCCAGGTCCAGCATGACGGTGCCCAGGTAGGCAACGTCCAGGCTGTCGTACTGCGGCAGGGCCCGCACCCGATAGTTGATGCCGCGAACGGCGTAGTAGGTGAGGAAGCCGATCGAGTCCCGGTCGAGGACGACATCCTCCGCTTCCGTGTCGTCCTTGTAGCCGAGCAGGGTGCGCGTCGCCATCGGGTGATGGTCGCCGTAGTGGACGATCAGGAAGCGCTCGCGCGGAAAGCGGCGGCGCAGCTCGCCCAGGAGGTAGTCGTAGTCCATCTTCGCAATGGCGACGCGCCGCAAGTACTCGTGCATCTCCTTGTCGGTGCCCGGACCGCCGCCCGGCACGTCGACCTCGGGCGCGTAGGCGTAGTCGTAGGGCCAGTGCGCCGACATGGTCTGGATGAACGTGAACATGGGCTGGCGTGATTTCTCGAAGTGCCTCCCCATTTCCGCCATGGCGTTGTCGAAGTAGAAGCGGTCGCGTTCCTGGCCGGTCTTGGCTCCCTGCGCCTTCATGTCGAAAATCTCACGCAGCCCAATGGAGTTGTAGAAGCGGTCGTTGGACACGAAATTCTTGAGCAGCGGATAGAACACCACGTTGCGGTAGCCGCACCGCTCAAGCACCTGCGGGACGGTGTCCTTCAGCCGGTTCTGGGTGAAGGTCTGCACGAACTGCCGCATGCCGCCGAACGAGTGCGTCGACACCCCCGCCAGCAGCGAGAACTCGGTCAGCCACGACGCGCCGCCGTAGGTCTCCACGCGCAGCTTGTGCAGGCCCTGATCGTCCGACCGGAAGAACGGATCGACGGATTGATCGTAGCGCAGGGCCGGGAACAGCGACGGCTGCACCACCGATTCCTGATGGATCAGGATGATGTGCGGCGGCCGGCCCGAGAGCTGGCAACGGGTGGGAATGGCGAACGCAGGCGCGGGCGTGCCGGTGCGCGGCGCAGCCTCGAGCAGAGCACCGCGCCACAGCGCCTCCAGCGTCTCGCCCCAGGAGGCATAGAACGAGGAGACATACAGGTTCGCGTAGTAGAATTGCATGTGGCGCCGTTCGCCCTTGCTGTAGGCGCCCCACCACGCCAGCGCCACGAACGCCGCCAGCGTCAGCGCCGACCAGCGTCGCGCCACCCGCGTGCTGTCGAGGCGGAAGGCTAGCCATCCCGCGACAGCGGCAACCGAGCAGGCGACGACTGCGTAGAGCACGTAGCGGCGCTGATCGCTCCACAGGTAGCTGATGGTCGACCAGGAGCTAAGATAGAAGAAGAGGTCGTAGGCGTGCACCACCATGTTGATTGTGGCGCGCTTGGCGGAAGCGGCGGCAATGACGGCAGCGACCACAGACGCGACCACCACGGTCGCAAACAGCGCACGGCCGGAAGCCAGCAGCACGAGCGCGATCAGCGCGCCCGTGACCGCGACGGTGAAGAGGATGTTGGGGAGCTCGCCTTCATCGTTCCAGAAGTGGCGCACCAGCAGCGCCACTATCAGTGCGCAAACGGCCCAGGCCCTCGCCGGTCGCATCTCTCCGCGAGGCAGAGCGCGCACCGCCAGTGCGCGCAGGTATCCCGGCTTTGCCGGGGACACCGGCAAACCAACCGTCTGGTCCGTCATATGTGTGACGCTCAACCGTCATCCAAACGTCACATGACATCACAGCACCGATGAACCGGCAATGAAGAAGCCGAATTTCATCTCCGCCCGCAGAGAAAGCGGAGCATTTGCAGCGGCTTGAGGGGGAGGGCGGGTGCGCCTCGGTTGGAGCTGCAAACGGAACTGAGGTGGCCAAACGCCCGGAATGACCGCATCCCAAATGCCCCTCCGAGGCCAGGAGCTTGGGGAAGGGGCGACCGCTTTGGCCTCGTCCTCGTGGCCCATCTCTCGCAGAACCTTGATGAGCTGCTCCCAGGGATGCGGCCTGAAATCCCGCGTCAGTTCCTCGTGCGGCTGACGCAAGAGCCATTTGCAACGCGCAGCCGCGCTGAGGCCTGTGCCCCCGAACCTGTCGTAGCAAAAACCATCCAAGGTGATCACGCTTCGAAGCTTCGCACCGTTCTCACCCTTGATCCCTTGCGCAGGCCAGGCATTGGGCCCGTCAACAAGGCGGTGCACGGTGGCGCCAGCCAGTTCCAGCGACCCCCTAATAGTCGGCCATCTCTCATCCTTCGAGGGATCGCGAGTCTCCGCGGGAGTTGAGGGCGCCAGGTCGAGGGAGCCGATGACCCGTAGTCCGCCCAAATCCAATGCCGTCGCGCAAGTCGGCTTTCGCGATCTCCCCCCCTCGCTTGCGGGCGCTACGTTCTGAAAAACCCCCGCCCTTCCCATCCGAGCCCGCAATATAAAAATCACGCCCTATGCGCGCATTGACAAACCTGACCTTGCCGCGCGCTTCAAAGCCCTGATTTAACCATGCAGACCCTTCTATTTTTACTGCGTCACAATTAAGGGCAACGCCCTTCCCATCGGGCGTCGAGTTGACCCATTGAACCTGCGTATCGCGAAAACTGACGCAGCCGCCGAATTTTGCGTTGGGTGCACTTACATCGGTCGCCTCCGCACTATCGAAATCCAAGTCACCCTCAATCGTCGCATCGGACAGGAACACGTCGCCGGCAATCGTAGCGTTGACACAATCAACTTCCTCAAACTCACCGGCGTCGAACTCGAGATTACCGTCGATGCGAGCCCCCCTGAAGGAAACCGAACCGTTCGCGCGAAACCCATTGTTGAGGTACGCGCTGCTCCCGATCCACGCTCGTATGGCGGTTATCGAATTAATGCGGCTCCCGCCAAGATCGATGGCGCGTGTTGTCGCAAAGCGCAGCGTCAAAGAGCCATCGGAGCGGCAGTCTTTCAGACTGAACGGGTAGTTTACTTCGCAACCATCCAAGTCCAGGTCGCCATCGATCCAGGCGGTAGAAAGTTCCACACCCCTCTCGTGGACGGGAGCCGCCTCATCGCCGCCGAGCATGAGGAACCGCAAAAAACCGGCGCGCACCCGCACGTTCTCGTCGCCAGGATCGACCTGACGCCATTGCCGAATCTCGTTGTCAAAACGCGACCTCAATTCGTCGAGTATGGGCTTGAGCGTACTCCGCTCCTTCGCAACACGGGTCTTCAGGTCCCCCGATGTCTGGGTGCGTTTGGCAAACTCAGGCAGCTCTTTCAGCAACTCCTGAACAATCCTGGGAAAGGCTTCAATCCGTGCTTCGAGTTCCTCCCGGGTCCTACGGTCCTCGTCCGTTTCGTTGAAGTTCCAACCAAAGAGTTCCGATGGTGGGTGACCACCTCGGCAGCCAATGTGAGGAAATGCTCAGTCTTCGATACCTCGTCGAGCTGTTTCCTCAGTTCACTAATCTTATAGTCGCCCAGGTAGCAGGTGCGGCCCGCGGCGACGGCCGCAAGCAGCTTCTGCTCAGCGGGCAGCAACTTGAAGTCGGTGTCCTCCTGCTGGAAATTCTGGAGCGAACGGCCATATGGACGTTTTCGCGGTGCAATATTCTCCGGAGCCCCCAGTGCAATCGTCCTGTCGCTCGACATCACTCCCCCCAATACGCTTTGTTCAAATTTTTTTATTTGTTCAGCGTAGCGCGCAATGCGGGGCTTGGCCAGCCCGACTTGGACCAAATACCAAGGTCAGGCGTGAAGAGTGGCGGCGGTGGCCCTGCCGGCGTATCCTGCCACGATGACCGACATTCTCTCCAAGATCGCCGCCTACAAGCGCGAGGAGGTCGCCGCTGCCAAAGCCGCCCGGCCGCTGGAGGCTGTGGAGGCCAACGCCCGCCAGGCGCCGCCCGTCCGATCGTTCGCCGGCGCACTTGAGGCCAGGATTGGCGCTGGCAACTTCGCCCTGATCGCTGAGGTCAAGAAGGCAAGCCCATCCAAGGGGCTGATCCGCGCCGACTTCGACCCCGCGACCCTCGCCAAGGCGTATGCGCAAGGCGGCGCCTCCTGCCTCTCGGTGTTGACCGACACCCCCTCCTTCCAGGGCGCGCCGGGGGATCTCACCGCCGCCCGCGCCGCGGCCGGGCTGCCGGCACTGCGCAAGGACTTCATGCTCGACCGCTATCAGGTAGCCGAAGCGCGCGCGCTGGGCGCCGACTGCATCCTCATCATCATGGCGATGGCGGACGACGTGATGGCCGGCACGCTCTGCGCCTACGCCAAGGCCTGGCACATGGACGCCATCGCCGAGGTGCACGACAAGGACGAGCTCGATCGCGCGCTGAAGCTGGAGTGCCGGCTGATCGGCATCAACAACCGCGACCTCAAGACCTTCCACGCCTCGCTCGAGGTGACGGAGCGGCTCTGCCCCAGGGTGCCGCACGACCGCATCGTCGTCGCCGAGAGCGGCATCGCCTCCAATGCCGACCTGCAGCGCCTGGCCAAGGCGGGCGTGCGGGCGTTTCTCGTCGGCGAGAGCCTGATGCGCCAGCCCGACGTGGCAGCAGCGACTCGCGAGTTGCTCTCCCCGGGAACAGCGTGATGACCAAGCTCAGCCACCTCAACGACAAGGGCGAGGCGCGCATGGTCGACGTCTCCGACAAGGAGGCCACCCGGCGCACCGCGCGTGCGGAAGGCTTCGTGGCCATGGCACCCACCACACTGGCGCTGGTCGATGCGGGTGAAGCCAAGAAGGGCGACGTGCTGGCCGCAGCGCGCATCGCCGGCATCATGGCTGCCAAGAAGACGCACGAGCTGATCCCGCTGTGCCACCCGCTCGCGATCACCAAGGCCAGCGTCGACTTCGAGCTTTCGCGCGAGCCCGCCGGCATCCGCGTGACGGCGGAGGTGAAGGTCGGCGGCCAGACCGGCGTCGAGATGGAGGCCCTCACCGCCGTTTGCGTCGCCTGCCTCACCATCTACGACATGCTCAAGGCCGCCGACAAAGCCATGACCATCGGCGAAATCCGGCTGATCGAGAAGACCGGCGGCCGCTCCGGCGCCTATCGGGTAGCGGATCACAAAGGGCGCTGACGCCATGGCCCTGCTGTCGGTCGAAGAGGCGCTGGCCCGCATCCTCGCAGGCGTCGAGCCGACCGAGCCCGAACGAGTTGCCATCGGCCACACCCACGGCCGCGTGCTGGCCGAGCCCTTGCGCGCGCTCGTCACGCAGCCTCCGTTCAACGCCTCGGCCATGGACGGCTATGCGCTGCGCGCCGCCGACGTGAAACAGGTGCCCGCACGACTGGCCGTCATCGGCGAGGCGGCGGCAGGCCATCCCTTCGGCGGCAGCGTCGGCAAAGGCGAGGCGGTGCGAATCTTCACCGGCGCTGCGGTGCCCGAGGGCGCCGATGCCGTCGTCATCCAGGAGGACGCCAAGCGCGACGGCCCCCACGTCCTCGTGCAGGAAGGCGCGCCCGAGGCTGCCCACATCCGCACCCGCGGCTTCGACTTTCGCGAGGGCGACGAGCTGCTCGCCGCGGGACGACGGCTCGGACCGCGCGAGGTGTCGCTTGGGGGGGCCATGGGGCATGGCCACGTATCGGCCCGCCGCCGCCCGCGCATCGCCATCATCTCGACCGGCGACGAGCTGGTGGAGCCCGGCACGCAGCCGGGGCCCGGCCAGATCGTCGCCTCCAACCATCTGGGCATCGCCGCTCTGGCCGAGGCCGCGGGCGCCGTGCCCGAGCAGCTCGGCATCGCCCGCGATACGGCGGCCGACCTCGACCGCTGCTTCGCCCGCGCGCACGGCGCCGACATCATCGTCACCAGCGGCGGGGCCTCGGTGGGCGACCACGACCTGGTCGCCCCCGTGCTGGAAGGCCGCGGCATGCAGCTCGCCTTCTGGAAGATCGCCATGCGCCCGGGCAAGCCCCTGATGTTCGGCCGCCTGGGGGCTTCGCGCGTGCTGGGCCTGCCCGGCAACCCCGTATCCTCGTTGGTCTGCTCCCGCCTCTTCCTGCTGCCCCTGATCCGCGCCCTGCTGGGCCAGCCGCCGACCGAGGAGCGCCCCCAGCAGGCCCGCTTAGCCGTTGCCATAGAGGCCAACGGCCCCCGCGAGCACTACATGCGGGCCATCTCGCGCCCAGGCCCGGGCGGCCAGCCCGAGGTCACCCCAGTACGCTCCCAGGACAGCTCCCTGTTGACACCTTTGGTCGAAGGCCAACTGCCTCCTGGTCAGGGTGCCGCGCGCGCCGGCGGCCCCCGCAGGGGCCTTGGTGACCATCTTGCCGCTCGACCTGTGAGCCAGGCCAACGGCATGCGCGCGGACGAAAGCAGTTAGCAGTTGCGGAACATCAGGCGAACATCTATGTTCCCGCTTTGTACGTAGGAGTTGAGTCTGTGCTCCACCCAACGCCTGGGAGAAACCCATGCTGACGGCCAAGCAGAAAGAGCTGCTCGTCTTCATCGACACGCGTCTGCGCGAGACCGGCGTGCCGCCCTCATTCGAGGAGATGAAGGAGGCGCTGGCGCTGCAATCCAAGTCGGGCGTGCACCGCCTGATCATGGCGCTTGAGGAGCGCGGCTTCATCCGCCGCCTGCCGCATCGCGCCCGCGCCATCGAGGTGATCAAGCTGCCGGAGGCGATGAGCGAGGGCACTCAGCGGCGCCCAACCTTCACACCGAGCGTGATCGAGGGCAGCGGGCCGCTCCGCCGCCAGCCCCAGCTTTCCTCCCCGCCGCCCGGCTACGGCGCCTCGAGCGGCGCCACCGTGCCGCTAATGGGCCGCATCGCCGCCGGCGTGCCGATCAGCGCCATCCAGGACCACCAGCAGGACATCGGCGTGCCCCCCGACATGGTCTCGGGCGGCGAGCACTTCGCGCTTGAGGTCAAGGGCGATTCGATGATCGATGCCGGCATCAACGAGGGCGACATCATCATCGTGCGGCGCTGCGACACGGCTGACAACGGCGACATCATCGTGGCGCTGGTGGAGAAGGAGGAGGCCACCCTCAAGCGCCTGCGCCGCAAGGGTGCCTCCATCGCGCTGGAAGCCGCCAACCCCAACTACGAGACGCGCATCTTCGGCCCCGACCAGGTTGACATCCAGGGCAAGCTGGTGGGCCTCATCCGGCGGTTCTGACGGATCAACCCGTCATCCCGGCCCAGCGATCGCGCTGGAAGCGCGAGCGCGATGAGCCGGGATTTGCAGCTAACGGAAGGCTGTAGCAGGTCCCGGACAACTTCGACCCCGGCTCGCAGGCCGGGGCCTCGGCTTCCGACATGACGGGTGAATGGGTTCTGCCCTTTGAGACTATCGCTGGCGCGGGCCTCGCACTGGCAACTCCTCGTCTGTGGCGCTGAGTTCGATCGTCGGCCTTGCGGGCCGCCGCCCACGGTCGAGCCCCACGCGCATCGGCCACGGTCTCGATATGCACGCGCCTATCCACAACGGTCAGCGCATGCGCGCCGCGCGCGGCCGCATCGCCGGGATCGATCACCGCGGCCGGCCCGCCGCATCCGCTAGGCCGCGCGAACCGCAGCACCACGATTGCCGCTGCGGCGCAGTCGTCGCGCAGCGCCGCCGGACTGGCCCCCACCGCCAGCCGCACCCCCTTGACCAGCGCCGTGCAGCCCTGGCTGTCGCAGCGGAACGCCTCGGCCCTGCCCGCCTCGGCCGGCGCGCGCCCATCACCGTCGTGCTCCAGCCAACGCGCCAGCTCGAAGCTCGAGCCGCGGCCCGCGATCGCCGACAGCTTGCCGTCGGCACCGCGCACCGCCACCAGCTCCGCCCCGCGCCCGACCAGCACGTCGGGCCGGCTCCCCGTCGGCGCCAGCATGATGCCGAGCGCGATCGGCGCGATCCCGGCGAGCCGCCAGCGCGTCTCCCAAAGCGCGCACCAAAGTCCGCCTGCCACCATCAGCACGAAGGCGTGGGTCGGCATCGCCGGCACGCGGCCCACCGCGCCCGGCAGCGCCGCGACCACGCCGGCGCACCACACCATCGCCTCGATGCCCTTGCCCCATCAGCCAAAGCGGCGCCGCCTCGAGCCCGAGCGGCATCGCCACCAGGCTCACCAGCGCCGCCGGCATCACCACCAGGTTGCAGATCGGAATGGCGGCCAGGTTGGCGAGGATCGCGAACTGCTGCGTGTTGTGGAAGTGGTAGATGCCGAACGGCGCCACCGCCAGGCCCGCCACCAGCGTCGAGGTGACGATGCCGCCGAAGAACACAAGCGTGCGCGCGATCGCGCCGCGCCGCATCCAGCCCTCGCGCGCCTCGTCGCGCGCGCGCAGCCACTCGTAGACCGCCACCAGCGAGAGCACGGCCGCAAACGACATCTGGAAGCCGGCGTCGAGCAGGCTCTCCGGCCACAGCAGCAGGATCAGCAGCGCCGCCAGCGCCACGTTGCGCAGCGCCAGCGCCGGCCGGTCGAGCAGCACGGCGATGAACATGATCGAGATCATGATGTAGGAGCGCACGGTGGCGAAGGCGGCGCCCGAGATCATGAGATAGGCGAGCGCGCCGGCCATGGCACCGGCCGCGGCCCACTTCTTGGTCGGGTAGCGCAGCGCGATCGTCGGGATCGCCGCCAGGCCCACGCGGATCGACACGAACACCGCGCCCGCCATGATCACCATGTGCAGGCCCGAGATCGACAGAATGTGGAACAGGCCGGAGTTGCGGAAGGCCTGGTTGGTCGCTTCCGAGATGCCGCCGCGCTCGCCCGTGATCAGCGCATTGGCGATGGCGCCGGCCTCGCCCGGCAGCGCCCCCACCACGCGCCGGCCGATGGCCTGGCGCACGCGCGCGACGGCGGCAGCGAGCCGCAGCGTCAGCGGCGGCTCGCCGATGCTGGTCTCGGGCTCGGCCGCGGCAACCGCAAAGCCGACCGCGCCCAGGCCGTGCGAACCAGGCCGCGCGTGCGAAATCGTGGTCGCCCGGCAGCGCCGGGCCTGGCGGCGGGGTAAGCCGCGCCTTCACGCGCACCGCGTCGCCGGGCTTGAGGGCGCTGTTCTCGCCGCCGCGCACGAATGCGCACCCGCGCCGGCCAGGCGTGCGCCTCGTGCTTCTCCATCGCCGTGACGCGAATGGTGAGGCGCTGGCCCTTGGCCGCACGCGGCTCCACCAGCTCGACGAAGCCATAGACATCGACCGGCCCAGTCTCGGCCAGCAGCACCGGCGCGCGCACGGCCTCGGTGCGCAGCTTGGCGGCCGCCACCCCGAGCGCGACTGTTAGCAAGCGCGGCCGACAGCACGCCCACCAGACCAGAGCGCGGCAGCGCGAAGCGCAGCGCCAGCGCAGCCACGGCCGGCAGCACCGCTACGAGCAGCGAGGGCTCCGCCGGCAGCACGAAGTAGAGCGCGATGCCCGCCCCGAACAGCACCGGCAGCCACAGGAACCAGCGCTCGTGCTCGGCCTCGAGCTGGCGGGCAAGCGCGGCGAGCAGCGGCATCCGCGCAGAAGAGAACCCGCCGGCTTCAGCGGGCTGCGACTCTACTCCTCCCACCCGTGCCACGCCGCCCATCCATACTCAAAGTATGGACTGACCCCAGCACACGGAGCATGTAGGGCGCAAGAGCGAAGCGTATTGCGCCGTTCCACCGATGCTACGGCGCAATACCGCTGACGCCTATTGCACCCTACGCCTTACCGCCGCCCGACACCTTGGCCCAGGTATCGCGCAGGCCGACCGTGCGGTTGAATACAGGGCGGCCGGGCTTGGAGTCCTGATCGCGGCACGAAGTAGCCCAGCCGCTCGAACTGCACGGGGCCTGGCACGTTGTCGCCTGCCGCCGCCGGCTCCACGCGCGCGTCCGGCCAGCACCTCGAGCGAGTTGGGATTGAGATCGGCGGCGAAGTTGGCGGCGTCGGGATCGGGCTTGGCAAACAGCTGGTTGTAGAGCCGCACCTCGGCCGGCACCGAATCCGCCGCCGACACCCAGTGCATCGTCGCCTGCACCTTGCGTCCGTCCGGCGCGTTGCCGCCGCGGGTGGCGGGATCGTAGGTGCATCTCAGCTCCACCACCTCGCCGGCCGCGTTCTTCACGACCTCACGGCAGGTGATGAAATAGGCGTAGCGCAGCCGCACCTCCTTGCCGGGCGACAGGCGGAAGAACTTCTTCGGCGGGTTCTCCATGAAGTCGTCGCGCTCGACGAAGATCTCGCGGCCGAAGCGCATCTTGCGCGTGCCCGCTGCGGGGTCGTCGGGGTGGTTGGCGGCGTCCAGCTCCTCGGTCTTGCCCTCCGGATAGTTCTCGATCACCACCTTGAGCGGCCGCAGCACCGCCATGCGCCGCAGCGCGGCCTTGTTCAGCACCTCGCGCACCGAGAACTCGAACAGGCCCATGTCGACCACGCTGTTGGCCTTGGCGACGCCGATGCGCTTGACGAAGTCGCGCAGCGCCGCCGGCGGCACGCCGCGGCGGCGCAGGCCCGCAAGCGTCGGCATGCGCGGATCGTCCCAGCCCGAGACGTGCCCGCCGCGCACCAGCTCCGTCAGCACGCGCTTGGAGAGCACCGTGTAGGTGATGTTGAGCCGCGCGAACTCGTACTGGCGCGGGCGCGACGGCACCGGCAGGTTCTCGATGAACCAGTCGTAGAGCGGACGGTGGTCCTCGAACTCCAGCGTGCAGATCGAATGCGTGATGTGCTCGATGGCGTCCGACTGGCCGTGCGCGTAGTCGTAGCTCGGGTAGATCTTCCAGGCGTGCCCGTGCGCGGGTGGGTGGCGTGCAGGATGCGGTAGAGCACGGGGTCGCGCAGGTTGATGTTGCCGCTAGCCCATATCGATCTTGGCGCGCAGCACGCGCGCGCCGTTCGGGAACTCGCCCGCCCGCATGCGGCGGAACAGGTCGAGGTTCTCCTCCACGCTCGCGGTTGCGGAACGGGCTGTTCTTGCCGGGCTCCGTCAGCGTGCCGCGGTTGGCGCGCATCTCCTCCTGGCTCTGGTCGTCGATGTAGGCCTTGCCGGCCTTGATCAGGTGCTCGGCCCAGGCGTAGAGCTGCTCGAAGTAGTCGGTCGCGTGATAGAGGTGCTTGCCCCAGTCGAAGCCCAGCCAGCGCACGTCGCGCTCGATGGCGTCGATGTACTCCTGCTCCTCCTTGGTGGGGTTGGTGTCGTCGAAGCGCAGGTGGCAGCGGCCGCCGAACTCCTGGGCGATGCCGAAGTTCAGGCAGATCGACTTGGCGTGGCCGATGTGCAGATAGCCGTTGGGCTCCGGCGGAAAGCGCGTGATCACGCTCTTGTGCCGGCCCGCCTCCAGGTCGGCCTGCGACGATGTCGCGGATGAAGTCCTGCCCCGCCTCGCGCGCCGCTGTCTCGATCGCCGTCATGTTTGCCTCTCCGCCGCCACGGCGCGCTGGATTTGCTGCGGCCTAGCAAATCCAGGTCTGCACGCCAAGCCGTTCAGCGACGACGCTCGCGGCCATAGCCCCACAAGCGCAGATAGTACTTTTTTCGGGCGCTCAAATCGCTGGGCAGATCGTCATCGACCGAGCCGATCAGGTCCGCGATGTCTTCCAAACCTGGCGGCAGCGCATCTTTGCGCGCGCCCTGCACTGGCGTACGAACACTATCGGACTTCGAACCTTGCGCTTTTTCCGCTTGATAATCACAGAGTCTGGCGGTCCCGGCAGGGCTTGAACCCGCAACCTCCGCGTTCGAAGCGCGGCACTCTATCCAGTTAAGCTACGGGACCGCTCGGCAGGCCGGCAACGCAACGCTTCGTCCCGCCCGAACCTGTGATACACCGCTTCCCCGAATGCACAAATAGAGGCCCGGCGAGTGCCGCACATGACCAAGCCCGTCGTCACCCGCTTCGCGCCCTCGCCTACCGGCTACCTGCACATCGGCGGGGCGCGCACGGCGCTGTTCAACTGGCTCTACGCGCGCCACACCGGCGGCAAGTTCCTGCTGCGCATCGAGGACACCGACCGCGAGCGCTCCACCGAGGCGGCCGTGCAGGCCATCCTCGACGGGCTCAGGTGGCTGGAGCTCGACTGGGACGGCGAGCCGCTCTACCAGTTCGCGCGCGCCAAGCGCCACCGCGAGGTGGCCGAGGAGCTGCTGGCCACCGGCAACGCCTACCGCTGCTATCTGACGCCGGCCGAGCTCGAGGCCATGCACAAGGCGATCGCGGCCGAGCGCGAGCTGGCGAAAGAGGAGAAGCGCGCGCCGCGCGGGCCCGCAGACGATCCAGAGCCCCTGGCGCGACCGCGACCCGAAAGAGGCGCCGGCCGGCGTCGGCCCCGTCCTGCGCCTCAGAGCGCCGCGCGAGGGCGAGACCGTGATCGAGGACAGGGTGCAGGGCCGCGTGGTGGTGCCCAACACCCAGCTCGACGACATGGTCATCCTGCGCAGCGACGGCACGCCGACCTACAACTTCGCCGTGGTGGTGGACGACCACGACATGGGCATCACGCACGTCATCCGCGGCGTCGATCACCTCACCAATGCCGCCCGGCAGGTGCAGATCTACCGCGCCATGGGCTGGGACGTGCCGGTGTTCGCGCACGTGCCGCTGATCCACGGGCCCGACGGCGCCAAGCTCTCCAAGCGCCACGGCGCGCTCGGCATCGAGGCCTACCGCGCCATGGGCTACCTGCCCGCGGGCTTGCGCAACTACCTGGTGCGGCTCGGCTGGAGCCACGGCGACGACGAGATCTTCTCCACCGAGCAGATGGTCGAGTGGTTCGACATCGACGACATCAACAAGGCGCCGGCGCGGCTCGATTTCGCCAAGCTCGACGACGTCAACGGCCACTACATCCGCCAGGCCAGCGACGCCGAGCTTCTGGAGCGCATTCGCGAGTTCCTGCCCGAGGCCGACGGCGGGCCGCAGATCGCAGCCAGGTTCGACGAGGTCGGCTGGGACAGGCTGGCCGCGGCGCTGCCCTCGCTCAAGGGGCGCGCCAAGACCCTGAAGGAGCTGATCGACGGCGCGGGCTTTCTCCTGGCGAAACGACCGCTCGCCCTGGACGAAAAGGCGGCGCAGGCGCTCGATGCAGAATCGCGCGAGCTGCTCGCCAAGCTGCTGCCCGAGCTCGAAGCGGTCGCCGACTGGCAGGTGCCCGCGCTGGAGGCGGCGGTGCGCGCGTTCGCCGAATCGGCCGGGCTGAAGCTCGGCAAGGTCGCCCAGCCGCTGCGCGCGGCCCTGACCGGCAAAACCGTCTCGCCCCCCGTGTTCGACGTCATGGCCGCGCTGGGGCGCGAGGAGGCGCTGGCGCGCATCCGCGACCAGGCGCGCTGAGCGTACCGTTGCACTCCGGCAAAGGCCCACAATGCAGGGCTGTCTTCGTCCTTGGCATATCTTGTCGCAGTGCAAAATGTACTATAGGCAGAAGTGCGCCGAGCCCTACGCGGCCGGTCATATCGCACCGTTGCGCACCGCAGCGGTCCACCGTCCGGGGCTACGGTTGAGGCTGCCATTGAAGGACGAGCCCGATGAACGCCAAAGACGCTGCGGACGCCGGCAAGACCGCAACCATCTCCCTCGGCAGCAACCAGCAGACGCATCTGCCGGTCAGATCGGGATCCATCGGCCCCGACGTCATCGATGTCGGCCGGCTCTATCGCGACACCGGCTGCTTCACCTACGATCCGGGCTTCACCTCCACCGCCAACTGCTCCTCCAAGATCACCTACATCGACGGCGACAAGGGCGTGCTGCTCTACCGCGGCTACCCCATCGAGCAGCTGGCCCAGAACTCCAACTTCGTCGAGGTCTGCTACCTGCTGCTGAACGGCGAGCTGCCGAACAAGACTGAGTTCGAGATCCTTCCGCAGCACCATCACGCGCCACACCATGGTGCACGAGCAGATGACGCGCTTCTTCACCGGCTTCCGCCGCGACGCGCATCCCATGGCCATCATGTGCGGCTCGGTCGGCGCGCTCTGCGCCTTCTACCACGACTCCACCGACATCAACGATCCGCACCAGCGCATGGTGGCGAGCCACCGCCTGGTGGCCAAGATGCCGACGCTGGCCGCCATGGCCTACAAGTATTCGATCGGCCAGCCCTTCATCTATCCGCGCAACGACCTCGACTACACCTCGAACTTCCTGCAGATGTGCTTCGCCGTGCCGTGCGAGCCCTACGTGGTGAACCCGATCGTGTCGCGCGCGCTCGACCGCATCCTGATCCTGCACGCCGACCACGAGCAGAACGCCTCCACCTCCACCGTGCGGCTCGCCGGCTCCTCGGGCGCCAACCCGTTCGCCTGCATCGCCGCCGGCATCGCCTGCCTGTGGGGCCCCGCGCACGGCGGCGCCAACGAGGCCGCGCTCAAGATGCTGGAGGAGATCGGCACCGTCGACCGCGTGCCGGAGTACGTCAAGAAGGCCAAGGACAAGAACTCGAGTTCCGCCTGATGGGCTTCGGCCACCGCGTCTACAAGAACTACGACCCGCGCGCCAAGGTGATGGCGCAGACCTGCCACGAGGTGCTGGATTCGCTCGGCGTCAGGGACCAGCACATCCTGAAGGTCGCCATGGAGCTCGAGCGCATCGCCCTGCAGGACGACTACTTCGTCGAGAAGAAGCTCTATCCCAACATCGACTTCTATTCGGGCATCACGCTGCGCGCGATGGGCTTCCCGGTGTCGATGTTCACCGTGCTGTTCGCGGTGGCGCGCACGGTCGGCTGGATCGCCCAGTGGAAGGAGATGATCGAGGACCCCGAGCAGAAGATCGGCCGTCCGCGCCAGCTCTACATCGGCCCCACCGAGCGGCCGTTCGTGCCGGTCGAGCAGCGCGGCTGAGCGACGGCGAAAGGCACGAGCCAACATCCGCTCGGGCCTTTCGAGTCAAGCTGACGGGTCTAGATGAGCCCGTCCCGACGCCATTTCGCGAGCAAGCTGCGCGATGCCTCGAAGTGCATGGCGTCCTCCACCGGGAAGGCCGCGCCCCAGTACCAGCCGGCTGAGTTGAAGTAGGTCGAAAGCACCAAGAGCCCGCGCTGGGTGGTGTTGTTACCTTGCGGATCGAGATTGCCGTCGAGCTTGACATCGATGGCCGTCCCAAACGTGTGATTGGAGATGCCCGGCCCGATCCTGATGGTGCCGTCGGGCCGCTTGATCTTCGTGAACCTGGCGCAATGCATCCCAGCAGTGCCCAGGATCTCATGGAGCTCCGGCACCTCGCTCTTCACTCGCGCGAATACCTCTTTGAGCGAGTCGAGCGCGGGCTTAATGCCGGTGGCTCTGAATGGACCGGCATTGCGCGTCTCGAGCAGCCTTGTGAACGCCTGAACGTCGGGTGGCGTGCACTGGCCATCGGGCCGATAGGCCCCGTTGCGGACAGGGTGCCCGAACATCTCGAGCATCTGGGCATTCTTGGGGACGTGAGGCCGACGTTGAAGGTAGTCTTGGGTGGGATCGGGATACGCTCGAGAAAATTCATGGGCTGACCTATTCTTGAAAAACGTCTCTGACGGGAAACATTCGATAACGTACAAAACAATCTAATCGCGCATTTTGAATTTGCGCAACCCTGAGTATCAGCCATGGCTAGGGCAATCAGCCCTACAGCCGCGCCGGGGCCAGCCGCGACCGTTGTCCGCGTAGTCCAAGACGATGCGCGCAGCCGCCTCGCTCGGTGCGAACCCCGGCACTTGCAGGGCAGCCGGTATCCTGGCCAGCGCTGAGAGCTGCCTTGTCCGCTCGGAGCTTTCTTCGAGCAGCGGCGCCAGCGCGTTGGCGAGCTTTCCCCCGGTGCAGTCCTCCTGGTGGAACTCGGGGAACGCCTTCTCGCCCAGCACCAGATTGGGCAGCACGACGGAAGGCGCCTTGATGAGGCGCCGCAGCACCGGCGCGATCACGGGGTCGACCTTGTAGGCCACCACCATCGGCGTGCCGGCCAGCGCCAGCTCCAAGGTCACCGTGCCCGAGGCGGCGAGCGCCACGGTGGCGAGCTTGAAGGCGCGGAACTTGTCCTCCTCGTCCTCCACCAGGTGCGGCTGCTTCGGCCATGTCCGCAGTCGCCGCTCGATCAGCGCGCGCAGGGTCGGTACCAGGGGAATGATCACCTCGAAGTCGCGGCCGCGATGCGACAGCCGGCTCAGGGCCTCGCCGAACGGCTGCATCAGGCGCGACACCTCCGAGCGTGCGGCTGCCGGGCAGCACGACCAGCACCGGCTTGTCGGGCGCAAGCCTGAGCCGCTCCGCCAGCGGCGCCGGGTCGAGCGCCGCGATCCAAGGGTGCCGCTCGATCAGCGGATGGCCGACGAAGCTGCAGGGCGGGCCGCCCAGGCGCTCGTGCGCGTCGGGCTCGAACGGCCACAGCGCCAGCACGTGGTCGACATAGGCGCGCATCTTGCGCGCGCGGCCCGGCCGCCAGGCCCACACGGTCGGCGACACGTAGTCGACGATCGGGATGCTCGGGCGGCGCCGCCGGATGCCCCTGGCGATCGGGTGGGTGAACTCGGGGCTGTCGATGATCACCACGACGTTGGGCTCCGCCACCATGGCGGCTTTGGCCGTGCTGCGCATGCGGCTCAGGATCAGCGGCAGCCGCGCCGCGATCGCCGCCGGCGCCCATCACCGCCACGTCCTCGAGCGGGAACTGCGAGATCAGGCCTTGCCCGCGCCATGCCGGGGCCGCCCACGCCAAGATAGCGAATGCGGCCGCGCCGCTGCTGATTGAGCGCCGCCATCAGCTTGGCGCCGAGCGCGTCGCCGGAATGCTCGCCCGCCACCATGAACACGCTGACGTCGTGGCCGTGCCCGGAGATGCGCGTTTCCCGCACGAGCTGATCCGCGCCTCCTCTCCGCGCAACGTCCCCCACCGCGCGCCCTCCCTGCCTCATCCCGGTCTGCACGTTACCAGGAACAGGCCGAGCTCGTCCGCGACCCGCGACGCATCCTCATAGGCCGCGAGCTGCTCCGGCGCGCCCGCGACAGCGCGATGCCGGCCAGACCCTGCGCGGCGGCCTGCTCGCACAATTGCCGCGAACGCCGCCGTTTCCAGCTCGGCGGCGCGGCACACCAGCACGCCGAGACGGCGCTTGCCGCGCATGCCCCATTGCCTGAGCGCGCGCACGCGGCCGAGCATCGCCGGCACCGTCTCACCGGCGGCAATGGCGAGGATATAGGCGCGCGCCACCACCACCGCCGATCCCGTTGCGAACGCCGCCAGCCGCTCGAGCGCGGCGAGCCCCTTCTCGATGTCGGCCTTGTCGCGGCGGCTCGGGCAAGAGCGGCCGAGCACGCGCGCGCTCACGCGCTCGGGTGCCCCGCACCGGCGCGACGGCCGACACTGCCAGCCGCGGCAAGCCCTCGAGCGCGAGCCCCTGGGCATCGGCGGCATGATGGCTTCATCTCGCGCCCGAGCATCAGCACCGAGCCTGCCTCGACGGCAACGCCGGCCAGCCCCGCGCCTGCGGCAAGCTCCACAGTGCGCTGGACCCGATCGCGGGCATGTCGACGCGCAGCTCCTGGCCCGGCTTCGGCCCCTTGGTGAGCACGCCGGCTGGCGGCTCGTGCTTGCCCCCGCGCTGCGCCGCGATGCGCTGAAGCATGGCGTCGGTGCCTTCCGCGCCCTCGATCGCCAGCACGCGTCCCCGCGCCACAGCGACCGCCTGACCGGCATCGAGGGGACCGAGCGCCGCGCGCACGGCAAAGCCCAGCGCCGCGTCCGCGCGGTCTCGGCTCCGAAAGCGCGGCTGTCCCCATGCGCCCGCACTGCGCCACCAGCGCCGGCGCAACCTGATGCGCGCCGCGCACGGTGAAGCCCTTGCCCTCGAAGAAGCGCACCACGCGCGACAGCACCGAATCGTCGCCCCCCGCCAGCAGGCCGACGATCTGCGGCAGGCTGCGCACCAGGCCAGCATCCGGGCGCAGCTTCCACAGATCCGGACGGCGCACGCTGCCCGCAATGACCAGCTCGCTACCGCTCTCGGCGCGCAGCGTCGCCACCATGCGGCCGATCTGGCCCCAGTTCACCAAGGTATGGGGGAAGCGGGTCAGATCCTGGTCGGCCTCACCCTCGATGCCGACGATGTGCACGCTGCCGCCGCGTGCCACCACGCTCTCCGCGATCATGACCGGCAGACGTCCGCCGCCGGCGAGGATACCGATCCGATCCATGGGTTGCGCCGCTGCGGTCAGGGCGAGCACAGGGACCGCCGATCGCCGTGCCGGCTCAGTTGTCGATGTGGGGCATGCACAGCCCGCGCTTGCCGCCGACGCGGATGAAGGCAACGATCTCTTTCACGATGGGGTTGTCCACGAATTCCTTCTCCACGTCGTCGATGCGCTCGGCCAGCGTGCCTTCGTCGGCAAACAGCAGGCGGTATGCGCGGCGCAGGCTGTGGATCTGCGTCGCGCGAGAATCCGCGCCGCTGCAGGCCGACGATGTTGAGCCCCGACAGGTGCGCCCGGTTGCCCAGCGCCATGCCGTAGGGGATGAGGTCGTTCTCCAGGCCCGACATACCGCCGACGAATGCATGCGGCCCCACGCGCGCGAACTGGATGACGGCTGCGCCACCCATCAGACCGGCGAAATCGCCCACCGTCACGTGGCCGGCAAGCATCACGTTGTTGGAGGCGATGACGTTGTTGCCCACGTGGCAGTCGTGCCCCACGTGCGAGTTGGCGAGGAACGCGCAGCGGTCGCCGACGATGGTCTGCATGCCGCCGCCCTCGGTGCCCGGGTTCATGGTGACGCCCTCGCGGATCAGGCAGTCGCTGCCGATCACCAGCGTCGAGGGCTCGCCCTTGTACTTGAGGTCCTGCGGCTGATGCCCGATGGAGGCGAAGGGGAAGATGCGCGTGCGCGGCCCGATCCTGGTGCGGCCGGCGACGACGACTTGGCTCACGAGCTCGACGCCATCGCCCAGCGTCACCGCGCTGCCGACGTGGCAGAAGGGCCCGATCCGCACATCGTCACCAAGCGAAGCACCATCCTCGATGACGGCCGTCGGGTGCACCCTAGGCTGTGACATCTGCCTGATCCAGGATCATGGCGCTGACCTCGGCCTCCGCCACGACCTGCCCGTTGACCTTTGCCTCGCCGTAGAAGCGCCATGCGCGCCCGCGGCTGCGAATCTTCCTCACATGGTAGTGCAGCAGGTCGCCCGGCAGGACCGGCTTGCGGAACTTGGCCCGGTCTATCCCCATGAAATACACGAGCTGCGGCTTATAGCTGGCGCCGAGGTGGTGCACGCACAAGGCCCCCGCGGTCTGCGCCAACCCCTCGATGATGAGCACGCCCGGCATCACCGGAAAGCTCGGGAAATGCCCCTGGAAGAACGGCTCGTTCAGCGTGACGGCCTTGATGCCCACGGCACTTTCGTCGCGGTCCATGTCGACGATGCGATCGACCAGCAGGAAGGGATAGCGATGCGGAAGCAGCTCCAGCACGCGACGAGTGTCGGCCGTCGCAAGGTCCTTTCCCGCGGAATGGGACTCCTTCATGCTTAAGCGCACTCCATCCTCTGTTGCGCCGGCGCTCCTGTGGGCGCGCCAAGCGTTTCCCTATTCCGCACCGGACCGTCCACCCCGCCGGCCCAGCTTCTTGATAGCGGCAACCTGTCGCCCATACTCGAGAATGGGCACCGCAGGCGTCCCTCCCATGCGCGCACCGGGCGGAACGTCGTTCTTGGGGTGTGCGCCACCGGCGATCTGGGCCCCGGCGCCGATCTTGATATGGCCGACCGCACCCGATTGCCCGCCCATCACGACGTAGTCCCCAAGCTCCGTGGAACCCGAAATTCCGGTTTGACCGACGATGACGCAATGTCTGCCGATCACGACGTTGTGCCCGATTTGAACAAGATTATCAATTTTGGTGCCCTCGCCGATGATGGTGTCCTTTAGAGCGCCGCGGTCGACGCAGCTGTTGGCACCGATCTCCACGTCGTCCTGGATGATCACCCGGCCCACCTGGGGCACCTTGAGGTGGCCCTCGGCCCCCATCGCAAAGCCGAACCCGTCCTGCCCGATCCTGACGCCGGCATGCAGGATGACGCGGTCGCCGACAAGGGCATGCATCACGCTGGCCCCGGCGCCGATGTGACAGCCGCGGCCGATCATGACGCGGTACCCCACCACCGCGCCGGCCGCCACCACCGTGCCCCGGCCAATGTGCGCCTCGCGGCCGATGACCGCCGCGGGCTCGACGCGAACGTCCTCCTCGAGCCTGGCCGTCGGGTGGATCGCGGGTTCACCATTGCCCGCCATGGCGGCCTTGGGTTGCATCGCGTCGGGGTAGAACAGCTGCAGCGCACGCGCGAAAGCGCGATAAGGCGCATCGGTCAACAGCACCGCCGTGCGACCTGGCACCCGTCCGGCAAAGGTTGGGGCGACCAGACAGGCAGACGCGCGGGTCACCTGCAAGCTGAGGCAAATACTTGCGGTTGTCGAAGAACGACACCTCGCCCGGCCCCGCGTCCTGCAGAGGCTTGACGTCGCTGATGGGCATCGCCTCGTCGGCAGCATTGGCGAGCTTTGCACCCAGCACCCGCGCCAGCTCGTGCAGAGCGATGGGTGCCGCGCGCTCGAAAAACCCCGGATGGTGCATTGGGCAACCTTCGGACAAGGCAAGGGCCGCCGGGCCTTCAGCCCGGCAGCCCTGAACCTAGCATCCCGCCGGCAAGGTGTCCTTGGCCCGGCTCAGAACTTGGTGGACGCGCCGAAGCGGATCAGCTGCTCGGAGTCGAAGTCCTTCTTGAGGAAGGCCTTGGCAACGTCGAGCCGCAGCGGCCCGAGCGGGGAGTTCCACAGCAGGCTCGCGCCGGCGGAGGCGCGGATCGAGGAGTCGTCGGCCAGACAGATCCTGGTGTTGGATCGCCCGGCAGTGCACCCTGCGTTCGTTGAGGTCCTTGGCGAAGGCCCCGGCACCGAACAGCGAGCCGGCATCCACAAACACGGCACCGCCCATGCCTAAGTCCTCGGGTACGAACGGCAGCGGGAAGCGCACCTCGGCCGTAGTGGCCCAGAACGTCGAGCCGCCCAGCGCGTCGTCGGTATTAGGTCGCGCGGGCCGAAGCCGCCCCGGTTGAAGCCGCGGATGGTTTCGCCGCCCTTGTAGAACAGGTCGATGAGGCGCACGTCGTCGTCGCCCAGGCCCATGATGTGGCCGCCGATGGCCCGCCCGACAAAGGTGATCTTCTCGGTGATCGGATAGTAGTAGCGCGCCTCTCCAGTTACGCGGATGTAGTTCACGTCGCCACCCAAGCCAGCCAGATCGCTGCCGATCTGGAAATAGTAGCCGCTGGTCGGCGTCTTGGGATGATTGCGCGAGTCATACGCAAAATTGGTTCCCCACGCCGAAGTCCACGCCTCTCCCTGAGCCTGCTTGATGGCCAGCGAGGCGGTGTCCAGCACGTCATAGATTTCGCCGCGCGAGAGCGTGTAGCTGTTCGTCCACCACAAGTTTTCGGACAATGGGAATGCGATACGCAGCGACCCGCCGGTCGTCATGCTACGGAAGGCCGACTGCTGCGACAGGTTCACGTCCTTGTGGAACACGTCGAAGCCCGCCGCCAGATTACGATCCAGGAACCTCGGCTCGGTGAAGCTCAAATCGACTTGCAAGCGTTCGGCTGATCCAGCAAGGCGCAGGCGCATGAACTGGCCTTTGCCGAGCAGGTTGCGCTCGGTCAGGCTGATGTCGCCGATCACGCCCTCGCTCGTGGAGTAGCCGGCGCCGAACGAAAGCTCGCCGGTCGACTGCTCCAGCAGCTCCACATCGAGCACCACGCGGTCGGCCTCCGAGCCGGGCCGCCGCTTGATCTCGACGGCCTTGAAGAACCCGAGCTGCTGCAGCCGCTTCTTGGCCCTGTCGACCAGCAGCGGGTTGTATGCGTCGCCCTCCGCCAAGCGGAACTCGCGGCGGATCACGTGGTCGTGGGTGCGCAGGTTGCCGACGACGTTGATGCGCTCGATATAGATGCGCGGGCCCTGGTCGATGACATACGTGACATTGATCTGGCGGGTGCCCGGCTCGCGCGCCGCGCGGGGGCGAACCCGCGCAAAGGCAAACCCCTGCTCGGAGACCACCAGCGTCAGGCGCTCGACCGTCCGATCCATGGCCGACTGGTCGAAGGTCTTGCCCGGATACGTGAGCAGCTCGCCGCGCATGGCCTGCGTGTCGACGCCCGCGAGTGCCGACTCGATGTCGATCTTGCCGAAGGTATAGGGCTCACCCTCGTCGAGGACGAAAGTGATGTTGAAGCCCGACCCGTCGCGCGCCAACTCGGCGCCGGCGGACACGATGCGCACGTCGGCGTATCCGTTCTTCAGATAGTACTGGCGCAGCAGCTCCCGGTCCAAGGCCAGCCGGTCGGGATCGTAGACGTTGGTGCCCTTGATGAAGTCGAACAAGCCCGACTGCGTGGTGGTGATGATGTCGCGCAGCTGGGAATCGGAGAAAGCCCTGTTGCCGATGACGTTGATCGCCTGGACCTTGGTCGCGCCGCCCTCGCTGATCTCAAACACGACGTTTACGCGATTGTTGTCGAGCTCGATGATCTTGGGCTCCACGGTGGCAGCAAAGCGCCCCTGGCGGCGGTAGATGTCGAGTATCCGCTGCACGTCCGCCTGCGCCTTGGCACGCGTGAATACGGAGCGCGGCTTGAGCTGCACCTCGCTGACCAGCGTCGCTTTCTCGACCTCCCGGTTGCCCTCGAAAGCCACTTGGTTGACGACGGGATTCTCGACCACCGTGACGATTACAGTGGAGCCTTGGCGGTCGATACCGACGTCTGCGAACAGGCCGGTTGAGAACAGCGACTGGATCGACTGATCGACTTTGCCGGGATCGTAGGCATCGCCGATGGAGAACCTGAGGTAGGTGCGCACCGTCTCGGGCTCGACGCGGCGGTTGCCGGTCACACGGATCTCGCGAATGACACCCGCCTGCGCCTCGGCCGGGCTCGCCGAGAACACCACAGGATCAACGCCGGTCAGCGCGCAGAACGCCACCATCACAACGATGACGAAGTGCCAGCCCCCCGACTTGCACATCCGATGTGTCGGCATTTCTTCCCGTCTGCCTTTCGGTCGCCGGTGTTCCCTCTACGCATCCTGCCCGTCGGCGTCGGGCGGACGCTTCCGCGGTGCTCCACCCCGGTCCCCGGGCACAAAGACCCCCTTGTCCCCAGGCTGGACCGGCCGAAGCATTCATCCGCAGTACAACTTGTTTAACTGTTCAGCCGCAGCCTTGGGAAGTGGCAATATTAACCCAGGCAGTGCTGGAAAATGCGCGTTGCCACAATGTTAGCCGATTCTCGTCGAGCGCAGGAAATAGGCCCCAAAACAGGCCTGCACGTGAAGCCGGCGGGCGCACAACTGTGGCCGGCGAACCTGTGCCAAGTTCTTTCTGCAGGACGCGGCGGCCGACCCCGCGCGGCGTATTAGCCTATCCCGATCCAGCGCAGCGGGATGAAGCGATCCTGATAGGTCGTGTAGACCAACAGCAGCAGGACGATGGCCAGGCCAATGCGAAAGCCAACCTCCTGCGCTCGCTCGCTCAGCGGGCGGCCGCGCACCGCCTCGATGGCGTAGAACATAAGGTGACCGCCGTCCAGCAGCGGGATCGGGAACAGGTTGATTAGGCCGATGCTGACCGAAAGCACCGCGGTCAGATTGATGAGCGCCAGGAAGCCCAGCGTGGCGACCTGACCGGAGATGTCGGCGATCCTGAGAGGGCCGCCAAGCTGATCGCCCGACTCGCGGCGGGTGGCCACGTCGTACAGGTAGCCCAGCGTCCTGGAGACGATGTGGTAGCTCTCCTTGACGGCGAGGCCCAAGGCCTCCACCGGTCCATACTGCTTGAACTGCCACTCCTGCTGCGAAGCGTTGCGCTTGATGCCGATCACACCGATCTTCAGCTTGTTGCCGAAGCGGTCCGCGATCTCGCGCCGCTCCGGCGTCGCCTTCAGGATCACTGCGTTGCCGTCCCGATTGATCTCGAAGGCCAGCTCGCGATCGGCGCTGGCGCTGACGATGCGCTGCATGTCGGCGAACGACTCCACCGCCTGACCGTCGATGCCGACGATGACGTCGCCACTTTTGAACCCTGCCCGGGCCGCGGCGCTGTCGGGTACCAGCTCATCGATCCTGGGCGAAGTAACGTTCACGCCGACGAAGGTGAAAGTGATCCAGAAAATCAGGATGGCCAATAGGAAGTTGGCAATCGGACCGGCGGCCACGATCGCCGCGCGTGCGGCCAGCGGCTTGCTTTGAAACGCCCCTTCACGCTCCTCTGGGGACATGCGCTGCAGCGCGTCCCGGGACGGGACACTGGCACTGTTCTCGTCATCGAGGAACTTGACGTAGCCGCCGAGCGGGATCCAGGCGACGCGCCAGCGGGTCTGGTGGCTGTCGGTGAAGCCGAAAATCTCGCGCCCGAACCCCAGCGAGAACGTCTTGACGCGCACGCCGCACCAGCGCGCCACCAGGAAATGTCCGAGCTCGTGTACGAAAATGACGACGGAGAGCACGAACAGGACGGCCAGTGGCTTGAGGATAAACGTGGGCAGGACGTCCATTGCGGCTGTCTCTCCTGTGCCAGTTAACTCAACCGGGCATGCTTAACATGGCGCCCAAGCCCCCAAACTTAAAGTTCGGCAAGCTCCTAGTCAGACGCGGGCGCGGTCCTCGAGCAAGAACAGCGCCAACTCGCGCGCCGCGGCATCCGCGGACAGCACCGCGCTCAGATCGGTCGGCCCGGTCAACAAGCCGCGAGCGTCCGCCTTCTCCAGCGTCTCGGCTACAAGTTGGGCGATATGAAGGAACTTGAGGCGCCCGGTCAAGAACGCTTCCACCGCGATCTCGTTGGCGGCATTGAGCACGGCCGGCGCCACCCCGCCTTTCTGCATGGCTTGCCTGGCCAGGCGAAGCGCCTGAAAGCGCTCCTCGTCCGGCCGCTCGAAGCTGAGCGTGCCGAGCTCGACGAGATCGATGCGCTTGGTGGGGGCGGCCATGCGCGCCGGCCAGGCCAGGCCGGTGGCAATGGGGGTGCGCATATCGGGGCTGGCGAGCTGCGCCACCATCGAGCCGTCGCGATAGCCGACGAGCGCGTGCACGATCGATTGCGGGTGCACCACGATCTCGAGCTGGGCCGGCTCGACCGGGAACAGATGATAGGCTTCGATCAGCTCCAGGCCCTTGTTCATCAGTGTCGCTGAATCGATGCTGATCTTGGGGCCCATCGACCAATTGGGATGCCTCAGCGCCTCCTGCGGCGTCGCATCGGCCAGGCGCTCCTTGCTCCAAGTGCGGAACGGTCCACCCGACGCGGTCAGCACAATGCGCTCGATGGCAGCCGGATCGGTGCCGGCAATTGCCTGGAACACGGCGGAATGCTCCGAATCGACCGGCACCAGCTCGGTGCCCGACTTGCGTACCGCCTCCATGAACATCTCGCCGGCGCAGACCAGGCATTCCTTGTTGGCCAGCGCCACGCGCCGGCCCTGCGCCACGGCAGCGAGCGTAGGACGCAGCCCGGCCGCGCCGCTGATGCCGGCCATCACGCAATCGGCTTGCCGGCTTGCAGCCTCGATGAGCCCTGTAAGGCCCGCCGCTGCCTCCACGCCGGTGCCTGCAAGCAGCGACCTTCAACTCGCCGTAGCGGCGTTCATCCGCGAGCACGGCAAGCCGTGCGCGGTGGCGAATGGCGAGATCGGCCAGAGCCTGCGCGCTGCTGTTGGCGGTCAGCGCCACCACCTGGAACTGATTGGGGTTGCGGCCGATGAGATCGAGGGTGCTCTTGCCGACCGACCCCGTGGCGCCAAGCACACTGACGAGCCTGACGGACCCTGCGGTCGATCTCGGCCGGCGCCGCGCGCGCTGCCTCCAACCGCCTTGCGACACTCTTCGGCACGGGTTGCTGACCTCCAGAGCCGTCAGGAGCCCAACAGCAGGGCCCGCGCCGGAAAATACCAATTCACAACAAAGGCGCAGATACCGGCTGCCACCGCTGCGGCTATCAGGCCGTCGACACGATCCATCAGTCCGCCGTGCCCTGGTATTATCGCGCCGGTGTCCTTCGCGCCGAAGCGGCGTTTCAGCGCGGACTCGGCAAGGTCGCCGGCTTGGGCGACAACGGCGAGCGCGGCACCAGTGGTGGCCAGACGCACAGCTGAGGCTTCCGGAAGGCTGAACCAGAACAGCGCACCCACGATTGCGCTCGCCGCCAGCCCGCCCGCCAAGCCCGACCAGGTCTTGTTGGGAGATATTCGAGGCCAGAGCTTGGCCCCGCCGGCGAGCCGCCCGGCGACGAAGCCCGCGGTGTCTGCGGCCACGACTACGGCGATGACGAAGACCACTGCCAGCAGCCCAAGCGACGGATCGGCCCGGAGCCAGATGAGGGCAACCGCCGGCAGGCCGGCATAGAACACCCCGAGAGCTGAGAACAAGCTGTTGCGCCCCAGCGTGAGCAAGCCTGCCAGAATGGCCCCGATCGGCAGCGCCAAGATGCCGAGGCCGACAAGACCCAGAGTCGCCAGGATGCCGGCAGCGGCTGCCGTAACCATTTGCACCGCGACCACGATCCCCGCGTCTGCGCCATGCACCAGCCGGCCCCACTCCCAGCTCACCACCAGCGCACCAACCACGACGAGTACAGCAAACGGCGTAACGCCCGCGAACGTGACCGCGGCCGCAAGCGCTGCCAGGATCACCCCGGCCGCCAGCCGCATAGGAAAGTCGCTGCCCAGCCGCTCGGTCCAGCTCGCCGGATCGCCACCGTGTCGGCCAGAGTCGCCCTGCTCGCTCATGCGCCTGCGATCCTTGCCACCACGCTCAACCGGCAGGCTGCGCCACTACCGCGCCGAACCTGCGGTCGCGGCGTCGGAACTCGTCGACGGCCTGCTGCAGCAGCTCGCGCCCGAAGTCGGGCCAGCAAGCCTCAAGAAACACGAACTCGGTATAGGCCGATTGCCACAGCAGGAAGTTGGACAAGCGCAGCTCGCCGCTGGTGCGTATCAACAGATCCGGATCGGGCACCCCCTGCGTATAGAGCGCGGCCGACAGCATGTCGGGCGTGATGTCGCTGGCCTTGATGGTGCCCTCGGCCACGCGCTGAGCCAGCCGGCGGGCCGCCTTGGCGATCTCGGCCCGAGCCCCGTAGTTGAACGCGATGACTAGGTCGAGCGCCGTGTTGCCTTCGGTCAGCGCCACCGCCTCGTCGATGAGACCGAGCATCTCGGTGTCGACGCCCTCGCGCTCCCCGATCACGCGAACGCGCACGTTGTTCTGGTGCAGCTCGGCCAGATCGCGGCGGATGAAGCGCTTCATCAGCCCCATCAGGTCGTCGATCTCGCTCGCCGGGCGCGCCCAGTTCTCCGAGGAGAAGCTGAACAGCGTCAGATACTGCACGCCGATCTCGATCGCGGCCCGTACCGTGCGCCGCACCGCTTCCACCCCCATGCGGTGCCCGGCCGACCTCGGCAGCCCGCGGCTCTGCGCCCAGCGCCCGTTGCCGTCCATGATGATCGCCACGTGCCGAGGGAGCTCTGCGGTGTGCGCCCAGGCTGCCTGGGGATTGTGCTCGTTCATGGCAGGCGCCCCTCAGGCCAACGCCGCTTCGGCCGGTCGCCGCGGCGGTCGCGCGATCCAGGTCATACTTGCTTGATCTCAATTTCCTTGGCCGCCAGGGCCTGATCGACCTCCTTGATGAGCTTGTCCGTCAGCTCCTGCACCTTGGCCGAGCTCTTGTGGTGCTCATCCTGGCTCACCTGGCCGTCCTTCTCGAGCTTCTTGAGCAGCTCCATGCCCTCCCGGCGCACGTTGCGCACGGCGACGCGCGCATGCTCGGTATACTTGTGCGCCACTTTGACGAGCTCCAGACGTCGCTCGGCGTTGAGCGCGGGAATGGGCAAACGGATCAAGGCGCCGTCCGTGACGGGGTTCAGGCCGAGGTTCGCCTCGCGGATCGCCTTCTCCACGGCAGTCACTTGGCCTCTGTCCCACACCTGCACCGAGATGGTGCGTGCGTCCGGCGTCGAGACCGTCGCCACCTGGTTGATGGGCATGCGGGCGCCGTACACGTTCACTACCACAGGATCGAGGAGATGGATGCTGGCGCGGCCCGTGCGCAGACCGCCGAACTCCTTCTTGAGTGTGTCGATGGCGCCGCGCATGCGCCGCTCCAGCTCGTTCAGATCGAATTTGGCGGTGGCCATGGGTGCCTCCCTTCTGCGGATGCCCTTGCCAGGCACTCCCTTCAAGAGTTCCGTGCGGCACGGACTTGCGACAATCGCATCCCGACCGCTCACCTGCGAGGCCTCTAGTGTCCTGATCGCGAAATTCGTCTGCCTGTGCGGCTTGCTCGGAACGAATTTCGCGATCTGAAGGACACTAGCAAAATCACGGTGCTAGTGTGATTCAGATCGAAAGTCCGCATCCGAACCCAGCCCCGCCCGATGGTGCGGACTTCTCGACCATCACACTAGGGACCGCCCTCAATCACTGTCGCCAGCGCTTCTCCCCGCAGGACCTTCAAGAGATTACCTGGTTCCTCAATGGAAAATACAATTACTGGAAGAGCGTTGTCCCGGGCAAGGGCAATGGCCGCGCCATCCATGACTTTGAGGTCCCGGGCCAATACCTGGCCATAGGTCAGTCGGTCATAGCGCTCGGCCTTGGGGTTCTTGCGGGGATCGTCCGAGTAAACCCCATCCACCTGGGTTGCTTTGCCCAGGGCCTCGCAATCCATTTCGATGGCTCTCAGAGCCGCCGTGGTGTCGGTGGTAAAGAACGGGTTGCCGGTGCCGGCGGCGAAGATGACGACCCTCCTGCACTCCATGTGATGCAGCGCCTTGGAGCGCACGAAGGATTCGCACACCGTCGGCATGGGAATGGCAGAGAGGACGCGTGCCTGAACGTCCAGCCGTTCCAGCCCGTTCTGCAGCGCCAGGGCATTCATGACGGTGGCCAACATGCCCATGTAGTCGGCACTGGCGCGGTCCATGCCCATGGCGGCGCCGGCAAGACCGCGGAAAATGTTGCCGCCGCCGACCACCACGCCAATCTCGGCGCCGGCCTCGATCGCCTGCTTGATGTCCCGGCAAAGCCGCATGACGACATCGACATCGATGCCGTAGCCGGTCTTGCCCATCAGCGCCTCGCCCGAGAGCTTCAGGAGCAACCGCTTGTAGCGCAAGCCAGATGGGGAGCCGCTCATGGTCGCAGGTTTTTTCGTGCGGGTGGCCTCACCTTATGCCGATCGGGTCGCGCAACGCAAACCCTGCCTTGGATCAAGTTGAACACCGCGAAATCGGCGCACCCCAGCCCTCAACGTTTGCCGACCGCCGCAGCTACCTCGGCGGCGAAATCCCCGTCCTTCTTGTCGATCCCCTCACCCAGCGCGTAGCGCACGAACTTGGTGATCTTGATCGGCGCGCCCGCCGACTTCTCCGCCGTCTTGAGCACCTGCTCGACGGTGAGCTTGCCGTCACCGCCGGCGCCCAGGAAGGTTTGTTGCAGCAGCACCACCTGCTGGTAGAACTCCTTGCGCAACCGCCCTTCCACCATCTTGGCGACGATGTCGGGCGCCTTGCCGGAGGCCTTGGCCTGCTCGGTGTAGACGGCACGCTCGCGCTCGATCAGCGCCGGGTCGAGCTCATCGGCGGTCACTGCGGCGGGGCTCGCAGCCGCGATGTGCATGGCGAGCTGCCGGCCGAAGGCGGCGAGCTCGCCCCTGTCGCCCTTGCTCTCGACGGCCACCAGCACACCGATCTTGCCCAAGCCGTCGGCGGCCTTGTTGTGCACGTACTCGCTCACCACGCCTTCCGTCACGGCCGCATGGGCGGTGCGGCGCACGCTCATGTTCTCGCCGATGGTGGCAACCATTTCCTTGACGTGATCGGCAACCGACACGCTCTTGCCGGGAAAGGTCAATCCCAGCAGCGTCTCGAGGTCGCCCTTGGCCTGCGGCGCCAGCGAGGTGATGGCGCGCACCATCTCCTGGAACTGCGGGTTGCGGGCGACAAAGTCGGTTTCGGAGTTCACCTCGACGATGGCCCCGACCTGGCCCTTGGTGGTCAGCCCGATCAGACCCTCGGCCGCCACTCGGTCGGCCTTCTTGGCGGCCTTCGACAAGCCCTTCTTGCGCAGCCAGTCGACGGCCTGCTCCATGTCGCCGTTGGTCTCGGTGAGCGCGGTCTTGCAGTCCATCATCCCCGCGCCGGTCCTCTCGCGCAGGGCCTTCACCATATTCGCGGTGACTGTCATCAGGAGCCTCAACAGAACTGTGTCTCTCGCGTGCCGAAGTGATGCGCCAACCCAACGGCGGAGGTTGGACGCGGCCTCACACGGCCTCCGCCTCGACGAGCTTCTTGGCCGCGGCGATCCACCCGTCGGCAGCGATGCGGCCACTGAGCCGAGCCGCGCGATCGAGCGCCTCGGCCATTTCCGGCTCGAGGTCGGCGATCTGCCAGAAGTGGTAGACGCCAAGATCGTTGAGCCGCTGCTCCAGCTTGTTGTCGACGTTGGGCAGGCGCTTGAGGTCGTCGGCATCGCCGCGCGGTGCCTCGATGCCCTTGAAGGTGGGGACATCGACCGGCTCGGTCGGCGGCGCCTCGGACGCACCGAGATCGGCGCCGGCCGCGGCCTGGCCCCGCTCGATGCCGTCGATGGCCGCGCGCGCGATCAGGTCGCAGTAGAGGGTGATGGCGCGGCCTGCATCGTCGTTGCCCGGGATCGGGAAGTCGATGCCGTCGGGATCGCAGTTGGTGTCGACGATGGCCACGATCGGGATGTTGAGCTTGCGCGCTTCCGCGATCGCGATCTCTTCCTTGTTGGTGTCGATCACGACCAGCAGGTCCGGGCAGGCCGCCCATCTCCTTGATGCCGCCGAGCGACTTGTTGAGGCTGTCGCGGTCGCGGGTGAGCTGTAGGATCTCCTTCTTGGTGCGGCCCTTGGCTTCGCCCGACAGCGTCTCGTCGAGCTGCTTGAGGCGGCGGATCGACTGCGAGATGGTCTTCCAGTTGGTCAGCGTGCCGCCGAGCCAGCGATGGTTGATGTAGTACTGGGCCGAGCGCTTGGCCGCCTCGGCGATGCCCTCCGAGGCCTGGCGCTTGGTGCCGACGAACAGCACGCGCCCGCGCTGCGCCACCACGTCGCTGACCTTGACCAGCGCCTGGTGCAGCAGCGGCACCGTCTGCGCCAGGTCGATGATGTGGATGTTGTTGCGCACGCCGAAGATGTAGGGCGACATCTTCGGGTTCCAGCGGTGGCTCTGGTGACCGAAGTGGACGCCAGCCTCGAGCAGCTGACGCATATTGTATGCGGGGAGCATGGTGACTTCCTGTTTTCCGGTTCGATCCTCCGCGGAACCTTGTAGAGACCGGTTGCCCGGCCCACCGGAGCGCCTGGCGGGGCTTTCGATCCGCCTCGGCGCCTTGAGTTTCCGCGTGTGTGATGGGCGGGTGTGTAGCGGCTGGCGTCCCAAATGACAAGCGCCAATGATTGCCGGGCTTTAGCTCAGGATCTCCGGACCGCGCGGCCTGGCCAAGCTCAATCGAAGTCGCGGGTCACGTCGAAGGTGCGCACCGCCGCCAGGTCGTCGGGCGGGGTCAGCCACAGCTCCTGGTGCCGCAGCGTGCGCCGCGTGTCGTGCACGCCGGCCAGCCAGTGCTCCTCCATCGACACGCGTGAGAACTCGTAGTCCTTGGTCTGCGTCTCGTAGTGCTTCTCGCGATAGATCAGATGCACGATGCTCATCGACACGCTGCTGGCGAACTTGTCGCCGATGTAGCGCACGTCGGCGTCGTCCCTGAACTCGGGCGGCAGCTTGTCGATCAGGCGCTCGACGGCGCGGCGCATCTGCTGGCCGCTGCGGGCGACATCCGTGTTGAGCCGCGTGCGCGAGGAGTAGAGAATGTCCTTCTGGCGCTCGCAGACGTCGGACAGGCTGCGCGGCATCGTGCCCCGCGCGCTGAACAGGTCGACCTGAAACACCACCATGCTCGACCGGCGGTCGGCGTCGAGCAGGTATTGCAGCGGCGTGTTGCTGACGACGCCGCCGTCCCAATAGTGCTCGCCCTCGATCTCGACCGGCGGGAAGCCCGGCGGCAGCGCTGCGCTCGCCATGATGTGCTCGGGGCCGAGCCGCCGCTCGCTGGTGTCGAAGTACACCGAATTGCCTTTGCGGATGTTGGCCGCACCCACGCTCAGTCGCGGGTGCCCGTCGTTGAGCAGACCGAAGTCGACGAGCCGCTCCAGCGTATCGCGCAGCGGCGCCGTGTCGTAGAAACTGAGCGCAGCCTCCGACCCCCACGGCTGCAGCCACACCGATGGCATGCGCGGCCGGCACAGCCCAGGCACGCCCGAGGCAATGCTGGCGAACGCGCTCCACTCGTTGAAGAAGCTACGCGCGATGTCGCCGTCGATGAGCGGCTTGGCAGGGAGGCCCTCGGTCACAGTCTCCCAGAAAGCTCTGAGCCGCTCCGCGCGCAGCTCCGGCGGATTGCCGGCGATGATGGCGCCGTTGACGGCGCCGATAGAGACACCCGCGATCCAGTCGGGCTCGTAGCCCTTCTCGGCGAGAGTTGCATACACGCCGGCCTGGTAGGCACCCAGCGCGCCGCCGCCCTGCAGCACCAGCCCGATGTTGGCACAATGCGGCGGCAACTGCTTGCGTGGGCTCGCCATCAGCTCAACGTCTCGCCTCCACGACACCTCCGGCGGCACCTTGGCCCAGGGGTACCCCTTGCGCCCGAGCTTGCGGCCGTAGGCGAACAGGGCCGCCATGTAGGCCTGGTCGAATAGCTCGGCCGCGGCGCGTTGAAGTCGCGGGGAACGTAGGCGAGGTTGAAAGCAATGTCGTCGGCCCGCGCTTTCACGTAGATGCGGGCCAGATCGCCGAGCCCCTGGCTGCGGCCCAGCGTCTCGATCGAGCGCGCGGCAATGGCCAGCGTGGTCTCGCTTGTCACCTTGTACTCCGGCGCGCGCACCCGAACATGGTCCATCTCGGGGATATGTGCCCTGTTGGCGGGCTGAGCCGGCACCGCCGCGCGGTCGGAACCGGCGCAGCCAGCCGGCACCAGCAGCAACGTCAGTGTGGCCACATGCGGCCGGACCGCGTCGACGCGATACATGGGCGCCTGGAGCTCGACCCGGGGTTAGCGCTCCTAACCCCATGATATGCCGCTTTCTTGGCGGCATGGCCAGACGATTCGGCGGAGCCGCGCGCGCTACCTTTTGGACGCCTGCCGCGCCTTGCGCGCCGCGTAGCGGGCATCCCGCTCCCTCTTGCGCTCGGTAGCTTCTGCTGCCTCGCGGATCACCTTCTCGATGGCCTCGCGCTTCTCGCGCGCCTCGCGCTCCACCCTGTCGCGGGCCTCCTGCTCGGCGCGCACAGCGGCTTCCGCCTCTTTGGCGGCCCTGCGCTCGGCGGCCCGGACCTCGCGGGCCTGCGCAATCGCCAAACGCTCTTCCCGGCGCCTGGCGACTTCCGGGTCGTCCGGCGCCGGCCTTGTGCGGAAGCGCTCCAGCGCTGCCTGCCTGGCTGCAGCCGCAGCACTCAGCCGATCGTTGAAATTCTTCTCCTTGTAACCCTTCATTCCTGTCCCATTCACCTGTTGGCTGTACCCGACCGGCGCGCATCAACAGCAGCACCAGTTCCAAACACTACACGCGCAAGAGCCGCCCGTTGAAAGGCGGCTCCCATGCCTCAGGCGCCGCCTTGCGGCGCCTGCGCCAGGCCTCAGGCGGCCTGGATATTGTTGACGGCGATCTTGCCGGTGCGGCGGTCGGGCTGGGTATCGAAGCGCACCTTCTGGCCTTCGCGCAGCACGCCCATGCCGGCCCTCTCGAGCGCAGTCGCATGGACAAACACGTCCTTGCCACCGTTATCGGGCTGGATGAAACCATAGCCCTTCTGCTCATTGTAGAATTTGACTGTGCCGCTTTCCATAGAACGTCCTTTTCAAGTCCTCGTTGTAGTGAGCCGACGGCCACGCCGCAGCGTGCCCACAAGCCCGGTTCGTCGATGTTTGGGAGAGAGTGTCGATACTGCGCCGGCAATGCCCAGGCGTTACGGCCCCTCATCTGGCCAAAGTCGATGCGGAGACATAAAGCCGATTGGGCTCGATTGCAATAGCTGGTGCACGGTGCGCCTTGGCCCGCCCTTTACGTTACTCAGTTACAGGGGCTTTGGCGATGGCGAGGCCGAGCAGGTACAGGACCCCACTGCGGCTGGCTACCAAGGCAAGGCCCTCCTGGGCCGCCAGGGGGATCATGACAAATCCGTGGCAGCAGCGACGGTAGCCGCCAGCGGCGGTCCGACAGCGCACGGCCATGATGAGCTGCGGAAAGAAATATGCCGGCGCGGCGAGCAGCAGCTGCTTCGCTGATCAGCCACTCCAGGGTATCGCTCCCGAAATTTTGATCGGCAGGCAACCTAGCGAACGCGCCTGGCGTTGCAGAATACGGCCCACGGAGCCTCCGCGGCAGCGCCCCATTCCCCGGCTACGACCGGGCACAAGACCGCAGGGAGCCCAGCAATGGCCAAGCTCACACTGTATCACGCCGCCCCGTCGCGCTCATCGATCGTACACTGGATGCTGGAGGAGCTGGGCGAGCCCTATGAGCTGCACCTCGTCAGCTTCAAGAAGGGCGAGAACCTGAAACCCGAGTACCTCGCCGTCAACCCCATGGGCAAGGTACCGGCCCTCAAGCACGGCGACACCGTCATCACCGAGGCGGCCGCCATCTGCGCCTATCTGGCCGACGAGTTCCCGCGAGCCGGGCTCAACATCCCCGTCGGCAGCCCGCAGCGCGGCGTCTATCTCAAGTGGCTATTTTACGGGCCGAGCTGTCTGGAGCCCGCTATCACAGAGCGCGCATTCCCGCGCAAGGAGCCGCCCAGGCGTTCCGCGCTCGGCTTCGGCGACTTCGACAGCGTGATGAACGTGCTGGCCGAGGCAGCAGGCGCCGCGAACCCCTATCTGATGGGTAAGCAGTTCACGGCGGCCGATGTGATCATCGGCTCGGGCCTGCGCTGGGGCACCATGTTCAAGCTGATCCCGGAGCGGCCGGAGTTTGCCGCCTACGTGGGGCGTCTCAACGAGCGGCCGGCGCTGAAACGGGTCACCGAGAAGGACGAGCTGCTGCAGGCCGAGCAGTCGGAGCAGAACCGTTAGCGGCGCTGACAGTAACCCCGTCAGTTCGCCTTCGGCGGCCCAGGCTTGGCCTTGGCGGGGCGATCGGCGTCGATTTTTGCCAACATGGCGACGATCGTCGCCTTCGGGATGCCGGCGACTGCCTCGGGGCCGTTGCGGGCGAAGAACTTGAGCTGATAGCCCTCCGGCCCGGCCTGCCTGAGCTCTGCTTGCGGTATCTCGACCGTGAACAGCTCGCTGTGGACGCACTCGATGGCGCCGAACTCGCATCGGCGGTTCGATACGACCTTGGTGAACTGAAGCGGCTGGGCGTGGCTGTTGCGCGCGGCCTCATAGCCGCGCTTGCGGCGGCTCAGATACGCGAACTCGACCTTGAGAAGGGTGGTGACCACGCCGGATTGGCGGTCGATCCGGCCGAGGAGCTCGACGCCCACCAGGTTTGGGTAGCTTCTGACGACGACCTGGCCCGTCGCGTATTCGCGGTAGGGACTGAACTTGTCGTCGCGCAGCTGGATCTGGCCGGGTTGGCCTGCTTGCTGCGCGGCCGCTGCGGTCGCCTCGAGCGCACAGCACACGGCCGTCACCGCCACCATTGCCCACCATCGGTGCATCGCGCTTCCCCCAATCGGCCGATGCCAGAGTATCAGAATTGGCAGCTTTGGGAGAGGTGTTGCCTGAGCAACCGTAGGCGGCACCCTGCCACCGAGCAAGGCGACGCAGACCCGTGTCGTGGACCTGCCGCTGGTCAGCAACGATGCCGCGTTCGCAAGCTTCGGCGTCAAAACCTTTTGGTAGTGGAAGGCGTGCGGCGCCGCGCTCACGCCAGATCATTCCTGCTGCGATCAACTGCCGCCGGCAAGCTTCTTCCGCACGCGCTGGTCGAAGCGGGCGACGTCGACCACTACGCGGGCATGCGTCCCCTCGCCGACGATCTCGCGCTCGTCGCGCGCCTCGACGCGGAAGGTGACGGTGCGCCCCTCCACGCCCGTGACCGCAGCGGCAGCGGCTAGCCGCAGGCCGACAGGGGTCGCCTTGAAGTGGCGCACGTCGAGGTGGATGCCGAGGCTCTGGTGCCCCGCCGGCAGCAGGTGCTCCACCGCCGCCAGCGCCGCTGCCTCCATCAGGTTGATCATCACCGGCGTTGCCAGCACCGCGATCTGCCCAGAGCCCACACGCGGCGCGGTATGCTCGGGCGCAACCGTGAGCTCGGCCGTGCCGGTGAGACCTGCATGGATGGCGGAGAGATCGGGCATGGGCATGGTTGGGCACCTGCGTGGAGCGGCATCTGCCGCGCCGATTGCGCCATTCAGTCCACCTTGAAGTCCTTCGGGTCCCAGTCGGGCTTGGGATATTGCGGGTTCATCGCCTCCAGCGTCTCGCGCACGATCGCCGCCACGGCCGCGTTGCGCGCCCACTTGCGGTCGGCGGGGATCACGTGCCAGGGCGCGTGCGCGGTGGAGCACCTGTTGAGCATGATCTCGTAGGCCGCCTGGAACTCGTCCCACAGCTTGCGGTCGTCGAGGTCGCCGGGATTGAACTTCCAGCGGCTGTCGGGCTCGTCCAGCCGCTCCTGCAGGCGCTCGCCCTGCTCCGCCTTGGAGATGTGCAGCATGAACTTGAGAATGGTGGTGCCGTTCTCGGTCAGCATCCGCTCGAAGTCGTTGATCTGGGCATAGCGCGCCTCGATCGCCTCCGGCGGCGCGAGCTGCGCGCACGCGCCCCACCAGCACGTCCTCGTAGTGCGAGCGGTTGAAGATGCCGATGGTGCCGCGGCGCGGGGCGGCACAATGCGCGCGCCACAGAAAATCGTGGGCCAGCTCCTCCTCGCTCGGACGGCGGAAGGGCGTGACCGTGACGCCGATCGGCCCCGTGTCGTTGAACACCCTGCGGATGGTGCCGTCCTTGCCGGCCGTGTCGGTACCCTGCAGCACCACCAGCAAGGCCCGCTTGCCCTCCGCGTACAGCTTGTCCTGCAGGCGATCGATGGCCTTGCTGTCCTCCTTGGCTTTCGCCTCGGCCGCCTGCCGGTCGGGGAACGCGGACGCATCGGCGGGATCGCGACGAGCCAGATGCGCGCGCTTGCCGGGCGCGATGCGGAACTGGGCGGCGAAGGCGGTCTTGGGCATGGGCGTCGTCCGGCGGTGAGCGCTGGCGCGCTATAATCTCTGCGTGCGCGCGCGTAAAGCCGTTGGCGTACGGTGCGGGCCGCCGCGGACAGCTTGGACTGGAACGGCAAGCCGTCAGCTTTCGCTCCCGCCGCCGAGCCCCAGCTGCCGCAGCAGCGCCTCCAGCACCGGCCGCTGGCCCTTGATGAGCTTGCGGGCGGCCTCATCGGGCGTGAACCATGCCGCGCGGTCCGCCTCGGGAAACTCGGCGCTACGGCCCGAGCGCCGCGGCCACTCCATCTGGAACGTGTTGCTCTTGAGCGTGGCCGGATCGAACTCGCCCTCCACCGCCCACACCTCGACGATCTTGGCAGCCGACTGGCGGAAGGCCCCCAGCGCCATCGCCTCGCCCTGGGGCTCACCGCCCGTCTCCTCGGTGAACTCGCGCCGCGCTGCCGCCAGCGGGTCCTCGCCGGGCGCGACGATGCCCTTGGGGATGCTCCAGGCGCCCGCGTCCTTGCCCGCCCAGAACGGCCCGCCCGGGTGCACCAGCAGCACCTCGAGGCCGGCGCCTCGCCGCCGGTAGAGCAGAATGCCTGCGCTGCGTTGGGGCATGGGCCGTCAATCAGGTGCGGACAGGCCGGCCTGTCAATCTGGGGTGGGAATCTCGGGCCAGAGATTCGGGGCCAGGGCCCGGGTGTCAAGACGCACGACCAATTGCCTTAGAACCTGACCCCAAGAACCTGAAACCTGAAACCTCATCTGGTGCCAACACCTTTAGCCTCGCCGGCCTTGGGCCTCGAGGGTGAGGGAGGCTCGGCCCATATCCGCGCTTGCCTTGGCGCTTGCCAGGTCAGATCACCGACCAAGGCCGCTCGCGGACACGAGCTTCGCCGCTCCCGGTTCCCGTGCTGGCGCTTGGATGACCTATCCACCAGCCAGTCGAGAGCGCCGGACAACGGCCCCCTGTCTGTTGGGCTTGGTGCAGATTGGGTGCGGGCAGGAGCCCGTAAGACCCCCGGTGACAAGAGGCCGAGAGCCGGCTTGGGCCCTGCCCGCTTAGACCCATCCTGAACAGTTGCACGGGGCTGTTGACGCAGACCCCGCATGACAAGGACAGGCACCCATGACCTTGCACCCGAATGCCCTCGGCGTCGATATCTGCATGCAGCATCTCGACGTCTTCTGCCCGAGATCCCAGCGCGCGCAGCGCGTCCCCAATACGTCCGCCGCGATCGAGGATCTCATTGCCCGATACGAGGATGCCTTCTTCGTCTTCGAGGCCACCAGCGGCTGCGACGACACCCTGCGCCACCTGCTCACGCGAGCCAAAGTGCCGTTCACCAGGGTCAATCCCCGGCGGGCGCGCGAGTTCGCACGAGCCGCCGGCTTCCTCGCCAAGACCGATCGGGTCGATGCCCGCGTGCTGGCCGAGCTGGGCCGGCGCCTGGAGCTCGCGCCGACCGTGGAGCCGTCCGCGGAACGGCGGGCGCTGTCCGAGCTCGTGGCCCGCCGCGGCCAGCTGGTGGAGGAAATCGTGCGCGAAGGAAATCGCCTGCGCCAGGCCAGGTCCCGCACCGTGCGCTGCGATATCCAAAGCCACATCCGCCTCCTGCAAGGCCGGCGCGACAAGATCGAACGCGCCATCCTGGAGCTGGTGCGCGACAGCTCCGAGCTGGCCGAGGGCGCTGCCAGGCTGCGCGCCATTCCCGGCATTGGCCTTGTCGTGGCCGCCACCCTCCTGGCCGAGCTGCCGGAGCTCGGATCGCGCGACCGGCGCGCCATCGCCGCGCTTGCAGGCCTGGCTCCGCTCGCCAACGACAGCGGCCGCACCAAGGGCAAGAGGCGCATCTGGGGCGGACGCCGCAAGGTGCGGCGCGTCCTCTTCATCGCCGCCATGCACGCCTCCCGCCGCTGCCCGCACTGGGCTCAGCAGCGCCAGCGCATGCACGCCGCAGGAAAGGCCACCAAGACCATTCTCGTCGCCATCGCCCGCAAGCTTCTCGTCGCCAGCAACGCCATGCTGCGCGACGGTACCACCTTCAATCCCCTCAAAACCTGATGCCAAAGCCATCCCCTCGGAGCCGCCGTCGCTCAACCCAATGCGGCGGTGGATCCGAGGGGATGGCGCCCATCCCCTTGGTGAGCCAGAGCCCCTTCCGCGAATACAGTTGCCGGCTCCTAGATTGGGCTGCGGCTCCGGAAGCCGCGCTTCCCATCACCGGGGCAATCTCGACATAGGCGCGCTGGCGGCGTTTGTCACTATCCGTAGGCAAACAATATTTTTTGCTGAAATTTTATCCCCGCCGCCCAAACCTGTGGACCTGCGCACGCACCGATGGGTGCACCGGGCTGCCGCCGCAGCTCGGCGCGGACTTGATCCGGGCCGCACGTAACGCAAGTTGAGGGCGCCTCTCCTCGCCATCATGCCGAAGCCCGTGTCCCACTTATCCCCGCCCCCGGCCGGCCGGGCCAGAATGGCAGCATGATCGACAACCCCCTGCACGACACCGGCGTCACGCGCGAAGCGCGCTACGTCTTCGCCTACCTCGCCAGCCACGGCGGCTCGATGCGCCTCAAGCCCATGCTGCGCCACCTGCGCATGGAGCCGCGCGCCTTCGTCGGCGCCGTCATCGAGCTCACCGAGCGCTACTGGATCACCATCCACTGGCGCAAGCCTCAGCCCGGCACGCCCGCGGGCGAGGACCGCCCGTACACGGAGATCGACCGCCTCTGCGCCACCCGCTTCGGCCGCGGCAAGTATCGCACCACCTGGCCGGCGTATTGAGCCGGCACTCGCGGCCTCGTATGCCGCTGCCGATCAGCCGCGCGCGAGCAGCCGCGGCGCGATGTCCTCCATGCGCTCGAACAGCAGGTCGGGGCCAAGCGCTCTGAGCGTCTCGGGCGCGGCATAGCCCCAGGTCACGGCGCCCGCGGCCATGCCGGCGGCACGTGCGGCCTCGATGTCGCGCACCTCGTCGCCGATGCCGACGGTGCGTCGCGGCTCGATGCCGGCCCGTCGCATCACGCGGCGGAACTTGGGCGCCTTGCCGAACACCGACACGCCGCAGGCGAAGTCGGCGAACAGCGCGGCGTTGGCGGGCCCGAGGTGCCTGCGCGCGTTGGCCTCGCTGTCGGAGGTGACCAGCGCCAGGCGCACGCCGCCGCCTGCCAGCGCGCGCAGCGTGTCGGTCGCGCCGGGAAACAGCGGGATGTCGTCGATGTGCGCGGCCTTCAGGCGCCGCATGTGGCGCGCAATGAACGGCACCTTCCAGCTCCGCACGCCGAGGTGCCCCAGGATCTCGTGCGGTCCCATGCGGCGCAGCGGCTCGATATCGGCCTCCGCCACGCGGCGGAAGCCGAAGCGGTCGGCCACGTCGTTCATGTGGCCGCGGAACCACGGCAGGCTGTCGGCCAAGGTGCCGTCGAGGTCGAAGATGGCGAGGTCGTAGGGCATGGCAGCGCGAGCATAGCGCGACTCGGCCCCTTCGCCGCACCGGCAACCGCTTTGCCGCATCGCGCGTGGTGCACGGTGTCAGACCCTCAGGGTCTGACACCCTGGCGATACCGCCCCGTCATCGTGCCAGACCCGCCTTGATCTCCGCGAACATCGCCCGCGCCCGCTCGAACTTGTCGGTGAACAGCCACATGGCGTCGAGGATCTCGCGGAAGGTCGCCGCTGGTGCGCGCGCGGTCCGCCTTGCCGAAGGCGAGGATGGAGTTGTTGCGCAGGTAGCCCATGATCCTGGGGTCGGAGATGCGATAGGCCTCGAAGTTGCCCGACGCCAGCGCCGCCCGCGTCGGCGAGGGGATGATCTGGATCAGCTGGAACAGCTTCATCTGGTCGATCTCGTCGGGCAGCATCTGCGTGATGGCCGGAATGCGCGCGAACAACTCGGCATGGCGCGTGCATCAGCCCGTTGCGCACCGCGGTCCAGTGGTTGAAGCGCTGGTCGCCGTTGCCGATGCGCGCCGTCTCCCTGGCGTCGCGGGCGGCGACCGCGGGATTGACCGCCGCGATCGTCGGCCTTAGCGCCGCCCACGCCCGGCGCCCGTTCGCATCCTCCGCGACGCCCGTCTGCATGCTGCCCTTGTATTTGTCGGAGCGGGCATTGCCGATGTTCTGGTTGCCGTTGGTCTCGGCGAAGAAAATGCCGAGACTGATGCGGCCCGCCGCGTCGACGGTGGCGGCATCGAGGCCCTTGGCGCGCGCGATCGCCCGGCCGAGGTCGGCCACGTCCTTGAAGGGCGTCTCCGAGGCCTGCGCGTCTGCCGGCGGCGCCTGCATGATGTTGAACAGCGCCACGTACTCGTCGATCAGCGGCTCGTTGACCGCATCGAAGTAGGCCGGCGGCATGCCGAACTTGTTCGGCCGCCCGATGCGCGACGGCACCGCGTCGGTGAGGTCCTTGTAGGTGCACATCATCTGCACGCGCGCCAGATACAGCGCCTGCCCCGGCCGCTCCGGCAGCTTCTGCTTGGCCTCGATCTGCCCCCGCCGCTCCGCCAGGATCGCGCGGAACGCGCGCAGGGCGGTGTCGTAGGCGGCGCTGGGCGGCGGCCTGCTCTTTGGTGAGCGCTGCGCGCCTGGCCTGCAGCGGGCGATGCGACGCCAGACCCCCGATGCCGAGTCAGGGCCAGAACGAGGACAGCGACAGCCGAAAACTGCGAGGGTGATGGCATGATGGGAAAAATAACATGCCCACTGCCATAGCGGCACGATCTCCGCCGCACCGAACTCGCCGTGCCTCAATGGGAAACCTAAACCCCCCAAACAACTTCATCCCCAGGCTTTCCCGAGGATTCCGTTGCGCCGGATGCCCGCCCGCTCAAGCTTTGCGACGCCATGCGCTGCCGATTGAAGGCACTCAATCATCCGGGAGGAAAATTCTTCCCCTTGCGATATCCCGTTTTTGCCTGTGGTCGGTCGGGTATCCTCAATAATTTCGGCTTCAACCATTTTTGTAAATATTCGTTTAACAGAGTTCTCCGATCCAATATGCGTAATATCACGCGCCTTTGAGTTGTTTATCTTCAATTCGATCGTAAATACCCACAAATAAGCTCCTCAGGAGATGCAAGTTTTTCATGGCGCAGCGTAACCTTCACAGCGCCATCCAGCTGCTCAACCACCGGATCGCGCAGCTTTAGCTTTCGCATCGCCTCGAACGCGGTATTCAAACCCTCGCCCACATCCTTGTTGGGATGGTCCTAATATTTATTAATCAACCGAACAATTCGTTGATTGCGAGCGAAACGTTCCTGCAAAACATTCGATACGGTAACATGCGCTGGCAACGACCCCGGGCTCTGAACTTCAATGCGATTGTCGAATATCCGGATGTGAACGTCATCATTCAAACGGTAATCCCGATGCAACACCGCATTTGTAACAATCTCATGTATGGATTCCTGAGGATAAGAAATTTCTTCCAAACCCTTCGACCCAACTACCGAAATGCCCTCAAGCGTTTGCACAGTAATCTGCACAGCCTTTTTTATCAACGCATAGGCATGCCCCTCCACACTGAGCGGGTTGCCCACCAACGTCTCGCGACTACCCGCACCCGACGTCTGGTAGCGATAAATCTTTATGCCGCTTTTGGGTAGCACCGCCTGAGGCTCGTCCGCATACAGTATGACTGCTGCTACTGTGGGGCGTTGATCAACAACGAGTTGCTGCTTTCGTAGCCATGGCAGTGGTTCCGCCGTGGGGATATTATCCAACATAAACTCGATTATTGCTGTGGAGTTCGTTACGTCGTCCAATTGAGAATTGACGATATGGTCCTCATAAGACGCAATTCCTTTGTTAAGACGAAGGCGTTCGATCTGCTCATTCGTAGTTTGAGGCAGACTTTGCGCGCCCCTCCGTAGATATATGCGACCGTCACTGGCTTTACGAATATCAGGTGTTTTTAGTATTTCAACATGTTGCACTAAGCCAGCCAATCCGTGACATTGAAGGAGTTCGTATCGGAAATAATTGCCAAGTGGAAAAAATTGTTCGAATGCTTGAATGTGACCGTTAGCTTCTTCTACATTGCGGAAGCCCTTCCAACGACCGATCTGTGTTGAGGCGCCGTCTTCCACCCCAAGGAAGAGTTCACCACCGTCCGCATTGGCAAACGCGGACAACGCTTTGGTTAGCTTGGCAGCGCCAATCGCCTTTGACTTAAAATCTAAGAAGTGACCTTCTCCGCGGGTCACAATTTCCGCGAATTGATCCCGAGTAATGGCAGTTGTTTCGATCGGCATGTGATCGCCTATCTTGAGATGACCGCCCCGGTTAACTCTTTTGCTTGCAAAGAATTTCGCGCATCACAGCGCCGACTACACACGGTAAATCTTTGCGCTACCCCGGCCCAGCGCATATGAGAACATTGGTAGAACAATACCGGTCCTGCGCCGTCCCAGCAACTCCTTCAGATACCGCCCCGTGTAGCTCGCCTTCACCTGGCCACGTCCTCCGGCGTGCCCTGCGCCACCACGTGGCCGCCGCCGTCCGCGGACCTAGGAGCGCCTGATCAACGCATCATACTCCGCATGGGTGCCGATCCAGAACCATTGGAAGCGATCCTCGCCTTTGACGGCGACTGCGCGATACTTGCGACCAACGCGCACCGACCACAAGTCTCCACGGATGCACTTGAAGTGCAGAGAAGGATGTTTCGGATCGCTCTTCAGCAGAGCGAAGTTCCTGTTCGCGACCGCACGAACATCGGCAGGCAGGGCATCGAACAGCGGCTGGAACTTCGGGTCCTTGATGTGGCGCATGCCGGGGCCGCTTAGAACTCTTCGCCGCGGCCCGCCTTGAGGTTAGCTCTTGCCTCGTCGGCCAGCTTGTCGAGCTTGCCAGCCTTCGCGTCGCGCTCGATCTTCTCGTCAAACAGGCGCGCGTCGAGCTCGTCGAGCCAATCGCGCAGCTCCGCGATCTCCCGAGCCGAGAGCTTCTCGATGCTGGACTGGATTTGCTCGAGCTTTGTCATAGGCTGAATATAGCACGGGCCGCCGCTGGTGCTACTCCGCCGCCTGCCGCTTGCCCCGCCGTCGCACTGCGCCGCCCCAGCAGCTCGCGCAGATACTGCCCCGTATAGCTCTCCTTCACCTTGGCCACGTCCTCCGGCGTGCCCTCCGCCACGATGCGGCCGCCGCCGTCGCCGCCCTCCGGCCCCATGTCGATCACCCAGTCGGCGGTCTTGATGACCTCCAGGTTGTGCTCGATCACCACCACCGTGTTGCCGGCGTCGGCCAGCTCGTGCAGCACCTCCGAGCAGCTTGGCCACGTCGTGGAAGTGCAGGCCCGTGGTCGGCTCGTCGAGGATGTACAGCGTGCGGCCCGTGGCGCGGCGCGACAGCTCCTTGGCGAGCTTGATGCGCTGCGCCTCGCCGCCCGACAGCGTGGTGGCCTGCTGGCCGATGTGGATGTAGCCGAGGCCCACGCGCGCCAGCGTCTCCAGCTTGTCGCGGATCGACGGCACCGCCTTGAAGAACTCCGCGCCCTCCTCCACCGTCATGTCGAGCACGTCGGCGACCGACTTGTCCTTGAACTTCACCTCCAGCGTCTCGCGGTTGTAGCGCTTGCCCTTGCAGACGTCGCAGGTGACGTACACGTCGGGCAGGAAGTGCATCTCGATCTTGATGACGCCGTCGCCCTGGCAGGCCTCGCAGCGCCCGCCCTTGACGTTGAACGAGAAGCGGCCCGGCTGGTAGCCGCGCGCCTTGGCCTCGGGCAGGCCGGCGAACCAGTCGCGGATCGGCGTGAAGGCGCCGGTGTAGGTGGCGGGGTTGCGAGCGCGGCGTGCGGCCGATGGGCGACTGGTCGATGTCGATCACCTTGTCGAGGTGCTCCAGCCCCTCGATCCTGTCGTGCTCGCCGGGATGCTCGCGCGCGTTGTTGAGCCGCCGCGCCACCGCCTTGTAGAGCGTATCGATCAGCAGGGTGGACTTGCCGCCGCCGGACACGCCGGTGATGGCACGTGAACAGGCCGAGCGGGATCTCGGCCGTGACGTTCTTGAGGTTGTTCTCGCGCGCGCCGACCACCTTCAGCGACTTGCCGTTCGCGCTGGCGCCGCTGCTTGGGCATCGGGATCTGGCGCACGCCGGTGAGATACTGCCCGGTGATGCTGTCCGAGCTCGCCATGATGTCGTCGGGCGTGCCCTGCGCGACGATGTTGCCGCCGTGGATGCCGGCGCCGGGGCCGATGTCCACCACGTGGTCGGCGGTGAGGATCGCGTCCTCGTCGTGCTCCACCACGATCACCGTGTTGCCGATGTCGCGCAGGTGCTTGAGCGTCTCCAGCAGGCGGGCGTTGTCGCGCTGGTGCAGGCCGATGGAGGGCTCGTCCAGCACGTAGAGCACGCCGGTCAGGCCCGAGCCGATCTGCGAGGCGAGCCGGATGCGCTGGCTCTCGCCGCCCGACAGCGTGCCGGCCGCGCGCGACAGCGTGAGATAGTCGAGCCCGACGTCGACCAGGAACTGCAGGCGCTCGCGGATCTCCTTCAGGATGCGGGTGGCGATCTCGTTCTGCTTCTTGCTGAGCTTCTTCGGCAGCTCGGCGAACCAGTCGTTGGCGGCGCGGATCGAGATGTCCGTCACCTGGCCGATGTGCAGCGCGTCGATCTTCACCGCCAGCGCCTGCGGCTTCAGGCGATAGCCGCCGCACGCATCGCACGGGTGCGCATCCTGGTAGCGCGACAGCTCCTCGCGCACCCAGTCCGACTCGGTCTCGCGGAAGCGGCGCTCGATGTTGCCGATCACGCCCTCGAACGGCTTGGTGTTCTTGTACTTGCGCACGCCGTCCTCGTAGATGAACTCCACCTCCTCCTCGCCGGTGCCGTAGAGGATGGCGTCCTGCACCTTCTTGGGCAGCTTCTCCCACGGCGTCGTCATCGACACCTTGAAGTGCTTGGCCAGCGCCTCGAGCGTCTGCTCGTAGTAGGGCGAGGTGCTGCCGGTCTTGGCCCAGGGATAGACCGCGCCCTGCTTCAGGCTCAGCGTGTGGTCCGGCACCACCAGGTCGGCCTCGAAGCGCATCTCGGTGCCGAGGCCGTCGCACTTGGGGCAGGCGCCGGCCGGCGCGTTGAAGGAGAACAGGCGCGGCTCGATCTCCTCGATGGTGAAGCCCGAGACGGGGCAGGCGAAGCGGGCCGAGAACATGATGCGCTCGTGCGTCTCGTTCTTGTTGCGCAGCACCTCCTTCTCGCGCGCTCGCACCGATCCCCTCTCCCCGCTTGCGGGGAGAGGGCTAGGGTGAGGGGCAGCCCAGACGCTCGACGCTGCGGAGTGCCGTCCTGCTGCCCCTCACCCCGACCCTCTCCCCCTGTGAAGTACGGGTTGAGAGGGGGAGAGGGGCCTCAGCGGCTTGTCCGCGAACTCGGCGATGGCGATGCCGTCGGCCAGCTCCAGGGCCGTCTCGAAGCTGTCGGCGAGCCTGGTGGCGATGTCCGTCGCCGCACGCACGAGGCGGTCCACCACCACGTCGATGTCGTGCTTGTATTTCTTGTCGAGCTTGGGCGCCTCGGCGATCTCGTAGAACTGCGCCGTTGACCTTGACGCGCTGGAAGCCCTTCTTCTGCAGCTCGGCCAGCTCCTTGCGGTACTCGCCCTTGCGCCCGCGCACGATCGGCGCCAGCAGGTAGAGCCGCGTGCCCTCCGGCAGCGCCAGCACCCGGTCCACCATCTGCTGCACGGTCTGGCTCTCGATCGGCAGGCCGGTGGCCGGCGAGTAGGGCACGCCGACGCGCGCGAACAGCAGCCGCAGGTAGTCGTAGATCTCGGTGACGGTGCCGACGGTGGAGCGCGGGTTCTTGGAGGTGGTCTTCTGCTCGATGGAGATGGCCGGCGACAGCCCGTCGATGTGGTCGACGTCGGGCTTCTGCATCATCTCCAGGAACTGGCGCGCGTAGGCCGACAGGCTCTCCACGTAGCGCCGCTGCCCCTCGGCATAGATCGTGTCGAACGCGAGGAGGACTTGCCCGAGCCCGACAGCCCCGTGAACACGATCAGCGCGTCGCGCGGGATCTCGAGGTCGACGTTCTTGAGGTTGTGCTCGCGCGCCCCGCGGACGTGGATGGTCCGGTGGGCATCGCCCACGGTGTTCGTCTTCCCGGTTCCGGCGGGCCGCTTGCTCACAATCTTGGCCATGCTCTCGTCTTACGCCTTACGGGCTGCGAGCCAGCGCTGCAGCGATGCCGCGCTCTCGCTCGGAGGGCCGACCCGCCAGCAGCGCGGCGACACTGATGTCCTCGTCGACATCTGGCCAGTGCAGCCCCTCTCCCCGCGCTCCCAGCCTCCAGTTGCTGCGCTCCTCAGGGGTGGCGTGCAGCAAGCGCGGATACCAATCCAGCGGCACGGACAGGGTGCGCCCGTCGCTGAGATCGACGATCAGCGCATCCTCGGTGACAACGACACCCGTAGCAACTGGCGCCGAGGTTTCAGTCGCCGAAGAAGTCATTCCAAGCCTCCAGCAACTCCGCTTGATGCCCGCTAACGATCCGGCCGATTGCGCGGATCTCGGCCCTGCCAAATCCGCCGCTGCGTGCCAGCCTCACCGGCTCCAGCCAAAACTTAGCCACGCTGTCGTCCCGCTCGACGTGAATATGGGGCGGCTCGTGACCATCGCCAGAATAGAAGAAGAGCCTGTAGGGCCCAACCCTGAGAACGGTCGGCATTGGACGGCTGGCCTTTGCTGGCCTCGTCTAGCCCAAAGGGGCCTGAGCGGCAACGCAGACGGCCCGGTTCTCCGACTTCGACAACAGGGGAAGCCCAATTCTCCTGACAGGGGCTGTCACCCGCGCACCCGGCGCCCGCAGTGCTCGGCCTCGAGAATAGGCGTGCATCCCCTGCAGGGGGCGGCTCCGCAACCTTCTAGGGCATGAAAAGCCAAGGCGCGGCAGAGGACTGGCTGCCGGCGTCGGATTTGCCACGCTGCAGGCGCGCCAACGCCGCCTCCCGCTGCCGCTGAGCGGCTGGCCCCTGGCCGGCGACGGCGGTCGGCTGGAACACGGCCGCTCCCTCCACCACCACCGTGGTGCTCAGCATGCCGTGCCGGCGCACCAGGCTGAACAGCTCGGCCGCATGGGCCGGGGCCAGGCGAAGGGATCCATGCGACGCAGGGCGGCCCAACATGGAGATCGCGGTTGTGGCGTGGAACGCAACGCCCTTGTTGAAGAAGATGGAGTGGGGCATCGGCGCATCATCGTACTGCCGCGAGCGCCACATCCTTGTCATCCACGACGGTCGGAAATTCCGGTCGCAGTCGCATAGCCGCGCCGCCCGGACGAGATGGCCCACACGTGCAGAACCTTGCCGCCTTCCACCACGGTCAGCTTCTGAGCGGTAAGGTCGGCTTTGAGGAGCAGGGTGATCGCCGGCGGTGGTGGTGACGGAGGCGCAACCAGCGCCGCGGACGGCTTTGGGAGGTCTGAGAACAAGCCTGGCTCGTTGGCCATACCGGCCGTGGACGCCTGCTCGATAGCCGCTGCCGGCTTGGCCGCATCGCCGGCATAGGGGCCGGGCAGAGACATTGCCAGCTGCAGCCCGTCATGCGCGACCGCAGGGAGAGCCCCGAGCAGAGCAAATGCCGCCATGGCATGCGCCAGTATGCGTCGCATCATCGTTTCCCGGTATTCGCGGTGGATCGAGCCGTCGCCAGTTATAGGTCGGGCCGAGCTGCTGAACGCTTAATTCTTGCTTTCCAATGCGTTAATGGCTCGCGGCGCGATCAGGACACTAATTGCCGAAGATCAAATCGAACAGCGACTTGCCTTTCTTGCCACCGCCCCAGGGCGACCAGAACGGGTTCTTCTCGCCGGTATAGCGCTTGGGCTGCGGTGGCGGCGCGACGGCAACTTTGGTTTGCCGCAACTGCAGCTCCTCCTTGGTGCCGTCGGCGCTGGCGACGATCAGCTTGCCGTCGTCCCAGGTCAGCTCCGCCAGCTTGCTGCCGCGACGCTGCGTCTCCACGCCCACCACGGTGGCCGCCTGCACATCGACGATGGCGATCTGCTCGACCTCCTCGGCGCCGCGGGGGCCGTCGACCGACCCTGCGTGGAAGCGCAACACGCCGATTCCCGCAAAGGGAGGCGCCTTCTTGAGATCCCACTCCAAGATGCGCGGCTCGCCTTTCCCCAGCATCTCGATGTCGATCTTGAGGCGTGGATACAGCTCGCTGCTGGCGACATACTGCGGGCCCTTCTGGAAGATGCGCCACCCGTCGAGGCCGGCTCGCGCCACCTCGGCTCCCTCCCCGCTCGGGTTGACGCCCAGGCGGGAGAGCGTGCGCGCGGCTTCCCTCAAGCTCGGATCGAGGCTCAGCGCCTTCCTCAGATCGGCGATCGCCTGGGGCGAGCGCGCCTGCATCTCGTGGATCTCCCCCCGCGCCCAGTGCGCCTCTGCGCTGTTGGGGTCGAGCCGCAGGGCGCGCTCCACATCCTTGAGGCCGAGCTCGGCCTGGCGTTGCTGACGGTAGGTCCAGGCGCGATAGGCAAAGGCCTTGGACGAGCGCGGCTCCAGCTCGATGGCGCGGGCGAAGTCGTTGTGGGCATCCTCGAACGCCTCGGCCTTGGCGTAGGCAAAGCCGCGGGCCACGAACGCCCAGGTCGTGTTGACCTTCAGCTCGATGGCCGTGGCGAAGTCCTTGATGGCGGAGGCCGCGTTGCCGGCATCGAGGTAGGATTGCCCTCGCAGCAGATAGAGGTGCGGATTTTGCGCCTCGAAGGCGATGGCGCGGCTGAAATCCTCGATCGCCTCGTCGTAGCGCTCGGTTGCCAGCTTGGCCTCGGCGCGGCCCCGGTAGCCGGCGCTGAAGCGCGCATCGAGGGTAGCCGCGCGCGTGAAATCGCGGATTGCCGCCTGCGGCCGGTTCGCGGCCAGATGCGAGCGGCCGCGGCCCGTGAAGGCTGCCGGATTGTTGGGCACCAGCGCGATCGCCCGCGTGTAGTCGGCAACGGCCAAATCGACCTGCCCGAGCTTGCTGTTGGCGCTGGCGCGATTGCTGAAAGCGGCGGCATAGCCAGGCGCCAGCACCAGCGCGCGGTCGAAATCCTTGATCGCTTCGCGCACCGCGCCGATGCTCAACAGCACGTTGCCGCGATTGTTGTAGATGGCGGCATATTCCGGATAGAGCTGGATGGCCCGATTGAAGTCCTCCAGCGCCTCCCTGGCGCTGTTGCGGCGCACGTGCGCCACGCCCCGGTCGGTCAAGATGATGGCACGCCGCTCGCTCGGCAGGTTCTTCTCCTCGAGCGCTTCCGAAAAGAGCGTGACGGCCTGGTCGGCGCTGCCGCGTGCCAGAGCGGCGCGCCCCTCGCGGGCGCGTTGTCCGGCCTGATCCTGGGCGGCCACGAAGGCGGGGCCGGCCAGAAGCCACACCACAACCGCGCATGACAGATGCCGCCGCAATCGATCACCCTTCCTTGCGGATGCGCGCCTGGTCCAAGCGCCACGCCTCCAGGCTCGGCAATTGCCTGCTTATAGACCAATTGGGGCAGCAGCAAAACTTGGGTGCGCGTCAAAGAGAGCCTTTGCCGATTGGACGGCAGCGCAGCATCCTCCCCTGATGCAGGACATCACGCTCGGCAACGCCGCCTCTCCGCCCGATATGGTCGATGCCATCGCGCGAGCGGCCCGCAGGATCGAGACGCCCTGCGGCGCAGGGTCCATGGTCTGGCGCGTGTGGGGCTCGGGCGAGCCGCTGGTGCTGTTCCACGGCGGCTCGGGCTCGTGGACGCACTGGATCCGCAACATTCCGGAGCTTTCGCGCCATTTCGAGCTATGGGTGCCCGACATCCCGGGCCTGGGCAAATCGGCGATGACGCCCAAGCCGTGGACGCCGCAAAGCATTGCCGAGGTGGTGACGGCGGGGCTCGGCCAGCTGTTCCCGGCGGCGCACGTGTTTCGCCTAGCCGGCTTCTCGTTCGGCGGTCATATTGCCGGACTGGTCGCCGCGGGCCTGAAGCAGCGGGTGCACGACCTAACCCTCATCGGCGTGGCGGCCCTCGGCCTGCGCGCCGACCCGCGCGAGCCGTTCGCCAAGGTGCGCACCGGAATGACCGCCCATGAGATGGCTGGCGTGTACCGGCAGAATCTGGCTGTGCTGATGTTTGCCGACCAAGCCAGGATCGACCCCCTGGCGATCCACCTGCAGGCCGAGAACATCAAGCGTGCCCGCTTCCGCAGCCGCCCGTTCGCGGCGACCGACGGGCTCGCCGTCGCCCTTGCCGGCGTCACCGCTACCCTGAAAACCATCTGGGGCACGCACGACATCATCGCACGGCCCTCGCTGCAGGCCCGGCTCGACATCCTCCGCCGGCACCACCCCGAGCTCGCGGTGCGGCTGATCGAAGGCGCCGGCCACTGGGTGATGTACGAGGCTGCCGACGCCTTCAACGCTGCCTTCCTCGACCTCGTACGGCCCGTCGGGCAAGTAGTGGGCGCCATCGTCGCTGGTGCAAGTTTCGCTCTGGAGACGCCCGGCGCACCCGGATATGATCGGCCCGGGTCGGGGCGGTTCACATAGCTGGTACTTATTCAACGGAACCTGGCGGCCGAATGCGCAATACCATCACAGTCATGAACGCCAAGGGCGGCGTCGGTAAATCCACGCTCGTCCTGGCCCTGGCCGAGACGCTTTCCACCTTCCACGGCAAGAAGGTCCTGGTCGTCGATGCCGACGCCCAGGCCAGCATCAGCCACATGCTGCTGCCCGAACGCCAGCTGGAAGCACTCCAGGAGGAAGGCCAGACCATCGTCGACTATCTGATTGCCAACGTGCTCAAGGAAACGCCGGAGGACTGGCGGCGCTACGTCATCGCCGGAGTGTCCGACGTAGACGACGCCCGCTCGATCGACTTGCTGCCCAGCGACACCAACCTCACGCTGTTCGAGCGCGAGGTCTCCAAGGGCGAGCGCGAAGCGGTGCTGCGGCGCGCGATCGGTGCCGTCCTCAAGGAAGCACGCCAAGCCTACGACTATGTCCTCATCGACAGCGCGCCGGGGCTGTCGGTGCTCACCGAGTGCCTGCTGCGCGAGGCCGACTTCTTTGTCTCACCCACGCGGCCCGACTACATCTCCACGCGCGGCCTCGCCTTCCTGCGCAAGTTCCGTCAGCGCAATCCGGAGATGGGGTTCGCCCAGTTCCTTGGCACCATCATCAACATGAAGAACCCGCAAGCGCCGGAGGACGAGCAGTACGACCAGTGGCTGCGCGGTGACCCCGACAACCGCTGCTTCGAGCGCACGATCCTGCGCGTCACGCCGCTGCAGTCGGCGGCCTATTTCTCGCCGCGCGACCGCTCGTACTGGGCCAAGTACCCAGGCCAGACCGGCGACCAGCTGCGCTTCCTGACCGACGAGTTTCTCTCCAGGCTGCGGCAGGCGCAGCCGCGCTAGCCAGCCCAAGGCAGCATCCCGGCCGCAGGCCGGGATGCGCGCCGCTTCACTTGATCGCCGCCGCGGCCTTCTTCACGAAACGGCCGTCCCAGGTCTTGGCAGGGTCGATGGTGGCGGCCGCCATCTCCTTGTCGAACTGGCGCAGAAAGGCGATGGAGCGCTGCTGGCTACCCTCGCTGACGATGCCGTCGCGCGAGTAGATCTCGTGGTTCGCCTTGGCGGCGGCGATGTAGAGTGTCTTGTCGCCCAGCCAATACTCCTTCGGCACGGCGTCGGCGACCTGCTCGGGCGTGGCCTTCTCCAGCCACTTCAAGCCCTTGTAGAACGCGTTGACGAGGGCCTGCACCGTGTTCGGGTTCCTGTCGATGAAGTCGCGCTTCATGTAGAGCACGGCGGCCGACATCGGTCCGCCGAACACCTTGGTGGTCCCATCCGTCGTGCGCGTCTCGGCGAGCACGACGATGTCCTTGGTCGATTCCAGCTTGGCAATGACCGGATCGATGTTGGAGATGGCATCGATCTCGCCCCTCTGGATGGCGGCGATGGCCGACGGGCCGGTGCCGACACCCACGAAGGAGGCGTCATCGGGCTTCAGGCCCGCCTTGGCCATCAGGTACCAGACGATCATGTTGGTGGAGGACCCCGGCGCAGTGACGCCGACCGTGGCACCCTTGAGATCGGCGGCCGACTTGATCTTGTCGGCGCGATCCTTCTTCACGGCCAGCGCGATCCCTGGATAGCGCCCGAGCTCGATCACGGCCAGGATGTCCTGGCCTTTGACCTGCATGCGCAGCGTATGCTCGTAAGCGCCCGTCACCACATCGACGGAACCGCCGACCAGCGCCGTGAGGGACTGCGCCCCGCCCTTGAAATCGTTGACCTCGACGTTGAGCCCCTGCTCCTTGAAGTAGCCTAGCTTCTCGGTGAGGGCGAGGGGCAGGTAGTAGAGCGCCGGCGCGCCGCCGACGCCGAGCTTAATGTCTTTTTTCTCCGGCGCCTGCGCCTGAGCGCTTCCCGCCAAGACCAGCGCCAGCAGCGCTGCCGCTATACCCCTGATCAGTTGCATGAACGTCTCCTGCGTTGAGCTGTTGGGTCTTCAGGTTTGGCCCGCCGCCGACGGCGGCCGCCACACGAGCATGCGGCGCTCGATCAGCGTCACGCCCCAGTCGATGATCAGCACGAATACGGCGAGGATCACCATGCCGGCGAACACGCCGGTGGTATCGAACGTGCCCTCGGCCTGCTGGATCATGTAGCCCAGACCCGCGGCCGAGCCCAGGTACTCGCCCACCACCGCGCCGATAATGGCAAAGCCGACCGAGGTGTGCAGCGAGGAGAACATCCACGACAGGGCCGAGGGCCAGTAGACGTTGCGGAACAGCTGGCGCTCGTTCATGCCCAGCATGCGCGCGTTGGCGAGGATGGTCGGGCTCACCTCGCGCACGCCCTGGTACACGTTGAAGAACACGATGAAGAACACCAGGGTGACGCCAAGCGCCACCTTCGACCAGATGCCGAGCCCCAGCCACAGCAGGAAGATCGGCGCCAGCACCACGCGCGGCAGGGCGTTCATCATCTTGATGTAGGGGTCGAAGATCGCCGCCAGCAGCGGCTGGCGCGCCAGCCAGAAGCCGATGGCGATGCCGGCGCCTGCGCCGATCACGAACGCCAGCAACCCTTCGATCAAAGTGATCAGCAGGTGCTGCCACACGGTCTTGCCGAAGCAGGGCGACGAGATGTTGAGGAGCCTGGTGATGTCGACCGGCTCGCCGCAGGTAGCGATCTTGACGGTGCCGTCGGCGAACAGCGTCCACACGCGCAAGGCCACGTCGCCGGGCGTGGAGAAGAAGAACTTCGGCAGGAAGTAGGTGCCGCCGATCGGCACGCTGGAGCCCACGTACCAGATGCCGATCGCCACCGCGGCGACCAGGGCCTGCAGGGCCAGAAGCGTGGCACGGCTCACGCGACCATCTCCTCGCCGTAGGCCTTGAGCACCTCGCTGCGCAGCTGGCCCCAGATCGCCTTATGCAGCTCGTGGAAGCGCGGCAGCAGCCGCACCTCGGAGGCATCGCGCGGGCGCGGCAGGTCGATGGCGTGATCGCCGATGATGCGCGCCGCAGGCCCCGCCGACATGATCACCACGCGATCCGACAGCGCGATCGCCTCCTCCAGGTCGTGGGTGACGAACAGCACCGCCTTGCGGTCGCCGGCCCACAGCGTCAGCAGCAGGTTGCCCATGATCTGGCGGGTCTGCGCGTCGAGGGGGCCGAACGGCTCGTCCATGAGCAGGAGCTTGGGGTCGCGGATCAGCACCTGCGCCAGGCCGACGCGCTTCCTCTGCCCGCCGGAAAGCTGATGGGGATAGCGGTCGGCGAAGGCGGCGAGGCCGACGCGCTTGAGCCACGCCTGCGCGCGCTCCAGCGCCTCGACACGGGCGACGCCGGCAACCTCCAGCGCGATGGCGACGTTGTCGCGCGCCGTCTTCCACGGCATCACCGCGTCCTGCTGGAACAGATAGCCGGCGTGGCGGTTCACCCCGACGAGCGGCGCGCCGAAGATGAGCGCGCGCCCGCTGCTGGAAGGGAGCAGGCCCGCGGCGACGTTGAGCAACGTGGACTTGCCGCAGCCGGTCGGGCCGACGACGGCGACGAACTCGTGGGCGGCAACCTGGAGGTCGGTGGCGGCGACGGCGGGGTAGCTGGCCCCGCCCACGACCGGGAACTCGACTGTCACGCCTGCAAACTGCACGGCCGGCGCGTGCCGTGCAGCGGCGTCGCCGTCGACCTGCCGATCGCTCAACGGGCGTTCTCCCTGGACCGAGCCCCCGCTTGCCCCGCAGGGGTTCTTGTGCGGCCGCGGCGCGGCCGGGGCGAACATGCCAGAGCCCCAGGCAGCCCCGCAAGCCCGCCGCAAAGCCGCGGCTAGGCCGCCTTCTTGCGGTTGGCCTCGAGCCGGGAATCGACCAGCGCCACCGTCGCATCGATGACTGGATGGCTCAGCCCCTTCTGCTTGGCGATCAGCTGCACCAGCTTGTCGGCGCGCTCGATGTTGGGCACGCCGTTGTTGAGCGCGCGCGCCGCCGACGCCGGTCGCACCAGCGACTGCGCCGCCGCCGCATACTTCTCGAACGGCACCAGGTCGTTCGGGTTGGCGCCCAGCTTCACGCACAGGTCGTTGACGAAGTTGTAGACCGAGCGCGAGGTCTCGATGTCGGTGTGCACCGCCTCCTGCGCCGTGCGCATGCCGTCCTTGGTGATGCAGCGGTAGTTGCCGGCCAGCAGCATGGCCCACTTGGCGAGCGGCACGAAGATGGAGTCGTGCACCTTGAGTTTCACCGGAAGCTCGATCTTGCCTTCCGGCGTGTCGAAGCGCGCCGCCTCCACGTCCTTCTCGAGCTGGCGCAGGATGGCGGTGTGCTTGTCGTCGGCGAACTTCGCCACCTTGAAGTTGGTCGGCAGCGTGACCATCAGCACGTTGACCTTCTCCTCGGGCGGGCGGATCGCCTGCGGGTCGGGGCTGTTCAGCGTCATGTACGCGGGGTCGAACGAATCCCACACGGTGGGGTCGGTGTAGGCCGGCCGCAGCGCCTCGTAGTCGAGGCCGGGAATGCGCTTCACATAGGGCAGCGGCGGCATGTTCATGATCGACATGCATGGGACGCGCGACTTCGCGACCGCCTCCAGCAGCTCGCGCACGCCGGGCGAGCGGTACTGCGGCTCTTGCATGCACAGGCCGACGAGATCGTACTGCTTGGGATCGACGCCGGCGGCGCCGCCGGCTGTCACCTTGCCGGGCAGCTTGCGCGAAGTCGAGCACCACGGGCTCCTTGCGGCCCCTGACCGGCAGGCGCACGCGGAAGCCCTCCGCGTTGATCAGCTCGGCCTCGGGCGGCAGGCACACCAGATGGATCTTGTGCCCTCCGAACAGCAGCTTGGAGGCCAGCAGCGACCCGTAGGACGCGCCCATCAGCAAAATGTCGTAGGTCTTGTCCATCAGGCCCTCTCCCTAGTGAGTACTGCGCGGAGTTGTACCGCCTTGCACGGCGTCCTCCAGCCTGCACCGATGCTAGAGAGGAAGGGGGCGCGGCGCAAACCCCAAGCGTGTCGGACAACCAGACAGCTTGCGCTCCCTCACGCAGCAGCAATCTCGAGGGCGATGCGGCCGATGGCCTTCCGCTCATCAAGCGCACGAATCGCCTCGGCGAACTCCGCAAATTGCAGCCGCAGCGAGACGTGCGGACGCACGCGGCCTTGTGCGGCGAGCACCTGCAGCGCCTCCAGCTCGCGCTGGCGCAGTGCGGGATCGCGTCGCGCAGCTTCGCCGGCGCGGATGCCGATCACGCTGGCGCCGCTGAGCAGAATGCGGTTGGCGGCGTAGCTGGGGATCTGTGCCGCCCGCGAAACCCGGCGATCAGCAGCTTGCCGCTCCAGGCGAGGCAGCGCAGCGCGGCCTCCTGCGCCAGACCCACGGGATCGAACAGCACATCGACGCCGGCGCCGCCCGTGAACCGCTTCACCGCTGCGTCGACGGGCTCGCTCACATAGTCGATCGCCGCGTCGGCGCCGTTGCGAACGGCAATATCGCGCTTCTCCTCGGTCGAAGCGGCGGCCAGCACGCGCGCGCCAAGCGCTTTGGCGACCTGCACCGCCGCAAGTCCGACGCCGCCCGCTGCGCCCAGCACCAGCACCGTCTCGCCTGCTGACAGTGCGGCGCGCGTCGCCAGCGCGTGATAGGCGGTCAGGTGGGCGACGAGGAACGTGGCACCCTCGGCAAACGAGAAGCCATCCGGCAGCGGTCGGATCTGCGTGGCCGGCACCACCGCCTCATCGGCGTAGCCGCCCGTGCGCATTTGCGCGATCACCTTCTGGCCAACGGCGATGCCCTGGACGTCAGGCGCGAGCTCCGTGATGTTGCCGGCAGCCTCCAGGCCCGGCACGAACGGCAGCTCGTGCTTGTGCTGGTAGAGACCGCGGATCATCAGCGCGTCCGGAAAATTGACACCTGCCGCCTCGATCGCGACGCGTACGCTGCCGGGCGGTAGCGCCACGCGCGGCAGGCGTCGCAACCGCAGCCGCTCGGGCGGCCCCAATTCCTCGCACACGACGGCCAGATATGTCGCTTCGCGCGGCTCGGAAGAGTTCAACTCGTTCTCCTCCATCACCTGCCCGGCAGCCGCCGAGCGCCTGCAGATAGGCGACGGGCGCCGATCTCCACTGCGCGTGGGGCAGATCCCGTGCAATCCCGCCCGTGCCAGGGTAAAGCTTGCACGAATCCAACCCCTGCTGAAGCGGGACATGCTCAACACAACGCACTCCAGCCCCCTGGTCTACCCGCTCGCAGAGCCGCCGGCGCCGGGCGAGACGGTCGAGGTCGCCCCGGGCATCCTGTGGGCGCGCATTCCGCTGCCCTTTCGCCTCAACCACATCAATGTGTACCTGATCGACGACGGCGACGGCTGGGCGGTGCTGGACACCGGCATCGGCAACGACGCTACGCGCGCGGTATGGGAGAAGCTGATCGCCGGCCCGCTGGCGGGCCGGCCGCTCACTCGCCTCATCGTCACCCACTTCCACCCCGACCACATCGGCCTTGCCGGCTGGCTGTGCGAGCGCTTCGGCCTGCCGCTGCTGACCAGCCAGACCTCCTATCTCGGCTGCCTCAACATCTCGCTCTCCCCCGGCGCGCTCGACGCCAAGCCCTACCGCGACTTCTATCTGCGGCACGGCATGGACGAAGCCACCACGCAGCGCGTCGCCACGCAGGGCCACAGCTACCTGAAGATGGTCTCCGGCCTGCCGCCGACATTCCAGCGGCTTGTCGCCGGCGACACGCTCACAATCGGAAGCCGCCAATTCGACGTGCTGAGCGGCAACGGCCATGCGCCCGAGCAGCTGATGCTCTACTGCGCCGCCGACAACGTGTTCCTCGCCGCCGACCAGGTGCTGGCCAAGATCACGCCCAACATCAGCGTCTGGGCGGTCGACCCCACCGGCGACCCGCTGGGGCTCTACATGCGCTCGCTCGGCGAGTTGAAGCGGCAGATCCCGGGCGACGTGCTGGTGCTGCCCGGGCACCAGCTCCCGTTCTGCGGCCTGCACACGCGCAGCGACGAGCTGATCGCCCACCACGAGGCGCGCTGCGCGGCGATCGCCAAGGCCTGCCGCATCAAGCCCTGCTCGGCCGCCGAGCTGGTGCCCGTGCTGTTCCACATCGACCTCGACCCGCACCAGATGAGCTTCGCCTTCAGCGAGGTGCAGGCGCACGTCAACTACATGCTGGGGCGCGGCGAGCTGGCCTGGGCGGAGGGTGCCGACGCGGTGGAGCGCGTGGTGGCGCGGTCGCTCTGAGGCTGGCGCGCGGAGAACTCGTTTCTCAAATGAATGGGCCGCGCCAAGGTCCCCCCGAACCCAGGCGCGGCCGGCATTGGACGGGGTCGAGCCCTGATCCTCAACTGCGGGCCGGGCTGCCCCTTAGTGGTATGACTTGCTCTTACGAGCCGCTCGTCACACCACGATAGATGTGCGGCCTGACGCGGTTTGCTTATCCCTATCCCGGGGGAGACCTGAAGCGGCGCAAGCATTGGGGGCCGCTCCGCAGGTTTCAGGCTCCAAAAGCGCCGCGTGCCTTGCATAGCAGGCAACCTACCCCGGCGTTTTCCAGGGCCCAGGTATCCCCCCTGCCGGGGATGCGCAGCATGCGGGCAATCTCCATTTGTTGGGCGTCACAAGCGAAAGTGCGGGAGTCGGTCGTAGTCATGAGCAAGCGTATGCAAGCCAAACCTGTCCTCAAGCCTGTCCTGGGGCGCAACCGCGACGAGAGCGTTGCCGTGGAGGACGACGTGTGGTGTTGGGGCGTGATCTTCACCGCCGCAGCCTTCGCCGCGCTGTGTGTGGCGATCCTGTTCAGCATCGGCACCCTCGGTGGTCTCCGAAATGCCGACATCCTTCGCGGCTGGGTTCTTCTCGGCAATTCGGAAGACGGAACACTAGGTGCAAAGACCATGCGCCGTGGCCTCGGCCGCGCGGGACAGCCAGCGCGCTAAGGCCCACATCTCTGCCCAGCTCAAGGCATCAGCTGCTGCCGGATAGCCTCCGCGACCGCGTGGGCGCGATTTGATACGCCGAGCTTGGCCTGCACCTTCTTCAGATGCGTGCGCACGGTCTCCTCGCCGATACCGAGCAGCTTGGCGACCTCGCCGGTATCCTTGCCAAGCGACACCAGGCGCAGCACGGCAAGCTCGCGCGGCGTGATCGGCGGCCGGCTGCCGACGCGACGCGGGTTCTCGCCCAGCACCTGCTCCAGCCGCAGCGCGCCGAACCCGGCGGCAGCGACAAGCAGGATGCGCAGCGGCGTAGTCAGAGACGCGCTCAGAACCTGGCGCGACCAGTAGGCCACCAGCCAGCGCTGGCCGACGCAGCAGGTCAGCGCATCGCGGATGCCATGCTTGAGCGCCAGCTCGTAGGGCCAGCGGTCGATGCCGATCGGCTCCAGCATCTGCATGGTCTCGGTCCAGGTGTAGGCCATGAGGCTGGACTTGGCCATCATGATGCCGGGGTCGTAGCCCTGCGCCGCCTTGGCCGCATACTCGTTCCACCATGCGATGGGCACCGAAGGATGCAGAAACACGTCGCGCCCCAACTCGATCTTGCGCCAATCCGAGGTGCGCTGCGGCATGCGGCCGACGCCGAGCATGTTGACGGGGAGCAGCTTGGAGGCGAAATCGTCGAGGCCATCGAGGACCTCGCCCGGCGTCCTCGCGCTGCTCACTTGCTCGGCGAGCTTGGTCAGGAGCGGAGTGGCTGGCGTGACCGGCGAAACCTTGCTGGCTGGGTATCCTTGGATACCGCGCTGCCCGCCGTTGGGCTTGTGGCTGTAGGCCATCTTCCCGCTCCGATCAGTGGAAACGGGGCCAACCCTCCAACGATCCGGGCCTCCACGGTATCGGGACAAACGCCGAGGGCAGCCAGTTTGCTCCGACAGCTAAAGCTTACGTTGCTGCGCGTCCCAATGGCGCTCGAGGTTGGAGATCAGCCCGCCGCTGAAATGGCAGTAGGCCTGCTCCTTGGCGTAGAGCGACAGGTAGCGGCGGAAGAGGTCCAGCGGCTCTTGCCCGATGCGGAACTGGCGGCGGTTGCCGACGAAGCTCACCACACCGGAGCTGGTGAGCCCGTCGATCAGCTTCGCCAGCGCAGCGTCCATCTGCCCGGCGGGCACGACCTCGTCGCAGATCATGCGGCCCTCGGGCGAGTCGCAGTCGAAGCGGCGGCCGTACATGATGGCCTGGCGCGCCAGCCGGTCGCCGACGAAGCGCGGCAGGCGCAGGTTGGCGAAGCCCGGGATGATGCCCTCCTTGCGGGCCGGCAGCGTCAAGTAGGCGCCGGCCTCGGCCAGCGTGTAGTCCATGGCGAGCAGATGCTGGCAGCCGCCGCCGATGGCGAAGGTCTCCACCACGCTGATCCACGGCTTCTCGATGGTGGCGCGGGCGAGGTCGTCGGGCGGCACGTCGGGGCGGGCGAGGCCGCGGAACATCTTGTGCTCGTAGCCCATGACGTGATGGAAGTAGAACAGGAACGAGATCTTGCCCAGGTAGAGGTGCGTGAGGTTGAGGCCCGAGCAATAGATGCGGCGGCCGGCATACTTGGGATGATCGACGAAGCCGCCGCGCAGCACGCCGATCTCGGTGGTGGGATCGAGGATGGCGATGTCGATCGCGGTCTCCAGCGGCTCGAGCGTGGTGTCGTCGAGCGCGTTGAGCGAGCGCGGGTTGCGCAGCTCCACCATCGACGCCTTGCCGGCGCGGCTGACGCGCGCTTGCCCTAGATCGACGGCGCCGTCCTTCTCCAGGCGCCGCAGCAGCTCGAAGGACTTGGCTCGCGGCAGCAGCATGGCGTGGCACAGATGGCGGCCGGATTCGGGGTGCGCCAGGATGTTGCCGAACAGGATGCCCTGGTCGATCTCGATGCCGTCCTTGTCCTTGAGCGGCAGCTCGCGCTCGATTTCCAGAGCTTTGGCGTCGGGCGTCAGGCCGGGGACGAGCTTGGCGGCTTCGGGCAGCAGCTCGTCGACGCGCAGGAATTTGCTGCGGTTGGCCGTGAGACGGGAGTAGAGCTGCTCGACATGGAGCGCGAGGAACTCTTCCCGCAACTCGCGCTCCTTGGCGTGGATGAGGGCGGCGGCGGCAGTGTGATGAGCGTTGCGCGCCTCCTTGCGCGGTAGTTTCGCCCGCAGGCCGAGACCGCGCGCCCACAAGCCCGAGCATGCCGCGGCGTCGGCTGCGAAATCGCCGCGCAGTGCGGGGACAGTGGCGAGCCACGCGCGACTATCGTCCGGCGGCAATTGGGCCGCGCTCAGCACCGCTGCTGCGTTCTGGCTGCTGACGCTGCTCTGGCTCATGGCAGTCACTTGGCTCCTCGCGCTTTCGCACCGACACTATAGTCGCCACGCTGGGAATCGGCAGCCCGCAGCACCTTCGGCAAACTCTCCGGCAAATCCTCCGCAATCAGTCCTGGCCCGAAGGCCGAACCGCATTCCCCATGCAGCCATACCGCAGCACAGGCGGCCTCGAACGCCGGCATCCCCTGCGCAAGAAGCCCCGCGACAAAGCCCGCCAGCACGTCGCCGGAGCCCGCGGTGGCGAGCCATGGCGGTGCATTGTCGTTGATGGCGGCGGGGCCGTCGGGCGAGGCGATCACGGTGTCGGCACCCTTGAGCACCACGACTGCTCCGCTCGTGCCGGCGGCCTGGCGCGCCTGTGCCAGCTTCGAGCCCTCGAGCATGCCGAACAGCCGCGTAAACTCGCCCTCATGGGGCGTGAGCACGGCTGGCGCGCTGCGCCCTTTGAGGACCGCAAACAGCGCCTCCTGCGCCGGCTCCGGGTCGGCGCTGCGCACGACGAACCCGAGCCCCGCGGCCTTGACCGGAGCCTGGCCCTCCACCGGCACGAACGAGGTCAGCGCATCGGCATCGAGCACGGCGGCGGCCTTGGCGGCCAGCACTGTGAGCACGCTCGCCGCGGTCGCCGCCCCGACGCCGGCGCCCGGGCCGATCAGCACAGCATTGCGCCGCTCGTCCGACAGGAACTCGGCGAGTTGGGTGTCGGAGGCAACCGCCCGCACCATCACCGCCGTCGCGTGGGTGGCATTGATGGCGGTAGCGGCACCGTTACCCACCAGCGTCACCAGGCCCGCGCCGATGCGCAGCGCACCGCGCGCGCCGAGCCGCGCCGCCCCGGTACTCTCCGCCGGACCGGACACCACCACCACGTGGCCGCGCCGGTACTTGTGGGCACGAACCCCGGACGGGGATAGCGCATGCTCCACAGCGACGGACGGTTGGCAAAGGTGCGCGGCGCGATCCCGTCCAGCACGCCCGCCGGGATGCCGATGTCCGCCAGCCGCACCTCGCCGCACAGCGTCCGTCCCGGCAGCAGCAGGTGGCCCGGCTTGAGGCGGTGGAAGGTCACGGTGAGGCTTGCTTGGACCACTGGCCCTCCGGCGCGCCCCGAGGTGCCATCGAGCCCGCTCGGGACATCGACGGACAGGACCGGCCTGCCCGCCGCATTGATGGCCGCCACCACCGCGGCGGCTGTCCCCTCCACGGGGCGGGACAACCCGGCACCAAACAGGGCATCGACGATGAGATCGGCCCCCTCGAGCACGGCCGGCGACAACGCCTCGATCGGGCCGTCCCACCGCTGGGCCATCTCCGAGGCATCGCCGGTAAGCCCCGCCCGGTCGCCAAGCAGGCCAAGCCGCACCCGCCAACCCCGCGCCCGCAGCAGCCTGGCCGCCACGAGCCCGTCACCGCCGTTGTTGCCTGGCCCGCAAACGACCGCCACCGCCGCCCCCCGGCAGCCTGCAAGGAAAGTGACGGCGGCGTCGGCCACCGCCCGTCCTGCAGCCTCCATGAGGGCCGTCCCCGGCACGCCCCCCGCGATCGCGGCACGGTCGGCGCGGCCCATTTCCTCTACCGTCAGCAGTTCGTCGCCCGACACGGCTAGGCTCCAGCTCCTGAGACCCCACGCCCATCTTGCGCCCGCCCATGCAGGGCGCCAACCACGCCATCCGCAACAAGAAAATATGCCCCTATCGTGGGCATTTGCTCAGAGAAACGGCATTTTGGGCAGTTGCCCGCGCACGGTTTTGCCCTGTAGATACGCACGAGGCGGCAGTTGTATGGGGCCGGAACGGCGCGTAAACCTTGGCACGCCTCATGCTTAAGCAATTGCGTGGCCCAGACAACCGCGACATGAGCTGAGGTTGGCCGGGAGGTGAAGGGACGCATGAAAAAGATCGAAGCCATAATCAAGCCCTTCAAGCTCGACGAGGTGAAGGAGGCTCTGCAGGAGATCGGCCTGCAGGGCATTACCGTCATTGAGGCCAAGGGTTTTGGACGCCAGAAGGGCCACACCGAGCTCTACAGGGGCGCCGAGTACGTGGTCGATTTCCTGCCCAAGGTGAAAATCGAGGTGGTGCTTGCCGACGACATGCTGCCCAAGGCGCTGGATGCGATCCAGAAGGCGGCCAAGACCGGGCGCATCGGCGACGGCAAGATCTTCATTTCCACAGTCGAAGAGGCCATTCGCATCCGCACAGGCGAGACCGGCACCGACGCAATCTGAACAACGGGCGCCGGCGATCGCAGTTCGATCGGCACGCGGCACTTCGGGGCCTCCGGGCCGTCGGCGCTCGAATCTCATCCAAGCTCAATCTCATCGCGCTGCATCGAGGACAGGGGAGTAGCATGGCAGACAGACCGAAGAACGTTGGCGACGTGCTGAAGATGATGAAGGACAAGGACGTCAAGTTCCTCGACCTTCGCTTCACCGACACCAAGGGCAAGATGCAGCACGTGACGGCCGATGGCTCGTGCGTCAACGAAGGCATGTTCACCGACGGCTACGCCTTCGACGGCTCCTCGATTGCGGGCTGGAAGGGCATCGAGGCCTCCGACATGACCCTGATGCCGGACCCGGCTTCCGCGCACCTCGATCCCTTCTTCGCCCAGACCACCATGGCGATCTTCTGCGACGTGCTCGAGCCGACCACCGGCGAGATGTACGAGCGCGATCCGCGCTCCATCGCCAAGCGTGCCGAAGCCTACATGAAGCAGAGCGGCATCGGCGACGTGGCGGTGTTCGGTCCGGAGGCGGAGTTCTTCATCTTCGACGACGTCAAGTTCAGCACCGATCCATATAACTGCGGCTTCAAGCTGGACAGCGCCGAGCTGCCCTCCAACAGCGGCACCGACTACGAGATGGGCAACCTCGCCCACCGGCCACGCACCAAGGGCGGCTACTTCCCGGTGCCGCCGGTCGACAGCGCCCAGGACATCCGCTCCGAGATGCTCTCGGTGATGGCCGAGATGGGCGTCGTGGTCGAGAAGCACCACCATGAGGTGGCCTCCGCCCAGCACGAGCTCGGCATCAAGTTTCAGCCGATCGTGCAAAGCGCCGACAACATGCAGATCTACAAGTACGTGATCCACCAGGTGGCGCAGGCTTACGGCAAGACTGCCTGTTTCATGCCCAAGCCCGTCTACGGCGACAACGGCTCGGGCATGCACTGCCACCAGTCGATCTGGAAGGGCTCGACCCCGGTGTTCGCCGGCAACAAGTATGCCGACCTGTCGGATACCTGCCTCTACTACATCGGCGGCATTCTCAAGCACGCCAAAACCATCAACGCCTTCACCAACCCGACCACCAACTCCTACAAGCGGCTGGTGCCGGGTTACGAGGCCCCCGTGCTGCTGGCTTACTCGGTGCGCAACCGCTCGGCCTCCTGCCGCATCCCGGTGGTGACCTCGCCGAAGGCCAAGCGTGTCGAGGTGCGCTTCCCCGATCCTGCCGCCAACCCCTACCTCGGGTTCGCGGCCATGCTGATGGCCGGCCTCGACGGCATCCAGAACAAGATCAGCCCAGGCGAAGCCGTCGACAAGAACCTCTACGACCTGCCGCCGGCCGAGCTCTCCAAGATCCCGACGGTTTGCGGAAGCCTGCGCGAGGCCCTCACGAACCTCGACGGCAACCGCGAGTTCCTGAAGAAGGGCGGCGTGTTCACCGACGACATGATCGATGCCTACATCGAGCTGAAGATGGCCGAGGTGGCGCGCACCGACATGACGCCGCATCCCGTCGAGTTCGACATGTACTACTCGGTCTAGCCTCCTCCCTCTCCCCGCTCGCGGGGAAGGGTCGGGGTGAGGCGGCGTAAGGTTCCAACGCAAGAAAGGCGGCCTCGGCCGCCTTTTCATATTCTGGCGGGCGCAATGTGCGCCGCGGTCTCCTCTGCGAACCCAGCGCGCGATCTCGCGAGCGGAATTGCGCGTCGCCCCGCTGCCGCGTGCCGCGGGCGCAGCCGCGTGCACGCCATTGCTGCTGCGCCGTAGCTTCGGTCGGTGCAACGCACGTTCGGCAAGGCCGCAATAGCGTGCAATACCGCGGTAATAGGGCCAACACAACAGTTTGCACGGACACGAGTCAGAGGGTGCTACGGCCTCCTGCGGGAGCTACGGCGAGTTCGAGTCAATAGAGTTATGGATGTGATGCAGGCCATCAAGCGCCCGATCAAAGGGCTTTTCGCGCACAATCTCCCCACCGCATTGAGCAATGGCGCACCATTTGGCGGAGTGTGTATCTTTCGGCTCGACAAGCGGATATCAAGGCTCCGCGGGTCGGAGGCAATCATCAGAAGAATGAAGGCCTCGTAGATACCAACCACCGTCGGTCGACTTTCGAGAAGGTATTCGAGACCAATGCGTGGAGCGAATCGAGAATCTGGTCAGCGGCTACGGGAGCACGCTTTATTATACTGTGGCGATACGCAATCGACTGCCGAAGCTGCTCGACGAGCTCGGCGTGAAGACCCTTCTCGACGCTCCCTGCGGCGATTTTCATTGGTTGCAGCACGTCAAGCTTCCTGATCGGGTCACTTACACTGGCTGCGACATAGTTCCCAGCTTGATCGAACGCAATGCCAGAGAGCATGCCGCCCCCAATCGCTCTTTCAGGGAACTGGACATCGTCGAGGGACCGATACCGAGCTCGGATCTCTGGTTGTGTCGGGACGCAATTTTTCACCTTTCCCTGAACGACGGACTCAGAGTGCTAGATGAACGCGGCGCGTTCGAGAAGGCAGATACTCTCGGAGCACGACGTACGACGTCGCCGCGAACGAGTCCCTACTGGCGAATTTCGGTTCATCAACCTCATGAAGCCGCCGTACGGCCTGCCTCTGCCAGTTCGCAAGATCGACGACTTCATGCCGCCCAATCCGCCGCGACATCTCGCAGTCTGGTCCTCGGAGCAGCTCAGACAACGCTTCGCCTCGGCGTAGTTCGCCGGCCGCCTCGCTCGCGCGCCCGACGGGCTACGCGCCCCAGCCGGCCACCCCTTGACCTACAGGTACGCCTCCAGCCCGTTTGGCGCGACTGTCCGACCGCCAGGCGTGTTAGGTTATCTGTACGCGAGCGAAGGACACCTCCTTATGGATGAGACTACGATCGACCGCGCCGCAATGGGGCGCCTGGCCAAAGCGCTGGAATTCATTCTTGGCGCCGACGATCCCACGACAGTGGCGCTGCGCAAGGCGTCCGACAGCGGCGCCGAGCGCGACATCAAAGCGGCCCGCACTCTGTTTCTCAGACTGAAATCCTCAGACCGTCGGGCCGCCCTGACGATGGTCGAGGACTAGTGTGGTGTCTGTAAAGTCCTAGTGTCCCTTTTGAACCCGAAGTTCGCATATTCGGTGCCGCAAAGTGGGTGCGAACTTCGGGTTCGGGACACTAGACGCCCCAACCGGCCACGGCCTTGACCTCCAGGTACTCCTCGAGACCGAAGCGGCCCCACTCGCGGCCGTTGCCGGACTGCTTGTAGCCGCCGAAGGGTGCCGCCCGCTCGTTCTGCGCGCCGTTGAGGTTGACGTTGCCGGCGCGGATGCGGCGCGCCACCTGCCGCGCGCGCTCCACATTGCCGCCCGACACGTAGCCGGCAAGGCCATAGGGCGTGTCGTTGGCGATGCGCACCGCGTCGTCCTCGTCCTTGTAGCCGATGATCGACAGCACCGGGCCGAAGATCTCCTCGCGCGCGATCGTCATGTCGTTGCTGACATCGGCGAACACGGTGGGCCGCACGTAGAAGCCCTTGTTCAGGCCTTCCGGCAGGCCGACGCCGCCGGTGACCAAGGTCGCGCCCTCGTCCATGCCCTTCTTGATCAGGCCCTGGATCTTCTCCCACTGCACGCGGTTGACGACGGGGCCCATGGTGGTGCCCTCGGCGCGCGGATCGCCGGGCTTGGCCTTGTCGGCGACTGCCTTGGCGATGGCCGCGGCCTCCTTCATCTTGCCGTGCGGCACCAGCAGGCGCGTGGGCGCATTGCAGGACTGGCCCGAGTTGTTGAAGCAATGGGCCGTGCCGCCGGTGATGGCCTTGGCGAGGTCGGCATCCTCCAGGATGATATTGGGCGACTTGCCGCCCAGCTCCTGCGTCACGCGCTTCACCGTCGGCGCTGCCCTCTGCACCACGTCGATGCCGGCCCGCGTCGAGCCCGTGAACGACATCATGTCGATGCCCGGATGCGTGCTCATGGCGGCACCGACCTCGGGGCCCAGGCCGTTGACCAGGTTGAACACGCCCTTGGGCACGCCGGCCTCGTGCAGGATCTCGGCGAAGATCAGCGCCGAGGATCGGCGTGTACTCGGAGGGCTTGAGGATCATGGTGCAGCCGGCGGCGAGCGCAGGCGCCACCTTGCAGGCGATCTGGTTGAGCGGCCAGTTCCACGGCGTGATCATGCCCACCACGCCCACCGGCTCGCGCAGCAGCATGGCGGAGCCCAGCGTCTCCTCGAATTGATAGTTCTTGAGCGCGTCGAGCGTGGTCATCAGGTGGCCGAGCCCCGCGCCCGCCTGGAACTTTTCCGCAAAACCGAGCGGGGCACCCATCTCGTCGGAGATCGGCGCCGCCGATCTCCTTCATGCGCTTCTTGTAGACCTCGATGACGTTGCTCAGCAGCTCCACGCGCTGCTCGCGGCTGGTGAGCGAGAATGTCTCGAACGCGCGCCTGGCAGCCTTGACCGCCTTGTCGACGTCGGCCGCCGAGCCCAGCGCGATCTCGTACAGCGTCTCCTCGCTGGCGGGATTGACGACCGGCAACGTTTTCTTGGCAACCGGGTCCACCCAGGCGCCGTCGATGTAGAACTGCAGGCGATTGACCATGGTCGCAACCCTTACTGCTAACTGGTGGCAAGAACTGTTGCCGGCTTTCTAGCCCTTTTTCGCGCGCTGTTGAACCTCGACACGCAAAGCGGGCTGCAAGACCCTTCTCCCCTTGGGGAGAAGAGCCTGCCCCGGACTTGATCTTGATCCGGGGTGCCCGAAGGGCGGATCCAGGGCCTTGTCGCCGCGCGTCGGCGCTAGGCGCGGGGCATCTCGGCGGCGATCTTGGGCAGCGCGTCGCGCCACAGCTCGGGCGGCTGCGCGCCGGAGATGCCGTACTTGCCCAAGACGATGAAGAACGGCACGCCCTGGATGCCCATGCGATAGCCCTGCTGCTCCATCTCCATCACCGCCTGCAGGCTCTCCTCGCTGGCAAGTGCGCCGGCGACCCCTTCGGCCTCCAGACCAGCCTCGGCGGCAAGGCTGGTCAGGACCTCCTTGGAGCCGATGTCGAGCGCCTCCTCGAAGTAGGCGCGGAACAGCCGGTTGACGATCTCGTTCTGACGGCCCTGGCGGCCGGCCTCCCACACCAGCCGGTGCGCCAGCCGCGTATTGGGCGTGCGCTGCATGCGGTCGAAGGCGAAGTCGATCCCCACCTCGCGGCCGATCGCCGTCATGTTGCGGTCGAGCTCGGCGCTGCGCTCCGCGCCGAACTTCCTCGCCCGGTACTCCGCCCGCGTGATGCCCTCGGCCGGCATCTCGGGGTTGAGCTCGAAGGGGCGCCACGCCAGCTCGACCTGCGGCGGCATGCCCGGACCATCGAGCGCAGTCTCGAGCCGGCGCTTGCCGACGTAGCACCACGGGCAGATCACATCCGAGTAGACGGTGATGGGAAGCGGTGCGGCCATGGCGCGCTCCTCTGCTGGAGCCGCACACTAGGGGGCGCACCCTCGAAAGCGCAAGCCGCGCCGCAACGCAGCCCGGCGGAAACGGCTCAGAACAGCAGCAGCACGCCCGCGCACAGGCCGCCGATCAGGATCAGCCCGAGCCGGCGCCGCTGCACGGCGAGCCAGCTGCCGGCACGCTCGGGCAGGCCCCGCCAGTCGATCATCAAAAGCGATGCGAGGAATAGACCCGTGACCAGGCCGAAGGCCCAGTTGCTGTAGGCCCCCGATCCGTCGGAGGCTCCGCGCGCAGCCCGCACGAACACATCAGGCTCCGGCACGGAGAACAGCACCCAGGCGCCGTATGCGGCCGCCGCCAATGCCAACAGTCCGAATATGCGATGCATGCGTCTCACTCCCCGCTGGACGCTGATCAACAACGCGCTGCGGACAGGATAGGCGGGGCGGGCAAACGCTTGGTTAACGGATCGCTATGCCAATGTGGAGAAATGCACGTTGCGGTCGATTGTGATTTGACCTCGGGCTTTCACAGGCACATCATTCGCCAACTCTGCGAAAGGGAGGTCTAAGAAAATGTCTCCTCCGGGCAGTCGCAGTGCCGTCCAGGCACCCAGGCTCTAAGCCTGAAGCGCGGGCGGCACCTTTCCCTCACAATCCGAAGAATGTGCGCGGCGCCCTGTCCCGGGCCGGATCCTCGTGCCCGAACGCTGGTGTCATCGCGAGCCGATGCTGGCCAGCCTTCGAGGCCGGCGCGGGCCAGCAGCTCCGCAAGACCTGAAAGCGATCAGGAGGGCACTGCGGCGGAGTTGTCGCCCATGACCACCAGCCGGGCCGAGGCTCGGCACAACCGGTCCTCTGGCGCCTCCGGGTAAGAAAAGCGCGTACGCCCTTGATCCAGCGAGCCGCGTGAAGCGGCTCAACATGTCGCAATGGGGCCCGGTGGAGAGGCCGCTCCGCCGGGCCTTGCTGCGCCGGCGTACGGCGCCCTCGCGCTACAGCAGCCCCAGCTCTGCCAGCTGCTTCCTGAGCTTGGGCGGCATGGTGGTGATGCCGGCGGCGGAGCGGCCCTTCAAATCCTCCGGCGCGTCGTCCGCGTCGAGATAGCGCCAGCCTTGGAACGCACGCCTGGGCGTAGGGCGCACCGCGACCAGCTCGTTCTTGAACACCAGCAGGCAGCACGGCGTACCGTCCTCCTTGGTGCCCTCGGCGATATCGGCGAGCGGCTGGCGCACCTGCACCAGACCCTTGATCACCCAATACAGCGAGCCGCCGTCGAGCAGTTCGTCGCGGCGCTTTGGTGTCTGGAACGTGCGGTGGAACAGCTGCGGCCTCTTCTCGCCGGCCTTGCGCCGCTGCTTCAAGCGCTCTTCCTGCCAGGCGGCCAGGTCCTCGATGGAATCGCAGCCCACACACAGCTTGATCAGATGCAGCGTCATGCCCGGTTATTCCCAGCCATTCCCGTGGATCGCACCTTGGGCCCGTCGACCATCATAGCCCGCACACCGGACGATCCTCGTGCAATGCGCGGCCCTTGAACAGGAATATTGTCGCAACGCAGCAAAGCTGGCCCGCGCGCATTCCGCTCCTGCGATCTGCCTGTGTTATGCCTCGACCCCGTGCGGGCGCCGTGCCGCGCACAGCCGCGCCTCCCGGGTCCCAGAAGCAATGCACGCACCGATGCCCTCCCTCGCCTCCGTGGAGACCAGGCAGTCCTGGATCGTCGCGGTGGCGGCGCTGTCGATCATGGGGCTGGTGTTCGGCGCAGGCTGGATCACCTCGGTGGCGCTGACCGAGATCGCGGCCGAGGTCGGCGGCGCCAGGTCCATCCCCGCGCTTGCGACCTCGCTTACCTGGCTGGGGGCCGGCATCGGCGGCGTATTGATGGGCCGCGCGGCCGCCCGCTTCGGCACGCGCTCGACCGTCATCTTCGGCGCTGTGATGGTCTGCATCGGTCTTGCCATCTCGACCCTCGGCCCACCGGGGCCGCTGTGGATCGGGCACGCGGTGTTCATGGGCCTGCTGGGGCTCGGCGCCATCAACGCGCCCATGTACGTCTACATCAGCCATTGGTTCGACCGTCGCCGCGGATCGGCCTTGGCGCTGATCTCCAGCGGCAGCTACCTCGCCGGCGCGGTGTGGCCGCCGGTGTTCGAGCGCTCCGTGAGCGCGTTCGGCTGGCGCACCACCATGCTGCTCTACGGCGTGCTCGTGGTCGTGCTGATAGTGCCGCTGGCGCTCATCTTCCTGAGCACGCCTCCGCAGCCGCGCGCGCAAGCGAGCGGCACCCCGGCAGCGCCTGCCGGCACCTCGTTCAACATCGCGCTGCCGTCCAACGTCGCCTTCATCCTGATGTGCATGGCAGGCGTGCTCTGCTGCGTGCCGATGGCCATGCCGCAGCAGCATCTGGTGGCCTTCTGCGGCGACCTCGGCATCGGCCGCGCAACGGGCGCCCTGATGCTGTCGGTGCTGCTCGGCGCAGGCTTCCTCAGCCGGCAGGTGTGGGGCCTGATCTCAGACCGGCTGGGCGGCCTCAAGACCATCCTGATCAGTTCGGGCGCGCAGGCCGCGGCGCTCACCGGGTTTCTGTTCACCCAAACCGAGGCCGGGCTGTTCTTGGTGGCCGGCGCCTTCGGCATTGGCTTCAGCGCGCTCATCCCGGCCTATGCGCTCGCCATCCGCGACCTGTTCCCCGCCGAGGAGGCCTATTGGCGCGTGCCGAGCGTGCTGCTGTGCACGGCCTTCGGCATGGCGCTCGGCGGATGGCTGGCCGGCTACCTCTACGACCTGTTCGGCTCCTATGCGCCGGCGTTCGCCACCGGCGTGGCGGCCAACATCCTCAACTTCGCAATTGTCGGCCTGCTGGTGTCGCGCCAGTCACGCCGGCTGGCCTTGTAGGTTGGGTCAAGCGGAGGCGCGCAGCTCGAGTGGTGTGTTGGGTCATCGCTACGCTTGACCCAACCTACGCCTACTACGCGAGCGTCGCGATCACGGCGCCTAGCTGCACCTGCTCGCCTTCCTTGGCCGCCAACCTGTCGACCTCGCCGTCGCGCGGCGCGTGCAGTACGTGCTCCATCTTCATGGCCTCGACCACGGCCACGCGATCGCCCTTGGCGACCTTGTCGCCCTTCTTCACGAACACCTTGGCCACGCGGCCGATGATCGGCGCCCGGATGCTGCTGCCATCACCCGCCTCCTCCATCGCGCCCGCGTCGAAGGTGGGCCAGCGCAGCTCGGTCTGGCGCATGTCGTGCAGCACGTAGAGCGGGTTGCCCTCGCCGACCACGCGGATCGACCGCCGCTCCCAGGGCGGCGCACCGGAATTGCCGATCACGGAAGCGGTAGGGCCGTCGGCGCCCCAGGTCACCGCCAAGCGTGGTCGCCACGTTGTCGGCCAGCACCGTCACCTGCTGCTGCCTGGGGCCTCCGAGCTGAAATCCGTCCTGCACGCTCCAGGGCGAATAGCCGCCTGCGCCGCGGCCCGTCTGCTCGGCATCGTCGTGGGCCTGCCACAGCATGTGCATGACGCCGAAGCCGATGGCCTTGGGGTCGATGCCCTTCGGCGCCAGCGCGGCAAGCTCGCGGCCGATCAGCCCCGTGTCCATGCGCGCCTCGGCGAACGCGGGCAGGGTTGCCAGCGCATGCAGGAACGCGGCGTTGGTCTTGGGCCCGGCCACCACCGTTTCCTTCAGCGCGCCGGCAAGGCGCGCAATCGCCGTGGCGCGGTCGGGGCCGCTGGCGATCAGCTTGGCGATCATGGAATCGTAGAAGGGCGAGATCGCCGAGCCCTCCTCCACACCCGCATCCACCCGCAGGCCTTTCATGCTCCGGCACCTCGAAGGCGGCGATGGGACCGGTCGACGGCAGGAAGCCCTTGGCCGGGTTCTCCGCGCACAGGCGCGCCTCGATGGCGTGCCCGGACATCTCAATCGCGTCCTGCGCCAGCGGTAGGCGCTCGCCCGAAGCAACCCGCAACTGCCACTCGACCAGGTCGAGGCCGGTGATCGTCTCGGTCACCGGGTGCTCCACCTGCAGGCGCGTGTTCATCTCGATGAAGTACCAGGGCGCCTCCGCGCTGAGCTTGCCGCCCTCGACCAGGAACTCGACCGTGCCCGCGCCCTCATAGCGAACCGCCCTGGCGCAGGCGACGGCTGCCGCGCAAATCTTTGCCCGCAGCTCCGGCGACATGCCCGGCGCAGGCGCCTCCTCGATCACCTTCTGGTTGCGCCGCTGCAAGGTGCAGTCGCGCTCGAACAGATGCACCACGTTGCCGTGGCTGTCGCCGAACACCTGCACCTCGATGTGGCGCGGCGCGGCGATCACCTTCTCCAGCAACACGCGCGCATCACCGAAGGCCGCCTGGGCCTCGCGCTGCGCGCTCTCCAGGAGCCCGGCGAGATCCTTCTCCGCCTCCACCAGCCGCATGCCGCGGCCGCCGCCGCCGGCGACAGCCTTGATCATCACGGGATAGCCGATGCGCTTGGCTTCCGCAGCGAGCGTCTTGGCATCCTGCTCGTCGCCGTGGTAGCCCGGCACCACCGGCACGCCGGCCTCGGCCGCGATCGCCTTGGCCTCGGCCTTGCCGCCCATGCGGCGCATGGCGTCGGGCGATGGACCGATGAACCTGATGCCGGCCTTGCCCGCGGCCTCGGCGAAGGCTGCGTTCTCGGCGAGGAAGCCGTAGCCCGGATGGATGCCGTCTGCCCCCATGTGCTTGGCGGCGGCGATGATCTTGGCAATGTCGAGATAGCTCTCGGTCGCGCGGCCGGGCCCGATCTCCACCAATTCGTCGGCGACAATCGCGAACGGCGCACGCCGGTCGGGCTCGGACGCGACCGCCACCGTCCTGACGCCGAGACGGCGGGCGGTGCGGATGATGCGCAGCGCGATCTCGCCGCGATTGGCAATCAGGATCTTCTTCAGCATGGGCGATCGAGCTTATGGCATTGGCGCTGGCGGGTAAGCAATCGTGCCGTTTACAAGTGCAGCATCAAAGACAAATTTTTCCTGGCCGCACCTGCAAGCCTCTCTCGCACGCCGCCTTTCCTCTATGATCCGGCCCGCAAAGCAGGGGGGCGAGTAGCCGATGCACGTCCTGGCACGCGGCGACATACTGCAGAGGCTGAGGCTCGCAACCGGCCTCATCCTGTTCACCTTTGCCGCCACGCATTTTTTCAATCACGCGCTGGGCCTCGTCAGCGTCGATGCGATGCAGGCGATGCAGGACTGGCGCAAGGTGGTGACGCGCTCGTGGCCCGGCTCCATCGTCCTGCTCGGCGCATTCGTCACCCACATCCTGCTCGCGCTCTACAAGCTGTCGACCAGGCTCACCTGGAAGATGCCGATCTGGGAAGCCGCGCAGATCGTCAGCGGGCTCTCTATCCCGCTGTTCCTCATCACCCACGTGGTGTTCAATCGCGGCGCCGCCAGCCTGGCCGGCACCGACGACACCTATGCCTACGAGCTTGCCAATATCTGGCCCGCGCTCGCGCTCGAGCACGGCGCGCTGCTGCTGGTGGTGTGGGTGCACGGCTGCATCGGCGTCCACCACTGGCTGAGGCTGGCCCCCTGGTACGAGCACGCGCGCCAGCCGCTGTTTGCGCTCGCCGTGGCGCTGCCGGTTGCTGCCCTGGCCGGCTTCTCCGTGGCAGGCCGGCAGGTGGCCGCCGAGGTCGCCCAGCCCGGCGCCTGGGAGAAACTGCAGACGGCCTCCCGCGCGCCGCATGGCACAGCGGCCGACAGGCTGGCGGCCTTGCATGATCGGTTGCGCCAGACATTCCTCGCCCTGCTCGGACTGGCCCTGCTGGTTCCCCTGGTGCGCATCGTGCGGCGTGCCACGGGCGCGCGGATCGAGGTGACCTATCGCGGTGGCCCGACGGTGCGCGTGGCGCCCGGCCCTACCCTGCTCGAGATCAGCCGCATGAAGGACGTGCCGCACGCTTCCGTATGCGGCGGACGCGCGCGCTGCTCCACCTGCCGGGTCGGGGTGGAAAGCGGCCTCGAGCACCTTCCCCACGCCCGGTCCTGCCGAGGCGATGACGCTGGCCGGCATCCGCGCACCCCCCAATGTGCGGCTTGCCTGCCAGGTCCGCCCGCAGCACGCAATCACCGTTACGCGCCTCGTCGCCCCTCCGTCGTCCGAGCGTACGGGCACATCGACCGACGCCGAGGGACAGGGCGTGGAACGCAATCTGGCGGTGCTGTTCCTGGACATCCGCGGCTTCACCGCGATTGCCGAGGCGCGCCTGCCCTACGACGTGGTGTTCATTCTCAACCGGCTGTTCGCGGAGGCGGGCGAGGCGGTCCGCCGGCACGGCGGCAGGATCGACAAGTATCTGGGCGACGGCCTGATGGCGATCTTCGGAACCACGGTGGGCGAGGACGCAGGCTGCCGTCTGGCGCTGCGCGCCGCGAGCGACATCGACATTGCTCTCGACCGGCTCAACGCCGAGATCGTGAACGAGATCGGCATGCCGCTGCGCATCGGCATGGGGATCGACGTGGGGCCGCTGGTGGTCGGCCACATCGGGCATGTCGACACCGCCATGCTCACGGTGATCGGCTCGACGGTCAACCAGGCGAGCCGCCTGGAGGCGCTGACCAAGGACAAGAACTGCCAGCTCATCGTCGCCAGCGAGGTGCTCTCCCGCGCCGGGCTGTCCGATCATGCGTTCCCTCAGGAGGAGGTCATGATCCGGGGATTGTCGGTGCCGCGGTCGGTTGCCTTGATCGGCCGCGCCCGCGACATCCCGGCGATTGCCGAGCCACAAGCTTCACACCTCGCTACCCCTTCGCGGCGCAGAAGCCCTGGTACTGGGTAACGATCGGCTGCCCGAACAGCCCGAAGTGGCGCGAGTGCACGGCCGGATAGACGCCCTTGGCGTCGTCCTTGTCGAAGACGGTGGTGATGTGCAGCCACCCCTCCGTCACCACCTCGAGGAAGTGCGTAGCGTTCACCGCATGCACGATCTTGAGGCTGCCGGTGCCGCGCTCGGTGGTCAGGTCCGCGGTCTGCGCCTGCGCGTCGATGGCGGCGATGCCGAACGCCAGCGGCGCCCCCTTCTCCTGGGCAAACTCGCCCTTCTCGTAGACGTACGCCAAGCCGTTGGTGAAGGTGCATTGAAACGCCTTGGGGTCTTCGGCGGAGAGAACGGGCGCCGCAGCCAGCAGCGCGACGAGCGCAATCGATGTTCGGGCAAGCATGGGCGTGGTTCCTCAATTGAGCCGCTCGGGCCTGGGCACGCAAACGCGGGTTCTCATTCAACGCCGCCTCGTGGCTGTGCGCAACGGGCAGCCGGCGATTAGCCTGAATCGGAAGATTGCGGCCCGGCGAAGGCCGCACGGAAGGCCGCGTAGAAGGCCTCCCGCTCGGCCTCAGTGATGTCGAGGCAGGCGAGCTTGGCATCGAGCAGCAACGGCGCGCCGCCCCCGTCCGCTTGCAAGGCCACGGCCCGCTTCTCGTCGGCCGCCGTGAACAGCGGACGGTCGGCGGCCGGCCACTCGACAACCGCACGCCCCTTGCCCGCCTCGCCCTCGTAGAGATAAGCCCACAGACGGCGGCGCGGCGGCATGAAGTTCTTGCGCTCGATCTCGACGATCACCGGGGTCAATCGCCCGCCGCTCATGGCCGCGAATGCGCGCTCGGCCTTCCTCGCGTCCTCCTGCATGACCGCGGTGACGCGAATGCCGACGAGCGGGATGGCGCAAAACAGCACTAGCGTGATCAGCCGGCTGAAAAACGTGTGCAAGCCGAGATCAGTGGTGAGAAGGGAAGGGTCGGAGCGGCTGCGTTGCAACTGGACGGGCGGCTCGCCCGCTGTCCCGATGAAGGCATAGCGCAACGTGCGCTTGGCTTCGGCGCCGTCGGCCGGCTCGCCGACGGCGATGTGGCAGAAGGTGAGCACCCTCAGCCACGCACGGCAGCGCGTTTCCTCGATACGCGCACCGTCGGCGGTGGCTGTCGCATCGCGAATGCGCGAGTCGCGGACCAGGTCGGGGCCGAGCCACGCCAGAATGCCGGCTAGCATTCCGATAAACAGGGCAAACAGCCCCAGCGAGGCGAGCGGGCTCGCGCCGCGCGGCGGCCGCACGACGATCGGTCGCTTGGGCAGGGCATTGGCAAGCGTGTTCGGCATGCGCGCCGTACGAAGGTTGCGGATTGCGGGAGCGGGACACTAGTGTCCTGATCGCGAAACTCGTCTCACCATGCGGCGGACTTAGAACGAATTTCGCGATCTGAAGGACACTAGCAGAATCATGATGCTAGTGTGATTCAGATCGAGAAGTCCGCTCCCGATCCTAGCCTCACGCGATGTGGCGGAATTCTCGATCATCACACTAGCGGCAAACGCACGCCCTGCCCACCGGCCGATGCTCAGGAGCGCGCCATCCCGCTTTGCTCGCGCGCCACGGTCACATCGTTGCCACGCCAGCTCAGCGTGTTGCCGGACCACGCCCACAGCCAGAGCAGGGGCTGCAGCGCCTCGCGCAGCACCCACGCGACCGGCGACCGCCAGGTCAACGGCCAGTCGACCGACGCGGCGAGCCACGCCTCTGCTGCGAACCAGGCGATCACATAGGCCGCGGCCAGCGCCGCGACGTCGAAGTCGAGCACATGCCCGGCCAGGAACAGGGATGCGAGCGGCATCCCCAAGCCCGAAGCGATCTCGAGCGTGAAGAACCCTGGGAAGGTGCTGCGCCTGATCCGCGCCCAGCGCAGCTGCCGCAGCCAAACCTGCGCCGCCGTCTTCACCCCCACCGGCTGCGGGAAGGCGCCGTCTACCAGGCGCACCGTGAGCCCCAGCCCGCGCACGACCTTGGTCGCAGCGGCATCCTCCGCCAGCTCGCAACCTAGCGCCCGGATGCCGCCGGCGGCCTCCAGATCGCTACGGCGCCAGAGCATGTTCTTGCCCTGGGCGAAGCCCAAGCCCAGGCTATCGGCGGCATACTGCCAGCGCGCCTGATAGGTGTTGAGGTAGGCGCACTCGAGCTCCGACCAGAGGCCCTGGGGCTGCCAACCGATCGGCGGAGCACTGACGAGGCCGGTGTCGGCGCGCCAAGTCGCGAGCAGCCTAGCCAGGTAGTCGGGCGGCATCAGCACATTGCTGTCGGCGATGACGATCCACTCGTGGCTCGCCGCGCGCCAGCCTTTGGCGACATTGTTGAGCTTGGGGTTTTGCGAGACGTGCTCATCGCCGATCAGCAGGCGCGCGCGCACGGCGGCATGCTCGGCGATGAGCCGGCGCACCAGGCCGCAGGCAGGATCCTCGGCGGATGCACAGCAAAACAGGACCTCGTACTCCGGATAGGCGAGCTCGAACGTGGAGCGCAAGGTGAGCTCGTCGGTCGGATCGACGCCGCACACCGGACGGATGATGGTGACGGGCGGGCCGTGGTGGAGATTGGCGGGCGGCGGCGAGGGCACCTGCAGCCGCCGGCCGGCACTGAATGTCGTGGCGAAATGGACAAAGAAGGCGAACGCGGCGAATGCTGCAGCCAGATAGGCAAGCACTTCGGCAAGCACGTCCATTCGGGCACCGTTAGGTTGTATGCGGTCCTTGCCAGAGTCGTGTTTCGCAGATGTGACAACCCCGTGACAAGCGCAGGCCGGTATGCGGCATGCGCTACGATGCCGTCGCCGGCCTCCCGCCTGCTCGCGGTGCCCCCTGGCGGGCTGCGCGCGACGACTGGATCATGATCAGCTCCGAGAGATTTTCGACAGTAATATATCCGACAAGTCGCCCGCGCGGGTCAACCACGCCGACCAGGCTCCGGCGCGAACCCTGCAGCATCTGGAAAATGTTGTCCAGGCAGGCGTTCTCCGGCACGGTCGGCACCCCTGTGTCCATCGCCTCGATGACCGGCGTGGCCCCGCCTTTGTTCTGTAGGGCTGCAATGAGCGCCTCCCGCGTGAGAACGCCGCGCAGCGCCCCTGCCCCGTCCAGCACCGGGATCTCCTGCTGCGTTGTGCGCAGCAGCAGCCCGGCCGCATCGTCGATGGTGGAGTTGGGGCTCAGCGTCTGGAAGTTGGTGATCATCGCATGCGACGCCAGATAGCCGCGGGTGTACTCGCGCATCTGCACGTAGCCCGCCTCACCGCTGGCGGCGAGAAAGATGAACACGGCGACCAGAATCAGCAAGGGATTGCCGAGCAGCCCGAGTAGCGCGAACAGGAATGCCAAGCCCTGGCCGATGGCGGCGGCAACGCGGGTGGCACGAGTGTAGCCCAGGGATATGGCCAGCAGGGCCCTCAGCACGCGCCCCCCGTCCATGGGAAATGCCGGGATCAGATTGAACACGCACAGCGTAAGGTTGGCCGCCGCGACCCGCCCGATCAGCGTAGATGTCGCCTCGTGCAGCTGCGCCATCTGCGTCAGGTCGAAACGGGCGCCCAGCAGCACTACCAGGACCAGCGCGATCACCAGGTTGACCGCTGGCCCCGCCAGCGCGACGAAGATCTCCTGGCCGGGCTTCTCCGGCATGCGCTCGAGCGAGGCCAGACCGCCGATCGGCAGCAGGGTGACATCGGTGGTGCCGATGCCGTAGCGGCGGGCGGCGAACACATGCCCGAACTCGTGCGCCAGAACGCAAACGAACAGTAGGACGATGAACAGGAGGCCGTCGATGGCCGCGGCCGCGCCGCCGCGGTTGTAGTGAATGGCGGCGATCCAGGCGAGCAGCAGGAAGAACGTCAGGTGGATGCGCACCGCCGTCCCGCCGACGCTGAACAGCTTGATGGACCAGGCCATGGCAACCTCCCGTGGACGCGCCGGGCCACGCCGGATGGGCGCTGCCGGAACTTGCTTCCAGAGGTTGTAGCAGGAACCGCGCGTGAAGGGGCCGCCGCGCGCAACAATCGCGCCATGACGGGCATCAAGATTTCATTGCAGCACGCCCCGAGCAGCGCGCCGCTTTGGCACCCGCCTTAGGTCAGCAGCGCGTTGAGCTGCGCCGGGGTCATCGCCGCCGTCTGCGTCGAAGAGAAGGCATAGGCCTGGGTGGTCGTCAGGGCATCGAGCTTGGCCAGGCTGATGCCTGCGATAGCCGATGCGCTGAGCGCCGGAATGCCGGTGGTGCTGGTCAGCGCCGCGAACCCTGACACCGACAAGGCAGCGATCTGGAATGCGGTGAGCGCCGCCACCTGCGTCGACGTCAGCGCGCTCAGGTCGCTGGTGGTGAGGCCGCCGACGCCGGTGGTCGACAAGGCGCCGATCTGCCCCGCGCTCAAGGCCGCGATCTGGGTGTCGGCCAAGTCACCCACGGCGGTCTGGTTGAGGCCCGCTATTTGCACAGCCGACAGGCTGCCGGCCGTAAGCGCGTTGAGGTTCGTTGACGAGACACTGTTGAGCTGGGTCGCGGTCAGGCCCTGCACCTGCGTGCTGGTCAGCGCGCCGAGCTGGGTGGTGGAGAAGCCCTCGAGCGAGGTGGTGGTCAGCCCACCGAGCTGCGCGCCCGTCAGGGCGGCCACCTGCGTCGTGCTCCAGCTCTGCAGCGCGGTGGTGATCATCGACTCGACGGCCGCCGCCGACAGGTAGCCGATCTGCGTCGTCGTGAAGCCGTTGGCTTGCGTCGAGGTCAGGTTCTCGATGCCGGTGGTGTTGAGACCACCCACCTGCGTCGTCGACAGCTTGGTGATGTCGAAGATGTTGAGGCTGGTGGGCGACAGGCCATTGAGCTGGGTCGCGGTCAGACCGCCGAGCTGGCTCGTGGTGAAGGCCCCGAGCTGGGTGGTGGAGAAGCTCTCGAGCGCGGTGATCGTCAGCCCGCCGAGCTGCGTGCCCGTCAGGGCCGCGACCTGCGTCGTGCTCCAGGCCTGCTGCACGGTCGACAGCAGGGCCTCGATGGCGGTGGCCGACAAGGACAAAATCTGCGTCGTCGTGAACGCGCCGGCCTGCGTGGAGGTCAGGTTCTCGATGCCGGTGGCATTGAGCCCCGCGATCTGCGTGGTCGACAGGTCGGCGAGGTCGAGCGCATTGAGGCCCGTCGCCGAGATGCCGTTGAGCTGCGTCGCCGTCAGGCCCTGCACCTGCGTGGTGCCGAGTGCACCGAGCTGGGTGGTCGAGAAGTTCTCGAACGCCGTGGTCGTCAGGCCGCCGAGCTGGGTGGCCGTCAGCGCGCCGAGCTGCGCCGTGCTCCAGGCCTGCAGCGCGGCGGGGTTCAGCGCCTCGATGCCGGTCGTCGACAGGAACTTGATCTGCGTGGTGGTGAGCCCCTGCGCCTGGGTGGTGGTCAGGTTCTCGATGCCCGTCACGTCGAGGCCCGCCACCTGCGTGGTCGACAGGCGGCCGACATCGAGCGCATTGAGGCCCGTCGGCGCGATGCCGTTGAGCTGGGTCGCCGTCAGGCCCTGCACCTGCGTCGTCGTCAGGTTGGATATCTGCGTCGTTGAGAAGCTGTCGATCGCTGTGGTCGACAAGCCGCCCAGCTGCATGGCAGCCAGGCCCGCAAGCTGCGTCGTATTCCATGCCGGCTCGTCGAGCTGCAGCAGGGCGTCGAGGGCGGTGGTGGTGATGGCCTTGATCTGCGCCGAGCTGAAGCCGCCGGTCTGGGTGGTGGTCAGGTCACCCATGACGGTGGCGCCGAGCCCCGCCACCTGCACCGTCGACAGCTCGCCGATGTCGAGCGCGTTGAGGCTCACGGCCGACATCGCATTGAGCTGCGTCGTTGTCAGACCCTGCACCTGCTGCGTGATCAGGGCGGTGAGCTGCGTCAGCGCGAAATTATCCAGCGCCGTGGTGGAGAGCCCGCCCAGCTGCTTGCCGGTCAGTGCGCCGAGCTGCGTAGTGCTCCAGCCCTGCAGTGCCGCCGGGTTCAGCGCCGCGAGCCCGGTGGTGGAAAGGTTCCTGATCTGCGTGGCGGTGAAGGCCTGGCCCTGGGCGATCGTCAGATTGTCGACCGCCGTAGCATCGAGCCCCTTCACTTGCACCGTCGACAGCTCGCCGATGTCCAGCGCATTGAGGACCAGGGCCGAGAGGCTATTGAGCTGGCTGATCGTCAGGCCCCTGGACCTGCGCGCTCGTCAACGCGCCGACCTGGGTAGTGGACAGGTTCTCGAGCGCGGTCGTGGTCAGGCCGCCAAGCTGTTTGCCGGTGAGAGCGCCCAGCTGCGTGGTGTTCCAGGCCGGCAGCGCGCTGGTGCTCAGCGCCTCGAGCGCCGTGGTCGACAGGTACTTGATCTGCGCGGCGGCGAACGACTGCGCCTGGGTGGTGGTCAGATTGGCGATCGCCGACGTGTTGAGGCCCTTGACCTGCGTGGTCGTCAGCTCGCCCATCTCGAGCGCGTTGAGGCTGGTGGTCGCGAGGTTGTTGAGCTGCGTCGCCGTCACGCCTTTGACTTGCGCCGACGTCAGAGCAGTGAGCTGGGTGGTGGTGAAGTCCTGCAGCCCGGTGGTCGTCAGGCCGGCGAGCTGCTTGGAGGTCAGCATCGCGAGCTGCGTCGTGCTCCAGCCCTGCAGCTCGGTGGAGGAGAGCGCCTCGACGCCCGTGCTGGTCAAGAACTTGATCTGCGTCTCGGTGAGCGCCTGCGCCTGGGTCGTGCTCAGGTTCTCGACCGCGGTGGCATTGAGCCCGCGGATCTGCGCTGTCGACAGGCTGGTGACATTGAGCGCATTGAGGCTGGTCGAAGAGATGCCGTTGAGCTGCGTCGCAGTGAAACCTCGCAGCTGCGTGGTGGTCAAGGCGACTAGCTGGGTGGTGGAGAAGCCGTCGATGGCGGTGGCCGTCAGCCCGGCCAGCTGCTTGGCCTTGAGCGCGCCCAGCTGCGTCGTGCTCCAGCCTTGCAGCTCGGTGGAGGAGAGCGCGTTGAGCGCGGTGGTGGTCAGCGCCCCGATCTGGGTCTCGGTGAAGCTCGCGGTCTGGGTATCGGTCAGGGCCAGCAGGGCAGCGAGCGACAAGCCCCGCACCGCATTCACCGAGAAGCCCGTGATCTGAGTTGTAGCGAGCGCCTGCAGGTCGGTCGATTCGAACGCGTTCAGCTGCGTGGCGCTGAAGACGGCGATCTGCGTTGTGGTCAGCTCGCCGACGTCCGTCGTCGTCAGCGCGGCAATCGCCGTGCTGTTGAGGCCGGCGATCTGGCGCAGCGTCAGGGAGCTGATCGTCACGTTGCAGGTCTCCGGCTGGGGTCAGTCAGTCAAGCGCGGGCACGGAAAGCTCAGTAGGCCGCCGCAAGCATGGACACAGCACAGAGCCTGGGGCGCAGTGAGCGCCGGATCCCGCACCCGCATAGCCCCCAATTCCTTTCGCCAGCCTTACGCAACCGCAAATCGCGGCGGCCCGCCCAAGGGCTGCCCCCATGCCATCTATACGCGCGCGGCTTGAAAATGGGCTTAAGGGTGCCGCTCAAACTGCAGCGGAACGTCGATAGGTCTCGTTAACAACTCTGCTCATGGCCGCCCGGCGGTTTCAGCGGGATGTGCCAGCGCCCATGTCAGGCGGACGGCACCACGCCCGCGATCTTGGTCACCACCGCCGCGCCGCCCTCCAGCGTGCGACGCACCGGACACTTGCCGGCAATCTCCACCTGCTTGTCCGCCAGTGCCTGGTCCACACCGCCCTCGATGCTGATCGTACGCTCGAAGCGGTCGATCTTGCCTGTGCGGCCGTCGACCGCGGCGCCGCAATCCTCGCAATGCTCCACCGGCACTTTGCCCTGGGTGACGCGCACGCTGACGGGCCCGAGCGGCAGCCCCTTGCGCTCGGCGTAGATGCGCAAGGTCATGGACGTGCAAGCACCCAAGGCGGCGGCAAGATTCGTAGGGGCTCGGCGACGGGGCGCGCCGCGGCAGCTGCGCACGAGGCTGGAAGCTGGAAGCCAGGCAACCGGCAAGAGGCGCAGGGTCAAGCCACCTTGGCCGCCACGGCAGGCCGCGCCGGCACCATCAGAACGGCTTCGCCCTCCAGAACGACCTTGCCGTCGACGGTGCAAATGCACTCGAAGCGCGCGCGGCGCTTGGCGGGATACAGCTCCATCACCCGCACCTTGGCGATCACCCGGTCGCCGATCTTCACCGGACCCCTGAAGTTCAGGGTTTGCGACACGTAGATAGCGCCCGGGCCCGGCAGCTCCATTCCGAACACGGCGGAAATATACCCCGCGGTAAGCATGCCGTGGGCGATCCGCTGCTTGAACATCGTGCCAGCGGCGTATTTCTCATCGAGATGCACCGGGTTCTTGTCTCCGGTCACCTCGGCAAAGGAGAAGATATCGGCCTCGCTCACGGTCTTGGCGAAGCTCGCCTCCATGCCCTGTTCCAGGTCCTCGAAGTGGTAGACCTGCCGCGTCGTGAGGTTCATTGCGCCTGCCCTTGAGCCCATTTAGAGATCATGCCGCGCCGCAAAAATAGTCGGTACGAGTTTGCGCCGCAACAAGCCCCGCTTTAGTCTATCTGTAACGTGCGAACCTAGCAGAAGATCATAAATACTTTGATGATTCCGGGCCACAGGCCCCCAGCAACGGCCGCAGTGCACATGCACCGGCCAGCCTCGACGCGACGCAGCAATCCCGCACTGCCGCACATTTAGTCACAACGGCTCGCCGGTTGCAGGGAGCACAATTGATGCGCTATAACGCCCCATCCCTCACATTTCTGCATGCTGGCCTGCATGGGCAATGCTGCCGTGCAGTCTCGGAAAGGCCCCCATGAGCGTTCGCAAACCGCTGATGCCGAAAGCTACCGCCGTCTGGCTGGTGGAGAACACCTCGCTTTCCTTCGAGCAGATCGCCGAGTTCTGCGGCCTGCACGTGCTGGAGGTGAAGGGCATCGCCGACGGCGACGTGGCGCACGGCATCAAGGGCATGGATCCCATCTCCAGCGGCCAGCTGTCGCGCGAGGAGATCAAGGCCGCGGAGGAGGATCACAGCCATCACCTGCGGCTCGCCGAATCGAAGGTCGACATTCCCGAGGTGAAGACCAAGCCCGGCCCGCGCTACACGCCGGTCTCCCGCCGCCAGGATCGGCCCAACGCCGTGGTCTGGCTGCTGCGCAATCACGCCGAGCTCAAAGACAGCCAGATCATGCGCCTGGTCGGCACCACCAAGCCGACCATCGCCGCCATCCGCGACCGCACGCACTGGAACTCGCCCAATCTGACGCCGCAGGACCCGGTGACGCTGGGCCTGTGCTCGCAGACCGATCTCGATGCCGAGGTGAAGAAGGCGGCGCGGCGCCTGGAGCGGGAGCGCAAGGAGCAGGAGAAGAAGGTCGAGAAGGCCGGCAGCACCTTGCTGCCGACGGCGGAGACCACGCTGCCGCCCGGCATGGGCCCGCAACCCGACATCGACATCGTCATGCCGAGCGAGCCCGAGGAGGTGCGCGAGGAGTCGGAGGCCGAGCAGCAGGCGCGCATGCTGGCCGAACTGCAGAAGATGGGCAGCGGCGCCAAGAGCGAGGATTGAACCGCGCTGCTGTCACGCCGCGCTGTCTAACGCCGACAGCATCCGCCGCAGCAGATTGAGCTGGCTGATGACGGAGAACTCACGCATGCGGCGCCGGTCCGGCGTGAGCATTACCTTCTCGGTGCGAGCGCCGCCCGCCATGTCCACGGCGAGGAACACCGTGCCGGGGGCGAACCCCTCCCCGGCATCGGCCGCCATCGCCGCAATGCCGACGTCGGCTCCGAATGCGGCCCTCGCCTGTGCCGCGGCGGTGGCAGCGCTTCGCTCCGCCGACGGTTCGGCGGCCTCCGGGACCACCTTGGCCCCGAGGAAAGTCTGCATGTCCCAATCGACCACGCTCAGCCGTTGCGCGAGCAAGCCGCCGGTCACCGTCTCGACCGCCGCCAGCGTCAATCCCCTATGCCGCAGCAGCTCGAGCACCACCGCTTCCATCGACTGGTCGTCGATGCCAAAGATCACGTCGGCGCCCAGGCGGTTGCGGATCAGGCTTTCCTCGGCATCGAGGATGCGTTGGGCGGACACCTCGTCGTCGCACTTGGCAACAATGCGCGACTTTGATGCCGTCCATACCGCTGGCCTGGAACGCCAGCGTCGGGTTGCCGAGCCGATCCAATTCCTCGATGCGCGGCGCCAGCACCTCGGCCAGCCCCGACTCGGTCATGCCCCAGGTGCGCAGCACCCGCGAGCGGATTACGGCCGCTTGCCCCGCGCGCCGGCGCAGGTCGGGCAGCACGGTACCCGAAACCATCTCCCGCATCTCGCTCGGCACACCCGGCACGGCGTAGATCACTTTGATTCCCACCGGGCACACCAGCCCTGCGGCGGTGCCGGGCATTTGCGGAATGGGCTCGGCGCCCACTGGAATATCTGCCTGGCGCAAGTTGTTCTCCGACATCGGGCGGCCGCGCGCCTTGAAGTACCCTCGGATGCGATCGGCGATACTTTCGTCGCGCCGCATTTCAACCCCCATGACGCGGGCAATCACATCGCGGGTGATGTCATCCTGGGTCGGCCCCAGCCCGCCACAGCAGATCACCGCGTCGCTGCGCTCCAGCGCCTGGCGGATCGTTGTTTCGATGCGAGCGAAATTGTCCCCGACCTTCACCTGGAAATGCGAGTCGACGCCGGCGAGCGCCAGCTGCTCGCCGATCCAGGCCGAGTTGCTGTCGACGATGATACCGAGCAGCAGCTCGGTGCCGATAGCGACGACTTCGCAGCGCATGCGCTCTCCTTCCTCGCTGATACGACGAGGTCAACAGCAACCCGCTCAATCCTCGGCCACCGGCATTACATAGTTGAGGGGCAGCCGCCCGCCGTCGGCGAAGATGGTGGTGCCGGTGATGTAGCTCGCCTCGTCGCTGGCGAGCCAGGCGACGATTGCCGCGATCTCCTCGGGGCGGCCGTAGCGGCCGATCGGCGTGCGCGACAGCACCTTGGTGCGGAAGGCCCGGTCCTTGACCACGTTCGCGAGCAGCGGCGTGTCGATGGTGCCGGGCCCCACCGCATTGACGCGGATACCCTGCGAAGCAAGCGCGATCGCCATGGATTTGGTGAGCTGGGCGATGCCGCCCTTGGACATCGAGTAGGCGACGTGGTCGGGCAGCCCGAACCGCTCGTTGATCGAGCTCATGTTGACGATGGCGCCCGCCGAGCCACCCGCCTTGGGCTCGCCCTGCTTCACCATCTGCCGCGCCACCGCCTGCGCCATCAGGAAGGCGCCGCGCAGGTTGATCGAGAGCACACGGTCGAGTTCCTCGAGGCCGAGGTCGAGGAAGGGCGCATCGTCCACGACCCCGGCGTTGTTCACCAGCACGTCGATGCGGCCGTGGGCCCTGAGCGCGGCCGCCACGACCGCCGCCACATCCTCAGGCTTGGCGACGTTGCAGCGCACGTGCATCGCGCTGGAGCCGATCGCCTGGGCAGCCGCCTGGCCGGTTGCCTCGTTGATGTCGCAGAGCACCACCTTGGCGCCCTCCTTGGCGAGGCGCGCTGCGCACGCCTGCCCGATGCCTTGTGCGGCGCCTGTAACGATCGCGACCTTGCCCGGCAGCAGCATGGGACACCCCGCTCAGCAACGGCTATTGAACGGACAGGCTAGTGTCCTGTCTCCGAATTGCCTCACGTTTGCCGGCATGATGGCAAGGCAATTCGGAGACGAAGCAACAGCAGGATCATATTATTTGTGTGGTTTAGTCTAGCCGCGAAGGATGTCGGCATTTCGGAGACACCACTAGAGCGCACCGCCCCGGCCCACAACAACACCGCCGAGACCCTCACGGCAGCGTGTTGGCAGCTTGCTCCTGAAACGGCGACCAGCTGGGCGGCGGCATCTTCCACCACACCTGCCGCTCGGTCGAGGGCGGCACTGCGCCGAGCCCGCTGGCGCCATCTGGCCAGTGGCGCTGACTGTCGGTAGATGCGGGCGCAGGCGCATTGATTGTCTTGCCCTTGTCCTCGCGGGCGCGGGCGCGCTGCGGGCCTTCTGCACGTGTGGCTCGGCCACCGCAAGCGCTGCCGGCACCACCGTGTCGCGTTGCACCGCCGCCGCTACCATCGATGCGGGTTCCTTGCCGGGCACGTCCACCACGCGGACGCGCGCAACGCTGCCAACCCCCGCCACGTCAGACCGCGCCAACACATCGATCCTGATATCGAACGCATCTGGAGTGCCGTCGGCGAGCGTGAGATGCAGGTGCTCGAGGTCGGCGGCGCCGACGATCCAGGACGATGCGTCCTGTCGTGCGCCATGTGAAAGCACTGCCGTTGCCGGCACGTCGCGCAGCAATACCTGCAAACGTCGATCGTCGCTGCCGATCAGCCGCAGGCCGAATGCTGCGCGGACCTTGACGCGCCTGTCGACCACCATATCGAAACTGTCCGGCTGCTGCTGGGGGAAGTGTCGCCGTGGCAGGTGCGTGCGCCTTCGGTGGCGCGTGCGTGGACGGGTGCCTCGATGCTTCCGACCAAGGGTGCCAGAGCGGCGGCGAAGACGCCGAGGCCCCGGTTGCCGAGGTCGCGCAGCTGCGCCGCCCCACACCATGTTCAACGCCAGGAGCGCGGCCGCACCGATCAGCGCTCCGCCGAGATCCCAGCGCGACGAACAAAACGGTGCGCGGGCTGCGCCCACGTCCTGGCTCGGCAGCATCCTCCGAAGCCGGCAACAGGGCCAAACGCTGCATCAGGCGCGCAGGCCTGCTCTCAAATGCGCCCGCCGACGCAACCCTTCGCATATGCTCACTCCCGCCACGCAATACCAGCCAGGGGTGCACCGCCCTGCCGGCATCCCTGGCACCGGCGGTGTCAACAGCTGCGTTACAGTTTTCCACCGGTTTATTGCGTGGCAAGACAGCCACGGTTGCATGTTGCGCAAGCGCACCGCAGGAGCGGGAAGTTGCCGCCAGCGGCTGCTGCTCCCGCGGCGTTTGGCGCACAGACGCCCTTTCAGCTAGCTTGCCCGAACAGCCTCGTTCGTGACCTGCCGGGCGGTGCCTATGTCCTCCAATCCCTACACGCAGCAACCTCGACAAGAACCCCGCCAACTACCAGCCGCTGACCCCGCTCTCGTTCCTGGAGCGGAGTGCGGCGGTGTTTCCCGCCACACTGCCGTCATCCACGGTGCGCAGCGCTTCAGCTATCGCGAGTTCTATGCGCGGGCCCGGCGGCTCGCCTCAGCCCTGGCGGCGCACGGCATCGGCCCGGGAGCACGGTATCGGTGATGTTGCCCAATGCGCCCCCCATGCTCGAGGCGCACTACGGGGTGCCGATGACCGGGGCGGTGCTCAATGCCCTCAACACGCGGCTCGATGCGGCGCTCATCGCCTTCCAGCTCGACCATGCCGACGCCAAGGTCGTGATCTGCGACCGCGAGTTCGCGCCCGTGATGCGCGCGGCGCTGGCGCAAGCCAAGGTGAGGCCGCTGGTGATCGACTACAGCGACAGCGAGTTCCCCCAGGCCGGCGAGCCGCTCTCGGCCATCGAGTACGAGGCTTTCATCGCCAAGGGCGATCCGCAGTTTCAGTGGCGGATGCCGCCCGACGAATGGGAGTCGCTCTCGCTCAACTACACCAGCGGCACCACCGGCAATCCCAAGGGCGTGGTCTACAGCCACCGCGGCGCGGCGCTGATGTGCTACGCCAACGTGCTCTCAGCCAACCTCGGCAAGCACCCGGTCTACCTGTGGACCCTGCCGATGTTCCACTGCAACGGCTGGTGCTTCCCCTGGACCATCTCCGCGGTTGCCGGCACGCACGTGTGCCTGCGCCAGGTGCGCGCCAAGCCGGTGTTCGATGCGATCGCCGAGCACAAGGTGACGCACCTATGCGGCGCGCCCATCGTCATGTCGACCTTGCTCAATGCCAGCGACGCAGAGAAGCGCCCGCTGCCGCACAGGATAGAGTTCGTCACCGCCGCGGCGCCGCCGCCGGAGGCGGTGCTGGCCGCCATGGCTGGGGCCGGGTTCAACGTGACGCACGTCTATGGCCTCACCGAGGTCTACGGCCCGGCGGTGGTGAGCGAATGGCACGAGGAGTGGAACGACCTGCGGTGTGGGCGAGCAGGCACAGCTCAAGTCGCGCCAGGGCGTGCGCTATCCGGCACTCGAGGCGCTGGCGGTGCTGGACCCGAGGACCATGACGCCGGTGCCCGCCGACGGGGCCTCGCTGGGCGAGGTCATGTTCCGCGGCAACATCGTCATGAAGGGCTATCTCAAGAACCCCGCAGCCACCGAGGAGGCCTTCGCCGGCGGCTGGTTCCACTCGGGCGACTTGGGCGTGCTGCACCCCGACGGCTACGTGCAGCTCAAGGACCGCTCCAAGGACATCATCATCTCAGGGGGCGAGAACATCTCCTCCATCGAGGTGGAGGACGCGCTCTACAAGCACCCCGCCGTGGCGGCGTGCGCGGTGGTGGCCAAGCCCGACGCGAAGTGGGGCGAGAGCCCGTGCGCCTTCATCGAGCTGAAGCCCGGCGTGCCAGCGCCGACGGAAGCCGACATCATCGCCCACTGCCGCGCGCATCTCGCCGCCTACAAGCTGCCGCGCAGGTAGTGTTCGCCGAGCTGCCCAAGACCAGCACGGGCAAGATCCAGAAGTTCGTGCTGCGCGAGCGGGCGAAGGGGGTGTGAGGTGCCGTGGGGCGCCTTGACACCCTACGGATAAACCGTAGCATGGCCATCAAGTTCGAATGGGATTCCACCAGGGCGGACGTCAACCTCAAGAAGCACAAGGTCAGCTTCGAGCAGGCGCGCGACGTTTTCAAGGATACCATGGCTCTCGACGAGCCGGACGAGCGTGAAGCTTACGGCGAGGAGCGCTGGAACCGCATTGGCCTAGTCGATGGCCGGCTTATTGTTGTGACCTATACCCAGCAAATCGACGAAGTGGGCGGCGATGAGGTCATTCGCATCATCTCAGCGCGCGCAGCGGAGCGTCGCGAAAGGAAGCGGTATCATGAAGCCTAGGCAGCAGAGGGCCGCAGGCACGCCTGCACGGGGCGGAGTTCACAAAGCTCCGGCAGCAACAAAGCGCGGTTGGCGCCAGTTCGATCGCTTGACTGAGGCGCAGATATCGAAGGCCGCCCGCAGCGACCCTGATGCACAGCCGCTCAGCGACGCTCAACTCAAGCGCATGAGGCGGCCCAACCCGAAGGTGGTGCGACAGGCGCTGGGCTCTCACAGGAACAATTCGCGGAACGGTTCAAGATTTCCGTCGGCACGCTGCGGGACTGGGAGCAGGGGCGCGTCGAGCCGGACCACGCTGCGCGTGCCTACCTCATGGTGATTGCCCGCAATCCCGAGGCAGTGCGCGAGGCGCTGGAACGAGCGGCCTGAACGGGACACGGCGCATTTCGCCAACCAGCCGCAGACGGCCACTATGTCCAGCGCCTTTGCCGCTCACGCTGCTGACATGCGTTGCGTCTACAGACAACGGACCATCCCTTACCTGTTCTTTACCGGTGGCATATGCACCGGCTTCTCTTGCTCTTACTGGGGCCGCCGGGCGCCCTGGCGGTAACTTGGGGCTAAGCGCCGTTAGGGATACTGTGGCGTTACGTCCTCCAACCGAGCAGTGCATCATCATGGACCAACGCCAAGTCGGACGAACGCTGGGTTCTCCCACCACTCCACCCTGGCTCCAACCCAGGATAATCGTGCTCGCAGGCCTCGGGTTGTTCCTGCTCGTTTCGGCCTGGCTCGCCGCCTTCAACACGCAAGCCGGCACGGTGGACATCGTGCTGCGCTGGGGCGCGCCCGTTCGCGTCACCGAGCCGGGGCTCAACTTCAAGATCCCCTACGTCGAGACCCGTCACACCGTGGAGCTGCGCGAGCGGGCCTTCACCAAGACCTACGAGTCGGCTTCGCGCGACCCCATGGAGTTGAGCGTTTCCGTTGCACTCAACTGGGCCGTGAACAAAGAGCACGTGGTCCAGATGTACAGTCAATTTGGCGATCTGGATCAATTCGAGCAGCGCATCATCGCTCCGCGCCTGCCCGACGCCGTCAAGGCAGTGGTGTCACGGTTCGCGGTCAACGAGCTGCTGACGAAGCGCAACGAGCTGCGCGACCAGGCCAGAGCCGCGGCGCTGGCCGTGATCCCCCAGCAGATCATGACCATCACCGGCTTCGCCGTCACCAACGTGGAGTTCCCGAAGGCCTACACCCAGCAGATCGCCGCCGTGCAGGTCGCGCGAGAGGCCGCCAACGCGCAGGAGCAGGAACTGCGCAAGCAGAACTTCAAGGCGCAGGAGGTCTTCAACACCGCCAAGGCGCAGGCGGACGCCACCAAGGCGCAGGCCGACGCCGAGGCCTACTCGATCGCCATCAAGGGCAAGGCTCAGCTCGACATCCAGCAGCGCCAGGCCGAGATCCTCAAGGGCAACCCGCTGCTGATCGACTGGGAGCGGGCGGTGCGGCTCGTGCCGGGCGTCCTGCCGCAGACTTTCGTGGGCGGCGACGGCAGTGCCGCGCTGATGTTCCAGCTCGGGGCGAGCCAGCCCGTCGCCAAGAAGTGAGCTGAACGGCTACGGTGCGCGATCGGCGATTTTCGGCGCCGGCGCATACCAGTCGTATCGCAGGCGCGAGCAGGGCCTGTAGCGTGCGGGGCTGTGCCCGGCTATCTCTTCTGCGCCCATGCCCACCTCCGCTGCACCGGTCTCCCTCGCCCGCCTCGTTGCCCTCGCCATCGTCGCCGAGGGTCTGCTCACGTTCATGGATGCGATGATCAAGGCGCTATCCGCGCGCTACCCCACGCTGCAGATCGCCTTTCTGCGCTTCGGCTTCGGCCTCATCGGAGCGGCGGCCTATGCCGCCTGGAGCCGGCCCGGCTGGCCGACGCGCGAGGCGACCCTCATCAATGGGCTGCGCGCCGTCATCATCGTGCTGACCGCCACCACCTTCTTCTACGCGCTGGCCCTGCTGCCGCTCGCCGACACCATCGCGCTCTCCTTCATCTCGCCGGTGCTGACGGCGCTGCTCGGCGTGCTGCTGCTGGGGGAGCGGCTCGACTGGCGCATCGTGGTGGCGCTGGCCGCCGGCTTCGCCGGCATGCTGCTGATCGTCGGCGGCAAGCTCGGCAGCGCCGGGCTCGACGCGAGCGTGCTCATTGGTGCTGCCGCCGTGCTCATCTCCGCAGTCGGCTATTCCCTCAACATCATCGTGCTGCGGCACAGAGCGACGCGTGACCCGCTCTCGCAGATCGTGCTGTTCCAGAACCTGGGGCCGGCGCTGATCCTGGCCCTGCCCGTGCTGTGGGTGTGGACGCCGCTGACGCTTGCCGACACGCTGCAGTTCGCGCTGCTCGGCACCATCGGCGTCACCGCGCACACCATGCTGGCGCATGCCTTCGCGCGCATCGAGGCGGCACGGCTGGCGCCGGTTGGCTACGTGACGCTGGTGTGGGGCGTGCTGTTCGGCTTCCTGTTCTTCGCCGAGGTGCCCGGCCTGGCGACGCTCGCCGGGGCGGGGCTGATCGTGCTGGGCACGCTCGTCTCACAGCGCCGCCAATGACCTATCGCACCCTCACGCTCACACCACGGCTGGCGCGCGGGAGCGGACCCGAACGCCGTTTCAGCACGAGGAGAGAACGAACAGCCGCCCCGCGCGCGATTGGCTTCAATCGGCGCGGCTCAGGGAGAGAAGACCAGGCTTGGCCTAGTGCTGCGTATGGCCGTTTCTGCAGTTTAGCCATCTCGTCTTTCAGCTTGAGCTTTTCCAGCTTCCACCGGGTGATCTGAGTGTCATCGCCGCCTGGGCGCGACAGCTCCTCTTGTATCTTCCGTTCCAGCAATCGGTGTTTTTCTGAAAGCTCTGCGAGATGTGCAGCAAGCGTCATCTTGACCCTCCGCATGTGCGTTGAAGGTGCTTGAAGTGTGCCATGGAAGTAACGCTCTGTCCATGCACAAGGAAATCCAACACCATCAACAACTTGCTGAAAACAAGCCATTTTTTGCCTTTTTTTACAGAACTGTGGAAAAAACGCCGATCGGCGGTATGACGGCAGGCGAACAGCCAAGCAACCAAATTGTGATGGTTGCTATGGACGTCCCCGCGATCAAGCGTAGTCTGTGCTGGCTGACTATCTCAACGGAGGCGTTTCATGCGCAAATTCTGGATTGCATTGGCAGTTTGCGGAGGGGCCGCTGGAGTCTTGAGTTGGGGAACGGCGGAGACCACGCAGGCAGGCCCTGCTGATCAGCGGCAGCCCGGCCAGCATGTCGATGGTGGAGCAGGCCAAGGCCAAGAAGGCCAAAGCCGCCCCGACATCGTGCAACAACTTCCTCCTCATGAAGTGCTGCACGACGAAGGGCAAGGAAACCTGCACCCCAGGCCCAATGTAACGGCTTGCTTCTGCCTGAGCTCGGGCGGCGCTGCGCAACTTGCGCGGCGCCGCCCTAGTTTTGCGGCGAACTGCAGGCGCTCTTGCCTACGCTGCAGATTGCAAGGATAGTGCGGCTGTTCGCGGCAGGACGCTTGAAGGCCGATGCAGCGACCGGATGAGCGCGAGCTTCGCGAGCAGTTGGCGCGACTGAGGGCCGAGCACCGCGATCTCGATGCCGAGATCGTGGCGGAGGAGGCTTCGCCCCGCTCCGATCAGTTGCTGATCAAGCGCCTGAAGAAGCGCAAGCTGGTGCTCAAAGACCAGATCACGGCCATCGAGGACCAGCTGCTGCCCGACATCATTGCCTGATGCCATCTTTGCGCTGCAAAACCTCGCCACCTGCTTGCCAGCCCCCGCGATGTCGCCTTAAGTGCCAGGCCCTGTTTCGGGCGTTCCAATCGCCCCACCGCAGTGCGCAGGCCGCAAGAGCCGGGACGATGGCTGAGAGCCCCAAAGTCGGCATCATCATGGGCAGCCTGTCCGACTGGCCCACCATGAAGCACGCCGCCGACGTGCTGACCGAATCGCAGGTGCCGCACGAGGCAAAGGTGGTGTCGGCGCACCGCACGCCCGACCGCCTCTACGAGTACGCCAAGGGCGCCAAGGCGCGCGGCCTCAAGGTGATCATCGCCGGCGCCGGCGGGGCCGCGCACCTGCCCGGCATGACCGCGTCCCTGACGACGCTGCCGGTGCTCGGCGTGCCGGTGACGACCAAGGCGCTTGCCGGCCAGGACAGCCTGCTCTCCATCGTGCAGATGCCGGCCGGGGTGCCGGTCGGCACGCTGGCGATCGGCCAGGCGCCGGCGCCACCAACGCCGGGCTGCTCGCCGCGCAGATCCTGGCGCTCGAGGACGAGGAGCTGGCCGAGCGGCTCGAGGTGCTGCGCGCCAGGCAGACGGCCGGTCCCGGAGGCTCCGTCCGACCTACCCAAGACGATGCCTGAGGCCGGCCCGTCCACGCCGCTGCCGCCGGGCTCCACCATCGGCATCCTGGGCAGCGGCCAGCTCGGGCGCATGCTGGCGATGGCCGCGGCGCGCCTCGGCCTCAAGACGCACATCTATTGCGAGGAGAGCGGCCCGGCCTTCGACGTTGCGACCCGCACCACCAAGGCCGCGTTCGACGATGCGGCGGCGCTGGCCCGCTTCGCTGACGCCGGTCGGCGCGGTGACGCTACGAGTTCGAGAACGTGCCGATCGCCGCCGTGCGACACCTGGCGCGCGCGCGTGCCCGTGCACCCGCAGCGCGAGGGCGCTCGAGGTGGCGCAGGACCGGCTGGCCGAGAAGCAGTTCATCGCGGCGCTGGGCGATTCCGGTCGCGCCGTTCTGCGCCGTCGACGGCGCCGAGGAGCTTGCAGCCGCGCATCGCACGCGCTTCGGCGGCCAGTCGATCCTCAAGACGCGCCGGCTCGGCTACGACGGCAAGGGCCAGGCCAGCATCGAGCCCGGCGCCGAGCGCGGCAGCCGCGTGGGATGCCGTCGGCGGCAAGCCCTCCGTGCTGGAGCAGCGCATCGCCTTCGCCTGCGAGATCTCAGCGCTCGTCGTGCGCGGCCATGCGGGCGCGATCGCCGACTACGACTGTCCCCGCAACACGCATGAGGGCGGCATCCTGCGCCGCTCGGCGGTGCCGGCCGGGCTGCCCGCCGCCGACCTCGCCCGTGCGCGCGAGATCGCCTCGGCCATTGCCGCCGCACTCGACTACGTCGGCGTGCTGGCAGTCGAGATGTTCTACCTCGGGCCCCGACGCGCCGGCCGGCGACCGGCTGATGGTCAACGAGATCGCACCGCGCGTGCACAACAGCGGCCACTGGACCATCGAGGCCTGCGCGGTGAGCCAGTTCGAGAACCACATGCGCGCGGTGGCGGGCTGGCCGCTGGGCTCCACCCAGCGCCACAGCGACGCCGAGATGGCGAACCTGATCGGCGCCGACGCGCTCGGCCTGGGAGACGCTCGCCGCCGAGCCCGGCGGCGTGCCTGCATCTCTACGGCAAGCGGGAGGCGCGGCCGGGCCGCAAGATGGGGCACGTGACGCGGCTGTTCCCCTTGGGCAGCCTACCGGCTGCCGCTCCTTGAACCGTGCCCCGAGTTGCAGCCGCCGTCCCGTTGTCACCGCATCCCGGGAGGCGTGGACATGTTAACCGGGCTTTGCTACAACGCCGCCCAACGCATGGGGGTACGGGCTTCCGGCGCCGTGTTGTTGCGCCTTTGCTCGATGTGCCCCTCAGTTGGCCATAACCACGACAAGGAAACCGCCGCTTGCTGGTTCAAGTCCGTGACAACAACGTCGATCAGGCCCTCAAGGCGCTGAAGAAGAAGATGCAGCGCGAGGGCATCTTCCGCGAGATGAAGCTCCGCAACTACTACGAGAAACCCTCCGAGAAGCGCGTGCGCGAACAGGCCGAGGCCGTGCGCCGCGCACGCAAGCTGGCCCGCAAGAAGGCCCAGCGCGAAGGGCTGCTGCCTGGCAAGGCAGCCGCCGACCCGTCCCGGCGCGCCCGGCGGACGTGGGGGCCCCGGCGGACGGCCGGGCGGCCCCGGCAGGCCCGGTGGCGGCAGCGGTGGCGGCTTCCGCAGTGGCGGCGGCGGCTTCGGCGGACCGCGCTGAAGCGTACCAGCCGGCTGCTCCAAAGCTTTAGTCGCATGTCAGGCCTCGCGCGGAGCGGGGCCTGTTTGCTTGCGTGCCTGGCCGTCTAGCGCTCCAGCTCGGCGATCCAGCGCCGCACCGGCTCGATGGCATTGTTGCCGTCGACGTAGAGATTGCTGTGCCCGCCGTTCGGGGAAGATCACGAGGCGCTTGGGCTCGTTGGCCAGCCGCGCCAGCTCGCGCCCCATGGCCACCGGCACCACGCCGTCGCGCGCGCCGTGCAGGATCAGCAGCGGCACTTTCAGGTTGGCGATGTACTTGGTGGTCTCGTAGCGGTCGAGCAGGAAGGCACGCACCGGCAGGAACGGATAGGCCTGGGCGGCGACGTCGACGATGGAGGTGTAGGGCGCATCCAGGATCACGCCTGCCACCTGGCGCTCGATGCCGATCCTGACCGCGATGCCTGAGCCGAGCGACTCCCCGTAAGCGATGATGGAGCTTGCGGCCACGCCCTCGAGCAGCAGCGCGCCGTAAGCAAGGCGCGCATCGGCCACGTTGTCGATCTCCGTGGGGGTGCCCGAGCCGCCGCCGTAGCCGCGATAGGTCATCATGTAGACACCCCAGCCCTCGGCCATGAAGCGGGCGATGCGGGGAGCGCGGATCGACAGGCTGCCGCCGTTGCCATGGAAATAGAGCAGCGTCGGCTGGCCGGGCCGCGCTTTGCCGTACCAGGCGATGACGCGCTCGCCGTCGGGCGTCTTGAGCACCCGCTCATGCACGTCGGTGAGACCGACCTCGGCCGGCTCGACGTGCGCGCGATCGGGGAAGTACATGAGCTTGCGCTGACCCAGATAGGCGGCAAAGCCGAGGACCGCGTAAGCCGCCATCGCCGCCGAGCGCGAGCTTGATCCACCAGGACATGGCGCGTTCTCGCTTGGCGCTCGGGCCGGGTCAAGCATGGCGCCCCGCGCTGGCGGCGTATTGCGCAGCCAGAGCGTGCTCGTTACTTTCTGTCATGATCCGGGACTACATGTCTTTCCTGAGCGCAGAGACGCTGGTCATGACCGCGCGCATCGTGGGCGCCACGCTCATCGGTGCCGTGATCGGGCTGGAGCGCTCTTTCCACGGCCGGCCGGCGGGCTTTCGCACGCACGCGCTGGTGAGCGTCGCGTCAGCGCTGCTGATGCTGGTGACCGTCTACCAGAACGAATGGATGACCCAGGTCGCGGCCGACGCCATCCGCACCGATCCCACGCGCATGGCCCAGGGCATCATGACGGGCATCGGCTTTCTGGGGGCCGGCGTGATCTTCAAGGAAGGGCTCACCGTTCGCGGCCTGACGACCGCCGCCTCCATATGGATGACGGCTTCCATCGGCATCCTGGTCGGCATCGGTTTCTGGTTTGCCGCGATCCTCGGCACCGTCGCGACGCTGCTCATCCTGAGCGTGTTCCGCTTCATCGAGAACAAGCTGCCGAGCGAGTTCTACGCGCACCATCATCTGCGCTTCAAGCGCGACGCGGTGATGGTCGAGGAGGAGCTAAGGAAGCTCGTCGGCAGCCACGGCTTCTCGATCGCCAACCTGCATTCGCGCCTGATCGACGACGGCAAGTCCTTCGAGTATCGCATGGTGATCCGCAGCCGCGACCGCAACAGCGCCGGCGCGCTGTCCCAGCACCTGCTGTCGCTCCCCTCCGTCATCGAGTTCCGCATCTCGCCAACAGGGGACTGACGCGCGCTCCGCGGCCACGGTGGGTAGCCGATTTTGGCCTGTTGAGCTGCAGAGACTGCGTGTTGCGAGCATGCAACCCTTAGGTGCATTTATTGCAGTTTTCCTACTTTTCGTTTGGAATGCTTTCAGGCCGGGGCTAGCCTCGCTCGCATAGTGCAAGCGTTTTTGCCCTAGGGCTCCTTTGATGCCGCGACCATTCTTTCGTCTGCTGGTGGCCTTTGGGCCGGTGCTGCTCAGCGGCTGCGGCTCTCTCTTCTCGCTGCTGCCGCCGGGCATCCCCGACGGCCCGCAGCTCGAGACCTACGCCAAGACAGGCTTCGCACCCCCCTACCGCATCGGCGACACTCCACGCGACACGCTCGTCATCGGCGTCGCCTACGTCGATCAGCGCTGCAACGAGTTCTTCGACGCTGTCGAGCAGATGGCGCGGCGCACGGAGCTGGCCAGAACCGGGCTCGCGAGCGCCACCACCCAGGCCGCGATCATCATGACCGCTGCCGAGACCTCCACGCTGGCGGTGGCAAACGTGGCCGGCGCTCTCGAGGTGACCCGGGCGCTCCTCAACGAGTACAGGGTGCAGTTCACGTTCGTGCCGCACTCCTCCGAGCTGCGCTCGCTCGTCATCCAAGCGATGACCGCCCAGCGCCGCGGAGCTCGGTCGCAGTGCTGGAGCGGGACGCGCGCTTCTCCGACGTCGATGCGATCGCGGCCGTCGAAGAAGTACGCCGAGAACTGCACCTGGGCGCCATCCGCGAGCACTGGAACAACGCGTCGCCAAGGCCGTGCGGGAAGGCGTGCGGGCCGATTCCCGGCCCGCCCGCAGGCGTGCCGAGAGCAGGTCCCTTCGCCTTGGAGAGGCTCGCACCCGCGCCGGCCAACGTTCTGAGCGTCAACCGCTACGTCGTCAAATGACCGGCGCTGGGTTGCTAGGAGGGACGTTCGCAACCTGAGGCAACCGGAACGACGCCGGAGAAAAGATCGGGAGGAAGCCCATGGACGACATTCTGCAGCGCCATCCCGAGATCGCGGACTACCTCGACCCCACGCCCGGCATGGAAAACTCCGCCTCGCACGTGGTGAGAACGGCCGCGAGTACCTCGTGGTGCGCCAGGTGTCCGAGTTCGAGGGCGGCATGCTGGTGTTCGAGGCCGTGGACGGCAGTTCCAGGCCCGCGATGGCCGACAACTTCTTCGAGCTGGGCGACTCGACAGGCAGTTCGAGATCTCATCGCTCGCCGTAGACTGCGGCCCAGCCCGAGGAGGACCACGACAAGCTGGCCGCCCACGCGCAGGCGCAGGTGGACCGGTTCTCCACTCGCGATGGACCCGGACCGAGGCAACCTCGCCTGCGTCGTGGGCGATCCGGCATCTGGCGCATCAGGCGCTCGGCCGCTGGATCACCAGGACCGACGGCACGGCGGTGCTCTATCCCGAGCTCAAGGCTGCATGGGGCCGTCGCTGCCGCAGGAGCACGTGCCGGCCGGCGGCATCGTCATCTCGCCGACCAAGACGCGGCCCGACGGCACGCGCAATGTCGGTCACGTCGGTCTGCTGGGCCCGTGCTCATGGATGCCGACGATCGGCTGATCTACTCCAACTCGAGCGCCCAGCGCCCTGTGGAAACAGAACTTCACGCTCAAGAGCTGGCGGCAGCGCTATGTCGAGCAGAAGGGCCTGGAGATGCACTTCTACAAGCTGCCGCTGCGGCAAGCCGCGCCTACCTCATGACGGCAGCATCCGCGCAGGCTCGGCAGCATCACGTCGGTACTGGCCGTCGGCACTCAAGCCTTCGCTCATTGTAGTTGCCGGCCGTGATGACTACGGCCATGCCGCAGACAGCAGGCTTTCGTTTCAGAATCCCCGCGATACGCCGTGGTGGCTGGGCGGCTTAGGAAGGGAGGTGATATGGTGTCTCCCGGAGAATTGCGTCAATGCCCCATGGCCTTGCCGATCTCCTCGGTCATCTTCTTGGCGTCGCCGAGGAGCATCATGGTGTTGTCGCGGTAGAACAGCGGGTTGTCGATGCCGGCGTAGCCCGACTGGCCAGCGAGCGCTTGTTGAACATCACCGTGCCGGCCTTCCACACCTGCAGCACCGGCATGCCGTAGATCGGCGAGGTCTTGTCGTCCTCGGCCGCCGGGTTGGTCACGTCGTTGGCGCCGATCACGTAGGCCACGTCGGCCTGGGAGAACTCGTTGTTGATGTCCTCCAGCTCGAACACCTCGTCGTAGGGCACGTTGGCTTCCGCCAGCAGCACGTTCATGTGCCCGGGCATGCGGCCCGCCACCGGGTGGATGGCGTACTTCACCTCCACGCCGGCCTTCTTGAGCTGGTCGGCCATCTCGCGCAGGGCGTGCTGGGCCTGCGCCACCGCCATGCCGTAGCCCGGCACGATGATGACCTTGCCGGAGTTCTTGAGCAGGAACGCGGCGTCCTCGGCCGAGCCGAGCTTCACGGGCGGTTCTCGGCGCCGGCCGCCGGCCCCGCCGTCTCGCCGCCGAAGCCGCCCAGGATCACCGAGATGAACGAGCGGTTCATGCCGCGGCACATGATGTAGGACAGGATCGCGCCCGAGGAGCCGACCAGCGCGCCGGTGATGATCAGCGCGATGTTGCCGAGCGTGAAGCCGATGCCCGCCGCCGCCCAGCCCGAGTAGGAGTTGAGCATGGAGATCACGACCGGCATGTCGGCGCCGCCGATCGGGACGATGATCAGGATGCCGAACAGCAGCGCGGCGGCGGTGATGGCCCAGAACAGCATGGGGTCGCCGCCCGACTGGCAGAACCAGACGATCAGCAGCACCGTCAGCGCCGCGAGCGCGATATTGATGAGGTGCCGCAGCGGCAGGATGATCGGCTTGCCCGACATGCGCCCCGACAGCTTGGCGAAGGCGATCACCGAGCCGGTGAAGGTGATGGCGCCGATGGCGACGCCGAGCGACATCTCGAGCAGGCTGGCGCCGGCGATGTTGCCGGGCGGGCCGATGCCGAACGCCTCCGGCGCATAGAGCGCGCCGGCCGCCACGAACACCGCCGCGAGGCCGACGAGGCGAGTGGAACGCCGCCACCAGCTCCGGCATCGCCGTCATCGGGACGCGGCGCGCGATGACCGCGCCGATGCTGCCGCCGATAGCCAGCCCGCCGGCGATCAGCGCCCAGGTGAGCTGCTCGTCCGGCGCGCCGATCTGCGCCAGCGTGGTGGCGATGGCGATGGCCATGCCGGCCATGCCGTAGAGGTTGCCGCGGCGCGAGGTCTCCGGGCTCGACAGCCCGCGCAGCGCCATGATGAACAGCACGGCCGGCGGCGAGATAGAGCAGCGCGACGACGTTGGGGGACATGGGTTCGTCTCGACGGCGTGTCCACGACCCCTGACTCTCGACGCTTGCGAGTTGAGAATGAGGCTGATCGTCAGGGGTCTGCAGCACGCCTCACTTCTTCGGCTCCCGCTTCTTGTACATGCCGAGCATGCGCTGGGTGACGAGGAAGCCGCCGAAGATGTTCACCGACGCCATCACCAGCGCCAGGAAGCCGAACGACCTTGGCGAGCCCGCTGCCGGCAGCGATCAGCGCCACGCCGGCCGCCAGCAGCGCGCCTACCACGATCACCGAGGAGATGGCGTTGGTGACCGACATGAGCGGCGTGTGCAGCGCCGGCGTCACGCTCCACACCACGTAGTAGCCGACGAAGATGGCGACCACGAACACCATGAACTGGTAGACGAACGGGCTGACATCGCCGCCGCCGGCGGCCAGAGCGGGGTGGGCAGCAAGCGCAGCCAGAAGCAGAGCGCTCGCGCGCCGCAAGACGCGCCGGATTCCCTCTCCCCGCTTGTGGGGAGAGGGTTAGGGTGAGGGGCAGAAGCAGACGCCGACGTTGGAGCATGTTGCTACCCCTCACCCCGACCCTCTCCCCGCAAGCGGGGAGAGGGAGACGTGTGGCGTTGCCGGCACGCGTTGTGCCTCATCTCACGCCCCCTGCTGCAGGGTCGGGTGGACGATGTTGCCGTCCTTGGCCACCAGCGTGCCCTTCACGATCTCGTCGTCCCAGTTGACCTTCAAGACCTTCTCCTTCTTGTCGATCATGGTCTCCAGGAACGCCAGCAGGTTCTTGGCATAGAGGCTCGAGGCGTTGACCGGCACCTCGCCTGCCAGGTTGGTGGGCCCGAGGATCAGCACGCCGTTGTGTCGACGGTCCTTGTCGGCCTTGGTGAGGTCGGTGTTGCCGCCGCGCTCGGCCGCCAGGTCGACGATCACGGCGCCCGGCTTCATGCTCTCGATCATGGCCGTGCGAGATGAGCTTCGGCGCCGGCCGGCCCGGGATCAGCGCGGTGGTGATGACGATGTCCTGGGCCTTGATGTGGCTCGCGACCAGCTCGGCCTGCTTCTTCTGGTACTCGGCCGACATCGGCTTGGCGTAGCCCGCCGCCGTCTGCGCCTGCTGGAACTCCTCGTCCTCGACGGCGATGAACTTGGCCCCCAGCGAGGCCACCTGCTCCTTGGTGGCCGGCCGCACGTCGGTGGCCGAGACGATGGCGCCGAGCCGCCGCGCCGTGGCGATCGCCTGCAGGCCCGCCACGCCGACGCCCATGACGAACACCTTGGCCGCCGGCACCGTGCCGGCCGCCGTCATCATCATCGGCACCGCCTGGCCGAAGTGGGCCGCGGCATCCACCACCGCCTTGTAGCCGGCGAGGTTGGCCTGGCTGGACAGCACGTCCATGGACTGCGCGCGCGAGATGCGCGGCATGAACTCCATGGCCATCAGCGAGGCGCCGGTGGCGGCAGCGCATCGAGGCCGGCGCGGTCGTCGTAGGGCGCCAGCATGGCGGCCACGATGGCGCCCGGCTTCAGGGCCTTCACCTCCTCGGCCGACGGCCGGCGCACCTTGAGCAGGATGTCGGCGCCGGACAGCGCCTCGGCCGCGCTGGCCGCGATCGTGGCGCCCTGCGCCTTGAGCGCGTCATCGGCAGAAGCGCGAGCCGCGCGCCGGCGCCGGCCTCGACCCGCACCGTGCAGCCGAGCGCGGTGAGCTTCTTGACGGTTTCCGGCGAGACGGCCACCCGGGGCTCGCCGTCGCGCTCTGCCGTGACCGCAATGGTGACCATGGATGCTCCCGCCCAGCCGCCGGCGGCGCGCGCCACGCTCGCCGTCCTGTCCGTCGCGTCGGCCCGCGCAGGCCCTCAAGGCACGAGGGTGAGCAGGAACAGCAGCACCGCCACCACGAACACGACGAGGACGACCGTTGCGCGCAGGAAGCCCGAATAGGTGCGCAGGTGCTCCGGATAATCCATGGCGGAATGCCCGCCGGAAGGGTCGATTGCCATGACGCTCCACCTGGGATTTAGGCCCGAGACTCTAGCTCGAGCCGTGGCCTTGGTATCGCAAGCGCGCCTGCGCCAGCAAGCGCCGCATCACCCCGGAGCGCTGCGGCACATGTGCGTTGGCGTCATGTCGCCAGCGCGCTGACGACGCCTTCTCTCGCGCGGCGGGCGTGCTTCGAATTGGCCAACGCACAAGGATCAGGAACGGAGAACGCCCGATGGATCTCGGCATGACGCCCAAGGTGAAGCCGCTGGTGGAGAAGGTGCGCGCCATGGTGCGCGACGAGATCATGCCGCTGGAGGAGGAGTACGAGGCCGAGATCGGCAAGGGCGGCGACCGGTTCACCCACACCAAGCGGCAGACCGAGATCCTGCGAGGGCCTGAAGGCCAAGGCGCGCGAGCGGGGCCTGTGGAACTTCTGGCTGACCGCCTCCGACAAGGGCTACGGCCTCACCACGGTGGAATACGCCTACCTGGCCGAGGAGATGGGCTGGTCGCGGCTGGCGCCGGAGACCTTCAACTGCTCCGCCCCCGACACCGGCAACATGGAGGTGCTGGAGCGCTATGGCCTCGCCCGCGCACAAGGAGCAGTGGCTGAAGCCGCTGCTGGAAGGCAAGATCCGCTCGGCCTACATCATGACCGAGCCGGGGGTCGCCTCCTCCGACGCCACCAACCTGGTCGATGGAGGCCAAGCTCGACGGCAACGAGTGGGTGCTGAACGGCGAGAAGTGGTTCGCCTCCGGCGCCGGCGATCCGCGCTGCAAGATCTACATCGTCATGGTCTGCACCGACCCCGACGCGCCGGAGAAGCACAAGCGGCACTCGCAGATCCTCGTTCCCGCCGGCACCAAGGGCGTGGAGATCCTGCGCCCCATGAAGGTCTACGGCAACGACGACGCCCCGCACGGCCACATGCACATCCGCTTCAAGGACGTGCGCGTGCCCAAGGAGAACCTGATCCTGGGCCGCGGCCGCGGCTTCGAGGTGTCGCAGGGCCGGCTGGGGCCGGGCCGCATCCACCACTGCATGCGCGCCATCGGCCAGGCGGAGCGGGCGCTGGAGCTGATGTGCAAGCGCTCGCTGACGCGCGAGGCGTTCGGCAAGCCGCTGGCGCAGCTCGGCGCCAACTACGACATCATCGCCGAGAGCCGCATGAAGATCGAGATGGCGCGCCTGCTGTGCCTCAAGGCGGCCTACATGATGGACACGGCCTCCCCGCGCGAGGCGGCGCCCTGGATCTCGCAGATCAAGGTGATCGCACCGCGCATCGCGCTGGAGATCACCGACGAGGCGGTGCAGATGCACGGCGCCATGGGCGTCACCCAGGACGTGCCGCTCGCCCGCATGTGGACCGGCCTGCGCACGCTGCGCCTCGCCGACGGCCCCGACGCGGTGCACCGCCGCCAGGTCGCCCGCGCCGAGCTGCGGCGGTATACGAACCAGAAGATGTGAGGTGTCATCCCGGACTGTGTCAGCGACGGTGAGGCATCGGGCGAGGGTGCAATGGCGCAGCGTATGACTGCTCCGCCGCTGATCGGCTGCATACGGCTGACGCCATTGCCCGACGACTAGGTCGACGGGCGTCCGCATGACCACCTTCGCGCATCAGGCCGCGCAGATCGATACGGTGGCGTTGGCCAAGTACCTCGAAGCCCGGCTGCCGGGCTTCAGGGGGCCGATCGAGGCGCGAGAAGACGCCGACGGGGCAGTCGAACCCGACGTTCATTCTCGCCTCGCCCAGCGGCAAGTACGTGCTGCGCAAGAAGCCGCCGGGGCAGCTGCTTGAAGAGCGCGCACCAGGTCGACCGCGAGCACCGCGTCATGAAGGCGCTGGAGGGCACGGACGTGCCGGTGCCGCGCATGCTGCACCTGTGCGAGGACGACGGCGTGCATCGGCACGGCGTTCTTCGTCATGGAGTTCGTCGACGGCACCGTGTTCTGGGACCCGGCGCTGCCGGAGCTCAACAACGCCCAGCGCACCAAGGTCTACGACGAGCAGAACCGGGCGCTCGCCGCGCTGCACTCGGTGGACCCGGCCAAGGTGGGCCTCGCCGACTTCGGCAGGGCGGGGAGCTACTTCGCCCGCCAGCGCGACCGCTGGACCAAGCAGTACCGCGCGTCGGAGACCGAGCGCATCGAGGACATGGAGACGCTGATCGCGTGGCTGGAGCAGAACGAGCCGCCCGACGACGGCCGCGCCTCGCCTGGTGCACGGCGACTACCGCATCGACAACATGATCTTCAAGCCGGACGGCTCGCGCCTGCTCGCCATCATCGACTGGGAGCTCTCGACCATCGGCCACCCGTTCTCCGATCTGGCCTACCAGTGCATGCAGTGGCGCTTTCCCAACCACGAGACCATGCGCGGCCTCGCCGGCGTCGACCGCAAGGCGCTCGGCATCCCGACGGAGGT
>CAVWOY010000033.1:0-175894 GCA_963756735.1 uncultured Alphaproteobacteria bacterium
TTTTTTTTTTTATGCCCGTGCCTACTCGTCTCGAAGTTCTCGTATTGCTAGAAGCGGGAGGACACCCACAAGATGGCCGAGGCCAATCGGGCCTTTTCCCACTACCGCTGGTGATCGGAAAAAGAGCCATGGCGCGAACGCATAAAATAGAGGACTACCGCAACTTCGGCATCATGGCTCACATCGATGCCGGCAAGACGACGACTACGGAGCGAATCCTCTATTACACCGGCAAGACCTACAAGATCGGCGAGGTGCACGACGGCGCCGCAACCATGGATTTCATGGAGCAGGAGCAGGAGCGCGGCATCACCATCACTTCGGCCGCCACCACCTGCTTCTGGCAGGGCAAGCGTCTCAACATCATCGACACTCCCGGGCCACGTCGACTTCACCATCGAGGTGGAGCGCTCACTGCGCGTGCTCGACGGTGCGGTGTGCGTTCTCGACGGCAACCAGGGCGTGGAGCCTCAGACCGAGACCGTCTGGCGTCAGGGCGACAAATACAACGTGCCTCGCATCATCTTCGCCAACAAGATGGATAAGACGGGCGCCGACTTCTATCAGTGCGTCGAGGAAATCAAGGAGAAACTGGGCGCCAGGCCGGTGCCGCTGCAGCTGCCGATCGGCGCTGAATCGAGCTTCAAGGGCGTCATCGATCTCCTCAGGATGAAGGCCCTGATCTGGGAGGGCGACGACAAGGGCGCCAAGTTCTACGAGGCGGACATTCCGTCCGACCTCGCCGAGAAGGCCGCCGAATACCGCGCGGCGATGATCGAGGCCGCCGTCGAGCTCGACGACGATGCCATGGGCGCCTACCTCGACGGCAAGGAGCCCGACCTCGATACGCTGAAGCGACTGATCCGCAAGGCGACCGTCACGCGCACCTTTTATCCAATGCTGTGCGGTTCGGCCTTCAAGAACAAGGGTGTTCAGCCGCTGCTCGATGCCGTGGTGGACTTCCTGCCCGCGCCAGCGGATCGCGAGTCGTTCGAGGTCATCGACATCAAGACCGGCCAGCCGACCACCCGCAAGCCGCTCGACACCGAGCCGCTGGCGATGCTGGCGTTCAAGATCATGGACGATCCGCACGTCGGCTCGATCACCTTCTGCCGCGTCTACTCGCGGCAAGGTCGAGAGCGGCATGGCGCTCGCCAATACCACCCGCGACAGGAAAGAGCGGGTCGGGCGCATGTATCTGATGCATGCGGACGATCGCGAGCAGATCAGCGAGGCTTTTGCGGGCGACATCATTGCTCTGGCCGGCCTCAAGGACACCCGCACGGGCGAGACGCTGTCCGACCCCAACAAGGCGGTGCTGCTGGAGAAGATGGACTTCCCCAACCCCGTCATCGAGATGAAGATCGAGCCCAAGACCAAGGCCGACGTCGAGAAGATGGGTGTGGCGTTGTCGAAGCTGGCCGCCGAGGACCCCTCGTTCCGAGTCACCAGTGATCAGGAAAGCGGCGAGACCATAATCAAGGGCATGGGCGAGCTGCATCTGGAGATCAAGGTCGACATTCTCAAGCGCACCCACAAGGTGGAAGTGAACGTGGGCGCGCCGCAGGTCGCCTATCGCGAGACGCTGGCGCGCGCCACCGAGGTGGACTACACGCACAAGAAGCAGACCGGCGGCACCGGTCAGTTCGCCCGCGTGAAGTTGCGGCTGGAGCCCAACGACCCCGGTGCCGGCAACGAGTTCGAGAGCGAGATCATCGGCGGCGTCGTTCCCAAGGAATACATCCCGGGCGTCGAGAAGGGCGTGCAGTCCGTGTGGGATTCCGGCGTGCTGATCGGGTTCCCGATGGTCGACATGAAGGTGACGCTGTACGACGGCGCCTATCACGAGGTGGAACTCCTCGGCGATCGCGTTCGAGATCGCATCGCGCCAGGCCATGCGCGAAGGTTGCGACAAGGCCGGCGTTAAGCTGCTCGAGCCGATCATGGATGTCGAGGTGGTGACGCCGGGCGATTTCGTCGGCAGCGTGATCGGCGACATCAACAGCCGTCGCGGGCAAATCCGCAGCCAGGAGATGCGGGGCAACGCGACGGTGGTGCGGGCCAATGTCCCGCTCGCCAACATGTTCGGCTACGTGAGCCAGCTCCGGTCCATGAGCCAGGGCCGCGCCATGTACACCATGCAGTTCGCGCACTACGCGGAGGTTCCGCGCAACGTGGCCGACGAGGTCAAGGCGAAATACGCTTAGGCGAAGCGTGGTTCTGCCGGGCCGGCGCGTCCGGCCGACGCGCAGGAGAGAAGACAGGAGAAGCCGCGATGGCGAAGGCGAAATTCGAGCGGACGAAGCCGCACTGCAACGTAGGCACGATCGGTCATGTCGATCATGGCAAGACGACGTTGACGGCTGCGTTGACGAAGGTTTCTGCGGACAAGGGCTGGACGCAGACGGCGATCTCCTACGACCAGGTGGCGAAAGCGTCGGAGAGCCAGGGCCGTCGCGATCCGACCAAGATTTTGACGATTGCGACGAGCCACGTGGAGTATTCGACGGAGAAGCGCCACTATGCGCACGTGGACTGCCCTGGGCATGCCGACTACGTGAAGAACATGATCACGGGTGCGGCGCAGATGGACGGCGCCATCCTGGTGGTGTCGGCGGTGGACGGTCCGATGCCGCAGACGCGCGAGCACATCCTGTTGGCGCGTCAGGTGGGCGTTCCCTACATCGTGGTGTTCCTGAACAAGTGCGACGTGGTGGACGATCCGGAGCTTCTGGACCTGGTTGAGATGGAGGTTCGCGAGCTTCTGGCGAAGTACCAGTTCCCCGGCGACGACGTGCCGGTGATCCGTGGTGCTGCGATCAAGGCGCTGAACGGTGAGAAGGGTCCTCTGGCGGACGAGGCGATCCTGAAGCTGTTCGAGGCGCATCGACACCTACATCCCGCTGCCGGAGCGTCCGACCGACATGCCGTTCCTGATGCCGATCGAGGACGTGTTCTCGATCTCGGGGCGGCGGCACGGTTGTGACGGGTCGCATCGAGCGCGGGCAAGGTGAAGGTCGGGCGAGGAGGTGGAGATCGTCGGCCTTCGCGACACGCAGAAGTGCGTGGTGACGGGCGTTGAGATGTTCCGCAAGCTTCTGGACTCTGGCGAGGCCGGCGACAACGTGGGCTGCCTGCTGCGCGGCATCGACAAGGACGCGGTGGAGCGCGGTCAGGTTCTGTGCAAGCCGGGCTCGATCAAGCCGCACAAGAAGTTCAAGGCTGAGGCCTACATCCTGACGAAGGAGGAGGGTGGTCGGCACACGCCGTTCTTCACCAACTACCGTCCCCAGTTCTACTTCCGCACGACGGACGTGACGGGTGTGGTGTCTCTGCCCGAGGGGACGGAGATGGTGATGCCCGGCGACAACATCGCGGTGACGATCGAGCTGATCACGCCGATTGCGATGGAGGAGAAGCTTCGCTTCGCCATCCGCGAGGGCGGGCGCACGGTCGGTGCCGGCGTCGTCACCAGCATCATCGAGTAGGAGTGCCAACGGGGCGCCCGCAGAGACGGGCGCTCCTTGCATTTGCGGGGTTGAACGCGACTGCCATGCAAAGCCAGAACATAAGAATCCGCCTCAAGGCCTTCGATCACCGCGTGCTGGATGCGTCCACGCGCGAGATCGTCAACACCGCCAAGCGGACGGGTGCCGAGGTGCGCGGGCCGATCCCGCTGCCGACGCGTATCGAGCGCTTCACGGTCAACCGCTCGCCCCACATCGACAAGAAGAGCCGCGAGCAGTTCGAGATGCGCACGCACAAGCGCCTGCTCGACATCGTCGATCCGACGCCGCAGACCGTCGATGCGCTGATGAAGCTCGATCTGGCGGCGGGCGTCGACGTCGAGATCAAGCTGTAAGGAAGGACCGCAGCAAGCATGCGCTCCGGAGTGATCGCGCAGAAGGTGGGCATGACCCGCGTCTTCACGGAGGCGGGCGAGCACGTGCCGGTCACGGTGCTGAAGCTCGCCAACGTCCAGGTGCTGGCCCACCGCACCGACGAGAAGAACGGCTACACCGCGCTGCAGCTCGGCGCCGGCACGCGCAAGGCGAGCCGCGTGACGCGCGCCGAGCGCGAGAACTTCGCCGTCGCCAAGGTGGAGCCCAAGCGCAAGGTGGCGGAGTTCCGCGTCAGCCCGGAAAACCTGATCGAGGTGGGCGCGGAGATCACCGCCGACCATTTCGTCAAGGGCCAGCACGTCGACGTCACCGGCACCAACCAGGGCAAGGGCTTCCAGGGCGCCATGAAGCGCTGGAATTTCGGCGGCCTGCGTGCCACGCACGGCGTCTCGGTCGTGCACCGCAGCCACGGCTCGACCGGCCAGCGCCAGGACCCCGGCAAGGTCTTCAAGGGCAAGAAGATGGCCGGCCACATGGGCAACGTGCAGGTCACCACCCAGAACCTCGAGGTGGTCCAGACCGACAAGGACAGGGGCCTGATCCTGGTGCGCGGCGCCGTGCCCGGCAACAAGGGCAACTGGGTGCTGGTGCGCGATGCGGTGAAGCGGGCGCTGCCCGAGAGCGCGCCCAAGCCCGGGTCGTTCCGCAAGGCGGCGCGGCGGCTGGTTCGGCCGAGCCGAAGCAGCGAGCGCGGGGCAGCAGTCATGAAGGCCGCGGTCAAGACATTGGATGCCGGCAGCGCCGGCGAGGTCGAGCTCAGCGACGCCATCTTCGGGCTCGAGCCGCGCACCGACCTCATCCACCGCATGGTGCGCTACCAGCTGCTGAAGCGCATGGCGGGCACGCATCACGCGCAGGATCGCTCGGAGGTCACGACCACCGGCAAGAAAATGTACAAGCAGAAGGGCACCGGCGGCGCCCGGCACGGCGACAAGGGCGTGCCGCAGTTCCGCGGCGGCGGCAAGGCGTTCGGGCCCAAGCCGCGCAGCCACGCCATCGACCTGCCCAAGAAGGTGCGCGCGCTGGCGCTGCGGCATGCGCTTTCCGCCAAGGCCAAGGCCGGCGAGATCGTCGTGCTGGACAAGGCGGAGTCGACGGACGGCAAGACCAAGGGCCTGAAGGAGCGGTTCGGCAAGCTCGAGCTCACCAACGCGCTGATCATCGACGGCGCCGAAATCGAGCCGGGCTTCGCCAGGGCCGCCCGCAACATCCCCAACATCGACGTGCTGCCGGTGCAGGGCATCAACGTCTACGACATTCTGCGCCGCAAGCGCCTGGTGCTGACAAAGGCCGCGGTCGAGGCGCTGGAGGCGCGGTTCAAATGAGCAAGAAACGTGACGCGCACGACGTGATCCGCGCGCCCGCCATCACCGAGAAGTCGACGCTGGTGTCGGAGTTCAACCAGGTCGTGTTCAAGGTGGCGCGCGACGCCAACAAGGCCGAGATCAAGGCGGCGGTCGAGAAGCTGTTCAACGTCAAGGTGCAAGCGCCGTCAATACCCAGGTCCGCAAGGGCAAGATGAAGGTGTTCAAGAACATCCGCGCGCGCCTGAGCGACAGCAAGCGCGCGATCGTGACCCTCGAAGAGGGCCACACCATCGACGTCACCACGGGGCTCTAGGAGCGAGCGGCCATGGCCTTGAAGACATACCGTCCCACCACCCCGGGGCTGCGCCAGCTGGTGCTGGTCGATCGCGGCCACCTGTGGAAGGGCGCGCCGATCAAGATGCTGACCGAGGGCAAGACCAAGTCCGGCGGGCGCAACAACTTCGGCCGCATCACCACGCGCCACATCGGCGGCGGCCACAAGCAGGCCTACCGGCGCGTCGACTTCCGGCGCACCAAGCACGACATCTCGGCCAAGGTCGAGCGGCTGGAGTACGATCCCAACCGCACCGCCTTCATCGCGCTCATCAAGTACCAGGACGGCACGCTCTCCTACATCCTGGCGCCGCAGCGCCTGGCGATCGGCGACAGCGTCGTCTCAGGCGTCAAGGCCGACGTGAAGCCCGGCAACGCCATGCAGCTGGCCTCCCTGCCGATCGGCACCATCGTGCACAACATCGAGATGAAGGCCGGCGGCGGCGGCAAGATCGCGCGCTCGGCCGGCGCCTACGCCCAGCTCGTCGGCCGCGACGCCGGCTGGGCCATCCTGCGCCTCAACTCCGGCGAGACGCGGCGCGTGCGCGCGGAGTGCATGGCGACCGTCGGCGCGGTGTCCAACCCTGACCACATGAACAAGTCGATCGGCAAGGCCGGCCGCACGCGCTGGAAGGGCACGCGCCCGACCGTGCGCTCGATCGCCATGAACCCGATCGACCACCCCAACGGCGGCCGCACCAAGGGCGGCAAGCACTGGGCGACGCCGTGGGGCAAGCCGACCAAGGGCGACAAGACGCGCAAGAACAAGGCGACGGATCAGTTCATCATCCGTCCCCGCAGCAAAGCGAAGTAGAGGCGCAATGACGCATGGCACGCTCAGTCTGGAAGGGCCCGTTCGTCGACGGCTACCTTCTCAAGAAGGCGGAGAAGGCGCGCGGCGCCGGCCGCAACGACATCATCAAGACGTGGAGCCGGCGCTCGACCATCCTGCCGCAGTTCGTCGGGCTCACGTTCGGCGTCTACAACGGCCAGAAGTTCGTGCCCGTCAACGTCACCGAGGACATGATCGGCCACAAGTTCGGCGAGTTCTCGCCGACGCGGACCTTCCATTCGCACAGCGGCGACAAGAAAGCCGTCAGGGCGAAGCCGGCGGCGGCGGACTAGGCGGCACAGTGAAGGCGAACTGACATGGGCAAGGCGAAGCGAGAGCGGATCCTGGACGAGACCGAGGCGCGGGCGGTGGCGAGGAACCTCAGGGTGTCGCCGCAGAAGCTCAACCTGGTCGCGCAGATGATCCGCGGCAAGAAGGTGGACACGGCGCTTGCCGACCTCGAGTTCTCGAGGAAGCGCATCGCCCAGGACGTGCGGAAGTGCGTGATGTCGGCAGTGGCCAACGCGGAGAACAACCACGGCCTCGACGTCAACGATCTGGTCGTGACGCAGGCCCATGTGGGCAAGAATTTCGTCATGCGGCGCTTTCACGCCCGCGGCCGCGGCCGCATGAGCCCCGATCGAGAAGCCCTTCTCGCAGCTGACCGTGGTCGTCAAAGAGGTCGCGCAAGGAGGCGCAGGACGAGAAGACGAAGGGCGCCGCGCGCAAGAAGGGCAAGGCGGCCCCCGAGGCCGAAGCGAAGGAAACCGCGTAATGGGTCACAAGGTCAATCCGGTCGGGCTGCGCATCGGCATCAACCGCACCTGGGACAGCCGGTGGTTCGCCAGTCGCGGCGAATACGGCAAGCTGCTGCACGAGGATATGCGCATCCGCGACCATATCCTCAAGCAGCGCCGCGCCGGCGGCATCTCCAAGGTGGTGATCGAGCGCCCGCACAAGAAGTGCCGCGTGACGGTGCACACCGCCCGGCCCGGCGTGCTGATCGGCAAGAAGGGCGCCGACATCGAGAAGCTGAGAGGCGAGCTTGCCAAGCTCACGGCCTCCGAGGTGCACCTCAACATTCTCGAGGTGCGCAAGCCCGAGATCGACGCCACCCTGGTGGCGGAGACCATCGCCCAGCAGCTGGAGCGCCGCGTCGCGTTCCGCCGCGCCATGAAGCGGTCGGTGCAGTCGGCGCTGCGGCTCGGCGCGCTCGGCATCCGCATCAACTGCTCGGGCCGGCTCGGCGGCGCGGAGATCGCGCGCATGGAGTGGTATCGCGAGGGTCGCGTGCCGTTGCACACCCTGCGCGCCGACATCGACTTCGGCTACGGCCTGGCCAAGACCGCCTACGGCATCATCGGCGTCAAGGTGTGGATCTTCAAGGGCGAGATCATGGATCACGACCCGATGGCGGCCGAGAAGCGCGCCATCGAGGCGCAGGAAGGCGGCGGCGGCCGGCGGCGGCGGCGGCGGCGACCGCGACAACTGGGGCGGCGGTGAGCGCGGCGCCGAAGCTGCGAAGGCTTGAAGGTGAAGTAGATGCTGCAACCTACCCGCACCAAGTACCGCAAGGCCCACAAGGGCCGCATCCATGGCAAGGCCAAGGGCGGCACCGAGCTCAACTTCGGCTCGTTCGGCCTCAAGGCGGTGGAGCCCGATCGCGTGACTGCGCGCCAGATCGAGGCGGCGCGGCGCGCCATCACGCCGCGGCATGAAGCGCGCCGGCCGGGTGTGGATCCGCGTCTTCCCGGACGTGCCGGTGACCAAGAAGCCGGCCGAGGTGCGCATGGGCTCCGGCAAGGGCTCGCCGGAGCTGTGGGTGGCCCGCGTGAAGCCCGGCCGCATCATGTTCGAGCTGGATGGCGTCACGGAGGCGACGGCCCGCGAGGCGCTGTTGCTGGGCGCGGCCAAGCTGCCGATCAAGACGCGCATCGTGAAGCGGCAGGCGTAGAGGAGCAGCGGCAGCCATGAAGGCACAAGACGTCAGAGCCATGACGGCGGACCAGCTGGACGAGCAGGTCGCCAAGCTGAAGAAGGAGCAGTTCAATCTGCGCTTCCAGCGTGCCACCGGGCAGCTCGAGAATACCGTCGCGCGTGCGCGCGGTGCGCCGCGACGTTGCCCGCATCAAGACCGTCGCAGAACCAGCGGCGCCGCGGCGAGAGCAAAGAGCAAGGCTTGAGGGTGAGAAGATGCCGAAGCGCGTAATGCAGGGCGTCGTGGTCTCCGACAAGAACACCAAGACCGTGGTGGTGCAGGTGGAGCGGCGCTACACGCACCCGCTGCTGAAGAAGACCGTGCGCCGGTCGAAGAAATTCCACGCCCACGACGAGGACGACACCTTCAAGGTCGGCGACATCGTCTGGATCGAGGAGAGCAAGCCCATCTCGAAGAACAAGCGGTGGGTGGTGCTGAAGGACGGGAAGGCGTGAGGCGTTCGGGCCTCGACGGCAAGATGATCTGGCGGACGACAAGGTGAGTGCGGGACGAGGAACTGGCCGATGATACAGATGGAGACCAACCTCGACGTGGCCGACAACTCCGGCGCGCGGCGCCTGCAGTGCATCAAGGTGCTGGGCGGCTCGAAGCGCAGGTACGCCACCGTCGGCGACACCATCGTCGTCACCGTGAAGGAGGCGATCCCGCGCGGCCGCGTGAAGAAGGGCGAGGTGATGAAGGCGGTGGTGGTGCGCACGGCCAAGGGCCTGCGCCGCCCCGACGGCTCGCTTGATCCGCTTCGACCGCAACGCGGCGGTGCTGATCAACCCGCAAGGCGAGCCGATCGGCACGCGCATCTTCGGGCCGGTGACGCGCGAGCTGAGAGCCCGCAACCACATGAAGATCGTCAGCCTCGCGCCGGAGGTGCTGTGATGGCCGAAGATCAGAAAAGGCGATCGCGTGATCGTCATCAGCGGCCGCGACAAGGGCAAGAAGGGCGAGGTGTTCCAGGTGATGCCCAAGGAAGGGCGTGCGCTCGTGCGCGGCGTCAATACCGTGCGGCGGCATCAGCGCCAGACGCGCGTCGCAGGAGGGCGGGATCATCTCCAAGGAGGCGTCGATCCACCTGTCCAATCTGGCGCTCGAGGATCCCGAGCGACGGCAAGCCTACGCGCGTTGGATTCAAGATGCTGGCTGACGGGCGCAAGGTGCGCGTCGCCAAGCGCTCGGGCGAAGAGAATCCGGGAGAACAAGTAGCCATGTCGGCAGACGACAAGCCAGCAAAGCCCGGCAAGCCGGACAAGGCGACGGCGAGAAGCCGGCCAAGGCGGCCAAGCCCGCGCAGGTGGCGGCAAGCCCGAGGCCGCGGCGAAAGGCAAGGAGGCGGCGGCGGGCAAGGGCAAGGGCCGCGACGGCAAGGGCGCGCCCAAGGGCGACAAGGCGGCCGCACCGCCGGCGCCCCGGCCGAAGGACTACCGCCCGCGCATGAAGACGCACTACGAGAAGGTCGTGCGCGAGGAGATGAAGAAGCAGTTCGGCTACGAGAACGTGATGCAGATCCCGCGCATCGACAAGATCGTGCTCAACATGGGCGTGGGCGAGGCCGTCAACGACCGCAAGAAGGTGGACTCGGCCGCCAAGGACCTGGCGATGATCGCCGGGCAGCGGGCCGTGATCACGCGCGCGAGGAAGTCGATCGCCACCTACAAGGTGCGCGACGACATGCCGATCGGCACCAAGGTGACCTTGCGCGGCGACCGCATGTACGAGTTCGTCGATCGGCTGGTCACCATCGCGCTGCCGCGCGTGAAGGACTTCCGCGGTCTCAACCCGAAGAGCTTCGACGGCCGGGGCAACTTCGCGATGGGCCTCAGGGAGCACATCGTGTTCCCCGAGATCGACTACGACCAGGTCGACGAGGTGTGGGGCATGGACGTGATCGTCTGCACCACGGCCAAGACCGACGACGAGGCGCGCGCGCTGCTGCGCGGCTTCAATTTTCCGTTTCGCCAAGCGTGAACGCACAGGCGCTGGAGGACTGAATGGCCAAGAAGAGCTCGGTCAACAAGAACAACCACCGCAGAAAGCTGGTGGCGCGGTACGCGGCCAAGCGCAAGAAGCTGAAGGGCATCGCCAAGGACTCGACCAAGCCCAGCGAGGAGCGGTTTGCGGCGCGTCTCAAGCTCGCGCAGCTGCCGCGCAACTCCGCGCCCTCGCGCATCCGCAACCGCTGCGAGCTGACCGGCCGCGCGCGCGGCTACTATCGCAAGCTCAAGCTGTGCCGCAACATGCTGCGCGAGCTGGCGAGCCAGGGGCTGATCCCCGGCATGACGAAGTCGAGCTGGTAGGGAACTCGCCACATGAACGATCCGCTTGGCGATCTGCTGACCCGCATCCGCAACGCCCAGATGCGGCGGCGGCCGAAGGTGGTCTCGCCCGCCTCCAACCTGCGCGTGCGCGTGCTCGACGTGCTGACCTCGGAGGGCTATATCCGCGGCTATACGCGCATCGAGCACAAGGGCGCGCCGCCCGAGCTCGAGATCGAGCTCAAGTACTCCAACGGCCAGCCCGCCATCCGCGACATCAAGCGGGTGTCGAAGCCCGGCCGGCGCGTCTACTCGGCGGTGCGCGATCTGACGACGCGTGGCCAACGGCCTCGGCGTCGCCATCCTCTCGACGCCCAAGGGCGTGATGTCGGATTCGCGCGCGCGCGAGGAGAACGTGGGCGGCGAAATTCTGTGCAACGTGTTCTAACGGCGGCCGGCGCAACCAGGGACCGAGACAAGGCATGTCGCGCATAGGCAAGAAACCGGTAGCGATCCCGTCCGGCGTCACGGCGACGGTGGCGGGACAGAAGGTGACGATGAAGGGGCCGAAGGGCGAGCTGTCCTTCACGTGCCCCGACCAGATCAAGGTCGCCAAGACGGCCGCCGGCGTCGAGGTCGGGCTCGCGCGAGGACACCAAGCAGGCGCGGGCCATGTGGGGCATGGCGCGCACGCAGATCGTCAACCTGATCGAGGGCGTCACCAAGGGCTACTCGCAGACCTTGGAAATCCAGGGCGTGGGCTTCCGCGCGGCCATGAAGGGCAAGGACGTGCTGCAGCTGCAGGTGGGCTTCAGCCACGACGTGCTGCACAAGGTTCCCGCCGGCGTGGAGGTCAAGGTGGCCGGCGCCAAGCAGGAAATCGTCACCGTGTCGGGCATCGACAAGCAGAAGGTCGGCCAGCTCGCGGCCGAGATCCGGGCATCGCGTCCGCCCGAGCCCTACCAGGGCAAGGGCGTGCGCTACCAGGGCGAGTACATCTTCCGCAAGGAAGGCAAGAAGAAGTGAGGCCGGCGCCATGCTGCGCAAACTGAACCAGTTCGATCGCCGCAAGCTGCGCGTGCGCCGCGAGCTCGACGGCAATGCCGGCGGGCCGGCCCCGGCTATCCGTGCACCGCACCTCCAAGCATATCTACGCCCAGGTGATCGACGACGCGCAGGGGCGCACCGTTGCCGCAGCCTCCAGCCTGGAGAAGGACATGAGGGCAAGCTCAAGACCGGCGCCGACAAGGCGGCGGCCAGCGCGGTCGGCAAGCTGCTGGCCGAGCGCGCGACGCAGGCCGGCGTCAAGGCCGTGGTGTTCGATCGCGGCGGCTACAAGTATCACGGCCGCATCAAGGCGCTGGCCGATGGGGCCCGCGAAGGCGGCTTGAGCTTCTAGAAGGGAAAGGCATCCAGTGGCTCGTGGCCCGCAAAGAGACGGTATCGCGATCGCGAAGAGCGCGACAGCGAGTTCAAAGACAAGCTCGTGCACATCAACCGCGTCGCCAAGGTGGTGAAGGGCGGCAAGCGCTTCGGCTTTGCCGCGCTCGTCATCGTCGGCGACCAGAAGGGCAGGGTCGGCTTCGGCCATGGCAAGGCGCGCGAGGTGCCCGAGGCCATCCGCAAGGCGACGGAGGAGGCGCGCCGCAGCCTGATGCGCGTGCCTCTGCGCGAGGGCCGCACCCTGCATCACAATTCGGAAGGCCGGCACGGCGCCGGCAAGGTGGTGCTGCGCTCCGCCCCGCCTGGCACCGGCGTCATCGCCGGCGGGCCGACGCGCGCGGTATGCGAGATGCTGGGCGTGCAGGACGTGGTGGCCAAGTCGCTCGGCAGCACCAACCCCTACAACATGGTGCGCGCTACCTTCGACGCGCTGAAGGCGCCAGGAGAACCCGCGCGCGGTGGCGGCGCGGCGCGGCAAGAAGGTGAGCGAGATCGTGGCGCGCCGTCGCGACGGGGCCGCTTCCGATCCCGATTTGGCCGAGACAGCGTGAGCGTGGTGGCCATGGCAGACAAGACCAAGAGCGCGACCGCGGCCCGCAAGGCGCCGGGCGGCAAGTCGGGCAAGACCGTCACGGTCGAGCAGATCGCCAGCGCCAACCGGCGTCCGGCCGATCAGCAGCAGACCCTGATCGGGCTCGGGCTCAACAAGATGCGTCGCAAGCGTACCCTCGAGGATACGCCTGCCGTGCGCGGCATGATCCAGAAGGTCAGGCACCTTGTCCGCGTGGTCGACAAGGCCTGAGGAACGAGGAGCACCTAGGCGATGCGGCTCAACGAGCTCGAAGGACAATCAGGGGTCGCGCAAGTTCCGCGTGCGCGTCGGCCGCGGCATCGGCTCGGGGTTGGGCAAGACCGGCGGCCGCGGCGGCAAGGGCCAGACCGCGCGCTCGGGCGCGCGCCTCGGCGGTTTCGAGGGCGGGCAGATGCCGCTGCATCGGCGCCTGCCCAAGCGCGGCTTCAACAAGCTCAACCGCAAGGAGTGGAACGAGATCAACATCGGGCGTCTGCAGCGGGCGGTGGACGAGGGGAAGCTCAAGGCCGGAGCGTCGGTCGATGTGGCCGCACTGGTGGCGGCGGGGGTGGTGCGGCGGGAGCTGGACGGCGTTCGGCTGCTGGGCGAGGGCGAGCTGAAGGCAGGGCTCAAGCTCACGGTCAACCACGCGACCGCTTCCGCCAAGGCCGCGGTGGAGAAGGCCGGCGGCTCCGTTACGCTGATCGAGAAGAAGGTGCTGGCTGCCGACGAGGCCAAGCGCAAGAAGTCGGCCGCCAAGAAGGCCGCGACCGGCAAGCCGAAGGCCGCGGCCAGCGAGGAATGAGGCCCGTCTGGCGGTGCTTCGGCCGCGCACCTGAGCCACGGCGCAACGCTTGCGCGCCAGCAACCGGCTGCCCATGTTTGGGGCAGCCCACGCGGCGGGGAATCGGGCAGCGCCGGCCACCCCAAGGGTCAGGGGCGCTGGGGGCCAGGGAGTAGCGCAATGGTTTCCGCAGCCGAACAATTGGCCGCCAATCTCAACTTCGGGGCCTTCGCCAAGGCCGAGGAGCTGAAGAAGCGCATCTGGTTCACGCTTGCGCGCGCTGCTGGTCTATCGGCTCGGCACCTACATCCCGATCCCCGGCATCAACCCGGTCGCGTTCGCCCAGGCCTTTCAGAGCCAGTCGTCCGGCATCCTGGGCATGATCAACATGTTCGCCGGCGGGGCGATCGAGCGCATGGCGATCTTCGCGCTCAACATCATGCCCTACATCTCCGCGTCCATCATCATGCAGCTGATGCAGAGCGTGGTGCCTACGCTGGAGGCCCTGAAGAAGGAGGGCGAGCAGGGCCGCAAGCAGCTCAACCAGTACACGCGCTACCTGACCGTGGTGCTGGCCGCCTTCCAGGCGTTCGGCATCGCCTACGGGCTGGAGGGCCAGCGCGCGGCTGCGGGCCCAGTGGTGCTGGATCCGGGGCTGTTCTTCCGCTTGACGACCGTGGCAACCCTGGTGGGCGGCACGGTGTTCCTGATGTGGCTCGGCGAGCAGATCACGGCGCGCGGCGTCGGCAACGGCACCTCGCTGATCATCATGGCCGGCATCGTGGCGGGGCTGCCGGCGCCATCGTCGGCACGCTCGAGCTGTCGCGGCAAGGCGCATGCTGCCTGGCCGCTGCTGATCGCCCTTTCGGTGCTGATGCTGGCGGTGGTCGCCGCCATCGTCTTCATCGAGCGCGCACAGCGGCGACTGCTGGTGCAGTATCCCAAGCGCCAGATGGGCAACCGCATGTTCCAGGGCGATGCCTCGCATCTGCCGCTCAAGCTCAACGCCTCGGGCGTCATTCCGCCGATCTTCGCCTCCTCGCTGCTGCTGCTGCCGATCACGGTCGCGAGCTTCTCGCAGAGCGGGCCGGAGTGGCTCAACGCCATCGTGGCGGCGCTCGGACGCGGCCAGCCGCTGTATCTTCTGGTCTACGTGGCGCTGATCGTGTTCTTCGCGTTCTTCTACACCTCGATCGTGCTCAATCCGCAGGAGACGGCCGACAACCTGCGCAAATACGGAGGCTTCCTGCCCGGCATCAGGCCTGGCGCCAAGACCGCCGAGTACATCGACTACGTATTGACGCGCATCACCGTGGTCGGCGCCATCTATCTCTCTGCCGTGTGCGTGCTGCCCGAGGTTTTGACCTCCTACGCTGCGGGCACGCTCTACTTCGGCGGCACCTCGCTGCTGATCGCGGTGAGCGTCACCATGGACACGGTGGCGCAGATCCAGAGCCACTTGCTGGCGCACCAATACGAAGGCCTGATCAAGAAGGCCAAGCTCAGGGGGGCGACGAGACGCATATGATGGACCTGATCCTGCTGGGGCCTCCGGGGGCCGGCAAGGGTACGCAAGCCCAGCGGCTTGCGGCGCAACACGGTCTGGTTCAGCTCTCCACCGGCGATATGCTGCGCGCCGCCGTGAAGGCCGGCACCGAGGTCGGCAAGCGCGCAAAGGCCATCATGGACGCCGGTAACCTGGTACCGGACGAGGTCGTGGTCGGCATCATCTCGGACCGCCTCGACCAAGCCGATGCCAAGAACGGGGTGATCCTGGACGGCTTCCCGCGCACCCTGCAGCAGGCCGCGGCGCTGGACAGGCTGCTCGCCGAGAAGAAGCGAGGCTCGCCGTCGTCATCGAGCTCAAGGTGGACGACGCCAGGCTGATCGAGCGCCTCGCCGGGCGCTTCACCTGCGCCAAGTGCGGCGAGGGCTATCACGACCGCTTCAAGCCACGAAAGTGAAGGGGGTGTGCGACGTCTGCCAAAGCACGGAGTTCAAGCGCCGCCCCGACGACAATGCCGAAACGGTGGGCAACCGCCTGATGGTGTACTACCGGGAGACATCGCCCCTGACCGGCTACTACTTCTGCAAGGGCATCCTGAGGACGGTCGACGGCATGGGGGCAATCGACGACATCGGCACTGCCATCGAGAAGGTGCTGGACGAGACCAAGTAGCTGACGTGAAAAGCTGTTTTGCGCAGTTGACGGCGGCTTGCGCGTCAAGTAGAAAACCCGCCATCGATCTGACAAAAATGCCGCGGTCGGGTCTGGCAGCTAGGCTGCCGGAGCCGATGTGCGCGTGCATTCGGGTTTTGGCGCGAGGCCGCTGCGGCGGGCGGCCAGCGGGGAATCGAGAGCGCCGTTTCTAGGAGATGAATGTGGCTCGCATCGCAGGCGTCAACATTCCCACACAGAAGCGCGTCGTCATCGCGCTGCAATACATCCACGGCATCGGCCCGAAGCTGGCCAAGGACATCTGCACGAAGGTCGGCATCCCCGACAGTCGGCGGGTGAACGACCTGTCCGACGCCGAGGTGCTGCAAATCCGCGAAGCCATCGACCGCGACTTCGTCGTCGAGGGCGACCTGCGCCGCGACGTGGCGATGAACATCAAGCGGCTGATGGATCTGGGCTGCTACCGCGGCCTGCGCCACCGCCGCTCGCTGCCGGTCAGAGGCCAGCGCACGCATACCAACGCGCGCACCCGCAAGGGCAAGGCCAAGCCGATCGCCGGCAAGAAGAAGGCGACCTAACCGACGGGCAGGCCGACCGTCGGCGCGCCGCCGAGCGGCCAGCCGCCGCTTCGCAGTCCTTATTCGACTTCTGGAGCACCCGACCACCATGGCCAAGGAACCAGCGCAAACGGCAACCGCGGCAAGCCCCGCAGGCGCGAGCGCAAGAACATCACCTCGGGCGTCGCACACGTCAGCGCGTCCTTCAACAACACCATGATCACCATCACCGACGCCCAGGGCAACACCATCGCCTGGTCGTCGTCCGGCACCATGGGCTTCAAGGGCTCGCGCAAGTCGACGCCCTACGCCGCGCAGATGGCCGCCGAGGACGCCGGCAAGAAGGCGATGGAGCACGGCATGAAGGTGCTCGAGGTCGAGGTGATGGGCCCCGGCTCGGGCCGCGAATCGGCGCTCAGCGCCCTGCAGGCCGTCGGCTTCCAGATAACCCAGATCAGGGACGTGACGTCGATCCCCCACAATGGCTGCCGGCCGCGCAAGCGCCGCCGCGTCTGAGTACACGGGCGCCGGCCGAGCGTCCGGCGTTCCATGCGGTTCGAAGTGCCGGCGGCTGCCGGCGGGTTATCCAAAGCACGAGGCCAAAAGTGGCAAACGTACTGCACAAGAACTGGCAAGACCTGATCAAGCCGAACAAGCTCGGCATCCAGCAGGGGCGGCAGAAGGACAGGATCGCGACCATCGTCGCCGAGCCGCTGGAGCGCGGCTTCGGCATGACGCTCGGCAATGCGCTGCGGCGCGTGCTGCTGTCCTCGCTGCAGGGCGCCGCCATCACCACGGTGCACATCGACGGCGTGCTGCACGAGTTCTCCTCGATTCCCGGCGTGCGTGAGGACGTGACCAACATGATCCTCAACATCAAGGAGATCGCGCTGCGCATTCACTCCGACGGCGTCAAGCGCATGGTGCTGAAGAAGGAGGGCGCCGGGCAGATCAAGGCCTCCGACATCGAGGCGAGCTCGGAGGTGGAGATCCTCAACCCCGACCACGTCATCTGCACGCTGGACCAGGGCGCCTCGATCCGCATGGAGTTCGCGGCCTGCATCGGCAAGGGCTACGTGCCGGCCGAGCGCAACCGCCCCGACGATGCGCCGATCGGGCTGATCCCGGTGGACAGCCTCTACAGCCCGGTGAAGAAGGTCTCCTACAGGGTGGAGAACACGCGCGAGGGTCAGATCCTCGACTACGACAAGCTGACCATGACAGTGGAGACCGACGGCTCGGTGACGGCAGAGGACGCCGTTGCGCTCGCCGCGCGCATCCTGCAGGACCAGCTCGCCGTGTTCATCAACTTCGAGGAGCCGACCAAGGCGGTCGAGCCCGAGGCGCGGCCCGAGCTTGCCTTCAATGCGGCGCTGCTCAAGAAGGTGGACGAGCTGGAGCTTTCCGTGCGCTCGGCCAACTGCTTGAAGAACGACAACATCGTCTATATCGGCGACCTGATCCAGAAGACGGAAGCGGAGATGCTGCGCACGCCGAACTTCGGGCGCAAGTCGCTCAACGAGATCAAGGAGGTGCTGGCCAGCATGGGTCTGCACCTCGGCATGGAGGTGCCGAACTGGCCGCCGGAGAACATCGAGGATCTGGCGAAGCGCTTCGAGGATCAGTACTGAGACGTGAGATCGTGAATGGTGAGTGGTGAGTGGTAGCGGCGCATCCGTGACGACCGCCACTCGCCACTCACGACTGACCACTCACCACTAACAACGCGAGGCCACAGAACCTCGTCACAGACAACATAAGGAAAGTCGACATGCAACACCGCAGACTGGGACGGCGCTTCAGCCGTGCTCCAGGCCACCGCCAGGCCATGTTCTCCAACATGGCGGCCTCTCTCGTCCGGCACGAGCAGATCATCACCACGCTGGCCAAGGCCAAGGACTTGAAGCGTGTGATGGACAAGTACATCACGCTCGCCAAGCGCGGCGACTTGAACTCGCGCCGCCTTGCTGCCTCGCGCATGCGCGACGAGGCCATGGTCAAGAAGCTGTTCGACACGCTGGGGCCCCGCTACAAGGACCGCGCCGGCGGCTACACGCGCGTGGTGAAGGCGGGCTATCGCTATGGCGATTCGGCGCCGATCGCGGTCATCGAGCTGGTCGATCGCGACGAGAGCGTGAAGGGCGCGGAGGACCGCGAGCGCTCCGAGCAGATGAAGGAAGAGCAGGCCAGCGCCTGAGGCCGCGGCCGTGGCGCGCGCGTCCGGCCGCCCTGTTAGCGCTCGACGCGGCGCGCGCGAGACGCATCTGGCTCGCAGCGCAAAGGCTCGACCAGCGCGCGCCGTTCGGCGAGGGGCCGCAGGCGACGCGCGCTGCGGTGGAGCATCTGGGCTACGTCCAGATCGACACCATCAATGTGATCGAGCGCTGCCACCACCACATCCTCTACACGCGCATTCCGGCCTACCGGCGCGCCGATCTGCAGCAGGCCCAGAGCGTCGACAAGACGGTCTTCGAGTACTGGACGCACGCGCTGTCCTACGTGCCGACCAGGGACATGCGGTTCTATGTCGGCGCCATGCGGCGGCATTGGCAGCGACGCAGCGTGTGGTTCCCCGGCGTGCAGCCGGCCGACCTGCGCAAGGTGCTCTCGCGCATCAGGACGCAGGGCGCCCTCACCATCCGCGATATCGACGACGACGTGCTGGTGGAGAAGAACCACGAGTGGGCCAGCCGCAAGCCGTCGAAGCGGGCGCTGCAGGTCGCCTTCTACCGGGGCCAGGTGACCATCAGCCAGCGCACCGGCATGCTCAAGACCTACGAGCTGGCGAGCCGGCATTTCGGCTGGGAGAAGCCGCCGAAGGCCGCCTCCGAGCGGGAGACCACGGAGCACTTGCTCGACCGGGCGCTGAGATCGCAGGGCATCGTCAGCCTGGATTCGGCCTGCTATCTGGATGCCCCCCGCAAGCCGGCGATGCGGCGCCTCGTCGAGGCGCGCGTGCGCCGCGGCGAGCTGGTGCCGGTCGAGATCGAGGGCGCCGGCAAGCTCGTGCACTTTGCGCGGCCCGAAACCCTCGAGACGCGCCTCGAGCCGCGCACGCTGGTGCACCTGATCTCGCCGTTCGACCCGCTGATGAACCAGAGGAAGCGCGTGGCGCTGCTGTTCGGCTACGAGCACCGCTTCGAGGCCTACGTGCCCAAGGCAAAGCGCGTGCTCGGCTACTTCGCCCTGCCGGTGCTCGTGGGTGACCAGATCGTTGCGGCCATCGATCTCAAGGCTGATCGCGAGCGCGGCAAGCTGCTGATGCAGCAGATGGACCTGGGTCGGCCGCGGCTCGGCGCGCTCCCACAAACGCCGCATCGAGGAGGAGCTGCACCGCTTCGAGCGGTTCCAGCTGGCGCGGTGACGGGGCCGGCCGTTTAGGCCTTGGGTGCTTTTGCTTTGCCTGGCGCGTGCGCCTTCCACTCCGCGTGCTCGCGCGTGATCGCCGCCGCCATCGCCTGCGCTGCCTTGAGCAGCCAGTCGTCCTTGCGGCGCTGCAAATCGCGCTCGATCGCACCCGCCGCGCCGGCTGTGCCGACGTGCACGTTGGCAAGCTCCAGCCCCATGGCCTCGAGCATTTGACCGGAAAGGAGGGCCGCCGCGTCGTCGTCCTCCGCCTCGATCTTGCGGTTGTTGGGGGACAGGCGCCGCACCACCAGGCCGTGGCATGGAGCGCTCGCCTCCGGCATGACGAAGCGATACCACGGGTCGAGCGCGCGGTGGCGGCCGTTGGCGATCTCCGCACAACGCAAGGGGGCGGAATCGCTTCCGCGTGCCCTGCTCCAGGCCGAGCCCACCAGCGCCTTGACCTCGCGTACGACAGGAGCGCCGCGCCAGTCGACGCGACCGGCCCATCGCGGCCGGCCGAGACTGCCGACGCCCGCCTGCCGACGGAACGTGTCCATGGCGAGGCCGGTCTCGGGCATCGCGCCGGCCAGCGCCTCGCGAAAGCGCGCGGGCGCCACCTCGCTCGGCGCGGCGTCGAGCTTCTTCCAGAACTTCGCCCGCTTTTTGTCGGACACGGCGAGGAGCGCGCGCAGCCAGTCGAAATCGCGGTCGAGCACGACCGGGCGCGGGCGCTCTAGTCCCTCGCGGTAGCCCGCCAGCAGGCTCGTGCAGTGCTCCTTGGCTTTGGCGGGCGCGCCGCCGGCGGCCACCAGCGCGCTTGCTGCCAGCCGGATGAGATCGAGCGCGTAGGGCATCTCGGCGGCTTCATCGAAATCGTTGACGCCCCACACCAGGCGACCGTCGGCGTCGCGCCAGGTGCCGAAGTTTTCCAGGTGGATATCGCCGACGGCGAGCACCTGCGGGGCGTCCGCGACCTCTGGGCACAGCACCAGGGCGGTCTCCGCCCAACGCCAGTAGGTGGCGCGCAGGAACGCGAAGGCGCCCTCCCGCATCTTGCCGTGCTTTTCGGCGAGGTCGGCCTCCACCAGCTCCTCGCCGAGCTGCTGGCGCAGCCAGCGCTCGTAGGCCGCGGTGGATTGGCGAATGTCGGCCATCGCTCCAGCTCCTGACCGTCGGCGGGGCCGGTAAGGCTAGGCGGCGATAAGGGCGCAGCGGTGGCCGGCGCTGCCCGCGACGGCTTCTGCGGCTGCCCGGCGTCTCCTATACTTGCGGCGCGTGCCGTGACCGAACAAGCGGAGTTGCAATGCAGGAGACGATCGTGCGTGGCTCGAGCGGCCTGCTGGCAGCGGCGGCCATGGCGGTGGCGATGGCAGCGACGGCGCCGGCTATTGCGCAGCGTGCCAGCCAGCCGCCGCCGTCGCGCGAGGCGGCGCAGTACTCGTTCGCCGCGATCGTCAAGAAGGCGGCGCCTGCCGTGGTCAACGTCTACGTGCGCGGGCGGACGCAGGCGACCTCGCCGCTGGACGAGGAGTTCCGCCGCTTCTTCGGCGAGCGCTTCGGCATGCCGCAGGAGCGGGTGCTGAGCTCGCTCGGGTCCGGCGTGATCGTCAGTCCCGACGGCATCGTGGTCACCAATGCGCACGTGATCCGGGCGGGCGCCACCGCCGAGATCCGCATCGTGCTGGCCGACCGGCGCGAGTTCGACGCCAAGGTTCTGGTGCCGGACGAGAAGTCGGATATCGCCGTGCTCAAGATCGAGGGCGGCGAGGGGCGGTTTCCGTATCTGGAGTTCGCCGACTCGGACGCCGCCGAGGTGGGCGACATGGTGCTTGCCATCGGCAACCCGTTCGGCGTCGGCCAGACCGTGACCAGCGGGATCGTGTCGGCGCTGGGCCGCACCCAGGTGGCCAAGACCCAGGTCTTCATCCAGACCGATGCCGCCATCAATCCGGGCAACTCGGGCGGCGCGCTGGTCGACATGAGCGGCCGCGTGCTCGGCATCAACACGGCGATCTATTCGAGCTCCGGCGGCTCGCACGGCATCGGCTTTGCTATCCCGTCGAACCTGGTGAAGCTGATCGTCGACAGCGGTGCCGCCGGGCGCAAGCTGGAGCGGCCCTGGCTCGGGGCCAAGCTCGCCGGCGTGACGCGGGAGCTGGCCGAGCAGCTCAAGCTCGGCCGGGTGGCTGGCGCGCTGGTCGCGCGCGTCTACGACAAGAGCCCGGCGGCCGAGGCGGGTCTGCAGGTGGGCGACGTGATCGTCGGCGTCGACGGGCACGATGTGGACGACGACAAGGCGGTGGCCTATCGCCTGATCACACGCGGTATCGGCAACCGCGCGCGGCTGGACCTCGTGCGCGACGGCCGCCGCATCAGCGTGGAGGTGGCGCTCAGGGCGGCGCCCAGGGCGGGCCGCGACGATGTGCGGGATTTGTCGGGCACGCATCCCTTCGACGGGACGCGGGTGGCCAATCTGCTGCCCAGCATCGCCGACGAGCTGGGTATCGCCGCGGATCAGGACGCCGGGGTTGTCGTCATGGCGGTGCGTCCGGGCTCCACCGCGGCGCGGCTCGGCTTTCGGCCCGGCGACGTTATCGTACAGGTGGGACGCGCGACGGTTGCCTCGGTGGCTGAGCTGGAGGCTTTGCTGCGCGAGCGCCAGCGCGTGTGGCAGGTGGTGTTCAAGCGCGGCAGCCAGGTGCTGCGGCTGCAGCTGGCGGGATAGCGTCACATTTCTGAGCCTTGTGTTTGCGATATCCCGGCCCGGTGCGTTGCCGTGTGCGGGTAATCGAGGGAAGCACGCATGGCTCGCTTCATGGCTTGGATCGTCGACAGATTGCGCTGGCTGCTGCTTGGAGCGGTAGGGCTCGGCGCGGTGCTCGTCTACTTCGGCTGGTCGGACGCCGCCCGCATCCGCGAGGTGGAGGCCAACGGCATCGAGACCGTCGCCAACATCGAGGGGGCGACGCGCACCAAGCGCCGCCGCGGTGGCGAGACCTACGCGCTGAAGCTCGCCTGGCGCGACAACAAGGGCGGCGTGCAGACCCACGACAGGGTGAAGATCAGCAGCGCCTTTGCACGCCAGATCATCAACGACGACAGGATCGTGCGCCAGTCCGTGCGCATCAAGTACCTGCCCGAGGCCACCATCGACAGCGTGCCGATGGTGTTGGAGGATGCCGCCCGTCAGGAGGAGCAGGACGACTTTCTCATGAAGTTCGGCGCCGGCCTTGCAGGCATCGGCGCGGTGGGCTCGGGGCTGTTCTTCCTGATCGGCCGGCGCCGCCGCAACGACCCAGCGGGGCCGGCAGCGCACGCTTGAAGGGAGCGCGAGCAGGCCATGGCGACTGCTTTCGAGGCGAAACCGGCTCGCGGCGGCGTCCTCCGCCTGGTCTCGATGCTCGTGCGCCGGGTTGGCCTGCTCATCGTCGCGCTGGGGCTGGTCCGCTTCGGGCTGGCGGTAGTGCAGGCGTACATGCCGCACGAGACGGTAGCCAGCATCCAAAGCGCCTACGGCGGCCCCGGCGTGTGCGTGGCGCAGAAGTTCGAAGTGTTCAAGGTGTTGAGCTTCCGGCGCCTGAAGGGCATGTCCGAGGAGGAACTCCGAGCCGAGCATGCGCGCCAATGCGAGGGCCCGAACAGCGTCAAAGGCAACATCAACGTCGAGCTGGTGTGGAACGACCACACCATGGCCGAGCACAAGACCTGGATGCTCGTATCGCCGGCCACCGCGGAAAAGCTGGTGGAGCGCGGACGGCTGCGGCGAGACGCGGTGCGCATTCGTTACGCTTCGACCGCCCCCGGTGCCAGCGTGGTGTTGATGGAGGAGATCGACGCGTACAAGGCGGAAGCGCTGCGTATCGCGCTGGCCGGAGGCGCCCTTTTTCTGGTCGGGCTGGCAGGCGGATTGCTGGTGCGCTTGTTCAGGTCGCGCTCGCTTGGCTCCGCCGGCTGATCCGGTTAGCGCGACCAGGCCGGCCGCGCTAGGATCGCGCCCATGACCAATCTGTTCCAGGCTGCCGGCCTCGAGAAGGAGGCCCCGCGCCCGCTGGCCGACCGGCTGCGCCCGAGGAAGCTCGCCGAGGTCGTCGGACAAGACCATCTCATGGGACCCGACGGCACGCTGACCCGCATGCTCAGAAGCGGGCGGCTGCAGAGCATGATCCTGTGGGGGCCGCCGGGCACGGGCAAGACCACGGTGGCGCGGCTGCTGGCGGATGAGACCAACCTCGCCTTCGAGCAGCTCTCCGCGATCTTCTCGGGCGTGCAGGACCTGCGCAAGGCCTTCGACCGGGCCAAGAGCAAGCGCGAGACCGGCCGGGGCACGCTGCTGTTCATCGACGAGATCCACCGCTTCAACCGCGCCCAGCAGGACAGCTTCCTCCCCCACATGGAGGACGGCACCATCACCTTGGTGGGCGCCACCACCGAGAACCCATCCTTCGAGCTCAACGGCGCTCTTGCTGTCGCGCGCCATCGTGCTGGTGTTCCACCGCCTCGACGATGCGGCGCTGGAGGGTCTGATCAAGCGCGCGGAAGGCCGAGGAGGGGCGGCCGCTGCCGTTGGATCAGGAGGCGCGCGAGACGCTCAAGGCCATGGCCGACGGCGACGGGCGCACCGTGCTCAACATGGTCGAGGAGGTGATGGGCTCGATCACCGCCGGCTCGCCGCTGCTCGATCGCGCGGGCCTCACCGAGCTGGTGCAGCGCCGCGCGCCGCTCTACGACAAGTCGCGCGACGGCCACTACAACCTGATCAGCGCGCTGCACAAGGCGGTGCGCGGCTCCGACCCCGACGCCTCGCTCTACTGGCTGGCGCGCATGCTCGACGGCGGCGAGGACCGCCTCTACATCGCCCGCCGCATGGTGCGCATGGCGATCGAGGACATCGGGCTCGCCGACCCGCAGGCGGTGGTGCAGGCGCTGGCCGCCAAGGACGTCTACGATTTCCTGGGCTCGCCCGAGGGCGAGCTGGCGCTGGCGCAGACCGTCGTCTACCTCGCCACCGCGCCCAAATCCAATGCCGCCTACAAGGCGTTCGGCGCGGCCATGCGCGCGGCCAAGGAGGGCGGCAGCCTGGCCCCGCCCAAGCACATCCTCAACGCGCCGACCAGGCTGATGAAAGAGGAAGGCTATGGTGCGGGCTACGACTACGACCACAACGCCGAGGAAGCCTTCTCGGGCCAGAATTATTTCCCCGACGAGATGGCGCGCCAGCAGTTCTATGCGCCCGACGGCCGCGGCTTCGAGGCCGAGATCAGGAAGCGGCTGGAGGTTTGGGCGAAGCTGCGGGCGAAGCGGGGTGATGGGTAGGTCGGGTTAGCGCGTTAGCGCGCAACCCGACATCGGTTTGTGCGTCGGCAAGGCGCAATTGTGGAGGATGGCGGGATCATAGCACACCACCGTTACGCGGGGATAGTGAACGGCCGCAGGGCAAGGGCGGCCGATTGCAGCCCTGGGATGGCATCGTATAAGTCCCGGATCGAGCGGCGGATGATCCAATGAAGCTTCTGATCTGGGCGATGGTGGGCGGGGCGCTGGGCTCCGGCGCGCGCCATCTCGTCAACGTCGGTTTCGGCCGCTGGCTGGGCGCCGGCTTTCCCTGGTGGACCTTGTTCGTCAACGTCACGGGATCTTTGGCAATGGGCGTGCTGATCGAGGCCTTCGCGCTGAAGTTCCAGGCGTCGCAGGACGTGCGCACCTTCCTGATGACCGGCGTGCTCGGCGGCTACACCACGTTCTCGGCCTTCTCGATGGACTTCGCCTACCTGATGCAGCGGCACGACTATCTTGCCGCGGGGCTCTATCTCGCCGCCTCGGTGGCGCTGTCGATTCTCGCCCTCTACGCGGGGCTGTGGCTGGTGCGCGCGATGCCGACATGAACGCTCCGGTCGAAACCATCGAGGTGAAGCGCGACGAGGCGGGGCTGCGCCTCGACCGCTGGTTCCGCGTGCATTTTCCTGACGTGGGCTATTCCTACCTCCAGAAGCTGCTGCGCTCGGGTCAGGTGCGCGTCGACGGCAAGCGGGTGCAGGCCAATGCCCGGCTGGAGGCCGGCCAGCAGTTGCGCGTGCCGGCGATCGTGCGCCAGCCGCCCAAGCCTAAGCCGTCGGTTGCCCCGCCGCTGGGCCTCTCCAAGGGCGACCGCGATCTGATCGAGCGGGCGATCCTGTTCGAGGACGAGCACGTGCTGGTGCTCAACAAGCCGTTTGGGCTGGCCGTGCAAGGCGGCACGGGGACCAAGCGGCATATCGATGGGCTGCTGGCCGGCATGGCCGACCGCTTCGGCGGCGAGCGGCCGCGGCTGGTGCACCGGCTCGACCGCGATACCAGCGGCGTGCTGCTGGTGGCCAAGACGCGCGATGCGGCGGCCAAGCTCGGGCGCATCTTCCAGACGCGCTCGGCGGCCAAGACCTACTGGGCGCTGGTGAAGGGCGTGCCGAAGCCGCCGCAGGGCAAGGTGGAGGCCGCGCTGGTGAAGGCGGCCGGGCCCGACGGCGAGGACCGCGTGCGCAAGGCGCAGCCCGGCGAGCAGGACAAGGCCATGCACGCCACCACGCACTACTCGGTGATCGACCGGGCGGCGCACAAGGTTGCGTGGGTTTCGCTCAAGCCTGTGACGGGGCGCCAGCATCAATTGCGAGCGCACATGGCGCTGATCGGTAACCCGATCGTCGGCGACAACAAGTACGAGGGCGACAAGGTGATGGTCGACAGCGGCATCGAGGCGAAACTGCATCTGCACGCGCGGCGGCTGGTAATCCCGCATCCGGTCGAAGGCGAGCGCAAGATCGACGTGACGGCGCCGCTGCCCGAGCACATGGCACGCACCTGGGATCTGCTGGGCCTGGATGCCAAGCGCTACGATGCGGACGGCGATGCCTGAAGCCTCGCAGCAAGCCTCGGTCTGGGGCAATTCGCCCGGATCACATCATCGCATCGGAGAAGCATATGGACCTTGATCTGCAGGGCAAGCAGGCCCTCGTTACCGGCTCCACGAGGGGTATCGGTCTTGCCACCGCCATTGGCCTCGCCCGCATGGGTGCCGGCCTCGTCGTCAACGGGCGCACGCAGGCCGCGGTCGATGAGGCCATCGGCCAGATCAGGGCCGCCGCGCCCACGGCGAAGGCCGAGGCTGCGGTCTTCGACCTGGGGACGGCTGCTGGCTGCGCGGCGCTCATCGCCCGCTTTCCGATCGTGGACATCCTGGTCAACAACCTCGGCATCTACGAGCCCAAGCCCTTCTTCGACGCGTCCGACGAGGACTGGCAGAAGATGTTCGAGGTCAACGTCATGAGCGGCGTGCGCCTTACGCGCCACTATCTCAAGCAGATGCTGGCCGAGCGCGACTGGGGCCGCGTGGTGTTCGTCTCCAGCAAGTCGGCGATCTTCGTACCCAAGGAGATGGTGCACTACGGCTTCTCCAAGTCGGCCCAGCTCATCATCGCTCGCGGTGCTGCCGAGACGACCAAGGGCACCAACGTCACCGTCAATTCGGTGCTGCCGGGGCCGACCTGGGTCGAGATGACGCCGGTTCGGCTCGCTGCCCGGGCCAAGGCGCAGGGCAAGACGGCCGACGACCTGGCTGCGCTCACCTTCACCGAGCGGCGGCCCACCTCGCTGCTGCAGCGCTACGCCGCGCCCGAGGAGATCGCCAATCTCATCTGCTACGTGTGCTCGAAGGCCTCCAGCGCCACCAATGGCGCTGCCCTGCGCGCCGATGGCGGCATCGTCACCAATCCGTTCTGAGGCGCTTCGCGCAGTCGAAGCGAGCGAGAGTTGGCGCCGGCGTTCCTAGCCCGCGGATGCGCCGCGCCGCTTCTCGCGCTTGGCTGCCTTGGCCTCGCGCTTGACCGCGTTGGTCATCTTGCGCTGCCGCGCCTGAATCTTCTTGCGGCGCAAGTCGCCCATCTTCGGCATGATGTTTCCCCGGTTGTTGTTGATAGCTGGAGCAGGTGGCTGCCCCTCACGAGCAGCTTTTGCCCCTCACCCCGACCCTCTCCCCGCAAGCGGGGAGAGGGAGACGATGTTATTCCGCCGCCTCGGCCTTGGGGGCCTCGACGATGCGCGTGGCGAAGTTGGCCGGCGACACGATCTCCAGCACCTCGAAGTCCTCCGAGCAGGCGATCTCGCGATGCTTGATGCCCGGCACCTGCAGGATGGTGTCGCCCTTGCGGATGGTGCGCTGGCCTTGGCCCTCGTACTCGAAGGTGGCCCAGCCGTTCAAGACATAGACGAACTGGAACGTGCAGTCGTGCACGTGCCACTGCTGCACCTCGTCCTTGGTCTTCTTGCCGTTGTGGCGGATCAGGTGGGCGACGAAATCGCCGTGCGTGCCGTCCTTGATGCCGAGATCGCGGTACTCGAAGATCTCGCGCATGCCCGGCGTCCACTTGGCCTCGCTGGCGAGGTTGTGCACGAAGTTCCAGCTCTGTTGGGTCATGGGGTTCCTCCTTTGGTTCTTTGTTGCGGCCTGATGTTAGGCGCTTTGTCGCTGCCACTGTAACCCGTCTTGCCCGTTCTGGTATATGCGCGGCCCATGAGGCTCGTCATCTTCGATTGCGATGGCACGCTGGTCGACAGCCAGAATGCCATCTGCGCGGCCATGGAGCATGCGTTCTCGGCGCTCCGTTTGCCGGCGCCCGCCCGCGCCGAGGTGCTGGGCGTGGTGGGGCTGTCGCTGCCGGAGGCCTTCGCCGTGCTGGCGCCGGAGCAGCCCAAGCGCGTGCAGGCGGAGCTGGCCGAGCTCTATCGCTCCGACTTTCCAGGCAAGCACCAGCTTTCCGCCCATCACGACCCGCTGTTTCCAGGCATGGGCGAGGTCGTGGCGGCGCTGGGGGGCCGCGGGGACGTTCTGCTCGGCATCGCCACCGGCAAGTCGCGGCGGGGGGTGGCGCGCATCCTTGCGCGCGAGGGCTGGGAGGGCCGCTTCGTCACCATCCAGACCGCCGACGACAACCCCTCCAAGCCGCATCCCTCGATGATCCTGCGGGCGATGGCCGAGACGGGCGCGGAGCCGGCCTCGACCTTGATGGTGGGGGATTCCACCTACGACATCGAGATGGCGCTCAACGCCAAGGTCGGCGCCATGGGCGTCGCCTGGGGCTATCACGCGCCGGAGCGCCTGCGGCTCGCCGGCGCGCACGCGGTGGCGCCGAGCAGCGAGGGGCTGGTGGCGACGATCGAGGCGCAGCTGGCGGCCCAGGAGGCGGGTGCGCGATGACTGCCAACGGCGATGCTCCTGAAGGCCCGGCCAAGGGCGCCAGTGCGCAGCGCAGCCGCAGCGGTTCTACAAGGCGGTGACGGTGGAGGGAGGAGAGGGCTCCTTCCGCGTGCTCCTCGACGGCAAGCCGATGCGCACGCCGGCCAAGCGGGGGCTGGCGCTGCCGACCCGAGGCCTGGCAGAGGCTATCGCGGCGGAGTGGTCGGCGCAGGGCCAGCGCATCGACCCAAGATCGATGCCGCTGACCAGGCTCGCCAACTCCGCCATCGACGGCGTTGCGGGTCGCGAGGCCGAGGTGCGCGCCGACATCGCCAAGTACGCCGGCAGCGACCTCGTGTGCTACCGCGCCGACGGCCCCGAGGAGCTGGTGGGGCGACAGGCCGAATGCTGGGATCCGATCCTGGCGTGGGCGCGGGACGCGCTGGGCGCGCGCTTCGAGGTTGCGACCGGCATCATGCCTGTGACCCAGCCCGAGGCGAGCAGGGCAGCGGTTGCCGGGGCGCTCGATGGGCTCGACGCGTTCACGCTGGCCCCCCTGCACGTGATGACGACGCTGACGGGCTCGGTGCTGCTGGCGCTTGCCCATGCCCGCGGGCACATCTCGCGCCGAAGCGGCCTGGGCACTGGCGCACGTGGACGAGGACTTCCAGATCGGCAGGTGGGGCTGGGACGCCGAGGCCAGGGCGCGCCGCGAGCGCCGCTGGGCCGAGATGGCCGCCGCCAGCCGCATGCTGGCGCTGCTCAGGTAGCTCGATTTTGCAAAGCCGACCGGCGGGCGCTCGGCGTCGTGAGACGAGACCCTGCTAGGCGTGGTATTTCTTGCCCGGTGCGGAGCAAGCCGAGGGAATTGTCATGAGGAACATAGTCATTGTTGTTGTGCTGTTGCTCATCGTCGCTGGGGCCGCGTACGGGTGGTATGCGCCGAAGTGGTGGTGAAGGAGCGAGCTGGAGGACGCTCGAGCGAATAGCCGGGCGCCCTCCGGTTGACTGCTGCGCGCCTTGAGCGGACCCAGCGGCGGAACGTATACCAGCGTCATGGCTGAGCGACCCCGCCGCATCCTTCCCGTCATCGTGCTCTCGCAGCTCGCCGGCACCTCGCTGTGGTTTGCCGGCAATGCCGTGCTGCCCGACCTGCAGGCCCGCCTGGGCCTTCCGGACAGCATGGTCGGACACATGGCGTCGGCCGTGCAGCTCGGGTTCATCGTGGGCACGCTGGTGTTCGCGGTGCTCGCCGTCTCCGACCGCTACTCGCCGCGCGCCACGTTCCTCGCCTGCGCCCTGCTCGGCGCCGGGGCCAATGCGGCTGCCTATTTCCTCGAGGGCAGCATCGCGCTGCTGCTCGCCGCGCGCTTCGCGGTGGGCTTCTTCCTGGCCGGCATCTATCCCGTCGGCATGAAGATCGCCTCGGGCTGGTACCAGCGCGACCTCGGCAAGGCGCTGGGGTTCCTGGTCGGCGCCCTGGTGGTCGGCACCGCGCTGCCGCATCTGATCAAGGGGCTGGGCCAGGCGCTGCCCTGGCAAACGGTCATGCTGAGCGTGTCGGCGATTGCCGCGGCCGGCGGGCTCCTGATGTACGCTCTTGTGCCGGACGGGCCGTATCTCAGGGCGGGCGCCAGGTTCGATCCCGCATCGCTGGCGACCATCTTCAAGGCCAAGGGTTTCCGCGCCTCCGCCTTCGGCTACTTCGGGCACATGTGGGAGCTCTATGCCTTCTGGGCCTTCGTGCCGCTGCTGCTCGCCGCGCATGCCGCGCGATCGGCGGCAGGCGCCGCTCAACGTATCGGTGCTGACCTTTGCCATCATCGCGGCCGGGGCCGTCGGCTGCGTCTTGGGCGGCTACCTGTCGCTGCGGCTTGGGAGCGCCCGCGTTGCCTTCCTGCAGCTTGCCGCTTCGGGCTTGTGCTGCCTGCTGTCGCCGCTGCTGTTCACCGCGGGCGCGGCGCTATTCGTGGGCTTCCTGCTGCTCTGGGGCGTGGTGGTGGTGGGCGACTCGCCGCAGTTCTCCACCCTCAATGCGCAGTATGCGCCGGCCGACAAGGTCGGCTCGGCGCTCACCATCGGCAACTCGATCGGCTTTGCCATCTCGATCGTCAGCATCCAGGTGCTGAACCAGGCCGCGGCCACCATCCCGGCGCAGTACCTGTTCTGGCTGCTGGTGCCGGGGCCGCTCGTTCGGGCTGTGGTCCATGCGCCGGCTGCTCGCCGCGCCGCCGCCGGCTTGACCCGATAACCCTTTGCCCGCCGGGCGTTTTGCGGCGCGACACGCCCATGCTATGCCCCTCACGGCGCAGGGAAAATGCGAATTGGGGCGGCATTCATGAAAGATGTCCTGGAAGAGCTGGAGCGGCGGCGGGCCGAGGCGCGGCTCGGCGGCGGGCAGGCGCGGATCGATGCCCAGCACAGCAGAGGCAAGCTCACCGCCCGCGAGCGCGTCGAGCTGCTGATGGACGACAGCTCGTTTGAGGAGTTCGACATGTACGTCGAGCACCGCTGCCACGACTTCGGCATGGAGAAGACCAAGATCCCCGGCGACGGCGTCGTGACCGGCTGGGGCACCATCAACGGCCGCGTGGTCTACGTGTTCGCCAAGGACTTCACGGTGTTCGGCGGCTCGCTCTCGGAGGCGCACGCGCGGAAAATCACCAAGATCCAGGACATGGCGCTGCAGAACCGCGCGCCCATCATCGGCCTGTTCGACGCCGGCGGCGCGCGCATCCAGGAGGGCGTGGCCGCGCTCGGCGGCTACGGCGAGGTGTTCCTGCGCAACGTGCTGGCCTCCGGCGTCATCCCGCAGATCTCCGTCATCATGGGTCCCTGCGCCGGCGGCGACGTCTACTCGCCCGCCATGACCGACTTCATCTTCATGGTGAAGGACACGAGCTACATGTTCGTCACCGGCCCCGACGTGGTGAAGACCGTCACCAACGAGACCGTCACCGCCGAGGAGCTGGGCGGCGCGCGCGTGCACACCACCAAGTCCTCCATCGCCGACCGCGCCTACGAGAACGACGTCGAGACGCTCTTGCAGATGCGGCGGCTGCTCGATTTCCTGCCCGCCAACAACAAGTCGGGCGTGCCGGAGCTGCCCACCAAGGACAGCCCCGACCGCAACGAGGCCTCGCTCGACACGCTGATCCCGGACAACCCCAACAAGCCCTACGACATCAAGGAGCTGATCCTGAAGGTGGTCGACGAGGGCGACTTCTTCGAGATCCAGGACCAGTTTGCCAAGAACATCGTCACCGGCTTTGCCCGCATGGAGGGGCGCACGGTCGGCATCATCGCCAACCAGCCCATGGTGTTGGCCGGCGTGCTCGATTCGGACGCCTCACGCAAAGCCGCGCGCTTCGTGCGTTTCTGCGACTGCTTCGACATCCCCATCCTCACCTTCGTCGACGTGCCGGGCTTCCTGCCGGGCACCGCGCAGGAGTACGGCGGCCTCATCAAGCACGGTGCCAAGCTGCTGTTCGCCTTCTCCGAGGCAACGGTGCCGAAGGTGACGGTGATCACGCGAAAAGCCTACGGCGGGGCCTACGACGTGATGAGCTCCAAGCACATCCGCGGCGACGTGAATTATGCCTGGCCCTCGGCCGAGATCGCCGTGATGGGCCCCAAGGGCGCCGCCGAGATTTTGTATCGCGCCGAGCTGTCGGACCCCGCCAAGATCGCCGCCCGCATCAAGGAGTACCAGGACCGCTTCGCCAACCCGTTCATTGCGGCCGAGCGCGGCTACATCGACGAGGTGATCCTGCCGCGCAACACCCGCCGCCGCATCTGCCGCGCGCTCAACATGCTGCGCAACAAGACGGTCGAGAACCCCTGGAAGAAGCACGACAATATTCCGCTTTAAGATGGGTTCCCGCTGCGACGCAGCGATCTGCTCACGCTTTGCGCCGCCCGCCTCGATGATCGACGAGAGGCTAAACGTGATGCTTGAATGGGTATCCGCATCGCTAGTGAAGGACGTTGGCATCGCTGCATGGCGTTGGCTAAGAGGCAGGCGTGGCTCACTCAAGCCCGAGGAAATTGTCGAGCGCCGCATAAAGTGGAAGCCCATCATCGATGAACGACTCGCGCTCGCGCGACGCGATAGTCTTGGGCGCGATGTCACGGTCAAGGACGTGCGTCGCCTCGATCAGTACCCAAATGGCGATGAAGGCGGGAAGGGCATCTCGCCGTGGTTCCGTGCCGGGCTTGTGGGGACAAATGACCGGGGATTGCTGTTGCTACTTGGGTGGCACAGCCTTTCAAGCGAAGCACGTGAGTTTTTGAACCTTGAGGGAATTCAAAGGCACAACGCACAAGAGCTAATTCAAAGGCAGAACGCACAAGAGAACGCCAATGCTGCTCTCATAGGATACGTGCCGTTCGAACAGATCGTTGACGTGGATTGGAATGGCGACGACTACAGCAGTCGTCCGTCGCTCTATCTGCATTTTGACGCGAAGCGCGAAGGACCATACGAAAAAATCGACCTTTGTGTCCGTAGAGAGATGCAGGACGTCGGGGTCGAGTGGTACTCGGAGATTTGCGATGTAGACGCGTACCAAGACGCGTGCACAAAGCTCGGAATTCAAGCCGTATTGGCTACGGTCGCGACTTGAGTAGTCGGTCCGCTCCTGCTCCGGTTCCCGCTTGTCATGGTCGGGCTTGGCCCGACCATCCATCCAACCGCTTGCTCCGGCGCCAATGGAGAGCTGGATCCTCGGGCCAAGCCCGAGGATGACTGCAAGAGCCAGGCGCGCAGGCCAAGAGGACAGCATCGCCCTCATCGACGTCGCCACACCTGCGTTCCCGGAATCCGAGCCCAGGCCCACAGGGCCCTAGGCGAGGATATCCGGGACCCTTCCCGCTTGCGTTCACAAGCGCGGGGAAAGGCCCCGGACAGCCTCGACTGCGTCTCGGCTTCCGGGGACGCATGTTTGGCATGAACTGCTTAGTGCCCCCGCTCAGCGGCGGTGACGGTGCGCGAGCTCTACGACCTCGACCTCTCGCTGCTCACGAGGCACGCACCGGCAGGGGTGACCCGACGGGCATCAGCTCATACGGCGGCTTCCAACCCGGCAGTGCGGCGAGGCGCCGGCGCCAGGCGTGGAGGGCGGGGAACGCAGCCTCGATATCGAAGCCGGTCTCCTCGGGCGGGTAATACACGTAGCCCGCCATCGAGAAGTCCACGATGGTCGGCTGGTCGCCCAGCACGAATGGGCGATCCTTGAGATGCTTGTCGGCAATCGCATGCGATGCCTCGACCCGCGACCGCAGGAAGCCGAGAATGGCCGGATGCACGGGCTCGGGGGTCAGCGAATTCTGAAACCGATGCATGGCGTAGTTGGCGGTGAACTTGTGGTTGTCGAAGAACAGCCAGCGCCACGCCTCGACGCGCTGGCTGTCGGCCGGGGCGAACCTGCCCGTGGTCTCGGCCAGCCACAGCAGGATCGCTGCCGACTGCGACATGCGCTGCCCGTCCACCTCCAGCACGGGCACCTCGCCCATGAAGTTGGTCTCGGCCCGCCAGTGCGCGTCGCGCATCAGCCCGCCCGCAAAGTCGACCCCGACGGGCTCCCAATCGAGGCCGGCACAGTTCAGATACAGCGCCACCTTGTAGGAGTTGCCGGACGCGCCGATGCAGTGAAGCCTGTAGCGTGCCATGGACCCCTCCGAGGAGATGTCACAGGCTAGCGGATGGCTCTTGTCACCATCCTGTCAGCAATTAGCGTCCTGCTCGACCGACGGCCGCGCTAAGCCGCTGGCGCATCGGGTGGTGGTGGCCCGACGCGCGTGCGGCCCGTCACCCCCACCTAGGAACGCCATCGGACTTGGCCGGCCGACGCCGCCTGTTGGGCGACTTCTGCGGCCGTCTAAGTCCGTGGCGTTCCGCTCCCCCCTCGTCGCGCGCGGGAGGCTTCGCCTCCGGCGCGCTAGGGGAGGGCTCCGTGCGGCGCCGTTCGTCTCGAGGATGGCCGAGGTGCTAACCAAGCCGGAGCACCGATGCCGCCGCGCAGGCCGGCCAGACATGGACCACGCTGGCTTCACTAGGAGCCAAGGTGAATAAGGGTCGGCCGCGACTTTCGGAAGCGCTGGGTCGGGCCCTATGGGAACTGTGATAAGCCAATACTTGACTATGCAGCGCACAGAGTTTCGCTTGGCAGATAATCCGACTCGGTCTATCGAGCACTGAACGGTGAGAAGGATCGACGCGCGATTTCACCCCCAACCGTCGGTCTTTGAGAGGGGGCCGATCACACCCCTCGGTCCCCTCTCGATCTGATGCTGCAAATCTCACCTCGTACGGCGTGTTCTCGGCCGGCCGTGCGCAAGCACTGCGGCCTCGGCATCTCCTGAGCGCACTTCGCGGCCGCATAGGGGCGCCGCGCCGATCAGCCGTTGCACGGCTCACAAGCCCTTCACGTCGATTTCGCGGAGCTACAGGCCAGTCCCGATGCCGACACCCAGATTGGGAGGCAGGTTCGACCCAGCAGGGCGTCCGCCCTGCTTCTTGTCCGCCGGTTTCCCCGCAGGAGAGGTCAAGGGCACCAGTGACGGCGTCCCGGCGGGGACGAAATAGAAGCTCTCGTTCAGGGCCGCCTCCTCCCAGGGCACCTGGGTGTTCTTGGTCTCCTCCATCACCGACTTGCGGACCTTGATCATCAGCTCCTGGATCGAAAGTCCCTTGGTGCCGATGTGCTTGAGCAGGGCCTTGGTGAAGGGGCTGTTGCGGCCCGCGCCATCGGAAGCGACATTGTCGAGCTGCGTCGCGTAGGCGCGGAACACTCCGGCGGAGTATGCGCTCGGACTGATGTCCAGCGACCCTGTCCCACGCAGCAACGGCACCGTCCGGCCGGTTCCCAGCGACGCAACGCGCAGGCTCAGGCCCACTCCGGCGACTGCCGGGTCCGTCCTGCATGCATCGAGAAAAACGATGCCGATGCGCGACGATTTCAGCGGGCCGAGCACCGATGCCATGCTGACGAGCTGGCTGTTGATGACCTCGGGCCGCAGCTTGCCGTTCTCGTCGGCCTCGATCTCACCCGGCACGTCGACCGGCAGCAAGAAGCTTTCCCTGTTCAGGGTCACCCCGTGGCCTGCATAGAAGAAGAGCGCGATGTGTTGCCGCGTCAGCTTGGCTCCTGAATTCCCGCAACAGGGAGGCTAGCGTCTCCTGGCTGGCGTCGGTGGCCAGCAGAACTTCGAACTTGAGAGCCTTGAGCTTTGCCGCGATGTCTTTTGCATCGTTGGTCGGATTGATCAGAGGGGTGATGTGCTTGTAGGCGGAATTGCCGATCACGAGGGCCAGACGCTTCTCGCCCTCCGCCGCGCGCGCTGCATCAACCCAATTCAACGTGGCCGCAACGACGGCGAACGAAAGCAACAGCAGGCCGCGGCCAAGCGCCATCAATGACATAAGACCCCTCCATGGCTGGTGCCGGGCGAGGAGAACGCTTGCAATCTCGCCCCGATCCGAAGCCTCAATCTGCGCATCATACCAAGTCGGGCGTTGCAAATCAGCAGCAACAATACGCTGGTGCCGCGCCCATTCGATTACCGCTCCGCGAGCGTGATCAGACAGCCAGCTTTCAAGAAAGGCTTATCTGCTTCAGGCCGTTAGTCTTGGGCTGTCCACGTTGGTTGCCCAACGGCAACATATAGTTGCAGGATCGCCCTGACGGGCATGTTTGAACCTTGGGGCCCTTATGGCAGCTGGCTAGGCTGCGCTTGCAAGAGTTGCGTTTGTAGGAGCCACGATGTTCAGCGTGCGATGGTCCGCGTCCAGGCGCCTTGCCCTGCATTCGGCTCGGGCGGTCTTCATTGGCATTTTTCTGCTGATTGCGACCTCTGATGCCTTCGCCCAAAGCTCGCTCGGCCGAGCGGCGAATGGCGCCACCGGGGCTTCGCTCGGTGATGCGGTGGAGCAGAACCAGAAGGATTTCATCGATCGGGAGGTGTTTGCCGGGTCGGGTGGCCCTGTGGGCTTTGGAGCCTCGCCTACCGGCCGGCTGCGAACCTCTCGCCACGATGCCCTCGAGATACCCGTCCCTAGTACCGAGAACTTCGCCTGGACCACGCAGGAGGCATCGGCGTTCGCCAACGGCGTCTATGCCCTCCCCGGTACCGTGCTCGGCGGGCAGCTCAAGGTCAGCGTCTTCGGCGGGCACAACTGGCTGTATCTGGAGATGAGGAACGGCGGCGGAAACACGCTCTCCACAGACGTCGGTCAACAGGGCAAGGCAAGGAACGAGTCCGCCCTCCTTGGCGGAACGGCGCTCTGGTCCTCGAAGAACACGTATGCCATGGCGACCGTTGTCGGCATGTGGGGCCAAACCTCGCTCAGCGATGCGATCGACTTCTGCGGCCCTCCATGTGTCCTGCGCCTCTACAACTTCGACACCACGGGCTTCATGGGCTCGCTGACGGCGGGCCACGTGTTTGCGCTCTCGCGCTCGCCGACCGGGCCGATGCTGGATCTTCGCGGCGTGGCCGGCTACATGCAGAACCTCGGCGAGACGTTCACGAGCTTCGGGGGCGGCACCCACACGTGGACATTCTCGACCTGGACCCTGACGGGCTCGGCAACGCTGTTCGCCAACGTGCCGGTGCAGAGTTCGGCGCTGTTGCGTCCCTATGTTCAAGGCTACGTGCGGCAGGAGATCGGCTACCGCAACAAGCTGCAGGTTCATAACCTCGACGGGACGGGTGAGATTGTCCTCCATGACCAGGCCCATACGTACGGCGGGGTGGATGCGGGCCTGACCTACGCCTTGGGCAAGATGACGCTCGGTGCCGCGGTCTACTACGAGGGGTCTGGCGACGAGAGCACGCTCGGCGGCCGCCTCGGGGCGAGCTGGAAGTTGAACTAGGCGCCCTCCGGTGCAGGGGGTGCTACTGCGGGCCTGTCACTGCGCAGGTTGGGCCTGCGACACAACCGCGTTGACGAGCCGGATGCGATCGGCCGTCTGCAATCCGACGTCGCCGTAGGGGATAGAGATTTCGATGCCCGCGGGGAAGCGGCCCTTGCAGTCGTCGGGTCGTTGCCGGGCGAGCGACAAGCTCACGTCATGCCCCGATCTCTGAACGTCGACGCGAAAATCCCCAACGGTCGTGCAACCGCCGGTCGGAACCCTGAACACCAGCTCCTGGCCCGTGGCGCGGAAGGCCATGACCGCCTCGGGCCGCGGCTGGCGATCGCCGCCGGATTGAGCGGCGGCCCAGGCGTATGGGATAGCCAACACCGATAGCGCCAGGGCCCGCGCGACGAATACCGCCGCCGGCGTGCTCATTCTGGAACGTCGGCTCATTGCTTCGATGCTTCGGTTCTCGTCAGTCGCCGCATGGCCGGCTCGAGCAGCGACGAATACGTCACGTCCTCGCCCCGGCACGAGGAAAACAATGAGCAGCGCCGGGAGAGAAGACAAGGTGTGTCCTGCACGAAATCGTTCTCGCCCCGCACCAGAATGCCTTCGACAAACAACTCGCCCGCACGCAGGCGGTCGCTGTTGAACACCGGCGAGCCGGAATTGCCCTGGTAGGTGTCGAGGTCGGCCGCGAAGAATGTCTGCCGGTGCAGGTGAACCGTGGCGCCTTCCGCAATCGTCACTGGCAGCCCGCTTGGATGGCCCACCACGGTCAGGCGCTGTCCCAGCGGCGGCCGCCCCTCCATGCGCAAAGTGACTTGGGGCGCGTTTATCGGCCGGTCGACGCGGATGATGCGCCAGTCCTCCTCGTTCAGATGCCCGGCCAGCACATCGACGCAGCGGTAGACGTTGGCGGCAGGAATGTCGCGATCGGCGGCGGCTTGCGATTTGGTCTTGCGGAAGCCGAACACCAAGCGCAGGTCGCTGCAAGGGACATCGTTGGGTCGTGTCTCGGCGGTGGGCCTGATGCAGTGGCCGGCGGTGGCGACGAGATCAGGCCCCACCTTGAACCCCGTGCAGAACCCGGGCCTGGGCTGGTCCCAGAACGGCTCGGGCTGCTGGCCGGGCTGCAAATCGTTGGGCGAGCACAGGCGCGGGCCTGGCGGACTGGCGAGCCTGACGGTCCCGTTCCGATCGGCAGACACCTGGCCGGCTGCGACAAAAACAGCGGTGGTGTCAGCCGCCCGCTGCTCGATGGCCGTGGCGTTGTCGTAGGCTCTGCGGTTGTCGCCGCCATAAATAGTCTGTCCCACGGAATACTTTTGCAGGAACTCGACCGAAGCAGCGCCCAGCTCTTTCAGCAGATCAGGGGAAACGGCCGGTTTCGGCGCACTGCGTGTGCGCAAGCCACTGGCAGGCGGGGACGCCGGGAGCTTGTTGAGCTGACGCAGCGTCTCCAGGACGCTCTTGAGCTTTTCCTCGGTCAGTCGCTCCTGAGCTTGCACAGGTAAGCCCAAAAAGACCAATGCAACGACGCCACACAACGCAGATTTCATTTTTCGGCCTCCGGCGGGCCAGCAGGTATTGCGCGCTGGATCTGCGGCGGCCGAAAGCGCGATAAACGATACCATCAGCTTGCAGATTACCGTCGACATGGCAAAGCCCGCGGGACAGCGAGCATAAGGCGCGCGGTAGGGCAAAACAAGGCGCGCATCCCTGCGGCGCCGGCGCGTCTCATGACATGAACGCAACGGTTAACGGGGATCTGCCCGAAGCTTGCTGCGCGGCGGACGGGATCGGGCTAGAACGGGCGTGCCGGCTCTGCCGGGTTGGGCGTATCGGACAGCAGAGCAGCGCATGACGGGTAGTAGCGTAATCGTCGCCGGCGGCGGCATCGGCGGGCTGGCGACGGCGCTGACCCTGCACCAGATCGGCGTGCCGTGCGTAGTCTACGAGGCGGTGCGCGAGATGCGCCCGCTGGGCGTGGGCGTGAACCTGCAACCAAACGCGGTGCGCGAGTTCTACGACCTCGGCATCACCAAGGCCGACCTCGACCGCGTCGGTCTGCCGGCCAAGGAATGGGCGCTGGTCGGGCTCAACGGCAACGACGTCTATTCCGAGCCGCGCGGGCAGCTCGCCGGCTACGAGTGGCCGCAATACGCGGTGCACCGCGGCCAGCTGCACATGCTGCTCTACGAGAAGGTGGTGGAGCGGATCGGGGCGGATGCGGTGAAGCTCGGCAGCCGCGTCACCGGCTATCGCAAGAGCGCCGACGGCAGCGTGTCCGCCACCGTCGAGCACGCCGACGGCTCAGCTAGCGAGGCCCGCGGCACGCTGCTGATCGGCGCCGACGGCATCCACTCGGCGGTGCGGGCGCAGATGCATCCCGACTCAGCCGCCGATCCACTGGGGCGGCGCGATCATGTGGCGCGGCACCACCTGGGCGAAGCCGATCCGCACGGGCGCCTCGTTCGTCGGCCTCGGCACGCATCGCCACCGCGTGGTGTTCTACCCGATCTCCCATCCCGACCCGAACACCGGGCTCTCGATGATCAACTGGATCGCCGAGGTGACCACGGACAACGCGGACGGGTGGAAGCAGAGCGGCTGGTTCCGCCCTGTGCCGATCGAGGAGTTCGCCCACCACTTCGACGGCTGGACCTGGGACTGGCTCGACGTCCCGAAGCTGCTGGCCGAAGCCGATTGCGCTTTCGAGAACCCGATGATCGACCGCGATCCGATCGCCACCTGGGTGGACGGCCCTGTGGCATTGCTGGGCGATGCGGCGCACGCCATGTATCCGACCGGCTCCAACGGCGCGAGCCAGGCCATCGTCGATGCCCGCGTGCTGGGCGCGGCCATGCTGGAGCACGGCGTCACGCCCGCGGCGCTCGCCGCCTACGATGCCAAGCTGTGCGGCCCCATCTCGCAGCTCGTGCTGCGCAACCGCGGCGCGGGGCCCTTCGGCCTGCTCAATCTTGTCGACGAGCGCTGCGGTGGCACCTTCGACAACATCGACGACGTGATCCCGCCCAAGGAACGAGCCGAGTTTATGGCGGGCTACAAGGAGGCCGCTGGGCTGGCCATAGAGACCCTCAACAGGGCGCCGCCGACCATCCCGCAGGGTGCGCGCGTGCGCGCCGCTCGCGCGGCCTCGGGGAGTTCGCGCTGGCGGCTGTTCAGGTGAAGCGCTCCCTGGCTGTGCCCTCAATGGCGCAGGCTGGTCCTCTCGAGCGCGCGCAGCAGGCCAGCTTCGTCGCTGAAAGGGAGCGTGTTGAGCTCGTTGAAGGGCGGCCTGATGTCCCGCAGGTCGAAGCCCGGGGCGGCAAGGGGAACGAGCTTGCGCTGCTTCAGAGCCTGGGTTGCTTCGCAACCTGACCCAGCGCGAGGTGACGGAATGGTCGGTCCACAAGACGGTCGCAGCCTTTGAGGTGTCGAGAGCCTCGAGGATCCTGTCCTCGAAAACTTGGCCGGCCGCGATATGGTCGTCCCACCAGGGAAAGTAGCCGTGCGCTGCGAGCAGGTCGCGCAAGCGCTGGGCCAGCGCGCGATCGTCCCGGTCGTAGGAGATGAACACGCTGCGCCGGGCGCTGTGCCGGCCCGAAGCTCGTGCAAAGCGTCGTTCATGCCCTGGGTGGCCTTGGCGAGAGACATGCTGCAATCCCTCCGTCAGGTCTTCTTCGACGCCTCGGCGCCAGGCAGCGGCTTGCCGTACTCTGCAAACAGCAGCTCCAGGGCGCGATAGCCCAAGCGCTGGACATCGGAGTTGTTGTCGAGGGCAAGCTTGCGCAGGGCCAGCGTGATCTCGGGCCGGACGTAGAGAACGAGCCCCTTCTTGCCGACGCGGGTGCTGGGCTGCGGCTTGGCCGCCTTGGCTTTCCTGGGGCGCGATTTGGCCTGCTGCGCCTCCTCCTCCTTGGCAGCCTCGCCCATGGCCGAGGAAGCCGTGGCAAGGCCGCGCCGCTTGCGCGAGCCTCGGCCTGGAGCAGGCTGCGCGGATTTTGGCGGCCGGCCTGGTGGCGACTGGTGCGCGCTTGGGCGTGCTGGTTTGCTCATTTGCGGCGCCTCAATCGCTTGAGCTTGTCCTCACGCTCCTTTTCCAGCTCCACCAAGCCTTGGTACAGGTCCATGATCTCGCGCAACGGCCACGCGTCGTCGCCGTCCTCGGTGACGCCTTGGCCGTGCACCAGCGAGGTGCTGTAGGCCTCCCTGTCGGATAGGGTGCCGACGATGCGCACGCTGCCCGCGCCGCACGCTTGCAGCGCGTCCTCGACCTCGCTGCGCCACTTGGCGGTCTGCTTGGCAGGTGCGCAGTTGAGCACGATCGCTGCCTTCCCGAGCGCGTTGCGGTAGGCGACCTCCTCTGGCTCGGTGTTGTCGGCGGAGTTGCGCAGCATGTCGATGGTGTTGCGCGTCGCCGCCATGTCGAACGTCGAGGCGCGCACGGGCACGAGGATGTGCTCGACCTTGGTGGCGATGTCGCGCACCTCGTCGCCGCCGCCGGCACCGACGTCGATGATGATGAGGTCGTGCCTGCGCCTGGCGGCCTCGATCTCCTGATCGAGAGCCGCGAAATCGCCGCGCTGGATGACGGGCGTCTTGGCCTTCTTGCGCAGGCCCTTGGCCCACAGCAGCACCGAGAGCTGCTTCTTGTCGAAGTCGATGATGAGGGGTCGGCGGCGCTTGAGCGCGGCGGCGACGGCGAGATGGACGACGACGGTGGACTTGCCCGCACCGCCCTTGGTGGAGATGACCGCAACGACTGACATGACGCCTGCTACCCAACAAAGCACGTTTCTCTGCCGCTAGCGGCGCTAGCACCATGCCTGGGTGCTGCACTGCGCGCACATAAGAATTTCTTAAGGCATTTCTGCTGCGAAGCAAATCGCCGCGGCAAGCGCAGCGATCGCGCGGCGTGCGCAAGAGCAGTGCTCGCGCGGCGGGCAAAGCAGCGTGGCAGGCAATATTTGTGACCACGAATTCTGGCCGGATGATATTTCCATAGCGGACGATCAGCTCTTCGATCGAAGCTTCATCCTCGGGCCCAACCAGATCACCGACGTCTTTCTCCTGGGTCTCGCCGTGAAGAACGGCGGCCGCCTCGTCACCTTCGATCGCGCGCTGCCGCTCAGGGCCGTGCGCGGAGCCGAGCCGCGCCACCTGGTTGCGCTCTGACCAGTAGCGGTGCGCGAGCGCAGCGGTAGCCCACACCACCGCGGCATCGACACCACACACAGGCGCGAGTGCGACAGGCGTTAGCAAGATGGTAACCGTGAGACCCTAGCCTGCCCGGCAGGTTCTGGGGCGGGAATGGTCATGAGCGTATTGAGCGCGGTATCGGTTGCGGAGATCAAGGCGCGGGGCAGCATCAAGGACGCCGACGTTCTCAAGCTCAGGCGCAGCTATTACGACGACGGCCGCATCACCCCCGAAGAAGCCGACGTGCTGTTCGTGCTGAACGACGCCTGCCCGGTGCAGGACCCGGCGTGGGCCGACTGCTTCGTCGAGGCCATCACCGACTACATCGTCGACCAGGCCAAGCCGGAGGGCTACCTCACCGCCGACAACGCCCAATGGCTGATCGAGCGCATCGCCGGCGACGGCCGCGTCGAGTCCAAGACCGAGATGGAGCTCGTCGTCAGCGTGCTGGACAAGGCACGCTGGGCGCCGCAGAGCCTGGTGTGCTTCGCCCTCGACCAGGTCAAAGCGGCGGTGATCGACGGTACCGGGCCGCTGCGCTCGGGCAAGCTGCTCGGGCCCGGAATGGTGAGCGAGGCCGACGTAGACCTGCTGCGCCGCATCCTCTACGCCTTCGGCGGCGACGGCAATATCGCCGTCACCCAGCCCGAGGCGGAGATCCTGTTCGACATCGACGCCGCCACCGCCGGCGCCGACAACCACCCCGCCTGGGGCGACCTGTTCGTCAAGGCCATCGCCAACTCAGTGATGGCGGCGTCAGGCTATGCCACCCCGTCGCGCCAGGAGGCGCTGGCGCGCGACGCCTGGCTCGACCGGCGCGGCGACCTCTCGCTGGACAAGATGGCGGCCGGCATGATCTCGGCGAGCGGTCTCAAGGGGCTGTTCGGCATCTATCGCGAGCAGACGGCGGAGGAGCGGGCCATTGCCCGTCTCACCCAGCAGAAGATCGAGATCGTCACCAACGAGGCGGTAACCATGCCGGAGGCGGAATGGCTCGCCCGCTCGATCGGCCGGCATGAGCTGTTCACGCCCAACGAGCGCGCCCTGCTGATGTTTCTGAAGGCAGAAAGCCCTTGCATTCACCCGAGCCTGCAGGCGTTGGTGGACAAGGTCGCTGCGGCGGCCTAGGAACGGGGGTCCGGCCCCTAGACGGCGGGAGGTGCTGACCCCATCACTCCGCGGCGGGGCTGCCGTCCTTCCCTGCGATCTCGGCCGCATGTTCAAGAAGATCCTGATCGCCAATCGCGGCGAGATCGCCTGCCGCATCATCAAGACGGCGCGCAAGCTCGGCATCAAGACGGTCGCCGTCTACTCGGAGGCCGACCGCGACGCGCTGCACGTGGAGATGGCGGACGAGGCCGTCGCCATCGGCCCGCCGCCGGCGGCCCAGTCCTACCTGCTGATCGACAGGATCGTCGAGGCCTGCCGAGCAGACCGGGGCGGAGGCCGTGCACCCGGGCTACGGCTTCCTGTCCGAGCGCGAGGCGTTTGCGCTGGCGCTGGCGAAGGCCGGCATCGTCTTCATCGGGCCCAACCCCCGCGCGATCGCCGCCATGGGCGACAAGATCGAGAGCAAGAAGGCGGCCGCCAAGGCCAAGGTGTCGACCGTGCCGGGCTTCCTCGGCGAGATCGGCGATGCCAGGCACGCCGTCAAGATCGCCGCCGAGATCGGCTATCCGGTGATGATCAAGGCTTCCGCCGGCGGCGGCGGCAAGGGCATGCGCGTCGCCTACTCCGCGAAGGAGACCGAGGAAGGCTTCGCGCTCGGCGCGCTCGGAGGCCAAGTCGAGCTTCGGCGACGACCGCGTGTTCATCGAGAAGTTCATCGAGAACCCGCGCCACATCGAGATCCAGGTGCTGGGCGACAAGCATGGGACGTCATCTACCTGGGCGAGCGCGAATGCTCGATCCAGCGCCGCAACCAGAAGGTGGTGGAGGAAGCGCCCTCGCCGCTGCTCGACGCCAAGACGCGAAAGGCCATGGGCGAGCAGGCTGTCGCGCTGGCCAAGGCGGTCGCCTACGACAGCGCCGGCACGGTGGAGTTCGTGGCCGGCCAGGACAAGAGCTTCTTCTTCCTGGAGATGAACACGCGCCTGCAGGTGGAGCACCCCGTCACCGAGCTCGTCACCGGCATCGACCTCGTCGAGCAGATGATCCGGGTGGCGGCCGGCGAGAAGCTCAAGATCAGGCAGGACGACGTGAAGCTCAAAGGCTGGGCGGTGGAGAGCCGCATCTACGCCGAGGACCCGTTCCGCAACTTCCTGCCCTCGATCGGCCGGCTCATCCGCTACCGCCCGCCGGCGGAGGGCGCGATCGACGGCGGCACCGTGCGCAACGACACCGGCGTGTTCGAGGGCGCCGAGATCTCCATGTTCTACGATCCCATGATCGCCAAGCTCGTCACGCATGCTCCCACCCGCGAGGCGGCGATCGACCTGCAGGCCGAAGCGCTGGACGCCTTCGTCATCGACGGGGTGGAGCACAACATCCCCTTCCTCGCCGCGCTGATGCAACACAAGCGCTGGCGCGAGGGGCGGCTCTCCACCGGCGTTCATCGCCGAGGAGTTCAAGGGCGGGTTCAAGCCGCGCGTGCCCGACGGCGAGAGCCTGGACGTGCTGGCGGCCGTCGCCATCGGCGATCGACCATCTGAGCAACGTGCGGCGGCGGCAGATCACGCACCAGATGGCGGGGCCGGCGGTGCGCTTCTCGGAGCGCCGCATCGCCAACGTCGGCGGCGCGCTGGTGGCGGCCCGGGTGGCGGGCACGCTCGGCGGCCCGGCCAACGTCACCTTGGTCGATGCCAAGGGCATCCGCCGCACCACGCTCGACGTCGACGCCGACTGGTGGCCCGGCAACCCGCTGTGGCGGGGGCACGTGGGCAAGCGCCGCGTGGCCGTGCAGGTGCGCCCAGTGCTCAACGGCTACGACCTGACCTACCGCGGCATGCAGGCCAGAACCTTCGTCTACACCGAGCGGGAGGCGGCGCTGGTGGCGCTGATGCCCGAGAAGGCCGCCGCCGACACCTCCAAGCTGCTGCTGTGCCCGATGCCGGGCCTCGTCAAGGCCATCCACGTGGCGCAGGGCCAGGAGGTGAAGGCCGGCGAGGCGCTGTGCGTGGTGGAGGCCATGAAGATGGAGAACATCCTGCGCGCCGAGCGCGACGCGGTGGTGCAAGGCCATCAAGGCCAAGGCCGGCGACAGCCTGGCGGTGGACGCGGTGATCATGGAGTTTGCGTAGGTTGCGGTCGGGCAATAGCGCTGACCCAACAAGGGAGTCGTATCAGCCGGAACGCGTGTTCGGGTTACGCGCTTCGCGCTAACCCCGACGGGCTAACCCGACCTACTTGCGGCGGTAATTGTAGCCGCGCCGGATGACGTTGTCGTAGGGCGAGGGATTGTAATAGGCGGCCGAGTAGTCCCAGCGCGGCGTCCAGGGAACCCGGTGATAGTAGTACTTGAAGGTGTGGGGCGTTGATCTTTCCACTTTGTCGGCGCAGCCGCCGCACGGGAAATAGAGCCAGTCGCCGGCCTGGGCGCCACCCGCAAACAGCGACGCCGACAGCCCGATCGCCAGGGTGGCCAGGATTGTGCGCATGGGTCCGCTCTCGGCTTGTGAAAAACGATTCGAGGCTACTCCAAAGGGGCTCGAGTGTCGATCAGCGCCCACCCTGGCGGGGCATTAATGCCGGACAGTGTTGCTCATTTTCGCGCCTCGGCTTGCGCTTTGCCCGGGTTTGAACGATTTAGGCGGCATCCCGCCGCTCACCCCCCCAGCTAAGTCCCAACGGAGCTAGTGTGATGATCGTGAAGTCCGCCACATCGCGCTGGGCTGGGTTTGGGAGCGGACTTCTCGATCTCGATCACACTAGCACCTTGATTTCGCTAGTGTCCTTCAGATCACGAAATTCGTACCGAGTTGGCGGCAAAGTGAGACGAATTTCGCGATCAGGACACTAGAGATTTCATGCGCAACTTCCATTTCCCCGGGCGCTCGCTCGTGTTTGCGCGAAAAGCCATGTGCGCCACCTCGCACCCCCTGGCGAGCCTCAGGGCCATCGAGGTGCTCAAGGAGGGGGGCAACGCGGTGGATGCGGCGATCGCCACCGCGGCCGTGCTGGCCGTGGTCGAGCCGCACATGACGGGCATCGGCGGCGACTGCTTTGCCCTCGTTGCCAAGCCGGGCGAGGCCAAGCCGATCGCCCTCAACGCGGCGGGCCGCGCGCCCGCTGGGGCAACCGCCGCCTGGCTCGCCAAGTCGGGGCTCGCAGCGCATCGAGCCTACGAGCCCCCACGCGGTGACCGTGCCGGGCGCCGTCGACGGCTGGTGCCGGCTGCTGGCCGACCATGGCACCATGCCGCTGGCGCGGCTGCTGGGGCCGGCGATCGAGCTCGCCGAGGGCGGCTTCGCGGTGACGCCGCGGGTTGCCGCCGACTGGGCGCTGGGCCAGGCCAAGCTCACCCATGCGGGCGCCAAGATGCATCTGTTCAAGGATGGCGCCGTGCCGCAAGGCCGGCGATGTGATGCGCTTTCCGGCGCTGGCGCGCACGCTGCGCATCATCGCCGAGGAGGGGCGGGAGGGCTTCTACGCCGGCGCGGTGGCGCGGGACATGGTGGCCGAGCTGGAGGCGCTGGGCGGGCTGCACACGCTCGCCGACTTCGCCAGCCAGCGCTGCAACTACGTCGAGCCGATCTCGGTTTCCTATCGCGGCGTGGAGCTCATCGAGCTGCCGCCCAGCAACCAGGGCATCGTGGCCCTGATGCTCTTGAGGATGCTGGAGCGCACCGGGCTTCCCGCGGACCCGGTGTCGGTGGAGCGCTACCACGTGCAGATCGAGGCGGCCCGCCTCGCGTTCGCCATGCGCGATGCTTTCGTGGCCGACCCCGAGATGGCGGACGTGCCGGTCGAGCACATGCTTTCCGATGCCGTCATCGACAAGCTGGCCGCGCGGGTCGACCGCAAGCGCCGCCGCAGCGACCTGGGCCCCCTGCCGCAGCCGCCGGGCTCCGATACCGTCTACTTCGCCATTGTCGACGCGAACGGCATGGGGGTGTCGTTCATCAACTCGCTCTACGACGATTTCGGCTCCGCCATCGTCACGCGCGCGACGGGCATCGTCCTGCACAACCGCGGCAAGGGCTTCGTGTGCGATCCAGCCCACCCCAACTGCATCGCGCCCGGCAAGCGGCCAATGCACACGCTGGTGCCGGCCATGGTCTACAAGGGCGGTGAGCCGCACATGGTGTTCGGCGTGATGGGCGCGCACTTCCAGCCCATGGGCCACGCCTACGTCATGACCAACATGCTCCACTACGGCATGGACGCGCAGGCCGCGATCGACACCCCGCGGGTGTTCTTCGACGGCGAACGCGTGCTGGTGGAGGAGGGGGTGCCGGCCGCCGTTGTCGCCGGCCTCGAGGCAGCTGGGCCACCAGGTGGGCACGCGCACCATGCCGTGGGGCGGCGCGCAGATCGTCATGATCGACCGCGAGCGGGGTGTGCTGACGGGGGCATCGGATCCGCGCAAGGACGGCATGGCGCTCGGCTACTGAGCGACAGCGGGGGTCACGGGAGCGCGAGGAGATGGGTCACGCGACCGGCCAGGGAAGCGACCACGGCGCCGTGCCGACACGCAGCGTGCGTGTGCGCATCGAAGGCCGGGTGCAGGGCGTGGGCTTCCGCTACTTCGTGGAGCAGCAAGCCGCTCGCCTCGCGCTGTCGGGCTTCGTGCGCAACCGCCGCGACGGCTCGGTGGAGGCGCTGCTCGCCGGCCCGGCGGACAGCGTCGCGGAAATGCTCGAGCGCTGCCGCGTGGGCCCGCCGGCGGCAAGAGTGGTCTCGCTGCGGGTGGAGGAGGACAGCGCCGAGGGCACCCCGCGCTACGGTTTTGCTGTTCTGCCCACGGCTTGAGGCTGAAACGAGAACCGCTGTCTGTGAGCAGCACAAAGCTGCTTGCGTATTGAAGTGGGAAAGACCCGGATATCCTCGCCTGCGGCCGTGTGGGTCTTGGCTCGGATTCCGCGAACGCAGGTGGTGGCGCGGGGCCTGCAAGCAGGCCAAACTCGGCCTGACGGCACAAAAAGGTAAGGAACAATTGCGTTGAGCATGCCCGCACATCGGTTCGCCTGGGCCCAGAGCCACGAGGAATGGTCGCAGGCTGCCGAGTTCTTCGCCCGGATCATCGCCGCCGACCCGGCCTACATCTCGCACGGCGAGATCCAGACAGGTCTCAGTCTCGACGGCAAGACGTGGGCTCCGGGTCTTGCCCAGCGCTTTCTCGACGAGCTCGGCGCCTTCGACGAAAGCCGGAGCGTGGCGCTGGCTCGCGACGGCCAGGGCAGGATCACGGCCGCCGCCAACGTGGCCTGGTCGCGCGAAACCCCGAGGTGCCGTTTGCGACCCTGCAGGACATGGCGGTGGAGCCGGCGCTGCGCAGCTCGGGGATAGGGGTTGCCCTGATGGCGTTCATCGAGGCGGAGGCGCGCAGGCGGGGGATGAAGTGGCTGTTCCTGGAAAGCGGCAAGAACAACGCGCGGGCGCACGCATTCTTCGAGCGCTGCGGGCTGCGCGAGGTGTCGCACGTGTTCGCCAAGCGCTTCGATTGACGGTTGGGCGGGCCCTGACGAGCGGCGGCCAGGCCGCCCACCGTATTTTGCTGCATGAACCGAATGCGGTTGGCCCTTCGCCAGCGGCGGCTCGCTTCGCGAGGCGAGGACCAGTCCTCGCGCTCCTGCCGGAGGGCCGCCCTCCGGGCCACCCGTTTTTCTTGAACGATCGCAACGGAAGGGGTTCGGGGAAGCCATTCCCCGAGCGGGTGCGGGCGGCAGCCCGCTCGCGCAGCGACAGCCTTCGATGCGGTTGGCGACGGGACTGAATGCGTAGCACTTGTTGTCCGGGGTCGCCCAAGATTGCCTACCCTCGGCAGTGTCTCAGTTTGAAATCTGACTACTTACGACCAAGCAACAGCACCAACAGCATGACCCACAGGGACAGGTAGGCGATGGCGCCCAACAGCGCCGAGTAGGCCTCGTGATCCATTTTCTGGTGGGGCGGATGGTGCGGGACCGTCAGCTTGCGATCCCAAGAAAGCTTCGCACCGCAGCAGCTGTCTCTGTCGCGTCCTTCCTGTCCGTGTGCGGCAGCGCCCAAGCGCTGCCATCGCGCATGACGAGCATAGGATTGCAAAGTTCGACGCCGGAGGCACGGTCTATGCCCGCGTCCACATTTACCCCGACAATGTCGGCGAGCGGACGCTCCCTCGGCTTTTTTGCCCAGAACAGAAGCTTGCTCTGCATGGTGGCGGTGCTGGCTGTTTTGTCGAGAGTGAGAGTCGTGGAGCCGTCTTGAACCACGAGCTGATGTTCGGTGCGCTGGATCTTAGCCATCGTGACGCTCCTCCCATAGTTCTTAGCGCTAAGCATAGCGACAAGTCCGCGACGCACTGTATACTGGTTGCCATGCCCAAGGGACCCAAAGGCCAGCGCCGCCCCGCTGATGTGATCGGCAACGCCGTCAAGGTGATGCGGATCGCCACGGGCGACGAAGCGGAAGACTTCCCCGCCGACGACGGCAAGGACAAGGCTGCGCAGTCGCTGGGGCGGCGCGGCGGGAAGGCGCGGGCTGAGGCGCTGAGCAAGAAGCGCCGCACGGAGATTGCTCGAACTGCTGCGGCCAAGCGGTGGAAAAAAGGCACCTAGCCGCTATAGCATCCCAGCGATGTAGCGCACCTGGTTTTGGTAACGGCCAATCGCCTCGTTGACCTGCAGCCGCCTCCGGTGACCTTCTCGGGCTGCCTCTCGTGGGCATCGGGGTCGTTGCCGCAATCCGACAAGTAAGCGGGCTGCTTGTAGCGGTCGCCGACCATGATCTGATGCGATCCCGCGTGGACGACCAAACCTCCTGGCTCCAAGCGTAACCCCAGCACGAACGGCATGTTGGAGCGCGGTCAGGACGTCGTCGCTGGGCTCGAATCCGAGAGGTCGTGGAGGCCCGAGGGCTCTCGCGGATAAGCTCGATGAGCTTGTCCAGCCTGACTCGCCACGGCCAAATCCTCAACGGCGCATCGTACGCAGTTGCCGGACGCACAAATCGTGAACGCGAGCGCTTCGCTCAGTGGCTCAGAAGCGGAGCCAATGAAACGTTGACGAAAACGCTTAGGCGCCTGCGTGGGGTCATCCAGCGCTGGCGGCACAGCCGCGCTGTACGCCACTCGATTGGAAGCATCCGGGATTGTCCGCGACGCTCCGCCTTCGGCTTCACGGCGGGTCTGCCACGACGACTGTCAGCAGCCGCCTTGAGCTGGCGCTGGGAGCTTGCTGCGCACAATCGATCGCGGGCTCGCAATGTGCTATCCAGCACTCGTGAGGGGATTGCAGCGGTATAGGTGGGGGGCCGTATTTTTTTAGGGGAGGATTGCATGCTTGCCAAACTGAGATCAGCTCTTTTCGCGTTCTGCATCGTCACCGCAGCAGGAGCCGGGGTGGCGATGTCTGCCGACGGCATCACGTTCGGTGACAAGCCGACATTTCAGAGCGACAGCAAGTTCGGCTACGCCTTGAGCCCCGACAAGAAGGCGTTCACCATCACCTTCGAGGGCCTGGAAGTGCAGGTCGATGGGGGAAAGCTGCCGGACAAGATCGCCAAGCGGAAGCGCTCGCCAGCTAAAAGCGGGCCCGTTGCGACCCGCGTGTTCTCTCTCGCCCTGCCCATGAAGAGCGGCAAGGCGGTCAGAGTGCCCTTGTTCGTCAGCGGCCTTGTCGTCACCACCAGCAATGCTGGCGCCACGCTGCTGTTTAGCGTCAACGGCCAGCAAACCGTCACCAGTTTCGGACCAAACGCGGACAAGTCGTTCATTCAGCGCCTCAACTTCAGAGCGCCGGCAACCTCCGAGCTCAGGATGACGGTGTTCCTGCTTGCCGAGCGCCAGGGAACGGACCCAGCCGCCTTTCTCAGTGTCAACGCCATCGATACGGACGTTGCGCAGATCAAGAAACGGGCGACGCCCAAGAAGTAGCGGCCTTCGGTTCCGCACCAATGGCGCGGCGGCAGCGTCAGATCAGCCGCCGCGCAGCCTGCCTCAGCCCCGCGAGGATCGGCTCGTAGGCCTCCTCGTCGCGGGTCTCGGGGTAGACCATGTAGACGGCGGAGGAGAACGAGCGCGAGCGCGCCGGGATGCGCAGCCGCCGTCGGCTCACGTGGTGCTTGACCAGCCGGCGGGGGAAATAGCCCGAGGCCTCGTTGGCCAACAGATAGTCGATGCCCATGGAGCCGAGGTCGAGGTTCACGCCGGTCTTGTTGAGCTCGGGGTAGGCCGCCATGTGGTCGGCCTGGAAGGCCGGCCCCCAGTCGACGAACACGTAGTCGCTGTGGTGGCGGCGGCGGCCCGGCGCGCTCGTCACCAGCACGAACTCCTCGTCGAACAGATGCTCCACCGTGAAGCCCGGCGGCTGCCCCGGCTCGTACATGACGGCCAAGTCCAAGGTTCCCTCCAGCAGGCGCTGGGTCATCACCGAGGGCAGGCTGGCGGAAGCCGAGATGGCGATGTCGGGAATATTGCCCCTGAGCCACGAGATCCACTTGAGCAGGAAGTCGTCCCACAGCGTGGCCGGCGCGCCGACGGCGAGGTGGTCGCGGTGCTGGCCGGCGAGCCCGACCTCGAGCTGGGCGTGCTGCCACACGCGCACCAGCGCCAGCGCGTGCTTCTGGAACTGCTCGCCGGCGCCGGTGAGCGCCGCGCCGCTCTTGGAGCGGTCGAACAGCGTGCGCCCGAACAGGTCCTCCAGCCCCTTGATGCGCGCCGACACCGTCGACTGCGTGACGTTCATCTTGCGCGCGGCATCGATGAAGCTGCCGGTCTCTGCTACCATCAGGAACGTGCGCGCGAGAGCGATGTCCATCTCAACTCACTTCCACCTGATCGCGATGCCGAAAAAGTATCTATCGAAAACGTCGATAGGCGTCAGCGGAAAAATCCGTTTGTAGACTCGCTTGAAAATTTTCACATTGACAAAGCCCGAACACGATTCGGGTGACTCACTGGAAGGACGATAGCTATGAAGGCGAAGAAGAAGGCCGCGAAGAAGACCTCGAAGAAGTCTGCGAAGAAGAAGAAGAAGTAGCGACAGCAGGGTGCATCCTTCGAGTTCGGCTACGATGATGCCTACCACCCGCGCGATCTGTGTGATCGGGCTCCTGTTGAGCACCACTGCGGCCCACGCGGTGTCGATCACCAATCGCGACGAGCGCGACTACAGGGTGACAGTCATCGAGGGCGAAGCCAAGGCCGATCACGTGCTGAAGCCGTCGCAAACGCTGACGGATATCTGCCTCAAAGGGTGCACTATTCGTATCAACGACAGCGCAGACGACGAGTATCGCCTCGCGGCGAGCGACGTCGTCGCGATCGAGGACGGCACGGTCTACTACGAGGGGCCCGATGCTTCGGCCGGGTCCCCGGCGCCTGCGGCGCCGGCCAAGAAGCCCGGTAACAGGGGCTAGCGGGGTCGTTCTTAACTGGCGCGCGGCTGCCCGGCGACGGGCGGCGGCGCGCCTTTACTTTCTAGGGATGCACAGCCAGGCGGGCGGCCGAGGGTTCCCTGCAGCCGCTGGCGCCGGCGTCCTCGTAGGTCGGCGCAAAGCGGCGCTCGAAGGCTGAGCGCAGCGCTGCGTCCACCGCATCGAGGTCCGCCGCTACGCCGAGATCGGCCAAGCTCGTCACGCCCGCGTCGCGGATGCCGCACGGCACGATGCCGGCGTAGTGGCCAAGCTCCGGTGCGACGTTGATGCTGATGCCGTGCGAGCTGACCCAGCGCGACAGCCGCACCCCGATCGCCGCGATCTTGTCGTTAGCGTCGGCCCCCTTGTCCTGGCGGCGCACCCACACGCCGACGCGGCCTTCGCCGGCGCTCGCCGGCAACCTGGAACTCGGCCAGCGTGTCGATGATCCAGTCCTCGAGCGCGGCAACATAGGCGCGCACGTCGCCGAACCGCCGCCTCACGTCGAGCATGACGTAGGCCACCCGCTGGCCGGGTCCGTGGTAGGTGAGCTGGCCGCCGCGCCCGGTCCTGTGCACGGGCAGCCGTGATGGCAACACGAGATCGCCGTCCTTGGCGCTGGTGCCGGCGGTGTAGAGCGCGGGGTGCTCGAGCAGCCAGACGAGCTCGGGGCGCTTCAGCAGACGCAATGGCCTTGGCGCGCAGGGCCATGGCGGCGCAGGCTGCCTCGTAGGCCACGGGCTGGCGCGCAACCATCCACGCGACTGGCGGACCGGAAGCCGGGGTCATGCCTCGTTGCTCGCTGGGTTTGGCCGGCGAGGAGGCCCGCGATCGGCTGCGCGGCTCCTCTTGTCGTCCCACCAATGTGGCGCCTGCGCAGCCATTCATCAAGCGCGCGGCGCCCAGGGCTTGGCTCGAGACTGCCCGGCTGGCCCGGCTCGGGATCGCCTGCCCCGGCACCAGCGGGTGCAGAAGCGGCGAGCCCCGCTTGTTTGGCCCGCCCCGGTTTGCTACAGGAGCGGGCCAGCTGCGGTCGTGGCGGAATTGGTAGACGCACTACCTTGAGGTGGTAGCGCTCAAAAGGCGTGGAGGTTCGAGTCCTCTCGACCGCACCAGCACTCTTGCACTAGCCGGCAGCCGCCCCGCCTGCGCAGCGCCAGCGGCGGCAGCCGCCGCTCCTGCACATCGCCGACAGCTCAGGCAGCCCTTGCAGACGGCCCCACATCTTCGGCTGCCGCGGCCCGCACCACGCCCAGCGCCAGGAAGCCGCACACCGAAAGCCACACGCCGAACACCCAACCGATCGTGGTGTCGTTCCACACCGAATGGCTATAGAGGCTCCACACCACCACGATCAGCGTGGCAACCAGTGTGCCTCCTCGGATCGAGGGGCCCCACAGGCGCAGTTGGCGCCATCCCGAGATTGCCGCCGCCGCCAGCACCAGGGTGACCAGCGTGGCCAGGCCCGCGATGGCCGCCTGCAGCAGCGGCACATGGCGCTGACGGAAGCTCCAGTCCCAGCTCAAGGCCTGCAGCTCCTTGAGCGTGACGGCGAGGTCTTGCTCGAGCTGGCGTAGGCGCTCGGCCGCGCCCGGGCCTTGCGCGGCGGCATTCTTCTTCTGGGCCTCCACCTGCTGCTGCGCCTGCGCGTATTTGAGGCTCGTCTGCGCCAGCTCGCCCCGGGCGTTCGCGCTCTGCCTGAGCCAGGAGTCGACGCTGACATCAACGATCAGCATCACCACCGGCACCAGCGCGATCAGAAAGGCGAGCGCGGTTCGCCGCACGGGGCGGCCCTTGAACCGCGTCAGCGTCGCCCACAGCAGCCCGCCGAACACGATCCAGGGACCGACCATCACGGCCAAGACTACCGCGATCAGGCGCAGCCCGATCGAGATGATGGCCGATTCATTGGCCTCCGCCATCGCGGGATTTTCCACGTACAGGGGCAGCAGCTCGCTCATGAGCCGCGTGAGATAGGCGAACGCGGGAATGCAGATCGCCAGAATGACCAGCACCGCCAGCCCGAAGGTCATCGAGCCGCGTGCGAACTGGCGCATGAAAAGCCTCGCGCGCGCCGCGCCGGTCCGCGGACTCCCGGGATAGCGCCGGGCGAAATCCGCCAGCGCCGCAATGGTGTCCGTCGATCTCGCCGTCTCCCAGTCGGCGGCCTCCTTGCGCGCCCGCACCCGGCCGACACGCGCCCGCGCCGTCTCCGCGTAGCGCCCGTTGGGGAACTGGCGCAGGAAGCTCTCCAGGAAGTCGGGATTGTCGGTGTCCTTGACCCGGTCCCAATACTCCTGCTCGAAATCGCGCCCTGCCCCGCTCGGCGCCGGCCCCTCCTTGAATTGGAACCGCCGCGTCAGCGCCGACTTGCTCCAGGGCAGCTGCTTGCCTTGCGTGGCATCCAGCACGTCGACGCGCACCTGCATCATGATGTCGTCGACCGCGAGACCGGGCTCGGCGATATGGCTGAGTAGCGCCGTCGTGAAGGGGCTGTTGGCGCCGGTGCCGTCGAGGGCGACGTTGCCGGGCTCGGTGGCGTAGGCGACGAACGTGCCGGCCGTGGCGGTGATCTTGGCGAGGCCCTGCCCGACGTCGGCCATGTCCCTGCCGATCGCAGCCGACCTTGCCCCGCGCGCCAGCCCGCCCGCCTCGTCGGAAATGGGATCGTTGCGGCAGGCATCGAGGAATAAGAGGCGCGTTCCCGCCCGCCGCGACATCGCCCGCACCACGTCGTTGAGCGCTATCGCCGTGCTGCGCAGATCGGCGGCCCGCGCAACCTTGGCATCGCAGGGGAGCAGGTAGTTGTGGCCCCGAACCTGCACGCCGTGGCCGGCATAGAACAGCAGCGCGGTGCCGTTGCCGCCGAGCTTGCCGTAGAACTCCTCGAGCTTGGCCAGCAGCTCCCGCTGCGACAAGTCGATGGCGGAGATCACCTCGTCGAAGGCCAGGCCCTCGAGTGCCGCCACCATGGCCGCGGCGTCGTTCTTGGGATTGTCGAGGAAGCCGACGCTCTGGTAGGCCGAGTTGCCGATCACCAGGGCAATTCTGGGTCCACCCTCGCGCGTGTCGGGCATGGCAAACGCACTCCCCTGTCCCTGGCAAGGGCCGATGCAATCATGGGGCCCAGGCCGCCTCAATGGCCCGACACCAGCCGCTCAATATTGGCGCCAGCATGTCGAATTCGCGCCCCACGCCGATGTCGCTACGATCTTGCTGTGCTTGTGGTTGAGGCCACGGTTGGTGCTGACCGTTCTTGTGTCATGCTGAACCAAATGCGCTGAGGCGAATGGTCTGGCCCAGGGCGACGTCGCGTGACTAGGGCCCTTGGGCTTTTCGGGCGTCGGCGCGGTTGGCAAAAAACGGTCGGACATCAAAAAAGACGTGCCAGCACAGGATTAGAGGCGCCCGCAATCGAAACGCCGGGCATCGAACGCCCGGATCGAAACGCGGGAAGCGGCCCACTCGCGCCGCTCCGCCCACCCATCTGCCCACCCCTTGTGGCCAGGATGCCTACAACGTAGGCTGTATACAGAAGCCGACCCAGCCGACAGCTTCGCAGCGCCGCCGCCGATGCGGGCGCCGCGAATTACAAGCCGCGGGCCGGGATAACGGCTTCAAAAACAACCTCTGCCCTCGAGGCAGAGAGGGGAGGTTTATGCTACGCAGCGAAGGCCGCATCCTCACCACGCATGCCGGCAGCCTGCCGCGGCCGCCCGATCTCACGCGCATGATGTGGGACCTGCTCGACGAGAAGCAGGTCGACCAGGCGCAGCTGCAGGCCCGAGTGAAGCAAGCGGTTTTCGACGTGGTGGCGCGGCAGCGCGCTGGCCGGTGTCGACATCGTCTCCGACGGCGAGATGAGCAAGGTCGGCTTCAGCAACTACGTCATGCAGCGCTACAGCGGCTTTGCCAACCGCGCGCAGTTCGTTGCCACCGACCTCGGCGATTTCCCCGACATCGTCAACAAGCTGTTCGTGGAGAACGAGGGCGGGCGGCACCTGGTGCTGCCGAACGTCGAGGGCCCGATCGAGCTGCGCGACCACGAAGCGGTCCACCGCGACATCGACAATCTCAAGGCTGCGCTGGGCGATCGACCGCCTGACAGCGCGTTCATCGCCGCGGTCACGCCGGGGCAGATGCTGTTCAACTTTCCCAACCTCTACTACCCGACGGCGGAGGCATTCCTGGAGGCAGCCGCAGAGGCACTCAGCGTCGAGTACCGCGCCATCGTCGCAGCCGGTTTCAACCTGCAGCTCGACGCGCCCGATCTCGCCATGCGCGCGCATTGCTGGACTGGCAGTGCCGGCGCCGTCGACATCAAGAACTATGTGCCGATGGCGATCGAGGCCATGAACGAGGCGACGCGCGGGCTGCCGCCCGAGAAGGTGCGGCTGCATCTGTGCTGGGGCAACTACGCCGGCCCGCACCATCACGACGTCGAGCTCAAGGAGATCATCGAGCCGGTGCTCAAGACCAACGCCGGCTTCATCTACTTCGAGGCGTCCAACCCGCGCCATGCCCACGAATGGGAGGTGTGGGAGAGCGTCGACATCCCGGACGGAAAGGCGCTGATCCCCGGCGTGATCGACACGCTGACCAACCACGTCGAGCATCCGCGCCTGGTGGCGCAGCGGCTCGAGAAGTTCGCCGCCATCGTCGGCAGGGAGAACGTGATCGCGGGCACCGATTGCGGCTTCGGCACGTTCGTGGGCTGGTCGGGCTGTGATCCCAAGGTGGCCTGGCTCAAGCTCGAGGCCATGGCCCAGGGGGCGCAGATCGCCTCGGACAGGCTTTGGCGGCGCGCAGCGCGCGCCCAGCCGCGCACAAAGGAGGAGAGAGTATCGATGCCTGCCAAGGGTCCGTTTCGCGCCGATCACGTCGGCAGCTTGCTGCGCCCGGCGCAGATTGCAGAAGGCTCGGGTGCAGCGGCAGCGCAAGAACATCACCGCCCAGCGGCTGCGCGAGGTGGAGGACGACTGCATCCGCGAGGTCGCGCAGATGCAGGAAAGCGTCGGTCTGGAGGGGATCACCGACGGCGAGCTGCGGCGCGACTACTGGCACCTCGATTTCCTCACCCGCATCGGCGGCGTGGAGTTCGAGGAGGGGCACAATCCGCTGAAGTGGCACCGCGAGGACGGCGTGGAGCTGGAATGGGTGCCGCCCGAGGTGAAGGTGCATGCCCGCCTCAACCGGTCGCAGCCGATCCAGCTCGACGACTTCAAGTTCCTGAAATCGGCGACCAGCAGGACCGCCAAGGTCTGCATCCCCTCGCCGTCGATGATGATCGTGCAGGGCGGCGAGAAGGTGATCGACCCGAAAATCTATCCCGACCCGGACCTGTTCTTCTCCGATCTGTCGCGGGTGTACGCCCAGGAGATCGCCGACCTCGCCGCTGCGGGCTGCAAGTACGTTCAGCTCGACGACACGTTCCTGGCCTTCCTGTGCGACGAGAAGATCGGCGCCGCCTTCGGGCGCAGCGGCGAGGACACCAAGAAGATGGCCCGCCTCTCGGCGCGGCTCATCAACGATGCCATCAGGAGCCGGCCGGCGGACATGGCGGTGTGCGTGCACCTGTGCCGCGGCAACTACCAGAGCTCGTGGCTCAGCGAAGGCGGCTACGACCCGTCGCCGGAGATCCTGCTCGGCGAGATCGACGTCGACGGCTACTTCCTCGAGTACGACGACGAGCGCTCGGGCGGCTTCGCGCCGCTCAGGTTCCTGTCCAGGGCAACAAGAAGGTGGTGCTCGGGCTGGTGACGTCGAAGCATGCCCAGCTGGAGTCCAAGGATGCCCTCAAGCGCCGCATCGACGAGGCGGCCAAGGTCGTGCCCATCGAGCAGCTCGCGCTGAGCCCGCAATGCGGGTTCTCCTCGACCGCCGACGGCAACGTCATCTCGGTGGAAGGCCAGATGGAGAAGCTGCTGCTTTGCGTCAAGGTCGCGCAGGAGGTGTGGGGCGGCGTGCGCAATTAGGCGGCCCGACAACGTAGTTGGGTCGAGCGTCAGCAACGTAGGTTGGGTCAACCCCGGCGAAGGCGAGGGGCAGACCCAACACAACTCGCAGCTACTTGTTGGGTCTTCGCTGGCGCTCGACCCAACCTACCAGAGTGAAGAAGACCAAGAGGAGGACGCACATGGACCGAAGGACATTCGTGAAGGGCAGCGCCGCCGTCGTCGGCGCCACCACTGTCTGCGAGCCGTGTCTATGCCCAGGCGGCGGCGCCCGACAAGCTCCGCTTCGGCTACGCCATCACCCAGTCGGGCCCGCTGGGGCCCGGCGCGGAATCGACCACCGTGTCGCAGTACAAGCTGTGGCAGAAGCGCGTGAACGACGCCGGCGGCATCACGCTCAAGGCGTTCAACAAGAAGGTTCCGATCGATCTCGTCGGCTACGACGACCAGGGCAAGCCCGACGAGCTGCTCAAGCTCACCGAGCGCCTGATCCAGTCCGACCGGGTCGACATGATCCTGAGCCCCTACGCCACGCACATGAACATGGCCTCGGCGCCGGTCATCAACAAATACCAGTACCCGGTGATCCTCTCGACCTCTGCCTCGGCCAAGCTGTACGAACTGGGGCCGCAGCTCCCCTATGCGTTCTGGCATCTGGTTCAGCCCAACGAGGCGACCCAGCCGCTGTCGTCAATGATCGCCGGCCTAAAGCAGGAGGGCAAGATCAAGGGGCGCGTGGCGACGATCTATGCCGGCGTGCAACTCGGCACCGAGCTGCATGCGGCTTTCGTGGACGCGGCCAAGAAGGACGGTCTCGATGTCGTCCTGAGCAAGAGCTATCCGTTCGGCTCGGCGGACCTCCAGCCGCTGGTGCGCGAGGTGATGTCCACCAATCCCGACGCGTTCATCGCCTTCAGCTATCCGCCCGACACCTTCATGCTGACCGAGCAATGCCAGATCGTCGGCTTCAACCCGCAGGTCATGTACCTGGCGATCGGCACGCCGTTCCCGGGCTTCAAGGCCAAGTTCGGCAACAAGGTCAACGGCATCTTGCTGTACGGCGGCATCAATCCGAGCGAGCCGGGGCTGGCCGACTACCACAAGGCCCACCAGGCGATGTTCAACCGCGAGTCGGAGGCAGGCGCGGTCAGCGTCTACGCTGCCCTCGAGGTGACGCAACAGGCGATCGAGACGGTAGGCCAGATCGACCGCGCCAAGATCCGCGACGCCATCGCCAACGGCACGTTCAAGACCATCTGGGGCGAGATCAAGTACAAGAGCCAGCTCAACGTCGACCCGTGGGCCGTGGGCCAATGGCAGAACGGCGAGGTGGTCGGCCTCTACCCGGCCAAGAAGGCCGGCGCGCGGGCGATGCAGTTCCCGAAGCCGGCCTGGAGCTAAAGTGACGATCGAGAAGTCCGCACCATCGCGATGGGCCAGGTTCGGAAGCGGACTTCTCGATCTCGATCGCACTAGGGCGCGTACTCATCTACATGGATCGGCGATGGGTCGGCAGACGAGGCTGCTCTCTTGCGTTCCCGGAGGCCGATGGCCTCGGCCTTCAGGCCGGGCCAAGGCCATCCGGGACCTTTACCCCTCGCGAACTGGCGCGCGCCCACTATCGAGGGGTAGGGCCCCCTGTCTGTTGGGCTTGGTGCAGATTGGGTGCGGGCAGGAGCCCGTAAGACCCCCGGTGACAAGAGGCCGAGAGCCGGCTTGGGCCCTGCCCGCTTAGACCCATCCTGAACAGTTGCACGGGGCTGTTGACGCAGACCCCGCATGACAAGGACAGGCACCCATGACCTTGCACCCGAATGCCCTCGGCGTCGATATCTGCATGCAGCATCTCGACGTCTTCTGCCCGAGATCCCAGCGCGCGCAGCGCGTCCCCAATACGTCCGCCGCGATCGAGGATCTCATTGCCCGATACGAGGATGCCTTCTTCGTCTTCGAGGCCACCAGCGGCTGCGACGACACCCTGCGCCACCTGCTCACGCGAGCCAAAGTGCCGTTCACCAGGGTCAATCCCCGGCGGGCGCGCGAGTTCGCACGAGCCGCCGGCTTCCTCGCCAAGACCGATCGGGTCGATGCCCGCGTGCTGGCCGAGCTGGGCCGGCGCCTGGAGCTCGCGCCGACCGTGGAGCCGTCCGCGGAACGGCGGGCGCTGTCCGAGCTCGTGGCCCGCCGCGGCCAGCTGGTGGAGGAAATCGTGCGCGAAGGAAATCGCCTGCGCCAGGCCAGGTCCCGCACCGTGCGCTGCGATATCCAAAGCCACATCCGCCTCCTGCAAGGCCGGCGCGACAAGATCGAACGCGCCATCCTGGAGCTGGTGCGCGACAGCTCCGAGCTGGCCGAGGGCGCTGCCAGGCTGCGCGCCATTCCCGGCATTGGCCTTGTCGTGGCCGCCACCCTCCTGGCCGAGCTGCCGGAGCTCGGATCGCGCGACCGGCGCGCCATCGCCGCGCTTGCAGGCCTGGCTCCGCTCGCCAACGACAGCGGCCGCACCAAGGGCAAGAGGCGCATCTGGGGCGGACGCCGCAAGGTGCGGCGCGTCCTCTTCATCGCCGCCATGCACGCCTCCCGCCGCTGCCCGCACTGGGCTCAGCAGCGCCAGCGCATGCACGTGCGCTCCGGCCGGGGACGCAAGAGGCGAGGCTGAGACGCAGCCACAACGGGCTTGCCGACGGGGGCGCCAGAGCTGCCGGGGGCCGTGCGTCCGGCTGCCTCGAGCTGCATGCTCCCGACGAGAGATGCGCTCCAAGGATAGGCCCACGTGCTGCGAAGCAGCGCGTCGCCACCGGCGTTGACCAAGCCGGCATGATCCCGCCAAAGCACGGTTGACGCAGCGCCCCCGGCGTAGAACTCTGCCTGCAAAGACGCCATGGGAGGTAAGCTGCATGATCCGGGACGGCGCATCGACCGACGGCCAAGTGCCGGTCCTGCTCGCCGGCGGCGGCCTGATCGGGCTGTCGACGGCGATGTTCCTGGCCCAGCACGGCATATCGTCATTGGCCGTGGAGCGCCTGCGCGGCGGCTCGCCGCTGCCGCGCGCCGCGTTCTTCCACATGCGCACGCTGGAGATGTTCCGCAACGCCGGTATCGAGCAGGAGGTGCGCGAGCAGTCGTTCAAGGAGTTCGAGCCCGAGGGCGCGCTGGTCATCATGGACAGCCTGTCGGGTCGCAAGCTGGCCGACATCATCGCCAGCCTCAACGAGGGGGTGGATGCGCTGAGCCCCTGCCGGCGGCTGTTCGTGTCCCAGCCCGGCCTCGAGCCGATCCTGCGCCGGCGCGCGAAGGCCGCCGGCGCCGAGGTGCTCGACGGGCACGAGGTGGTGGGCGTCGAGCAGGACGCCGACGGGGTCACGCTGACCGTGCAGGATGTCGACAGCGGCAAGCAGCGCCGCCTCCGGGGCAAGTACCTGGTCGGCGCCGACGGCGCCCACAGCAAGGTGCGCGAGCTGCTGGACATTCCCTTCGACGGCCGCGGCGTGTTCTCCAACAGCATCACCATCTACTTCCGCGCCGACCTCACCCGGCAACTGCTGGGCAAGCCGCTGAGCGTCATCTACATCAACAATCCGGTCTGGGCGGCTTCTTCCGGATGGAGAAGAATTGCACGACGGGCTTCCTGGTCGTGAATACGGTCGGCGATCCCAAGGTCGATCCGCGCGCCGCCGCCGACGCAGCCGCCGACATCAGCGAGAAACGCCTGATCGAGCTGGTTCGCGTCGGCGCCGGGGTGCCCGATCTGCCGGTGAAGATCGACGGCATCGCCCGCTGGCGCGCCACCTCCGACGTCGCGCGGCGCTTCCAGGAGGGGCGCGTTTTCCTCGCCGGCGACGCCGCCCACCTGATGCCGCCCAACGGCGGCTTCGGCGGCAACACCGGCATTCACGATGCCCACAACCTGGCCTGGAAATTGGCGCTGGTGCTCAAGGGCGTTGCCGGGCCGGAGCTGCTCGATACCTACGAGACGGAGCGCAAGCCGGTCGGCAAGTTCACGGTCGAGCAGGCCTACACGCGCTACGTAACGCGCACCGCGACCTATCTCGGCGCCAAGGACTTCCAGCCGCCAGCCAACGATTTCAACATCGAGCTCGGCTACCTCTACCGCTCGCCCGCAATCCGGGCGGAGAACGGCGAGGACAAGGGCCACAACGGGGGCCACAAGGGCCAGGACGGGGGCCACGACGACCCGCGCCTCACGTTCGGCCGTCCCGGCTCGCGAGCCCCGCACGTGTGGCTCAATCGTGGCGGCGCCAGGGTCTCGACGATCGATCTGTTCGGCCGCGCCTTCGTGCTGCTTTCGACCTTCGAAGGCGCCGCCTGGTGCACGGCCGCCCGCGCCGCCGCCAGCCGCTTCCAGGGCCTCGAGCTCGAGACCCATTGCGTGGGAACCGCGCCCCTGCGCGATCCCGACCTGCGCTTCCAGGAGGCCTACGGTCTCTCCGCCACCGGCGCGGTTCTGGTGCGCCCCGACGGCTTCGTGGCGTGGCGGGCGAAGTCGGCGACGGGCGACCTCGAGGCGACAATGGCGCAGACGTTCGCGGCGCTGCTGGGCAAGCCCGAGGCGCGGCGGCCGAACTAGCAGGGCCATCGCCCGCTCTCCCTAGGCCGTGTACTCAATGATGAGGGTTTGCAGGACCCATGTCTGATATCTGGGGCACAACGGAAATGTTGTGATCAGCTAAACTCTTCCTGTTTTTGACCATTCTCGGGCACTAGCTGTGGCGAGCTACTGCTCACGCTTGCCCGAGCCGGGTATGGCTCTCGGCGCGGCAGGGGATACCTGGGCCTCGCCTCACCTTAGCGCCGATCAACAGGCACCCGGTCTGCGGGTTCGTCGACGGAACTGGTCTGGAAAAACGATGGGAGCCGCATTGACGAAAGGTCAACGTTGTTGAGAACCCACACGCCGCTCAGCGCAATCAGTCCGGCCACGATCACGCTAGGAAGCGTTCGCACCAGCACGCCGAGCAAGGCGGCGAAGGCGGCCAGGATCCTCTCTCCGGCTTCCCACAGCTCCCGTGCGACCCTGTAAAGTGCCCAAGCAATCCCACCGATAATGATGACGAGAACGACTTGCTTCCACAGCGGCCAAGACTGCCAGTGAACCTGCAGCAGCGTGCTGATCTGAGCGACCGCCCACGTCCAGATCAGTTGCACAAACTTGAAAATCGCGGCGATGCCCTGCTTCAGAAACTCAATGAACTGATTGAAAACTTGTTGCATTTGACGGCCTCCGACGCCCACTACTTCGCATTGACTTGGTCTTATGCAGACACGCGTACGTGATCACGACCGCTGTCACCGCACAGGGACACAAGCGCTAAATCGCAACCAGAACTCGGAAAGTACCCATGCACTCGCCGGCTCATAATTCATCGCAAAACGGTGAACCCCGCGCGTTTGTGACATCCGAAATCCGTGATGTCGTTGGCGCTCAAATTTGCATGACGTCCGCATAGCATTCGTGACTTGATTCCCGAGGCGTCGAGCATCTGGGCTGGTCCGCCCAGCAGAGCCGCGCGCGCCGCCGAGGAGCGATCACCTATTGAGTAGTTTCCGAGTTTGTCCCCGCCGTTAGGCCGTCCCTATTTTCAGGACGCGGCATTGGGTTGCACTTGGCGCAATCGCAGTTTGCCAACGAACCCTCTGTCGTTAGTTCGCCGCCGAGAACACGAGGGCAGCCGTGCACAAGATCCGTGGACATTGTTTGAGACAAAGTCGCGTGACTGCGCTGTTCGAAGATCGAGCGCTCTCGTTCATCTTAGCAAAGGGCGCGACACTGGAAGACCTTTCGGATCGCCTCACCAATCTCGACCGGCAGCACAGCGACAGACCAGTCGCAATCACTGTCACATTTGGCTCTTCGTCGCGCCAAGCAGGTTCTCCGCTATATCAACCAGCATTTGAACAGGCGTCCGGGGACGTGGTCTAGGTGTCCACGCCGTCGCTTCAACGGCCCTGGCCAAGTGTCTTGTGTTGCCCCCCACCAACCGGCTCTTTCAGCATGTACCGCATAGCAAAGATGGCTCGGTGGACCGGGTTGCCGCTCGCGTGTTTGGCCTTGCTCCTGGCTTGCCTCATCTCGAACGCGGCATCGGCCGGCGAGCGAGAGGAAGTCGGCCTGGCGTCCTATTATTTCCGGGGTGGGAAAACTGCGTCGGGTGAGGCGTTTGACAAAAGCGGGCTTACCGGCGCCCATCGGACTGTACCCTTCGGGACCAGAGTGCGCGTGACGATGCTTCAGACAGGCAAGCACGTGATCGTTCGGATCAATGACCGCGGGCCCTTTGCAAGAGGCCGCATCATCGATGTTTCGCGACGCGCAGCGGAAATTCTCGGCATGACCGGCGCCGGCCTGGCCCGAGTAAGAGTGGAGATCGTGCAATGACGGCTCAAGGCTTGAGTTGATCGTGTCGTTCTCCAGCGATCCGCATCGGCGGATGACAAAAGAATGCCGCTGAGATTGGGCACTTGGATTGCCGGCCAACAGCGCTCCGAGGCGGGGGAACTTATCGCGGTGTCGTGATGTTTAACTGATCGCAGTTGAGAGCCGGGCCACATGACCAGTTCCCAAGTTCTTGCGCTCGCAGCCCTAGCGGGAGCGGGCATCACCGGTGCAGCAATCTTTTTCAGTGCCCAAGTGCCCGAGGGGGCTAAGCTTACAGCTACGCGGCACGCAACATTCTCGCCCGGTGCTGCTGCCGCTTGGCAAGCAGTCAGGCGTCCTGTTGCCCCAGAGTCCTTCGAACCTGAGCAGGCGACAGTGGCATCAATCGGCCCTCGCCCGCCGTTGCCAGTAGGAACGTCTGCGCCAGATTTTGACCGGGGAACTCTTACGCGCGCCTTGCAGCGCGAGCTAAAGAGCGTGAGTTGCTATCACGGCGAGATCAACGGCGCGTGGACCACCTCAACGCGCCAAGCCATGAAGGCGTTCACCGATCGTGCCAATGCTAGACTACCCGTCACCGAGCCGGATCAAGTGCTCCTTGCCCTGATAAAAGGTAACCCGCAATTCGGCTGTAGTGAACGTCTCACGCAGGCCGTCACAGCGCAGCCACTGCCGCTTGACAAGGCGGCCAAAACGCCTGCTGTGGAACTGGCGCCATTGCTTACACCACCCATGGCCCTGGCGGGCCCAAAGACAACCGAGACCGACGGCGGAAATACCGCTGCACCCCCCGAAGAGTTCGCGCCAAAAACGTCTAGGCGACGAGTGGTTGCGGGCTCCCGAGAACGCTCGGAGGAACATTGGTCCGCCAAGCTCTGGAGGAACGCAGGCAACTAGTGGGCAATGGGCCGGCTCAGCTCGGCTCGTCCAGAACGATTCTGCCGGCGCAATTGCTCCCGGTGCGCGGCACAGCCCGCCCAGCAGCCGGCTCAATTCTTGCTATCGCACGCCCGGTCTCGACCCGGCAGAAGGCGGCGCGCGCCGGCCCCGCGGCTTGCTCGCACATCCGCATCGCCTTCAAGTTGGCCTCGATCTGATCCTTGCCGACGCCCCACCCGCCCCCGGCGTGCCCGGCTGCGGGTCGTAGGCCACCGCGAAGCATTCGCGGCTGAAGGTGGCCACCACCTTGCAGCGCGCCGTGGCCTCGGGCGAGGAGCCCTTGACGAAGGCCCGGCAGCGCGTCAGCGCCAGCTCCGCCGCCTTTTCCTTGGGCTCGTCGGTGACGAGGCCGAAGGCGATGCCGTGCTTGACCACGTCCCCCGTGGTGCCCAGCGCCACGGCGCCGTCGCGCGGCAGCGTCGCGCTCCGGCCCCCAGGCCAGCGCTGCTGCAACCAGCGCGGCGCCGATCAGGTGGAGTCTCGCGATGCGCATGCCTCTCCTCCGTGCTGGCGGGCGGGCGGACCTTATAGCGCAAGGTGCGCGCAAGTTTAGGTTTCAGGGGTCAGGAGGAGTTCCTGAAACCTGACCCCTGAAACCTGATCCCTAGAATGCTTATCCCCGCCCCCTGGGCGCGTGGTACGGATCGAGCGCCGCGAAGTATATTCGAAATGTATATTTGCGTGATCTTGTACTACCAAATAAATCCTCAGAAATTCCAAATATTCGTGTTGACACCGTAACGGTAGTTTGCTAGAAGTCCGCTACCTTAGTATCCCCTTTACATACGTGCGCTAGACTACTACATTGGCCCTATCGGAGGAACGGGTCATGACCAAGCCACTGACGGTTGCAACAGTTTTTCAAACATTACCCGGACGACGATACTTGCCTTGACCACCTATTCCGTACCCGATTTGGTGAGCAAGTATTGTGCTCCAATTGCCACAGAATATCCAAGTTCTACCGCATTCAGGCCGAGCTGGCTTTCTCCTGCCCGTTCTGCGGCTGGCACCTGCATCCGATGGTCGGAACACCCTTCGAAAAGACGCACACGTCTTTGCAGCGCTGGTACTACGCAATGTACCTATTCACGACCACTCGCCACGGCGTTTCCGCCAAGGAGCTGCAACGCCAGTTCGGCTGCTCCTACAAGACCGCTTGGCGCATGGGCCATGAGATCCGCAAGTACATGGGGGCACTGGATCAGGACGGCCCGCTCGACGGCAACGTGGAACTGGACGAAAGCTACGTCGGTGGCGTCGATCCCCAGGGCCGCCGTGGCCGCGTCAAGGCCAACAAGACCATTGTCTTCGCCATGCTCGACCGCGAAAGCGGCGAAGTGATCTCCAAGGTAGTGCCAGACGCGACCGGCCCGACGCTGCGCAAGCACGTGCGCGCCAACGTCGCCAAGGGCTCGACACCTGCACACCGACGAATACCGCCCTACAAGCAGCTTGCGCAGCAGGGCTACCAGCACTCGACCGTGAACCACGCATCCGGCGAGTACGCGCGCGGCGAGACCCACGTCAACACGCTGGAAGGCTACTTCTCGATCCTGAAGCGCTCGATCCGCTCCACGCACGTGTGGGTGAGCGAGAAGCACATGCCGAAATATTTGGCCGAGTTCGAATACCGCATGAACCTGCGCAAGGTGCCGAAGCTCATGTTCGACCTGATGCTGTCGTTCCAGGCGCTCTCGACGCCACGGGATGTGCTGGAAGCGCCTTCAGTTGCTTAGCACCAGAACGCAAGCGGGGATCGTGGCAAGCAGCCCAATCAAAGCGATCAACGCCAGCGGCCAATGGCGCCGGAGCAATGTCAGCGGGTCTCCTTCTGGTGGTGGCTGCGGCAGCTTCACTTCTTCTTACCGGGTGTCGGCATCGGCATCCCCTTCGTCATCGCGTCCATGAGCGCGTCGAAGCGCTCCTTGCCCATGGGGTGCTGCTCCTTGGGCTTAATCTCATGCTCCTTGGCAAACTCCTTGAGTTTGCCGCGTGCGAGCGCTTCTTTGAGGTTCATTGCCAGCCCTGCTCCCACCTGCGTTTACCTGCGGGAAACCCCGTCGCGAAGTATTTGTTGCGCGCAGAGTCCAGCGCTTTGGCTTCGGACGAAGTGCGCAGGTCTTCCAGCAGCCTAATACACTCCGCATCCGCTTCGAGCCATTGCGTCAATTCTTGGTGTTTGTCGAGCGCAGCATGGCTCACTGCGAAGCCGCTCCGCTTTAGAGACTGACAGAACAGCCCCAGTAGCGTTTGTTCGTCTTCGTAGTGTCGCCTTATGAATGCTGTGGCCTTCGCCTCAAGGCCTTGCTGGTCCATCTGCTCCACATCGACGTTAGCCATCTTCTGCAGTTCGACAACAAGAGGCTGGGCTGCGGCGATGACCATGTCCGAGATTGCGGCAAGCTGCTGATGATTGTTGGTACGTTCGTAGGGTTGCCCAAGTTTTTTCGCGCGCTCAAACACGAGCAAGAATTTTCCATGCGTTGCTGCAAGACGCGTAACAAACTTACGCAGAGCAAACCGAAAGTGGTCTTGCTCGCGCGTTATTGCGGGGCTGGGTGCCGCAACTTGCCGCGCAAGAGGCCTGTCATTGGCATGCCGCCACGGGCGCTGGAATTCCCACGTCCAGCGCCCGTCGACGTAGCCAACACTGCGCTCTAACCATTGGCGCCCAGCATGCGCATAGGGCTCAAGGTGATCACGGAAGAACCATGCCGTCCACCCGATGAGCGTGGTGGCAGCCAACCAAAACGCGACTTGGTCTATCAGAGTCGCCAACAGCCACTCAGGAACTGGAGTGCCCGTGAGTTCCCACCACCTGCCCAAATTGGTGACAGCATCCTTGGGTGCGACCTGCGACATGAACATCACGCAGGTCGCAATGATAGGAATGAGGAACCGGAGGATGGACCACATCCCCCTAGTTCTGACACCTGACACCTTTATTTCGGCAGCTGCAGCAGCTCGATGCGCACGTCGCCCGGTGCGCCCATGAAGGCGAACAGCGCGCCGTTGGGCGCTTTCAGCGGGCCCTCCTGGTGCCGCGCGCCCAGCTTCGTGAGGCGCGCAATATCGGCCGCGATGTCCTCGCACTCGATGGCGAAGTGCTCCAGGCCCCAGCGGGCGCCGTCGCTGCCGGCCGGCGCCAGCGTCTCGCCGGTGCGCGCATCGGAGAACGAGACCAGCGTGCCGCCGTCGGCCTGGCATCGAATGAAGCGGTCGCCGAAGGGCCGCGCCTCGTCGCTCAGGATCTCGAAGCCGAAGGCCTCGGCCCACCATTCGGCGGCCTTGCGCGGGTCGGGCGACTTGATGTGGATATGATTGATGCGGAAGGGCATGGGGGCAGTTCCTCGCGCGCTGCATGGCCGGTAACCGGCGCACCGTTGCCAAGGAGAGGAGGCGGACACTCTCCTGCGGCATCATAGCGACGCCCGCAGCGGCATTTCCAGCCGCAATCGGTGAAGCCGACCTCAGATTGTCTTGGACGCGGCCCCTGGTTGCGGCTAAGTCCAGGCCTGCGCAACTCGCGCGCCCCCAATGCAGAGCCACGAAGGGACAGAAACCTCATGACGAGGCGCGGCCAGAGCACGCTGTTTTGCCAGACCAGGAACCGCGGCGGGCGGCTGATCTACGATCCCGAGCAGGACATCTACCAGTGCCCCGGCCGCGGCAAGGACTGCCGCTTCGCCGAGAGCGCCGACGGCACGCTCGAGCGCTTCGGCGCCGACTGCGGGCGCCTGCCGAGCGCGACCCGCGGGAGGTAGGTGTCAGACCCCTCGACACCATGACCGCAGCCTGCGTAGGTTGGGTCAAGCGGAGCGCAGACCCAACATCGTTCGGAACTTGGCTTGTGTTGGGTCTGCGCTCCGTTCGACCCTACGCAACTACGCAACTACGCAACTCGCGCGAAGCGTCACCGCCACCGGGTCTGACCCGGAGGGTCAGACCCCAAGCTACCTAACCCAGCATGTTCGTATCGCCGCAGACGGAGATCGCCTGCCCGATACGGTCATCGCCGCGGCAAGGCGGAGCACCCGCGGCTACGCTGCCTTGTTCGCAGGATTCGGGCCAAGGTGCGATTCGACACGGAAATCATCGTAGTTCAATCGCGGCGCCCTGCGCCCCCCTTCGCCCTCCTCGAAGTCCACGATTTCGAACTCCTTCAAAATCTTGAGCGAACGCAGGACGTTCGTCTTGTTGCGGCGAACTTTCCGGGCCAGCTCCGTCACCGATTGCGGTTCGGCATCGCGTATCATCTCGATCAGCAGCATGTTCTTTTTGGACAGAACACGAGCCAGCGCCTCCCAGGACGTGAACCACACGCGCGGATCGCGCGGCCGCTGCTTCTGCGCGCCCTTGGCGATGTCCAGCATCCGCTTATGGATGCGCTCTCGCGGTGCAATGCCGATGTGCAGGATGCGTTTGCTCACAACGCGCCTTCCTTTCTCAAGACCTGTTCGACCTCGGCGAAGAAATCTTCCACCAGCTTGAAGGGTGTGGTGAATTCGTAGGGCACGGATCTCTTGCCGCGTCTGTCGATATGATCGTACCGCCTGGGCCTTTTGGACCGCTTCGCCGGACCGCTGGCCACGTCCACCCAATGCGAGTTGTCGTATCCCAGGATGCGGTCGTCGTTCCCATCGTGCAGCGTCAACGAATATTGCAAGCCGTGGGGCCTGCCTTCGTCCGGCTCGACCCTGATGGCGCGAATCGTGACCCAGTAGCCGTTGTCATAGCCGATCTTCTGGCGATGAAGGTCCAGGATGTAGTCCCAGCCCTCGACTTGCGACTCGCGCCCGGCCATGGGTGATCATGGCATGATCACCCTGCTATCTGTCAATACGATTGCCGCAGAAGATCTGGTCGTGGCTGTGCCGGCAGCTGCGGACACACCTAACCCAACATATTCGTATCGCCGCACACCGAGATCGCCTGCCCGGAGATCGTCTTCCCCGCGGGCTCGCTGCGAACACCACCATGTCGGCCAGCTGCTGCGGCGTCACATAGTCCTTGATCGACACGCCGCGCAGCATTACCGCCTCCTGCTCCTTGAACGAGACGCCCGCCTGCTGCGCCTTGGCCTCGATCACGCGGCGGATGCGGTCGCCCGCCACATAGCCCGGCAGCAGCGCGTTCACGCGGATGCCGAACGAGCCCAGCTCGATGGCGATCGATTTGGTGAAGCCGATCACGCCCCACTTGGCCGCCGCATATGGCGAGCGCAGCGGGAAGCCGTGCTTGCCCGCCTGCGAGGACAGATTCATGATGCTGGCGTTCTTGCTTGCTTTCAGGTGCGCCACCGCCAGCCGGGCGCAGTTGAACTGGCCCGTCAGGTCGATGGCGAGGCAGCGGTCCCAGTCCTCCGGGTTGATCTCCTCGATCCTGCCCGTCGGCCCGGCGATGCCGGCGTTGTTCACCAGGCAGTCGAGCCCGCCCAGCACACTCACGGCATCCTCGAACAGCCGCGCCACCTGCGCGCGGTCCGACACATCGCAAACCGTCTGCGTCAGCTTGGGATCGCTCGCCTTCGCGGCGGCCAGCGCCTTCTCGTCCACGTCGCAGATGTGCACCCTGGCGCCCTCGCGCACGAACGCGCGCGCGATCTCGAGCCCGATGCCTCCCGCGCCCGCCGTCACCAGCACGCGCAAATCGTTGATGCCGAGATCCATGCGTCTCTCCCTCTCCCCATTGTCCTTCACAATGGGGAGAGGGTCGGGGTGAGGGGCAGCAGCAAACGCAGGCGCAAAATTCTGCCCCTCACCCTAACCCTTTCCCCGCAAGCGGGGAGAGGGGAGATCACTCTCCAGCCCGCTGCCAGCCTACCATCGCGCCGCCCGCATGCTAGGGTCCCCCGAAACCGCCCGAGGGAACGCGCATGCCAACCGCCGCCATAATCGGAACGGGCCTCATCGGCCGCGCCTGGGCCAACGTGTTCGCCCGGGCCGGCTGGGACGTGCGGCTATGGGACCCTGACGGCGCCGCCCTTGCCGCCGCCCCGAAGCTGGTCACTGAATCTCTGCACGACGTCGCCCGCCACGGCCTCGCCAAGGACCCCGCTGCCGCCGCCAAGAGGCTCACCGTCTCCGCCTCCCTTGAAGACGCCGTCGCCGGCGCGCAACTCGTGCAGGAAAGCGGCCCCGAACGCCTGGAGATAAAGCGCGACGTATTCGCCCGGCTCGACGTCGCCGCCGCGCCCGACGCCATCCTCGCCACCTCGTCGTCGTTCATCGTCACCTCCCGCTTCGCCGCCGACCTGAGAGGCCGCCACCGCTGCCTCGTCGCCCATCCCGTCAACCCGCCGCACCTGGTGCCCATCGTCGAGCTTTCCGGCGCGCCCTTCACGTCGCCCGATACCATCGCCCGCGCGCGCGCCATCTACAACGGCGTCGGCCAGGTGCCGATCGTGGTGAAGAAGGAGATCGACGGCTTTATCCTCAACCGTATGCAGGCGGTGCTGCTCTCCGAAGCGATGCGCCTCGTCGGCGGCGGCTACGTGGAAGCGGAAGACCTCGACAAGACCATCCGCGACGGCCTCGGCCTCAGGTGGGCCTTCATGGGCCCGTTCGAGACCATCGAGCTCAACGCGCCCGGCGGCATCCCCGACTACTGCGCCCGCTACGGCGAAACACTCCTGCGCACCTCCGCCGACCCCGTCACACCCGACCTGTGGAGTGAGGACAACACCGCCCGCGCCGCCGCCAGTTGGGGCCGCTCGCCCACGCCCGACGAAATCCTGAAGAAGCAGCGCTGGCGCGATGACCGCCTCGCCGCCCTGGTCGCCCACAAGAAGGCGCAGCCCAAGCCGAACAAGTAGGTTGGCTTAGGGCGAAGCCCGTAACCCAACACCCCAAGGGCCGCCTAACGATGATGCTGCGCTGCGCTTGATTTGCTGCCGGGCTGCGGCATGGAGTAGAGCGCCACCGAAAGGAACCCCGCCCCTTGATGATCGCCGCGGCAACGGACCTACACCGCACCGTCGAATACCGCACCGACCGCTGGTTCGTCGGCTGGCTGCCCTATGCCCTGCTGGTCGCCCTGCTCGGCCTCTACATTCTCATCTACGAGAGCAGCAGACACCGGATCGGCGGCCTGGTGCTGCTGGGTGTCGGCACGGTCTACGCCGCCGTCATGCTCACCCGCCACTTCATCATGAGCCGGCCGAGGCTGGTGCTTTCGCCCGCCGGCCTCGAGTTGCGCGTCGCCATGAAGGATGTCCTGATCCCCTGGCGCGAGATCGAGAGCGTCGATGCAACCGATCACAAGGTCTGGACCTCGGCGCGCGGCATTCCCGTTCCTGTCACACACCGCAACTGCACGATGGTCCAGATATCGCAGCGGTTCTACCGCGAGGCGGTCCACGTCAACTCCTTGTTCATGCGCGGCCCCGGTTGGGATTACCTGTTCAGCCCGAAGGGCAATTCGGTTGTCATCGCGCTCCACCATGAGCAATTCTCGGTTGCGCCAGAGGATGTTCGCGGGCCGATCGAGGGGCGCTGGTGCGAATTTCGCGGCCGGTTGCACCCGGCATCCCGGGCCGAGGAAAGCGCTGGCGCCGTGCTGCACGTCGAGCGTCCGCCCGACGAACCCCGCACGCGCAGCTCAATTCCGTTCACCGTGCAGGACCCGCTACGCATGGGCAGCGCGCAGCGCGTCACCTCGACCTGGGACAGGATCAAGCTCGCCCTGCCGCTGATCGGCATCCTCATCGTGTTGTCCAATGCCGTGGGCGTGTGGGAAACCGCGTCGCAGGAGGAAGCGCGCATCGAACGTGAGGCGAATGCGGAGGAACGGCAAAAGGAGAAAGCCGAACGCGACAAGGGCCAGAAGGCCTGGGACGACCATTGGAAGAAGTTCGACGAAGACGTGCGCCGCGTGCACGGCGACTTCAAGCGCTAGCTGTCATCCCGGAATTTCGCGCCTGCCCTCGGGCTTGTCCCGAGGGTCAGCGAAATATCCGGGACCCACAGCCGTCACCTGCCGCTGCATGGGCACGCTGCAACATCGGCGATCCAGTACCGGCCGACGGCCTCGTCGGCCCAGAACTCGACGCGGACGGCCGTCTCACGGTTGCGCCAGATGAACGGCTCGGTGAACTCCAGATCCACTCCGCTTTCGGCCAGACGCTGGAAGCCGAGCGAGAACAAGCCGGACGAGGCCGCGCACTTGGAGGCGTCGACACTGACGGATGCCGTCCAATAGCGCCGCAGGTTCACGGGCTCGGAGAATCGGATGTTAGCGACTGCGATCTGCGGCCGGCACAGCGTCTCCGCCACTGCTTGCGCGGGACCAATCAAAGCCCCGAGAGCCATGGCCAATGCGAGTGATGTTCGTATGCTCATGTCAATTGCTCCAAATTCGCGTTGAGAGGGATGTCACGGACGCCAGAACGGCTTGGATGCCTCACGCAGGGCGTCCTGGCGGGAGAGGCCGATGTCGGCGAGCCGGCAGCCATCCAGCTCCGCCAGCTCCCGCAATGCGCGCCGCGATCGCGCCCGCTCCAGCCAGACGCAGATCACGCGCAAGATTGCCATCGGGAATGATGAAATTTCCTGATCATACCCAGCGGCCGAGCCCGACTCCCTACGGCTTGCCGCGCGGACGTCCTGCCTAAAGCTATCCATCGCAATTGCTCCCGTTTGCCTTGAGCTGGGGAGCCGGATCAATAAGGCCACGGAGAGCTTGGCGGCAAAGCATAGTTTCTATAGCCTGCCCTAGATTTCCTCATGAATGGAAGGCTCCGATGGCCCGCCGCCTGCCGCCGCTCAACGCACTCAGAGCCTTCGAGGCAGCCGCGCGGCACGAGAGCTTCACGCGCGCCGCCGAGGAGCTGTGCGTGACGCAGGGCGCGGTCAGTCACCAGGTCAAGGCGCTGGAGCTGGAGCTCGGCATCAAGCTCTTCAATCGCGAGCGCCAGCGTCTCGTCATCACCGAGGCGGGCCGCGAGTACCTCACCGTGCTGCGCGACGCGCTCGATCGCATCGCGCTCGGCACGGAGCGCCTGCTGCAACGCCAGAAGGCCGGCGTGCTCACCGTCAGCACGTCGCCGGACTTCGCGGCCAAGTGGCTCGTGCACCGCCTGGGTCGCTTCGCGGAGTTGCACCCCGAGATCGACCTGCGCGTGTCGGCGACCATGCACCACGTCGACTTCGCCCGCGAGGACGTCGATCTCGCCGTGCGTCACGGCGACGGCAACTGGTCGGGTCTGGAAGCAGTGCGGCTGGCCCCTGAGGAGCTGTTCGCGGTCCTGAGCCCGAAGCTGCTGGCCGGGCGTGCTCGCCTGAAGAAGCCGGCGGACCTCTTGAAGCTGCCGCTGCTGCACCTGGATGATCGCAGGGTCTGGTCGAAGTGGCTCGAGGCTGCTGGCGTCGCCCACCCTGAGCTTACGCAGGGTCCGATCCTCAATCGCGTCAGCATGGTCATCGACGCCGCCGTCGACGGCCAGGGCGTGGCATTGGCGCGGACGATGCTGGCCGCCTGGGATCTGATCAACGGCCGCCTGGTGCGCCCGTTCGCGGTGACCCTGCGCACCGCCAAGACCTATTGGATCGTGTGCCCGAAGGCGACGGCCGCGCTGCCCAAGATTGCCCTGTTCCGCGATTGGCTGCTCGCCGAAGCCGCCGACGACCTGCGGCGGCTGAAGCGCCTGACACGCCCCGGCTCGTGAGATCTCGGGCCCCCGCGTGTCCGTTGCATCACGCCGGGGGTTCGCTCGCTGGTGTGCGGGAACCAGCGTTGCCGACAAGCGTTACCGTTGCTGTAGGCGTAAGCACATCACCGCCGGTGCCTCGGCAATCGGTATACTTAAGGGAGAACTCGGATGCCTGTTGAAGCACTCTTGATATGGCTGATCATCGGCGCTGTCGCCGGCTACCTCGCCGGCGTTATCGTCAAAGGGTACGGCTTTGGAGTTATAGGTAACATCGTTGTCGGCATCGTCGGTGCGCTGTTCGGGGGGTGGCTGCTGCCTCGCCTCGGGATCTTTGCCGGAGGCGATATCCTTGGACAGGTTATCGTGGCCGTCATCGGCGCGGTCGTCCTTCTCATTCTCATAGGCTTGGTGCGTCGCGCCTGAGGCGTGGACCCGCTGCGATCATGAGCGTGAACTGTCGATCTTTAGCTGGGCCGCCCGGTCGGAGAAATGAGCATCACGCGCTCATGACTCTCCTCCGCCAGGACGGCCCCGCACCGGAGGGCGCCGCAATCGGATGGATGACGAATTGGCGCAGGTGAACGATGGCAAGCGAAGGCGGCCCCGCCGCGCTCGTTGAGTATGTGCCGTACTTGCGCCGCTTCGCGCGCGCTCTTACCGGCAATCAAACGTTGGGCGACGGTTGCGTCGTGGCCGCGCTCGAGAGAGTGCTGGCGGGGAACTATTCCGGCATCCCCGCGCGCATCGCGCTCTATCGCTCTTTGCTGGCGGAAGTCGACACCCTGGACGCGATCCCCGTAGCCGCATCCCCCGGTGCGGGGCCTGCGCAGCAGAGGCTGTCGGTGCTCACGCCAGTGGGCAGACAAGCCTTCTTGCTGGTTGCGATGGAGGAGTTTTCTCTGGGCGATGCGGCGCTGGTTCTTGGAATGACGGCTGACGAAGTCGCCCTTCTCCTGGAAGACGCCAATCAGGACATCGCCGCCGACTTGGCGACCGACGTGGTTATCATCGAAGACGAGCCCTTGATTGCCATGGACCTGCAGGCTCTCGTCGAGCAGCTTGGCCACCGCGTGGTCAGGGTGGCGCGTACCGAAAGGCAGGCGATCAAAGCCGTGCGGGAGACGCGCCCGGGGTTGATCCTCGCCGACATTCAGCTTGCCGACGGCAGCTCTGGGCTCGATGCCGTGAATGAAATTCTGCCGGTCCATTCGGTCCCGGTTATTTTCATTACGGCATTCCCCGAGAAGCTGCTGACGGGCATCAAGCCGGAGCCGACATTCCTGGTGCGCAAGCCGTATTCCGCCGAGGCGCTGAAGGCAGTGATCAGCCAGGCCCTGTTCTTGGACATCCGCTCAAAGGTCTAGCCGGCCTTGCCGCTCGGTCTGATCCAACAGCTTCGGGGCTCAGCAAGTCATCAAAGAGTCACAAGGATAGCCCATGGCTTGGAACGGCATGGCGTGGGACGGCATGGGCTAGCGCGTTGTTCCGATGGACAACGCATTCTTGAAAAAAGAGATGCTGGGAGGGTTGATCCGATGTCGAAAAAAGCGTGCGCCCTCAAGACGCCTCTCGCGCAGCTTGCAGCCCATGCCCTCATCGGCGTCGCCGCCGTCAGCCTGTCCGCCGGTATAGCGATCGCCGACGCCGGCCTTGACGTCCTCGCTGGCTCATGGCGTGGCGGCGGGACATTGTCCTTCGAAAGCGGGGAAAGCGAAAGCATAAGCTGCAACGGCTACTACAAGGGCGGCAGCAACTTTAGCGTCGTCATCCGCTGCAAAGGCGCTTCCTCCAATTTCGAGCTGCGCAGCAAGCTGGACTCCAACGGCGACAAGGTCTCCGGGAGTTGGGAGGAGCGCACTTACAATGCTACCGGTGACGCGCAAGGCACGGCGTCCGCCGGCAAACTCAACGTTCAGTTCAGCGGAAGTCTCAAGGGCAGCCTCGAGATGAGCTTCTCGTCGGCGAGCCAATCGGTATCGGTCTCGGTTGACACCAAAGGCGCTGGCATCAAGGGTGTCCGCGTCAGTCTCAACCGCATATGACGAGCGCCGTGGCAGCCGCCGTTTGCTCCCTCTCCCTTGGGGGAGAGGACATGAGGCCATGACTTACGGCCGCGTGCTCCACGCTGGAAATTCGCGCCGGCGCTGATGGCGCGGACGTAAGTCATCTGGCCGAATTGGTGAGGGGCGATTTCGCGGCTTGAAGGCCCCCTCATCCGCCCTTCGGGCACCTTCTCCCCAAGGGGAGAAGGATCTCCTCTCACGCTTCCCACCCGAATCCCATGGCCACCCTCGCTCTCGCCGTTGCCGGCGCGGCCGCCGGCAGCGCGCTGCTCCCCGCCGGCGTCACCTTCCTCGGCGCCACGCTGACCGGAGCCAGCATCGGCTCGCAGGTCGGCGCCGTCGCCGGCTCCCTCATCGACAACGCGCTGTTTGCGGCTAGCGGCCAGACGCGCGCGCTGGCGGGGCCGCGCCTCTCCGAGCTGCGCGTCACCGGCTCATCGCAGGGCGCGCCCATCCCGCGCCTCTACGGCCGCGCGCGCATCGGCGGCGAGATCGTCTGGGCCACCGACTTCGAGGAGGAGGTGGTCACCTCCACACAGTCGAGCGGAGGCGGCAAGGGAGGCCTCGGCCAGGCCCCGCGCACCCGCACCACCGAGTACCGCTACTATGCGAGCTTCGCGGTCGCCCTCGCCGAAGGCGAGATCGCCGGCATCGGCCGCGTCTGGGCCGACGGCGCCGAGCTCGACCTCTCGACCGTCAGCCACCGCCTCTACTTAGGCGACGAGACGCAGGCCCCCGACAGCCTGATCGAGGCGCGCGAAGGTGCCGGCAACGCGCCGGCCTACCGCGGGCTCGCCTACATCGTGTTCGAGCGGATGGCTCTCCGCCAACTTCGGCAACCGCATCCCGCAGCTCTCCTTCGAGGTGCACCGCGCGGTCGATTCCTTCGAGTCCAGCGTGCGCGCCGTCACCCTCATCCCCGGCGCCGGCGAGTTCGTCTACTCGGCTGTGCCCGTCACGCGCAAGTCGGCGCCGCCACTCACGTCTCGGAGAACGTGCACACGCGCCAGGGCGGCACCGACTGGTCCGTCTCGCTCGATCAGCTCGAAGCCGCGCTCCCCAACGTCGGCAGCGTCAATCTCATCGTCGGCTGGTTCGGCAGCGACCTGCGTGCGGCCAATTGCGAGATCCGCCCGGGCGTGGACTCCGCCGACAAGGTCACCGAGCCGCTCATCTGGAACGTCGCCGGCACGAATCGCGCAGACGCACACCTCATCAGCCTGGTCGATGGCCGCGCGGCCTATGGCGGCACGCCGTCGGACGAGACCGTCGTCGCCGCCATCCAGGATCTCAAGGCGCGCGGGCTCGAAGTCACCGTGACGCCGTTCCTGTTCATGGACGTGGAGCAAGGCAACACGCTCACCGACCCCTACACCGGCGCGAGCGGTCAGCCGGCCTATCCCTGGCGCGGCCGCATCACCGTCGCTCCCGCACCCGGGCAACCCAGCACCCCCGACAAGACCAGCGCCGCTGCAACTCAAGTCGCAGCCTTCGTCGGCACCGTCGATGTGGCCGACTTCTCTATCGATGGAGAGAGCGTCGCCTACTCCGGTCCCGACGAGTGGTCCTACCGCCGCTTCATTCTGCACTATGCGCATCTGGCCGAGGCCGCCGGCGGCGTGGATGCCTTCATCATCGGCAGCGAGATGCGCGGGCTCACCACCGTGCGCGACAGCGCCTCCACCTACCCCTTCGTCGCCGCGCTCGCCGATCTGGCCGCCGACGTGAAATCCGTCGTGGGCTCCACCAAGGTCACCTACGCCGCCGACTGGTCGGAGTACTTCGGGCATCAGCCGGCCGACGGCTCCGGCGACGTCACCTTCCACCTCGACCCGCTGTGGTCCTCCTCCTCCATCGACGCCATCGGCATCGACGTCTACTGGCCGCTCAGCGACTGGCGCGACGGCAGCGACCACGTCGACCGCCTGGCCGGCACGCCGTCGATCTACGACCTCGGCTATCTCATCTCCAACCTCGCCGGCGGCGAGGGCTACGACTGGTACTACGCCAGCGACGCCGATCGCGCCGAGCAGACCCGCACGCCCATCACCGACGGCGGCGCCGGCAAGCCCTGGGTGTTCCGCTTCAAGGACATTCGCTCCTGGTGGCTGAACCAGCACTTCAACCGCCCCGCCGGCATCGAATCCGGCACGCCCACCGCCTGGGTGCCGCAGTCCAAGCCCTTCTGGTTCACGGAGCTCGGCTGTCCCGCCGTCGACCGTGGCGCCAATCAGCCCAACGTGTTCGTCGACCCGAAGAGCTCGGAGTCGCACCTGCCCTATTTCTCGCAGGGCAAGCGCGACGACTTCATGCAGCGCCGCTACCTGCAGGCGTTCCACGAGGGGCTCGACCCGGACCACGCCAACTATCTGGCCGGCGCCAACCCCGTCTCCTCCGTCTACGGCGGCCGCATGGTCGATGTGGCCCACATCCATGTCTACGCCTGGGACGCGCGCCCCTACCCGGCTTTCCCCGCCGACACGGTGGCGTGGGGCGACGGCGCCAACTGGCGCCTCGGCCACTGGCTCACGGGCCGCATCGCCAGCGCGCCGCTCGGGCCAACGGTTGCCGCCATCCTCGCCGACCACGGTTTTGCCGCCCACGACGCTTCCGCGCTCAACGGTCTGTTGGGCGGCCTGCTCGTCGATCGCGTGATGTCGGCGCGCGAGACCATCCAGCCGCTGGAGCTGGCCTTCTTCTTCGACACGCGCGAGAGCGGCGGCGAGATCGTGTTCGCCCACCGCGGTGCCGCCGACCCTGCCGCCGATCTCACACCTGACGATCTGGTCGAGACCCGCCCCGAGGCGCCGCTCGCCACCCTCACCCGGGCGCAGGAGACGGACCTGCCAGCCTCCGCCAAGGTCACCTACATCACGGCCGGCGGCGACTATGCGGCAGCCGTGGAGGAAGCGCGCCGCCTTGCCGGCCGCAGCGGCCGCGTGGCGCTCGCCGATCTCCCCCTGGCGCTCGATGCCGAGCAGGTGGCCGAGATCGCCGAGGTGTGGCTGTTCGAGGCCTGGGCGGCGCGCGAGCGCGCCAAGTTCGCGCTGCCGCCAAGCCGTCTCGCGCTGGAACCCGGCGACGTGGTGGGCCTCGCCGCCAACGGCCGCGCACATCTGCTGCGCATCACCGAGGTCGGCGAGCATGGGCTGCGCGACATCGAGGCGCGCGGGGTCGACCCCGATGTCTACGCAAGCGCGCCGGGAGGAGCCCGCGGCCAGGGCGGCAGCGTCTCGGTCATCGTCGGTCAGCCGTTCGTGGTGTTCCTCGACCTGCCGCTCATTCGCGGCGACGAGCCGCCCGCTGCAGGCTACGTCGCGGCCGCGCACAGCCCGTGGCCCGGCCCCATCGCCATCTACCGCTCGCCAACGACCTCGGGCTTCCAGCTGGCGGCGCTCGCGCAGGCCTCCGCCGTCACCGGCGTCACCCTCGACCCGCTGCCCGCAGGCGCCACCTCGCGCTTCGACCGCGCGACTGCCGTGCGCGTCGAGCTCGACAGCGGCGCGCTCGCCTCCGTCACCGAGCTCGCCTTGCTCGGCGGCGCCAACCTTGCCGCCGTTCGCAACGAGGATGGCGGGTGGGAGGTGCTGCAGTTCCTCACCGCCACCCTCACCGCGCCCTCAACCTACACGCTCACCGGCTTCCTGCGCGGCCAGGCCGGCACCGAGCACGCCGATGCGCTCAGCCGTCGCCGCCGGCGCCCGCTTCGTACTCCTCGACGGCGCGCCCGCGCGCATCGACCTGACCGAGGACGAGGTCGGGCTTGCCTACAACTGGAAATGCGGGCCCGCCAGCCGCGACATCGGCTCGCCCAACTACGCCGATGCCACCCACGCCTTCGCGGGCGAGGGCCTGAGGCCGTTGAGCCCCGTGCACGTGCGCGGGCTCGCGCAACGGCAGCGGCGACCTCGATGTCGCGTGGGTGCGCCGCACGCGCATCGGCGGCGACAGCTGGGATTCGATCGAAGTGCCGCTCGGCGAAACCGAGGAGCGCTACGAGATCGACATCCTCGACGGCAGCGACGTGGTTCGCACGCTCACCGCCGCCTCGCCCGCCGCCACTTACACGAGCGCCGAGCAGACCGCCGACTTCGGCTCCCCCCAGTCCTCCATCTCCCTCCGCATCTCCCAGCTCAGCGCCACCCGCGGCCGCGGCACCCCCCGCGACGCGGTCGTGTAGGGGTCATCCCGGACTGCGTTCCCGGAATTTCGCGTCCGCCCTCGGGCTCGTCCCGAGGGCCAGCGAAGTATCCGGGACCCATCGCCCCTCCTTCTTCCCAACCAAACAGGAGTCCCTCGCATGCCCACCACCACCCAACTCGACTCCACCACCACCGAACCCACCCCCGCCCCCAAATGGTGGGCGCAGTCGATGACCATCTGGGGCGCCCTCATCACCGCGCTCGCCACCGTGCTGCCGGCCATCGGCCCCCTCGTCGGCCTCGACATCACGCCCGAGCTGGTCCGCGAGCTCGGCGATCGGGTGGTCGCCGTCGCCCAGGCCGTTGCCGGCCTGATCGGCACAATTCTGACGATCTACGGCCGTGTTCGCGCCACAACCTCGATCGGGCGCCAGCAAATAACCATGCGCGTGTGAGGGCAGCGCGGGCGGGCCGGTGTCGGCTGGCGGAGGCGGCGGCCGCCCCTGTATACTGGCGACGGATCGGAGGCCTGATGCACGTCTCTGAGCCCAGTGCGGAGGGGCAGGGAGGGAACCTTGCGCATCCTGATTGTCGAGGACGATCGCGACCTCAACCGGCAGCTGGTGTCGGCGCTCACCGACGCCGGCTATGCCGTCGATTCCGCCGCCGACGGGGAGGAAGGCTACTTCCTGGGCGACACCGAGCCCTACGACGTCGTCATCCTCGACACGGGACTTCCCAAGATGGACGGCATCCGCGTGCTGGAGCAGTGGCGCAGCGCCGAGCGCAACATGCCGGTGATCATCCTCACCGCCCGCGACCGCTGGAGCGACAAGGTGGCCGGCATGGACGCCGGCGCCGACGACTACGTCGCCAAGCCGTTCCACATGCAGGAGCTGCTGGCCCGCGTGCGTGCCCAGGTGCGCCGCGCCTCCGGCCATGCCAGGAGCGACATCGAGTGCGGGCCGGTGCGCCTCGACACCAAGACCGCGCGCGTCACCCTCAACGGCCAGCCCATCAAGCTCACCTCGCACGAGTACCGCCTGCTCGCCTACCTCATGCACCACAACGAGCGGGTGGTGTCGCGCACCGAGCTGGTCGAGCACCTCTACGAGCAGGACTTCGACCGCGACAGCAACACCATCGAGGTGTTCATCGGCCGCCTGCGCAAGAAGATCCCCTCCGACATGATCAGGACCATCCGCGGTCTCGGCTACCGGCTGTCGCAGGAAGGCGATGAAGGCTAACTCGCTTGCTTTCCGCCTGTTCGTCACGGCCGCGGCTTGGGTGCTGGTGGTCCTGCCGATCGCCGGCTGGATCATCTTCCAGCGCTACCGCTACGAGGCGCACACCACCTTCGACAACCGCATCTCGCTGCTGCTCACCGTCATCATCTCGGATGCCGACGAGCACGCCGAGACCGGCCCCAGCCCGCCCAACAACTGGGGCGAGGGGCTGTTCATCGTCACGCATTCGGGCTGGTACTGGCAGATCAGGCCGCTCGACGACAAGCCGGGCGAGGTCCTGCGCTCGCGCTCGCTCGCCGGCGACGACCTGCCGGTGCCCAGCGAGCACAAGGTCGAGCCCAACGACAAGGAGGTGCGCTGGGCCAACTTGATGGGCCCCGCGCAGCAGAAGGTGCGCGTTGCCGAGCAGATCTACGTGTTCGGCGAGGGCAAGGCTGCGCAGCGCTACTCGGTCGCCGTCGCCGGCAAGCTGAGCGAGGTCGAGGAGAACGTCGCCGCCTTCCGCGGCCAGCTCATTCAGGCCTTGGCGCTGGCTGGCCTCGGTCTGCTGGCCGTCACCTTGTTCCAGATTCGCTTCGGTCTGTTCCCGCTGTCGCGCGTCGAGCAGAGCCTGGCGGCGATCCGCTCCGGCGAGGCGGCGCGGCTCGACGGCGAGCTCCCCTCCGAGATCAAGCCGTTGCAGCAGGAGCTCAACGCCCTGCTCAAGTCCAACCAGGAGATCGTCGAGCGGGCGCGCACGCACGTCGGCAACCTTGCGCACGCGCTCAAGACGCCGCTGGCGGTGCTGATCAACGAGGCGCGCGGCGATAAATCACCGCTGGCGCGCAAGGTGATCGAGCAGGCCGACACCATGACCACCCAGGTCAATCTCTACCTCGATCGCGCGCGCATGGCGGCGCGCATCGGCGTCATCGGCCGCGTCACCGAGGTGCGGCCGGTCGGCAAATCCATCGTGCGCGCGCTGGAGCGCATCTACCGCGACAAGCACCTGACCTACTCGCTCGACTGCCCCGTAGGCGCCCGCTTCCAGGGCGAGCGCCACGACCTGGAGGAGATGCTGGGCAACCTGCTCGACAATGCGTCCAAGTGGGCGCGCTCGCAGGTCAGCGTGGTCGCCTCGCCGACGTCGGTTGCCGGCGCCAACGGCGCCTCGGGCAACTGGCTGGAGATAAGGGTGGACGACGATGGCCCGGGCCTCACCGGCGAGCAGCTCGCCGAGCCCGTTGCGCGAGGCCGTCGCCTGGACGAGACCAAGCCCGGCTCCGGCCTGGGCCACTCGATCGTTGCCGACCTCGCCTACTGCTACAGCGGCAAGTTCGAGCTCACCGCCTCCGAGCTTGGCGGCCTCTCCGCCCGCCTCACCCTGCCGCTCGCCTCCTGAGCATCGCTCTAGCTCCAGCCTGTAGCGCTAAGGCCGCGCACGGGCCGCACTTTCGCCCGAATCGGGGCTAGTTTGCACACTTGAGGGAGCATGTGAGCCGCGCACGTCGCGTCGCCCGGTCGGCGCCCTGGGGGAGGATCACTCGATGGTGAAACCACTGTTTGCTGCGGTGCTGGCCGCGCTGGTGGCTGTTGCCTCGTTCGGCCTTGCCGCCTGCGAGAACAAGCAGGACGGCGGCACCATGGTCGGCGCCATCGCCGGCGGTCTCATCGGCAACCAGTTCGGAAAGGGCAGCGGCAAGGTAGCAGCTACCGTCGCCGGCGCCGTCATCGGCGGCATCGTCGGCAACGACATCGGCCGCAAGCTCGACGAGCGCGATCGTGTGCTGGCGCGCGAGGCCGAGTACGACGCATGGGAAAGGGGTCCTCCCCGCCGCCCCGTGCGCTGGAGCAATCCTGACAATGGCCACTACGGCGAGATCGTCGCCGAGGACTACTACGAGCGCCGCGGTGCGCGCTGCCGCGACTTCGTGCATCGCGTTTGGATCGACGGTCGTCCGCAGCAGATGCGCGGCACCGCCTGCCGCAACGGCGACGGCACCTGGACCCAGGTCGGCTGAGCGCAGCACCTGAGACACCGAATTCCGTTCGCCCCGGCCACCTGGCCGGGGCGTTTCGCTTTTTGGGCCCTAGCGCATCACGCGCTCCAGCACGGCCGCGGCCACGCGCCTCGGCTCGATCCGCTTCACGCTCACCGAGTAGCGCCCCGAGTAGACGAGCTTGATGAGATCCACCCGCGCCGCCCCCACGTCGTCGAAGCGCACCGCGAATTCATCTGTGCCGCACCGCACCACCGAGGCCGGCAGGCGCAAGTCCGCGACCTCGACCACCACGCTGTCGCCCTCGTGCCCGTCATGCGCGCCCTCGAGCCGCGCGCCCCCGAGCGAGAGGTCGAGAAGGCGGTGCACCTCGGCGCCCTCGCCCCCGTGCACCATGGCGAGATCCTGCGTCGCCAGCCGCTCGGCCGCACGGTAGCGCGGCTGCTCGATGCACACCAGGCAGGCGATCGTCAGCACCACGATATTGTACCAGCTCCAGAACAGGCACAGCGCGCTCGAGTCGCGCAGCTTGCTGCCGTCCTCCAGCAGGAACGCCCACACCACGCCGCCGACGGTGAGCCCGAGATAGACGAGGAACATGTTCAATAGCGGCCACTGCACGAAGCGCCGGCTGCGATCGCCGCCCTTGGCGGTGACCTTGAACTTCTGCCCCTTGGGCTTGAGCAAACCGTGCGCGGCCGCCTGCAGGATCTGCGAGGCGGCCAGCAGCTGCGTCACGTCCGTCATGATCGGCATCACGCGGCTCTGCGCCATCCAGCCGGTGGCGATGGCGGAAGCCACGAAATGCGGCACGTAGTAGGTGAGCGTGGTGGCGACGTCGGCCTGCACCGCGTTGATGTTGAGCAGCAGGTAGAGGATCGGCACGATGATGCCGAGCAGGCGGAAGGAGTAGCTGCCGCACCAGTAGAGGAACGCCTCGATCAGGCTCACGCGGTCGATGACCGAGAGGCCGTTGCCGCGCCGCAGCGGCCCGAGCGGCCCGCGGAAGATCTGCATGAAGCCCAGCGCCCAGCGGCTGCGCTGGGTGATGTACTCCTTGAGGCCCTCGGGCGCCAAGCCGAGCGACAGCCGCTCGTTGAGATACACCGTGCGGAAGCCCGCCTGCTTCATCTTCAGCGTGACGCAGTAGTCCTCCGTCACCGAATCGGTGGGAAAGCCGCCCAGCCGCATCAGCTCGGAGAAGCGGATCACCGAGGACGTGCCGCAGCAGAAGGCGGCACCCCAGGCATCCTTGGAGGCCAGCACCACGTCGAAGAAGTAGCGCTGCTCGTCGGGCCACACGCCGGCAATGGAGAGGTTGCTCTGCAGCGGGTCGGGATTGATGAAGTGCTGCGGCGTCTGCACGATGCCGACGTCGTCCTCGCGCAGCAGGCTGAGTGCGCGCCGCAAGAACTGCGTCATCGGCACGAAATCGGCATCCAGAATGCTGATGAAGTCCGGCGGCTCTGGCAGCGCTGCCACGTGCTTCAGCGCGTTGTTGATGTTGCCGGCCTTGGCATGGGCATTGTCGGGCCGCGTCAGGTAGCCAGCCCCCAGCCGCTCCGCCATCCCGGCGAGCCATGGCCGGCGTCCGTCGTCCAGCACCCACACGCGAAAGCGGGGATAGTCCATGGCGACGGCGCCGATGATGGTGCGCTCCAGGATCGCCTCGTCCTCGTTATAGGTGCAGATGAGCACGTCGACGAGCGGCGGCGGCGTGCGCTCGGCGAGCCAGCCGAGGTTGCGCTCCACCTCGGGCGTGCGGTCGCTGAGCCGCGTCAGGCCGATGAGGCCGATGGTGGTGCCCAGCATCGCCATCGTCTCCACGACCGCGAACACGATGCCGACGATCCAATCCACGCTCAGGCCGAACGGCGGCAGCGTCGCCAGCCAGCGCCAGCACATGTAGCGCCACATCAGCACCACGACGACGGCGACCACGGCGGCGCGCGCGCGCTCCTCGCTCGGCTTGAGCCAGGGCAGCACCACCAGCGCCGCGCCGATGACCAGGAACCCTGGCGCCAGGATTTCCAGCAGCAGTGTCGCCGTCGGGCTCATTTGTCGAAGGTGACGCGCCCGGTGCGGCCGATGTCGCACTGTCCCGCCTTGGCGAGACCCGGCAGCGCCACCGTCACGCGGTAGGGCTCCTTGGCCAGCGCTGCGGGCTGGATGGCGAGGTTGGCGGGAGCGGTGGCGACGCCGGTGAGCCCGATGATGCGCCCCTTGTGATCGGTGCTCTCGCCGCGCAGGCGGAAGCGCGCCGGATCGCCGATGCTGAGCCGGTTGTAGGCCGCCTCGCCGACCGTGGCGGTCACCACCACGCCGGAGCAGTCGAGCAGGCGCACCAGCTCCTGCCCGCGCACCACCGTCTCGCCGGGCGCGGTCATCACCTCCCACACGCTGCCGCGCACGGGTGCCGAGATCTCGGCGGCCGCAACCTCCTCGTAGCGCAAAGTCTCGTCGGCAAGCTCGGTGTTGAGGCTCGCTACTCGCGTCTCGCGCTCGCGGATTTCGGACACCACCTCGCTCATGCGCTGGGCGATCTCGTCGGCGCGCTGGGAGGAGCGGGGACGGTCGTTGTAGCTGTCGCCCACGAACACGCCCTTGGCGAGAGCGGCGAGCTCCACCTCGACGGCGGCCAGGCGATGGCTGAGTGCCGTCTGCGTCTCGGTCGTTACCCTCGCGTCGCGCCTCACCTTCTCGAACACTGCGCTGGTCATGGTCTTGGAGGCGGCGAGCGGCATGGCCCGCTCGAGCGCGAGGCCGGCCTCCTCGCGGTTGGCGATGGCCGCGGCGATCTCGCTCTTGAGCTCCTGCACGCGGGCCTGCAGCTGGCCGCGCCGGCCTTCCGTGAAAGCCTGCGTCTGCGCCGCAAGCTCGGCGTGCAGCTTCTCCAGGTCGTCGCGACGGGAGATCAGCGCGACCCGCTCGCCCTCGAGCCGCTGCACCAGGCGGCGCAGGTCGTCCACACGTCCGCGGTCCGCGCGCCGGTTGACGACGCGCAGCAGTGTCGAGCCGGGCTCGAGCTGAGTGCCGACGGCGATCGTGCCAAGATGAGGCCCGATCTCGCCTTCGATGGGCGCGCGCAGGGTGACGAGCCGTGCGTTGAGCACGGCCTCCGTGCTGGTCGTCTGCAGCAGCGTGCGTATCGGCAGCCAGCCCACGGCTGCTACCAGCAGCGCGCCGATCGCAACCTTGATCAGCCGGCTGCGGTGCGTGAAGAAGGGCTGCTTCAGCTTGGCTGCGCGGGTGAGCAGTTGCTCGACCCAGCGGGCGGGCTCAGCGTCCGGTTGCGGTCGAGCTCGGCCCTCGAAGGCCTCCCTCAGCATTTGCAGGCGGCCGGCGGCATCCAGCCCTTCGGGGCGTCGGGCCTTTTCGGCGGAAAGCGCTGCTGTGAGCTGCGGGTCGTTGCCCTCCGCGCGCGGCGGCGCGCTGGCTGCGGACGCCCCAACGGCAGGCGCCGGGCGCATGCCCGGTGTGGAAGCGCCTTTGGCGCGTGCATTGTTTGTGCGGCCCATGGCCACCGCCTACGCGTTACGTGCGGATGCGCCGGGCCGTGCAGCTGGCAGCGGCACACCCAACGCATTGTCTTGCCAACGTGTTTATCGCTGCGGCTTTGCGTTAGCGTTAATCGCCGGCGCCCCGGCCATGCAACTTGCCCCTGCTGCTGCGCCGGATGCCCCATCCCGGGTCACCGGCTAACCGCGCCTTTGCCACAAGGCGGGAAATCCCCGCGCGCCGGGAACGGGCCGCCATAGCGGGCACGGTGCCGGCAAATGGCCGCCCGGCGCGACACTCTGGCCTGCGTGCCTTGCCACCTTGACGCCTTGTCCCTATTGCACATGGCACGGTTGCAGGTGCGGATCTTTCGCGCGGTTGGCAGGCTCAATGCTGCTCTGGATTGCCTTTGCGCTTCTGACGGCCGCGGTGCTAGGCGCCGTGGTGGCGCCGCTCGCGCGTTCCCGCCAGGAGGACGCCGCGCCTTCCCCGGAGGAAGGTACGGTTGCCGTCTATCGCCATCAGCTCGAGGAGGTCGAAGCCGAGCGCGCGCGAGGGCTGCTCGATGACGCCGAGGCAGAGGGCGCCAAGCTCGAGATATCGCGCCGGCTCCTGGCAAGCGCCGCGCGCGGCGAGGCCGCGGAGGGCGCGCCGGTCCAGGCGGCGCGAGCCCTGCTGTCGTCGCGCCACGCCACGATTGCGCTCATCACGGCGCTTGCCGTGCCGGTGCTGACGCTTACCCTATATCTCACGCATGGCTCGCCGGGCATTCCGTCGATGCCCTTCGCGCAGCGCTCCGACCCCGCGGCCGATCAGGCGCAGCTGGCCCAGCTGATCGCCCAGGTGGAGGCGCGACTGCGCGAGCATCCCGAGCAAGGCAAGGGCTGGGAGGCGATCGCGCCGGTCTATCTGAAGCTCGGCCGGTTCCGCGAAGCCGCCGACGCCTACGCCAATGCCGCCCGTCTCAACGGCGAGACGGCGGCGCTGCTTGTCGGACGCGCAGAAGCCGCGATCCTGGCCTCCGATGGCGTCGTCACCGAGGAGGCCCGCACCGCCTACGAGAAGATCCTGAAGCTCGAGCCGAAGCGCATCGAGCCGCGCTTCTGGCTGGCGCTGGCGAAGGAGCAGGACGGCCGTCTCGCCGAGGCGCTGGCCGACTACCAGGGCCTGCTGACGGAGGCGCCGGCCGATGCGCCCTATCGCTCGGCGCTCGACTTCCGCGTCCTGGAAGCGAAGGCCCGCATCGCCGCCATGGCCGGCGGCGCGCCCAAGGGGCCATCCCAGTCCGACATGGCGGCCGCCGCCAAGCTTACGCCCGAGCAGCGCGCCGAGATGATCGCCGGCATGGTGGAGGGCCTCGCCCGGCGCCTCAAGAGCAACGGCCGTGACCTCGAGGGGTGGCTGCGCCTGGTCAATGCCTACGTCGTGCTCGAGCGCAAGGACGACGCCCGTGCCGCTTTGGCCGAGGCGCGGCGCAACTTCGATGGCGATTCCGGCGCGCTGGCCGAGCTCTCCAAGCTCGCCGCCAATCTCGGGATCGGCTCATGACCCGCAAGCAGCGCCGCGCCACCTTCATCGGCCTGGGCATCGGCATCCTGGGTGTCGCCGTCCTGCTGGTGCTGTACGCGCTGCGCGACACCATCGTGTTCTTCCACACGCCGTCCGAGGTGACGGCCAAGCAGATCCCTGCGGGCAAGCGCATCCGCCTCGGCGGCCTCGTCGCCGAGGGTAGCCTGAAACGCGGCGAGGGTCTCACCGTCGGCTTCGCCATCACCGACACGGTCAAGACCATTCCCGTCAGCTACACCGGCATCCTCCCGGACCTCTTCCGCGAGGGGCAGGGCGTGGTGGCGGAAGGCAAGCTCGATACTGTGGGCCGCTTCCTTGCCGACAGCGTGCTCGCCAAGCACGACGAGAACTATATGCCGCCCGAGGTGGCCAAGGCCCTCAAGCAGCAGGGCGTGTGGAAGCACGGCGAGGCCAAGGACGGGGTGAAGAAGTGACGCCATGATCATCGAAATCGGACACTTCGCCGTCGTTCTCGCCCTCGCCGTGGCGCTGGTGCAGATGGCTCTGCCGGCCTGGGGCGCCCATACCGGCGACGTCCGCCTGATGCAGGTGGCCGAGCCGGCTGCGCTCGCGCAACTCGCGCTCCTCGCCGTCGCCTTCGCCGCCCTCACGTATGCCTACGTCACCTCCGACTTCTCGGTCGAGAACGTGTGGGCCAACTCGCATTCGTTGAAGCCGCTGCTCTACAAAGTCTCCGGCGTATGGGGGAACCACGAAGGCTCCATGCTGCTGTGGGTGCTGATCCTTGCGCTGTTCGGCGCCGCCGTCGCCGTCTTCGGCAGCAATCTGCCGCCGACCCTGCGCGCCAACGTGCTTGCCGTGCAGGCCGGCATTGCCGTTGCCTTCCTGCTGTTCATCGTGCTCGCGTCCAACCCATTCACCCGCATTCCGCTGCAGCCCGAGGGCCGCGGCCTCAACCCGATCCTGCAGGACCCCGCGCTCTCCTTCCACCCGCCCTTCCTCTACGCCGGCTACGTCGGCCTCTCGATGGCCTTTTCGTTCGCCATCGCCGCCCTGATCGAGGGCCGCACGGATGCCGCCTGGGCGCGCTGGGTGCGCCCCTGGACGCTCGCCGCCTGGGTGTGCCTGACGCTCGGCATCGCCATGGGCTCGTGGTGGGCCTACTACGAGCTGGGTTGGGGCGGCTGGTGGTTCTGGGACCCGGTCGAGAATGCCTCCTTCATGCCGTGGCTGGCGGCTACCGCACTGCTGCACTCGGCCCTGGTGATGGAGAAGCGCGAAGCACTCAAGGTGTGGACGGTGCTGCTCGCCATCCTCGCCTTCTCGCTCTCGCTGATGGGCACCTTCCTGGTGCGCTCCGGCATCCTCACCTCGGTGCATGCCTTCGCCGTCGATCCCACGCGCGGCGTGTTCATCCTCTCGATCCTGGTGGTTCTGATTGGCGGCGCGCTCGCGCTCTACGCCTGGCGGGCGCCGACGCTGCAGCAAGGCGGCCTGTTTGCGCCGGTCAGCCGCGAAGGCGCGCTGGTTCTCAACAACGTGCTCCTCACCGTCGCCTGCGCCACGGTGCTCGTCGGCACCCTCTACCCGCTGGCCTTGGAGTTCGATCACCGGAGACAAGATTTCCGTCGGCGCGCCCTACTTCAATCTCACCTTCGGCCCGCTGATGGTGCCGCTGCTCATCGCCATGCCGATCGGCTCCTGCCTGGCCTGGAAACGCGGCGATCTGCTCGGCGCGGTGCAGCGCCTCTACGCCGCCGCTGCTGCCACCCTTGTCGTCCTCGTTGCCGTCGCCGCCCTGCATTGGCGCGGACCGTGGCTCGCGCCCTTCGGTGTTGCGCTTGGCGTTTGGGTCGTTGCGGGTGCCGTGACGGAGTGGAGCGCGCGCGTGAAGCTGTTTGCCGCGCCTTTCCCCGACAGCCTGCAGCGGGCGCGCGGCCTGCCGCGCGCGGCCTACGGCTCCATGCTCGCGCACGCCGGCATCGGCATCGCCGCCATCGGCATCGTCGCCACCACCGCCTGGCAGAGCGAGGTGGTGCTCGCCATGAAGCCCGGCGACCGCGGCGAGATTGCCGGCTATGGCTTCGCCTTCCGCGGCGTCGCCCCGAGCCAGGGCCCCAACTACCAGGAGCAGGTCGGCCTGCTGGTCATCACGCGGCCGGATGGCTCTCTCCTCACCGAGCTCAGCCCCTCCAAGCGCACCTATCAGACACCGCCGCAGACCACGACGGAGGCCGCCATCCACGTCTCCTGGCGCGGCGACCTCTATGCCGTTCTCGGTGACAGCCTGGCCGACGGCGGCACCGTCGTGCGCTTTTACTTCAACCCGCTGGTACGGCTGATCTGGCTCGGTGCGCTCGTCATGGCGTTCGGCGGCCTCCTCTCCATCTCCGACCGCCGCCTGCGGGTAGGCGCCCCGCGCCGTGCCCGCCGCCCCATGCCCGCTCCCTCGCCCGCGGAGTGATGGGTCCCATGCTCGCACAGCCGCAGTCGCAGGTTCCGCCTCCCCCTCGAGGGGGAGGTGTCCTCGCCGCCCTGTTGGCGTTCCTGATCCTCCTCACACCGGCGCACGCAGTCCAGCCGGGCGAGATGTTGAAGGATCCCGCGCTCGAAGGGCGCGCCCGCAAGCTCTCCCAGGAGTTGCGCTGCGTGGTCTGCCAAAATCAGTCGATCGACGATTCCAACGCGCCGCTCGCCCACGACCTGCGCGTCATCGTGCGCGAGCGCCTCGCCGCCGGCGACAGCGACGCCCAAGTTCTGTCGTTCGTGGAGGCGCGCTACGGCGCGTTCGTGCTGCTGCGCCCGCGCTTCAAGCCCCAGACCCTGTTGCTCTGGCTGACGCCAGTGCTTCTGCTCGCGGGCGCCGGCCTGTTTCTGCTGCGTGCGCGTCGCCACAGGCTTGCGGCAGGCGGGCAACCGTCGCCATTGTCGGCCGAAGAGCAGCGCCGGCTCGAAGCGCTGCTGCAGCAAGGCGACCCGAAGGGCTGAGCCTGCCACATGCAGCATGGCGACGGCCATCAAGTCGACGTGCGCTACACTAAGGCCCTGGTGCACTCGGCCGTCCGCGCCTTCTATTGGCGCACGCTGCGCCAGCGGTTCGGGTGGCCCGGGCTGGTGGCCTTTGCGGTGAGCGCCGGCGCCCTGGGCTTTCTCATCCTCGCCGGCGACCGCTCGTGGGTGGTCGGCTTCACCGGCGCATGCCTCCTCGTTTGCGCCCTGATCCTCGCCTGGGGATACGTGGCGCATTTGCGCAACACGACCGCTCGCTTCGAGCGGATGGCGGAGCCTCGGGCGCGCTTCGTGTTCCGCGAGAACGATTTCTCCATCACCTCCGACGCGGGCTCGGCAACGTTGCCGTGGTCGTCGGTGCGCGAGGTCTGGGTCTTCCCCCGGTTCTGGCTGTTTCTGCTTTCCAGGTCGCAGTTCCTCACGCTGCCGACCGATGGCATCGGTGAGGATGTCCTGGCCTTCGTGCGCAGCAAGGCGAAGGTTTCCTGAGCGCAAGCCCCGGCGGGCATCAGGAGCGGGCCTCAGGATTTGCTGCGCGCCTTGGACCTCTCGAACTCATTGCCGCCCAGCCGCCTCAGCAGCGCCTGGGTGGGGAACCCCGTCACCGGCAACCCCTCCGCCGCTTCGTAGGCCTCGATGGCGGCGCGCAGGTTCGCCGTATACACGCCGTTGAGAGGACCGCTGTAAATCTCCCGCTCCCGCAACGCCGCTTGCAGATGGCGGATCTGCGTCGGTGTCGCCAGGATCACCGCATTGCGGAAGGCTTCGAGCTTGGCTGCGAACTGCGCCGCGCTGACCCCGGTATTAGCCACCGTCTCGGCCTTGAAGCGGCGTGTCACCTGGCCGTCCATCATCTCCACTTTCGACTGCACGTAGGTGCCGACGTTGATGCCGATCACGGCGGGTCCTTCCGGCGTCTCGATCAGGATCGGCGAGCCCGACGAGGCCCCGCCGGTGTCGCACGAGTGCAGAAGCAACGCGTCGGGGTCGGCAAAATCCTGCGCGATCGCCTTCCACTCCGCCCCGCCGAACGTGCGGCCGATCGCACAGGGGCCTGCGTAGGCCGAGCTTCCACGGCGTGAAGTCGCGATGGTAGGAGACCTGGAACGTGCGCCCGGCGGCCGCCTCGGCGATGATCTCCTCCGTCGCCAGGGGTTTGACCGGCAGCACGCCCTTGCTGCAAGTCGCTCGGGCCAGCCGCACCAGCGCCCAATCCTTGGTGGCATCGATCGGCGGGCGCATGTTGAGGGACGCGGCGCCCGAAATCACGTGCTGGGCCGTCGAATCGGTGGCGTGGCCGGCAACGCGCGCATAGTCGCGCACGGCGTTGTAGTTGCGCGCGAAGTAGAAGTCGGCGATGCGCGGCGAGCTTTCGCCGTTGATCCTGAACAGGCAATGCCCGGCCGTCGCCACGGTGTCGGGGGACACGCAGAAGGCCGTGCACACCATGCGCGAGCTGGGATTGAACAGCAGGCCGATCTTCTCCTGGATGTCCTTGTAGTTCGCCGGCAGCGGCACGCGGTCGTCGGCGCCGAACACCGCGACGCGGTGTGTCAGTTTGGGGTCGGGGTGTGGCTGGGGAGCCGCCGCCTGCCAAGCCAGGGCGCGGGGCGCCAGCACGAGGCAGGCAAGCCCTATCATCAACAGTCCGTTAGGGGGCCGCCGGGGCTGCCGGCGCTTGGCTGTGCTGGCGTAGGGCATGGGGCGTATTACCAATTTTTAAATGGCAACGAAACTTTGGCGTCCCTATACCCGATTGCACAATAGGAGCTGTCTACTCGTTCGCGAGGTCAAACGCATGCATCGCTCTCCTCCCACAACGTCCCTCAGGGGCCGCAGGGTCTTTGTGACGGCGTCGGCTGTGGCTTTCGCAGCACTAGCCGGCACCGTTTACTTTGCCGTTCCGCAGTACGGCGTGCAGGCGCAGCAGGCATCGCCCTTCGGACGGGGGGCGCCGGTGTCGTTTGCCGACGTCGTCGAGCGGGTCAAACCGGCTGTGGTCAGCATCAACGTTTCCGGGGCGGGACCCAAGGTGGCCAAGAACGAGCCGAAGGGTCCGAGCGACAAGTTCAACCGCGGCGACCGCGGTGGCGGCGGCAAGGACATGCCGGACCTCCCGGACGATCACCCGCTGAACGAGTTCTTCAAGAACCTCCCGAAGGACTTCCGCGCGCCGCGTCCGACGCAGGCGCAGGGCTCGGGCTTCGTCATTTCGGCGGATGGCTACGTGGTCACCAACAACCACGTGATCGATGGCGCCGGCAAGATCCAGGTGAGCTTCGATCGCGACAACAAGTACGAGGCCGAGCTCATCGGCACCGATCAGCGCACCGACCTGGCGCTCTTGAAGATCAAGACCGGCGGCCAGACCTTCCCCTACGTGAAGTTCTCCGACGGCACGCCGCGCGTGGGCGACTGGGTGATCGCCGTCGGCAATCCCTTCGGCCTCGGCGGAACCGTCACGGCGGGCATCGTATCGGCGCAGGGCCGCGACATCGGCTCGGGTCCCTATGACTACATGCAGATCGATGCCGCCGTGAACAAGGGCAACTCCGGCGGCCCCACTTTCAACCTCGAGGGCGAGGTGGTCGGCGTCAACACCGCCATCTACAGCCCGTCCGGCGGCAACGTCGGCATCGCCTTTGCCATTCCGGCCAAGACCGCCACCGAGGTCGTGGAGCAGCTCAAGAACTCGGGCTCGGTGAAGCGCGGCTGGCTGGGCGTCAGGATCCAGAGCATCGACGAGGATCTGGCGGCTGGTCTCGGTCTCACGGAGGCCAAGGGCGCGCTCGTCAACGACGTCAACAATCCCGGTCCCGCGGCCGATGCTGGCATCAAGAACGGCGACGCCATCCTGGCCGTCAACGGCAACAAGGTCGCCGACAGCCGCGATCTCGCCCGCCAGATCGCCACCTTCACGCCCGGCACCAAGGTTGACGTGAAGATCATGCGCGCCCAGCGTGAGCAGACGGTCCAGGTCAAGCTCGGCACGCTCCCGAGCAGCCAGGAGCTGGCTATGGCCGGCACCCCGAACAGGCCCTCGCAGACGCCGGAGGTGTCGCAGCTCGGCCTGACGTTGGCGCCGAGCCGCGAGGGCGTGCTGATCACCGACGTCGAGCCAGGCTCCGACGCCGGCCAGAAGGGCATCAGGGTCGGCGATCTGATCCTGGAGATCGGCGGAGCACCCGTTACCACCCCCGACGATGTTGCCAATGGCATCAGGGAGGCCAACAGGCTCCAGCGCAAGGCCGTGCTGATGCGCATCAAGTCGGGCGGCGAGTCGCGGTTCGTCGCGGTGCAGCTGCGGCGGGGCTGACCCCTCGGCCGCAGCGGTGGCAACTGGACGGGGCGGTCTGATCCGGCTGGACAGATCGCCTCGCTTGGTTTCATTTGGAGCATCGGCCGTATGCAGCCGTTCGTCGCCAGTGGCCACTAGGCAACATTGCCATGCGCGTGCTCGTAGTCGAAGACGACCGTGAGACGGCCGAGTTCCTGCAGCGGCTTCTCAAGGAGAACGGCCATACGGTGGAGACCGCCGCCGATGGCGAGAGCGGCCTCGCCCTGGCGCGCGAGCAGGCCTGGGATGTCGTCATCGTCGATCGCATGCTGCCGAGGCTCGACGGGCTGTCGTTGATCGGAACGCTGCGCGGCGAAGGCGTGCGCACGCCGGTGCTCATTCTGTCGGCGCTGAGCGAGGTGGACGATCGCGTGAAGGGCCTGCGGGCCGGCGGCGACGACTACCTCACCAAGCCCTATGCCTCCACCGAGCTGCTGGCCCGCATCGAGGCGCTCGCCCGGCGCCCGGCCTCGGCCGATGAGGTGACGCGCTACACCGTGGGCGACCTGACGCTCGACCGCCTCACCCACAAGGTCACGCGCGGCGGGCAGGCGATCGTCCTGCAGCCGCGCGAGTTCCGCCTGCTCGAGTACCTGATGCTCAACGCCGGCCGCGTGGTGACGCGCACGATGCTGCTGCAGCACGTGTGGGACTACTATTTCGATCCCCAAACCAACGTTATCGACGTCCACATCTCTCGTCTCAGGAGCAAGATCGACAAGGGCTTCGCCAAACCGCTTCTGCACACCGTGCGCGGGTCCGGGTACATGGTCCGTGACGGCGCTGACTAGTGTGATGATCGAGAAGTCCGCGACATCGCGTGCGCCCAGGTTCATGAGCGGACTTCTCGATCTGAATCACACTAGCACCATAAATTTCCTAGTGTCCTTTCGTCTCCGAATTGCCTCACCACCATGCCGGCAAACATGAAGGCAATTCGGAGACGGGACACTAGGCTCATCGCATCCACGCCGTTCCGGCTCACGGTCGCCTACATGGGCGGCTTCGTGGTGGCGGCGGCGCTGATCGTGGGGTTCGTCGCCTGGCAGGCCAACGAGCTCCTGACGAGCAAGGTCATCGAGGCGCTGAGCGCCGAGATCTCGGCCCTGCGCGAGCAGTTCCAGGCGGGCGGCCCCGATCGCCTGGTCGCCGCCGTGCAGGAGCGCGTCGCCCAGCCGGGGCCCAATATCTATCTCCTCGTCGATGCCGACGGCCGCAAGCTGGCGGGCAACCTGGCCGCGATGCCGCCCGAGCTCGCGCGCGCCGGGCAGGGCACGCTGTTCAAAAATGGCAATCGCTCGGCGGTAGGCGAGCTGGTGCAGGTGCGCGGCGGCCTGCTGCTGATGGTGGGCCGCGACATCGAGGACCAGCGCCAGTTTGCGCTCACCGTCGGCCGCGTCGCGCTGTGGAGCTTCGGGCTGCTCTCCCTGCTCGGCGTGGGCGCCGGCATCCTGATCAGCCGCAGCACGCTCGGCCGCATCGAGGCGGTCACCGAGGCGAGCCGCACGATCATGGCCGGCGACCTTTCGCGTCGCCTTCCCCTCAACGGCTCCGGCGACGAGCTCGACCGCCTGTCGGGGAGCCTCAACGCCATGCTGGCCCGCATCGAGGAGTTGATGGCGGCGCTGCGCGAGGTGTCCGACAACATCGCCCACGACCTGAAGACGCCGCTCACCCGCCTGCGCAGCCGGGCCGAAGCCGCGCTGGAGGGGCCCGCCAACTCCGCCGCCCATCGCTCGGCCCTCGTCAAGACCATCGAGGAGGCGGACGAGCTGATCAGAACGTTCAACGCCCTGCTGCTGATCGCCCGGCTCGAGGGCAGGGCCGTCACCGAGGCCATGGCCAAGGTCGATCCGGCGGCGATCGTCGGCGATGTCGCCGAGCTGTACGGACCGGCGGCGGAGGAGGCCGGCCTCGCCCTCACGGTTTCCGCGTCCGGCGGACAAACCATCATCGCCAGCCGCGAGCTGGTGGGTCTCGCCGTTGCCAACATGGTCGACAATGCCATCAAGTACACCGCGCCTGCCTCCGCGACCGCGCAGTGCGCCCGTATCGAATTGTCACTCGCGCGGGTCGGCGACTGGGTGGAGATCGCGGTTGCCGATCATGGCCCAGGGGTCGCTCCCGAGGATCGCAAGCGTGCCCTGGAGCGCTTCGTGCGGCTGGAGAAGAGCCGCTCGCGACCGGGCTCCGGATTGGGTCTCAGTCTGGTGGCCGCCATCGCCCGCCTGCACGGCGGCTCGGTGCGCCTGGAGGACAACGCGCCGGGCCTCAGGGCGGTCCTGGCGCTGCCGACGCGAGGCCCCCTCGGCGCGCGCATCGAGGCTGCGGCCTCTGCCGCCGCTCTCTCCTAGTGTGGCGCCTCGCAATTGCCGACCAGCATCGATGCAAGGTTGGTAGTCGGCAATGCGAGATGAGCGCCACACTAAGCATATGACCTTGCTAGTGTCCTTCAGACCCGCAAAAACCGAGACGAGGGTGAGGCAAAGGTGTCGGTATTTGCGGGTCAGGACACTGGCGCAACGGCGCGGCGTCCCGTCGTGAGCTGCGATGCCGCCCTATCTCCAAGTGCAGCCATTGCGTAGACTGCGCCGCCATCCCGCAACGTGCAGGATCCAAGCTGACCCACGCCCCACTCCACCAGCGCATCACCCTTGCGCCCGTCGTGCATGAGCGCGAACGTGCCGCAGCAGTGCTCGCCGACCTTGGCCGCATATGCGGCGAGGAGGAGCGTCTGGCGCCGCTGGGTCCGCTGCTCTCCGAGCCCAGGGTCAGGGATCTTCTGCTCGGCATATTCGGAGCCTCGCCGTTTCTCACCGCGCTGATCTTGCGCAATCCTGCGGCCCTGCAGGACGCCCTCCTCGCCGATCCTGACCGGCGCTTTGCGGCGCTCGTCGAGCGCATGTCCGCCTCGCTTGCCAGCCAGGCCCAATCTGCCGTCGCCATGCGCGAGCTGCGCCTGTTCAAATCCGACGTCGCGCTGCTGGCCGCGCTCTGCGATCTCGGCGGCGTGTGGCCGGTGATGGCCGTTGCGCGCCGCCTGTCGGAAGCCGCCGATGCCGCCGTCGGCGCCGCGGTGCACTGTCTTTTTGCCGAGGCCCGCGCCAGGGGCGACTGGCTGGCTCCCGATCCTGCCGGCTACTTCGTGTTGGCCATGGGTAAGCACGGGGCCTTTGAGCTCAACTACTCCTCCGACATCGATCTCATCGTTCTCTACGAGCCCCAGCGCGTGCGCCTGCGCTCGGGGCTGGAGGTGCAGCACTTCTTCGTGCGCCTCACCCGCGACCTCGTGCGGCTGTTGCAGGAGCGCACCGAGCACGGCTACGTCTTCCGCACCGACCTGCGCCTGCGCCCGGACCCCGGATCAACCCCCCTCGCCATCTCCACCGATGCGGCGCTCAACTACTACGAGAGCGTCGGCCAGAACTGGGAGCGCGCGGCTCTCATCAAGGCCCGCCCCATCGCCGGCGACATCGATGCGGGGCAAGCCTTTCTCGCCAATCTCGCCCCCTTCATCTGGCGCAAGTACCTCGATTTTGCGGCCATCGCCGATATTCACGCCATGAAGCGCCAGATCCACGCCTTCCGCGGCTTCGGCGAGATCGCGGTCGCGGGCCACGACATCAAGGTCGGCCGCGGCGGCATTCGCGAGATCGAGTTCTTCGCCCAGACCCAGCAGCTGATCGCCGGCGGCCGCCAGCCGGAGCTGCGCGTGTCCGAGACGCTGGTCGCGCTCGAGCGTCTGGAGGCGCGGGGCTGGATCACGGCGGATGTGCGCCGCGAGCTGGACGAGGCCTATCGTTTCCTTCGCACCGTCGAGCATCGCTTGCAGATGATCGACGACGAGCAGACCCAGAGGCTGCCGTCCGAGCCGCACAAGCTCGAGGGTCTCGCTCGCTTCTGCGGCTTTGCCGGCACGACGGCGTTCGCCGCGCGCCTCACCGCCGAGCTGGAACGCGTGCAGGACCACTACGTTCGTCTTTTCGAGCACAGTCCGGAGCTGACACGAGGCGGCGCCAACATGGTGTTTGCCGGCGAAGCCGACGATCCAGGAACCCTGCAGGCGCTGGCCGAGATGGGCTACAAGCGCCCCGAGGGCGTCATCGCCGGCGTGCGCGGCTGGCATCATGGGCGCTACCCTGCCGTGCGCACCGCGCGGGCCCGCGAGCTGCTAACCGAGGTTCAGCCTCTCCTGATCGAGGCGCTGGCCAAGACCGCCGATCCCGACCTTGCCTTCATCGGCTTCGACCGCTTTCTTTCCGAGCTGCCCTCCAGCGTGCAGCTGTTCTCCCTGCTCAAGCAGCACCAGGGCCTGGTCGAGCTGATCGCCGCCATCATGGGCACCGCCCCGCGGCTCGCCCGCATCCTGAGCCGGCGCCGGCGCGTGCTCGATGCCGTGCTGGCGCCGGGCTTCTTCGGCAGCATCCCGAGCGCCGGCGATCTTGGCGCCATCGTCGCCGCCGAGCTCGAGGGCGCCCGCGACCTCCAGGAGGCGCTGGATAGGGCGCGGCTCGTCGGCCAGGAGCAGCAGTTCCTGATCGGCGTGCGCGTGCTCACCGGCACGATCAGCGCCGCGCAGGCCGGCGACGCCTACGCGCAACTCGCCGAGTGCATGATCCAGGCCATGCAGGAGGTGGCCGAGCGCGAGATGGCGCGCACCAGCGGCCGCGTCGCCGGCGGTGCCGTCGCCGTCGTCGCCATGGGCAAGCTCGGCGGCCGCGAGATGACGGCCGCCTCCGACCTCGACCTGATCGTCGTCTACGACTTTGCGCCCGATGCCCAGCTGTCCACCGGACTGAAGCCTCTGCCGCCGACCCAGTACTACACCCGCCTCACCCAGCGCCTGATCAGCGCGCTCGCCTCGCAGACCGCGGAAGGCAACCTGTACGAGGTCGACATGCGCCTGCGGCCGTCTGGCCAGAAGGGCCCGGTGGCGGCGCAGCTGTCGAGCTTCATCGACTACCAGGAGCACGAGGCCTGGACCTGGGAGCATCTGGCGCTCACGCGCGCCCGCGTCATCTCCGGTCCGCCGGCGCTGCACAATGCCGTCGAGCAGGCGATCCGGCGCGTTCTTACCTTGCCGCGCGACCGCGCCAAGGTCGCTGCCGACGTGCGCGACATGCGCGCCCGCATCGAGAAGGAGAAGGGCACCAAGGATATCTGGGACCTGAAGCAGGTGCGCGGCGGCTTGGTCGATCTGGAGTTCATCGCGCAGTATCTGCAACTCGTGCACGCAGCGAGCCACCCGGCAATCCTGAGCGCCAACACGGTCGCGGCGCTCACCAATCTGTGGCGGGCAGGCCTGCTGCCGCCAGCCGCAGCCGAGGCGCTGCTGCCGGCGGCCAGGCTGCTCAACAACCTGACCCAGGTTCTGCGCCTGTGCCTGGACGGGCCGTTCGCACCGGACAAGGCCTCGCCCGGCCTCAAGGCGTTGCTGGCGCGGGCCGGCGAAGCCCCCGACTTTTCCCGCCTGGAGGCCGAGCTGGCTCAGCGACAATCCGAAGTCGCCATTCTTTTCAATACTTTAATCGTATAGCCTACCAGCGACGGAAAGCAGCGACCATATCGTTTACACAGGTGCCAGTGGCTCGATGAAATTCACGCTGACTTCCGCCCGCAGCGAGGCTGACCCGGTGCTTGCGCGACAGATAGGGACCGGACCGGTTGCCCGGTCGGAAGCCGACGAGGTCGTCGACGAGGCGAGCCTGCTTGCGCGGGTGGCTGCGCGCGGCGCGGGTGAGGAGCAGTCCTTCCGCGCCCTCGTAGACCGGCATCTGCCGACCGTGCTCGCCATCGCCAGGCGCATGCTTCGCGACGATGCCGAGGCCGAGGACGTGGCCCAGGAGACGCTGCTCAGGCTCTGGCGGAACGCGGGAGGTTTGCAGCTCGGCGAAGGCGGCGTCAGGCCTTGGCTGCGGCGAGTGGCGGCCAACTTGTGCATCGATCGCGTACGGTCGCGACGCAACACGAGCCTCGGCGATGCGGTTCCGGAGGAGGCGGCACCGGCCACGCAGGTGACGCATCTGGCGGAGCGTGAATTGGGGATGCGGGTCGATGCGGCGCTCAAGGCGCTTCCCGAGCGGCAGCGGCTGGCGCTGACCCTGTTCCACTACGAGGGCATGAGTCAGATCGAGGTCGGTGAGGTGATGGGCATATCCGACGAGGCGGTTGAATTGCTGCTGGCCCGCGGGCGGCGCGCGCTCAAGCAGTCTCTCAAGGACGAATGGCGGGCGCTGATGCCGGAAGCCGACGCGTAAGCTTGCCGCGTGAGAGGACGAGCCCTGTAAAGGATGAACGCCGATATGACCAACAGCACCAACACCGGCATGACGCTCGCCGACTTCGAGCAGCTTCTCGATGTGTACGGCGGCGACCGCTCCCGCTGGCCTGCCGAAAAGCGCGCTGCTGCCGCGCAGCTGGTCGCGCGCGATGGCAGCGCGCGCCGGCTCCTGGCCGAGGCGGAAGGCCTCGATCGCGCTCTGGAGCGTGCGCCGCTGCCCGCGCTCGCCACGGAGGCGGCGCTTGCCGATCGCATAGTGGCGGCGGCCCGGCGCTCACCGCGCATCGTCAGCGTTTCCCCGCCGCGGTCGGATGGCGCTCAGGCGACGGCCACATCGGCCCGGCCCGCGGAGGCGAGCTGGAAGGCCTTTCCGGGCGGCAGGGCGAGCGCGGCCGGGCTGCTTGCGGCGTCGCTGGTGGGCGGTTTCCTGCTCGGGCTTTCGAGCCTCCCGCAGGGCGTCGTGCCCTATCTGGCGGACCTCGCGGGCATCGACCGCGGCGGCTACAACCTGGCTCAAGTCGATCCCTTCGATGAGGACGTACTATGATTGCAGCAGCGGCCAGCATGTCCAGACCGTCGGCACCGCGCTGGATGGCAATAGCCCTGGTGGCGTCGGTGGCGCTCAATCTGGTCGTCGTCGGCGCGATGGCTGCCGGCCTGTGGCGCCATCGTGCGCTCACGGAAGCAGGCAGTGCGCACGTTTCTCCCAATCTTCTGGGCTACGCCGGCACGCTGCCGGCAGAGCGCCGCAAGGACGTGTGGGCCCGCACCGAGGAGCAGCGGCGCATCGTACGCCCGCTGCGGCGTGATCTGCGCGAGGCGCGTGAGGAACTGCTCAAGGTGCTGACGGCCGACCAGTTCGACGCCACCCGCTACGAGGCGACCCAGGCACGACTGCTCGCGGCCGATCAGAAGGCGCGCGAGGCGGTCTACAAGCTCTACGCCGAGGTCGCACAGGGTCTGACGAGCGACGAGCGCCGTCAGTACATGCGCTGGCGGGAGATGCGGCGGCCGAGGCAGAACCCGCTCGACGAGGCGGATCAGCAGCAGGCCAACGATCAGCCCGCACGCTGAGGCTAGTCCGGCGGGGGAAACGCCACGCAGGCGTACCAGATGCCGGCTTCGCCGTTGTCCCAAAGGCTCAAGGTCGCGCCTTGCATCTCGAGCAGCAGCCGCGCAAGCATCACGCGCAGGCTGCTGTCCGGGGCCCGCGGTGATCCTTCGGGTCGGGTGTGAGCACGGCGGACCTCGGCCGCTCCAGAGCCATTGACCACCTTGATCTCGATGCTGCGCGCCCCGCCCCGGCGGCGGCCTCTGATCTCGACCGTGCCGCTCGCAGGAGTGCGTGCGAGAGCCTCGCGCAGGAGGTGTTGCAGCGCCTGACCCGTTGCCCGCCGCTCGCAAACGATGTCGCAGGCGGTCAGGTTGCTCATTGCCAGCTTGGCATCGCTGCGGGCGGCATCCGAGTTGGCCCAAGCGTCCCGTGCCAAGCTGCTCGCCAGGACCCGCTCGCGCCGGCCGCCCAGCCGTTCGGCCATCATCGCCGACATGGTCTCGGTGACGGCCAGTGCGTCCTCCGAGGACTTGAGCAGCCGTCCTCCGCTCTCGTTGATGTGGGCCGCATACTCCTGGTAGCGCGTGTGGCCGAGCGGCCCGTACAACTCGCGCAGCATCAGCTCGGAGAAGCCGATCATGGCGTTGAGAGGCGTGCGCAGCTCGTGGCTCATCTGCGCCAACAGCTGGTCGGCGCCGGTAGCGGCTTGAGGCTGCTCGGCGATGGCGGGCGCCGGCTCATCCTCGCGGGCGCCCAACGTCAGGAACGCCGCGGCCGCGCCGGTCGCCATCAGGAAGGCCAGATGCAGAGCCGGCAGGCCGGCAATGGTCGCCCCCGTCGCCGCAGCGCTGGGGTCGTGCCAGCCAAGCGTAACGATCAGTGCAAGGCCCAAGAGATGCAGCGTCGCTGCGCCCCTGGCCAGCCATGGCGTGCGCCAGATGCGGCCCGCTGCCCGCAGCAGCGGGTGGCCGTCGTCGTTGTGCTCAGTGCCCGTGAGAGTCGCAAATCCCCCCGCGGGTTGACGTGCCCAGCGTCATCCCTCGTCCCTCGACCGTATTGTCAGAAAAAGCTGCCCTCGACAGACCCGCAGGCAGTACACGCCAGCGAATCACCACAACACTTTGACTGAGGCACCGGCGCCTTGTCGAGAGGCGATGCGGGCCTGCGGCAAAAATGTGGCGAGCGCTGTGTCCGGTGCTCTACTCGAGCATCTTGGAGACGATCTCGGTGACGTCGTGCGACAGGGGCCGGGCCTTGGCGACCCGCTGCAGGGTTTTCCTTGCAACCTGCTGACGCTTGGGCTCCAGCGCCTTCCAGCTGCGGAAGGCGGAGAGGATGCGGGCTGCGATCTGCGGATTGAAGGCATCGAGCTCCAGCACCCGCTCGGCCACGAACGCGTAGCCCTTGCCGTCGGGGCGGTTGAAATTGATCGGGTTGGCCATGGCGAAGGTGCCGATCAGGGCCCGCACCTTGTTGGGGTTCTCGATCGAGAACAGCGGGTGGCGGGTCAGCCTCTCGACGGTTGCGAGCGAGGAGGCGAGCGGCGAGGCGGCCTGGTAGGCAAACCAGCTGTCGATGACCAGGTGATCCCCCTTCCAGCGCTCGTAGAACCGCTCGAAGGCTCGGGTGCGCGCCGGCGCACTCAGCTCCGAAAGCACCGCCAGAGCGGCAGTCTCGTCTGTGAGGTTGCGGCTCTGCTTGAAGTGCGCTTCGGCAAGCGCAATGTCGTCGGGCCTGCCGCGGCACGTCAGATAGCCGAGCGCGACGTTGCGCAGCGCCCGCCGGCCGGCAGGCTCCGGGGCCGGCGAATAGGGCCCTTTGACCTCCATGCGCCGGTAGGTGTCGGCCAGCGTCTCGTGGAGCCGCGTGCCGATGGCCTTGCGCAGCGCATTGCGCGCTTTGTGGATGGCCAGCGGATCGACATTCTTGCCGACGATCCGCGCCAGGTCGCTCTCGCTCGGCAGGTAGAGCATCTGCGCGCGGTAGCCGGGTTCCAGGCTCTCGTCGCCGATGGTGACCGACAGTGCATCGATGAAGGCCTTGGCTTGTGCCGGCGCGGCCGCCGCTTCGGACCTGCTCCATCGCTTGCAGCAGCACCCGCACCGCATAGTCCTGGGCCGCCTGCCAGCGATTGAACAGGTCGCTGTCGTTGGCCATCAGGAACTGCAGCTCGGCCTCGGTGCGCTCGACCGTCAGGTTCACAGGCGCCGAGAACCCGCGGGCCAGCGACGCGACCGGCCGGGACGGGACATTCTGGAACCGGAAGCGCTCCGTGCGCTTGCGCACCTCGATGATGCCGTCCTCGACCGGCTCGCCTGACGCCAAAACGAGGTCCAGGTCCTGCCCGTTGCCGCCGAGCAGGCCGAGCTTGAGCGGAATGTGGAGCGGCTTCTTCTTCGCCTCGCCCGGCGTGGGCGGCAGGACCTGATTGACGGTGAGGTCGGCGGTCTTGGCCTTGGCGTCGTACTTCAGCTGGCACACGAGCTCGGGCGTGCCGGCCTGCGAGTACCAGCTCATGAACTGCTTCAAGTCCCTGCCCGAGGCGTCCTCGAAGCAGGCGACGAATTCCTCCACCGTCGCCGCCTGCCCGTCGTGGCGCTCGAAATAGAGGTCCATGCCCTTGCGGAAGCCCTCACGCCCCAGCAGGGTCTGGAGCATGCGCACGACCTCGGCGCCCTTCTGGTAGACGGTGGCCGTGTAGAAGTTGTTGATCTCGATGTAGCTGTCCGGGCGCACCGGATGGGCGAGCGGGCCGGCGTCCTCCGGGAACTGCCTGGCCTTGAGCCCGCGCACCTCGTTGATGCGCTGCTCGGCCGGCGAACGCTCGTCCGCCCCGAACTCCTGGTCGCGGAAGACGGTCAGGCCCTCCTTGAGGCAGAGCTGGAACCAGTCGCGGCAGGTGATGCGGTTTCCCGTCCAGTTGTGGAAGTACTCGTGCGCAATGACGCGCTCGATGCCGATGAAGGTGCTGTCGGTCGCCGTCTCGGGCGAGGCGAGCACCAGGGCGTCGTTGAAGATGTTGAGCCCCTTGTTCTCCATCGCTCCCATGTTGAAGTCGGACACGGCGACGATGTTGAACACATCGAGGTCGTACTCGCGCCCGAAGCGCTCCTCGTCCCAGCGCATGGAGCGCTTGAGCGAATCCATCGCCCAGGCGCAGCGGTCCTCCTTGCCGGGCTCGACATAGATGCGCAGGTCCACCTTCTTCCCCGACATGGTGGTGAAGTCCGACGCCATCGATGCGAGATTGCCGCCGACCAGCGCGAACAGGTACGAGGGCTTGGGGTGCGGGTCGCGCCACACCGCATAGTGGCGCTTGCCGCCGTCGAGCGTGCCCCGCTCGATCGGGTTGCCGTTGGCGAGCAGCACCGGCGCCTGCTCGCGGTCCGCCTCGATGCGCACCGAGTAGGTCGCCAGCACGTCGGGGCGATCCGGGAAATAGGTGATGCGCCGGAACCCCTGGGCTTCGCACTGCGTGCAGTAGTTGCCCTTGGAGCGGTAGAGCCCGGTCAGCGCCTTGTTGGCTTCGGGATTGCAGTACGTGGTGATTTCCAGCGCGAAGGGCTGGCTCGGGACGGAGGCAATCGACAGTTCCTTGTCCGCGATCCTGTAATCGCCCTTCTCCAGCAGGCGTCCGTCGAGCTTGATGGACTCCAACTCCAACAGCTCGCCGTCGAGCTTCAGCGCGCCCGGCTTGGCAACGGCCGGGTTGGCGCGAGCCTTCAGCCGCGAGCGCACGCGCGTGCGCGTGGGATGCAGCACTACGTCGAGATTGACTGAATCGACGAGATAGCCGGGAGGACGGTAGTTCTTGAGCAGAACCGGGCGTGGCGTCTCGGGTTTCATGTCGGCTCCGGCAGGAGAGAGGGGAACGGCCGCGGCCGCTTTCTTCCTTCATAGAAGAACGCGCCGCTAACGCAAGGTCAGGCCCTGGATGCCGCTGGTGGCGGAGCTAGCCTAGGAATTCCCTGCGCACGCGCTCGGTGTGCTCGCCGAGCGCGGGCAGCGGTCCGAAGCTCGGCCGCATCCTCGCCCATCAGCCTGGCCGGCGGTGCAGGCAGAGCGATCGGTCCGTTCGGCGAATCGACCGTCACGCGCCGCAGGTGCGGGTGGCGCAGCATGCTCAGCACGTCGTTGACGCGTGCGAACGCGATCTGCGCGTCATCGAGCCGCCGCGCCAGCGCCTCGACATCCTCGGCGCCGAAGCAGCGAGCGACGACGCCGTCGGTCTCCGCCCGATTGGCGACGCGCGCCGGGTTGGTGGCGAAGCGCGGGTCCGATCGCCAGCTCCGGCCGGTCGAGCACCTTCTGGCACAGCACCACCCATTCCCGATCGTTCTGGATGGAGATCAGGATCGGGTGGCCGTCGCGCGTCTCGAACACGCCGTAGGGGGCGACGCTGAAATGCGTGAGCCCCATGCGCTTGGGCGGCTCGCCGTGCTCGCCGAACAGCAGCGGCACCGCCATCCACTCCATCATGGCGTCGAACATGGCGACACGGATGTCGGCGCCCTCGCCGGTGCGCCCGCGCCGGATCAGCGCCTCCAGGATCGCCTCGTAGGCATGCAGGCCGGTGCCGATGTCGACCAGCGAGACGCCGACGCGCGCGGGCGCCTCGGGGCCGCCGGTGATGGACGCGAGGCCCGATTCCGCCTGGATCAGCAGGTCGTAGGCCTTGCGGTCGCGATAGGGGCCTTCATCGCCATAGCCCGAGATGGAGCAGCAGATCAGCCCGGGATGCTTCTCCCGCAAGGCCTCGATCGGGTAGCCGAGCTTGGCGAGCGCGCCGGGCTTGAGGTTCTGCAGGAACACGTCGGCCTTGGCGAGCATCGCCTCGAACAGCCGCCGGTCGTCCGTCTTGGTGAGGTCCGCCACCACGGACTCCTTGCCGCGGTTGAGCCAGACGTAGTGCGTGCATTGCCCCAGCACCACGTCGTCGTAGTCGCGGGCGAAGTCGCCCTCCGGCCGCTCGAGCTTGATCACGCGCGCGCCGGCATCGGCGAGCCGCCGCGCGGTCATGCGGCGCCGCCACGGCCTGGTCGAGCGAGACGACGAGCGTGCCGGCGAGCGGCTTCATGGCCGGCATGCTCACAGAAGCCCGCGCCGCGCAAGGTTGCGCATCAGCGCGCCGGTGCCGAACTGCCAGGGCGCCGCCTCGGTCGAAAGCGTCATGCGATTGACGAGCGCGCCGAGCTCCGGCGCCGCGATCGGTGGTCACGTCGCCTTTCCTGTGCGTGAAGCCCTGGCCCTTGGCGCCGCGATCCTTGACCGGCGAGAACATCGTGCCGAGGAACAGCACCGCGCCGTCGGGATACTGGTGATGGCGGCCCATCAGCTGCTGCACGAGGTCGGCGGGGTCGCGCGCGATCTCGCGCCATCGACGAGCGGCCCTTCAGCTCGAAGCCGTCCTCGCCCTCGACCCTCAGGCTCACCTCGATGCGCCGCACCGTGTCCAGCGTGAACGCGCCGTCGAAGAAGCGCACGAACGGGTCCGATGGCGGTGGAAGCGTTGTTGTCCTTGGCCTTCGACAGCAGCAGCGCCGAGCGGCCTTCGACGTCGCGCAGGTTGACGTCGTTGCCGAGCGTGGCGCCGACGATCGCGCCCGTCGAGTTCACCACCAGCACCACCTCGGGCTCGGGATTGTTCCAGGTCGAGATCGGATGCAGCCCTGCCTCCATGCCGTGCCCGACCGCGGACATCGGCTGCGCCTTGGTGAAGATCTCCGCATCCGGGCCGATGCCGACCTCCAGGTACTGCGACCACGCTCCCTGCTCGATCAGCACGCGCTTGAGCTCGGCCGCCTGCTTGCTGCCCGGCACCAGCTTGCGGATGTCGCCGCCGAGCTGCGCCTGCACGCTGGCGCGGATGGCCTCGGCCTTCTCCGGGGCGCCGCGCGCCTGCTCCTCGATCACCCGCTCCAGCATGGACAGCGGGAAGGTCACGCCGGCGGCCTTGATCGCCTGCAGGTCGATGGGCGCCAGCAGCCAGGGCTTGCCGCGGTCGCGTTGCGCCTCCGGCGTGTTGGCCAGGATGTCGGCCAGGGCGCCGATGCGCTCGCCCTTGCCGTGGCGGACAATGTCCACCGCCTCGGCGGCCTCCGCCAGGTCGCGCATGGTCGGCGCCAGCTGCGAGATGTCGTAGACGCCGTCGGCGCGGATCGCCACCACCGCCGGGCCTCCGACCTCCGGCAGCCATACGCGCCCGGCCAGCGCGCCGGCGGTGCCGTCCTTCGGCAGCGTCGCTGCCGGCGTCATGCTGTCTGCAACGCGCGCCATGCTTCCCCCTGCTCATCTCGGCTGAATTTCTCATTTGGCCGTGACGGTGTGCGACAACGGCCGCAGTCTTGCTAAGCCTCGAGCCGAGCCCAGCAGTACCGTTCGCGCAGAGCTTCCAGGAGGTGTCATGAGCGTTCGCATCGAGAAGTCCGGCACCGTCTGGACCGTCATTCACAGCCGGCCCGAGGCGCGCAACGCCATGGACCCCAAGAGCGCCGACGACCTGGTCGCGGCCTTCGAGCAGTTCGATGCCGACAAATCGGCCAACGTGGCCGTGTTCTGGGGCGAGGGCGGCGCCTTCTGCGCCGGCTGGGACCTGAAGGCGGTGTCCGACCTCGATCAGAGCAATCCCGTCGCGCGCACTCGATTTCCCCAAGGGCGGCGGCAAGGCGCCGCGCGGGCCGCTCGGCCCTTCGCGGCTGGAGCTGTCCAAGCCCGTGATCGCCGCCGTGGAAGGCCCGGCGGTGGCCGGCGGCATGGAGCTTGCCATGTGGTGCGACGTGCGCGTGATGGCCGAGAGCGCCTACTTCGGCGTCTACTGCCGGCGCTGGGGCGTGCCGCTGATCGACGGCGGCACCGTGCGCCTGCCGCGCCTGGTCGGCATGGGCAAGGCGATGGAGATCATCATGACCGGCCGCAAGGTGACGGCCGAGGAGAGCTATCGCATCGGCCTGTGCGAGAAGGTCGTGCCGCACGGGCAGGCGCGCGAGGCCGCCGAGGCGATGGCGCAGGAGATCGCCCGCTTCCCGCAGGAATGCATGCGCTCCGATCGGCTGTCGGCCTATCGCGCCTGGGGCAAGTCCGTGCGCGAGGGCCTGGAGAGCGAGTGGGCGACCAGCGCCGACATCGTCAAGGCCGAGGGCATCCGCGGCGCCACCCGCTTCGCCGAGGGCAAGGGCCGGCACGGCGACTTCAAGGACATCTGAAGCATGCTCCTGCGTGGCCGGCGCCATCGTTATCGCGCGCTTCCTCGGCTACAGGCTGCTGGGCTGGTGGGTGCCCGCGGCGGTTGCTGTACCGTCCTCGCGCTGCAGGCGGTCTCGTATCAGGGCGTCGTGCTCGACGTCTGGCAGCATGGGCGGCTATGTGCAGATCCTGGCGATCAGCGGCCTGATGAGCCTCCTCATGTTCTATGCCACATTCAGCATGGGCCGCTCGCTGGGCCTGAGAAGGAGGAAGCGGCGATGAGTGCTCAACTCAAGGACCACATCGTTCTCGTCACCGGCGCGCTGGGCACGCTCGGCAGCGCCATGTGCAAGGCGATCGAGGCGGCCGGCGGCACGGCCATCCGCAGCGATCTCGCCTCCCGCGGCAAGGTCGACATCGCCCTCGACGTGACGAGCGAGGAGGACTGGAAGGCGGCCATGGCCGAGATCGAGCGCCGGCACGGCCGCCTCGACGGCCTCGTCAACAACGCCGGCGTCGGCACGCCCGGCGACGTCGAGCAGACGAGCTTCGCCGAGTGGCGCCGCGTGATGGCCATCAACGCCGACGGCGTGTTCCTCGGCTGCAAGTACGCCATGCCGCTGCTGGCCAAGTCCAAGGCGCCCTCGATCGTCAACATCTCGTCGGCCTCGGGCATCGTCGGCGGCGCCAACCTCGCCGCCTACAACGCCTCCAAGGGCGCGGTGCGCATGCTCAGCAAGTCCGTGGCGCTGTCGGGCGCGCGCAAGCGCCCGCCGGTGCGGTGCAACTCGGTGCATCCGGCCTTCATCGAGGGCGACATGGTCGACGCGCATGGTCAAGGGCCGGCCCGATCCCGCCAAGGCCATGGCCAAGCTGCACGCCCAGATCCCCATCGGCCGCCTCGGCCAGCCGCAGGAGGTCGCCGACGCGGTGGTGTGGCTGCTGTCGCCGGCCTCCTCCTTCACGACCGGCTCCGAGGTGCTGGTGGACGGCGGCCTGATCGCGGGGTGATTGCAGGCAGGGCGGGCCAAGCGAAGCGCGGACCGCTCGAGCTTACCAAGCTTTAACTGGCACAAGCCGGCGCTGCTGCCTTCAATCGAGCTTCGCGGGGGCGATGTCGCGGAGGCCGGAGCTATGCAGCAGGTGCGCCCTTCGTCGTCGACGTCAGGCCGCAAGGGCGGTCGGCCCTCGCTGGTCGCGTCGCTCATCGGTCTGCGGCGCTCGCGTTCGCAATCGCGGCCCCGCACCGCGCCATGCGCTCAGGAAGCCCGACGCCCGCCGAAGCTCGAAGCCCAGAGCACGGCATCGCACGCAGGATTTCGGCGCTCTGTTCGACGCCGTCGTTTCGACAACGGCCAAGTCGTTCTGGGACAAGGAGCGGCTGGCGAGCGTCGGCTGGGAGAAGCGTGCAGCCGAGGTGCGCCAGAGCGTGGTCGATGCGCCGCAGCCTCGAGGAGGCGGCCCGGCGCATCAATGCGCTGCTCGCCGAGCTCAAGACGTCCCATACCGGCCTGCTCACGCCCGACGACGTGGACTACTACATCCTGATGGCGGTGTTCGGCGGCGCCTCCATGCCGCAGGAGGAGTTCGACGACCGCTTCTGGGGCGCCGGCGTGACCTATGCCGGCATCGGCATCTTCTCGGTGCGCATCGACGGCCGCGACTTCGTCGATGCGGTGCTCGAAGGCAGTCCCGGCGGCGCGGGCCGGCCTCAAGGTGGGCGACGAGATCGTCAGCGTCGATGGCGCGCCCTATCACCCGATGCGCTCGTTTCGCGGCAAGGTCGGCAACAGTGTCGCCGTCGCGATCCGGCGCGCGAAGGATGGCTCCGACAGAGACCCTGCGCATCCGGGTCATGAGCATCGCCCCGCTGCACGCCTTCCGCGAGGCGACCCGGGCCAGCGCGCGCGTCATCGAGCGCGACGGGCGGCGCATCGGCTACGTGCACGTGTGGGCCTCGGTTGGCGAGGAGTCGAGCCGCGCGCTGCAGGACGCCCTGGCGCAGGCTCGGCGTGCGGCGATTGGCTCGGACCGAGAAGGCGCGAGCGACCGTCGCTCCCGCTCGACGGCTTGATCATCGACATGCGCGGCAAGATCGGCGGCACCGGCAGCAACGCCGGACGCTATCTGGACCTGCTCGATCCGCGCGGACCCCTCATGGGCAATCGCGCACAAGTCGAAGCGGCCCCGCGCGGCAAGCGGCGCTGCGCGGCCGCACGGTGGTTCTCATCGACCACCATACGCGCAGCACGGCCGAGCTGTTCGTGCACGCCTACAAGCGCGAGCGGCAGGGTCCGCTGATCGGCACCCGCACGGCCGGTGCCGTGAGCGCCGCCAGCGCCTTCGCCATGCCGGGCGGCAACCTGCTCTATCTGGCCGTCTCCGGCCTCGAGATCGACGGCGAGGTCCTGGAGGGGCCGGGCGTGGCGCCCGATATCGAGGTCGCCCGGCCGATACCCTACTCCCAGGGCGCCGATCCCGTACTCGAAGCCGGCGTCGAGGCGCTTGTCGCCAAGGCGAAGTCGCGCAGCCCGGCGTCGCTGCCCGACCGCAAGGCAGCAAGCCCATAGCCATCCTGCTCCGCAGGGCTCGTTGGCGACAATCGGAGCTTCCCACGCGGCCGAGGAGGCGCTAGACTGTTCCGCATAGAACCTCGCGGCCAACCGGCCCAACTCCAAAAGACCGTCAGGAAACGCCCATGCCCAGGAAGCCCACTGCCGCCCAGATCAAGAAGCTGCGCTCGCGCCAGTGGTTCGACAATCCCGACAACCCGGACATGACCGCCATCTACCTCGAGCGGTACATGAACTACGGGCTCACGCGCGAGGAGCTGTCGTCGGGCAAGCCGATCATCGGCATCGCCCAGTCGGGCTCAGACCTCTCGCCCTGCAACCGGCACCACCTGGTGCTGGCGCAGCGCGTGCGCGAGGGCATCCGCGAGGCCGGCGGCGTCGCCTTCGAGTTCCCCGTTCACCCGATCCAGGAAACCGGCAAGCGCCCGACCGCCTCGCTCGACCGCAACCTCGCCTATCTGGGCCTCGTCGAGATCCTCTACGGCTACCCCATCGACGGCGTCGTGCTCACCACCGGCTGCGACAAGACCACGCCCTCCCAGCTGATGGCCGCCGCCACCGTCGACATCCCGGCCATCGTGCTGTCCGGCGGGCCGATGCTCAACGGCTGGTTCCGCGGCGAGCGCACGGGCTCGGGCACCATCGTCTGGAAGGCGCGCCAGATGTTCGCCGCCGGCGAGATCAACTACGAAGAGTTCGTGGAGCTGGTGGCCTCCTCGGCGCCCTCGCCCGGCCACTGCAACACCATGGGCACGGCCTCCACCATGAACTCGCTGGCCGAGGCGCTCGGCATGTCGCTGCCCGGCTGCGCCGCCATTCCCGCCCCGCACAAGGAGCGCGCGCAGATCGCCTACGAGACCGGCAAGCGCATCGTCGACATGGTGTGGGAGGACCTGCGGCCCTCCAAGATCATGACGCGCGAGGCGTTCGAGAACGTCATCGTGGTCAACTCCGCCATCGGCGGCTCGACCAACGCGCCGATCCATTTCAACGCGATTGCCCGCCACGTCGGCGTCAAGCTCGACAACGACGACTGGGAGAAGGTCGGCTACGCCATCCCGCTGCTCGTCAACCTGCAGCCTACGGGCCAGTACCTGGGCGAGGAGTACTACCGCGCCGGCGGCGTGCCGGCGGTCGTCAACGAGCTGATGAAGGCGCGCAAGATCCACGAGGGCGCGCTGACCGTGAACGGCAAGACCATCGGCGAGAACTGCAAGGATCGCGCCGTGATCGACCCCGACGTCATCCGCTCCTGCAAGAAGCCGCTGAAGGACAAGGCCGGCTTCCTCAACATCAAGGGCAACCTGTTCGACAGCGCCATCATGAAGACCAGCGGCATCTCCGAGGAGTTCCGCAAGCGCTACCTGGAGAACGCGAAGGACCCGAACGCGTTCGAGGGCCGCGCCATCGTGTTCGACGGGCCGGAGGACTACCACAAGCGCATCGACGACCCTGCCCTCAAGATCGACGCCTCGTGCATCCTGTTCATGCGCGGCGCTGGCCCCACCGGCTATCCCGGCGCGGCAGAGGTCGTGAACATGCGGCCCCCCAACTACCTCATCAAGAAAGGCGTTTCCGCGCTGGCCTGCATCGGCGATGGCCGCCAGTCTGGCACGTCGGGCTCGCCCTCGATCCTCAATGCCTCGCCCGAGGCGGCAACGGGGGGCGGACTGGCGATCCTGAAGACCGGGGATCGTGTGCGCATCGACCTCAACAAGCGCACCGCCGACATCCTGATCTCCAAGGAGGAGTACGATCAGCGTCGCGCGGCGCTGCAGGGCCGCGGCGGCTACAAGTATCCCGGCCACCAGACGCCCGTGGCAGGAGATCCAGCGTGGGATGGTCGACGAGCTCTCGCAGGGCATGGTGCTCAAGCCTGCGGTCAAATATCAGAAGATCGCCGCGACCAAGGGCATCCCGCGCGACAACCATTGAATTGCTGCGGTTTCGTCCTTGCATGGGTAAGGCAAGCAACTCGTCTCAACGGGAGGTAACGCCGTCATGGACTTTCTTCGCCCCTACACGCCTCAGCTTCTCAGCATCCTGCGCATCATGTCGGGGCTGCTGCGTGCTGCAGCACGGCACCGCGAAGTATCTCAACTTTCCGGTTTTCAGGCCCATGAACAACGCATCGCCCATGACCATGAGCGGCGCGGCCGGCCTTATCGAGCTGGTGTTCGGCGCGCTCCTGGTCATCGGGCTCTTAACGCGGCTCTCCGCCTTCATCCTCTCAGGCTTGTGCGCTGTGGCCTATTTCTATGCGCACGCATCGGGCGGGCTTCTTCCCGCTCGCTGAACGCGCGGAGAACTCGCCGCGCTCTATTCGTTCGTGTTCCTGTACCTGGCAGCCGCGGGCGCCGGCCCGTGGAGCGTCGATAGGGCTATCCGCGGCTCGAATGCCTGACGGCTACAGCGGAAAGATCATGCACGTCGTGGTGCCGTGCGCGAGCAGCGTGCCGCTGGCGTCGATGATCTTGCCCTCGGCCGTGCCGGAGCGGCGCCCCACATAGAGGGAGCGCCCCTCCGCCCGGATCGGCCCGGTGTTCGCAGTGATCGGGCGGACCAGGTTCACTTTCAGCTCGAGCGTGGTGTAGCCGAAGCCCTTCTCCACGTGCGTCTGGACGGCGCAGCTCATGCAGCTGTCGAGCAGCGTGGAGGCGACGCCGCCGTGCACCGTGCCGATCGGATTGTAGTGCTTGAACTCCGGCGTCATGGTGAAGAGGGCGAAGCCCGGTCTCACCTCGGCCAGGCGAAAGCCCAAGGTCCAGCCGATCGGCGGCTGGGCCACCTCTCCGCTTGCGATGCGCTGCAGGAAGTCCAGCCCGCCGTACCCCTTGATCTCGTCCATGGAGGCCACGTGGCCGTCGGCGCGCGTGTCAGCCATTTGGTCGCCTCCCGTCCCGATCTAGAGTCTTCCGCTCTTAGTGGAATCGCGAGGGATTCCCAAATCAGGGGCGATCTGAATTTAAGCTGCGTGCTGGAGCGGAGGCCAGCACGCGATGGCTCGACCCTACTCTCTCGACCTGCGTGAGCGTGTGGTTTCGCAGTTGGAGCGCGGCCTGTCGTGTCGGCAGGTGGCGCGGCTCAACGACATCGCCCCATCGACAGCGGTGAAGTGGCATGGCCGGATGCGCGAGGCTGGCAGTCCTGCGTCCAAGCCGATGGGTGGCAAACGGCCCTATCTGCTCGCAGGCGAGCGCGAGTGGCTGCTCGCCCGCCTCCGGAAAAAGCCGGACCTGACGTTGCACGAGCTGCTGGACGAATTGGCCGAGCGCGGCATGGTGGTAGCCTGCGACACGCTTTGGCGCTTTCTGAAGCGCGAGGGCGTCAGCTTCAAAAAAAACCGTGCTCGCCTGCGAGCAGGACCGGCCTGACGTCGCCCGCCGTCGCCGGTGGTGGCACCGGCTGCAGCCGCGGCTGGCGCCCGAGCGCCTGGTCTTCATCGACGAGACGTGGACCAAGACCAACATGACCCGCACGCACGGCTGGTGGCGGCGCGGCGAGCCGTTGAAGGCGAAAGTGCCGCACGGCCACTGGCGCACCACCACCTTCCTGGCAGCCCTGCGCAATGACGCCATCACCGCGCCGCTCGTGCTCGACGGCCCGATCAACGGCGAGACCTTCCGCGCCTACGTCGAGCAGGTGCTGATCCCCACGCTCGAGCCCGGCGACATCGTCGTGATGGACAACCTCGGCTCGCACAAGGGCGCCGAGGTGCAGCGCCTGCTCCGCGCCGTCGGCGCCAGGCCGCTGTTCCTGCCGCCCTACTCGCCCGACCTCAACCCGATCGAGCAGGCCTTCGCCAAGCTCAAGACCCTGCTGCGCAAGGCCGACGAGCGCACCGTCGAAGGAATGTGGAACCGCATCGGCAAGCTCATCGACCGCTTTACGCCAACCGAGTGTGCGAACTACTTCCGCAACGCTGGATATGGTTCCACATAAGTCGGAAGGGCTCTAGTGGCTCGCCTCGCCCCGCTTGAGGGCGAAGTCCAGCGGCAAGGCGGTGGTGTACTTGATCTGCTCCATGGCGAAGGCCGACGACACCTTGGAGATCTCGATGCGCGCGATGAGCTTCTTGTAGAACGCATCGTAGGAGGCGATGTCGGGCACGACGACGCGCAGCAAATAATCCACCTCCCCGCTCATCCGATAGAATTCCACGACCTCGGGAAAGTCGATGACGGCAGCGTGGAACTTCTCGAGCCAGGACAGCGAGTGCTGGTCGGTCCTGATCGACACGAACACCGTCACGCCGGCGTTCACCCGCGGCGCATCCAGCACCGCCACCCGGCGCTTGATGACGCCGGCCTCCTCGAGCTTCTGGATCCGGCGCCAGCAGGGCGTGGTCGAGAGACCGACCTCCCGCCCGATGTCCGCTACCGACCGGGTGCAGTCCTCCTGCAGAATGCGCAGAATCTTGACATCCATCTCGTCGAGCATGGCCCAAACCATTGTGGGACGGGGTTGGCCGACCTTCGGCGCCACAGATTGGAACATTTTTCCACGTCCTGGTGGATTGGGTGGGTAGCTCAGCACCAATATTCCGTCAAGACGGCAACTGCCATTGCCAATTTCTCATGCTTGCCCATATCCTGCCTCATCCGTAGCCGTTGCTAGGGAGCTCATCGCCATGCAGAGGATCGTGTTCCTGACGCCCAATTTCGCAGTGACGGGCGCTTTGGGTCGCGAGGACCTGGCCGAGGTGGCGGCGCAAGGGTTCCGGTCGGTGCTCTCCAATTTGCCGGAGGGAGAGCTGAGGCAGTATCCATCCGCCGCCGAGGAAGGGGAACTGGCCGCAAGGGCAGGCCTTGGCTTCCGCCACGTTCCTGTGACCAAGAGCGAGGTGTTCGGCGATCCCGGTGGTGGAGGGCCTGGGCCGGGCGCTGGACGAGCTGGAGGCGCCCGTCCTGGCGCACTGCGCGTCGGGCCTGCGCTCGGCCGTCGCTTGGGCGGCGGCCGCGGCGCGCAGCCAGCCGGCCGATTGTGTGATCGCTGCTCTCGAGCGTGCCGGCTTCAGCCTTGGGGCACTGAGGGAGGATTTGGAGGACCAGCGCGGCCGGCCACACAGTGCCAAGCTTCCAGCGGCGCTCGATTGCCGCTGTGGAGAGCGCAGCTAGAGGGCGAAAGCCGCCGGCCGGCTACAAGATGTTGTGGGTGCCGTCGCAGAACGGCCTGTCGTCGGTGCCCTTGCATCCGCAAAGATTGAAGGTGCCTGAGGCCTCCGCCACGAAGCGGTGCGGCTGAAAGCTGGTATGCTTGTGGGCCCCGTCACAGAAGGGCTGCCGCGCTGAGCGGCCGCATACGCACCAGAAATAGGCTTTGCCCGCCTCGAGGGCCACCTGGTACGGGCCCTTCTGCGCGCAAATGGGCTCGTCGGACATCGCTCCTCTCCAACCACCTCAAGCTCGACGGTGTGGCTGACCCCTCGGCGTCAGAACCCGTAGCGGGTCGCCGTGGCCACCTGCTCCACCCTCAAGAAGAGACCACGTTGAGCTTCTGCCGGTCGACGACCTTCACGCCAGCGTCGTCGACCCAGGTGAACTCGAACTCGCCAGGGCCAGGCACCCGCATATGGAACGCGAAGTAAGGGTTGGCGGCGATGCCGGCCTGCATGTTCGGCTCTGAAGACCTCCACGCCGGCAAACTAAGCGGTAAACAAGTTGATTATGGAGCGCGGGATGGGCTTGCCGTCTGCCTCCTTGCGCTGGCCCGTCTCCATCACGTGCGAGATCAGGGTTTTGACCTCGATGACCTCGCCGATCTTGGCCTGCTCGGGGAGCCTGATGCGCGGCCTTGCGGACATGTACCGTTCTCCTGCTTGTGCCTAGTGTCCGGATAGCGAAATTCGTGACCTGGTTCGCCGCACAGTGAGATGAATTTCGCGATCAGGACACTAGCAAAGTCATCACACTAGCCGCCGCAGCCGCCGATCGTCACCTTCACCGAGCGCCTGGCTTGCAACACCTTGCCGTCGCTCAGCTCGGCAAGCGCAATGACGTCCTGGGTGCGGGCCAGCCGCATGCGGCTCGCCACCGCGGGCTTGCCCGACTGCGGCGTCAGCCGGAAGGTGGCAACGCCTGACTGCGGATTGCCCGTCGAGATGACATGGATCGCCTTGACATATTCTTTCTCGGTCATGGGGCTCTCGACGCTGACCGCGAACGGGACGGTGTTGCCATTTTCGGCGATCTCCGGCAGGTCAAACGTCACGCGGGCCTCTATCGGCTTGGTCTCGCCGACGATCCTCTTGACGGCCTCTTCCCAGCCTTGGGGGGCTTCCTGCGCCAAGGCGTCACGTGCGGCTGCCAGCACCACGGTGGCGGCGGCAACCCCACCTCGCACAAACTTGCGTCGATCGACTTGCCTCATGGGTAGTTTCATTCCTTTCGGCGCGGTTGCAGCGCACAACCATTCCCAACTGAAGGGCGCGCGGCAGAAGCGACCCAGAAAAGTTGCAGCCGTGACGTGGCTCGCATTGCCAACACCTTCCACTATCATAGAATGCGCCCGCGCAACACGCAACGCGACGCAGGCTGAGCGCGGGGTTGGGGAGGATTGAATGAGCGAATTTTCCAGACGTGATTTTGGCAAGCTGGCCGCCGCAGGGGTGCTGACTTCGTCTTGGGCGCCCTTCGCGCTCGCGCAGGGCGCAAGCGCCGCCAAGGTCGTCATCGTTGGCGGGGGTGCGGGCGGGGCAACGGTCGCGCACTTCGTGAAGAAGGAGGCGCCTGCCCTCGACGTGACCCTCATCGAGGTAAATCCGACCTACAGCTCGTCGTTCTTCTCCAACCTGTTCATCGGTGGTTTTCGCACGCTGGAGTCCCTCAGCCACAGCTACACCGGGCTCAGGCGGCTCGGCATCAAGGTGGTGCACGATTTCGCGACCGACGTCGACGCGCGCAAGAAGATCGTGCGGACGCGGGGAGGCCGCGCCTATCCCTATGATCGGCTGGTCCTCTCGCCCGGCATCGACATCAAGTACAACTCGATCAAAGGCTACTCGCGCGACGCAGCACGCGTGATGCCGCACGCCTACAACACCGATGCCGCGCAGAAGCGCATCCTGAAGCACCAGCTGCAAACCGTCCGCGACGGCGGCACGGTGGTGATGGTGATGCCGAACAATCCGTTCCGTTGTCCGCCCGGGCCCTACGAGCGCGCCTGCATGATCGCGCACTACCTCAAGACGCGGAAGCCGAAGTCGAAGCTCGTGATCTTCGATCCGAAGAAGGCGTTCTCCAAGCAGCCGGTGTTCATCGAGGCGTTCGAGAAGTACTACAAGGGCATCATCGAGCTGCACCTGTCGACCGAGATCGACGACTTCTCGGTCGTGAGCGTCGACTCCAAGACCAGGCAGATGGTGACGAAAGCCGGCAACATCGTCAGGGCCGATGTCGCCAACGTCATCCCGCAGCAGCGCGCAGGCGAGATTGCGGCAAAGGCCGGCACGACCGAGGGCGACTGGTGCCCGATCAATGCCGAGAACTTCTCGTCCAAGAAGGTGCCCGACATCTACGTTCTGGGCGACGCGGCGATTGCTGCGGAGATGCCCAAGTCTGCATTCTCCGCCAACAGCCAGGCAAAGGTGGTGGCCGCCGACATCCTGTCGGCGCTTGCCGGCAAGGACAAGTTCGAGCCGAGATATCGCAACACCTGCTGGTCCCTGCTGGCTCCGGACGACAACGTGAAGGTCGGCGCCAACTACACGCCCAAGGGGGAAAAGCTGGACCCGTCGGGTGGGTTCGTCTCCCAGCGCAACGAGGCCGCCGAGCTGCGCAAGCAGAACTACCAGGAAAGCATCGCCTGGTACGCCAACATCACCTCCGAGATGTTCGCCAAGGGTGATGCTGCGCCCACGCCGACCAAGGGCAAGTAGCGCTACTTCTTTTTGGCGTTGTCGGCGGCCGGCTTGCTGGCCGCCGGCTTCGGCAGCGAGGCAAAGAACGCGGCCAGGGCGTCGATCTGGCGGTCGTCCAAAGAACTCGCAACCGACACCATGACCGGATTGGTCCGGGTTCCACTGCGGTAGAAGCCGATGGTGGCGATGAAGCTTTCGGGCGACCAGCCGACGATGGAGGGAATGCCGTTGTCGATGCCGTCGATGCGATGGCAACTCGTGCATTCCTGCGCGAGGTGCCTGCCGTAAGCCTTGACCTTGGCCTCGTCGGCGTTGCCGCGGGCGAGCGGGGCCAATGCCAGCGGCGGCAAGGATTGCCGCAGCGGTCCAAAGTCCCGGCCTCACCGGGGGATGCTGACTGTTGGACATGCAGTGAGCGCCGCTGGTATTTGCAACGTTTCCCGAGATGACATGAACCCGCTACAATAGCTGTTCAAGGATGTCCCTCAAGTTTGCCAATCGGCGGTGCGGCCAGATTGCCGTAAACGTCAACTTGCGGTATTTTTAACCAATTGAATTATCTACTGCTGCGGCGCAAATCACCTGCGCAAGGAGATGGCAACCATGCCCGAGCTGGTGTTCATAGTCCTTTGCGTCATCGGCGCATTCTTCCTGGCGATGTACCGCGCGCGCCTATGGGCATGGACACTTGCCCTGGCGGTGGCCGTCTATGCCTGGCAATCGGGCTTGCTGTACGGGCAACCGGGAGACCTGGAGCCCGGCATTCTCGGCGGGATCGCCTGGGTGCTCGTGGCAGCGCTTGCCGCGCTGTGCGTGCCCACCGTGCGCAGGGCCGTGCTCATTCAGCCGCTGTTCCGCCAGATCAAGGGCCTCATGCCGCGCGTGTCGGCAACCGAGCAGGAGGCGCTCAACGCCGGCACCATCGGCTTCGACGCCGAGCTCTTCTCCGGCCAGCCCGACTGGGAGAAGCTGCGCTCCGTTCCTCCCATCATGCTGACCGAGGAGGAGAAGGCATTCCTGAACGGGCCGACCAACGAGCTGTGCCGGATGGCCAACGACTGGGCGATCCGCCACAACGAGAAGGAGGTCCCGGCCGAGATCTGGGACTTCATCAAGAAGAACGGCTTCCTCGGCATGCTCATCTCCAAGGAGCACGGCGGGCTAGGCTTCTCTGGACAGGCGCAGTCCCTCATCCTGGGGCGCGTCGCCTCCCGATCGCCGGACGTTTGCACGCTGGTGATGGTGCCCAACTCGCTGGGTCCCGGCGAGCTGATCGAGAAGTACGGCACGCCGGAGCAGAAGCACTACTACCTGCCGCGGCTCGCCAAGGGGCATGAGGTGCCCTGCTTTGCGCTCACCGGGCCGACCTCAGGCTCGGACGCTGCCACCATGCGCGATGTCGGCTACGTGACCAAGGGCCGGCACGATGGCAAGGAGGTGGTCGGCTTCAGGGCTTCCTGGGAGAAGCGCTACATCACGCTGGCACCGCAGGCGACCCTCGTTGGCCTCGCCGTGCGCCTGATCGATCCGGAGAACCTGCTCGGCCGCGGCGAGGACCTCGGCATCACGCTCGCGCTCGTCCCGGCCAGCCATCCCGGTGTCGAGATCGGCCGGCGCCATTTGCCCAGCGGTGCTGCTTTCCCCAACGGTCCGATCTGGGGCCGCGACGTGTTCATCCCCATGGACTGGGTGATCGGCGGCGAGAAGATGGTCGGCCAGGGCTGGCGCATGCTCATGGAATGCCTGGCAGCCGGGCGCGCCATCTCGCTGCCGTCTTCGGCGGCTGCGGGTGCCAAGTCGGTGCTGCGCAACACCACAGCCTATGCGCGCATTCGCAAGCAGTTCGACTTGCCGATCGGCAAGATGGAGGGCCTCGAGGAGCCGCTCGCGCGCATGGTCGAGAACGCCTATGTCAACGAGGCGGCGCGGGGGGTCACCGCGGCGATGGTGAGCCGCGGCGAGAAGCCGTCGGTCATCTCGGCCATCATGAAATACCAGACGACGGAGCGCTTTCGCCGGTCGCTCAACGACGCCATGGACCTGCACGGCGGGCGCGCCATCTGCGACGGACCCTCCAACTATCTGCAATCGGCCTACCAGGCCATGCCGGTGGCGATCACGGTGGAGGGCGCCAACATTCTCACGCGCTCGCTCATCACGTTTGCGCAGGGCGCGCTGCGCTCCCACCCCTATCTCTACAAGGAGGTGCAGGCCTGCCAGGACGCGGACGAGCAGCGTGGCCTCGTCGAGTTCGACAAGGCCTTCAGCGGCCACGTGGCCTTCTTCGTGTCGAACCTGTTCGGGGCGCTGTTCCACAATCTCACGTTCGGCTATTTCGGCCATGTGCCCGACAAGGCCTATGGCACGGCCGAGTGGTACCGCCAGCTGTGGCGCTCCTCGCGCAACTTCGCGTTCGTGGCCGATCTCACGGTGGGCGTTCTCGGGGGCGGCCTCAAGATCAAGCAGAAGCTCACGGGGCGTTTGGCGGATGCCCTTTCCGAGCTCTACCTCCTCTCCTGCGTGCTCAAGCGCTACGAGGACGACGGCAAGCCGGCCAACGACCGCCACATCGTTGCCCTGTGCGCTCGGAATGGTCTTTTCCGCTTCCAGGAGGCTCTGCGCGGCACCGTCGACAACTTCCCTTCCGCGCCCGTGCGTTGGCTGATGCGGTGCGTGACTTTCCCGCTGGGCGCCCACTACAAGCCAGCGCCTGACTGGCTCGGTCACAAGTGCGTCGAGCTGGTGCTGACGCCCGGCGAGGTGCGCGACCGCCTGACCCGCTACATCTACGTCTCGCAGAACCCGAACGATCCAACGGGCCTGCTGGAGGTGACATTTGCCAAGGCGGTGGCTGCGGAGGCCGCCGAGAAGAAGCTCGATCGCGCTGTGCGCGCCGGCCAGGTGCGCCGCGTGCACGGCACCGACTGGGTCGGCGACGCGGCCAAGCTCGGCATTGTCACGGACGATGAGGCACGCCTCCTGCGCGAGGTCGAGGCTCTGACCGCGCGCGTCATTGCTGTCGACCATTTCGACCCGGCCGAGGTCAAGCCGAACTACATGACGCCGGGTCACAACGCGCGGGCAATGCGGAGCGCCGCGGCAGAATAAGGAAGCGCAGCATGACCGACGTGAGCGCGTTACGCGACTGGCGCTTCTCGATCGATCTGCAGGGCATCGCCTGGGCCGTGTTCGACCGCGAGGGCGAGAGCCAGAACTCGCTCGGCCGGCGTGCTCTCGAGGAGCTGAGTGCCATCGTCGAGCGGGTCGAGCAGGGCGCGCGCGACAAGTCGATCCGCGGCCTGGTGTTCATCTCCGGCAAGGAGAAGGGCTTCATCGTCGGCGCCGACGTGCGCGAGTTCGAGCAGCTGACGAGCGAGCGCGACGTCATCGACAGCGTCAGCGTCGTCAACGCGTACTTGGATCGCATCGAGCGGCTGCCCGTTCCCGTGGTGTGCTGCATCCACGGCTTCTGCCTGGGCGGCGGGCTGGAGCTGGCGCTGGCTTGCCACTGGCGCATCGCCACCCGCGACGACGCCACCCGTGTCGGCTTCCCGGAGGTGCGGCTCGGCATCTTCCCGGGCTTCAACGGCACGGTGCGCTCCATCCGGCAGGCCGGCGCGCTCGCAGCCATGCCGATCATGCTGACGGGCTCGATGATCCGCGCCGGTGCCGCCCGCGGCATGGGGCTGATCGACGAGCTGGTGCCGAGCCCGCTCAACCTGCGCTGGGCTGCGCGCAAGGCGGTCGAGCGCAAGCGCAGGGCCAAGCCCGCGGCGCTGTGGAAGGACCTGGCGCGGCAATGGCCGGCCCGCGGCCTGCTCGCCAGCAAGCTGCGCTCGGAGACGGCCAAGAAGGCGCGCGAGGAGCATTATCCGGCACCCTTCCGCCTCATCGATCTGTTCGAGACGCATGCCGGCAACCTCGAAGGCATGAAGGCGGCCGAGACGCGCGCGTTCGCCCCGCTGATGGTTGGCGACACCTCGCGCAACCTGCGCCGGGTGTTCAAGCTGTCCGAGATGCTGAAGGCGCAGGCGCCGAAGAACCTCGATTTCAGGCCGCTGCGCGTGCACGTGATCGGCGCCGGCGTCATGGGCGCTGACATTGCCGGCTGGTGCGTCGCCTCCGGCATGGAGGTGTCGCTTCAGGACGTGAGCGCCGAGCAGATCGCCAAAGGCATCGCCGCGCAGAAGAAGCTGTTCTCGCGCAAGTTCAGGACCAAGGCGACGCGGGCCGCCGCGGCCGCGCGCCTGCTGGCTGATCCCAGGGGCGACAACATCGCCCGCGCCGACGTGGTGATCGAGGCCATCGTCGAGCGGCTGGAGGTGAAGCAGAACCTGTTCAAATCGATCGAGGGCAAGCTCAAGCCCGGCGCCATCCTGGCCACCAACACCTCCTCGATCATGATTGAGAACATCGCCGAGCCGCTGGCCGATCCCGGCCGCCTGATCGGCATCCACTTCTTCAATCCGGTGGCGCAGCTCCCCCTGGTGGAGGTCATCAAGGGCGCGCAGAGCCGCCCCGAGGAGGTGCAGAAGGGTTGCGCCTTCGTGACCGCGATCGACAAGTTCCCGCTGATCGCCAAGAGCAGCCCTGGCTTCGTCGTCAACCGCGTGCTCGGCCCCTACATGCTGGCGGCGCTGCAGCGCGTCGAGGCCGGCGAGGCCAAGGACAAGATCGACGAGGCCGCGCGTTTGTTCGGCATGCCGATGGGGCCTGTGGAGCTGGCCGACCAGGTCGGCCTCGACGTGTGCGCCAGCGTCGGCAAAATCCTGGGCATCGCGCCGCCCGGCGGCTCGAAGCTCGACCAGATGGTGGCGGCCGGCAAGCTCGGCAAGAAGTCCGGCGAGGGCTTCTACGTGTGGAAGGACGGCAAGCCGCAGAAGACCGAGCCCGAGAAGCCGTGGGACAAGGGTGAGCAGGAGCGGCTGGGACGCGCGCTGGTCGACCCGCTGATCCGCGAGTGCGAGCGCGTGCGCGACGAGCGCATGGTCGAGAGCGCCGACCTGGTCGATGCCGGCGTCATTTTCGGCACCGGCTTCGCGCCGTTCCGCGGCGGCCCGCTGCACTTTGCCGCCAACGAGCCCAAGTCGAACGTGGCGGTTCTGCACCGACCGGCGGCGGAGTAGCCGGCGGAGAGGTGTCAGACCCTTTGGGTCTGACACCATAATGGACACTACCAAGGTATTCAGACGGGATCAGACCCAAAGGGTCTGACCCCAATCACGGAGCTTTCCATGGACCAGACCCTCCGGCGCGTAGCGGTGATCGGCGGCGTGCGCATCCCGTTCTGCCGCTCCAACACGCTCTATGCCGACCAATCCAATCTCGACATGCTGATCGCCGTGCTGAACGGCCTGATCGACAAGTACAAGCTGGCCGGCGTGCACATCGACGAGGTCACGGGTGGCGCGGTCGTCTCCCACTCCAAGGACTGGAACCTGGCGCGCGAGGCGGTGCTCGGCACCAAGCTCGCCCACAGCACGCCCGGCATCACCATGCAGCAGGCCTGCGGCACCAGCCTGCAGGCGGCCATGGGGATAGCGGCCAAGATTGCCACCGGTCAGACCGAGAGCGGCATCGCCATGGGCTCCGATACGACCTCGGATGCGCCGATCGTGTTCAAGCCCAAGTTCGCTCACCGCTTGGTCGAGGTGCAGAACGCCAAGTCGTTCGGCGAGCGGCTGTCGGCCTTCAAAGGCTTCTCGCCGGCGGAGCTGGCGCCGCAGCCGCCGTCGGTGGCCGAGCCGCGCACCGGCCTGTCCATGGGTCAGCACACCGAGCTGATGGCGCAGGAGTGGAAGATTACGCGCGCCGAGCAGGACCAACTCGCCTACGAGAGCCACAAGAAGGCGGCCGAGGCCTATCGCTCGGGCTACATGGACGACCTGGTGGTGCCGTTCGCCGGTGTGTTCCGCGACAACAACCTGCGCGAGGACATCAGCCTGGAGAAGATGGCAACGCTCAAATCCGCCTTCGACAAGGAGCGCGGCACGCTGACGGCCGCCAACTCGACGCCGCTGACGGACGGGGCGGCCTGCGTGCTGCTGGCGTCCGAGGAATGGGCGATGCAGCGCGGGCTTCCGGTGCAGGCCTACCTCACCTACTCGCAGACCGCGGCCAACAACTTCGTGGAGGGCGAGGGCCTCCTGATGGCTCCCACGGTTGCCGTCTCGAAGATGCTGACGCGCGCCGGCCTCAAGCTGCAGGACTTCGACTTCTACGAGATCCACGAGGCCTTCGCCGCGCAGGTGCTGGCCACGCTGAAGGCGTGGGAGGACCCGGAGTACTGCAAGGGGTTCCTGGGCCGCGACGAGCCGATGGGCTCGATCGACCGCGCCAGGCTCAACGTGAAGGGCTCGAGCCTGGCCTTCGGGCACCCGTTCGCGGCGACGGGTGCGCGCATCGTTGCCAATCTGGCCAAGCTGCTGTCAGAGCACGGCGGGCGCGGGCTGATCTCGGTGTGCACGGCCGGCGGCATGGGCGTGGCGGCGATCCTGGAAGGCACCAAGGCTGCCCAGATGCGGCTCGCGGCGTAGGATGGGTTAGGCGCTAGCCGTAATCCGCCGTTGTCCGGGTGGCGTCCGCGGCACTCAGAGGGTCACTCGCGGCCCGGCCGCCCGGCGCCCTTGTTCCTCAGGTGCTCGACACATTGGGCGCGGATTTCCTTCAGGTCCTTGATGGTGCGGTCGAGGTCGGCGCGCTTCGCCTGCAACTTGTCTATCGCCTGCTCCACGCGGCTGAGCAGCATCTGCGTCTGAGCGATCTGGGCTGGGTCGGCATCGTAGAGCTTCAGGTACTCGGCGATCTCCTCGAGGCTGAAGCCCAAGTTCTTGCCGCGCAGGATCAGCTTCAGCCGCGCGCGATCGCGGCGCGAGTAGGCGCGGGCCACACCGCGCCGCGCCGGCGAGATCAGGCCTTTCGACTCGTAGAAGCGGATGGTGCGGGTAGTGACGTTGAACTCGTCGGCAAGCTCGCCGATGGCATAGAGGCGATTGCCCTCTTCTGTCGCGGCAGAAAACTGCATGGAACCGATCGCGGTGCGGGCGGACCTCAGCCGGCCTTCCGCCGCGCCTCCTCCTCTGCTTTCAGCTCCTTCTTGGAGAGCTTGCCGATCATCGTCTTGGGAAGCACGTCGCGGAACTCGATCTGCGCCGGCATCTCGATTTTCGACAGCTTGCTCTCCAGGTGGGCGCGGATGTCGGCCTCGGTCGCCACGGCCCCCGCCTTCAGCTTGATGAAGGCCTTGGGAGCCTCGCCGCGATAGGTATCCTTGATGCCGATGACGGTGACCTCCTCGACGGCTGGATGCTGATAGATCGCCTCCTCGATGTTGCGCGGGTAGACGTTGTAGCCCGAGCAGATGATCAGGTCCTTGATGCGGTCGACGATGAAGATGAACCCCTCCTCGTCCATGATGCCCACATCGCCCGTGCGCAGGAAATCGCCGACGAACTGGTTGGCCGTCTCCTCCGGTCTCTTCCAGAAGCCTTTCATGACCTGGGGGCCCTTGACGCAGAATCTCACCCTTCTCGCCCAGCGCCACCTCCCGCGTGGGGTCTGCGAGATCGCGGAGCGATACGACCGTCCCCGGCAGCGGCTGACCGATGGAGCCGCCTTTTACCGGCCCTTCCACGGGATTGCAGGTGACGCCCGGCGAAGCCTCCGACAGACCGTAGGCCTCCACCACCTTGCAGCCCGTGACCTCCTCGAACCGCTCCTTCACGTCGATCGGCAAGGGGGCGCCGCCCGACAAGCAATACTTCAGCGAGGATAGATCGAAGCTATCGAGCTTTGGATGGTTGAGCATGGCGATGAACATAGTGGGTACGCCCGGCATCACCGTGGGCTTGGTCTTGTCGATGAGCTTCAGGGCATCATCCAGGACGAAGCGCGGCATCATAACGATCTCCGCCCCCTCCTGCAGCGCGAAGTTCATGACCGCAGTCATGGCGAACACGTGGAAGAACGGCAGCACCGCCAGCGTGCGCTCCTGGCCGCTGTTGAGATTGGTGGCCCAGGCGGCGCCCTGCTGGCAGTTCACGGTCAGATTGGCGTGGGTGAGCATCGCCCCCTTGGGGGTGCCCGTGGTGCCACCGGTATACTGCAGCACGGCAATGTCGTTCATGGGCTCGATCGGCACCTTCTGGAAGCCGGTGCCGCCGGCCAACACATCGACGTCTGCGACGATCTTGCCCGCGATCGGCGATTTGCCCGGATTGGCGAGCTCCCTGCCCCTGAACAACTTGAACAGCACCGACTTGGCGGACGGCAGCAGCGCCGGAAAGGAAGCGACCACAGCCTGGCCCAGCGTTCCGGCTTTCAGGAGACCTTCGACCTTGTCGAACAGCACCTTCAGGTCGAGCGTCACCATCAGCTGGGTTTCGCTGTCCTTCACCTGAAAGGTCAGCTCCTCCAGCGTATAGAGCGGGTTGTAGTTAACGATCGTGGCTCCGGCTTTCAGGGTCGCGAAATAATAGATAATGAACGTTGGACAGTTCGGCATGAACAGGCCGACCTTTGTGCCACGCTTCACACCCAGCCGCTGAAGGCCGGCGGCGGTACGCTCGACCAGCTGTCCGATCTCGCCGTAAGTAAGTGTACGCCCAAGGAAATTCGTGCAGGCCTTGTTGCCGTATTTGGCCACTGCTGTGTCCAGGAGCTGGCCCAGCGACACCGGGCTGAACTTCTGGAACCAATCGACGCCGTCGGGATACCTCGACAGCCACGGATACGGCGCGCCCTCCCGGGCTGCCGCCGCGGCTTGCGCAGCAGAGGTCATATTCGCGTCTCCCAGGGAGGACGGACAAAGCTTTCCAGCTCCGCCGTTCTGCTCGCAGAGCCTTGCCGGCCCCTTGGCCCTCGCTCGTATTGAACACGCTTTTTTGACCCCTGACCAGCTTGCTTCTGGGCTATCCAACAGCGCTCAAACTCCGGAATCGCGCCGTCCGGCCGCACTTTAGCTCCGCTAGACTATTTGGGTTTTTGCGTATATGTGGTCGCCTGAGCCAGCCTTCCGGGTGTGCCCGGATTGATCAGACAACCTTAACTAACAGGGTCCCGACATGCCCGCGTTTGGGCACGGTTGGAGAGCGAGATGGACGAAGTAGCCACCAAGATCATCGACATCCTCAAGAAGCACATGAAGGAGCCGCGGGACGACATCGGCCTCAGCACGGCGCTGACCGACCTCAAGATCGAGTCCCTGGACCTGGCGATGATCGTTTTCGACATCGAGGACAGCTTCGGGATCGAGATCCCCTACAACGCGAACGAGGAGGCCGCCGACTTCAAAACGGTGGGCTCCGTGGTCGACCGGGTGCGCGGCCTTGTTGCCGGTCAGGGTGCGGCTGCGGCCAAGGCGTGAAGTTGGCAGTCAGGGGCTCTTCGCGCAAACGGCGCGGCGCGCTCGCAGTGCGAAGCGCATCCAGAGTACAAGGCGTTAGATGACAGTATCAGGCGGATCACACCGCGTGGTCGTGACCGGCATGGGAGCCGTGACGCCCATCGGCACTACCGTGGCCGACTTCTGGGCTGGCTGTCGGCGCGCGCAGGTCGGCGTCGGCGAACTCTCCGGCTTCGGGACCCAAGACCTCAAGATCCTGATTGGCGCGCAGATCAAGGATTTCGATCCGAAAGTGCGCCTGAAGCACTTCAGGCGCGACAAGATCATTCTTCACGCCGACCGGTATTCCTGGTTCGCGGCCGCTGCCGCCGACGAAGCCGTCAACATGGCTGGGCTGGAAACACCGTTCCAGGACCCCTATCGGGTTGCCTGCATCATCGGCTCGGGCGGAGCCGGCCTGGTGGCCGTGGAGGCCGCCTATCACGACCTGTTCGTCAAGAACAAGCGTGCAACCCACCCTTTGACGCTGCTGCGAATCATCGGTTCGTCCGGTGCCGCCCATGTCGGCATCGAGTATGGGGTCAAGGGGCCGACCTTCGCTACCTGCAGTGCCTGCTCGACGGCGGCGCACGCAGTAGGCGTTGCCCGAGATTATGTCCGCCATGGCTTGGTCGACGTGGCAATTGCAGGGGCGTCCGAGGCTGTCATCAGCTACGGCACTATGCGCGCGTGGCAGGCGATGCACGTGCTGTCCCCGCAAGGCATCTTCCCGTTCGCAAAGAAGCGCAACGGGACCGTGCTTGGGGAAGGTGCCGGCATCCTGGTGCTGGAGTCGCTGGAGCACGCCCAGGCCCGCGGTGCCAAGATACTGGCCGAGCTGTCGGGTTTTGGCATGACCTCCGACAGCAAGGATATGGTCAATCCCGACATCGAGGGGCCGACCGAGGCGATGCGGCTGGCGCTCGATGACGCCGGGCTGGCTCCCTCCGACATCGACTATCTCAACGCCCACGGCACCGCGACCACCATCAACGACGTCAACGAGACCCGCGCCATCAAGGCTGTGTTCGGCGACCACGCCAAGAAGCTGGCGATCTCCTCCACCAAGTCGATGCACGGCCACCCCCTCGGGGCTGGCGGCGGTATCGAGGCGGTCGCCTGCATCATGGCCATTCAGGACAACTGGGTGCCGCCGACGGCGGGCCTGGACGAGCCGGACCCCGAGTGCGACCTCGACTACGTGCCGAATGCCGGGCGAGAGCATCGGGTGGGCTATGCGATGTCCAACTCGTTCGCGTTCGGCGGCCTGAACGCGGTGCTGGTGTTCGGCCCGCCGCCAGCCTAGCAGCTGCGTCGCACGGCTACCAATGCTCGGCGATCCACGGCGTCGGGCGCACGTGCTTGTAGATTTTCTTGTACCAGGGCGCCGGCCAAACCCCGTCACGAGCCTCGTCTGGGTCGGGCTTTCCCGGGAAGCAGACGACCCTGGCGTCTGGCGGCAGCGGGGCCGTGCGCACAAAGTTGAGCGGCCATTTGGGCAACAGCGAGTGCTTGAAGCTGACGCACCAGGGCGCCGGCCAGAACGTCTTCTCGGTGATCACCGCCGAGATGAACTGCTGCTCGATACGGAACGCGGCAAACACGCCTGCAGCGTCATCACGCATGCGCACGTAGAGATAGGGGTGCGCGCCGACGCGGAAGCGAAAGCAGGACGTGTTGCCGATGCCTGATCCCATTTGCGTCCAGTTCTCGATGACGCAGAAGCTCGACTCGGGCGCATAGGTGAAGAAGTCGTCGAGCGATCCGGTTATCACGATGTCGAGGTCGAGGAACAGGACATCGCCCGAGAGGCCCGGAAGCTCTTCCGCCCACAGCACCATCTTGCGCCAGGGAAGATTGGCGATCCTCTCGGGCAGCACCAGTGGCGGGATGGGCAGGGATTCGACGCCCTTGTCGATACCGTTCGGGTCATCCGTATAGCACACGAGGCGCGTGGGGGATGAGGTGTTGCGCTTGATCGCCGACCAGAGGCGGTTGACGAAAGCGGCGGGATAGCGCGTTCCCCATTTCATGCAGACGATCGTTTGCATGCCGAGGGATCACCCGGCTTTCTTCTGCATGGCCGCTTTGGTGCGACCAGCGCGGAACCAGCGGCGCTCGATGCTCTTCAGCGCGTTCCTGATCGATAAGCCGCGCCCCTTCCCGTGCTCGCTGTCGTGCCATACGACGACTTTGTCGAGGTCGTAGCCGGTGCCGACCTCGCGCCCCGCGTAGCGCTGATCGAGATGGGTGTAACTAACGTCGGGCCGCAGGACATACGCCCAGGCCATGCCGACCTCGGTGCTGGTGCCGACTTTGGCCTGCTCGCTCAATCGCATCCACTCGGCGGCGAAGGATCGTGCAGCCGTGGTCGGCCTGAAAACGACAACGCGCGAGCCGAGCGTAAGAATGACACCGCGCTGCCAGGGGCTTTGGCGCGCTTTCACCGAGACGGCGAGGTCGCTCGATATCTGTGTGGCCGGTGTCAAGTCGCCGCTGACGATGCAATCGACATCCATCAGGATCAGCGTCTTGTCCGGATAGGCCGCCATCGCATCCAGCACGATCGACGGCTTGCGGCGAACGTCCCAGCCGCCGTGGACCTTGTCCTTGGCGAAGAGATGGTAGGGCGCGCCATGCGCGTCGAGGCTGGCGGCGAGCTTGGCGGCCAGCGGCCGATAGTCCGGAGTGAACCAACCGATGACCAGCCAGGCTTTCGTGCTGTCGAGCCTTTTCAGGTCGCCCAGCGCCCCGGGTGCGTCGTCGCGTATCGCCATCTCTATTGCGGGTGTCCTGATCAGCGGGGGCACGAGACCATGTTCAACAGGTGTTCGCAAGGCTGGTGGGCCCGGCAGGACTCGAACCTGCAACCAGACGGTTATGAGCCGCCGGCTCTAACCATTGAGCTACGGGCCCCGGTCGCAGCCGGTGCCGCCTCTACTACACCACCTCGCCGCAGCTTGGAAACGCTGGCCGTGGCATTGTTCGGACAAAAATTTCCTGTTTCCTGCCTTCGATCGCGGCCGGCTGCATCGAGGACCAACATGGGCTTTCCCAAGCAAACCCTGCGCGTGGCAGCCGTCGTGGCGGCTTTGCTCGCGGCAGCGGGCCTATTCAACGCGAGGACTGGCATGGCGGCGGACAGCGACAAGGCGGAGCGGACGGTCAGTGTGTCGGCGACCGGCAGCGTCGCCGTCGAGCCGGATGTGGCGCGCATCTCCGCCGGCGTCGTGACCGAGGCCGGCACGGCCAAGGATGCGATCGCGCGCAATGGCACGGTCATGAGCAAGCTTATCGATGGCCTCAAGGTTGTGGGCATCGAAGCCAGGGATATCCAGACCAGGAACTTCCATGTGGAGCCACGCTACACACAGCCCAAGGACGGCCGTGCTGCCGCCATCGACGGCTATCGCGTGCTCAACCAAGTGCGGCTCACCGTGCGGGATGTGAAGCGTCTCGGCGAGGTGCTGGATCAGGCTATTGCGCTGGGCGCCAATCAAGTCGACAGCATCGCCTTCGACGTCTCCAACATCGAGATGCTGAAAGACGATGCGCGCCGGCAAGCCATGGAGAACGCGCGCAGACGTGCCGAGCTCTATGCCAAGGCAGCGGGCGGACAGCTGGGGCCGGTGCTCAGCATCGCCGAGAGGGTGGCCGATCTGCAGCAGCCGGTGCACGACGGGCGCATGGCGATGCGGGCGAGCGTGCCGATCGAGGCTGGCGTGCGCAACCTCGAGGTCGAGGTGCACGTCAAGTACGCGCTGCGCTAGACTGCGCCCATGTCGACAAGCGTTCTCCTCGCGTTCATCGCGGCTTGCGTGCTGCTCGCCCTGACGCCGGGCCCCAACATGGCGCTGATCATGGCCAATACGCTGCACCGCGGCTTGCGTGCGGGCCTCGTGACCCTGGCCGGCACGACGACCGGACTCGCGCTGCTGGTGGCCGCTGCGGCGGCCGGCATGAGCTCGGTGATGGTGTTCATGTCGACCTGGTTCGATGTCGTGCGCTGGGTGGGCGCCATCTATCTCGTCTATCTGGGCGCGCGCCAGCTGTGGCGGCTGCGGTATCACCGTGGCGACGCGCAAGCAGATTTGGCTGCTGCCGCTGCCGGCGGTGGCCTCTATGCGCAGGGCCTGTTTGTCAGTCTATCGAACCCAAAGGTGATTCTGTTCCTGGGAGCGTTCCTGCCGCAGTTCGTCGACGCCGGGGCCGATCCCGTCGACCAGCTGGTGGTGCTGGCAGCTCTGTTCGTGCTGGTTCTCGCGGCTGTGGATGTTGCCACAACCTTGGTGGTCGCGAGGCTGCGCTCGACGCTGGCCGCTGAGCGCGTGCGGCTGCTCGACGGGGCCTCCGGCGCGTTGCTGATACTCGGCGGCCTGGCGCTGGCGGCCATGCGCACGCCGTGATAGTGGCGAGGGGTCAGACCCCGCGGGTCTGACCCAGTTCAACGAGGGTCCGGCCAAGGGGTCAGACCCGTAAGGTCTGACCCCGCAATGAAACGCATCGGCTTCACCTCAGGCTCGTTCGATCCCGTTACGAACGGCCACATGGACGTGATCGCGCGCGCCGCGCGCATGGTCGATACGCTCGTGGTCGGCGTCGGGATGCACCCCGGCAAGACGCCGATGTTCTCGGGCGACGAGAAGGTCGAGATGCTCGAAGTGGAGGCGGCGCTGGTCGCCGCGGAGACGGGGTGCAGGATCGAGATCGTCACCTTCGACAACCTGACCGTCGATGCGGCGCGGGCCCATGGCGCCACGTTGATCTTCCGCGGCCTGCGCGATGCCGCCGACTTCGACTACGAGATGCAGATGGCCGGCATGAACGGCGCCATGGCGCCCGGCATCGACACGGTGTTTCTGCCCGCGAGCCCGCCCGTGCGCCACATCACCGGCACCCTCGTGCGACAGATTGCGCAGATGGGCGGCGACATCTCGCCGTTCGTGTCGCCCACGGTGGCCAAGCGCCTGAAGGCGAAGGCCGAGAAGCTGACGAAGGCTAAGGGCGCCAGGAAGCGCTCCTGAGGCGCCGCCTCAGTGTGATCCTGCATTGCGTGCTTGCCGCAGAAAGGCCATAAGCGGCGTGAAGTTTCGCCGGCCCTGCACTGGCGGTCGCCCACGCGGCCCGGCCTCAAGTCCCGCAAACAAAGCTGGAGCCCTTCCGTGATCCGACTAGTGCTGACCGGAGCGATCGCGCTCGTTGCCTTCGCTGCCATTGCGCGTGCCCAGGCTCCCGATCCACAGAACACGCTGGTGATCGAGCTCAAGACCGGCAAGGTGCTGATCAAGCTGCGGCCGGATCTTGCGCCCAAGCACGTCGAGCGGGCCAAGGTGCTCGCCAAAAAGGGCTTCTACAACGGCCTCAAGTTCCACCGCGTGATCGACGGGTTCATGGCGCAGACCGGTGACCCGCAGGGCACGGGCATGGGGGGTTCGGATCTGCCCGACCTGCCGGCCGAGTTCAAGCCGGAGCCGTACAAGCGCGGCAGCATCGGCGCCGCGCGCACGCAGAACCCCAACAGCGCCAACAGCCAGTTCTTCATCTGCTACGACGGCTGCGGTCGGCTCACCGGTCAGTACACGCTGTGGGGCGAGGTGATCGAGGGCATGGAGCACGTCGACAAGATCGCCCGCGGCGAGCCGCCGGCGCGGCCGGATGTGATGCTGAAGGTCTATCTGCTGGCCGACTCGAAGAAGTGAGCAGAAAGGGAATAGGGAGTAGCGAATGGGAGTAGCGGACGTATTCTGCCGTCAACTCCCTATTCCCACTCCCTACTGCTCGAGAAACGGAGTTTCGAGATATGGCCGACCATCAAAGACCCCGAGAACACCCTCGTCATGGAAACCACCCAGGGCAAGGTGGTGATCGAGCTGCGCCCCGACCTCGCGCCCAAGCACGTCGAGCGCATCAAGGAGCTGGCGCGCGAGGGCTTCTACGACGGCATCGTCTTCCACCGCGTCATCGACGGCTTCATGGCGCAGACCGGCTGCCCGCAACGGCACCGGCACGGGCGGCTCGAAGTATCCGAACCTGCAGGCCGAGTTCAACGCCGAGCCGCACGTGCGCGGCGTGTGCTCCATGGCGCGCTCGCAGAGCCCCAACAGCGCCAACAGCCAGTTCTTCATCTGCTTCGACGACGCCACCTTCCTCGACAAGCAGTACACGGCGTGGGGCAAGGTGATCGAGGGCATGGAGAACGTCGACAAGATCAAGCGCGGCGAGCCGGTGCAGAACCCCGACAAGATCAAGTCGCTCAAGGTGGCGGCGGACGCGAAATAGGGGCGACCCGGCCGCCTCGGTTCGGTATGCTCAGCTCGATGCGCGTCGACCTGTTCGACTTCGACCTGCCCGACGACGCGATCGCGCTGGAGCCGGCGCGCTCCGCGCGACGGCGCGCGGCTGCTCGTGGTGCGGCCGCAGCTGCCTCGCAGCGGGGAGAGGGAATGTCGCTCGAGGATCGGCACGTGCGCGACCTGCCCGCGCTGCTGCGCGCCCGGCGATGTGCTGGTGTTCAACGACACGCGGGTGATCCGCGCCGCGCTCGCCGGCCAGCGGCTGCGCGGCGAGGCGAGCGCGCACGTCGTCGTTCAACCTGCACAAGCGGCGTCGACGGCAGCCGCTGGCGCGCTTTCGCGCGGCCGGCCAAGCGGCTTGCCGTCGGCGACCGCATCCGCTTCGGCCACGAGGGCCGCGTGTGCCTGCTCGGCACGCTCGATGCGACGGTCACCGAGATCGGCGAGGCGGCGAGGTGAGCTTTCGCTTCGAGCCTGCACGGCGCCGACCTCGAGCAGGCGATCGCAGGCGCTGGGCGATCGCCGCTGCCGCCCTACATCGCCGGCAAGCGCGACGTGCAGCCCGAGGACGCCGAGCGACTACCAGACCATCTATGCCCGCGCGCGAAGGGGCCGTGGCCGCGCCGACCGCCGGGCTGCATTTCACCGACGCGACTGTTGGCGGCACTGCGAGCAGCGCGGCGTCTCGCCGGCATTTCGTGACGCTGCATGTCGGCGCCGGCACGTTCCTGCCGGTGAAGGCCGACGACACCGCGCGAGCATCGCATGCATGCCGAGTGGGGCGAGGTTTCAGCCGACGACCGCCGCAGCGCCTCAACGCCGTGCGCGCGCGAGGGCGGCCGCATCGTCGCCGTCGGCACGACGTCGCTGCGGCTGCTCGAGACGCGCGGCCGAGCCCGATGGCAGCATCGCAGCCGTTCGCCGGCGAGACGCGACTCTTCATCACGCCCGGCTATCGCTTCAGGGCCGTCGACCTGCTGATGACCAATTTCCACCTGCCGCGCTCGACCTTGTTCATGCTGGTGGCGGCGTTCGCGGGCTCGACACCATGCAGCGCGCCTACGCCCACGCCATCGCGACGGGCTACCGCTTCTATTCCTACGGCGACGCCAGCCTGCTCATCCCGCGAGCGGCAGCGCATGAGCGGAGCTTTCGCCTTCAAGCTGCTCAAGACGCGACGGCGCGCGCGCGCCTGGGCGGATCTCCACGCCGCGCGGCGATGATCCGCACGCCGGCCTTCATGCCGGTCGGCACCGCCGGCACCGTCAAGGCCGTCTACACCGACCAGCTCAAGGCCGCCGGCGCCGACATCATGCTCGGCCAACACCTATCACCTGATGCTGCGGCCCGGCGCCGAGCGCGTCGCACGGCTGGGCGGGCTGCACACGCTTCATGCGCTGGGACAAGCCGATCCTCACCGACAGCGGCGGCTTCCAGGTGATGTCGCTCGCCAAGCTGCGCAAGATCACCGACGACGGCGTCACCTTCCAGTCGCACATCGACGGCCGCCGCACACGCTGACGCCGGAGCGCGCCATGGAGATCCAGTGCCTGCTCGGCGCCGACATCCAGATGCAGCTCGACGAGTGCGTGGCCCTGCCGGCTTCGGCCGAGGCGATGCGGATCGCCGTGGACCGCTCGCTCGCCTGGGCGCGGCGTTGCCAGGCGGCGTTCGCTGGGCAGCGCGAGGCGGGACGCGCCGGGCCGGGGCAGGCGCTGTTCGGCATCGTGCAGGGCGGCACCGATCCGGAACTGCGCAGGCGCTCGGCGGAGCGCTGGTGGCGATGGAGTTTCCCGGCTACGCGGTGGGCGGCCTCGCGGTCGGCGAGGCCACGGAGGTGATGCTGGCGACGCTGGAGATCACCGCGCCGCTGCTGCCCGCGGACAAGCCGCGCTACCTGATGGGCGTCGGCACGCCGGTCGACCTGATCGAGGCGGTGGCGCGCGGCATCGACATGTTCGACTGCGTGATGCCGACGCGCTCGGGCCGCCACGGCCAGGCCTTCACCTGGGGCGGCAAGGTCAACCTGCGCAATGCCAGGCACGCCGAGGACACGCGCCCGCTCGATGCCGCCAGCAGCTGTCCCGCCGCGCGCGACTATTCGCGGGCCTATCTGCATCACCTGGTGAAGTCGGAGGAGTACCTGGGCGCGATGCTGCTCTCCTGGGCCAACATCGCCTTCTACCAGGAGCTGATGGGGGCGATGCGCGCGGCGATCGGCGAGGGGCGGTTCGTGGCGTGGGCACGGGAGACCAGGCAGCGGCTCGCGGGTGAGGCGGACGCGTAGCGGGTTGCAGGCTCAGCCTGGAGACTGGGAAGGGCGCGCGACGGATAGGCGGCCGGCGCTAGAACTCGCCGAGGATGCGCTTGCGGTAGGAGATCGCCGCCGGCGAGCCGTCCGGCCAGATGGCATCGAAAGCGCGCACGAATGCCGTGTGTTTGAAGGCGACGGGCAGCGCATCGATGTGGATACCGGAGTGCTGCAGTCCGTAGAGGGCGGCGTGTGGCGACGGGCGCGTCGCAATGCGCGTAATGAGCCCCCGCCAGTCGCCGGCGAAGTTGCCCATGCCCGCCGCGCCGTTGTTGGCAACCACGAGGCTTCCGCAAGGCAGCGCCAAATCGCGCATGACGGCGCCGCAGGTGTGGGTCGAGGCGAAGACGTCGATCTGCGATGCCTGCTTGATCGCGCCGAGCCAGGGCAACGAGGCCGGGTCGTCCAGCCGCTCCTGGGCGAAGCCCCAGCCGGCGATCGCGGTCGGGTCGCCGTGCACGATGCCGATGCGCAAGCCGCCGACCCTGGCAACCAGGCTCGAAGGGAAGCGAGCCGAGTCGCACGCGGATATGCGAGTATGGGCTCGCCACGGCCCTCAGTTTCACAAGGATCAAGTTGGAGCGCTCGACTACGCGATCGTCGACGTCGGGCGGATAGGCGCAGCCGCAGCCGGCGCCGATATCCGCGTCGCGGGCGATCTCGAACTCGACGTTGCCGGCGATGGCGGGGTATTGCGCGAGCCTGGCGTCGAGCTCATCGAACATCCCGGGCTCCGCGTCGAACCAATGGGCGTCGCCGTTGAAGACCAGAGTCGTGGGCGCGGGCTCGGCTGCGGCAAGCGCCTCGATGGCGTCCAGCGCGAAGGCGTTGCCGTAGAGGCCGCCAATCACATAGAGGGTATCGGCCGCCAGATCGGGGACGCGTGCGAGCGCCGCGGGGTCGGTCAGATAGTCGCGCGGGCACATGCGGCCAGGCTGGCTGTCTTGGCTGGCAGATGCTTCGGCAAGCGGCGTCTCTTGCAGCAGCGCCATGGCGCGGTGTGTTCACCCCCGAGTGATCGACGCTGATACAAACTTGATGATCGTGCTCCAGAATATAGTGTAACCAAAGACCTCGCTCAGGCGAAACATGTCGACACGGAGGTGGTTGGGCTGCGATCGCCGGCGGCAGTCGGCGAGGGCGTGGCTGCTGTCGCGACCATCCAAGGGAAGTGCGAGCGCGCATGAATGCACCGTCCAAGTTCCAAAAATTCGAGCAGCTCGAATGGACCGCCAAGGGCGAGCCCCGAGCCAGCATCGCGCTGAGAGCGCTCGAAACGCTGTGGTTCAACACCGGCACGCTGTGCAATATCACGTGCGACAACTGCTACATCGAAAGCTCGCCTCGCAACGATCGACTGGCCTACCTCACGCTGGACGACGTGCGCGGCTACCTCGACGAGATCGAGCGGGACGGGCTGGCAACCAGGCTCATCGGCTTCACCGGCGGCGAGCCGTTCATGAATGCGAGCTTCCTCGCTATCCTGGAGGAAACGCTATCGCGCGGATACCAGACCCTCACCCTAACCAACGCCATGCGACCGATGATGCGGCGCACGAAAGCCGTCGCGGGGCTTGTCGGCACGTACGGCACGGCCATGCGCTTTCGCGTGTCGCTCGACGACTACCGCGCAGAGGTCCACGACCTGGAGCGCGGCCAGGGCAGCTTCGACAAGGCGCTCGCCGGCCTCGAGTGGCTGGCCGAGACGGGCGCCGTGGTGGAGGTGGCTGCGCGGTATCTCTCTGGCGACACCGAGCATCAGATTCGCGCGGGCTTTGCCACGCTGCTCGGTGAACACGGCATCGCGCTCGATTGCGCCGACCCTCAGCAGCTCATGCTGCTGCCGGAGATGGTCAGAACGCCGGACCCGCCGGAGATCACGCCGGCCTGCTGGTCGATCCTCAATGTTTCGCCCGACGGCATCATGTGTGCGAATGCGCGCATGGTGGTGAAGCGCAAGGGGGCAGAGGGGCCGACGGTGCTCGCCTGCACGCTGCTGCCCTATGAGGAGCGGTTCGAGCTGGGCCCGAGCCTCGCCGCGGCCAGCGCACCCGTCTATCTCGCCCACAAGTATTGCGCGACGTTCTGCGTGCTGGGCGGCGCCTCGTGCGGCGCCGCGCGTGGCTAGCCACGTCAGCCGAGCAGCGGCAGCCGTACCAGCAGGGTGAAACCGTTGAGCAGCAGCAAGGTGCCGAGCGCGCCCAGGCCGCCGCTCGCGGCCAGCAGCGGCAGGCTGCCGGTGATCAGATGCACGGAAGCCAGCACGATGGCGATCTGCAGCAGCGCCTCGCTCCAGTCGAAGTAGGGGTCCTTGCGGAGCGCGATGTCGCGCTCGACCTCCAGCGTCTTGGCCTTGACGGAGAGCTCGTTGAGGCCTTCGCCGGTGTCGGGCTCGGAGGTGAGCCGCGCCACGGTCGCCTTGTGCTCGGCGATCTTCTTGGTGATCGCCTGGCGCGTTGCGGGCGCAATGTTCGGGTCGGTGAGCCTTGATCTCCAGCTCATCAATAGAGATGCGCAGCGTCTGGCGGCGGATGTTCTTGGCCTGGAAGAAGGCCCAGGTGTTGGAGGCCTCGATGTTGGCGCGCGTTGCGTCCTTGGCGGCGTTGCCGCCACCCATGCCGCAGACCGCGAGCAGCACAGCCAGGATGCCGATATAGACGCCCACCCACTTGGTGCGGGCCTCGCTGTCGGAGCCAAGTCGCTCCATAATGTCGTCCATCGCAGCCATGAGCCTTCCCCTCCGCAGATGTGTGGTCGCTCTGCCTTACACTGACGCAACAACGACAATCCGGTGTGACATCGCCCCCAAGTGCGGCAGGGCGGGGGCGGCTGAAACGTAGCGGCCCGCGCTTCCGGTGCAAACGGATTTGCAGCAAGGTGCCAGACGAAGCGGGAACGACGGGCGGTTCCTGCGCGTTTCAGCGTGCGGCGGCAAGGCTAGGTTGCGAGCCCAGGTTGCGGGCCTTGGGAGCTTTCGCATAGCATCGCCCAGGCTGGACGGCGCTCAAGAAGTGCGCAAAGGAGGCCCCGTGTCCCGATTGCTGGTTCTCGCGCTTGCGGGTGCGGTTGCGACAAGCGTCGTCGCCGCCCCTTGCCATGCGCAGCAGAAGAAGGAGCCCACCGGGCGCCCGCCCGTCGTTACCGTGCCGCCACCGCCGGGCCCGAAGCAGCCACCCGGAGTGTGCCCCTGCTTCAAGCGCAATGGCGTCTACGCGGGCTACTCGAGCGCGGTTTGCTGCGTGAGATGAGGACGCGCGGTCCGTCGCCCGTGTCTCCGGGCCGGACACGCCAAGAATGGCTCCGCGGGTAGGATTCGAACCTACGACCAGCCGGTTAACAGATACCTGCCTTGCGACCCGCTGCAATTGGGTGCGAAGCCATGCAGCGGGCAAGTCATTGATTTTGTGGATAACCCTGTTGCATGCCGTCGCGAGCGATGGCGGTCAATTGCGCTCCAGCGCATGCGGATGTACCTGCCAGGTACGGCCATGACGACCGGGTCGAGTCCGTTTCCCCCTTATTGGGGGGCTCCTCAGGTGCGCTAGGTAGGGAAGCTGGCATGCCGCGACTTTCATTGACAGACCGCTTTGTGGCGGGAGCCAAGTCCGCAGAGGCTCAGACGGACAACTTTGACGACAGCCCCAGGACGCGCGGCTTCTGCCTGCGTGTCACCAAGGCTGGCCGCAAGACTTGGTGCCTGATCTTCACCTCGCCCAAAGACGGCAAGCGGGCGCGGATGACGCTGGGCGGCTATCCAGCGACATCGCTCGCCCGAGCTCGCACACTGGCGATCGTGGCTCACGGTCACCTCGATGAGGGACGTGATCCGCGCGATGCAGCGGCCGAGCAGACCGCCGGGGCAGTGACCGTCGCTGCCCTGATCGAAAGCTTCCTCGAGAAGCACGCCCGGCCAAACCTTCGCAGCGCGGCTGAGATCGAACGGCGGCTGATGAAGAACGTCGTTCCGGTCATCGGCGGCATGAAGGTTGGCGATCTCCATCGCCGCGACATGAACCGGGTTGTTGACCCCGTGCCTGGAGCGCGAGCGTCGTGTTGAGGCTAGCCGTGTCTTCGAGGATCTTCGCACGGTCGTGCGGTGGGCCCTCGCCCGCGGCGATCTCGACCACAATCCGTTCGATGGCATGAAGAAGCCTAACGGCTCAGTGCCGCGGGAGCGCACGCTTTCCGATGATGAAATCCGTACCGTGTGGAATGGTCTTCCTACAACACTGGGGCGATCGAGGGCCTGCCAGCGCATAGTCAAGCTATGCCTCGTTACGGCGCAGCGCGTGGGGGAGGTGGCCGGCATGGCGTTGGCAGAACTGACCTTACCTCGGCTACTTGGACGATACCTGGCGCCCGCACCAAGAACGCCCACCGGCATGTCGTGCCGCTATCAGCGACGGCCGTCGAGATCATCAGGGAAGCGCTTGCCGACGCCGGCGACGATACCGAATACGTGTTTCCGAGAAAGGACGGACATGGGCCGCTATCGCCTCTGGTCGCGGCCAAGACTTCCTGCGCGCGCATGATCCTGATGGAGAGCGGCCCCACGGCCGGTTCGGCATTCCGCACTGGACAGCCCATGATCTGCGTAGAACGGCACTCACCAACTTCGCTTTGCTCGGCATTCCACCTGTGGTGGCCGGAGCTGTGGCTAATCACGTGAGTGTCACGAAGGGGACGATCACGCTGTCGGTGTACACGCAATATACATATGACCGCGAGAAGCGTGAAGCGTTGGAACTTTGGGCTGATCGCGTTACCGCAATCGTCAGTGGCGATCCCGACGTCGCGGTGGCATCGGTGCGGTTGGGCCAGAAGTGAGCCCCATGGCTAAAGGGAAGCGAGGACCGCGAGGTCCCTACAAGAGCAACGCCCCCAAGGTCAATCGAGTTCTAGATGGCTTAGAGGCCGATGGTATCCATCTAGACCTGCCGCTCGTCGAGCTGCGACAACTCATAATACCGCGGCTAGAAAGTCGGGCGCGAGAGTGCCGAGCCAATGGACGATTGATCGGTGTGTAAAGGCGCGCCGGTTCGCCGAGCCCCGATGGCCCGCCCCCTTCACCTACGCCCGATTCCAGCGCCACAACCTCATTGGCCCATCAGAGGTACCCGACGCGGACGTACCACGGATCACGGCCGCGTGGATGTATAAGAACCGCGGTGCGTTGAATATACGCGCGGGCGATGTCGCCTGTGTTCAAGGGACAAGCTACATCTTTGAGTTCAAGGTAGTTGGTTTCGACGACGTGGGTGGGGCTGCGAAAATTGTCACTCTGGTTGCCCTCACCTACGACATCGAAGCCGAGCGTACCCGATGGGACTTGGCAACGCCGGAGGGATCGCGCGTCATGGCTTCTCCTGATGCGATCCAACCGCAATCTTGTCTAAGGGCGCGACTGGATCACGCCCGCCTAACCGCGCCGGCGGGCATGCCCATGGATATTGCAACGCATCCGATTGTGCTCTGGGATCGCGCGGGCGGCTATCTGCGGGAGAACGATCAAATCGAACTTGCCGCCGGGGATCACAAATGGTGTGGAAAACTGTGGGTACGGGAAATCGATGATGCGACCGAAATAATTTTGGTGGACGTCAGCGTACTTTACAACTTCGACAACAATCCGGGGAGATTTCAGTCCGGAGCGTATTTGCGCGTTTCATGGAAATAGCCTGGCACAGCTGGAAATTTTGCTTTCCCGAACTTGCTCAAACTGCTCGTTGCTGTCTCTGCGGCTTTCTGCCTATTTGCACCGCGCTGCGTGCTGAAGATGTCAGGAAAGGTGCCATGCTACGCAAAGACGACCTTATGACGCGAGCCGCGACTTGCGCCTTTTTTGGGGGGAATAAGCCTCTCCATCCGTCGACGTTACATCGAGGGATTTAGGCCAAGCGTTACCCGCGCCCAGTGGCCGTAGGGCCCAACACAAAGCGGTGGGTGCGCTCCGAGTGCGAAGCCGCCCTTGAGGCGCTGATCGCCGAGCGCGACATCTCAGGCGAGCCCGGCGGCGCCTAATCATGCAAACCGCACTGAATTGCCGCCGCTCAGGGCGTGGGCGACGGCGTCAAGTCATCAGCTTGCGAATTGGCGCCAGATCAATAGCGACTTGCCGGACGGGTGCAAGTCTTTGGTGCCGCGCCATGTCAATCACCAGGAAATGGTCCGGATGCGACCCATCTTTGACGCGGCCTCCGTGGCCAGCGGCGACGCAGTGTCGGCCTCCATGGTGGCGCAGCGTGGGCTGAATGGTCACGCCCCCGTCGACGCCCAGGTCGTAGCGCCGCCTGCTGACGGTTCTGCCAGCCCAGAAGTGTTGGGCGAGGCCACTAAGCCGACCAACGAGCAGCCGCCCTTTGACGCGATCGTAGAAGAAAATCTGCGCCGCGGCATGTACCTCTCACAGCGCGACGCGCTGATTGCCGTCGCTCGCGATCCTCGGTGCACGCGACGTCACATTCGAGTGCATGCCGAGATTGTCTGCCGCATGAACTCGAGGACGGGCGTTTGTTTTCCAGGATGGTCGACGATCGCCGACGACGCAGCCATGCTGCCTGGCGGCATTCCCGACCCCGACGGCGCGTACGACGCCAGCACCATCAACAACATCACCTCGGACCTGCGGCGATGGGGCTACTTCGCGTCCACCAAGCGCGGGCGAGAAGCAGGCGGCCGAGCGATCGCGCACTACACGGTTGCCCGCCCATCAATTGACCAGCTGCAACGTGAGATCACGGAGTACATCAAGAGGGCCCGAGCGCGCGACCGCCTTGATGGGATGCTAGACCGCCGCCAGAAGCAGGGGCAGGATGACCTCACGGACGCACGTGATGTCAAAATGGGGGCTGATCTCACTAGCATCCGTGAGGTCAGGATTGCTGAACTCACGTGCGATCGTGCGGCTGACCTCACGCGCGTCCGTGTGACAGTAACCTGTAAAGAGAATGAACCTGTAGAAGAGGCCCTAGCCGCCTATAACGCGACGGCGCAGGTGCACGGCTTCTCCGTCCTGTCGCTCCGCAACCGTCGCCCGGCGCAAGCGCTTGCAGAAGCGTCTCCATGACATCGGTGGCGTCGATGCCTTCAAGCGTGCGCTGTCCGCGCTACCCCGCAACGACTGGCTGATGGGCCGGGTGCGCCCAAAGCCGGGTCAGAGCCCGTTCAAACTCGATCTCGAAACGCTGCTGCAGACCGACGGCAAAATGGGCGACTTGCTGGCCCGGCTGCTCGATGCGGCAGGCGATGCTCCGAAGCGCGACATGACGCTCAAGGAGGAGGTGCAGGCGCTCCAGGAGAAGAATCCCGACGTCCCCGTCGAACAAGTCGAGCAGGCCGTCATGCGCGGCCGGAGGAACCGTGGCCGATAACTGACACCCTGCACAGCCCGGCGATCGAGCATGCCTCCTGGCGGCGGTCCTCCGGGACAACGCCGTGCTCGATGCGATCGGCCGTCTCGAGCCGCAGCATCTGTTCGATGCCGAGGTGCGTGCGCACTTCGAGGCGGCGCTCGACCTCCGTCGGGAAGGCCGGCCGGTCAATTTGGTGACGTTGCGCGCTCTAACGGGGGGCGACCCGCTAGGCGGTGCGAGCATCGCCGAGCGCTTGGCCGCGGTGAGCTTCGATGGCGTGCCGCCAACGCCGCGCGACATGGCCGATGCCGTGATCGATCTCGCGCGCCGGCGCGAATTGAAAGCGCTCGCCGATCATCTCGGCGAGTCGGTGTGCAACATGGCGACCAAGCCGGCGACGCTGGCCGAGATGGCCATGCGCGAGTGCGATCGCCTGCTGGCCGCAGACCAGCCGCGGGGCGGACGTACTGGTCCAACCCCGACGGCATCGACGACACGCTGCGCGCACTCGAACGTGACGACGCGGGCGATATCCTTGCCACAGGCCTCGCCGATCTCGACAGGATGACAGGCGGGCTGCATCGACGAGCTCTCGTCTACCTGGCCGGCCGCCCTGGCATGGGTAAGACAACGTTCGCAGATGCCATTGCGACCAACGTCGCCAAGGCGGGCACGGCGTGCTCTTCCTCTCGCTGGAGATGCCGCGCAAGGCCCTCGATGCACGCAGGATATCTGCCGCGACGTATCGAACGCGAGATGCCGATCCCCTACAGCCGTGCGCTCAATCGCCAGATGGAGCCGCCGAGCACGAACACTTCGTGCGCGTCGGCATGTCGCTCATGGGCCTGCCGATTGTCACCGACGAGCGCACGGGCCTCTCGATGGTCGAGATCGCTGCGCGCGTGCGCAAGACGCGCCAGGAGTTCGCCGACAAGGGTCAGCGGCTCGGCCTCGTCATCGTCGATCACGTCGGGAAGATCAAACCGCGCGACCATCGCGCTCCCATGGTCGATCAGATTGGTCAGGTATCCAACGACCTCGCGACACTCGCGAAGTCCGAGGACGTCGCGATGCTGGCCCTGCACCAGCTCAACCGCGGCGTTGAGAGCCGCGAGGACAAGCGACCGTTCATGTCGGACCTGCGCGCCAGCGGCAACCTGGAGCAGGACGCCGACGGCGTATGGCTGCTCTTCCGGCCCGCCTACTACCTGCGCAAGCCTGAGGACAGCGAAGCCGCGAAGGACTCGGCGAAGGAACTGCAGCGCCTGCGGGACTACGAGGCCAAGAAGCACATTATCGAAATCATCGCCGACAAGACCCGCAACGGTCGGATCGGCACCGTCGAGGCGTTCTGCGACATCGGCTTCAACATCATCACCGATCTCGACAGGAGGCACGCGGTGAAGGTGGACTTCGTCGCCGGCGCCCTGCCCTACGCCGAGCAGCTCGGCTGGAAGGTGCTGCTGCTCGCGCCCGGCTCGAAGCTGCCATTCTTCTCCAAGGAGAAGGGCGGCAACGGCGTGCACGATGCCACGTCCGACCCGGATCAAATCCGCGCCTGGGGCAAGCTCTGCCCGGACGGCAACATCGGCATCGCCTGCGGCGAGGCGAGCGGCATCGTGGTGGTGGACGTCGACCCGCGCAACGGCGGCGACGTGTCGATCCGGGCGCTCGCCGCCAAGGGCCATCCCTTCCCGAAGGCGCCGCGCCAGCGCACCGGCAACGGCGGCTATCATCTCGTCTATCGCCATCAGGCCGGCATCGGCAACAGCAAGGGCCGGCTCGGTCCCGGCATCGATGTGAAATCGACCGGCGGCTACATCGTCGCCGCGCCGTCATGGATCAGGCCATCGAAGGACGGGCCGGGTGGGCCGTACGTCTGGGAGGTCTCGCCGTTCGACGTGCCGCCGCCGCGCATGCCGATCTGGATGGCGACGATCCTGTGTCCGCCACCTCGGCCCACGCCTGCATTCGCGCCGGACGTCAACGGCGGCGACATCGAGCCGCTCGCGCGCTTCGTCGCTGCTTCGACCAAGGGCGAGCGAAACAATCGGCTGCACTGGGCAGCATGCCGTGCCGGCGAGATGGCGGCTCGAGGCCAGGTCTCCGCGCAATCGGCGGGGAGCCGGCTTGTCGCTGCCGCAGCAGCCGCCGGCTACATCGGCGCCGAGGTCGTGCGCACGATCGACAGCGGCTTCCGTCAAAGCGGACAGACATTTCGGTGACTGCAGTTCAGAAAGGACACACGACAATGACGACTGCCACAGCCACTGCCGATCGCACAGAGCACCGGTTCGAACGGCCGCCGCGCGCGCCCCAGACCGCTTACCTGCTCGAATTCAAGATGCCCGAAGGCCGGCTCTTCCGGGTCGCCCGGCGTGTGGTCGGCTTCATGACGCCGATGCGGGGCGCCGAGGAAAAGGCCACGGTCATTGGTCTCCGGATGAACGGTCGCCTGCCCCAACGAGACGTCCGGGATTGGTGGCTCGGCACAGCGCCTGGTAACGGCAAGGCTCCTGCACTGCCATGAAGCGCTGTGGCGCCAGAACTCGACGCGGGACCTCTGCCAGCGGTACGGCATCGGCAGAGCCGGCCGATGTCCGCTCCACGGGGGCAGAGTCCAGCGGCCCGCGAACCGCCGAGGGCATTGAAAAGGTCCGTGCCGCTCAGCGCAAAAGGTGGGCGACGTGGAGGAAAGCGAACCCTGATTTCCTCATGCCCGAGCGCAGCCTCCGTACCGCGCGGCGCATCAAGCGGCTGTTCCGTCAGCGCCAGAACCTGCAACAGCAGACCCGAAGTTGGTTGGAGCGGGCTCGGGCCGGAGAATCTGCAACAGCCGAGCTAGTGGCAAAGGTCGAGCAGGCTTGGAAGGACCACATCAGCGCACAAGCCGAGAAGCAGCGCCAGCGTGAGGCTCAGACGGTTGACGCCTGAGCAGGAGGCCTTGGCCGACCGCCGACTAAAGGAATGGGCCGATATGGCAATGCAACTCGCCAAGCCTGTGCATGACAAATCGTCGGCCGGCGAGTGGGGCCCGTCGGAATAGCGCCTCATCCTCACCTGTCTGCCGAACTCAAGGGTAGAGCAGCAGCTCGGCAAGCTCCCTACTCAGCAGGTCCGCGCCTTCGAACGGCACGAACGGCGTACAGAAGAGGATCGGCTGAACCTGCAGCTCCAGAAAGGCGGTGCCGGTCTGCCGACAGCGAGCTACAGGCCGGGCGGACGCGGTCGCTACCACCGTGCATACCACCGCCGATCCAAGGCCAAGTAAGACCCCATGAGTGGGTTCCCCCCCGTGGTCCGGACCAGTAGCCGCTTTGAGACGCACGGAGGGTACAAGCCGGAGTCGGTCAGAACCTGCCCAAAGGGCGTCTCCGAGCGCACTCCGGAGTCGGCTCGGCGTGCAAGCTGCTGCTTCTCCCCGAAAATCACGCGTTACGTTAAGCAAGGGAGCCGGCTCCGGAGTCGGCTCTCGTGGGACGAGAGTAGGAGCAGATCTGAGACACTTCTCCGGCGTATAAGCCGAAGTGGGTCAGAACCTGCCCAACGAGCGTCAGGGCGCACTCGGGAGTCAGCTCGGCGTGCAAGCTGCTGCTTCTGCCCGAAAATCACGCGTTGCGACGTTAAGCGGGAGCCGGCTCCAAGTCGGCTCTCGTGGACGGAGTGACACGGAGGAGCGCACCAACCCGCAAGTTGCGACAGCCGGCCGCCGCCTTAAAGCGCGGAAAGAAGATCGAGGGGTGGGCGAGACTTGGATAGCCGCAACTATTGCCGCCAGATTTCGGTCCGCCAGTTCGGAGGCGTCGCCTGTTTTTGGCTCCGCGTCTGTCCTTTCGGCGCGGAAAGGGAGGGCAACGCTTTTAGGTGCACGACCTGTACCGGCGCGCTCCCCTCGCCCACCACCACGAACGGCGCCCACTGACCGGGATGGGCCTGAGACGGCAAGCCCTTCTCGATCATGGCGCGCATGGAGACGCGGAACGCTTCGGCGCGGCCGATCCCCGGCTTCGATTTCAACTCGGCAAACGCGCGCGTGACGAGCTTGACGGCGGCTTCGGAGCCTACCTCCCAATGCGAAACGAGCAATGCGCGGGCGCCTGCATAGAAGAAGGCGCGCGCCATGCCCGACAACGCTTCGGCGGTCTCGTCGCTACCACCTGCGGTGTTGCAGGCAGAAAGAATTACCCGACGTAGCCGACGATCCGCGACAGGAACACCACGAAGGTGTTCACCACGCCCTGGATGAGCGTCATCAGTTCTTGTTCGACTTATCGTTCTCCACCATGGGAACGCTATCGTTCGTGAGAAGAGTGTGGATCGGTTCATGGGAGGCAGGCCGCATTTTCCAACAAACGGCACCGACGCACTCGGGATCACTACGCATTGGCCATCGCGGCCGACCCTCACCGGGTCCCTCGGGAGACCTGAAGTTTTCAAACGTGCAATGATTTGGGCAGCTTTTCTGGGGTCGAGCTGACTTCACTTCCCACCCCTCTTCAAGACCGCAGTGCACGCAATTGCTCGCCATCGTTGCGCCTGGTGGCAGCGGTGCCACCAAGTCATTGCTCTGTGAGCTGATCACTACCCACGGTTGCCGACTTGCCGCCCGCTTCGTGCAACCTTCCCAGTACGAACACACCTTCGTCGCGGTTAAGGTGTGTTGCCACGCCAGCTAGGGCCTTAGCTGTATAGACTTTTGCTTGATGCCAGATCGAACTCGACGTGAGCCAAGCAGATCGCTTCGCGGGGGCAATGATCACCTTTCCTGTCGGGGGTAAAGAATACGATCCGGACATGACGGCCGATGCGAAAAGAAGGAGCTGCAGATGGGTATCCTCGACGAGTTGCTCGGCGGTGGGCAACGTCAGAAAGAGTACAGGAATTTCGTTAATCGATACGAACAAGGAGACCCGTCCGAGGGCTACTCCGATCAAGAAGTTCTGAAGCGGTATGGTGAAGTGTCCCACGCCGTGCCGCCTGACCAGTACGCTAAGGCGGCGCAAGAGGCGCTGGGCAAGCTGTCGCCAGAAGAGCGAGCGGCGTTCGTGAAATTGCTGCAGGAGCGAGCCGCGGCGCGCGGCATAACGATATCGCGAGAGGTGCAGCCCGAGCCGAAAGAACTAGGCCAGGTCCTCACCAATCTACATCAGAAACCGGGGCAGCTCCGGGAACTGCTCGGCGGCGGTGACATCCAGCCTCGAGGGCAAGCCCCGTCAGAGTCGAACCCGATTGGCGGTATGCTGGCGTCCCCAATGGCCAAGGCCGTGCTCGCGGGCATCGCGGCCAAGGTGATCAAGCGCGTCATGGGTCGGTCCCAAAAGGCGTAGCGTTGGAGATTTAGATGGTATGGGGCGCGCGACGAGGCGCTGCAATCATCGCACCGCAAGCGTGTGCCTACTGAGGCGGTAGTCAGATTTGGCTGCGCACACTGATTTCGGCACTTTTTGAGGCTACCGAATGAGGTGGACCGGAGGTCGCGCAGCAACGTGCGATCGCCCGCTTGAAGGCGCCCTGTCAAGGGTTTGCCGCTTCGCGGCCGCGCTTCGTGTTCACGATCGCTGCTGTCCGTGCGCGCCCTTGACAGGGCGCCGCGGCAGCAGAGGATCAGCTACCGAATGAAGCAGAATCGGCGCTAGCCTTTGCTGCACCGATACGCGAGCCCACGCCCTCTTAGGAGAGCATACGGGCGAACGCCAAGACGATTTGGTTAAATGGCGCCGGCTTATGAAAAACCTGCACGTTTGGCCATTCAGCGAAGATTGGCGAGCTGCTTGGCTGACCAGTATAGAACACGAAGGGGATGCCGCGCCGCGCCAGCAACTGGCACACTGCAGAGGCGTCTTCAGAGCCCAGTCGCACATCGACGACAGCGCCCGAGATCTCGGCATAGCCGATGAGCCGTGTGGCCTCCTCTACGCTCGATGCTGATAGGATGCTGGCACCGGCTGAGCTGAGAGCGTCGTGGATGCCGAGGGCAATTAGCGGCTCGTCCTCAACGATCAGGATCGACTTACGCCATAAAGCGTGTGGCGAGTGCTCCATGCTGGCCTCAGCCACATCAACGAAGCCTGGAGGTGATTGTTCCCGCTGCCGGGTGCGAGCGGCGGAACTACATGAATACCTTCGGAATTACCGAGCAGAGGTCGGCTGCTCAGTGATGACATTCGAAATCCTTGTTCTCTGCGGTGCCTTCTTCGTTCTCGTCGGTGTTCTTCCGTGGTGGTCGTACAGCCGGTGGTGGGGTTATGGTCCTGCCGTGTTGATCGCAATGACCCTTCTTGTGCTGCTGGCAATGACGCTCACGGGGCGCATTCCCGGGCGGTAGCGGACACTCACCACCGAAGTGCATCTGGTTGGCCGCTAGTGCTGTGCTCGTCTTCTTGAGCGTGATCGTGTCGCTGCCCTTCGGCCCCTGATGTGAATGGTTGTCGTTCGCGCTTGCCGGTGTGGACGTGCCAGGCGAAGCCTGAGCTTGGCTTTGAAGGGCCGGCTCCGTGTTGTCTGCAGGTGACGGATCAGCCGTCGGCGTCGTGGTAGCTGTATCGCTGGCGGCGCCCGACTGATCGGGTACGGGCCCGCTGGCCGGCGCTTCGTTCTCAATCGCCGAGGCGCCGGCAGTTGCGCTGTGCCCAAGTCGCTGGCCGCAAAGAACTCTGTCCGCAGGAGGATGGTATGAAAGCTGCACTCATGACTGCCGGGGTGGCGATACTCATGTCCATGTTTCTGGTCGATGCGACCCCGAGCCACGCACAGATGATGGGGTGGGGGATGAGCATGTGTCGGGAGGGCTATGTGTATGAGCCTTCGCGCAATGTGTGCGTCCACCAGAGCAAGAAAGCGAAGCGGCCTGTCGCGAGAAAGAAACCCCCACAGTAGAGCTGGCCCCGCCGGTGCGAGCTCACGAATTCTGGTGCTGGGGCGGCTCGCGGATTTCGGGTGTGCAACAGATCACGGATACTGCGGGCGTGATGCTGCGCGCGGAGCGCGCAGTTGAGCCCGCTATTCGGTTCCTGTTGCTGGCAAGTCAGCTGGTGGGGCATTGTCGTTTGCGGGTTCGGGGATTGGTGGTGGCTCTTCTGGCGGTGTGATGAGTTCGGGTGCCGGTTCCGGGGCAACAGGCACATCTTCTAATAGAGTGTGTCCTCGGTAGGGGAGTTGTCGTTGGTAGTGCGGTCACGATTGATCCAGCCGTAGGTGCGGGGGCAGATCCCGCGTGTGCACGAATTCTCCACGCTCCAGGTAGGCCGCTTCTTCTGGCGTTGACACCCGACCGAGCACCTGGTTGCGATGTGGATGGCGGCCAAAGCGCGCGATCACGTCACGATGGCCCCGCGCCTGCGAGGCGGAGAAGGCCAGCCAATCTCGGAACTCCGGTGTCGCCTTTGCGACGAGCTCGTCGGCAAGCTTCACCGCTAGCTCCTGGTTGCGGAATCCTCGGAATGTCCTAGCGGCAGAAAGAAGAACGTCTTCTGAAAGGGATCGTTGAGGGCTGCATAATGGGAACCACTGACCCCTTCGAGGGTCAATGCCATCGCTTTCGAGTCGTTGGCGTAGGCTTGCGCGGTTCCGGCGTGCATGCCCCTCGAAAACTGATCGAGAACGACAATCAACGCCAGCCGAGACCGCGGGGTCTTACTCCAGTGGTCAAGGCGGCCGCTCGCGGCCTCTTCGAGCACGCTTGGAAATCGAACGGCAATCTCGGCATTGGCCCCGCCCCGAAGCCACCACTCCATCTGGCGCGGGAGTTCGGCCGCGGTCAATCGCTCAGGAAACCAGAAGCGCAGGACATGTTCAGCTTGATCCATATCATCACCATGTCTCAGCTCTAGCGGACGATAGTGCCCGAATTCTGGACGGGCAGCTCACGAATTTTTGAGGATCGACGCACGGAAATCTCGTGCGGTGTGGTTCACGGATATTGGAGAGGGAGAGGCGCGCGGAGCGCGGGGTTGAGAGGTCGTTTGGTGGCTGTTGGCGCTAGCCGTCGGTGCCGATGGCGGGAAGTTGATCGGCCAGCGGGTGCGTCTTCTAGTGGGTATCTTGGAACCTGTCGGCAACGTGCTCAAAGCATGACCCACACAAACCACCGGATCGCGTGGCGTCATTCCGACATTGCCCAGGTGCATGACCGTGTGCGCCGCTTGCACACCGACATCGGCCCTCATCTAAATGAAAGAGCCGTTTGAGGAACCGCCACATAGGCGCCTCTTAGCAAGCTCCATCTAGCACGAGCAATATGCTAGCTCTGGGGGAGTGTTGTTGGCAGATGAAGTGAAGCGAAACGTCGGGGAGCAACCGGCGTTCACGTAGGCCCGCATCCGGGGCGATTGTCGCCGGGATGGCGACTTCTCCAATTGAGAACATAACGGAGGACTGCGTTGGCGCACGCCAGTGCTCACGATGGTTCTGCGCAATGCGAGTTCAGGAAGTGCCTGTAGCAGGGAGCTCGACAGGGTTGTTGTGGTTGGCGGAGCTAGCGCCAACAGGCGGCTTCTTTCGCTTCGCATGCGGGGAGGCTTTCTCGCGCAGTAGAAGAAGAGTTTGGGCTATCTATTAATGAGAGGGGTGCTACGGTTGAAGAGGACAAGGAGAATTTTTCTCCCCCGCAGTACACGCAAGGAACTCTCGTGGAAAAGAAGAGCATGATAGGACCGATCGCATGGAGCGCGATCGCAGGTGGAGCCGCAACGCTGATCATCGGCTTCTCGATGGGCTGGTTGGTAACGGGCTCGACGGCGGCACAGCTGACGGCACGCGGCGAGCAGGCAGGAATGATGAAAGTGGCAGTTCCCGTTTGCCTTGAGAGGTTCCAGCGCTCGCCGGACTACGCGGCCAAACTGGATGCGCTCGGAAAGCTCGGCAGCGCCTGGGCTCAGACGACGCACATACGTGACGGCAAGTTCTCGCACATGGTGCAGGACGGCAAGGCAGAAGACAATTACCGTGTGGGCGAAGCGTGCGCCGAAGCACTTCTAAAGCTCGTCAAGAAGTAAGGAGCCCGCATGCGACGCGGCTAGCCGCGCGGATTGCGAATGACGGTTGCACGCATGTTGGCGGCCTGAGCGCACGCATTTGGTGTGCGTGCGGCGCATGGATTTCGGAAGGGGAGTGGGCGCGCGGAGCGTGCGGTTGGGCAGAGATTGCGTTCGGTGTTGCGGCCTATAGTCGGCGGGGATTCACGTAGCCGTCGACGATTTGCTTGATGACGCTGTCAGGAAACTCAATGGTCAGTTTGTCAGCATTGATTGCTGTCACCGTGCCGTCCCCAAACATCGTGTGTGAGATCTGATCGCCAACGCTGTAGCTGCTCGCATACGCAGGAGGCGCAGTCGACTTCAGAGCGGAAGCGCGTGTCGCGCGGGTCTTCGTTGGTTTCTTCGCTTCCGCCATGCGCCGAACTCCTTGCGTAGTCGTTTACTGAGATCGTGGGTCGTGTACTTTTTCCGCACCCCCGATGTGGGGGAGACATTTGATCGTGCGACAGTATTTCGCTCCGTGATTGGGGGTGGGCGTTGCATCGTTGCCGTTGGCTTGTTCGATGAAGTGGGGCGCACTCGGATCGTCGCTGCTTGCGAATCGAGGCTGAATGCTTAAGTACTTCATGTGCCGCCGCGGGCTCGAGGCGCACTTCAGAGTGAGCTGGCACACATCTCTTGAACTTGGGAACGACAGATGCGGCGCTTCCCAGCGCGAGCGGGGAAATTGACGCGCACACCGGAGATCATTGAATGAATGGATCCCGAACTGGGAACCAGAGGCCGGCGCGAAGACAGCCGCCGGCCAGCCGCACCAATGCCGTGAACCGGCAGCGACAGAACGGCTCGGCCGTCAACGCTCATCGGAACTATGAACGGTACATCGCGCTCGCACGCGAGGCCACATCGAACGGCGATTTCATCGAGGCAGAGAACTGCTATCAGCACGCCGAGCATTACTTCCGGGTGATGAGAGAGCGAGCGAGTTGACGTGTGTAGTCTCTTGTCGTTTCTCCTGCGCACAGGATTGCTGCATTGACGACCGTCAGAATTTGCTGTCTGGCCGTCTGTCTCTCGAACGAACTCCGGCTTCCAGCTGATCGAGCCTGGTGAGCAGCTCCTTCACGCTGGCTGGGAGCTCATCGTGGATAGCATCTTCCGTCCCATCGGAGCGACGGACCGATGTGAGCGAGGAAGTAGATGTTGTCGACGCGTGCTGCGTACTTCTTCATGGGCACCATCTGCACTGGGTACTGCCACCGATCACTGCCCATCTGAAGTCATTGGGGGTTGTTGGTATCAGAACCGTAGGCAATCCAAACTGATATTGCATTGCGCCCAAGCTGGGGGATTTCGTCGTCGTGGACTGGGCGCACGGTGTTGTTACCAAAAACACCGGTGGTGACGCCAGCAATGGCGATCGTGCCGGCCATGACAAGCATAGCAATCGCAAGCAGGTACTTTTTCATGTGTCACCTCACATTGGACCTTCATCTCGGTGACTAAATGGAAGCGCATCGTCGTCAGTCGAGGCGCGAATTGAGCGTTACTCTCGCGTCAATAGTGCCGCGGCGCAGTGTCCTACGGCACAAGTCAGTGAAAGGATGTCCCGACGATCCCGTGGATTGCAACCTGCTGGCGGTGTGGGCGCAGAATGGAAGCGGCGGTGTGAGCCGGAAGCATCAGCTTGGCGCGCTGCGGCGCGCGCTCACGAAGTACGAAAGGTTCCTTGCCGAGCGGCCGAGCATCGTCGCCGGTGACTTCAACAACAATGTCTACTGGCACCGGCCGGGCTGGCGCATCAATCACGGCAATGCGGTCGCCGGCTTGGAGCGGCTGGGCCTTGCCAGCGCCTACCACACGGTGCGCGGCGAGATGCAAGGCAAGGAATCCGTGCCCACCCTCTATTGGCGGGACCGCAAGAAGGACGGTCCCACCTATCACATCGACTACGTCTTCCTGCCGGCGCACTGGCTCGGGCACGTGCGCGAATCGGCTGTCGGCACTTTGGAGGACTGGTGCGGCTCTGGTCTCAGCGACCATGTCCCCATCGTAGTCGACATCAACGTCTAGCAACAGTTCTTCGATGGCCCGGCTCGTTGATGATGTGGGCCCCAACGATAGTGGTGCACGTGTCGTCGGAAGCGACGGCGGCCGCCCCTCATCCCTTGCTTGAGAACCACCGAATTAGCGATAGGCGCTTGCTTCCGAAGAGGGCCCGTTGGAATCAAGCCTTTATCTACCGGTCAAGCGCTTCCTCGAAACCCTCGGGTTCGAGGTCAAGGGAGAAGTGTGCGGCTGCGATCTGGTGGCGCTGGACATGGGTTCGCCGGCGGCGGTGGTCATCGGCGAGCTCAAACTCACCTTCACTCTCGAGCTTATCCTGCAGGCGGTCGAGCGCACGGCCGCGTGCGACGAAATCTGGCTCGCCGTCCGTGCCTCGCGACGGGGTCGCGGCCGGGAGAGCGATCGGCGCGTGAAGAAGCTCTGCCGTTTGCTCGGGTTCGGTCTCCTCTCTGTGTTGGCCACCGGCAAGGTGGAGGTGCTCGTCGAGCCGGTGCCGTGGCAGCCACGGCGCGATGCGAACCGGCGTTCGAGGATTGTCGACGAACATCGGCGGCGCCAGGGTGATCCGGCTGCGGGCGGCAGCACCCGCCGGCCCATCATGATGGCGTACCGCCAACAGGCACTCGCGTGCGCAGCCGCGTTGGCAGACGCACCGAGCCGACCGCGCGATCTGAGGGCCGGGATGCCTGACGCCCAAAAAATCCTGCACCGGAATGTCTACGGCTGGTTCACGCGAGTCGAGCACGGTGTCTACACTCTGTCGGAGAGTGGCAGGGCCGCATTGGTGCGCTGGCAGTCCCACTTGCCCGGATATCTCTCGAGATCGCAATGACTGGCACCAACCCGACCTAGGTGCGATTGGCGCCTTGCGACCGATCACGAGAGTGGTCGTCCGCGCACCGGTGAGTTTGGACCCACAAGAGACATCGACTTGGCCTGGATACGACGATGGCAAGCGTGAGGACGGCTCCCTCGCACACTGGGCTGTCGAGCCGCGTTGTCGTAGACAATCCGTCACAAAGGGGGCCGATCCGTGCGGTACACCTGTCGCCCGCTCGGCGCGACGCAAAATATCGATACCCGAGTGGAGGAACCGGGCGGAGGAGGGACCATCATGCGGCTGGTGTCTGGTGCTGTCGGCCGGCTCGGCGCGGTCCTGCCTGTTGCCGTTCTGTGCTTGATCGGCGCACCGCCGGCGTCCTCGCAGACCACCAAGTTGCGCGTGAGCCTTCCGATCTCGATGGACAGTGCCATTGGCCAGAACATCCGCGAGTTCGCGCGCCAGGTGGAGGCCCTGACAGGTGGCGCGGTCAAGTTTGAGCTTCAGGTAAAGGATCGGCTCTACGACGAGCTTGGGGTCGTGGCGGGTGTCTCGACGGGGGCGATCGAGATGGGCGCAACCTCGCTCAATCAGTTCGTCCGTTACGCTCCGCTCGCTGGAGCCTTCCTGCAACCCTTCCTTTTCAACTTCGACGCCCTCGTTCAAGCCGCCACCAGTCGCGAAAGCAGAATTCGAGCGCTGATCGAAAGGGAGATCCTCCATGGGACCAACGCACGTGTTCTGTGGTGGCAGCCGTACGGCTCGAGCGTCCTCCTGTCGAGGAGCATCCTCGCCACCAATCCGGCAGCTATTGCCGCTCGCTTTGTGGGGGCTCCCGACGATCGGATTCGAGAGTTGATGTGGGTCTGCGGGGCTACGACGGTTCCTGTTTTGCCCGCTTCGATCAGTGCTCAACTGCAGAGCGGAGCCATCGCTGTGGCGGCAGCCGATATCACCAATGTCGCGGAGCACGAGCTCTGGCGCGTCGCGGACACGATCATTAATCTTCGGCACGCGCCAAGCCTCTTCGCGGTCGTCATCAACGAGAAAGCATGGCAAGAGCTCGCGCCTGCAGAGCAGCAAATCCTCAGCGAGGTGGCCGAGGACGCGCAGGACGTCATGTGGGCGCGCTTTGCGACGATCAGGGCCGAAGCGTTTGCAGCTGCCGTGCAGAATGGTGTGCGGATCGTCGAACCGTCTGCCGACGACATTGCGCAGTGGCGAGCCTGCAGTGCTGGTCTTCTGGAAGCGTATATGGCGCGCGCGGGACAGGCCGGACCGAAGCTGTTCGAGGCCTACGGCAAACTCCGCACCGAACGCTGCTGCCGTGATGCACCCAGCGGAGAAGAGCACTTTAGCAACCGGTGAACCGTCATCATGTGGGGACAACGCTGCCCTCGCTAAAAGGTGGCGATCGATGCCGCACATGTCCCCCCTTGCCCTACTGCTCGAGCCGACGGGGTGATCGAATCAATGAAGCTGTTTGCTGCGGTGCATTAAGTCCGCAGTTGGCACTTCTCGGACCTTCCGAACCAGAACTCATCTGGGCTGCTTTGTGGGGTAAAGCGGACGTTCCCTGACTACGTCTTCGACTTCCGAAGTCTGACCCATTCCGGAAGGAGTTGCCCGCCAGCACGGAGTGTGACCGCTGTGCACACGGCTTGCAGCAGGTGCTCGACCAGTCTCAGCTGTGTCCGTCGCGTCCCGCCGCCACTCGCACGCCTGTCGGCGTGTCGCCAAACCGCCGCCGGAACAGGCGAGTGAAGTGGGAGACGTCTCCGAAGCCGGTGGTAAACGCGATATCAATGATGCGTAGATGTGAGAAGGCCGGATCGCTCAGTATCGCGTGGGCCCGCTGAAGTCGGCGCTCCCTGACATGCTCGGTGAACGGCTTCCCCGTCTCCTCGAGCAGGCGTTGGACGCCGCGTCGCGACAATCCGATCCCGCTGGCAACGGTGTCGACATCAAGACCCGGATTGCCGAAGCGCCGCGCAATCTCGGCCAAGACTGCACGCAGCTGCGCGGCCTTCAGCCCGCGCCCGGCGATGATCTCCTGTCCTTCGGCGGTCGGTCCGACAGCTGCCGCCACGAGGTCCAGGAGGTGCACCCCGATTACATTTCCCAATTCGGTAGACGGCGGCGTTTTCAGGCTGGCGAGCGAAGCCATGTAGCCATCAAGGAGGCCCAGGGCAGGTCCGGGGCGAACGACCTGCCCGACCCGATCCTCGGGGTTAGCGACCAGAGCTTTCAGCGCAGCCAGGTGGAAAAAGATGTTCCTAACTTGCCCACGTTCGGTCGGACGGTGCTATGTGGTCGCGAGTGGTCGAAGAACAATCCCGAGCCGACACCGAGGCAATGTTCCTGGCCAGCATGGCGTGCAAGGACCGGTCCGGCCGCGACCACGCCCACCGAGAATGCACCAAACCCGTCCTTGACGTGATGTGTGTTCCGAACGAACTCGCTGGCGGTGCCGACGAGACTACCCACCGCGATTTGACCGAGATTGACGAAGGTTAGATCGAGTGCGGTTTGCGCCCGCTGAGGTCGGCCACGTCCATCCTGAGGACCTGCCGCGCAAACTCTTCTCGAAAGGCGGAAAACCTCTCTCGCTCGGGGAGCATCTCCGTCCAGAAGCGGACCAGCTGAGGCGACGCCAGGGGCACATAACCTCCTTTCAAGGTATTTCGGTTGGCCCGTCAGCAGAATGGCGCAGGCGCCAGCGAAGCACAATGGCGCAATCCGGCAAGCCGGCGGCGCAGGAATCCTAGACCGGCCGCGGGCCTGTTTTTAGGATGTCGGAGGATCGAACTGGCGGAATGCGCGACAGCAAGGTGCGATGCACTGGAGGGGTAAGTGATGTCAGATCTGCTGCAGCGGCTACCGCGGTGCCGCTAAGAAAACGGCAAACCCCTCAGATAGTGGCGATGTGCGAACCGGAATAGCGCTATGGCAACAACGTCGAGCCGTCGCTGCCACACGCGACGCACCTCTTGGGTCCGCTGAAGCGGCGCCTGGTGACGGACGTGTCCGCAACCTTTGCAATGCTCAGTCGGCTGTTCGCCGAGTACGGCCGAGCCGTTGCAGCCGCTCGGCGCTACGACGAGCTCAAGTGCAGTACTCCCCCGCGTGTTTCGCCTGATCGGGACAAGAAGCATTCCGCGCACAATCTTTGAGGAGTTCTACAGCGGGAGCGCGCCCCTTGTGTTAACGATGCATGAAGACGAAGCCACCGAGCTCCCCGAAGCCCGCGGAAACATCGCGGGTAGCCGCAAGACCCGCTAATCTCTCGACCGCGCGCAGAGACGCATGGCTGCTTGCCGGCCAGCTGGAACTCCCGCGGGGGAGCGCGCCCGCCCGACTGCGCCTAAATTGCGAGTGGAGGAACGACACAACGAGTGGCTGTTGTTTCTGGGGACGCAGAGCATGCCAGCCAAACGAAAGCGCTGGACAGGAATGGTCGCCGCGGCGATGGCGGCAGCGATGCCGCTGGCGCTACCCAGCGGTGCCGCAGTCGCGAACTCAAGACGGAGGTGGTGACAGTCCGCGTGCGCCCAGGCGTCACGATGAAATATCTCGAGATCAAGGGTAGTGAGCGGCCCAGCGCCGTCGTGATCCTGTTTGCGGGCGGTAACGGCGTTCTTGCGCTGCAGCCCTCAGGCAAGATCGGCACCGATCTGGCTCTCAACTTCCTGATCCGGTCGCGCGAGCTCTTCGCGCGCGAGGGGCTGGCCGTGGCTGCGCTCGATGTGGCCTCTGACCAACGGCGAAGCGGGCTGAACGGCGATATCCGGCTCTCGACGCGGCATGCACAAGACGTCGCGCAAGTCAATCGCGGATTGAGGAAGCGGATCGGGGCTCCTATCTGGCTCGTCGGCACCAGCAGCGGCACGATCTCTGCCGCCGGCGTTGCGGCCAGGCTCGCGCAGTCAGAGCCGCGCCCGGACGGCGTTGCGCTCACCTCAACTCAGACCACGACTCGTTGATGGCCTCTGTGGAGGACCCGTATATTTCGCAAAACTGGCGGCCATCCGCGCTCGGCGGTGCTGGCTGTATCGCACAGGGACGATGCCGGTCCGTGTAGCCCAGGAAGTGCCAGAGGCCGGTGCCAAGTTGATGGCAGCGCTCGGCGCAGCCTCGGTCAAGGAGCACAAGATCTTCAACCGGAGGAAGGCTCCTCGCTGTCCAAAGGAACTTGCCTGGCGCGCGCGCCGCACGGCTTCTTCGGCATCGAAGGTAAGGTGGTCAGGCCATTGGCCGAAGTGGCAATCAAGAACCGGTAACGGCAAACGTCGGGTAGCATCGCTGGAACTTGGGTTTGCCCCGGCTGCAGCAGCGATCCAGTTTCTCCATCCACGAGGCCGAGCGGTGGCTGACGTGGCGTGGCACATAGCTGGCGCAAACGCCATTTTTGCTTCCGGTCCGTTTCGTCGCAGCGTCGCCTGCGTGATCTGCGCACAGTGATGAGGAGCCCAAGGGCCAATCGGACATCTGCAGGATACCGGCGCGACTGGGGCTCGGGCTGAACTCTCGCCTACGCCTGAGCTCCGGCCGGCGTCCGCCCCTTCCCGTCGCCGTCGCGGACGGGCAAGCTCCGGCACGAACCTGACGACTTCGTGCTGCAGCGATCGGCGTCGGAATCGGGGTCAATCGGTACGCTCGACGTGGCTGTGACTAACTGTTCGTGACCAAAGCCAGTTGGCGCGGTCCGCATTAGGGCGTGGAGACGTCAGATAAACAGCGATTAAGATTCGTAAATTGGAGGCGGCCGTCGCTATGCCATTGAAAGTCTCATCCCGAGATACTGGGTAGGAACGGTCATGATCGGGCCTTATGAAGGGAATGACAGACGACCTGGTCGCGCTCCTGCGCGGGCGAACGCATTCTTCGTCAGCGCCCTGACCAACCCCGGTCCGTCGGAGGTCGGGTCAACTACGAGGGAGCGGATGATGGGCCAAGCCTTCTCGAAATAAGGCGCCTTTCGGTCGATGGGGTGGGATGTAGGCCACGTGCGACGATGTTACCGTAGTCGGCGACCACAATTTCGCCGTGCTCCGCAAGCCTGGACATACGTCCATAGTAAGAAGCCAAAGCGGGCCAATCAGAATATTTGGAACTGAATTCTTGAAACGCAGCAAGTGCGAGCTGATTGACCTGTTTGCATCTGGGCTCCTGGAAATTCTGAGGACCGCTTGATGGCATGGTCGTAGTCCAGTTCCATCTATGAGGGTAGCAGCGATGTCGCTTCATGGCACGAATTTCCCGTGCCTGTCGGCGATGGGAATGTCCGTTCGTTGGGTAGACCTGCTGCACTCAGCCGCCGGCCCATCGGTGAGACCCGCCCGGACTCATGTTGCTGGTCCGCACCGCTACTAGGTCCTCGGCAACACCGCGTGCACGAATGTTACGGTAGCGATCCCGATGAACAGACATTCACGGAACTGCCTACTTTCAGCGCCGGGCACATTGGTACACTTTACAGGCTTTAACCACTAGGGGATGACCCAATGAACAACGTCGCTCTCAAGACGCTCGGAATGGCAGCCGAGGGGGCCATACTTGCAGGACTGACCTTCGGAGCATCCGCGCAGGAGAAGAAGGCTCCACCAGCAAAACGTCCGCCGGCGTGCAATGCGCTGAAGGTGGAGGCAGACTGTCGAGCGCGGACGGACTGCAACTGGGTCGGCGAAAGCAAGGATGCCAAGGGCAAAGTGAAGCGCAAAGCCTATTGCCGTGCCGACCCCACACCCGCAAAGAAGAAGTAGACGCCAACAGACGTGGCGGCTGGGATCATCAGCCCAGCCGTCACCCTCGGTCCCCCCTGAGCGGATGCCGGATGCTGATAGAGCTCAGGCTGCGAGTTTGCAGGCGGCCTCGACGCGCCCGCATAGCAGGTCCGACGTTACGGGCTTCTGCAGAATTTCCTGGCCCGGTTCTGTCCGCACCAGGGGCCGTGGATAAGCGCTGACCACCACGAACGGGATGTGCTTGTGCTTGAGCGCCGTTTGCAGCGGTTCGCTGTTTCCGTCGGCCAGCACGTAGTCCACCACGGCCACGTCGATCGGCCTGTCGCGGATGCAATCCACCGCGCCCCGCACAGTCGCGCAAGTGGCGACGACTTCGGCACCAGCTTCGGTCAACGCTGCGGCGTGATCCATCGCGATCACCGGTTCGTCCTCGGCGATAAGGACCCGTTTGCCGGCTAGCACGTTCGGTTGCATGGCGGTACCTCGATCCCTCGTCGCTTGCGGGGACCAAGGAGTAATGCAGGGTGGCCACTGAAAGTTCCGAGCGCAGCTTGATCTGTGTCGCGTGGCCACTTAACGCGTGGTGCGTCCCTGCTGCTACGAACAATAGCAGGAGCAGGACGATTCCATGGCCCCATCGGCGCTCCTCCACTGCTCTCAGTTGTGAGCAGTAAGCGGTCGCGGAGTACCTTCAAGCTCCGCCTTAACGGAACAACAACACCGTGCCAACCGTTGAGCAATGCGAAGGAGCACGGCAATGGAAATAACGCTGCAGGAGATCGACGAAGCGATATTCTTCTTGAGAACACGCGCCGCCGAACAGGCTCGCGATCTCGTCACGCTCGGCGTTAATCCCTACACCAACGAGCTAAGGCCGGCTCACGCTCACCTCATGCAGAGAATTTACCGCATGGCCTGCATCCGCAATGGCCTCATCGCCGAGAAACAGGGCGGCGAGTATCTCCAATAGCCGTCCTCGAGTTCGCCAAGCGGCAGCTGGAGCAATCCGAACACGACGGTCGAGGAGATCAGCTGGGCAATCGGCTACGAGGACCCCACCTTCTTTCGCAGGACCACCAGACAGTTGGCGCCAGGGATGCCCTCCTTATCATTGGCGCGCATCAAGGTTTGCGGGGCTTCACGTAGTCGTCGACAATCTGTTTGATGATCTTGTTGGGGAACTCGATGGTCAATTTGTTAGCATCGATTGCAGTCACGGTGCCGTCGCCAAACATCGAATGCGAGACGTGATCGCCGATTGCGTACTGGCTCGGTTTGGCAACTGTATCAGCTGGCGGAGTGGTATTCGTCTCGGCCTTCTTGCGGGGCGCGGTTGATTTCAGTGGCGAAGCGCGTTGCTTGCCGGCCATTGTGGGTTTCTTCGCCATAACATCTGAACTCGCTGTGACTCGCACGAGTGGCGCTGAACAGATAGCGCGTTTCCCCACGGGCATGCGAAATGGATTGCTTGAGAATGCTACTGAACAAGCGCGAGTGCGCGGAACCCGAGCCATCAATTTGGGGTGCAGTGCGCATCACCGAAATCGGAGGCCAGGAGGCCGGATGTCGGTGTGGGAAGTCAGTTCTTGGTATGCTTTTCAAACTTTTGGCGCAGCTTTTCGAGATCCTCCGGGGAGGCGCGTTGCTTGTTAAGGGGACTTGCACGTGACGTTTTCTTGACAAACCAAGGCCTTACTTTGGCGCCAAGCCATCCGGCCTGAGGAAACCGCGGCGTGGAGGTTGAACTGCGCATTTCCGGTTCTCCTTCACATCAGAATGCGTTTGCACTTTGAAGGCTCGATCGGCGCTCCCCACACTATGACGAGTCGTGGTGGTGAGCACCCAGGAGCCGGCGGGCTGCACCGATTTTGGAAGAGGAGTGGTGCGGCGCGCGAGGTTTGAGCCGTGCTTCGCGGGAGTGTTGTCGAGGCCCAGTCGATGAAGCGAGCTAGCGTTGGTAAAGGTGTCAAGGTCGCACCCGGCACGAACCTCCCGTGCCTGGCGGGCGATGGGAATGTCCGTTTGTTGGGGTAGATCAGCCGTACTCAGGTCGCCGGCGCACCGGTGAGCTTTGACCTAAATCGGCCGTGAGCGATTTGAACAAGTCACTGATAGCGACTGGCAAGGTTCAATGTCAGCTGCGCCAACGTGTGAGGTTGGCCGCCACGAAGTCGTCGTCGGTGAGATGCGGGTATAGGCGATAGAGGTCGTCTATGCGCGCCGCCTGCCCAGGACTCAGACCCTCTTGCGGGTCGAGGCAGTGGATGGTCCGCATCAGGCCCTGCCGCTTGAGGATGTAGTGGCATCCCGCGATGCAGCCGTGGAACTCGTTGTCGACATCGAACACGGCGGCATTGCAGTCGGTGACGGCGGCATCAAGCGCGAGAAGATCGGCCGGAACCGGCGCCCCGTGGGGTAGTGCATGGATGCGCTCGAGCAGGCTGACCACCGGCTTGACCCACACGCTCCAATGACCGAGCAGGCCGCCCCGGAAGCGCAGCGTCACCTCGCGGTCGCCGGCCTTGACAGCAAACGGCAAAGCGAGGTCGGCGATGATGTGGTCGTCGTTTCCCGTATAGAGCGTGATGCGATCCTCCGCTCTCGCCGCGACGATGCCGTGCATCACGTCGAGCGTGCGGTAGCGGTTGAACGGCGCGACTTTGATCGCAACCACGTTCTCGATCGCGGCAAACCGGCTCCAGAAGCTGCGGGAGAGCTTGATGCCGCCGACCGCCGTTTGCAGATAGAAGCCGACCAGCGGGCATCTCGGCGGCAACTGCCTGGCAATGCATGATCAGCTCGTCCTCGCTTGCTCCCTTCATGGCGGCGAGGCCGAGCAAGACGGCGTGATAGCCAAGATCGCGGGTGATCGCGCGCCTCGCTGACGGCCTGCTCGGTCCGCCCGATCGCACCTGCGATCATGACGATGGGCCTCCTCGACCAGCTCCGCGCCGTTTCGGCAGCGAGTTGCAGCACGGGCCGATAGAGGCCAGCTTCGCGGATCTGGAACTGCGTGGTGTGCACGCCGACCGCGAGTCCTCCGGCACCCGCATCGATGTAGTAGCGCGACAAGGCCCTTTGCGAGACAACGTCGAGCTTGCGGCTCTCGTCCAGCGCAAGTGGATGCGCAGGGATCACGGCGCCGCGCCGCAGGGTGTCGAGCACCGGCCCTGGCCAGTCCTGGAATCTCAAGCCGGGCATCCGAGCCTCCTGAGAAACCGAAACCGCATCATGCCAGCTCCGGGCCGGCGAGCGCGAACACGTGCCGCTCGCTTTCTACCGGCGAATAAGCGCGCCGCAGCATGCGCATGAAACCGCGCGGTGCCGTCGCGCCCTGGCGCTCGAGCCAGCTTGTCAGCTCCGCGTGCGCGTCGGGCACATCGAGCATATAGGGCGGCGCTCCCGCGCGCATGGCCGTCGCGATGAGGGCGACTGCCGTCTCGGCGCTGTCGGCTACGACCGGTCCGATCTGTGTGGCGAGGCGCCCGTCGCGCGCCAGGACGTATCCGACAAGGCTGTCGCTGCGGCGCGACGCGAACGCGAGCCGCGGCCGGCGCTCCAGGAGATGGGCGAGGACGTGCTCGCGCTCGAGCCCCGAGCGGGGGCGGTCATAGCGTACGACCTCGCGCCAGATCGGCGCATTGATCGGCGCAACCGACAGCGCGGCAGGAGGGGAAGCGCCATTCCGGCAGGCCGTCGAGCCGCCACCGGCGCAGCGGATAAACGTCGCGAAAGCCGTAGCGCAGGTAGACCGGGCGGCCGAATTCGGTGGCATCAAGGCCGGCGATGGAGCCGCTGCTGCTCGGCGCTCTCGAAACAGTGCTCCAGCAAATGGCCGCCGATGCCGCGCCGCCGGTGCGAGCCCTCCACCAGCACCATGCTGATCCACGCGATGCGCTCGCCGAGCGGCAGCAGGAGGCCTGTTCCGATCCAGCGGCCCCGCTCGTCGCGCACGCCGGCTCCCTGCCCCGCGCCCAGCATGAAGCGCCAGTCTGCGGCAAGCTGGTTCCAGCCCGCCTCCGACAGAGAGCGGCATGACGGCCTCTGCTTCTTCCGGCCCCAGCGGAACGATGCGGCGGCTGGCTTCAGTAGGTCCCATCCCGGACCTCGTAGTGGGTGGGCTTGTTGAGCGCCGGCGCACCTCGCGCTACCCAATCCGCGGTCCAGTCGATCATGCGCTCGAGAGGCACGCGCGGCGGACCGAGCTCCTTCGCCATGCGGGCAGCATTGTTGAGCCAGCCGGCCGCGCCCTCCGTTCCCGCGAACACCGGCGTGCGTCCAAGCCGCTTGCCGAATCTCGTTGGCAAGCCAGCGCACCGAGATGGTCTCGAGCCCCGTGACATTGACCGGCGTTGTCGGGGTCGTCGTATGGGCTAGGAGACGGAGCGCAATCTCGTTTGCGTCGCCCTGCCAGATGACGTTGACGTGGCCCATCGACAGATCGATCGGCGTTCCGGCGTGCACCTTCAGCGCCACGTCGTGGAGGACGCCATAGCGCATGTCGATCGCGTAGTTGAGGCGCACGATGCGGCCCGGCGTGCCGTGCTGCTGCGAGAAGTACTGCGAACATGTGCTCGCGGCCGGCGCAGGAGGCCGCATAGTCGCCCGGCGGCGGCCTGGCCGGCGTCTCCTCCGTTGCGCCCCCGCTTTCGACGGGTACGAAGGGGTAGACGCACCCCGTGGAGAACGCAACGATCCGGCTCTTGGCGTACACCTCCGCCACCATGGCAGGCACATGCACGTTCATTGCCCAGGTCAGGGGCAGGTTGCCGCTGGAGCCGAACTTCATGCCGGCCATGAAGACAACGTTGTCGAGGCGTCGGCAGCTTCTCGATCTGGTTGCGGTCCAGCAGATCGGCGGCGATCGTCTCGACACCGGCCTTCTCCAGTGCGGCCCGCGCCTTGGCATCGGAGAAGCGGGCGACGCCAACGACGCGTTTTCCCGGCGCCGCGCGCTTGGCCATGCGGGCCAATGTCGGCCCCATCTTGCCGGCGACGCCGAGCACTACGATGTCGCCTGTCACACGGGCGAGATCGGCAGCGAGCACCTGGCTCGGCTCGGTCATGAAGTCTTCGAGTGCCTCGACCGAAGCGAAGCCCGTCGGGAGTTCGGCCGGCATCATGAGCCCCCTTTGTCATAGGCCGTCAGAATGCGGCCCTGCGGAGGGGCAGCCATGGGGTGCATGGCCGAAAAATCCATCTCGCCGCGGTTGGCAAAACCCGGATGCCACAACGAGCCGAGCCGCAATTGGCCGGCGTCGATACGCAGACGGGCCGAGCCGCTCGCGTCGTCGTAGAGGTCCGGATGGGCGGCGGCGAATGAAGCCTGCTCCGACCTCGGAGCGAAGCTCATGCCGTCGATGAAATGGTGGCCGTTGCGCTCGACGTGGGTCAAGCCCAGGAGCGACACGAGCGCCAGGTCCTGCTGTACGCTCACGCCGGCCAGCGTGGTCGAGATCCTCGGCCGACATAAAGAGCCGTGGTCCGTCCGCCCCGGCGTTGTGCATGGCGCAACGCGCGGCGTTCAGGATCGATTTGTAGAAGCCTTTGCACGTCTTGCTTGAGACACCCGTATAGCCCATCGCCAGCGCCGAGGGGAACGTAGCGATCTCTCCGTCCAACTCGTCGATCAGCAGCGGCTTCGCGGCGGCGAGCGCGTGCACCGGCTTCGACAACGCCACCTGCCGCTTGATCGGCTGCTCGATGAACAGGATCGATTGGGCGAGCCGTGCCATCATCGGCGTCTCCTTGATCCGGCGCCAGAGCGCAATGACGCCTTCGATGTCGTCGTACTGTTCGTTGCCGTCGAGCGTTGCTTGGTAATTCATCTCTCCAGCGTCAAGCACGGCCGCGATGCGCGAGAGGCGATCGACGTCGGCATCGATGCTGCCGCTCACCTTGAGCTTGTAAAAGCGTCCGCCGGTAATGGCGAACGACCTCCTCCAGCGTTTCCGGCAGCCCGTCATCGACGCGCTCTGCCGGCGTCTGGTCGATCGCAACGATCGGATCGACCAGCCCCACCGTGTGCCGCACCGCGATGCTCTGCCCGGGCTGCAAGGCGCGCAGGAAACCGGGCAAATCGAAGCTAGCGAGGTCAGGAGTGAGGTCGGCACGGACGTCGATGCCGGCTGCATTGCGCTTGATCAGCTCCGCAAACGACAGGCCTTCCGCCCGGCCTAGCGCGTCCAAGATGGCACGGTCGAGCAGGGCCGGACCATAGGATGCCACCAGCGGCACCAGCCCCAGGTCTGCGCCACGCGCGAGCTGGTCGCGATAGGTATCAGCGTAGAGCCCGAAGGGCGTGCTCCACCCCCGGTTGCGGTAGAGCCCGATGGCCATGTGCAGGGCCTGGCGCAGCTGATCGAGGTTCTGGGCGTCACTGAAGGCCGGGTTCTTGTCGAACCACTTGGCGCCCAGGCTCTCCGCGGCCACGCCCACGCTGGTGCGCCCGTCCTCCAGCGCGACGGTGGCGCGAATGATGGCTTGCGTTCCCTCGGTGACGGTAATGACGCCGAAGCGGAACGGCAGCCTCAGCTTAAATTCGCGCTCGAAGCACTCCACCGCCTGGAGTTTGACCTTGAGCGCTCCGATTTTTCCACTCACAGCCTGGGCCCCCAGAAAGGCTCATGTTGCGCCGCGCAACGCTGATCAACGAGCCAGCCTATTGACGAAGCGATGCCTGCTCCGACAGTGTCCTGGCAAGACAGAAAGGGTTCCACTGGGAGATACACCATGAGGCGACTGCTCCTGCCGCTGATCGGTTGCGCCTTGGGCTTGTTCACCACTGCCGCAGTTGCCCAGGATTATAGCTGGAAGCCGGATCGGCCGGTCAACATCATCGTGCCGTGGGCCGCTGGCGGGTCCACCGACCAGATGGCGCGCATCGTTGCCGCCGAGCTCGAGGCCGAGCTGAAGCAGAAGTTCATCGTCGTCAATCAGCCGGGCGCGTCGGGATCGGTCGGCACCAAGAACGCGGTCGACGCGGCCAAGGACGGCTACACCTGGGCCGCGGGCGCCGCCACAGACGTCGGCACCTACCGCGTGCTCGGCCTTCTCGATACGGGCATCAAGGACTGGCACCTGTTTTTCGCGGTTGCCAACCTGACGGCCATCGCCGCCCATCCAAGTGCACCGTTCAAGGATTTCGGCCAGCTGCTCGAGGCGCTCAAGAGCAACGGCGCCAACGTACCGATCGCCACCGCCGGACTGTCCTCCGCAGGCCACAACTTCATGGAGTCGGTCAAGGCTGCAGGCAAGATCACCTACAAGCACGTCACCTATGACGGCGGCAACCCGGCGGTCTTGGCGACCGTTTCCGGCGAGACGCAGGCCGTGGCCCAACTGCTGGTAGAGATGAGCGAGATGATCAAGGGCAAGCGGCTCGTCCCCCTGGCGGTGCTCTCCGACAAGCCCATCATGCTCGAAGGCTTCGGCGAAATCCCGGCCACCGCCAAGTGGCTCCCTAGCATGCCCGCGCCGATGAACTACTTCGGCATTTGGGTCCCGAGAGGTGCGCCCGACAACGTGGTCAAGACCATGAGCGAGGTTTGGGAGAAGAAGATCAAGACCTCAGAGGCGCTCAAGAAGTACGCCAATGCCCGCAGCGCGCTGTTTGCTCCGCTGCACGGAGACGAGGCAGAGCGGGAGTCCTTCAAGATGGTGCGCTACTCAGCCTGGCTCTACTTCGATGCTGGGAAAGCTAAGGTCTCGCCCGATACACTGGGCATACCTCGGCTCTGAACGGGACCGGGGCTGCATCGGCCGGAGACATCCCGTCCGCACGGCTGACCCTTGGAGGCACCTGCATGGCCGACGAGACGCCAAGCCTGCTGCCGCACGAGCAGCCCGCTCCGCCCCGCACCGATTTGTGGATCGCGGCGGTGTTTTTCGTGTTCGGCGCGGCAGCAGCTTGGCTCGCATTCCGCATGCCGACGTACGCCGATCAGAGAGGTGAGATTTATACCGCGCCGGGCCTAGTGCCTGGCTTCTACAGCATTGTGATCGTGCTGCTGAGCGTCTGGCTTGCCGTCCGCGCTACCCGTCAGGGCGCCCTGCGGGCCCAACCCGAAGTTGCGCGCGACCCAGGCAAGCGCAGCGGCGACGTGCGGTTGGGTCTTGCTGCAAGCCTTGGCCTTCTCTTCGTGGTCGGCCTGATCGGGCGTGCTCCGTTCTGGCTCGCCTCGGCCATCTTCGTGACCCTGTTCACCGTCGTGTTCGAGTGGCAGCCGGGTCAGACGTGGCGGGTGCGGGCCCGACGCATCGGCGAAGCAGGCCTCATCGGCCTCGCCACGGGCGCTGCTGTGACGCTGATCTTCGAGAAGGTCTTCTACGTGCGCCTGCCCTGAGGATCCCGACAGCAGATGTTGGATGGCCTGAACCAGCTCGGGGGTGCTTTCGTCGGCTTCCTCACACCGCACACGCTCTTCAACGTGCTGTGGGCGACGTTTCTCGGCATCGTCATCGGCGCCCTTCCGGGCCTCACGGCCACGATGGGCGTCGCGCTGCTTACCACCCTCACCTTCTCCATGCCGCACACCGAAGCGATCATGGTGCTGATCTGCATCTATGTCGGCGCCATCTATGGCGGCAGCCGCAGCGCCATCCTTCTCAACATCCCCGGTACGCCCGCGTCCGCAGCCTCCACCCTCGACGGCTATCCGTTGGCGCGCCAAGGGCTCGCTGGACGCGCCATGGGCATCTCCACCTCCGGTTCGTGGCTTGGCACGCTGTTCGGCATCCTTTGCCTGGCGCTGCTCACGCCCGTGCTGAGCGAGCTGTCCCTCGCCTTTCAGAGCTTCGAGTTCTTCTGGATCGCGGTGTTCGGCGTCGTCATAGCCGGCACGTTGGCCGGAGGCGATCCGCTCAAGGGCTATATCGCCGGTCTGCTGGGGCTCTGGATCGCGACCATCGGCCAGGAGCCCTACTACAACTACCAGCGCTACGCGATCGGCTTCACCGACCTTGCGGGCGGCATCGGCCTGCTGCCGGCCTTGGTCGGAGCCTATGGGGTTGCCGAGGTGCTGCAGGCGATGCGCGGTCCGGCAGTCAAGGCCATCCTCAACAAGCTCAACTCCATCGTGCCGCGCATCGAGGATGTGCTGAAGCACTGGCGCACAATCTTTCGCTCGGGCGCCATCGGCGTTTGGATCGGCATCCTGCCTGGCCTCGGCGAGGACGCGGCCGCCTGGTCCTCCTATGCTGCAGCGCGCCGCGCGAGCAAGGAGAAGGAGAAGTACGGCAAGGGCTCTATCGAGGGTCTCATGGCTGCCGAGACCGGAGAAGCGTCCTCGGTTCCAGGCGCCATCATCCCAGTGCTGACCCTTGCGTTGCCCGGATCGGCGCCGGCGGCGGTGCTGATGGCGGCGATGATGATACACGGCCTCAATCCGGGGCCGAACCTCATGGTGGAGTCGCCGCAGTTCTTCTACCAGATCATTGCCATGCTGGTGATCGCCGACATGAGCAAGCTGATCTTCGGCTTCGTGCTGGTGCGCCCGCTCATCAAGATCCTGCTGGTGCCGCGCGAGCGACTGATGCCGATCGTGTTCGTGTTGTGCGTGGTCGGTGCCTTTGCCATCACCTCGCGTGTGTTCGACATCTACGTCATGCTGTTCTTCGGGCTGGTCGGCTTCGTGATGCGGGAGCTGAAGTTCAACATGGCGCCGCTGATCCTGGGCCTGGTGCTGGGTGATTTGCTGGAGAAGAACCTGACGCGGGGCCTCGTCCTGTCGGGAGGAAGCCTGGTGCCCTTCTTCACGCGGCCGGTGTGCATGCTGCTGTCGGCGCTCACCATTCTCTCCGTGCTGTGGTCGATCCCCGCCATCAACCAGGCCGTGCGCGGATTCCTGCTGCGGCTCCGCCGGGGGTAGCAGCGATCAGCCCGCTGGACGCGCTGCCTCGAGCACGCTGCGCATGTAGCCGATGGCCCGCGCGGCGCAAGCCGGCTCATTTTGACTCAAAGATGAAGGGCCGCGATGGCGGCCATGCCTCGATAGCGCCCGCGGCGAAAGGCGCGCACAGGCCTGCCCCTTTAAGACGGCGCGAATGCCAGCTCGCCTTCGCCGGGGCAGCGTTGATTGGGAGATGAATGCGCGCGAACAGGCCCGTGATGGCGCACATCGACCAGCATTGCTCGACACGTTGGCGGCGGACCGTATGTGAGATGACGCGAATGATCCGCTAAGGGCACGGTCTCGGCTGCTGGGCGACCCAGCGCCGATGGCTTCTGACACGGACCACCCGTTGGCGTCATTGTGTCCGAACGGCAGCTACCTGGGGTAAACCTGCCGTCGCGGCGAGGCGCCCGGCTTACGTGCTATTGACCCACATCTGCCGTCTGGTTCGGCGCAATCTCGCGCCGCAGCATTTCGTTGGACGTCACGCGCGAGCAAGATGAGGCCTATTGATCTCCGCTTGCAGTTGGGCCTGATGATAAGGCTTGGAGAGGCGCGGAAGATCAGTCTTCTCGTGATTGGGCAGGTCCGCATAGCCGGTAACCAGAAGTATGCAAAGATTTGGCCACTTGCGGCGGGCAATTTCAGCGAGCTCCAGGCCGGTCGTTGCCGAGGGCGAGAGCTTCCACTCGAGAGAGCAGGTGCAGCTATTGGAAGCGCTGCTGGAGGCCGGCGATCGCGAGCGAGTGGTCGCCATCTTCATGGCAGAGATCGCCGCCTTGAACCCTGAGGCACTCAAGATGCTACGATCCTGTTCTGCATGGCCGGACCGGGTTGCGGCCGCGCGCACTTTGCCGCGAGAGTTGCGCGCGCAGGACGCCTACAGGCTCGACGCAAAGCGATTCGTACATATGATGACACCCGTCCTGCTTCTCCAGGGCGGCGACAGCCCGCCCTTGTTTGTCGGAGCCATCGCACGGTTACAGAAAGCCATTCCGAACGCGCGCACCATGGTCATGCCGGGCCAGCAGCACGTCGCCATGGACGCTGGCCCAGCCCTCGTCGTCAACTCCGTCCTCGGCCCCACATGGTCCCAC
>CAVWOY010000034.1:0-240043 GCA_963756735.1 uncultured Alphaproteobacteria bacterium
GTGGGAGCACTCCTTGCCTGGCTGCCGCCATCCGCCACACGCTGCGTTGCCTCGTATGCCTATCTGGAACATGGCATCGGGTCGGTGGATCGCGCTTCGCGATACATTGAGCGGTGGCGCAACGGCTACATGAATTAATTTACCGAACAGCAGATCGTCGATCTGTTTGCCGCTCGAGGCTTCATCTGCCGTGACCGGAGATCCTGGCAGGGCCAGCGGATATTCCTGCTCGAGCGGCCAGCCGATCCCTGGCGGCCCAGCAAGTCAGCTTTGGCGCCGTGACTTCAGCTCGGGAGGGGAACTTCCTCCCAGTTGAAAATCATGCGCCGGCCGTTGTGGCTCTCCGGCCGACGGCTGGCGAAACGCCCACGGTAGTAGTCGCGGTTCAGCAGCTCTTGCTCACTGAGCTTGCGATCGGCTGTGCCGATGGCCGCGCGCCAAGCTGGATTGGCGCGATCCAAATCAGCTACCTGGGAATCCTGGTCGAGAGCAGCAAACGCGGCCAACTCGGCCAGCATCTGCGGTGTGATCGAAACCGGGCCGTCGCGTGTCTCGTTGGCCGGAAGGATAGTGAAGTGGCGCTCCACGATCGTGGCACCTTGGTGGATGGCGACCTTGGCCGCGATTAGACCGTCGCGCGCGACGAGCGTGTGATCCGAAAAGCCTACCTCGGGGGCCAACTTGCGCAGCCACTGCATTCTTGCCGTGTGGATTTGATCGAGCGGTGTGGGATAGATCGTCACGCAATGCAGAAACGCGAAATCGCTGCCGCGCAACACATCTGCGGCGTGGCGAACCTCGTCGTCGTAGGTGGCGCCGGTCGAGACAACGAGACGCGCGAATTTCTGCTTCAGCTCGCGCAGCAGCGGAAACGACGCGCAACGTAGCTGGCAACTTTGATCTCGCGAAAACCAAGCTCAGAGAGGGCCCCGACTTGTGCCCGCGTGAAGCATGTGGTCATCGGCTCGAGGCCCGCATCGCGACATAGAGCTATGAATTGCCGAGCTTGGTCGTAGTCGATTTCGAGGCCCTTCAAGCGATCATACTCAGCCTGATAGGGACGCTTGATCGATCTGGTCACGTCGCCGTCGACCAGGCCTTGCTCGAATTGGGGACGATAGGCCACTTCGTCGGCAAAGATGGTTTGAATCTTGGCATGCGTGGCGCGGCCGCCGCGGCGCCCACCATCCTGCTCAGCACCTCGAAATTTCCGTTGTGGTTCTGGCAGAATTCCGCGATGAGCTTCGTGGGGCGATTGCCTTGTTGGATGGCTGCACTATGCACTTCCCGTCTCCCCCCTACGTTGCGCGATGATGAGCCGCATGAGCTCTAGATCGAGCGCCGTATCGATCTCCAGCCCAGTCTCAGGTGGTACGATCACTGCGCGCGCGTTGGCGCCGACGACGCTGTCTTGTTCTAGAACAACAGCACGACGGCTGGCATACACGGCGCCGGAACGCTGATAGACCGGAGGCAAGGTTTGGCGCGGCCGCATGTCCTCGAAACCCTGATCGATGAAGTTGATCAGGATATCCTCACCGACAATGCGCTTCATGCGAAACGGATGGTGCGTCATTACCCGTACGACGGTTACGACGCTATCGCAATCGCCGACAGCGAGGCGATCGATGCATGCGGCAATGTCCTGCGACCTGCAGAGCGGCGCAGTGGCTTGGAGCATTATGACATGGTCGTATGCTTGCCCGCTGCGTCGTTCCATCTCGAGAACGGCGTGTCGCACGCTCGGCCATGAGGGCATGTTGTCCTCGGCGAGTTCGGCAGGGCGCAAGAACGGTACTTGCGCTCCAAAGCGTCGGGCCACTTCGGCAATTTCTGCGTCTTCGGTAGAAACCACGAGGTCTGTGATCGCCGGCACCGCCAGGGCGTGCCCAATCATGTAAGCGATCAGCGGGCGGCCGGCCAGACCCTGCAGGTTCTTGCGCGGGACGGATTTGGAGCCGCCGCGCGCCGGGATAACGGCAATATTACGCATACGCACCAAGCCACTCAACCACCACGGTAGCCGTACGACGTTGATATCCTTGATGTCAATGCGGCGATGAACCCAGCGTTGCTCCAGAGTTGCTGCCTTGCGGGGCCGGGCGCTGTGGGCTCCGATCGCGCATTGTATCGGACCCCTACACGAGGTGTTGGGTTAACCGCGTCGGTCCGTGGCCTTGAATGCGGCGCATCGCAGGCCCGTAGCCTCGCACACGGCCTCGCGCGGCTCCAAACGCGTTTCGTGGATACGGTTAGCTAAAGGATATGCCAGGAAATTCTTGTCTGCCCGAGCTTAAGAGCGATAAATTAACACATAGGCCGACCTCCAGCAGCGAGCCGACCCGCCCGAAGATTTCGGCACGGCCCGACGTGGGCTCCGTGATCCGCGACAGCACTTTCAGCAGCGTGCTCTTGCCCGCCCCGTTGCGTCCTATCAACCCGACGGCCTCGCCCCGGCGCACCTCGAAAGTCACGTCCTTCAGCGCCCAGATCGAGCGTGCCGATGGCGCACTCTCCCCGCTGCGGCCGAGCCGGCCAAACCGATCCATGATCAGCTCGCGCAGCGTGTCGTGCCCCGCCCCCGCCACGCCGATCTCGTAGCGCTTCGACAACCCATCGACCCGAACTGCTACCTCGCTCACATCCCATCTCCGACGAGCAACGCCTGACGACGCCGCCAAATTGCCTTCCGCCGAGCACGAACGCATCGAGGCCAACCATTGATCTTCAGCGCCTCTACAGGCGGCCGACCAGAAAGTCCACCGCCTGGCAAAAACCTTGGCGCGGCAGCGTCGACATCCGCGCTCGGATGGCTGCACTCACGGCTTCGTCAAGCACGTGCTCGACGCCGGAGACAATGGCGCGTTCGTCCGGATCGGCGCCAAGGTTGACCGCGATGCCAAGCTGCTCGAGACGGGCGCCGATGTGACTTAGCTCCGGGTTTGACGGACCTTCGTGGAGCGTAACCATGGGCACCCCGGCCGTGATGCAGGCGGAGACGGTGCCAATTCCAGGCCGGCAAACTGCCACCGACAGCGACGCATAGTCGTCGCGGCCGTGCGCGAAGACAACCGGCCGTGGGGCTTCGTGAGCGAGAGAAGCAGGAAGAGCCAACTGGTACTTGCCGGTGCGAGCGAGTGCGAGTGTGGCCCGCGCGAGCAACCCGTCCGCCGCGCCGCTAGCTCCGCCGAGTAGCCCTATACGTGGCAAGCCCTGCTTGCGTTGCGGCGGAACCCGATCGCTCTCAGCCATCCAATCCAATCCTACAGGCTGTGTGTGGTCCAACACTGCCGGCATCGCAATGTCCCTAACGCACAGCATTGGCGGGCGGTGACGCGCCAGCAGTTCCTCCTCGAACCGAGCGAAGTCTCGTACCGGACTGCTCTCAGGATGCGCGCTTGCTAGCACGTCGCCCCAAAGGAACGATCCACTGAGGATGGCATCGGTTCTATATTTGAGCACGCCGGCCAGGTTGTCCGAAACAACAAGCCTGGCTCGTGTCAGATCGGGCAATCGGCCAAGTTTTTCGATCCAACCAAAGAGACATCCATCGTCATAGCGTGCAGCATTCGTCGACCAAACGACGCCGGGATCGAGAATCCCACCGGTCCGCACCACTCGCGGGTCGGAAAAGAGCTGCACGGCCGTATCCCAGTCCCGGGTGAGCGCCAATTGGAAGTCTGCGCACAGCACATGGACTTGCAGGCTCGGCTGCCGCTCGAGAAGGCGGCTGAGGATCCCAACCTGCCGGCGAAAGTGTCCCAATCCATTGGGCGCAACCAGCGATAGCAGATCTGGAGCAGGCAGCACGGCCTCTGACCTACGAGATGACGCCAGGCATTCTAGCAACGTAGTAGCGCAAACCAATCTCGCATTTCTTAATCAGGGCGACCGGCCGGCGCTTGGGGCCGCCGGCAGCAAGCACCATTGCGGCAGCCTTGCCCCCTCCATAATTCAAGCGTTCCGTCACTTGCAAGACAGCATCCCGGACAACAGATACAACCCGAAATGCGCCGAGGACGCTTATCTCCCGAGGAGGAACGACATGGCGCAAGTCGCTGCTAGATCGCCACTGCAGTATCTTGACAAGGCATCGTCGGCCCTGCGCGAACTGGGGCTGATGCCAGAGAAGCTCGATCCGGCGCCCATCAACGCGCTGCTCGAGAAGATCTCCGATCTCGACAAGGACAAGATCGCGCTCATCGCGCGCACCCTGGGGCAGGCGGAAATCTTCAACGAGGTGGTGCGAGAGCAGACCTCGAAGATGGAAATAGGGGAGCGCTACCAGGCTATCACCAACGGGTTCAACTCGATCCGCGACGACAGCAAGCGGCTCGTCGACCAGGTGTCCGACGGCAAGCTCGACATCCTCGAGCGCGGCACCAACATGTGGATGAAGATCGCGCGCGGCGACATCGCCGATCGGTTCGACAAGCATCCGCAAAACCTACCTGGCGGTCACCAAGGAGACCAAGAACCAGATCGAGCGGGAGGCCAAGATCCTCGACGCCTATCGCGACTATCGCGGCGCGCTCAAGCATGCCGAGGTGATGGCGCTCGAAGTGCTTGAAGCAGGCCGAGGCCAAGCTCAACGCCGCCAGGGCAGCCCTGGAGCAGGAGACCGCCAAGGTGGCGAGGCTTCTCGGGCACGGAGCCTGCCGAGCGCGCCAAGCTCGAGCTGGCGCGCGACGAGCAGCTGCGCCGAACGCAGGACGAGGACAAGCGCTACCAAATCGCCAAAGACCTCTCGGACAATCTCACGATCTCCTACAACACCTCCGAGGTGATCATGGCGCGGCTGATGCAGACGACCTCGGCCAAGGAGCGAGTGTACGCTCAGGCGGTCACGTTCTTCTCCACCAACGACAGCGTGCTCACCGCACTCAAGGCCTCGTTCACCGGCATGTTCGGGCTGCACGAGTTCGACCAAGACGCTGGATGCGATGAAGGAAGGCATGTCCAAGAGCCTGGAGACGCTGTCGGAGGTGGGCGACAAGATCCAGGAGGCGGCCGTGCGCAGCGGCTACGGCCCGACCATCCGCGCCGATGCCGTCAAGAAACTGGTCGACAGCGTCGTCACCTTCCAGGAGCGCTCCACCGAGATCATCGCCGAGATGCGCAAGCTTTCGACGCAGAACTCGGCCGAGATCCGCGACGCGGTGGAGGACGGCAAGAGGCGCATCGCCCGCCTGATCGCCGCCGGCGACAGCTTGCCGCTCGCGTCCTGAACCGGGGCTGGCGGAGATATTGGCCATGAGCGAGACCGCGGTTGCCTCCGGCACGCCGCAGAAGCTCGACGACATCATGATCGCCATGGACGTGGTGGACACCCTGCGCCACCGCGAGGACTTGGTGCGGCGGGAGCTGAGCGAGGAGCAGCGCGAGGCGCGAGCTGATCGCCAGGCTGCGCAAGATCTACCAGGATCAGGGCATCGAGGTGCCCGACCGCGTGCTGGCGGACGGCGTCAAGGCGCTGCAAGGAGAGCCGGTTCGTCTACACGCCACCGCCGGCGGGCTGGAAGCGGTCGCTGCTGACGCTCTGGGCCCGGCGCGAGTACCCTTGGCAAGCGCGGGGCGGCGCTCCTCGCGCTCATCGTTGCGGGCTGGGTGGGCTACTACATGCTCGGTCTCGCGGCCGGCCACGACTGGACGGCCGAGCGCGCGCGCGTCGAGATCACCGAGACGCTGCCGCGCGCGCTGCGGCAGGCCCACGCCGAAGTCCTGCCGTGGCGACCGACGATACGGCCAAGGAAAAGGCTGCCGCATTGCTGGCCGACGGCGAGCGGTTGATCCGGGCCGGCGACCGCGCCGGGGCGGCCAAGATCACCGCCGAGCTCGCGGCACTGCGCGACGAGCTGACCCGCGAGTACACGCTGACGATCGTGTCGCGTCCGGGCGAGGTCACCGGCGTGTGGCGCCGGCCGCCCGGCAACAGCCAGGCCCGCAACTACTACCTGATCGTGGAGGCGATCGCGCCCCGATGGGCGCAAGCTCTCCCTGCCGGTCCGCAACGAGGAGACCGGCACGACCGAGACGGTCGACAAGTTCGGGGTGCGCGTGCCGCAGCGCGTGTTCGAGGCGGTGGCGCAGGACAAGCGCGACGACGGCATCGTGCAGCGCAACCGCTTTGGCGTGAAGCGGCGCGGCACGCTCGCCATCGACTATCAGATGCCGTTCGAAGGCGGCTTTATCACCAAGTGGTAGGGACGGCCTGATGTGGACGGGGCGGCAGACGCTGGCGTCGATCGAGGGCGCGATCGCCAATCTTCGCCAGCGAGGAGGGCCAGCTCGACGCTGCGCTGCGCTCGGCGGTCGAGGAGGCGGAGCGGCTGCGCAAGGAGCGCGGCGAGGCCTTGCGCGAGCTTGCGCGCATCAAGCTCGACGAGATGGCGGCCGGCCGGTCTGGTCGACAGCCTCGACGCCGGCGAGCGCCGCGCGATGCAGATCCTCGAGGACAACCGTCTGCGCCTGGCGACCCTTGCCGAGCGGCGGGAAGCCCTGGTGAAGGAGGTGGCGGGCGCGGAGGCTGACCGGGACGCGGCCGCCGAGGCCGTGGAAGGGGCGCTGGCGGCGGTGGAAGAGGTGCGCAGTAAAGCCATGACGGGCGCCCAGGGCCTGCCCGCATGGCAGGCGGCCAAGGCCGCACTCGCCAATGCAGAGTCGATCGCCACCGAGGCCGAGAAGAAGGCAGCAAGCTCGGAAGCGGAGCTGGGCGCCAAGCGCAAGCCCTACGACGACGATCCGCTGTTCATCTACCTCTGGCGGCGCAGGTTCGGCACCGCGGACTACCGCGCCGGCAACTTCGTACGCATGATCGACCGCATCGTCGCCGATTTGGTCGGCTTCGGCGACGTGCGCCCCAACTATGCGGCGCTGATCGAGATCCCGTTGCGGCTCCGAGGAGCATGCCACTGCCAAGCGGGCGCGAGGCCGACGAGCGGACCAAGGCGTTGGCAGACGTGGAGCGGCGCGCGCTGATCGAGGCCGGCATCGAGCCCAAGGAGCGGGCGCTCAGCGAAGCGCGCCACAAGCTTGCCGCGGCCGACCGGACGCTGGAGGAAAAGAACGGGCTGCTGCGCAAGCTTGAGGACGATCGCAAGGGCCTCGTCGCCACCGGCACCAACCCGTCCTACACGCAGGCGCTGGAAACGATCGCGTCGGCCGACAGCAAGGACGACCTGGCGGCGCTTTATCGGGAGGCGAGGCGCACGCCGACGGGCGCCGACGATGCCATGGTGCGCAAGCTCGAGACCATCGACTCAAGCATAGCCAAAGCCGACAACGAGATCGCCGACCTGCGCCGCACGGCCCAGGACCTGGCGCGGCGGCGCGATGAGGTGCAGCAAGTGCGCGACCGCTTCCGCAACGCCGGCTACGATCATCCCTACGGTGGCTTCGACAACGACAACGCCATCTCAGATGGCTTGAAGCAGGTGCTTGCCGGTGCAGCCGGCAGTATCCTGTGGGACCTGCTGCGGGGGGGCTATTCCTATCGCGGGCCGCGCGGAGGGCGGGATGCGGGCATGCCGGGGCTGCCGTTCCCGTTTCCCATCCCGGGTGGCGGCGGGGACAGAGACAGAGGGTGGTCTGGAGGGGGGTGGCGCGAGCCCAGCAGCCGCGGCGATTGGTCACCCGGAGATGACGGTCACTCGGGCGGCTCCTCGCGCGACGACGATGACCGCTTCACCACCGGCGGGTCTTTCTAGGCTGTGCTTGGGGGTGGGACTCGTCCCCGCGTCCGCAGTGTGGACCCAGCAAAACACGCGGTAAGCGAACGGCTTGGCGACGCACTGGAAGTCCACCGCCCCGCCGGAACTGGGGCAGCCGAACGATGCAACCTGCCGCGCACTTTGAGAGCTTGATTTTAAGAGCCGGCCGGCTCTAACAACACTGAGAACAGACCACCGCCCCCAGAGACCCTGAATGGCCAAGTTCCTACCGCTTTCTGCCGCCGTCGAAGAAGTCGTGCGGGATGGCGACAAGGTGGCCTTCGAGGGCTTCACGCACCTCATTCCCTATGCGGCCGGCCACGAGGCGATCCGCCAGCGGCGCAAGGACCTGACGCTCGTCCGCATGACGCCCGACCTGCTGTACGACCAGATCATCGGCATGGGCGGCGCACGCAAGATGATCTTCTCCTGGGGCGGCAATCCCGGCGTGGGGTCGCTGCACCGGTTCCGCGAGGCCTACGAGCAGGGCTGGCCCAAGCCGCTGGAGATCGAGGAGCACAGTCACGCGGCCATGGCGAATGCCTTCGAGGCAGGCGCTGCCGGGCTTCCGTTCGCCGTGTTCCGCGGCTACCGCGGCGCCGAGCTGCCGCGCGTCAATGCCAACATCAAGTCGGTGACCTGTCCCTATACGGGCGAAGTGCTGGCAACCGTGCCGGCCATGCGCCTCGACAGCGCGGTGATCCATGCCCAGAGGGCCGACCGCGCCGGCAACGTCATGCTGGAGGGCATCGTCGGCGTGCAGAAGGAAGCGGTGCTGGGCTCCAAGCGCTCCCTCGTCACGGTGGAGGAAGTGGTCGACGACCTGGGGCCGCGCTCGTTCAATGCCTGTATCCTGCCGACCTGGACCGTGACGGCCATTGCCCTGGTGCCGGGAGGGGCGCATCCCTCCTACGCGCAGGGCTACTACAAGCGCGACAATGCCTTCTACGAGGCCTGGGACCCCATCGCCCGCGACCGCGACACTTTCCAAGCCTGGATGGACGCCAACGTCTTGCAGAAAGGCCCCGACGCCTTCGCCCGCTTCGCGCGCAAGGCCGGCCAGGGGAGGGTTGCATGAGCACGCCGGCAAAGCCCGCCTGGACGCCGACCGAGATGATGACGGTTGTCGCTTCGCGCGCGCTCAAGGGCAGCGACGTGTGCTTCGTCGGCATCGGCGCGCCGTCGGCGGCGTGCAATCTGGCCCGCCTCACGCACGCGCCCGACATCACGCTGATCTACGAGAGCGGTACCATCGCCACCAAGCCCAACGTGCTGCCGCTGTCGATCGGCGACGGCGAGCTGTGCGAGACAGCGCTGACCACGGTGTCGGTGCCGGAGATGTTCCGCTACTGGCTGCAGGGCGGACGCATTACCGTCGGCTTTCTCGGCGGCGCACAGATCGATCGCTTCGCCAACCTCAACACCACTGTCGTCGGCGGCACCTACGACAAGCCCAAGGTGCGACTGCCGGGCGGCGGCGGCGCGCCGGAGATCGCCACCTCCTGCCATGAGGTGTTCATCACCATGGCGCAGAGCAAGCGTTCCTTCGTCGGCAAGATCGACTTCGTCACGTCGCTCGGCCACGGCGACGGCAAGGGCGCGCGCGAGCGCCTCGGCGTGACCACCAAAGGGCCGACGCGCGTCATCACCGACCTGTGCGAGATGCGACCCGACGAGGCGACCAGCGAGCTGACGGTGGTCGCGATCCATCCGGGCACGGCACGGGAGCAGATCGTGGACAGCACCGGCTGGCCCGTCAAGTTTGCGGCGAAGGTGGCCGAGACGGCGCCTCCAAGCGCGCAAGAGCTGAGTGTGCTGCGCGACCTGCACGCGCGCACCAAGGCTGCCATCGAGGCACAGAAACAGGGGCAACGACAATGACCGACATCTTCTCCAGGGCCGGCAACGACGCCGACCCACCCTATCTCTCGCCCGACTACGTGGGCACCCGCACACGCTCGCCGAAGCGCCCGCTGGTGGTAATCCCGCAGACGCTCTCCGAAACCACCGGGCCCGTGTACGGGCATTCGGACGCGCTTCCGGCCGAGGCGGATTCTCACGACCCAGCACAAGGGCGAGCCACTGGGCGAGCGCATCATCGTCACCGGCCGCGTGCTCGACGAGCGCGGCAAGCCCGTTCCCAACACGCTGCTCGAGATCTGGCAGTGCAATGCCGCCGGGCGCTACGTGCACGAGGTCGACCAGCATCCAGCCCCGCTCGACCCCAACTTCACCGGCGCCGGCCGCGTCGTGACGGACGCAGACGGCAACTATCGCTACGTCACCATAAAGCCCGGCGCCTATCCCTGGCGCAATCACCACAACGCCTGGCGGCCGGCGCATATCCATCTGTCGCTGTTCGGGCCGTCGTTCCTGACACGACTCGTCACGCAGATGTACTTCCCAGGTGACCCCCTGTTCCCGTTCGATCCGATCTTCAACTCCGTGACCGACGCGAAGGCGCGCGAGCGCATGATCTGCCGGTTCGACCTCGACACGACCAAGCCCGAATGGGCGCTCGGCTACATCTTCGACATCGTGCTCAGGGGCCAGAACGCCACTCCGCAGGACTCCGACCACCATGACTGAGCGTACCCCTTCGCAGACCGTAGGGCCGTTCCTGCACATTGGCTTGGCGCCCGCGCCCTACGGCGTGCGCGAGGTATTCGGCCCGGTTGTGGCCGACACCGGCATGCCGGGCACCCACGTACGCATCGAAGGGCGTATCTTCGATGGCGACGGCAACCTGATGCCGGATGCAATGCTCGAGATCTGGCAGGCCGACCAGGACGGCCGCTACGCGCACCCGGCCGACGGCCGCCCACTCAAGTCGAACTCGTTCCGCGGCTTCGGGCGCTGCCCCACAGCCAAGGACGGCAGCTTCCGCTTCGACACGATCAAGCCCGGGATGGTGCCCGGCCCCAAGGGCACAATGCAGGCGCCGCACATCAACGTGAGCATCTTCGCGCGCGGTATCCTGAAGCGGCTGTTCACCCGCATCTACTTCGCGGGCGACCCGGCCAATGCCAACGATCCGATCCTGGCGCTGGTGCCGGAAGACCGGCGCCACACCCTGATGGCGAAGCCGGAAGGCAACGTGCTGCGCTTCGACATCCACATCCAGGGCAGCGACGAGACGGTTTTCTTCGACGCCTGACGTCGCGGCGGTCCGGCGTTCGGCCGCGCCTGCGCCCGGGAGGAACTCGCTGCCTATGGCCGCTCAGGCGCCGCCAGCGTACCGGCGGGTAGCGCCGACCAGCTCGTGCACTGTCCCGGGCTCGGTCATGGCGTGGCCCGCGTCGCCGACGATGCGCAGATCGGCCTCTGGCCAGACCCGCGCCAAGTCCCATGCGCTCTTGACGGGCGTCACAACGTCGTAGCGCCCATGCACGATGGTGCAAGGCAGATGGCGGATGCGATAGGTGTTGGCCAACAGCTGGTCGTCACGCTCGAAGAAACCGCGATTGATGAAGTAATGGCACTCGATACGCGCGAAAGCGATGGCGTAGTTGTCGGCGCCGAACAGCTTGAGGCGCTCGGGGTCCTGCATGAGGGAGAGCGTGCTGCCTTCCCAGATCGACCAAGCACGCGCCGCTGCTATCTGGACCTCACGCTTGGGATGGGTGAGACGACGGTAGTAGGCGGCGATCATGTCGCCGCGCTCCTCCGCGGGGATGATCTTCTTGAATTCCTCGAAGGCCTCCGGAAACAGCCAGTTGCAGCCCGCCTGGTAGAACCACCTCAGCTCCTCCCGGCGCAGAAGGAAGATGCCCCGCAGAACCAAATCGGTCACACGTGAGGCGTGGGTTTGCGCGTATGCCAGCGCCAGCGTCGAGCCCCACGAGCCGCCGAACAGCTGCCAGCGTTCGATGCCCAGATGAATCCTCAGCCGCTCCATGTCGGCCACCAGATCCCATGTTGTGTTGGCCTCGAGGCTGGCGTGGGGAAGCGAACGTCCGCAGCCGCGCTGATCGAACAGGATGATACGGTAGCGCGCCGGGTCGTGATAGCGGCGCATGGTTGGGTTGCATCCTCCACCCGGCCCGCCGTGAATGATCAGCGCTGGCTTGCCGCGCGGGTTGCCGCATTCTTCGAAATAGATCTCATGCCCACCAGTCACCTTCAGGCGCTCGTGGCAAAAAGGCTCGATCGGTGGGAAAAGTACGAGCCGTTCGCGTGCCGACATCGCCGGTGCCGTCCCGTTGCTGCTGTAACCTCGGTTCCTGCCGTCACCTGCTTACATTCGTCGGGCCGCACAACGCAAGTTCGCAGCGACCTCAAGTTGGCACGGGAGACTTCAGCCGCTTCAGACGCACCTCACGATCGTAGAGTGTCTCGCCGCCGGGCACACGCATCTCGTGCACACTATCGATCAGGCCCGGTGATGGCTTTGGCGTAAGCAGGCTGCCGATACCCGCCGCTGCCGCTCCCGCTGGCAAACCCAAGACGGCGGCAAGCACACCGGGCAAGGGCCACGCGCCCGCTTCTCCCATCAGAATAGCGAGCGCCGCCACGACCAATCCGACAATCATTCCGACCATGGCGCCCCAGGCATTGATGCGCTTCCACCAGATCGACATCATGAGCACCGGGAAAGCCGCAGAGGCGCTGAAGTTGAGGGACCACAGGAACAGTTTGAGCGGATCTGCTGGCGCCGCTACTGCAAGCCAGGCGGTGATGAAAGCAATGCCGAGCAAGGACAATCGCGTGCTGCCAATGCGAGCATTGTCAGGTATCAATTCACGCTGCAGGCCATGGACGACATCCTCTGCCACGATTGCCGCAGCCGCCATCAATGCGGCCGCCAATGCCGCAAGGGCGGCGGCCAACGCTCCAGCCAGCGCGAGGTAGACCAGCACCTGAGGAAAGCCAGCGGCATATGGAAGTGCGAAAAGGGCAGCGTCGCGCTCAAAACTCACGCCAGTGAAGCTGACGGTGAGGGCATTGCCATCGACCCGCGCAATTCCCGCCTGCTGCAGCGACCGGAACCAGGCCGGCAGGCGGTCCACGGGTTGACCTATGACCTGATCGAGCAACAGTGCGCGCAGAAAGATCGCAACAGCGGGTAGCGTCAACAGCACAACGCCCATTATCAGCACGGCCCAACCGAACGACTTGCGTGCCTCGTATACGCCCGGTGTCAGGCCCGGCCTGCACAAAAGCGAGGGGGTAGAGGCGATGCCGGCGGCGGCTACCAGCGTCATGAATGTGAACGCCAACGGCCCCACGTTCCCAAAAGCTTGAATGAAACGCTTTGCCAGCGGTTCCAGGCCGTCGCCTGGAAGGTCTATGGCCAGCAAGGGAGCCACGTAGATCGGCAACCCGCGGACTATCTCCGTGCGAGTGACGATACGCAGCGTATTGCCGTGCGTCATCTGCGGCAGGGGTAGGCTCGAAAACATAAGGGCGACGATGGTCGCGGGCACGGCCAGGGCCAAGAGCGCAGCAATGGCCTTGGCAGAGCTCGACCAGGTAAGCGAGCGCATGCCGCCGGCAATGACAGTAGCGGTAGCGCAAAGCACCACGACGATCGCCATCAACCTTTCCGACTGGCCCGTGAGCCAAGCCGCGGCGTAGCCTGCGAACCGTGCCTCGGCGGCAAGCAGGAGCAGCAATGGCACGGCCAAAACGGCGGCCGCCACCACCCTCAACATGTCGCTCTCGAAACGGCGCGCGAGATACGTCGGCAGCGTATACGCGCCAAACTTGCGCAGGAAAGGCGCGAACAGCACCGCCATGACCACCAGACCGGCGCAAAATCCGAGGGCGAGGCACAAAGCATCGAATCCGATGCTGAAGAATGCGCCGGTCAGGGCCAGGAAACCTGCGCCACCAAGCGTGGTGATGGCTAGGCCGAGGCCGTTGAAGAAAGCTGGAACCCGCCGCCCGCAAGCGAAGTAGTCCCCCGCGGCGCGAGCAGCCGACAGCATACCGATCGCAGCGAATAGGATAATGGGCCCAGCGAACATCAAGACACGCACGGTCAGGTCGGAAGTGCCGAGCTGCTCGAAAATCAGCGCCATCAGCACGACCGCAACGAAGGCCGCTGCAAAAATCCCGAAATAGGTACCCAACCGCGGATTGACCAGCCGAGTGCGCGCAGTGAAGGCCATGACGGCTAAATATCCTCGTGCGCACCATGCCAATGGTCGATTGCATCCTGACGGTTGATGAACACAGCAACCGTGACGAAGGCGATGACCAACAGCCCATGGCAGGCAAGGAAATAGCCGAGCGGGATGCCCAGCACCCGCTTGTCGTTGAGAGCATCGGCGTAGAACGGCAGCACGATCAAGGCGACCAAGAAGGGCAACAGGCTGGTCAGCATCTGCACCTTCGTGTGGTGCCAATAGGCCTTGCGTTCACTCCAGTCGATCATGGCCGTCCTCGCTTACCGCGCCGAAGTTAACCACCGTCCAAGCAGCGAAACAGGCATTGTCCGCGACTTTCGTGGTCCAAGTGGGGCATGCCGGCCTGCGCGTCGAGAGGGCGCTTCACCTTTAGGCAATTGCGGTCGCAACATTAGCCAAGGTTCAAAAAAGCCGCTAGATTTCACCGACACGGTTCGCCGCAACAGTGTGTGAGCTTGAACGTTTGGCGGCAGGACCGTACGGATTGAGCAGTATGGCGGGATATCAGTTCATCATCGTGGACGACCACCCACTGTTTCGCGGCGCGCTCAGTCAGGCGTTGGGAGACGCCTTTCCCAGTGCCGATGTGCTGGAAGCGGGGTCGCTTGACGAGCTGACCGAGCGCCTAGTCACAGCCACCGAGATCGATCTGATCCTATTGGACCTCACCATGCCCGGCGTGCATGGCGTGTCGGGCCTGTTGTATCTGCGCACCCAGCACCCGGAAGTCCCCGTGGCGATTGTGTCGGCCAGCGACGATGCTGGCACCATCCGGCACTGCCTCGACTGCGGCGCGTCCGGCTTCATCTCGAAGTCTCAGCCCGTGGAGGCGATCCGCGATGCCATTCGCAAGATCATGGCCGGCGAGGTGTGGCTGCCGCCCGAGGTGGACCTCAGCAACGTACCAAGCGGCGAGACAGCGGAATTGGTGTCGCGTCTGTCTACGCTGACGCCGCAACAGGTGCGCGTGCTGATGATGCTGGGCGAAGGCCTGTTGAACAAGCAGATTGCCTTCAAGCTCGGGGTCTCGGAAGCAACGATCAAGGCGCATGTTTCGGCAATTCTCCAGAAGCTCGGCGTCGACAGCCGCACCCAAGCCGTGATCGCCATCAACAAGATCGGCAGCGTCGGCGGCGACTGGCCGCGCTTGGCGAACTGACCGCCAGTTCCACCGCCAGTTCCGCGGCCAGCCTATTCCGCCGCGACAGAACGCTGGCGTGTCATCTGGTACATCAACGCTCGCAGGGCCGCGGCTCGCAGAGGCTTCCTCAGCAGCGCAAAGCCCCGCGCGCGCACCTCGCGTTGCACCTCCGCAGAGTGGTCGGCGGTGATGACGATGACGGGTGCATGCGTCTTGGCGCTGGAACGCAACGCTGCCACCGCCTGCAGCCCGGTGCCGCCATCGAGGTGGTAGTCGGCCAGAATGATATCCGGCTTCATGTCTGTCCGACGCAGCTTCTCGATCGCTTCGCTCGGGTTCTGTGCCATCAGGGTGGTGCACTGCCATCCGTCCAGCAAGGCCTGCATTCCAAGAAGCACATCGGGCTCATTGTCGATGCACAAGACCCGCAATCCCACGATACGCCCGGCCGTGGAGACCGGCGCGACCGCCATCTCGGTCTCCACCGCAGGGGCAGCTGTGGGCAGTTCCACGGCGAAAACTGAGCCCCGGCCGGGTACCGATTGCAGGTCAATGTCGTGCTCCAACACCTTGCCGATGCGCTCGACGATCGCCAGCCCGAGGCCGAGCCCGCGTACGGAGTGAGCCGTCTCCTCGAGTCTCTGAAACTCCTTGAAGATCACTGCCCGCTTGCTCTTCGGAATGCCGGGGCCGGTGTCGACCACCTGCACACTCAGCTTTCTGCCGCGCCGCCGCACGCCGACCAGGACCCTGCCCGCAGTCGTGTATTTGATCGCGTTGGACACCAGATTTTGCAGGACCCGGCGCAAGAGGCGCCGATCGGACGAGACCCACGCCCGCGTCGGCACGATGCGTAGCTCCAACCCCTTCTCGCGCGCCAGCGGCGAGAATTCCACCTCCAGGCGCTCGAACACGTCGCGCAATGCAAACACGGTGATGTCTGGCTCGAGCCTGCCTGCATCAAGGCGCGAAATCTCAATCAGCACGTTGAGGATTTCTTCGACTGCATCTAGGGAGGCATCGATGTTGCGGGCAAGCTTCGCCTCGGGGGCGGCCATCTGGCGCTCGACTAGGCTCGTTGCGTAGAGCCTGGCGGCATTGAGAGGCTGCAACACGTCATGGCTCGCCGCCGCCAGAAAGCGGGTCTTGTCGAGGTTCGCCTCGTCGGCCTTGCGCTTGGCGATCGCCAACGCCTCGTTGACGTGGGTGAGCTCAGCGGTGCGCTCCTGCACGCGCCGCTCCAGGGTTTCATTGGCACGGGCGAGGGCTTCGGCGGCCGCGACCCGTTCGGTGATGTCGGAATAGGTGGTGACAATGCCGCCTTGCGGCATCGGGCTGGTGCGGATCTCCAGGATGCGCTTCCCGCCCTCGAGCTGCTCCTGGTAGGTCTCATGCGCAACGGCCAGCTTCATCAAACGCTCGGCCACCAGCTTGTTCACGTCGCCGGAACCGAAGTCACCGCGTTCGGCGCATGTGCGCAAGATGCGATCGAGCGGTGCGCCGACCCGACCCAGCTCGGCCGGGAGATCGAGAAGCTCGCGAAACTGCCGATTCCAGCAGATCAGCTTCATATCGCGGTCGAACACGCTCAAACCATGCCGCACTTGGTCGAGCGCGGACTGCAGCAGGTCGCGATTGTATTGCAGCGCCTCGGATGCATCATCGAGCAGCTTGAGCGCCGACTGGCTGCCGGCGTGACTTCGGCGCAGCAACAGCGACAAGACGAGTCGGGATGACGCCGCGCCGATCGCGCTCGCCAGCAAGTGCTCGGTGAAGCGCAGCAGATGGATATCCGCCTCGGCATTGGGTGAGACGGGGGTGTTGCTGCTCTCGGCATACTCTGCGAACGACCGCTCGGCACGCTCAGCGCCCAGATAGCGAGCGACCGTGCGTTGCAGCTCCCCAGCCGTGATCGAGGATCGCCACATGCGGAAGGCCGGCGCAACCGGCGGCCTGGGCAGGTCGTCGAGCACAAACAGATGCGCCTGCAGCCGCTCGATCGGCTCCGGCGCCTTTAGCAGTGAGACGGTCACGAAGGCCAGGATGTTGGCGGCCATGCTCCACAGAACGCCATGCGTGAGCGGCTCCAAGCTCGTATAGAAAAGGGTGTGGGGTGCCAGGAATCCGACACCGAACGGGCCGTCCGTCATGATCGAGCGAGATAGCCAGCCGGCCTCGATGATCCACGGAAGCAGCAGGGTATAGGCCCACACTGCAAAGCCGGTGACGATGCCCGCGATTGCGCCCCTAGCCGTGGCATTGCGCCAAATGAGCCCGCCAAAGAATGCCGGCGCGAACTGGGCGATGGCTGCGAACGAGACGAGGCCGATGGAAGCGAGGCCGTGCGTCTGCCCGAGGAGCAGGTAGAACAGGTAGCCCAGCAGGACGATCACAAAGATCGCAACGCGGCGAATGACGAGCAATTGCCACGCCATGTCCTGCTGGCCGCGCGCATCGTGGAAACGCTCGCGCAGCATCAACGGAACCACGAGCCCGTTACACACCATGATAGCGAGGGCCACGGAATCGACGATCACCATGGCGGTGGCGGCCGAGAGGCCACCGACGAAGGTCAGCAAAGTGATGAAATCTGCTCCGGCCGAAAGGGGGAGGCCGAGAACGAACATGTCAGCGTCGACGGCACCCTTGGGCAGCAGAATGAGACCGGCGGCCGCGATCGGCACCACGAACAGGTTGATGAGTACCAGGTAGACGGGGAACAGCCAGGCAGCCCGGCGGATCTCATTCTCGGAATGGTTCTCCACGACCGTCACATGGAACTGGCGCGGCAACAGCACGATGCAGACGAGGCTGAGGAACGTTACCGTGACCCAGAAGCTGGGATTGAACTCCTGGGCAAACAGCCTGTGAACCTCGACGCTGCGGCTTGCACTCTCGATGAATCCGGATATGCCGCCCAGCATGGAGAAGACGACAAAGATTCCGACGGTCAAAAAGGCGGCCAGCTTCACCAGCAACTCGGCGGCAACGGCGACAATGAGGCCATCTTGATGCTCGGTCGCATCGATGTGGCGGGTGCCGAACAGCACAGCGAAGGTGGCCATCAGCAGCGCGATGATCAGCGCGGTATCGAGATTCACCAGCTGCAGTTGCCGCGCGCCGAGCAATGCGGTGACGGAAAGAGCCACCGCCTTGAGTTGCAGAGCCAAGTAAGGAAGCGTCCCGGCAACGGCGATGATCGTGACGATGGCACCGACCGCCTGGCTCTTGCCGTAGCGCGCGGCCAGGAAGTCAGCGACCGAGGTGATGTTCTGGCTCTTGGCCAACCGCACGATGCGCACCAGGAACCGCCAGCCCAGCGCAAACAGCAAGATGGGACCAAGGTAGACCGGGATGAAGTTGTAGCCTGTGGACGCGGCCAGACCTACGCTGCCGAAAAAGGTCCAGGACGTGCAGTAGACAGCCAGGGAGAGGGCATAGATCAGCGGACGGCCGTGACCGCCCTTGCGCGAACGGAATGTCTTGTCGGCGTACCAGGCGAGGGCAAACAGGCCGCTCACGTACCCCAGCGCCAGGGCAATGACACTCCAGCCTTCGATCATCGGCTTTGCTTGTCAGCAATGGGTCCGCAAAAACGGTACCCTGATCAGCCACTTGCGCTGCCGGCGGCAGCGGCCGCATTGTGGCCGAACGAGACCGAGTTGTCTAACGGGGATCCTACGATAGCGTTGGCCGATACAAGCCGGACGGCACAAGCTGGCCGGCGCGCCTTGGTCACGTAGGAGCCTCAACGCGAACGGAGGTGCCTCATGTCGATGCTTAAGGAATTCAGGGAGTTTACCCTTCGGGGCAACGTTGTCGACATGGCTGTCGGTATCATCATAGGCGGCGCGTTCGGCACCATCGTGGCCTCGCTGGTGAAGGACGTGATCATGCCGCCGATCGGATTGCTGGTTGGGGGCGTGGACTTCTCCGACATCAAGCTCCCGCTGAAGGCAGCCGAAGCCGGCCGCGAGGCCGTAACCATGAACATCGGCACGTTCCTTAACAACGTCATCAGCTTCCTGATCGTTGCCGTCGCCGTGTTCATGTTGGTCAAGGCCGTCAACGAGGTGCGCAAGCGATTCGAGACGGAAAAGCCGAAGGAGCCTGCTGCGCCGCCACCGTCGGAGATCTATCTGAAAGAGATTCGCGACGCGCTCGTGAAGAAGTGATCCGGCAGCGTCGTCGGTTCCCGGATGCTACTGGGCGAGTACGGCTTCCGCGGCGTGCGCAGTATGCCGCGGAGCAACCTCCGCGCACCTGACCAGCAGGCCTTCCTTGATCAGGCGGCGCACCAGCACCGCCTTGCCCGCGTCATCGAGCTGGCCCGGCATGTCGCGCACCACGAACGGCGGGCCCTTCAGCGCGAATGCCAGCGGCTCGCCGGCAAAGGCCGGGAGCGTGATGGTGCTGGAGCCGAACAACAAGGCGATGTTCTCGCCCTCCTCGCGCAGCCGATAGATGAGGTGCGGGCGCGGCTCGACCTTGCAGTCGCCCGTGATCGGTGTCGTGTCGTGCAGCTCTTGCAGACGGCCATAGCTGTCGGGCCTGCGCGACCTGACGAAATCGTCAGCAAGTCTCTCGAGAATTGGGCCCAGATCGGCATTGCGGGCGAACGCATCGAGCAGCGAGCGGAACTTTGCTTCCGCCCGCGTCTTGTCGAAACCGGGCTCGGCGTAGCCGATAGGCAGGTGAGCGCGGAACTCGGGTGAGGCGAGGCAGGCCTCCGACACGGCCTCGACCAGGACATCCGCCCAGGTCTTGCCGATGAGACCTAACGTGACGTGCAGCGAGACCTCGTCGGTGGAGCGGGCCGAGTGAAGCAGGCCGCGCGGACAATAGAACAGATCGCCGGCCTCGATCGTGAACTCGCGCGTCGGCGGTCCGGCGACATGTTTGTCGGGCTCGAAGGATTGACCGCGCAGGGGCAGCTCGATCGGCGTGTCGTGAAGCGTCCAGAGCTTCGAGCCAGCCACCTGCAGAACGAACACATCGTGGCTGTCGAAGTGGGTCTTGAAGCCCTGGGCGTTGGGCGGCGAGAGATAGATGTTGGTCTGAAAGTGCGCGCTGAAACGCTTCTCGGCTGCGCGGCAGAGCGCAGCGAGCTGCGGCAGGCGCTCATGCAACTGCGAGAGCGATATCGTGGCGCCGGAGCCGAACAGCTCATATACGCGAGGCAGGTCGAGCCGGCCGGCCGGGTCGGAATTCGCAAATGTGTAGTCCTCGACCTTGAGCTCGCGCGCCGCGTCCACCAGAAAGACATCCAGCGCCGTGGGCGACGCGGTCGCCAGGTAGTGGTCGATGGCATCGAGGCTCAGGAGGGACGCGTACTTGCCGGACCTGCGGCGCGCGATCAGCAAAGGTTCGCGCTCGTAGTAGGTCTCGAAGAATGTCGCGGGCGAGATGGGATCGATCAGCCACTCGAACGACAGCGCCATTGTCATCCCCGAACGCACGAACCGGGCCGCCGCCCAACCTCCAACGGCCTGTAGCCGCCCGCGGCGGCCATCTTGTCACTATAGCCTTGTGCCCTCTCGGAGGCGATTGCGGCCTCGCAACCGCGCCAGAATGCCCATCCAGCGCTATCGCACTACGCCGTCCAGCCGAGCCAACGCCTGCGGCTCCATCTCCCGATATCGCAGCTGCAGGTCGGTGACGTAGTCGCGCACGATCGGGACCGCTTCGCGCTTGCGCGCAAGCTGCATGTGGAAGACGAGCTGGCTACCGGTGCGGAACATCATCTCGGCGCTGACGAGATAGAACTCCCACATACGGCAGAAGCGCTCGTCGTACATTTTCGCAATCTCAGCGCGGTTTTCCTCGAAACGCCGACACCAGTGGGCGAGCGTCTTGGCGTAGTGCAGACGCAGAAACTCGAGATCCGTCACCCACAAGCTCGCCTGCTCGACCGCCGTGAATACCTCCGACAGCGCGGGCGAATAGGCGCCCGGAAAAATGTACTTCCTGAGCCAGGGACTCGCCGTTCCCGGAGGGCTCATGTGGCCGATGGAATGAAGGAGCATTACGCCGTCGTCGTCCATCAGCGAGTTCACCTTGGCGAAGAACTCCGAGTAGTGGTGCACGCCGACGTGCTCGAACATACCGACCGAGACGATACGGTCGAATCGCTCCTGCACCTCGCGATAGTCTTGCAGGCGGAAGCGGACGCGATCGGCTAGTCCCAGCCGCCGCGCCTTCTCGCTCGACAGCGCGTGCTGCTCTTTCGACAAGGTGACGCCGGTGACGTCGACGTTCTCGAGGCGGGCGAGATACAGCGCCATGTCGCCCCAACCGCTGCCGATGTCGAGGATCTTCAAGCCGGGCTTCAGCGCGAGCTTGGCAGCGATCAGGCGCAGCTTGTTCTGCTGGGCTTGCTCGAGGGTCTCGCCGTCGTCGAGGAAATAGGCGCAGGAGTATTGCATGCCCTGGTCGAGGAACAGCTTGTAGAAGTCGTTGCCGAGGTCGTAGTGGTGGGCAACGTTCTTCTGAGCCTTGCCGACCGGGTTCGCTTGCTGGAAGCGCTTCAGGACCAGCGAGATGCGCCTGAGCACCTTCTGCATCGGGTGAGCACCCAGCGAGAGACGGTTGATCGAGAACAGGGTGAGGAAGTCCCTCAACGTGGAGTTCTCGAAGCTAAGCCGCCCGTCCATGTAAGCCTCACCCGCATGCAGCTCGGGATTGAAGAACAGCTTGCGGTAGAGCGAGCGATCCGTGAGCCGCATGGTAACGCTGGGGCCCCCCGGAGGCGCCGGCAAATACATGCGAGCGCCCGTCCGCGTCGATGACTTCGAGCGTGCCCTTGCGCACGAACGATTTCAGCATCTGCGACAGAGGGAACATCGGTACCTCGCGGACCTCAGCAGGGCAAATGGTGCCCGAGATTCGGCTCGCTGAACCTTCATAGCGGCCGCGCACCTCAGGCGATCACGACTTGGAGAATCGCTTGAGAAAGCGGATGTACCACGGCTGATGCGTTTGCACAGGTGCGGCGCCCAGCAGCTCGCCGACGGCGCGCACGGCCTCCTCCATGGCGGCATGCGCATACGCATCCCAGGCGGTGTCGGAGTTGGCAAACACGATATTGCCGAGCTTGGCCCGCGCCGCGCCGATCTGCGCCTGCATCTGCTCAACGTCGTCATATAGACTGGTCGGCGTGTAGGAATAGCCGTGCGACCAGCGGTTGACGGTGATGGCCAGGATGTCGCGCCCCGCGTCGAACCCGCCCTTGGCGAGCATGCGGTCGAGGTCCTTCCGGATGGCGCGCTCGAAATCGGCGAACGTGGTGGCGAGCAGCCGATTGCGGCCAAGGCGGGCCTGCGCGCGCATGCCGTGTCCGGGCTCGAGGGGCGCATGCACGAGGTGGAGAACCATCGGGTCGCGCGGCAGGCGCGGAAATCTGTACCCGCCGAGGCTGACCGGATAGTCGAGCTTGACGGTGGTGTGGAAGCTCGTTGGCGCCGCGATCTTGTGTGTACCGAGGCGTACGAAACTCTGCCAGTTGCGGATCACGACCTTGGTATAGACAAGTGGCGCCTTGACATTGGATTTGAGGAGCTCCGACCGGGTCGTATCGATCTCGGGGCAGACATAGGGCATTGCGGATGCGTATGTGGCGACCACGGCGCGGGTTGCGTGAACGCGCCGCAGTTCGCCCCCCGCAACGTAGCCGACGTCGACCCCGCGGCCATCCGAAGTGTTACGCACCACCACAGCCGTAGACTGCAGGCGGATGCGCACCGGAGCACCGGGCCGGTCGAGCTGACCGTAGTCGAAGGTCGTACTGACGAGATCGTCCATGGTGCGGCCGGGCGCCACCCCCACCACCAGCGAGCGCACCAGTGCGCGCGCCAGCGATGCATTGCCGTCGGGAAAGTGGTGAACGTAGGGCGCGCTGTCCTCGCCTTGACCGCCCGTCTGATCCTCGATCCGCAGCGCATTGGCACCAGGGAACCCCCCCGCCATGGCGTCCACCGCCGCGATCGCGTCGATGCCGAAGCCGTAGTTGTCCGCCGAGCGTCCCTGAAAGAAATCGGCGGCAGACGCTGGTAGCTTGCAGATGTCGGTGAGGAACCCGCGATAGCTGTGCTTGGCCAGCGCAGCGATCTTGGCGTTTGTGCTTTGCCCCGCAAGGTAGTCACGCGAGCCGGCGAACAACTCGGAAAGGCCTCGGCGGGCCTCTACCGGAAGTGGGCAGTCGGCCAGAAAGGCGTCAATCGGGCGGGCGCCCGGATTGGCAGGCGCAAACTCGTCGAAGCCGAGCAAAAGCGGGTCGCCGGTTACAAGACGATCCTCGCCGAACGTCTCGCGATCGAAGAACACCGACCTCGAGAGACCCAGCCCCGGATAGAGCCGGCGATGGAACACGCTCTCGCGCTCGAAACGCTCCGGATAGATGTGCGAGTGCGCGCAGGATGCGGGCAAGCTCGCCAGTGTACTTTACGCTCGGCGCCACCATCGATTCCGAGCCGCCGTAGCTGAGCAGCAGCCGGTTGCCGACGCGAAACTCGCAGCGCCGCGCGTGGCCGCCGAAGTCATCGTGATTGTCCAGGATCAGAATACGCGCCTTGGGCTGCCGGGCCCGATAGGCCCATGCCGCGGTCAGCCCGGCTATCCCGGCGCCCACGACGACGAGGTCGTAGCGTTCCTCGGGTTCGAGCTTGTCGATATCGAAGGTGCGGCCCTCGCGGGCGACAGAATGGATAACGGCATATGCCTCGTCGGTAGAGCCTCGCAGCCCCGCAAGCGCGGGAGGGTAAGGTCCGCGCCGAAGAGCTTGAGCCTGAAGCTGCTCGAAAGGGGTCGCCGCGGTCGCAACGGTGAGGGCGACGCCGTTGATGAAGTCCCGGCGCGAAATATCCCGGCCCATGCGCAAGCTCCCCCGGAGACGCTTCCATCCCACAAGTCAGGGTAGACCGAGAGCATCACGCCTGCGCAGACAATTGCATGGCGGCAGCTGTCATCGTCAGCGAATGATATGCGAAGCGCAATGCACCGGCGGCCAAGCACCGACGCTGCGTGGCACCGAGGGACGGCCTAGTCGTCGTAGTCGTTGTCGTCCCAATCGCGCCTGTAGCTGCTGCGCCGTTCGATCCTCTTGCGCTGCTCGACAAGATACCGCTGACGAGCGTTCTCCCGCTCCCAGGCCGCCGCTTCCGCTCGCCTGCGATGCTCCGCCAAGTGTTCCTGGCGCGCCATCTCCCGCTCGTAGAACGCAGTTTCTCTCCGCTTGCGTTCAGTTTCGATCCGCCTCTGATACTCCGTTTCGCGGTCGTAGCCGCTACCCTCGTACCGGTCGGCCCGGTCCTTTTCCCTAAGCCGTCCACCCGGCACGAAGCGCGCGCCCTTCTTCTCGCGCCTTGCGTCGTCGTCGCGGATATCCTTCACCACCGCGCCAGCCTTCGGCGTGCCAGCCATGCACGGCCGGCCGCTAACGGTGCATGCTATAAACGTGCCCAGGACCCGTGCCTTGTTGGCCTCGCAATCGAAGCTGGAGTCCTTGGCCTTGGACCACTGCTTCCAATCGTCTCCGAAGCTTTTGGCGACCTGCTTTTCCCAATTTGCGATGGCATCGGCTTTGGCGGCTCCGTCGCCTTCCAACTCCTTCTGCTGGGTCTTGGCACGAAAACGCAGCTTCGAGCGTCCTGAGGTAGTGACGACATCAGCCTTGCACACGTCGCCCTGCGCGCTTGCAGGCTCCACCCCGGCGCCAGCAACAAACAGCGCTGCGCAGGCGCAGGCTGCCGCCAGTCCAAGCAGTCGAGCAGGTGAAATCATGGCGGGCCTTCCCATACTCCGAACTACGCAGCCCAGAACGACTGCGTTGCGACCTCCGCACCTTTGACCAGTGGCAGGTGCGCTGCCAAAGAAGCCGCCGCAGGTCCGGAAGCTATACCGACGGCGCGCCCTTGTCATCCTGTGGCAAGGCCCTTGGATACCGCTCTGAGCCCTCCATGTGGCGGCTTGGCCATACGTCCGCTGCGGAGCAAAACGAGACTGGACGCTGCAGCGCGAGGCCGAGCGGTGCAGCCCACTCTTCAACCAGGGCGCAGGCGCTTTGCCTATTCCGCCAGCGTCATGAGCGCCTCGCGCACGTGCTGCAGGGCCAAGTCACGCGGTTTGTCGCGGCGCTGCACCAGCGCCAGGGTCCGCTCTAACGCGGGCTTCAGCGGTCGGGCGACGAGGCCGGCCTCCTGCGCGCGTCCCGCTATTGCAGCGGCCGGCACGATGGAAGCGCCCAGGCCGGACGCCACCATGCGCTTCACCGCCTCGAGGTTGTCGAGTTCCATGGCGGGTCGCGGTTCCTGACCGCCGGCAGACAGCCAGTCAACGATCATGGCGCGCACGTGGGCGCGCGCGTATTCCAGCAGAAGGGGATGCTCCAGAAGGAACTCCGGGGTAACACGAGCGGGCAGCTTGGGCACCGAGGCCGAGAAGATAGCCACCAGCGGCTCACTTCTGAGCGGCAGCACGTCCAACCCCCGATCGTCCACAGGCAGGCTGACCACCCCCACATCGATGTCGTTTCTGAGGAGGCGCTCGACCACCCCGCTGGTGGTACCCGTGGTTACGATCAGCTCGATATTGGGAAAGCGCGTACGCAGGTCCTGCAGCACCGGCGGCAGGTGGTAGATCAGAGCAGTGGTGCTGGAGCCGATCCGTACCTGCCCCAATCCACCATCGCGGTGCCGCCGCATGGCAGCCAGCAGCCGATCGGTCTCCTGGGCGATGCGCTCTGCATGCGCAATCAGCTCACGCCCGGCCGCTGTGGCGAAGGCGCGCTTGCCGAGCCGATCGACGAGGCGTACGCCCAGCCGCGCTTCCAGCTCGCGGATTTGCAGACTGATGGTTGGTTGAGCCAGGTGCAGGCGCTTGGCTGCACGGGTGAAGCTGCCCTGCGCTACCACCTCGGCCAGCGCGCGCAGATGGTCGGGATTGAGACTGCGCATTATTGCCAACTCCAATTGAATGCATTGGAACAATAAATTTGAACAATTGCCAAGCGCATTCCATCTCCACTTGTCGCCAAGGCCGGTCAACGGCCGCGACTGAGCACAATGGAGATGACTATGAGCACACTCGCCCTTCGCGCGGCGGGCGTTATTGCGTCCGCGGTCGAACCGAAATCCGGAACAAGCCTTGTCAAGCGACTGCTTGCGGCCCGCGAGGACCAGACGAAGCGGCGCGTCCTGAGCTACCTCGCCGCCATGGACGATGCACGGCTGGCGGGCTTCGGCTTCGCCCCGGATGACGTTCTTGCCCTGCGCGCTGGGGAGTCGCGGCTGCCGCGCTGAGGCAAGCGCCAAGGCCAGCACTGGGAGAGGGAAAGGAGAAGTCATGCCACACGCAGCGATGGCGATGGGGACTGTGGCCTTCGCGGCAGAAGCTCGCTGGGCAGCGCGTCGCATGGTCGCGCTGGCGGCCTGGCGCGCGGTTGCGCGCACTGCATCGAAGATCGCTATCTGGAACACGCGCCGGCAGCCCGCTGCAGCGTCGTCGAGCCCGAGCAAGGGTGTCGAGCCTCGCAAGGTCGGCCAGGCGGCCGCGACCGCGTACCGGCGCTGATGCTCACCCTGCGTGCAGTTGCCCTCAGGGCCACTTTGCCATCGGCGGCAGCGATGAAAGGATCGATTCCACGTTGCCGCCGGTCTTGAGGCCGAATGCGGTGCCGCGGTCATAGAGCAAATTGAACTCGACGTAGCGGCCACGGCGTACGAGTTGCTCCTCGCGCTCGGCCTCACCCCAGGGTCTGGCGAAATTGCGCCGAACAATCTGCGGGTAGACTTCGAGGAAGGCGCGGCCCACGTCTTGGGTAAAGGCAAGCGCGGCCTCCCACCCGCCGTCCGGGTCTGCCGGCGTCAAATAGTCGTAGAAGATGCCGCCGACGCCACGCATCTCGTCGCGATGCGGCAGATAGAAATACTCGTCACACCACTGTTTGAAGCGGGCGTAGTCTGCAACCTTGTGCGGAGCGCAAGACGCGTGCATCGCCTGGTGAAAGGCCACGGTGTCGGCATCATTCTGCGTGCGGCGGGCCGAAAGCACCGGGGTAAGGTCGCCGCCGCCTCCGAACCACCATTTGGTCGTAACGACGAAGCGCGTGTTCATGTGCGCCGTGGGTGCATGGGGGTTCACCGGGTGGGCGATCAGGGAGACGCCAGAGGCCCAGAAGCGCGGGTCGTCCTCGGCACCCGGGATCTGCTTGCGGAACTCGGGCGCAAACTCACCGAAAACGGTCGAGGTGTGGATGCCCGCCTTCTCGAACACGCGGCCCTTGATAAGGCTCATGGTTCCGCCGCCGCCGTCGGCGCCGGTGTGGTCCTTGCGGTTCCACGGGGTGCGCACGAAGCGCGCTGGCGAGTGATCGGCCATGGGCGCCCCGGCCGGAAGCTCGAGTTCCAGGCGCTCGAAGGCGGCGCACATCTCGTCTCGAAGCTGTTCGAACCACGCGCGGGCCCGATCGCACCTCTGGTCTAGGTTTTCCGACATCGCATTCCCGCCGACTTGTCCAGCCACTTTGGCAGCCTTGTTCAGCAGCCTTGCTTTGGCCACGGTCCCCAATTAGCCCTCGCGCCCCCTATCGAGCAATATGCACGCGATCGCGCCCGGGCACACCGCCCTGGGGGCGCATCGCGTCTCTTCGTGTTTCAAGGCATTGGCCCCATGTACCGCTGGTTTGAAAGCCGCATCGACCCCTTCCCGGACGACCCTCCGTCGCGGCCACCCGAGACGCTGCTTGCATTCTATCTCCACTACGTACGCCCGGTCTGGCCAGCGTTCGCGCTGCTGCTGGTTGCAGGATTCCTTGGCTCGGTGATCGAGGTGGCGTTGCTGGCGTTCGTCGGCAGCCTGGTCGACATGATGCGGGGGGCGGAGTCGCCCGAGCACTTCTTCGCCCAGCACGGCGTAGCGCTCGCCTGGATAGCGTTCGTCGCGCTGATCGCCAGACCGGCGGTCTCAACGGCACACGAGCTCATCAAGAACCAGATCATCGCCGCGCCGGTAACCAGCCGCGTACGCTGGCTGACGCACCGCTATGTGCTGCGCCAGAGCCTGGGCTTCTTCCAGAACGACTTCGCCGGCCGCGTCGCCAACAAGGTGATGCAGGCGGCGCCAGCCTTGCGCGAGTCGGTGGTCCAAGTGGTCGACGCGGTCTGGTATGCAGCCGTGCAATGGGTCGGGGCGGCGATCATTTTCGCTGCCGCCGACTGGCGCCTGCTCATCCCGCTGCTGTTGTGGCTTGCCGCGTACGTCGGCGCACTCCTCTATTTCGTGCCGCGCATCAAGGAGCGCTCCACAGAGGCTGCGGAGGCCCGCTCGATGCTGGTCGGGCGCATCGTCGACAGCTACACCAACATCCTCACCGTCAAGCTGTTCGCCCACACCGAGCGCGAGGACATCTATGTGCGTTCGGCGCTCGAGGAGCAGATGGGCAAGTGGCGGGCCTCGCTCCGCCTCGTCACGACCATGGACTTCGTACTCTACTTCCTGAACGGCCTGCTCATGGTGACGGCAACCGCGACAGCCATCTGGCTTTGGAGCGACGGCAGGGTCACGGTCGGCGACATCGCGGTCGTCACCGGCCTGGTGCTGCGCATCATCGGCATGTCGGGCTGGATCCTCTGGGTCGTCGCCAGCATCTTCGAGAACGTCGGTGTCGTGCAGGAGGGCATGGAGACGATCAGCCGCTCTACCCAAGTCGTCGATCGGCCCGGCAGCAAGCCGCTGATCGTCAGCCGCGCGCGACATCCGCTTCGACAACGTCAGCTTCCACTACGGCCAGCGGCTGGAGCCAGTCTCGGGCGCGGGCACCGCGCGCAGGGGCGGGGTGATCCACGACCTGTCACTGCACATCAAGCCGGGCGAGAAGGTGGGCCTGGTCGGCCGCTCGGGCGCGGGCAAGTCGACGCTCGTAAACCTGCTGCTGCGCTTCTACGACCTGGAATCCGGGCGCATCCTGATCGACGGCCAGGACATCGCCCATGTCACCCAGGACAGCCTCAGGGCCCAGATCGGCATGGTGACGCAGGACACCTCGCTGCTGCACCGCTCGGTGCGCGACAACATCCTCTACGGTCGCCCGGACGCCGGCGAGGCGGCAGCCGTCGCTGCAGCCAGGAAGGCGCAGGCCGACGACTTCATCGCCGGCCTCGAGGACCTGCGCGGCCGCACGGGCTACGGCGCGCACGTGGGCGAGCGGGGCGTGAAGCTGTCGGGCGGACAGCGCCAGCGCATCGCTATCGCCCGTGTCCTGCTCAAGGCCGCACCGATCCTGGTGCTCGACGAGGCCACCAGCGCGCTCGACTTTGAGGTTGAATCGGCCATCCAGGAGCAGCTCTATAACCTGATGGCCGGCAAGACCGTGATCGCCATCGCCCATCGCCTTTCGACCATCGCAGCCATGGACCGCCTGGTGATCATGGACAAGGGGCGCATCGTCGAGGAGGGTAGCCACGCTTCCCTGCTCAAGCGCGGCGGCCTCTATGCGGACCTGTGGGAGCGCCAGTCGGGCGGGTTCCTGGCCGAGGCGGTGGCGGCGGCCGAGTAGCTGTTGTCATCCCGGCCTCGGGCGTAAGCTCGAGAGCCGGGACCCAACGCTGCAGGCTTGCGCCTCGATTCGCGGATCACGGGATCCCGGATATTTCGCTGATCGCGAAATTCCGGATGACAGCGGAGCGCGGCGCCGAACCAACTGGCGCCGGAATTCTTCGAAGCGATGCGGCCAAGCGCCAGCGCCGTTGTTGCGGCGCCGCGCCCTCTTATATTGAGAGCATGCAGCGGACCTCCCCAACCGTCGAGCCTTACAATCCGCACCAGCAGGACTCGCTGGCGCGCCTCGATGCGCTGGCGAAGCTGATGGACGGATCGTTCACGATCCCTGGCACCAGCATCCGCATGGGCCTCGACGGGATTATCGGGCTGGTACCGATTGCCGGCGATCTGGTCTCGGCATTGATCTCCAGCTACATCGTCTGGGAGGCGAAACAGCTCGGCGCCTCACGCTGGGTGATCGGGCGCATGATGACCAACACCCTGATCGACACCACCATTGGCGCCATACCCCTGGTTGGAGATGCCTTCGACATCGTGTTTCGCACCAACATGCGCAACCTGGCACTCCTCAAGAAGCATCTGGCCCGCAAAGGCATCGTTGGTTCCGAAGGCGGTCCGATCATCGAAGGTGAAGCTATTCGTCTGCCGTGAAGCCACCGGTCTGGCGCAACCCCTCGCCTAGGACGATTGCCGCTGCCACCGCCACATTGAGCGATCGCAAACCTGCACGAATCGGTATGCGCAGGCGGGCGTCGGCCGCCTCGTGCACCGCGTCGGGAACGCCTGCGCTTTCCCGTCCCACCAGCAGCGTGTCGTCCGGCCTGAACGCAAAGTGCACGTAACTCACGGTGCTGTGCGTCGTCAGCAGCACGAGACGGGAGGAGCGCAGGATACGCGCCGCGTCGAAGGCTTCGAAGGTGTCGTGCCGCAAGATGTCGACGTGCGTCAGGTAGTCGAGGCCTGCGCGACGCAGGCTGCGATCTGTCATGTCAAAGCCTGTGGGGCTGATCACATCGACGGCGACAGAAAGGCACGCCGCCAGCCGCAGCATCGTGCCGGTATTCTGCGGGATATCCGGCTCAAACAGCGCTAGGCGCATAGGAAACGCGAAACCTTGCGAGAGTTTTCCTCAACGTACCCCGGACGCAGCGGGCTGCGCTACCCGCCTGCGGCCCTCAAACCTTAGGGAGGGGCGGCGGTGACGGTCGGCGTGCGCCAAATTGACCGCGGACTGCATCGCCGGTGGCCTTGTGAAACCGCAGGAAGAATGCAAAAAGAACGCGCGTCAATCGGTCCTGTTGGGGGGCGCGACGCCATCATTGACAATCGCCCGAGCGTGGCGATGGATGGACCGTCCCTGACAAGCGGAAACGACGTGACGGCGAGGCTCCGCCGCGCCATAGCTCGCGAGTCTGAAGCGGCGCAACCTGTTTCCACCGGCTGGATCCAGCGAGCACACGCAAAGGGAGGCTGACTTTGGCGTCGCACTCTGCGGAAGAGCCCAATCGGCGCGATTTCATAGTCATTCTGGCCCAGGCCTTCGCCGGCGTCGGCGCCGCGGTGGCATTGTGGCCGTTTATCCATCAGATGAACCCGGACGCCTCCACGCAAGCACTGGCCTCCATCGAGATCGACCTCGCGCCGATCAAGGAAGGCCAGGCAATCACCGTATCGTGGCGGGGCAAGCCGGTGTTCATCCGCAACCGTAGCGCCGACGAGGTCAAGGCCGCCAAAGCGGTAAACCTTTCGGACTTGAAGGATCCGCTCGCCCGCAACGAAGGGCTGTTCGACCGCGCCAAGGCCACCGACGCGAACCGCACCAAGCAGGGCAAGGAAAACTGGCTTGTGCTGATTGGCATCTGCACGCATCTGGGCTGCATTCCCAAGGGCCAGTCGATGGGTGACGCCAAGGGCGACTACGGCGGCTGGTTCTGCCCCTGCCACGGCTCCCACTACGATACTGCGGGCCGTATTCGTCTGGGCCCGGCACCGCAAAACCTCTGGGTGCCCCCGTATGAGTTCGTGTCCGACACGACGATCAAGATCGGCTGAGGATTTTCGCGGATGGCCAGCCACGACTCGACGTACAGGCCGACCACGCGCTTCGGCAAATGGATGGACGCGCGACTGCCGATGCAGCGGCTGATGCACGGCCAGTTCGTGGATTTCCCAACGCCGCGCAACATCAACTACCTCTGGACGACGGGCGGCCTGCTCACGTTCTTCCTGGCGATCCAGATCGTCACCGGCGTCGTGCTGGCAATGCACTACGTGCCCAGCGCCGCCGACGCCTTCAACAGCGTCGAGCACATCCGCCGCGACGTGAACTACGGCTGGCTGATCCGCAATATCCATGCGGTCGGCGCCTCCTTCTTCTTCGTTGCCGTCTACATCCACATCGCCCGCGGGCTCTACTATGGCTCCTACAAGGCGCCGCGCGAGGTGCTGTGGATCCTGGGTGTCGTCATCTTCCTGCTGATGATGGCCACCGCCTTCATGGGCTACTCGCTGCCGTGGGGGCAGATGAGCTTCTGGGCGGTGACGGTGATCACCAACCTGTTCTCCTCCGTCGACACCATCGTGCCGGGGCTCGGCACGCGCATCGTGCAATGGCTGTGGGGGGGCTATTCCGTATCGGGCACGACGCTCAACCGCTTCTATTCGCTGCATTATCTGCTGCCGTTCGTGATCGCCGGCGTGGTCGGCCTGCACATCTGGGCGCTGCACGTGGTGGGGCAGAACAACCCCACCGGGCTCGACATCAAGCAGCCCTCCGACTCGGTGCCGATGGCGCCCTACGCCATCATGAAGGACGTGTTCGCGCTGTCGGTGTTCGTGCTGCTGTTCGCCTGGTTCGTCTTCTATCTGCCCGACTATCTGGGACACGCCGACAACTACATCGAGGCCAACCCACTCTCCACGCCGCCGCACATCGTGCCGGAGTGGTATTTCCTGCCTTACTACGCGATCCTGCGCGCCATCCCCGACAAGCTGCTCGGCGTGATCGCCATGTTCTCGTCGATCCTGCTGCTGATCTTCGTGCCCTGGCTCGACACCTCGCGCGTGCGCTCGGCCAAGTATCGGCCCGTGTACAAGTGGTTCTTCTGGCTGTTCATCTTCACGGTCGTCGCGCTCGGCTACCTCGGCTCCAAGCCGGCCGAAGGCGTCTACGTGCAATGGGCGCGCGTGTTCACCGCCTACTATTTTCTCCACCTGCTGGTGGTGCTGCCGATCGTGGGTGTGATGGAAACGGCCAAGCCGCTGCCTCGCTCCATTACCGAGTCCGTCTTGGGTGGCGCGGCTGCCGCGCCCAAGCACCGCTAGCGCTGGGGGGCGTGATGATCACCAAGGGCGGTGCCAGGATCTGTACGAGGATCGGTGCCAAGATCGGTGCGGTGGTAGTGCTGCTGGCTTCAGCGCTGACGACCGGCAAGGCCGCCTTGGCGGCGGGCGACGGCCACGTCCACATCGAGCGCCAGGCGTGGAGCTTCGGCGGCTTCCTCGGCAAGTTCGACGAGGCGCAGCTGCAGCGCGGCTTCAAGGTCTACGTCGACGCCTGCGCGCGCTGCCACGGCCTCAAGCGCATCGCCTTCCGCAACCTGGCCCAGCCGGGCGGCCCAGCCTTCCCCGAGGCGGCCATCAAGTCGCTGGCCAACACCTATCAGGTCGATGCCGAGCCCAACGACCAGGGCAAGATCGTCAAGCGCCCGGCCATCCTCGTCGACTACCTGCCCTCGCCCTACAAGAACGAGCAGGAAGCGCGCGCCACCCTCAACGGCGCCCTGCCCCCCGACCTGTCGCTGATCGCCAAGGCGCGCGGCATAGAAAGCAACGCGCCGTTTTATCTCGTGCCGTGGAACATGCTGGTCGATATCGCCACCGGCTACCAGGAAGCCGGGCCCGACTACATCTACGCCTATCTCACGGGATATGTGCCGCCGCCAAAGGACGTGAAGGTGCCCGACATCATGAACTACAACCGGGCCTTCGCCTCGCCGCACATGACGGCAATGCCGAACCCGTTCGCGGGCGGCGACAAGTCGGTGAAGTACAGCGACGACACGCCCTCCACCGTCGACAACTACGCCCGCGACGTGACGGCGTTCCTAGCCTGGGCGGCGGACCCGCGGCTAGAGGAGCGCAAGCGCCTCGGCCTGATGGTCACCATCTACCTGCTGATCACGGCCGTGCTGCTCTACTTCGCCAAGCAGCGGGTGTGGTCGAAGGTGCACTAGCCGCTTCGGCTGATCCCGGCCCGCGTGTAGCTACTCCGCGGCCAGCCTGCCCAACGCCATGGCACGATTGATCGCCGCAACGGTGTTGGCCAGCGCCTCGCCCTCGGGGTCCTTGACCGCCGCCAGCCGCGCCTGCAGCACGGCGTCGGCGAACTGCCCGCGCGGCAGCGCGCCCGACAGCCCCGGCTCCACCACCGCTTCCATGATGCGGCCCCAGTTGGTTAGCCCGCGCTTGTAGGTGTCGGCATAGCCGCGCACCAGCGCCGCCGTCGCCACCACCTCGCGCGCCGCCGCCGGATCGACGGCCAGCGTGCGCTCGACGAGCCCCAGCCAGCGGCCGATCCACGCCTCCTCCTCGGCAAAGCGCAGGGTGCGCGGGCGCCAGAATTTCAGCCCGGCCAGCAGCTTCAGCCTGCAGGAAGCCCGACAGCCGCGTGGTCTTGACCTTGAGCGGCCAGGAACGGTCATGGCGCACGCGCGCCAGCGCCCAGCGCCCGGGCCCCGGCGGCAGCAGGCCCAGCACCTCCTCCGGCCCCGGCTTCATGTACTCCGTGATGTCGACGATATCGCCCGGCCGCGCCTGCGCCTCGCGCGTGACCCGTGCCAGCCGTGCCTCGCGCAGTTTCAGCTGCGCCACGCGGATCACGTCCTCCACGCTCATGCGCACGGCGAGGTGCCGGGCCACCTCGCGCACGAATGCCCCGTCCGCGCCCGGCTTGCCGACGAACCGGTGGAGCCGCGTCAGGTAGCGCTGCGCATAGGCCTCGTTCTGGTAGTCGGTGAGGCGCGTGATCGCCTCCGCGCAAGACGGCATGGGCCTCCGGCGGGAGATCCCCTCTCCCCGTTCTTACGGGGAGAGAGTTAGGGTGAGGGGCGGCCACAAGCGCCGAGCCTGGCGTATGTGGCTGCCCCTCACCCCGACCCTCTCCCCGCGCTGAAGCCGGCGGATCTGAGCCGTTGGCGAAGCGCGGGGAGAGGCGGCGCAAAGGACCACCGCCAACCCCGCCTCGAAGCCGCGCAGGTTGGCGTCCACCGCCTTGCCCTCGGCCCTGATGGTGGCGCGAAAAGCCTCCGGCTCGATGGGCAGGACACGCAGCCCCGCCAGCACGCCCAGCATCACCACGTTGAGCTGGCTCCGACTCGCCGCCGCGGCGGCAGCCAGGTCATCCAGCACCAAGCGCTTGGAGAAGCGCTCGAGCGCGCCGCGCAGCGGCTCCTCGCTGGTGCGGCCGTCGCCCATAGCGATCTTCTCGTCGGTGGCATAGACGCGCCGGTCGGCGGCGACGACCAGCGTGCGGCCTGGCGTAACAAATCCCATCTGCACCATGCGCGCCGCCTCCAGCAGCTCGCTGGCCAGCAGGATGTCGACCTGGCCGGGCACCGGGTTGAGGCTGAGGATCGGCGCCGGGCCGCGCGGGTTCGCCACCATCTCGACGTAGTACGTGGTGGCACCCGTGCGCTGCGCTACGCCCGGAATGGAGGTGCGGCTGACGGCGAGCCCGCCAGCGGCGGCCGCTTCCGTGATCCAGCCCGCCAGCACGCCGCCGCCCTCGCCGCCGAGCGCGGAGATCAGCAGGCGAATGGGTTCTTCGCTCTCGGCCATCTGTGGCTCACTCGGCAGGCACGAGCGCCGGCGCGGCGACAGGCTTCATGGCGGACGTGCGTCCACCCAGCAGCCGCATCAGCCCACGCGAAACCGCGACGCGCAGCCGGTCCCAAGCGCTCGGGTTCTGGATGATGTCGATCTGCGCGAACGAGGGGCACAGCTGCGCCGCATGTGCAACCTCGCCGCACAGGCCGCAGCCGACGCAGTCGTTGTTGACGTGGGCGACGGGATCGCTGCGGAGCGGATCCTCGCTGGGTTTCAAGGTAAGCGAGGGGCAGCCCGACATGCGCATGCAGGAATGGTCGCCCGTGCACACCTCGGGGTCCACCCAGAAACGTGCGCGCACCACGCGCTCACCCGCCGCCACCGCCTTGGCCCTGGCCGGGCGCAGGCGGCGCTGCAGCGCCAGCTGGCATTCGCCGTCAGCGATGATCACCTTGAGGCCCTTGCCGGGTGCGGCCATCGCCTCCTTCAAGGTCGTGAGCACGCCCGACACGCCGTAGGTGCGCACCCGCTTCACCCAGTCCAGCCCTAGGCTCCTGAGCGCCGCCTCGATCTCGATGCCCCTGCCGCGGCCCTCCTCGTTGGGCGCGCTCGATGGGATGTCCTGGTGGCCGGTGGCGCTGGAGTAGCCGTTGTTCATGATGACGAGGACGGAATCGTCCTTGTTGAAGGCGGCCCCGGCTACGCCCGTCAGCAGGCCGTTGTGCCAGAAGCCGCCGTCGCCCATCACGGAGATGGTACGCCGCGTCTGCGTGCCCGACACGGCCGATGCCGAGGCAAGCGACATGCCGTAGCCCAGGATCGAGTGCCCCTGCGAGAACGGCGGGAAGGTCGCGAACGCGTGGCAGCCGATATCGGCTGCGACATGCACCGGCCCAATGTCGCGCTTCAGGAGTTTCATGGCCGAGAACACGGGGCGCTCGGGACAGCCGGTGCAGAAGTTGGGCGGCCGCGGCGGCAATGGCGCCAGCGCCTTGGTCACTGCCGTGCGGTGGGCGTCGACCTCCGCCAGCCAGGCCTCCAGCGGCCCCGCTGGGCGTCCGTACTTTCCAAGGAATGCCACCAGTCCCTTGGCCAACGCCAGCGGGGAATACTCGCCGGCGTTGGGCAGCATGTCCTTGCCGTGCAGCTTGGTGTTGAGGTCGGCCTTGCGCAGGATGTGGCCGATGGAGAGCTCTAGAAACTCGGGCGTGCCCTCCTCCACCACCAGCACAGCCCGCTTGCCGGCGCAGAAGCCCGCGATCTCTTCCGGCACCAGCGGGTGCGTGACGTTCAGCACGTGGGTCGCAATACCCACGTTGCCGTGCGCGTCCGACAGGCCCGCCACCGCAAGCCGGCCGTTCAGCACATTGAAAAGCCCGCCCTGCACGATGATGCCGAGGTCGCCGTCCTTGGGCCCCAGCGTCTCGTTGAGCTTGTGATCGAGGATGAACTTCTGCGCCGCGGGCAGCCGGCGCTCGACCTTGTCCACCTCCTGCCGGAAGGTGGCCGGCGGGTGGCTGAGGCGCTCGTAGTTGAAGGTTGCAGGCTCGGCCCGCTTGGTCGTTGATACCTGTGCGGCCACATTCTCGCTGGCCGTGAACGCGCCGTAGACGTGGCAGGCGCGCACGCGCAGCTCCATGATCACCGGCGTGTTGGAGGCCTCCGACAGCTCGAAGCCCTTCTCCACCATCTTGACGATGGTCGGCAGCTCCGGCCGCGGGTCGAGCAGCCACAGCGACGATTTCAGCGCGAACGCGTGCGTGCGCTCCTGGATGACGCTGGCGCCCTCGCCGTAGTCCTCGCCCACGATGATCAGTGCGCCGCCGGTCACGCCCGCCGAGGAGAGATTGGAAAGCGCGTCGGCGGCGACATTGGTGCCGACGATGGATTTCCAAGTCACCGCGCCGCGCACCGGGTAGTGGATGGAGGCGCCCAGCATGGCTGCGGCGGCCGCCTCGTTGGTGCAGGTCTGCAGATGCACGCCGAGGTCGGCCAATAACTCCTCGGCTTGCAGCAGCACATCGAGCAGATGGCTGACCGGCGCACCCTGGTATCCGCCGACATAGGAAACGCCCGATTGGAGCAGGGCCTTGGTCACGGCCAGGATGCCCTCGCCGCGGAATTCCTGGCCGTCGCCCAACCGCAGGTTGGCGATCTCCTTGCGAAACGAGACTTCCAATGCCATCGCTGCGAGCCCCTATGCTCCCACCCGCGCTTGCGCCATCAGATCAGTGCACTGTTTGACGGAGTTGGCGTGGTGCCGTAACAGTTATACGAGGAAACTGTTTGGGTGTCCGGCGGTTTCACGAGCCGCAAGGCTAGCATAGTCCGGGCTGTATCGGGGCGCTACGACCGCCGCTGCGAACCAAACAACAAGAGCCGCCCCGGGAACAAAGAGGCAGTCTGCCCAAGCTCCGGCAGGAGGAAGCCTGTGCGCTTTTCCGGGTCTATCACTCTGGCTTCAGAGCCTCATCGACTAGGTAGGGTGGCCAACAGGTACGATACGGACCGACGATGAGGAAATCGAACGCGGCTTTGAGATCGAGGGCGGGGGAAGGAAGCGAGCGCCAGCTCGACTTCGACGAGTTGCCGACCTACGTCGGCTATCAGGTGCGCCGCGCGCAAGCCAAGATCTTCTCCGAGTTCGAGGCGACGCTGAAGGGCTTCGATTTCACGCCCGGGTCATTTGGCGTGCTGACCCTGATCCGGGCAAATCCCGGCATCACCCAGGTGATGCTGGCGGCAGCGTTCGGCGTCGATAAATCGACCATGAGCCCGGTCATCTTCCGCCTGGAGAAGCGCGGACTTGTCAGGCGCGAGGTGCTGCCCAGCGATCGGCGTTGCCACGCGCTGTTCTTCCAGGCGGTCGGCGAGCCGATCTACCTGGCTGCTCGCAGCAAGGTGCGGCTGTTCGAGGAAAATGTGGCGGCCCGTCTATCCAGACCCGAGCAGCGCGAGCTGGCACGTTTGCTTGTCAAGCTTCAGGGTGAGGGCAGTCAGGGATAGGGGTCCCTTGCTCTAGGATCAGGCGGCAGCATGGTCGCGGACGTGCTTCTCGCGCCATTTCGGGCCGGGACCGCGCATGTAGTGCTTTTCCGGGCGGTAGGCATCGAGCTGGGTCCTGATCAGCGTGCGCCAGGCGTAGGCCAGTTCGGCGAATGCCTTGAACGATGCCGAAGCGGGTGCGACATCTGCGACTCGTTGAACCTGCATGTACTGACCCCTCGACCCTGGATGCGCGGGCACTGGTTGCTGCTCCGTGCGCTTGGAGCCGCACGAGCCGGTGCCGCGTCGTCACCCGCCATCGAGCCTAGCGGCGATGGATTAAGCGAGCTTCCGCTAGAACGTGAAGCAAGGGTTGAGGCGTGTGCGCCGTTGGCTCGTAACACCACCAGACCGAAGGCATTGGGGGTGGGCGGTCCGAGATACGAACGCGGGCGAGCGATGGATCAGTGGGGTTCGCAACCGGATTGACGAGGGCCGCCGGCGTGCCGACGATTGTGCGAGCGTTAGGGTGAAGCCACGAGCGTTGGTTCTATTGACATGTTCTCTTTTTGTTCTTACGCTGCCCAAGCTCCCGATAAACTTGGCTTTTGCAATGCGCTGCGCCCCCAGCTTTGCCGATTTGAGCCAGCGCATTGCGGCTTTGCGGAATGCCGCGGGCGTGCTGCAAACCATCCCTGCTGCCGCCCTGCCGAAGCAGGTTCGAGCGAACGCAGCGTCTTCCATAGCCCGCGGCTTGCCAGGCCCTGGCCTCCCCTGCGGAGTCCTCAATGAGGTAATCGCCGCCCATGCCGACCGGCCGGCAGCTTTCGGTTTTATGCTTGCCTTGATGGCCGCAGCCCAGCGGTCATGTGCCGGCCCCGCGGCCTTCGTTGCCGCGCGGCGCACCTTGGATTTCGGTGTGCCCTATGGCCATGGTCTCGCTCGGCTGGGCCTCGACGTCCGCCGGCTGATCCTGATCGAAACAGAGACCGACAAGGAGGCGCTATGGGCCCTCGATGAGATGCTGCGCTCCGAGGTTCGCCCAGCCGTGGTGGCCGGCGTAGTCAAATCGGGGCTCGATCTCACGCAGAGCCGCCGGCTCAACCTGGCGGCCACCCTCCATGCCACACCCTTGGTGCTGCTGCGCGGAGCGAAAGGGACGGAAACCAGCGCCGCGGCCACACGCTGGCGCCTGGCCCAGGCACCAGCCGCCCTCGACCGCTTCGGCACATTCGATCGCTGGCGATGGCAGGCGACGCTGGAGCGCTGCCGCAACGGACGCGTAGGGACATGGCAGATGCAATGGAACCCCGAGACATGCCGGTTCCATGCGGTCGACCAAGCGCCCGCGAATATTGCCCTACCCACACAGCTGAGGGCATGACGGCCCGCGACTGCAACTCAACCAATCCTCTCGGCCCACGCCTGCTCGATGCTCTCCAGCCGACCGACAAGAAGCTCCATACTGGAAATCTGCGTCCTGAGTTCGGCAACCCGTTCATCACGCGTGCCTCGCAAGGCCGCACTGCGTGCAGGATCCACCCCCGACATCAGGGCACGCGTACGGTCCAGACGGGCCTTGTTCTGCTCCCGCAACAGGGTGACAAGCCCCACGTACACCATATTCGCCTCTTGCAGCGTGGCGGTCTGCCGCGCCTCGAGGTGCGTGCGCGCTGCCTGTCCAAGCGCTTCCGTGATCGGGTAAAACTCGTTCCTGATCAGACGATTGAGCTCTGCCTCCTGCTCCTCTCCGCCGCGGCGCGTCCACCAGTTCTTCCACCAAGGCTCGCCCAAATCGAGGGCAACCACCTCGCTCAGCGCGCTGAGCAACGGCAGCTCCGCGCCGCCAGGATCGCCGCCCTCTCCCCGCCATTGCGGATCGTAGCGCTGCAACAGCTCCCTCAGCTTCGGCAGGATATGCAACTCCAGCTTGCCGATCTCCAGCTCGGCCAAACGGATATTGGCCAATGAAGCATTCCTCCAGCTGTTGGCGCAGCAGCGTGGCATCGCACTTCCAGGCGCGCCCGCGATGGCCTTCCGCAATCGCCTGGCGCAGATCTTGGCATTCGACCTCCGCGAAGGCCTGCACCACCTCCCGCAACGCCTTCACCATCCTGGTGCTGTGCTCCTCGATCAGCCGGTCGGCACGTTCTCGCAGATCGGCCAGCAGGCTTTCCAGGGCGGCTGTCAGGCGCTCGTTCTCTTGCCCTTCGGCATCGATAGCCCGCAACTCCTCCTCTCCCTGCCTGTCATGCCACGCACCCGGATTTCTCTCCGCAAGCAGCACGGTAAGCTCGTGATGCGCCGCATTGCGCCGCACCCTGCCAAGCTCCGAGAAAGATCTCGAGATCTGCGTCAAGACGCGGCCGGCGTGACTGTCGAGCGTGAGCGGCACGAGGACTTCGGACAGCGTCGCCAGGCCTGAGCAATGAAACAAGGTGTGAGCCGGACCCTCCAGCCGTTCTCCATGCGCGGGAGAGCCCACCCCATTCAAGTGCTGCGCATAGGCCTTCACCTTCGGCGCAAGAACGCGCTCGATCTCAGCCTCCGCCACCTCGTATCGCAGTCTCGGCCCACAAGGCGCTGCCCACCACGATCGGAAGCTCCGTCGTCGGAAACTCCCGCCGCAGACCTTCCCTGACGTGCTGGACGATGGGGGTGATGTCGCGCGCGATCTCGCCGAGTTCGTCGATCCGGTTGATGAAAACAGCGATACGCTCCTTGTGGAGCCCGCGCAGGATGCGCAACAAGGCGACATCGGCGGAGGAAAGCGCCTGCCGCGCCGATAGCATGACAATGTAGATGTCGGCGCTTTCCAGCGCACGCCTGGTGATCTCGTCTCGGACCAGAAATGGGTCGTTGGTTCCGGGCGTATCGACGATGGTGGTTGGGAAACCGAATTCGTCCCCCCTGAAGTAAAGATCGGCGGCTTTGACGACGTCGGAATACATCCCTCTGTGATCCGCTGCGGGGCCGAACTCGCCGGAGCAGACATAGCGCTCCAGAACTTCGGTCGACAGCGCCGGGAACGCATGCTTCTTGCCGAGCAACTGACCAAGCTGCACGCCCAGCCGCTGCTCGGAGCGCCGGCGCATGGCATCCAGGTGCTTCTGCAGGAGCTCGGCCTCGAAACCCGGCACCAACCGCTGTGTGAGCTCGCGAATGAGCCCGCCACCTTTGGCCAGGCGCTCCCATTCGTTCGCATCGAAGAAGCTGAACTCGGCGGACACGTTGGGCGGGGCGTCGGCGCGCCCGAAGTGGAGGCGCGTCACCGCCGTCGTCCACGGATTGACATCAGCCGGCAGCAGCCCCGGTCTGCGCACCAAACCGTTGATGAATGTGCTCTTGCCCGCCTTGACCTGACCGATGATGGCGATGCGGCATGTGAGCCGCGTAAGCAAGCGCAGGGTATCGTCGACGAACGATCCGCCCTGAAAAGGCGGCGCCGATTGCAGCTCTTGGCCGCAGGCCATCAAGACGCGCCGCGCGTTCTCGAGCTCTGCACCGATCTTGCGGGTACCGAAAGGCTCCACCGCCGGCTCGGCGGCGGCAGCCGCGGCAACGCTTGACAAGGACCGGCCGACGCCGAACTTTTGCAGTGGATTCAACACATCCGTCCCCCTCGAATGCATCCTGCAACACGCCGCGCGCAGGAATGCAGCCCGTCTACCCGCACAAGCCCAGCCAATGCTGTGTTCGACGCTTGCCCAGCCGGCGCACACCCATGTCCTGAAGATGCGCGCCCCGTGTTGCTAGGTGCCCCGCCACCAGCATGTCACTCGTTGTTCCAGCGCCTCCTCGTCAAGACACACCAGGTGGTTGGAGAACGCCAAGAATTTGAATTTGCCCGCACGGGACAATCGCGGCGAAGGTGGGACTGCGAATCCCGCAGCATGGTCTTTCACGTAAGTCGTTTGTATGATGGTGCAGGCGAGTAGGGCGGAAGTAGGGAGATCCAACACCTTGGGCGCCGGTGTCGAGGTGCGCGAGCTCACTTGCTCAGTGTAGTGCATGGGGATGCCGAACCTTAGCTTGCTGCGACGTGTGCGGTCGCGCCACCGTGCCGACTAGATTGTGCGCCAGCACACGCCCGGCGGCCACCCTATTGCATGGATGGACATGGAAATTTCTCGCGACGAGGACCCCAGGCTGAGTGAGGTGAAGGCGGCTCTCGAGCGCCTGCAAAAGATTTCGGCCGCCCCGGAAGCCGGGGCGCTGGAAGGTCGTGCGCCGGAGCAAGGCTCGCACGGTCGCACGGCCTTGGCGGTAGCCGGAGCCCTGATTGCAGCTGTCCTTGTGGCAGGAGGCCTGTTCGTGCTCGCGGACCCCGACCGGTTGCTTGGATCGATGGCCGGCCGTCCCAGACAGCCGCCGGCTCAGGCGCTCAGCCAACCTGCCCAGCCAACCAAGCTGGTGGCCACACCGAAGCGTGAATCTGTCGCTCCAGCCGCCCGCGGCAACCCGCGTAACGCCCCCGCGGCCAGCCTTGGAGGCGGCCATTGGCCTGCTGAGCGCAGGCCGTGTCCAAGCCGCGCGCAAGCAGCTCCTCGCCATTGCTTCGGGCGAGGCGGCGGACGTAGCCTGGGCGCTGGCACGCTCCTATGATCCCAACTTCCTCGGGACCCTGCCGAACGCCGACGCAGAGCCCGACGTCGCCGAGGCCACGCGCTGGTACCGCGCGTGGTACATCGCAGCTGTTGAGCAAGGCTTGGTCACCCATGGCGTGTCGCTTGAGCGCATCATCGGCTCGATGCGCTGACTGCACCTGCGCACTTTCTGAGCTATTGAGCCTTCTTTGGCACAGCGACCGAGCCCGTGTCCTTCGGCGCCGTGGGCGCGCTGACCGGGCGAGCAGCTGGAGTGACACTAAGCGCGGGATGCGGTGCACCCTGGGTCTCCCAAAAGCGGGCAAGATGCCGCTCGACAATGCGGTCATACTCGCCGCTCTCGCGCAATCTCTGCAACGAGGTGTTCATGTAGTACAGGATCGTGCGCGCATGCGGATGCGACTTGGAAACCAGCACATGGTAGGTGGTCAGCGCCACGGGCTGGTCGATGATTCGCACTTTCTCGGTAAGCTTGAGAGACGCGATGCTAGCGCGTCCGGCCAGCTCGGCCTCGACCACGCCATCGACCACGCCGTCGTCGAGGAGGCGGAAACACTCATCGACGGTCGGTGGACGCATGAGTGTGACCTTGCCGTCCCGCACCCAGTTGCGCCCCATCTGGTCGAGCTCGGACACGGGTTGCCCTGCTGCCCGGCACAGGGTTGCGCCGCCGATCTCTTCGTTCCTCAGGGACTTGAAACGTGAATCTGAGCGCACAAACAGGCTGGTCACCACCTCATAGATGGGCTCCGAGAAGAAGAACCTCTGACAGCGGAACTGCGAACTCTGATCCAGGCTGCCCGCTTCGCAATCCGGCCGGGCCCAGGGGAAGCCCACATCGAACGCGCGCGTCAGCAGCAGCGGGTTCAAATGCGCTGCCCAATCATTGACCCATGAAATGCCGTAGTCGAACCGCCCCTTCGCCTCATCCTTGATGAGACCCATCGAGGCGCCGATGATTTGGGTGAGCATGCCGCCGCCTTCGAGCATGCGCCCCGTGTAGGGCGAGAAGCCGTCCGCGGTCAGAAACTCTACCCGGCGCAACATGGACGAGATGAAGAAGGCCGTCTCGCTGGCAGCCGGGGGCTGCGCTGGCGTGGTAGCGATCGAGGGCAGCTGCGGCTGCGGACTGCCGCCGACGCAGGGGAGCCTCAGCGCCAGGCCCGGAACGAGCAATGACACATTGGTGCCGAGCCGATCCTGATTGGCGTAAAAAATAATCGTCCATTGAGACGGGTTGCCGTACACGCGCGCGGCAATCTGCGCCAGCGTCTCGCCTTCTCTGAATTGTGTAGTCATTGCCGCAAGTTTGGGCAGCGACAGGGCCCGGTGGCAACACGCCGACCGCGGCAACCACTGCAATTCCAAGCAAGCGCCAGACATTGCAGACGCCAGCACCCAGCCCACGCATAACATTTACCCATCAAACCAGTGAAACGCGCCATCCACGTCGTGCCGATTGTTCCCAGCGACACCGCCTAGGGCTTCTGCCGACGATCATGTGTGTGCCTCCCTTCACGCCGTTGCGTGAAACCACAACTTGAATGTCAAGAGTGCTGTTTGCGCCCTGGTCGTCACGATGCGCTAAGGATTGCGGCAAAAATGGGTGTTGGCGTTTCCACCCTGCCGCTGCGAGAGCGTGCCGCACTCGTCGTCACGCACCGAGTGAGGCTAGCGTCCGGCACCAAATCCCCCGCTCACCGGGCTCGCCTGTCGTCGCCGTCGCAATGCCATAAAGCTCGGAAACTGTCGGCACGCTTTCGTACTTAGATCGCATGTAAACGCGCATGGGCGGGGGCATCAAGCTGCGCGAGCAAATTGTCCATCGGGTGCGGACTAGCCGGCAACAACACTGACGCGGCCACAATGAGCACGCTCGATTGAGTTGGTGGTCCCATGCGTCGCTTCCTCCTGCAAGCGCTGGTGGCAATTGTCGGCATCGTGATGCTTTCGGCACAGGCGCCGCGGCCGCGACCGATAGACGCGGACATTGCCGGGACAATTACTCTTCTCACCGACGGCATCGCTGATCCCAACAGTCCCGCAGTCCGCGCCGCCAATGCGCTGGCCGAGCGACCAGGCGAGCTTGGCCACATCCGTCGTGCTGCCAATTGCCGGGCGCGGCGGCACCGCCAACGTGCGCGACCTGCTGTATTTGCGGGGCGTCGACTTGCGATCCTGAACAGCGACATTCTCGAGCACCTGGGCCAGAAGAACCAGTACTCCGAACGCCCACAAGCGCATCCGCTATGTGGCCCAGCTGTTCGAGCAGAAGGTCTATCTGCTGGTGCGCAAAGAGCTCGGCGCCCTGCCAGACCTGCACGGGCGCCGGTTGGCAGTGCTCTCCAAGGGCGGCAGCAGCCACATCACCGCGGTGACGCTCCTGGGGCTGGCCGGCGTCGACGCGACCATCGAAGAGCTGGGCTCCGACGCCATCCTGGACGACGCCAGCCTAAGCAAAGTCGATGGCGCCTTGCTTCTGAGCGATGAGCTTGCCCGTGTTCACCTCAGTTCAGAGGCGCGCAAGGAGTTGCGCGCGATGCCGATTCCGCTCACACAGCAGCTGCGCAGGGCCTATCAGCCAGAGCAATAGAAGCGCAGGAATTGGTCGGGTTTTGCCGAGTCGGCGCGCGTGGAGACCGTCGCGGTGTCGACACTGCTTGCAGTCTACAACTGGACGCCGTCGAAGGGCGAGCGCTATGTGGCGGCCTCGAATTTCATGCAGCAATTCTTGCTGGCGCTGCCGGCATTGCGGCGACAAGGCACGGGGCGCGTTCTGGCGTCAGGTGGACGTCAATGCCAAGTTTCCAGGCTGGACTAGGCATCCCGCCGCCGAGCCGGGGGCCGCCCTGAGCAAAGCGCAGCTTGCCGAACTGGGCTCGGTGGAGGGGACCTGTGGCGATGCTTCCGCCACCGCCACCGGTTGCTGCGCCTGCGCCGGCCCCGCGCAAGCCTAAAGTGCAAGCAGTGGCGGTCGGAAGGGCACCGCTGGCGGACGAGCACCTGTCCGACGGGGGGTTGATCTCCACACTTGTGCGAAAGAGCCTCGCCGCAGCCAAGCCGGATGGCGGGGCTGCCGACATCGAGCTGCGCTGGGCAACTGGCGCCTTACCCCCGCTCAGACTGCTATTGAGCGATGCCACGATATCGCTGTCCTGGCCCTGGGAAGGTGCCGACTGCGAGCGGCCGAACGATCTGGTCGCAGGCCTCCGCCCTCCTGTGCGACAGCGCACTTTACTCGGACCCCATCCTACAGGTGGTGGTGGGGCTTTTCACGCTGTCCAACAGCAGTTTCCGGTTCGAGACGGACGAAAGCATTTTCGGCAAGACAGTCTGCATTGCGTTGGATCAGGACGTGTCTACCCTCAACGGCGAGGGCCGAAACTGGCTGTCGGAGAAGCGGGTCATCGTCGTGCGCCACCCGACGCTGCCCGATTGCGCGAGTGCGGTGCAGAACTCCGAGGCGGACGCCTTCGTCGCCAACGATCTAGAGGGCCGCTACGTGCTCCAGCGCCTTGGACTTGGCGCAGCAGTTCAAGATGGCCGAACGCCCGCTCGGCACGCGCGGCATCCACGCCATCGCGCTGAGGGAGAACGCCGCAGGCCCTGGAACTCATGCAAGCGGTCAACCGGGGGCTCAAGCAGCTGAAGCAGAGCGACGTCTATGGCGCGATCGTGCGCGAGCACCTCATGCGTCTTTGGGATATCAAGCCGGCCGCTCGGTGAACGCACAGCGGCACGACGGGCGTGCCCGCTTGCCTCAAGCGGGAGGCCCACCCAACCGCGACACGGCGCGATCGGCAATACGGCGTGTGATCTTGAGTGCCGCGTCGGCCCGCTGCTCGCGCAAATCGAGAAGCAGTTGAAACAGGGCTGCTTCCAGGGCGTCCGCGCCGGTTGCCCTCCATGCCTCGTTGTCCACCTCCGGGTGCCGCCTGGCAAGCGCCATGGCATCCTGCGTCGCAATCAGAACGACGCCTTGAAACAGCGGACCACCTTCGCGGCGCAAGCGATGCAACAGCTTGTCGGCGTCGCGAGCATCGTGGAGCAGGTCGGCGTGGGTCGCGACCAACAAGGCGCGCGCCCGCAGTCGCGCGGGGAGACTCTCCCAGATGGTGCGCTCGCTCTCCTTCCAGGCTTGGGTGCTCATGGTGCACCAGAGGATCGCGTGCACGTCATGCACGGCCGTATCGATCCCGGGTCCGCGGAACTTCGGATCGGCGAATCCCGGCAAATCCAGGAGCTGCATTCTGCGCAATCGCTGCGTGGGCAGGCCGACCTGCAAGCGAACGATCGAAGCCGGCAGATCGCGCTGATCGGCGCGTAGCACCACCCGCGAACCGTGCTCATCCAGCACCCAAATCGTCGGCTCGCGCGCGTAGCATAGGAGCGTCGGGATGCGCGTGTTGGAAACCACGGCGGTCGGCAGGCTTTCGGTCCGGGCGAGCAAGTTGGCCAACGTGGACTTGCCCGAGTTGAACTCTCCAACGAGTGCAACCCTCAGTGGATGGTCGAGCTGATCCTCGATCCTCCTGAAGGCCCGAATGGTCGGAAGCAGCACCCGCGCAGAAGGGCCGCTCTCGAGCCTGCGTCGAGCCTGTCGCAGTTCAGCAACGATCTCCAGCGTCCGCTCGTGCGGCGCCGCCAAAGGGTCCGCGATGCCATCGAGGCCGCGCACGCCACCGGACATTGCTTGAACGGTTCCCAACACACGCCCTTGCCGATCACCAAGGATCGGCGTCACCGGACGCCAGCGCAGAAGGGTAGGCGAAGTCAGCGCCCTGTCAATGTAGATAGCGGTTAGGCAAGCGCGCGGCGAGTCACGCGGCAAGCGACACCGAACATTGTTGCGACTAGGTGGGACGGGACTGGGCCGATCCGACGTCGCGCGTCAACGGTTGCGACACAACGGCAAGGATCGGGTCACACTCTTGGCTATCCGCGCCGAGGGAAGCTAACTTGTGCCGTGGAGGACGCGATGAAGGCACGGCTTGTCTGTCTCGTTGTGACGATTGCTTGCCTCACGGCTTTGCCGCTTGCCGCCAATGCCCAACAGACCAAGCTTAGGGCCACCCTTCAGCTTCCCGTGACGGATGCCTTGCTGGGCAAGAGCCTCGTACGCTTCAAGGACACCGTGGAGACGCAGTCGGCAGGGGCGGTCTCGGTCGAGATCTTCGACAAGGGCAAGCTCTACATCGACGACCAGACCGTTGAAGCCGTGAAGAGCGGCGCCATAGAGATGGGGGTGGCGGGACTGAACCAGTTTGCCAAGCTCGTTCCCGCCATCGACATCATGGAGCAGCCATTTCTGTTCAACTTCGAGGAACTGGTGCGGGCCACTGCCAGCCCCGACAGCGAGATGCGCAAGCTGATCGACAGAACGATCCTGGAGACGGTCGGCGTTCGCGTTCTGTGGTGGCAGTCGGTCGGCAACCAGATCTTTGTCGCCAAAGGCACCACGACCTCTGAACCCCTCCAGATCAAGAACCGCAGGATCCGCGTGTTCAGCCCAACGCACGCGGAGTTCGTCAAGCACTGCGGAGGCACCCCCGTGATGGTGTCGGCCAACAAGACCCCTGACGCGTTTCAAGCGCACGCCATCGAGATGGCGACCGGCGCCAGCAGCCTGATCGCCAACCGCCAGCTGTGGACGGTCGCCGATACCATTACGCGTACGCAGCACGCTCCTATCGAATTCTTCCTGATCATCAACGAGAAGATCTGGCAGGGGCTGCCCGAAAGCCACCGCAAGGTGCTGGCCGAGGCGGCGCGCGAGGAGGAACGTCAGAGTCGTCGGAACGTGACCGAGATCGAGGCTGGCCTCTACACGATGTTTCGAGAGAAGGGGATGACGGTGCACGAGCTCACGCCCGACCAGGTGGCCGACTGGCGCGCGTGCAGCGCCGGCATCGTCGAGAACTATATCCACAACAACGCCGACCTGGCCCGCCAGCTGATGGCCGCCTACGGCAAGCTGCGCACCGACCCGTGCTGCTCGGCCGGCCCAGCCACAACGGGCATCTTCAGCCGCCGCTGAGTGTTTCGTTTCCTAGGCAAGTCCTATGGTCGGTGGCCGTGACCTCCCCCTTAACCAGCGCTGGGTGCGTCAGAAATAGGGCGTGTCGAATTCGTACTCCTTGGGCCCGATGTTCTTGCCGACGCAGCGGCCCGCGACGTAGCCCGCGATCTCGCCCGTCTGGGTGCACCAGGGGAAGTTGCGCATCACCATGAACAGCGAGTCGTAGGTGAACGATAGCGACGCTCCGGTGAGCAGCAGGTTGTCGATGCCCTTGGGCAGGAAGCTCCGGTAGGAAACCTCGAAGGTGTGCTTCTGGAACCCGCCCCAGTGGAAGGTCTTGGTCATCGGCTTGGTCACCGCATCGCGGAAAGTGCGCCCAGCCAGCACGTCCTCCTGTGAGAAAACGTGCTCGCCGATCGGATGGCGGCTGTCGCGCACGCCGACGAAGCGGCCGACATTGGCTATGGTCGCGTTCTCGAATCCGGGCACGTATTTCTTGAGAAACTTAGCCTCGGTGTTGATGAAGCTGCGCAATTCCCGCTTGGCCCTGGCGTGATCGTTGCCGTCATCGTCCATGTGCAGGGCCCATGCGTAGGGCACGTTCTGCCACAGGACGAAGGTGCCGTTCTCATCGATCGGGCTCATGTCGACGGTCGGGTGGCCGATATAGGCGTCGCCGTAGATGTGCTTGCCCGTCATGCGCGGCCTGTAGACACCGGCGGGGAGGTCGCCCGCGCTCATCGCCTCGGCCATCACCCTTTCCAGGAGCGGATCGTTGGCGGTCTGCTGGTGCCGGTGGAGGCGCGCAAAGTCGATGCCGGTCATGGTCCACAGCAGCCCACCGGGGATCGGGCGCTCGACGCCGTCCCACCCAACGGCGCTCTCCGGCTGGCCGCCGCCACCGCGCACGAAGGGAGCCCCGGCGCGTGCAACCAGCTCGGCCGTGCCGGACCCCTCGATGAAGATCTTGCCGGCGATCGCCTGTCGCCCGCTAGCGTTCTCAACGATGACGGCCCGGATGCTGCCGTTGCCCGGGCTGCCGTCGACCACCGCGTCGACGAAGCCGGTGCCATAGAGGGCCACAACGCCGGCCTCCTGCAGCATCTCGGACATGACGCAGCCAGCGCCCTCGGGATTGAAGCTCAGCCGCTTGAAGTCGGTGCCGGGCTTCAGCATGCGCTCGTAATGGGAGAGGGGGTTGCCGGCCCAGCCCGGGTGCGTCCCCTCCGTCGCGGTGTAGATGTAGCCCTCTCTGGTGAAGCGCTGCATCAGCTCGGTGTGGATGCCTCCGACGCCGTCGTTGGCCGAGCCCTGCAGCCCGCAAGTGTGCACGCCGCCCGGCACGTCGAACCGCTCGATGACGATGACGCTGGCGCCCATGCGGGCCGCCTGCAGTGCAGCCGCGAAGCCGCCGGGCCCTGCGCCGACCACCACCACGTCCGCCTCGTAGGCGATCGGAACCTGCCGACGCGGAAGCACCGCCGGGCTTGTGGCCGAACCGATCGCGCGTGTGGTCGTGGTCATCTGGCGTTGCCGTCCTCCGCAAGTATCGAGCCGGGCGCCGGCCCTCGCGGCCGTCCCACCCTCATCAAACAAACAAGTTGATATCACAACCAGTCGACGCCATCATTGCCAACAAGGCCGGGATAGAGTGCGGGCAGCCGGTCAAGCACGAAGCGCATGAGCGCAGGGAGGAAGGTGGCGATGTCCAGCCCGTTTCGCAGTACCAACAGCCATGTTGCAGCGCGCAAGATACTGGCGGCGATCGCCGTGGTGGTGGCGGCGCTCATAGGTGCAACGAACGGGGCCTCCGCTCAGTCCGATTGGGACAAGGTCGTCACGGAGGCCAAGAAGGAAGGCAAGGTCGTCGTCTACAACGGCACCAACTTCAAAATCGTGCGCCAGCTCGGCGATCAGTTTCAGAAGGACTTCGGTATCGCCGTCGAGGTGCTCGATGGGCGCGCCAGCGAGATCCGCGAGCGCATCCGCACCGAGCAGGCTGCGGGCCGCGCCATCGGCGACCTGATCTACAGCGGCGCCACCAGCATCGCGTTGCAGACCGCGGAAGGAGCCTTCAAGCCGCATGGAGCCCTGCCGCTCGCCAGCAATCTCGCCGAGCCTTTCACCAGCAACGGCACGTTCCTGCCCTCCAGCGCCGGCAACTTCGCGCTCCTCATCAACACCAACCTGGTGAAGGAGGACATCAAGAGCTGGAAGGACCTCGAGAACCCCAAGTGGGCCGGCAAGATCCTGAGCGACGATCCGCGTGCGCTGGGCGGTGGCCAAGTCTGGTTCGAGGTGACCTACCGCACTTTCGGCAAGGAATTCCACGAGAAGGTCGCCGCGCACAAGCCCGTGTTCAGCCGCGTGTGGGCGGAGAGCAATCGGCGCATCGCACGCGGTGAGTTTCCAATCTATCTGCCGTTCAACGTCTCCGAGTATCAGTCGCTCGAGGGGCTGCCAGTGAAGGTGGTCATTCCCGCCGAGGGAATACCGTTCGTTCCGTTCGGCTCGGCGCTGCTCAAGGATGCACCGCACCCCAACGCTGCGCGGCTGTTCATGAACTTCATGCTCGACCCCACTCGCCAGCTGCTGTTCGCCACGGAAGGGTTCCGGCCGGCCGCCAAGGACATGGGGCCGCGCATTCCTGAAAAGGTTCGCCCGCTCACTCAGGCGAAGGCGATGGGTACGACCGAGCCCGGCAAAACGCAGGGTTATCTCGATCTCGCCAAGGAGATCTACAAGTAGCGGAGACCGTCAGGCGTAGCCGTAGAATGCCTTGGCGTTGTCGCTGAAGACCTCGCCTTGTCCTCGCCCCGCAGGATGCCCCTGAACACTTGCTGGGGATGGTCGAAATCCCAGTGCGGGTAATCGGTCGAGAACATCAGGCGGTCGATGCCGAGCCAGGAAATGACGTCGGCGAGGTCGCGCGGCCGCTCCGGCTCGTCGATCGGCTGCGTCGTGAACCAGAAGTTGCGACGCACATACTCCGACGGCAGCAGCTTCAGGTGCGGCACCTCCTGACGGAAGCGCTTCCACTGGCCATCCAAGCGCCAGCATAGCGGCGGCACCCAGGCAAAGCCGCTCTCGACCAGCACCACGCGCAGGTCCGCAAAGCGCTCAAGCACGCCTTCGACCACCAGGCTCGTCAGGACCGACTGCATGGTCTGCACGTTGGAGTGGTGCTCCTCGATGTAGTAGGAGGGCCAGCCGGAGCTGGTCGGTGCATGCCCGCCCTGGCCGCCGACGTGCAGCGCGATGGGACGCTTGGCAGCGACGGCAGCGGCGAAGATCGGCCAGTAGCGCCGGCGGCCCAGCGGCTCGTCGGTGCGCGGCGGCAGAAGAACCTGCACGAAGCGCGTATCGGCGGCGCGGCGCTCGATCTCGGCAACCGCCGCTGGCGGGTCCTCGTGCGGCACCAGAATAGAGGCGCGCAGGCGTGGCTCCTTGTTGAGCCAGTATTCGACCTGCCAGTCGTTGAGGGCGGTGCACAGTGCGGCGCCGTAGTCGAGATTGCGCTGATCGGGCCCGCGGGTGGCGAGCGGGATCAGGTTGCCGATCTCCACACCATTGGGGTCGAGGTGCTGCTGGCGCATGAAATCGAGGTCGGAGCCCGGCGGCCCTCCGCTCGGCGGCCAGGAATCGGTGCGCGAGATGGCCGGCGACATGCGCGGGTAGCCGATGGTGTCGGAGTACATTTCTCGCGACAGGCTGCCGAACGTGAGCATGTGGTCCTGCCAGCGCTTCGGCAGGAACTGCTTCACATCGCTGGGTGAGCGCGGGTTGGGGTGGATGTCGCAGTCGACCAGCAGCAGCTTCTCAGCGGTCTCGGCCTGGGGCTCGCGGACGACGACGTTCATTGCGGAACCTCCCTGGCGGCTGGCAGCTGGCTCAAACGAGTATAGGTCGCAAGGGCATTCTCGGCGAGCACCTTGCTCTCCAGGGTGCCGGAAAGGGCGGCCGGCAGGGCATTGGTGCCCTCGAAATGCTGGTGGGGGTAGTCCGTCGAGAAGAGGAGCATGTCGTCCGAGCCGATCTGGTCGATGGTGCGCTCCAACGCTGAAAGGTCCGCCGGCGCATCGACCGGCTGGATGGTGAGGCGCAGGTGGCGGCGGATCAGGTCGGGCGGGGAGTCCTTGACCCACGGCACCTCGGCGCGCACGCCGCGCCAGGTCTTGTGAGCCCGCCACATGAAGGCCGGCAGCCACGTGAACCCCGATTCCAGGAATACCACCTTCAGCTCGGGGAACTTGGCGAACACGCCCTCTGCGATGAAGCTCAAGAGTTGCGTCTCGAAGGCGGCGGACTGGGCAACGTAGTCCTCCATGAAATAGGAGGGCCAGCCGATCGACGTCGGCGCGTGGCGAAAGCCGCTGCCGGCATGCACCCCGATCGGCAGGCGATGCTTGGCGGCGGCTTCGTAGATGGGCCAGAAGTAGCGGCGGCCAAGCGTCATTTCGCCCATGACGTACATGAGGACTTGCACGAAGCGCCGATCGCCAGCGCAGCGCTCGATCTCCTCGACGGCGTGCACGGGGTTCTCCAGCGGAATCACGATCGATGCGCGCAGGCGCGGGTCGCGGTCGAGCAGCTCGCGCGCGATCCACTGGTTGATGGCGGAGCAGAAGGCCGCGCACATGTCCTCGCTGTGCAGGAACTGACCGCCATGCAGCACGTTGCAGATGGCAAAGCGGGACCCGAAGTCGTCGAGCGCCTGGCGCTGCAGCTGGGCAAAGTCGCTTCCCGGTCGATCCTTCGGTGGCCGCCAGTCCGGCCGGACGGTTGCCGGCGCATTGGAGGGGTAGCTGGTGAGATTGAGCGCGAGCTTGTCGATGCCGCGCAGGGTGATCATCTCCTGCCAGAATTCGTTGAAGTAGGGTAGCAGCGCACGATTGTCGGGGGCGGCCGGGTGGATATCGCAATCGATTGGCGGGACGCTGAAAGGCGCTCCCGGCACCGGCGCGTCGTGCGCTGCTTTCACCTTGCTGCCGCTCGTGGCACTGTCAGTCGGCATGGCAGCTGTTCCGGCCTATTGCATACGCCGCTTCGGCTCGCAGCAATGCTGCGCCGCGATTGCGGCGCTTGGGCTACACTTGCGGGTTGCCAAACGGGTAGGGGCATATCATTGATATGTCAACTACCGCCACCTCCGCGTCGCCTGCCGATAGACACCGAACCTCCGCGATCACGCCATGCGCATCGTTCTCTGGGCGACCTTTGCCAAGGCCGAGCTGATCAGCCGCCTCAAGGCGATCCTCGGCGGCGACCTGGTTGTCGTCTCCGACTTCAAGGAGTTCGAGGCGGCGATCGGGAATGCCGACGCGCTGCTGTGCCCGGACCCCGTGTATGCGCGCAGGTTGCGGAGGCCGTGCGTACGCGGGGTAGGCGTCTGCGCTTGCTGCAGCTGCTAACCCAGGGCTACGAGCACGCCCAATCCAACGGCGTTCCGACCGGCGTTGCCATAACCAATGCAGGGGACGCCTATTCGCCGGCGGTGGCGATGCACGCGGTATCTCTGCTGCTCGCTCTGCAGCGGCGCCTTCCCGTCATGCAGGCAAACCAGACGAAGCGTGAGTGGAACCGCACGGTGAGCACACAGCTCACCTCGCCTGCCGGAACCACTGTTGCGATTCTGGGCTTCGGCGGCATCGGGCAGGAGATCGCCCGGCTGTTGGGCGCCTTTGGTGCCAGGATCATCTCGCTCACGCGCAGCGCCGCGCCCCACGCGCTTGCCGACGAGGCGCTGCAGATCGGACAGTTGCACGCAGTTCTGCCGCGCACTGACGCCGTGGTGATCGCGATGCCGCTCGATGCCTCCACCCGCCGCCTGATCGGCGCCAGGGAGCTGGCGCTGTTCCGCAAGACGGCCATGCTGGTCAACATCTCCCGCGGCGGCATCGTCGACACGGCGGCGCTGGTCGATGCGCTGCACAGCGGAACGATCGCGGGTGCCGGGCTCGACGTGACCGATCCCGAGCCCTTGCCCGCCGACCATCCGCTGTGGGCAGCGCCCAATCTCATCATCTCGCCGCATGTGGCGGGCGCCGTCGGCAAGGCCGGCTTCGACCGTCTCGCCGACATCGCGGCCAAGAACGTCGAGCGCTTCCTGGCGGGCCAGCCGCTCGCCCATGTCATTTCTCTCTGAGCGTGGGGCCGGCATGCGCATCGCCAAGATCGACGACCTGCACGCCGACGGCGGCTGGCGCACCACGTCGTTTCTGAAGCTGACGACGGACGAGGGGCTGGTCGGCTGGGCCGAGTACTACGAAGGCTTCGGCGCGTCGGGCGTCACCGACCTCATCCGCCGCTTCGCCGAGGTCGCCAAGGGCATGGACCCGCGCGATGTCGGTCGAATCAGCACCTCGCTGCACGCCATCTCACGGCTGGCGGCCGGCGGCATGAATCACCAGGCGATTGCGGCCATCGAGAACGCTTGCCTCGACGTGAAGGCCAAGGCGCTGGGCGTGCCGGTCTATGCGCTGTTCGGCGGCGCCATGCGCGACAGGCTCGACCTCTACTGGTCGCACTGCGGCAGCTTCCGCGTGTGGCGGCGCGAGTTCTTCGAGAAGGAGCTGGGTCTGCCGCCCATCCGCACCCTCGACGACGTCAAGAAGCTAGGCCAGGAGGCCGTGCGGCGCGGCTACAAGGCCTTGAAGACCAACCCGCTGCCGCTCGCCGAGGGCGCCAGGGCCTTCAACTCCGGCTTCCGCATCATGCCGGGCTTCCTCGACCGCCAGGCCGATGCCCGCACGATCGGCGAGATTTGCGACGTGCTCGCCGCCTTCCGCGACGGGGTGGGACCGCACGTCGGCATCATGTTCGACCTCAACTTCAACCAGCGCACCGACGGGTTCCTGCGCATCGCCCAGGCGGTGGAGGAATTCAAACTGAGCTGGCTCGAGATCGACATCCACGATGCCGAGGCGCTGGCTCTGGTCCGCCGTTCCACGCGCACGCCCATCGCCTCGCTCGAGTCGCTATATGGGCTCAAGCAATACCGTCCGTTCCTGCAGCAGTACGCGGTGGATGTCGCCATCGTCGACGTGCCGTGGAACGGGCTATGGGAAGTCGATGCGCATCGCCACGCTGGCCGACGCCTTCGAAGTCGATGTCGCCCCGCACAATTTCTATGGCGACCTGGCGACGCTGATGAGCGCCCACTTCTGCGCCGCCGTGCCCAACTTCCGCATCATGGAGTACGAGGCAGACGATGTGCCCTGGCGTGGAGAATTCGTGACGCATCCGCCGGTGGTGGAGAACGGCCGCCTCGTCGTGCCAACGCGGCCGGGCTGGGGGGCAGACGTCAACGAGGAAGCGGTGCGCGCCCGCCCGCCACGCGGGCGATAGACATGGCGTGGGCTGAGGTGCGGGGTCGCCTCGCAGCGAACTGGATGATATATCAACTGTCGGCGCGCATGCTGTGGTGTGCAGCGGTGCCGCCCAACAAGAAACGGCAAGGAGAGAATGGTGCCCGAAGGCGTCAATGCGGTCGATTGCGACGTCCACCCGGACCTACCCGGGATCAAGGCGCTGCTGCCCTATCTCGACGAGTTCTGGCGCGAGTCCCTGGTCGACCGCGGCATCGAATCCCTCGACACCATCAACTATCCGCCCAACGCGCCGATCACGGCGCGTCCCGACTGGCGGGGAAAGAACGGGCGGGCGGGCACCGAGCTTGCCGCCTTGCAGACCCAGGCGCTCGACCGCTGGCAATCGAGCTACGCCATCTGCAATTGCCTCGCCGGCGTGCAACTCGTCTTCAACGAGGACATGGCGCGCGCGATGGCGCGGGCGGTCAACGACTGGATGGCGAAAGAATGGCTCGACCGCGATCCGCGCCTGCGCGCCTCGATCGTGGTGCCGACCATCAATGTGGAGTTCGCGGTCGCCGAGATCGAGCGCTGCGCGGCCGACAGGCGCTTTGTGCAGATCCTGATGCTGGCGATGGACGAGGTGCCGCTGGGGCGGCGCTCGCTGTGGCCGATCTATGCAGCGGCCGAGAGGCACGGGATGCCGATCGGCATCCATGCAGGCAGCGCCTACAAGCACCCGCCCACCTCGCTCGGGTGGAACAACTTCTACATCGAGGACTATGCCAGCCAGTCGCAGGGCTTCCAGTCGCAGGTGGCGAGCCTGATCTGCGAGGGCGTGTTCGTGAAGCACCCCAAGCTCAAGGTGGTGCTGATCGAGTCCGGCGTGACGTGGGTGCCGGCATTCCTGTGGCGGCTCACCAAGTTCTGGCGCGGCTGCCGCACCGAGGTGCCGTGGGTCGACCGCTCGCCTGCGGAGATCTTCCGCCAGCACTTCCGCATGACGATCCAGCCGCTGGACGCGCCGGAGGTGCCTGATGTGGTTGCCCGCTTCGTCGATCACCTGCAGTCGGACGAGCTGCTGCTCTACTCCTCCGACTACCCGCACTGGCAGTTCGACGGGGACGAGGTGATGCCGCCGGGCTTGCCGGAAGGGCTGCGTCGCAAGATCATGGTGGACAACCCGCTCTCGACCTACGGGCGCTTGCAGGAAGTCGTGCAATGAACGTCATCACCCAGCCCTTGCATCGGCAGCAGACGAAGCTCGGCCTGATCGATCTCGACATCCATCCGCGCTTGAAGAGCATCAACGACCTGAAGCCCTACATGGCCTCGCGCTGGTGGGAGTATCTGCAGACCTACGGCACACGCCGCCGCCACGGTCATGCCAAGGGCCATCCCTACCCAAAGATGCAGCAGGCCGATGGCATGCGGCGCGACGCCTGGCCGCCGAGCGGGCTGCTGCCGGGCGCCGACCTGCCCTTTATGCGCGAGCAGTATCTCGATGCCTACGGCGTCGAGGTCGGCCTCATGAACCCTCTGGGACCTTCCGGCCAGGGCGAGCAGAACCGCGAGTTCGCCGCGGCGCTGGCATCGGCCACCAACGACTGGCAGGTGGAGGACTGGGCGCGGCCGGAGCCGCGGCTCAAGGCGTCGATCGTGGTGCCCTACGAGAACGGCGAGGCATCGCGCGTCGAGATTCACAAGCGCGCGGGAGACCCGCACTTTGCGCATGTGCTGCTGCTGACGCGCACGGCCGAGGCGCTGGGGCGGCCGCGCTACTGGCCGATCTACGAGGCGGCCGTCGAGCATGGCCTTCCCGTCGGCATCCACGTGTTCGGCTACAGCGGCTATGCCATCTCCAACAGCGGCTGGCCCTCGTTCTACATCGAGGAGATGACAGAGCACGAGACCGCCTGCTCGGCGCTGATCACCAGCATGATCATGGAGGGCGTGTTCGAGCGCTTCCCCGACCTCAAGATCATCATGATCGAGGCGGGCTTCGCCTGGCTGCCGGCGCTGGGGTGGCGGCTCGACAAGGTGTGGAAGCGGCTCAAGAGCGAGGTGCCGCACCTCAAGATGGCGCCCTCCGAGTACATGAAGCGCAACGTTTGGGCCTCCACCCAGCCCATGGAGGAGCCGGAGGTGCCGCGGCATCTGATCGACACGATGGAGTGGATCGGCTGGGACCGCCTCATGTTCGCCAGCGACTATCCGCACTGGGATTTCGACGATCCCTTGGTCGCGATTCCCTCGTTTCTCGGAGCGGAGCGGCGGCGCATGATCTTCTCGGAAAATGCGCGCGCGCTGTACGGCTGGAAGACGGGCGGCGAGGCAACCCCGATGACCGACAAGGGTCCGGCGTGACGATTGCAGCCAGACCATCTGGTTTCGTTCCGAGGGCTGGCGCGCACAACGATGCGCACGGCGTGTTCGCCTGGCTCGCCGGACGCAATGTCGGGCGCCATGCCGGCGTGTTGGCGCTGATCGCGATCCTGGGATTCCTTACCGTCTATCCGATATCGATGCTGCTCTACGGCAGCCTGCACTCGACGCCGCCGGGCGCCGCGGGCGAGTTCAACCTGGCCGGCTACCGCGCCATCCTGACCGCCGAGAATTTCAAGGTTCTCGCTGAACACGGTGGCGATCTCGCTCGCCAAGACCATTCCGTCGCTGTTGACCGCCATCTTCCTCGCCTGGATCGTGGCGCGTACCGACACGCCTGCCCGGCGCACCCTGGAAGTGCTGATTACGCTGCCGTTCTTCATTCCGCCGATCCTCACCGCCATGGCCTGGGGCATGCTCGGCAACCCGCAGGTCGGCGCCCTGAACCTCGCCTGGAAGTGGCTGACGGGCTCGGAGACCCACATCATCAATGTCTACTCCTGGGGCGGCGTCGTCTGGCACATGATGCAGTATTCGACGCCGTTCCTGTTCCTGTTCATCGTCGAAGCCTTCCGCGCCATGGACCCGGCGCTCGAGGAATCGAGCCGCATGTGCGGGGCATCGCGCTGGCGAACCTTTCGCAGCATCACGCTGATACTGATGCTGCCGGTGATTACGAGCTCGTTCCTGCTGAGCTTCATCCGCGGTATCGAGTCCTTCGAGTCGCCGCTGTTCTTCGGCACGCCGGCCGGCATCACCGTGTTCACCACCGAGATCTATAACTCGATCAACCACCGCGCGACGCCGGACTATCAATATGCAACGGCGCTGAGCTTCGCGGTGCTCGGGCTCATGTTCCTGCTCGTCATCTGGCAGTGGCGGCTGCTGCAGGGCCGCGCCTTCCACACGGTGACGGGCAAGGGCTACTCGCCCAACGTCACCAAGCTCGGGCCGTGGCGCTGGGTGACATTCGCGTTCTGCGTGCTCTTCTTTCTCGTCGCCGTCGTGCTGCCGGTCGGCCAGCTGCTGCTCGGCTCGTTCTTCAAGTTCTTCGGCTTCTACAGCTACGACATGCTCACCCTCGACAACTACCGCAAGGTCTTCCAGAACAGCGAGTTCCTGCGCTCGGTGTGGAACACCTTCAAGCTCGGACTGATGGGCGCAACGCGCCACCATGGTGCTCGGTGGGATCGTCGCCTACGTCTCGGCGCGTACCGAGTGGCGTGGGCGCCGCCTGATCGATGCGCTCGCCTGGCTGCCCTGGATGATGCCCGGCATGGTGCTCGGCATCGGCTTCCTGTGGGCGTTCGCCATGCTGCCGGGCTACGTGCCGATCTACGGCACGATCTGGGCGCTGATGCTGGCCTACATTGCGCTCGGCACGCCCATCGCCGTGCGCGTGATGTCGAGCGCCTACCAGCAGCTCTCCTACGACCTCGAGGAGTGCTCGCGCGTGCACGGCGCCAGCTGGTGGCAGACGCTGTGGCGCATCATGATCGCGCTGGCCTGGCCTTCGTTCGCGGTCGGCTGGATCCTCACGTTCTTCGGCATCATGCGCGAGCTCAGCGCCTCGATCCTGCTGTTCTCGGTGGGATCGGAGGTGCTCTCGGTGGTGCTGCTCAAGATGTGGATGGCCGGCGAGGCCGAGCAGGTGAGCGTCATCGGCCTGATGATGATGCTGCTGGTGATCTTCTTCCGCTGGCTGCAGCTCAAGGTGATCCAGCGCCACGTCAGCACGCTGTGAGATTGGAGGCATGCGTCCATGTCGGCAGTGCTGATCGAAGGTGTCAGCCGACACTTCGGCGACGTCGTCGCCGTCGACAAGGTCGATCTGTCGGTGGAGCCCGGCGAGTTCGTGACGCTGCTCGGGCCGTCGGGCTGCGGCAAGACCACGACGCTGCGCATGGTGGCCGGGCTCGAGCAGAACACCACCGGGCGCATCAGCATCGGCGACCGCGTGGTGAGCGACGCGGAAGCCGGCTTCTTCGTTCCGCCGGACAGGCGCCAGCTCGGCATGGTGTTCCAGTCCTACGCCATCTGGCCGCACATGACCGTGTTCGACAACGTGGCCTACCCGTTGCGCATCCGCCGCCGCCCCAAGGAGGAGATCCGCGACCGGGTGATGCGCACGCTCAGGCTGGTCGAGATGGAGCCCTACGCCGAGCGGCCGGCGCCAGCCCTTTCCGGCGGCCAGCAGCAGCGCGTGGCGATCGCACGCGCACTGGTGTTCGAGCCCGAGGTGCTGCTGCTCGACGAGCCGCTAAGCAACCTCGATGCGCGCCTGCGCACCCAGATGGGCGACGAGTTCCGCGGCCTGCAGAAGCGGCTCGGCATCACCAGCCTGTACGTCACGCACGACCAGGAGGAGGCGATGGCGCTGTCCGACCGGGTGGTAGTGATGCAGGCGGGCAAGGCCCTGCAGATCGGCCCGCCGGAGGAGATCTACCAGCGGCCGCGCTCGCAAGCCGTAGCCGCGTTCTTCGGCTCACCCAACCTACTATCGGCGAACGTCACGCAGTGCCGCTCCGACGGCAATGGCGGCTTCAGTCTCAGCGTTCGCGGCGACACCTGGGAGGGCAACTGCCGCGCGGGCGAGGCCTTCGTGGAGGGCGAGCCGGTGATCGTGCTGGTGCGGCCGGAGAACATCCGCATCGACGGGGAGGCGAAACCGGCGAACGGCGCAGCCAATGGTGCGATCTCCTGGTCCGGGCAAGTGAAGCACCTGGCCTTCCGCGGTGCACGGGTGTCGCTGGCGGTGGAGACGCCGGCGCACAAGCTGAACGTCGAGACGTCGCCGCTGCACCCCGTCCGCGAGGGCGACGCGCTCAGCCTCTCTGTGCCGTCGCGCGGCGCCTGGGCAATTCGTCCCGCCGGGCAGAACGCCTGAGCGCGGGCCGGCTGGCCGGCGGCCGCTTTGGCGACGGCTGCTCCGCGGGGGCCTTGCTGTCGCCAACCCTGGCCTGCATGCGGGCGATGATGTCCTTCAAGAGTCTCGATCTCAGCCGGCGACAGGTCGTGCAGCAGGTCGCGCTGGCGCTCCAGCGCCACCGGCACGATGCGGTCGTGGAGCGCGCGGCCCTTGGCCGTGAGCGCGACGTTGTGGCGGCGGCTGTCGGCGCCGTCGGCCTTCACGCTGACGGCGCCCATGCGCGCGAGCACGTTGAGGCTGCGGCTGACGGCGCCCTTGTCGAGGTCGGTCTCGCTGCAAATGCGGTTGGCGCTCGTCTGGTTGGCGCGGCCGACAAACATCAGCACCCGCCATTCGACGACGCCGATGTCATAGCGATCTCGATAGAAGCGCGAGGCCGCACGCGACACACGGTTGGCGAAGATGGCGATCCTCGTCGCGATGTGGTCATTGAGGTCGATGGCTGGACCTGCGCCCTCCGCCGGGGCACGCGCACCTTTCTTCGCCTTCGGCATGCCGGCCTAACACTCCCTGGATGACGCTTGCGTCACACTTCAACGACGACGTAGTTCGCCTCGACGCTGACGCGAAACGTCTCCGCCACGTAGGGGCCTTCGACGAGGCGGGCGCCGGGTTCGACGCTGACGGGAAAGTTCTTCACCCGGATCTTGCGTGGGTCGCACCAGGACTTGCCGGTGCGGATGTCGTACTCCCAGGCGTGCCAGGGGCAGCGGATGATCTCGCCGCGGCGAGAATACATGTACTCGCCGGGCTCGTTGGATAGGACGAGGCCGGTCAGCTTGCCGTGATAGAGGCTGCCGCCTTGATGCGGGCAACGATTGAGCAGTGCGAAATACTCGCCCGACAGGTTGAAGACGACGATGGAACGTCCCTCGAGCTCGACAAGCTTGCGCCCACCGGGTTCGATCTCCTCGACGCTTGCCACGACGTGTTTGCCCATCCGAACCTGGCGGTGCCTGGCCGAGCCTTGAATTTTGCGACAGATCCAGACTAGAGTGCCTTTCGTTGAGAAGTCAACTATAGCCGAGCACGGCACACCGGGAGGCGGGCGCGGCATGAGCGCAATCAGCGTACGCGAGACATTCGATACGACGGTCAGCGCTACCTACGACGTGATCGTGGCGGGCGGCGGAGCCTCGGGCCTGATCGCGGCGGTGGCTGCGGCCCGGCTCGGCGTGCGCACGCTGCTGCTGGAGCGGCAGGGCTGCCTCGGCGGCACGGCGACGACGGCCTACGTGGCGCAGTACGTCGGCTTCTACAACGGCGATACGCAGGCTGTATGGGGGATCCCCTACGAGCTGGTCGGCCGTATTGTCGCCGCCGGCGGCAGCGACGGCTTCGGCAGCTACACGATGGCGGAGGCCGCGGCCAACCCGCTCACCATCCGCCACCTCCCGTTCAATCCGGAGATCGTGAAGATCGTCGCCGATGAGATGGCCGCCGAAGCCGGCGTCAATTTGCTGCTGCACTCGCAGGTGGTGAGCGTCGTGCGCGAGGGCAGGACCGTCAAGGGCGTGATCGTCGAGACGATCTCCGGCCGCAAGGCCTTTGCCGCACGCGTGGTGATCGATGCCACGGGCGATGCGGTGGTGGCGCACGCTGCCGGCGTGGAGATGCACAGCGACTCGGGCGCGGGCGGCAGAAAGCAACCAAGCACGCTGTGCTTCCGTCTCTCCAACGTCGATGTAAAGCGGTTCCGTGCGCTGCCGCGGGAGACCAAGCGCGCGCTGGCGCTCGAAGGGCTCGAGAGCGGCGAGCTGTTCTGGCAGAGCATGTCGTTCTGCAGCACGCCCGGTGGCACCGACGCGATCTGCTTGATGAGCCGCATCCTCGGCAAAGACTCCCTCAACGACGAGGATGCCTCGGAGCAAGAGCGTATCGGGCGGGCCCAGATCAAGAGCATCGTCGGCTTCCTCAAGCGGCGGGTGCCGGGCTTCGAGAACTCCGTGCTGGCATCGATCGCGCCGCGCGTCGGGGTGCGCGAGACGCGGCGCATCCGCGGTCAGCACACGCTGACGGAGGCCGAGATCCTCGCCGAGATGAAGTTCGAGGACGCGATCGCGCTTGGCTGCGGGCCGATGGACATCCACGATCCGAACGGCACCGGCATCGAGCTCAGCATGCCGCCCGCCCCCTTCGAGATACCCATGCGCTGCCTGGTGCCGCAGGAGGTGGAGGGGCTGATCGTGACCGGCCGGGCGATCTCGGCGACGCACGAGGCAAACGGCGGTGCGCGGCACATGGCGACCGCCATGGCGCTCGGACAGGCCGCCGGCGTGATGGCAGCGGTGTCGCTCGGCGGCGCGAACTCGACGCTGTCGATCCCGGCTGCCATAGTGCGCGCCAAGCTGCGCGAGCAGGGCGCGGCGCTGAGCGCCGATGAGGCGAGCAGAATTCACCGCGGCCAAGACCGCGAGCTAGACACAGGAGCGGCACGGGTGGCGGACATCGCGGCCAAGACGGAGGTTGCGGGCTCCGTGTGGAAGATCGTGACCGAGGTGGGCCAGCGGGTGGAGCCCGGCGACACCATCATGATCGTGGAATCGATGAAAATGGAAATTCCGGTCGTCAGCGACGAAGGCGGCACCGTGCGGCAGTTTCTCGTGCAGGAGAAGGCCGCCGTCAGCGAGGGGCAGGTGGTGGCCCTGCTGTCACGCTAGTGTCCTGATCTGCGAAATTCGTCTGAATGTGCCGCGAGCTCGGTAGCTGGAATTTCGCGATGCTGAAGGACACTAGCAAGATCATGATGCTAGTGTGATTTAGATCGAGAAGTCCGCTCCCGAACCTGGCCCAACGCGATGGTGCGGACTTCTCGATACATCACACTAGGGGCACGGAAGCGGCGCCAGCCGCCGCGCCAAACACCGGCGTTCCTGCAACGGCATTGACTTTTGCGGCCACGCACGGCTTTTTCTGCGGCGCACGCAAGCACGCAGGTGGGACGCACGCAGATGGCCGCTCGCATCTACAAGCCGGCACAAACGGCCATGCAGTCGGGCCCGGCACGCACCAAGGAATGGGTGCTGGAGTACGATCCGGAGGCCCCGCGCGAGATCGACCCGCTGATGGGCTGGACCAGCTCGCGCGATATGAAGAGCCAGCTCAGGCTCTCCTTCGACACCAAGGAGGAGGCCGTCGCCTACGCCGAGCGTCACGGCATCGCCTATCGCCTGATCGAGCCCAAGCCGCGTGCGCCGGTGCGCAAGTCCTATTCGGACAATTTCCGCTTTGGCCGCAAGGGGTCGTGGACTCACTAGCGGCAACCGGATCAGCACTTCACGAAGTCTCACGCGAAATTGTGCCGCGCGGCACAGCGCGGCGCCATGTCAGCCACCATCTCCTCCTTGCGGCGACCGACTGAGGTGTCGGCGTCTCGGAGAGAAGGAATACGGTCGTGGCTGCCCGGAAACATCCGCTGCTGGTCTTGCTGCTCTGGCTGACGGGGGCAACCGCGGCTCTTGCCATCAGCGTGCTGTGCTGGACGATTGCCTCGGACGGCAAGCTCAACGCCATCGCGCTGGTACCGTTCGTATGGACGGTTGCGCTGTTTGCGGGCACTGCCAGGGCGATGCCGGCGGCACTCCCGGTCGCACCGTGGCGTACGGCCCTGGCATGGCAACTCGCGCTGCAGCGGGCGGGGTCAGGCCTGCTGGCCCTGCTACAGCATGCCGAACACAATCGCCCACACGAGGCCCAACGACAACGCCAGGAGAACGCTCGGCCAGACGGCAGCGGCGACCGCACCGGCAGACCCCAGATGGTCTTCCAGCTCAACGGCAACACCCGCGCGCCTGAAGAGGATCGCCACCTCGTTGGCGCGACGCTGCAGCTCCTCCTCGGAGGCTGGATCGTTTCCCAGGTCGGCCGCCACGCCCTGCCGCAACAGCGCGCGGGTTAGCCGGAAGCCGCCTTCCGGCTCCTCGCTGTGGCCCGCCCGCACGTCGGTCACGATGCCGCCGGCCACGGTCGCCCCCGTCACAGCATCGACGATGAGGAAGCAACCGGTTTGGCGCTGCTCGGCAAACGGCTCCACCACGGTTACGCGTCCAAGCTCGATGCGCGCCGTGGCAATGTCGTTGGCCGCCAGGTGGTCGGCGGGCCGCTCGCCGAGGTCGTCGAGGTCGAAATGGGCCGAGACGCCCAGCTTGGCCAGGGGCACGAGATCGGTTGCAGTGCGCACCAGGTAGCCGCGGCTGGCGCTGAACGGCTCGTCGGCGAGCCACACCAGGCGGGCCTCGAAGCTGCGCGCAGGTGGCGGGGCGTGGTCGGGGGGAGCCAGCACGGCGCCACGGGAGACGTCGATGTCGGCGTCGAGTTGCAGCACCACGGCCTTGCCGGCTTCCGCGCGTGCCGGATCGCGGCCCATGGTGACGATGCGCTTCACCCGCGCCTGACGGCCGCTTACGGGATCGGCCACCTCCTCGCCGACGGCTATCGAGCCTGACGCAACCGTGCCGGCCAGACCGCGAAAGTCTTGCCCCGCGCGCACCACCATCTGCACGGGGAAACGAAAGTGGGCGCCGCCCGGCCGCACCCGGCGCACCTCCAACTGCTGGAGGTGGTCGAGCAGGAGCGGCCCATCGTACCAGGGCATAGCGGCCGAGGGCCGGGCGATGTTGTCACCCAGCACGGCGGAGACCGGAACGGCGATAGCGCCGCGGAAGCCGAAGCGGCCGGCCAGCGCCTCGAAATCGGCCTCGATGGCGCGGAAGCGGTCTTGCGACCAGCCGACCAGGTCCATCTTGTTGACGGCGAGGACCACGTGCTGGACGCGCATGAGGTCGAGGATGGCGGCGTGGCGGCGCGTCTGCGCCTTGACGCCCGCGCGCGCGTCGACGAGCAGGATGGCGAGATCGGCATGCGAGGCGCCGGTCGCCATGTTGCGCGTGTACTGGACGTGGCCGGGGCTGTCGATGATGACGAGGCGGCGGGCCGGTGCGTCGAAATAGCGCCACGCCACGTCGATGGTGATGCCCTGCTCGCGCTCGGCGGCAAGCCCGTCGACCAGAAGGCTGAAGTCGGGCGTGCCGGCGGCAGTCCTGGCAAAGCGCTGCAAGATTTCGCGCTGGTCGGCGTGCAGCGCATCGGCGTCCCACAGCAGCCGGCCGATCAGCGTGGACTTGCCGTCGTCCACCGAGCCGCAGGTCAAGACGTGCAGGCTGTCCGCCAAGTGGAGCGACGAGGCCGACGGCGCGGTGGCCGCTGCGATGGCAGCGGGCGTGCGGCGCGGACGGCGCTGCGGCGCTGCCTCGGGCGCAAAGGCTGCGGCGAGCGCGGCCATCAGAAGTAGCCCTCCTGCTTCTTGCGCTCCATGGCGCCGGCCTCGTCGTGGTCGATGAGCCGCCCCTGGCGCTCGGACACGCGCGCGGCAAGCGTCTCGGCGATGGCGCTGTCGAGATCGGCGGCGTCAGATTCGATGGCAGCAGTCAGCGGCCAGCAGCCGAGCGTGCGAAAGCGCACGCGGCGCAGCCGAACGCTCTCGCCAGGGCGCAGGGGCATGCGGTCGTCGTCGCGCACCAGCAGCGTGCCGTTGCGCTCGATGGTGGGCCGCACGGCGGCGAAATAGAGCGGCACCACGGCGAGGCGCTCGCGGGCGATGTAGCGCCACACGTCCTTCTCGGTCCAATTGGAGAGCGGGAAGATGCGCACAGTCTCGCCGGCACCGAGGCGGCCGTTGAGCAGGCGCCACATCTCCGGGCGCTGGCGGCGCGGATCCCAGCGGTGGCCCTCGCTGCGGAAGGAGAAGATGCGCTCCTTGGCACGGGAGGCCTCCTCGTCGCGGCGCGCGCCGCCGAAGGCGGCGTCGAAGGCACCCTTGTCGAGTGCCTGGCGCAGTGCCTTGGTCTTCATCACGTCGGTGTAGACGGAGGGCGCGTAGTCGATCGGGTTGATGCCGCCGGCAAGACCTTCCACGTTGGTGTGGACGATGAGGTCGAGGCCGAGCTCGCGGGTAGTCGCGTCGCGGAAGGCGATCATGTCGCGGAACTTCCAGGTCGTGTCGACGTGGAGCAGGGGGAAGGGGGGCTTGGCCGGATAGAATGCTTTGCGCGCCAGATGCAGCAGGACGGTGGAGTCCTTGCCGATCGAATAGAGCAGCACCGGCCGGCGAAACTGCGCGGCAGCCTCGCGGAAGATGTGAATGCTCTCGGCCTCAAGCAGGTCGAGGTGGGAAAGATGCCGGGTCACGCAGCGGCCTCCGTGCGCGGGCGGCTCGGGTTGTCGTGCAGCCCGCACTCCTTGCCGTCCGCCTGCTCCCACCACCAGCGCCCCGCGCGCACGTCCTCGCCGGGCCTGACTGCGCGCGTGCACGGCTGGCAGCCGATGGAGGGGAAACCGCGCGCATGCAGCACGTTCACGGGAATGTCGTGGGCGGCGATGTAGGCCTCGAGCCGCTCCAGCGACCAGTCGGCCAGCGGGTTCAGTTTCATGAGGCCGTGGTCGGCGTCCCATTCCGCGAACGGCACCGCGCTGCGGCCCTGCGACTGGCCGCGGCGCAGCCCTGTGATCCAGCCCTGCGCGCCGCCGAGCGCGCGACGCAGGGGCAGGACCTTGCGCACGTGGCAGCAGGCTTTTCGCGCCTCCACGGACAGGCGGAAGCCCGATATGCCGTCGCGGGCGACCAGCGCCTCCAGGTCGGCAGCATCGGGGGCGACGACGCGGATGCGCAGGCCGTAGCGCTGCTCGCTGCGCTCGATGGTGTCGAGCGTCTCGGGGAAATGCCGGCCGGTGTCCAGGGTGAAGACGTCCACCTCGGCTTCGGTGGAGGCGAGGGCATGCAGGAGGGCCTGGTCCTCCAGGCCCAGGCTGGTGGAGAACGCAATCCTCCCGCCGACGGCGGCGCGAATCTCGGCGACGCGCGCGTCCAGACTTGCGAGCGCCGCCAAGCGGCTGCCCACTGCGTCCGCCTTGGCCAATGTGCCTGCGCCGGTCGGCTGCTCCCGCGATGGGGCCATTTGCGTGCCAATCCTCAGGGGCGCCAAGTCGCCCGCAAAGGGCAATTTATAGCAAAATATTCCTAATCGAAGAGCATCAGACAAATAAGAATAGCATTTCATTCCATAGCAGCATGGCGCACCAGGAATGTTCCTCTCGGTCAGCTGCACTACGCATCAGGCTTGCACCCAGCGCTCGGCTCCAGGATCGAGAATGCCGCTTGGGCCAGGAGGCGGCCCGCCTTTCGCCCGTGCGGCGCTGTCGTGCGGCCGCTATGCAATCCGCACGCAGGCTGCAACATTGCGGCCGCGAAACAGCGCGGATGGAGCATGGCGATGCAGGTGGAGGCAGCGGTAATCGGCACGGGCTGGTGTGGGGGCATTCGCGCCGAGACGCTGTCGCGCACGGCGCTGGTGAGCAAGCTGCACATCTGCGAGATCCGCCCCGACCGGCTGGCCGAGGTGAAGGCGCTCACCAACCCCGCCACGGCCACGCTCGACTACCAGGACATCATCAAGAACCCGCACATCTCGGTGGTCTACATCTGCACCACGCCCGAGCACACGCATTTCCCGATCGCGCGCGACTGCCTGCAGGCCGGCAAGCACGTGTTGCTCGAGAAACCGATCGCGCTCGAGCTGTGGGAGGCCGACACGCTGATCACGCTCGCCAAGCGCGGCAACCTCAAGTTCACCATCGGCTACTCGCAGCGCTTCAATACGAAGCTCGCCTACGCCAAGAAGAAGATCACCGACGGCACGCTGGGCAAGCCGGTCAGCGTGATGGTGAGCCGGCATCTCTCCCGCAGTCTCGGCAAGAAGATCGCCTCGCGCGTGAAGCTGTCGCCGGCGGCGATGGAATCCACCCACGACCTCGACCTGGCGTTCTGGCTGCTGGAGCCGGCCAAGCCCGTGCGCGTCTACTCGCAAGGCGCCTACGGCTACATGCAGCCCGTCAACGGCTCCTACGACATCATGTGGTCGACGGTGACCATGGACAACGGCGTGCTGGTGGCAATCGGCGGCGGCTGGAACCTGCCGCCGAGCTACCCCAACTACTGCGCCACCTGGATCGAGATCACCGGCACGGAAGGGTCGCTGTTCCTCGACGACACGCAGCGCGACAACTGGCTCAACACGGTGTCGGGCGGCACGCAGTTCCCGATGTCGACCATGCCGGGCGAGCAGGTGGACCACGTGTTCGCCGGGCCAGATGGGGCCGGAGACCATCCATTTCCTGGAGTCGGTGCATCCTGAACCGCCCGTCATGGTGACGCCGGAGAGCGCGCGCGCGGTGATGGAGGTGTATACGGCGGCCGATCTCTCGGCCGAGCGCAACGAGCCCATCGACCTGCCGCTGTCGAACGAGACGCTGGCTGCCGTTTCCAAGATGACGCAGGCGCGGCGGTAGGCAGCCGGGTGCCCTACTTCTCCCCGGTTTCCGCCTCGGCGAGCTTGCCGCGCCAGTCCTTGCGGGTGAGGTAGGAAGCCAGAGCCAGGGCGATCAAGATGCCGCAGATGGCGAACAGGCCGGCGGCGATCGGCCGCTGCGGCGAGAAGAAGATCGTCCAGTTGCCGTTCGACATGACCAGCGATTGGCGCAGACTGAGCTCCAGGATAGGCGCGATCACCAAGCCCAGCACCAGCGGCGCCGGGTCGAAATCGAGCTTGCGCAGCAGGTAGCCCACGCCGCCCATGATCAGCATGATCCACACGTCGACGATGGAGTTGTTCACCAGGTACACGCCGACGATGCAGAACATGATGATGAGAGGAAAGAGGTAGGTGTAGGGGATCTGCAGCACCCGCACGAACAGGCCGACCAGCGGCAGGTTGAGGAGCAGCAGCACGAGGTTGCCGACGTACATTGAGGCGATGAAGCCCCAGAACACCTGCGGGTGGTCGGAGACGAGCTGGGGCCCCGGCGGCACGCCGTGGATCAGCAATGCTGCCATCAGCACCGCCGTCACCGGGCCGGTCGGCAGGCCAAGCGCCAGCATCGGCACGAAGGCGCCGGTGGAGGCAGCGTTGTTGGCGGACTCGGGCCCCGCGACGCCGGCGACTGCGCCCTTGCCGAACTCCTCGGGGTGCCTGGAGACGCGCTTCTCCACCGCATAGGAGAGGAAGCTCGCGATGATGTGGGCGGAGCCCGGCACCACGCCCACCAGGAAGCCCAGCACAGACCCGCGAGCGATAGGCGCCACCGATTGGCGCCACTCGTCACGGCTCGGCATCAGTTCATTGAAGCGCGGCGGGACGACGCGGTCGGTGACGGTCTTGCTCGGCGTGGACAGGATCTCGCCTAGCCCGAACAGGCCCACCGCCACCGGCACGATGCCGATGCCGTCGCCCAGCTCCTTGATGTTGAAGGCGTAGCGGAAGTGACCGGTCATCACGTCGATGCCGATGCAGCCGAGCAGCAGTCCGACACAGGCCATCAGCAGGGTGCGGATGAGCGAGGTGGTCGACATGTAGGCGAGGAACACGAGCCCCACCACCAGCAGGGCGGTATATTCGGGCGGGCCGAAGCGCAGGGCGAAATTGGCGACGGGGGGCGCAACGAGGGTGAGCATGATCACACCGAACGTGCCGGCCACGAACGAGCCGACGGCGGCAATCGCGAGCGCGGCACCGGCCCGGCCTTTTCGCGCCATGGCATGGCCGTCGATGCAGGTCATGACGGATGCCGCCTCGCCCGGAATGCGCATCAGGATCGAGGTGGTGGAGCCGCCATACTGCGAGCCGTAGTAGATGCCGGCCAGCATGACGATGGCCTTGGTGGCGTCGAGCCCGAAGGTGACGGGAAGCAGGATGGAGATGCCGGCAAGCGGGCCAATGCCGGGCAGCATGCCGACCAGCGTGCCAACCAGACAGCCGAGGATGGCGTAGAGCAGCACGTCTGGGCGAAAGGCGACCGAGAAGCCGAGCGCCAGGCTGTCGAGGATCGATTCCATGGCGCTAGAATCCGAAGGGTCCGCGCGGCAGCGGTGTCCTGAGCAGCAGCCGCAGCAGTGCGTAGGCGAAAAGCGTGGTGCCGACGCTGAATGCCAGCGCCGGCAGCAAGGGGCCTCCGCTCGACGATGTAGATCAGCGCGAACAGCAAGAGCGGCATGGTGATCAGGAAGCCGAGGCGCGGGAATGCGACCACCGCCGCCGCAGCTACGATCACGACGCGCAGGGCATGCGGGAGGTCGTCCCAGGGGATTTCGGCCAGCAGCGGGCTGCCGCCGGCACCCATCAGCAGAACCAGGCCGAACGCCATCAGGAAGCCCACGACCAGCGTCGGCAGCATGCCGGCGCCGGGCGAGGCGAGCGTGCCGAAGGGCAGATCGCCGCTGAAGGCTAGCACGGCGGCGCCCGCCAGGATGAAAGCGCCGCCTCCGACATGGTCTCTGCGCAGCGTCAAGCGAGCGCCCCCGGGGGCCGGCCGTCCGCCGGCCGCTGTCACACCTTGCCGATCTGGCGCACGGCCTCTTCCACCCGACGCGCATCAGCCTGCCAGAAGGTTCTGAACTCGGCCTGGTCGAGATAGGCGACGTCTTGGCCCAGGTTTTTCATGGCCTGGACGAACTTCTCCTCTTTGGCGGCCGTGCGCGAGGCGTTGCGCAGCGCGGTGACGGCCGCATCCGGCGCGCCCTTGGGCGCGAACATGCCGACCCACAGGTAGAACTCGATGTTGTAGCCAAGCTCCTTCAGGGTCGGCACGTCCGGCAGCGCCGGCGACCGCTGGGCCCCGAAGCAGGCGAGCGCCCGGGCCTTGCCGGCCTTCATCTGCACGTTGGCGGCAGCGATCGAAGAGACCAGCACTTGCGAATTGTTGCCGATCAGCGCGGTGAGCGCCGGGCCACCCCCGTTGGTCGGCAGGTGGCGCAGCTGAATGCCCGCCGCCTGCATGAACAGCGCGGTAGGCAGATGCAGCGCGCCGTGCAGGCCGGAGGAGGAAAAGACCAGCTCGTTAGGCTTGGCCTTGGCGGCATCGACGAACTCCTTCAGCGTCTTGAACGGCTGCTCGCCGTTGACGACGAGCACCATCGGATCGGCGATGAAGCGGGCGATGGGAATGAAATCGTCATTGGTGAACTTCACCGGGCGGCCGTAGAGACGATCCACCTCGGCGAAGCCCGAGATCGACACGATGTGGATGAGGATGGTGTAGCCGTCTGGCTGGGCAGCAGCGGCGAACTGCGCGCCGACCGCGCCGGCGGCACCCGCCTTGGTCTCGATGACGATCGGCTGCTTCAGCAGCGGCTCCATCACAGCCGCGAGCGGCCGCGCAACCACGTCGGCGGCGCCGCCGGGCGGGAACGGGTTGATGAAGGTGATGGGGCGCGAAGGATAGGCCTCCTGCGCGGCGACCTCTCCGGCTGCAAGCGTGGCGGCCGTCGCGGCGGTACCGACGACGAAACTGCGTCTGTCCATGACATTCCTCCCAGGCGCGCGGGCATGCTTTGTGCCTGGCGTTTGGAAGCATGGTAGCGGCGGGGCCACCACGGAGCAACCGCGCGCAGCTGATGAGAGCGATCAGAAATTCGCCTGGGCGCGTCGTCGATCAGCCGCCGCGCTTGACGAGCGCCTGGCGGTCGATCTTGCCGGTGCCGGTCTTCGGCAGATCGTCGAGGTAGGCGACGATACGCGGATACTTGTAGGGCAGCAGCCGGCCTTTGACGAAGTCCTGCAGCGCGCGCGTGACGGCGTCGGAGCCCGGCGCGCTGTCGGCGAGCACCACGAAGGCCTTGAGCGTCGTCAGTCCATCCGCCTGGGCAACGGCGAGGACGGCGCATTCCCTAACAGCAGGATGCTCGGCCAGGCACAGCTCCACCTCCAGCGGGTAGACCCACTGGCCGCTGACCTTGACGAGATCGTCGGCGCGGCCGCGGAAGAAATGGAAGCCGTCGGCATCGCGCACGAAGCGGTCGCCGGTGTAGATCCAGCCCTCCTCGCGCATGGTCTCGGCCGTCTTGTCCGGGCGGTTCCAGTAGCAAGGCGCGTTGGACTGGCCGCGCACCCACAGGATGCCTTCCTCGCCGTCCGCGGCCTCGCGGCCCTCGGCGTCGGTGAGCTTGACCTCGTAGCCCGGCACGCGCTTGCCGGCCGCGCCCAGCTTCTTCTGCTCCGGCGTATTGGAGAGGTAGATGTGCAGCACCTCGGTGGAGCCCAGGCCCTCCATGATCTCGAGGCCCGAGATCGCCTTCCACGCATTGAACACCTCCGCGGAAAGCACCTCGGCGGCCGACACGGCGAGGCGCAGGCTCGTGAGGTCGGCGGCCTTGGCCTCGGTCGCCTTGGTGAGCGCGGTGTAGAGCGTGGGCAGGCCGAAGAACACGGTGGGGCGGTAGCGGGCGATGCAATCGAAGATGGCGGCGGGCTTGGGCTGACCCGGCAGCAGCACGCTGGAGGCGCCGGCGGCGAACGGGAAGGTGATGGAGTTGCCGAGGCCGTAGGCGAAGAAGATCTTCGGCACCGAGAAGCAGATGTCGTTCTCGGTCAGCGCCAGCAGATGCCGGGCGTAGGAGAGGTGCGTGTAGGCCATGTCGTGCTGCAGGTGCACGATGCCCTTGGGCCGGCCGGTGGAGCCCGACGAGTACATCCAGAACGCCATGTCGTCGCGGTGCGTGTCGGCGGCCGCGAGCGGCGGCGCCGGGCGCGGAGAGCCATTCGGCGGCGCTTCGCGTTGCGACGGCGGGCCCAGCTGGCGGCTCGCCGTTGACGACGACCAGCGTGCCGAGCTCGCGTGCCCTGGCAGGCGGTCGCATTGAAGCGTCGGCGAAGGCGGCATCGCAGACGGCGATGCGTGCGCCAGAGTCTGCCAGATAGAACTGCAGCAGGTCCGGCGGCGTGAGCGTGTTGGTGAGCACCGGCACCAGCCCCGGCGGCAATGGCGCCGAACAGGGCGGCTGGATAGGCCGGCGTATCGTCGAGGAACAGCAGCACGCGGTCGCCGCGCTGGGCGCCGAGCGACAGGAGGCAGGCGCCGAAACGGGAGGCGTCGGCGGCAAGCTCGGCGTAGGTGCGCGTACCCGCCGGGCCGGTGACGGCGAGTGCGGCTGCCGCGGCCGGCGGCGAGATTGTCGAACAGGATGGCGCAGGCGTTGTAGCGCTCGGGCAGCGCAGAAGCCGATCTCGCGCGCGCCGGGTGCATCCCGCGGTACGCGGTCGGTGATAGCGGCCTTTGCGGTCATGGCGTCGCGCTTCAGTTGCCCCGCCGCGCATCGTAGAGCGCCATGAACTTCGGCGCCATGGCGCGCAGGCGCTCGTCGTCGACGCGGCCCGAGCGGCGGATGTAGCTCATGGCCAGGTCCATGGGCGAAAGCCGCATGTGCTCGGGAAAGCGCTCGTACCAGGCCGCCGACTGCTTCGACGCCGCCACCAGCTTCTCCACGATCGGCCGCCGTGTCGCCTCGTAGCGGGCAAGCGCCGCGGGCAGGTCGCCGGGCTCTGCCTCCAGCGCCTTGGTCAGCGCCAGCGCATCCTCGATGGCGAGACGCGTGCCCGAGCCGATGGAGTAGTGCGCGGTGCGCAGGGCGTCGCCGATCAGCACGATGTTGCGATGCGACCAGCGCTCGTTCCACACCCAGGGGAAGTTGCGCCAGATCGAGCGGTTGGAGATCGAGCGGTTGGCCCTCAAGCGTGGCGGCGAACACCTGCTCGCAGATGCGCGCGGCTTTCCGCCTCGCTCGCCTTGTCGAGGCCCGGCGCGCACCCAGGTGGCCGGGTCGCACTCGACGATGAAGGTGCTCATGTCCGGCGCGTAGCGGTAGTGGTGGGCGTTGAAGGTGCCGAGCTCGTTCTCGACGAAGGTCTGGGTGAGCGTGTCGAAGGGCTTGGTCGTGCCGTACCAGACGAACTTGCCGTCGAGCTGCGATGATGGAGGTTGCGAACTCGCGCTCGAGGCTGCGGCGCAGCAGCGAGTTCACGCCGTCGGCCGCGACGATGAGGTCGGCATCCGCCGAGCTCGATCGAGCGAGCCGACGGCGCTGCCGAACTCGCAGCTCGACGCCGGCCTCTCGCGCCCGCTGCTGCAGGAGTTGCAGCAGCTCCAGGCGGCCGATCGCCGAGAAGCCCACGCCGTCGATGGCAATGGCCTCGCCGCGGTGCACGATGGTGATGTCGCGCCACGCCTCCATGTGCGGCGCGACTGAGATCCACCGTGTCGGGATCGTCCTCGCGCAGGAACTCGAGCGCGCGGTCGGAGAACACCACGCCGAAGCCCCAGGTCGCATCGGCCGGGTTCTGCTCCAGGAGGCGAACTTCGTCGCGCGGGTGCCGGCTCTTCCACAGCGCCGCGAAATAGAGCCCGCCCGGCCCGCCTCCCAGCACGCTCACGCGCATGGCAGCGCTCTCGCGGCGATCTTCACGGCCAGCGTCATCAATGCAGCACAGGCCCCTTGAGCAGGCGGCGCCGGTCGGTGGAGCGGACGCTGACCTCGCATGGTCTTGCCCTCGCGATTGATGGTCAGGGGCACCGCCACGCCCGCCTCGCCCAGCGCCCACACGCGGCGGAACAGGCCAGCAAGGTCGGTGCACGGCGGTGCCGGCGACGGAGAGCACGATATCGCCCGCGCGCAGGTCGGCCTTTTGCGCCGGCCCGCGGCTGGCGAGGCCCAGGATGGCGACGCTGTCGCCGATCTCGGTGGCGTAGAGGCCGAGCCAGGGCCGGGGCGGGCGGTTGGGCCGGCCGATGGTGATCAGGTCGTCGAAGATAGGTTTCAGCAGGTCGATCGGCACGATCATGTTGGCGTCGTCGCCAACCTGCGTCGTGCGCGACGGCTGCCTGGGATCGGCAGCCGCCTGCTGGATTTGCAGCGAGCCGATGCCGAGCAGGTCGCCGGCGGGGCCGATCAACGCCGTTCCGCCCCAGAACGGATGGGCCGGCGCCGTGAAGATCGCCTCGTCCAGCACGTACTCCCAGTAGCCGGAGAACTCCTGCTTGGCGATGATGCGCGCCGCCACCGACCGCTTGCGGCCGCCGGAGCCGCCTGCAACCACGCGCATGCCGACCTCGGCCGCGCTCGAGTCGGCCGAGGGCAAGCACGGGAACGTCGACGCGGGCCAGTGCCTGCACCAGGCCGAAGCCGGTCTCCTGGTCGTAGCCCAGCACGTGGCCCGGCACCGTCGCGCCGCCGCTCAGGCTGATCCAGACCGTCTCGGCCTCGGTGATCAGATAGCCGATGGTGAGGACGATGCCGTCGCTGCGGATCAGCGCGCCGTGGCCCAGGCGCTCGGTGCCCAGGATCTCGGCGGTGAAGGCATCGGCCGGGACCAGCGCGCGTATCCCCACCACGGCGCTGAGCGCACGGTCGAGCTCGTAGTCGTAGTCTTCAGGCTTGGGCTGCACGGCCGGCTCCAACAGCTGCACGGCTTTTCCGACAGTCTAGTGTGGTGTCTCCGAAATGCCGACATCTTTCGCTGCTGGGTTCTTCTCGGCATTTCGGAGACTAAACCACACTAGAATCATGAATCTGCTAGTGTCCTTTCGTCTCCGAATTGCCTTGCCACCATGCCGGCAAACGTGAAGGCAATTCGCAAGACAGGACACTAGCGCCCTTGCGCGACAGCCGCCACACCGTGCGCGCCGCGGCCCGGGCCAGCTCAAAACCGCTGGCTTTGTGGCGAGCAGGGGATAGATTGCCCGCCCACCGACACCGACGCGGAGGCGCGCGCCCATGGCTGCCCTGTTCGCTTTCCTGCACCACTTGGCGGCGTTTCTGCTGTTTGCGGCGCTGATCGTCCAGTTCGTGCTGATCCGCAGCGCGTTGACGCTGGAGAGCGCGCGCAGGCTGCAGACCTACGACCGGGTGTACGGGATTGCCGCGGTGCTGTTGCTGGTGATCGGGTTCCTGCGGGTGTTCCATTTCGAGAAAGGCGCCTATTACTACTTCCACTCCTGGCCGTTCATCGCCAAGCTCTCGTTGTTCGTGATCATCGGCCTCATCTCGATCGTGCCCACGCGCGAGTTCCTGCGCTGGGGCCCGGCGCTCAAGGCCGGCCAGGTGCCCACCGTCAGTCCGGAGAGGATCAAGTCCATCCGCTCCATCATTCACTACGAGATGGTCGGCGTGGTGCTGATCCTGCTGTGCGCGGCCCTGATGGCCAAGGGCGTGGGCGTGATGCTGTAGCCGCCGCCCGGCCCTCGCGCCGTGGGGCCTCTGGGACCCAAGGGATGGCGCGATGGAACAGGTGAGGGTGCCCAGCCTCGTCGTCTGCCCACCGCTTCCCACTGCGACAACGACGCTAACCCGTTGGGAAGGATAAACCTACTGGCACGCGCCAATGAGTTGCGCTAGGCCAAGGACCGGGCTGGCTGGCCTCAGTAGTCGCCGGCAGCCGCTGGGGGAAAAGCGCCGGCGGCGACATCCGTAACGCGCACGTAGGAGATTTCGAACATGGCGCACAAGAACTTAGAGGAAGCGCTGCAAGCAGCCGGCAACACCGTCAAGATGCTGCGCAATTCGCAGATCGGAGCTTATGTCTATCCGGTGGTGGCGCCGGAGTTCACCAACTGGCGCAACGAGCAGCGTGCGTGGGTCGAGAGCTGCGTGCTGTTCGATCAGTCGCATCACATGGTGAACCTGTTCGTGCGGGGCAAGGATGCGCAGAAGCTGCTCTCCTACCTCGGCACCAACTCGTTCAAGAGCTTCCCCATCAACCGCGCCAAGCAGTTCGCGCCCTGCAGCTACGACGGCCACGTCATCGGCGACGGCATCCTGTTCCATCTCGCCGAGAACGACTTCGTGTTCGTCGGCCGCAACCCGGCCGCCAACTGGATCGAGTTCCACGCCAAGACCGGCGGCTTCGATGTCCAGACCGAGTACGACGACCGCTCGCCCTCGCGCCCCATGGGCAAACCGGTGGTGCGCAGATTCTACCGCTACCAGATCCAGGGCCCCAACGCCGAGCAGGTGATCAAGAAGCTCAACGGTGGGCCGTTCGCCGACATCAAGTTCTTCAGCATGGACCACATCACCATCGCCGGCCGCAAGGTGCGCGCGCTGCGCCACGGCATGGCCGGCGCGCCGGGCCTGGAGGTGTGGGGCCCGTACGCCGAGGGCGACGAGATCCGCGCGGCGATCGTCGAGGCCGGCAAGGACTTCGGCATGGTGCAGGTCGGCGCCCGCGCCTACGCTACCAACACGCTCGAGTCGGGCTGGATCCCCTCGCCGGTGCCCGCCGTCTACACGGGCGAGAAGATGAAGGCCTACCGGCAGTGGCTGCCGGGCACCAGCTACGAGGCCAACGCCGGCCTCGGCGGCAGCTTCGTCTCCGACAGAATAGAGGACTACTACACCTCCCCGCACGAGCTGGGCTACGCGTCGTTCACGCGCTTCGACCACGACTTCATCGGCAAGGAAGCGCTGCAGGCCATGGAGGGCAAGAACCACCGCAAGAAGGTGACGTTCGCCTGGAACGATGACGACGTGACCAAGGCCCTGCAGTCCTCGCTGTTCGCTCCGCGCGGCCAGGGCGCCAAGTTCATCGACCTGCCGCTGTCCAACTATGCCTCGAGCTCGTTCGACTCGATCCTGAGCGGCGGCAAGGTGGTCGGCGCCTCGATGTTCTCGGGCTACAGCTACAACGAGCGCAAGATGCTGTCGCTGGGCTTCGTCGAGGAGCAGTACGCCAAGCCCGGCACCCAGCTCACCCTGCTGTGGGGCGAGGAGGGTGGCGGCACCAAGAAGACGACGGTGGAGCCGCACAAGCAGATCGAGATGCGCGTGGTGGTCGGGCCGACGCCCTACGGCCAGCAGGCGCGCGAGACCTATCACACGGCCGGCTGGCGCGCGGCCAGCTAGGCCCGCCACTTTGGCGCGAATGCATCAGATGGCGCGTGGCAGACAGCTACGCGCCATCTGCTTTTTTGGGGCGTCACGGCCTTCGCAGCTGGCGGCGTCCGCTCCTCGCTGGATCGCGGCTGGCGACTAATGAGGGCGGTAGCCCTTGGAAGTGGGCGTCTCACCCATCCAGGTGCGCTGCCACATCTCGGCTGCTTGCAGCCAGAACGTCCAGGGCGCCAGCGGATTGAATTCCGGCATTGCGCCAGGGAATGCCAAGCCGAAGGCGGGCATCTGCTCCGCAAAGTTGCGCGGGACCGCCATCGGCGCCGTCGGCGACTTGAGCTGCCGCCTCCAGGCCTCGACGATCTGATCGATCATCTCCGTCTGGACCTTCGACGCGGTTTCCAGCTGCTCGCGGGTGGTCTTGATCGCCTGATCGGGCCAGCCCATCGCACGCGCGACCTTGGATGTTCGATCGAGCACCTTGCCCAAGCAGCGATCGTTTGCCGCCTCGAGTTCGTCCCGCCAGTTCGATAGCGCGTCGAAGGTGGCGGCAAGCTCATCACGCATTTCCTTGCTCATGCCGGATATGGCCTTGAGGTCGGGTAGAGTGGTCGTGGTCATGTGTGGCTCCCTGGCTTTCCCTCGCCTTAGGGTCATTTGCGCCGTCCGGCTATCGGGGAATCCCCTGAGCGTGCGCGTCTTGCGCCAAAATAACGGCGCGCGACACCTGCTCGAAGGGGGCTGGCCCCCGCACCGATGAAGTACGTCGATCCTCTCGCACGACCTCGCCGGCCCCATCGGGGCACGTGCCCGCCGGTCTCCATGCTTTCACGGGTATTGCACAGTCTGGCCCGCACATAGGGTCGATACCGTCCAGACAACTTCGGCGCGAGTGTGCTGAAAGGCCGTCCAGGCCCAGCACGAACAGGAGTACTGCAATGTCACCATCGAAGCTTTCCCTTGTCGCCATTGCCGCTGCGAGCCTCGCCGCAGTCGGCTTCACCTTGTCCGGCTCTGCACAGGATAGGCCCTCTTTGGGTCTGGGCGCTGCGCAGGAAAAGCCGACTATGACTCTGGGCGTCAATGAAGGCATCCTCGTGCACCCCACGAACTTTGCCGTCATGAAGGGCACGGCCAAGTCCGATCCTTCCGCGAAGATCGCCAAGCTTGGCGCCAGAGAGGTAAGCAACGGCGCCATCATCTTCCGCGTGGGCGACAAGCTCTATCTCGCCGATGCCAATCTCGCCAACAAGAGCCTGCTCAACGCGTTCTGGGAGGAGTACGACCGCTCGCACACGCCCTAGGGCTCGGCGATCGAGCTCAGATGATGTCGGGGACTGAGCCGGAACTCTGATCAAGCCGATCAGGTATCGTGCGCCCGTACGCACGCGTTGGCGCATGTGCGAACGAAAGCAAGTCGCACATTCGTCCCAAGGCGCCCGCCGTGGCCAGGTACACTGCCTAGTGTCCCGATTTCGAAGTTCGCCGGTGCTCGACACTGGGTTCGGGAGCGAACTTCGAAATCATGAGGGACGCTAAAATCACTCTAGCCACGGTTCAGCCGCTCCACGAATGTCACGAACTCGCTGACTGCCATGCGGTCGGGCGTGAAGGTGTTCACCTGGTCGGCGGGGTCGGGATAGCCGAGCGCCATGCCGCACACGATGGTCTGCTCGGGCGGGATGCCGAGCCGCTTCTGCAGCACGTCGTGGAAGATCAGGAACGCCGCCTGCGGGCAGGTCTCGAGCCCGAAGGAGCGCGCCGCCACCATGATGTTCTGCAGGAACATGCCGTAGTCGAGCCAGGAGCCCTGCTCCAGGTCGCGGTCGATGGAGAAGATAAGGCCAACGGGCGCGTCAAAGAACAGGAAGTTGCGCCGGTGCTGGGCGTGCATCTTGTCTTTGTCCTGGCGGCCTATCCCCAAGGTGCCGTAGAGGCCCCAGCCGCAGGCGCGCCGCCGCGCCAGATACGGCTCGCGCCAGTTCTCGGGGTAGTAGTTGTACTCGCGCTCGATCACCTGGCCGCGGTCGTAGCGCTCGGCCAGCTCTGCGCTGATCTCTTGCTTGGCCGCGCCGTCCAGCACCCACACCTTCCAGGGCTGCACATTCGAGCCGGAGGGTGCGCGACCGGCGATGAGGAGGATGCGCTCGACAAGCTCGCGCGGCACCGGCCTATCTAGAAAGGCGCGGATGCAGCGCCGGCCGGTGATGGCCTCCTCGACGGTCATCATCGTGGGGGTTCCTGATCGGGAGGGCATGCTAAGCTCGCGCGAAACCATGACACGGCGCCGTTTGCAGGGTCAATCGAGCGCTCGCTGGAGGGGCAACCATGAGCTTGGTCGGGAACGGCATCAAAGGGATCATGCTGGTGTCGGGTGCTGCGACCTGCACCATGGTCTATGCCGCGATCGCGCCGCAGTCGGCGCTTCGCGTGATGTTCGGGGAGACGCTGGAAGGGCCGCTGGCCGAGATCTTGGTGCGCAATTGGGGCGTGCTCGTCACGCTCATCGGCGTCATGCTGATGTGGGGCGCGTTCAAACCTCAGGTCAGGTCCATGGCGCTCATCCTCGGCGGAGCCAGCAAGCTGGCATTCATCGGCCTGGTGCTCGCCTACGGCAGGAACTATCTCGGCCAGCAGGCCGCAATCGCCATTGCCATCGATCTGATTTGGGTTGTGCTGTTCGCATGGTATCTGCTTGGCGCACGATCCGCCCGAGCCTGATCGACCTCGACACAGTCCGCCCGGAGACTTGCCCATGCCCTTCGATCCCAATGCGCCCGACCTGACCGTCGCGGTGGTCGGCACCGGCACCATGGGGCGCGGCATCATGCAGGTGTCGGCGCAGGGCGGCATGCGCGTCTTGGCCTACGACGACAAGCCGGGCGCCGCCGAGGCCGCCAAGGACTATATCGCCAAGACGCTTGCCGGGCTGGTGGAGAAGGGACGGCTGCCCGAGACCGACGCCAAGGCCGCCATCGACCGCATCACGGTCGCCAAGGACTTGGCCGAGGCCGCCAAGGCCGACGTGGTGATCGAGGCCATCATCGAGCAGCTGGAGGCCAAGCAGGCACTGTTCGCCAAGCTGGAGGCAGGCACGCGGCCCGATACGATCCTCGCCTCCAACACGTCGTCCATTCCCATCACCGCGATTGCCTCCAAGCTGAAGCACCCCGAGCGCGTCGGCGGCATGCACTTCTTCAATCCGGTGCCGCTGATGCGGCTGGTGGAGGTGATCCCGGGGTTGCGCACCGCGCAGTCGGTGACCGACGCCATGATGGCGCTCGGCCGCCGCATGACGCGCGAGCCGGTGCTGTGCACTGACAGCCCCGCGTTCCTGGTCAACCACGTGGGCCGCGGCTTCGTGCCGGAGTCGCAGCGCATCCTGACCGAGTGCATCGCTTCGGCCGCCGACATCGATCGCATCCTAACGGGCGCGCCGGGCTTCAAGATGGGACCGTTCGCGCTGGCCGACATGGTGGGAATCGACATCCAGCACAGCGTGATGGAGTCGATCTACGCCCAGTTCTACGGCGAGCCGGCCTACGCGCCGATGAACCTCTCGGCGCTGCGCGCCGCCGGCGGGCTGCTCGGGGCGCAAGACAGGCGCGGGCTGGTTCACCTACGACAACGGCAAGGCGGTGATGCCGCCGCTGGCGCCGGCGCCGACGGCGCGGCCGAAGTCGGTGTGGGTGCGGCCGAGCGAGCATCACCCCGAGTTGCAGGCGCCGCTGATCGAGCTGTTCAAGCAGGCCGGCGCGACGCTGGAAACGACGGCCAAGCCCAGCGCCGACGCGCTGATCGTGCTCACCCCCATCGGCTGGGACGTGGCTACCGCGTGCGTGGATCTCAAGCTCGATCCGCAGCGCACCGTCGCCGTCGACGTGATGTTCGGCATGAAGGGACCGCGCACCTTGATGGTGAGCCCCGCCACCGGGCCTGCTACACGCGATGCCGCCCACGGACTGCTCGCCGCCGACGGCCAGCCCGTGGTGGTCATCAACGACAGCCCTGGCTTCGTGGCGCAGCGCGTGGTCGCCATGATCGTCAACATCGGCTGCGCGGTGGCGCAGCGCGGCATCGCCACGCCGGCCGACATCGACAAGGCAACCAAGCTCGGCCTGGGCTATCCCTACGGGCCGATCGAGTGGGGCGATGAGCTGGGGCCCAAGCGCGTGCTGTTCATCCTGGAGCGGCTGCATGCCTTCTACGGCGAGCCGCGCTACCGCCCCAACCCCTGGCTCAAGCGCCGCGCCATGCTCGGCCTGCCACTTTCAGCGCCCGAAGGTCGAGGGTGACACGGCGTCGCCGACGGCTGATGGCCCACCGCGGCCGATCTAGGATAGGGACGCATGGCTGCGCTCGAGGCGAGGCTCGTTCTCCGCCCGATGCGGCCGTCGGATGTCGTTGTCCTGGACCTGTGGGACAGGCAGCCCACGTGATCGCGGCCACCAGCGATGATCCGAACCAGGCCAAGGCGTTTGGCGATCTCTATTGGCCGATGATCTGTCGCATGCAGCTGCCGAGAACCAGTACTTCATGGCCGAACAAGATTCAGCCTGCGGATCGGCGCCATCGAGCAGCGAGGCATGCACCGACGAGCGCACGGCAAAAATCTTCGCCAGCTGCGAGCCGAACTCGGCGATATCCTTCACCTGGTCCGTTGAGCGGATCAGCTTGGTCGTGGCGGGAAACGCTTGCGCGCCGAGATCATGCTCGGGATGCGCGTGCGTGGTCACAAGATAAAGTTCCCGCGTGCCCGCGAGCTTCTGTGCGACGGCCAGCACCGCGGCGCCGTTCGGCGGGCCCAGGCCGGTATCGACGACCAACACCGCCTTCTCTCCGACGATGATGCCGACGTTCGGAACCACTGGAACGCTGTTGTCGGGAATGATGTGGACATGGGGAGTGACCTGACGCAGCCCGTCCGTCTTGACGATCGGTGGGCCCGGCGTCTGGCCGGCGGCGCCAAGCGAGGCGAACGCAACGAAAGCCACAGTTGCGGCGAGTGCCAGGCACCGGGACATGATCGAGGCCCTCTCCAAGCGCAGACCTGCATCCTGCGAGCTTGCAGGTGCGACGGATCGGAATTGTAGCTCAATCTTCGGGCCAGTCGATAATTCCGCTTCCCGCCACGGCACAAGCACTTGCGCATAGGCGCTTGGTGGCGTTCACGGTTCAATAGATGGCGGTAATCTGCTATTGGCCTTCCGCCTGCCCACTGGAGTGTTCCCGTTGAGCTTCGAGCGCCTTTTCCACCCGCGCGGCATCGCCATCATCGGCGCTAGCGCCGACCTCACCCGCATCGGCGGGCATCCCGATCAAGGCGCTCAAGAACGCGGGATTCAAAGGCGGCATCTTCCCGGTCAACCCGAAGTATCCCGAGCTGCATGGGCTCAAGTGCTATCCCGACGCCAAGGCGATCTCGGAGCCGTGCGACCTCGCCATCGTCGCCGTGCCGGCACCGGCCGTGGCGCAGGCGATCCGCGACTGCGGCAAGGCCAACATACCGTTCGCCGTGGTGCTGACCGCGGGCTTCCGCGAGACCGGGCCCGAGGGCCGCAAGCTGGAGGACGAGCTCAAACGCACGGTGGCCGAGACCGGCGTGCGCATCGTCGGCCCCAACTGCCAGGGCATGCTCTCGCTGCAATCGCGGGTGTGGGCGGCGTTCGGTAGCGTCGCCGACGAGACGGATTTCCGCCCCGGCAGCGTATCGTGCGCCTTCCAGTCGGGCGGCTTCGGCTACGCGGTGGTGAACCTTGCCGAGGCGCAGGGGCTGGGCTTCCGCTACTGCGTGTCCTCCGGCAACGAGACCGACATCGATACGCCGCAGCTGCTGTCGGCCTTCCTGGACGATCCGGGCACGTCGGCCGTGTTCACCTATCTCGAGGGCACGCCCGATGCACGGCGCCTGCTCGATGTCGGGCGGAAGTCGCTGGAGACCGGCAAGCCGGTGATGGTCTGGAAGGCCGCCACCACGGAGGCCGGAATCAAGGCCGCCGCCTCGCACACCGCCAACATGACCGGCAGCTACGACCTCTATCGCGCGGCGCTGCGCCAGTCCGGCCTGATCGAGGTGGACGACGTGGAGCCCATCGTCGACATCGCCAAGCTGTTCGCGCAGGGCCGCCTGCCCAGGGGCAATGCGGTGGGCGTGCTGTCGATCTCGGGCGGGTCGGGCATCGTCTACGCCGACGCGGCCGTGCGCGGCGGGCTGACGCTGCCGCCGTTCTCGGAGGAGACCTTCGCAGCGCTCAGGAAAATCGTGCCGGCGTTCGGCTCGCCCGAGAACCCCGCCGACGTGACAGCCGGCTTCTTCAACGACATCAGCGTGTTCACCGGCGCGCTGGAGGCCGTGCTGGCCGACCCGCGCCTCGACCAGCTCTCCATCCTGCTGGCGTCCGTGTCGGGGCCGACGGCAGCTCGAGCATGCGAGGCCATCGCCGCGGTGGCGGGACGCACCGACAAACCGATCCACGTCGCCTGGTCGGGCCGGCATGCCAAGTCCGCCGAGGCGCTGAAGGCGCTGACCGATGCCGGCGTGCCGCACATGACGACGCCGGTGCGGCTGGCACGGGCTGCCGCCGTGCTCGCCCGCTTCGCCGCCGACCAGCGCCGCCTGCTGCCGCGCCGGCCGCCCGAGGTGGTGATGCCGAAGGGCGTCGATCTGCCGGCAGGCGCGGTGACGCTCAACGAGGCGGAGAGCAAGGCGGTGCTGACCGCCTTCGGCATTCCGATCGCGAAAGAGGTGCTGGTGCCCTCCGGCGCCGATGCCGCCGCCGCGACCAAGGGGCTGAACGCACCATTCGCGGTGAAAATCGTCTCGCGTGACATTGCGCACAAGACAGAGGCCGGCGGCGTGAAGCTCGGCGTGGCGCGCGAGGACCTCGCCGATGCGGTGCGCACCGTCACCGCTAACGCTGCCAAGGCGGTGCCGGGCGCCAAGATCGACGGCGTGCTCGTCTCCGAGATGGCGCGAGGCATCGAGGCGCTGATCGGCGTCATCGTCGACGAGAGCTTCGGGCCGGTGGTGGCGCTGGGCCTCGGCGGCGTGCTGACAGAGGTACTGAAGGACGTGACCTACCGCATTGCGCCCTTCGATATCGATACAGCGCGCGAGATGATCGCCGATCTCCGCGGGGCCAAGCTGTTCGACGGCTATCGCGGCCAGCCCGCCGCCGACAAGGAGGCGCTGGCGAGCACGCTGGTCGCCGCCTCGCAGATGGCCGCCGCGCTGGCGCCCAGGCTCAAGGAGCTCGACATCAATCCCGTGTTCGTCGGCCCATCGGGCGTGGTGGCTGCGGATGCGCTGGTGGTGTTGAAGTGAGGGAGTAGGAGTCAGGTTTCAGGGAGTAGAGCAAGCTGCTCTCTTCCGCTGCCCCCTGACACCTAACCCCTGGCTCCCTGATCCCTGGCAGCTGCTGCCCGGCCGATGCATGGCTCCGAGGCTTGTGGCGGCCCAATGCGTGTGCAATTGAGCCGACAACCGCCAACCGACAAGCCACAACCCGGTGCCCTTCCTCCCTCGCTCCCAGGCCGCGGCCTATTTCCTGTTGCCCCTGGCCTCGGCCTGTTGGGCCGGCAACCACGTGCTCGCGCGCGCGGCTGGCGGCCACGTGCCGCCGGCGAGCCTCGCCGTGGTGCGCTGGGCGCTGGTGGCCCTGGTTGTGCTGCCGTTCGCGCTGGCGCATGCGCGCGCCGACTGGCCGAAGCTCATGCGCAACTGGCGCCTGATGCTGCTGTTTGCAATCACCGGCGGCGGCATGTTCGGCACGCTGCAGTTCGTGGCGCTGCAATTCACCACCGCGCTCAACATGGGCGTGGTGGGCTCGGTGGCGCCGGCGTTCATCGTGGCGGCGAGCTGGCTGCTGTTCCGCGACCGCCTGAGCCCGATGCAGCTCACCGGCGTGACGATCTCGCTGTCGGGCGTGCTGGTGATCGTGAGCCAGCTCGATCCGGCCCGGCTCGCCAGCTTCAGCTTCAACGGCGGCGATCTCATCATCATCGCCAATATGATGCTGTGGGCGGTCTACTCCGCCTGCCTGCGGCTGCGCCCGGACATCCACCCCATGACCTTCATGCTGGCCATGGCGGTGATCGCCGGCCTCGGCAACCTGCCCTTCGCGGCGCTGGAGCACGCGTTCGACTACCGCCTGCAGCCGACGTGGCTGACGTACGTCACGGTGCTCTATGCGGCGTTCGTCACCACGGTGCTGGCCTATGTCGCATGGAATCGCGGCGTCGACATCGTCGGCGCGCCGAGGGCCAGCGCCTTCCTGCACACGGTGCCGGTGTTCAGCGTGGTGCTCGCCACCACGATCCTAGGGGAGACCGTCGAGGTCTACCACCTGCTGGGCTTCTTCCTCATTCTCGCCGGCGTCAGCCTGGCGGCGCGCCCGAGCGCTCAGCAGCGCGCGGCGGCAAGGCACGAAGCCGCGGGCTAGAGCCTGCGGCGTCAGGAGCGACCAGCGAACCCTGCCGGTCTGGCTGCCGCTTCGCCGGGACCGGTTGCGAACTTGGCCTGCAGCGACTGGCGGTCGAACGGCTTGATCACGTAGTCGTCGGCCCCGGCGGACATGGTGCGGGTGATGTCGGCGGTGTCGTTCTCGGTCGTGCAGTAGACGACATAGGTTTGTTTGCCGCCGGGAAGGCTGCGCAGCGTCGACAGGAACTCCACCGTGCCCATGCCGGGCATGTGGAAGTCCAAGAGGATGGTGTCGGGCATCTCCTGCCGGCACTGGTCGAGCGCCTGCTGGCCGCTCTCCGCCTCGGTGATGGCAAAGCTCAGCCTTCTCGAGGATCCGCCGCGCCACTTTGCGAACGACGTTGGAATCGTCAACGACAAGGCATGTCTTCATGCTGGCCCCGACGGCAGGTGGCGCGTCCCGCTGAAACAGGCAGGGTCTTTGAAAAGGGTTAAGATTGCTTTGCGGCGCGCGGCGAAGCAGCGCGTTGCCCCGCGCGGCTGCGGAACCTACAGCGGGTCGGCGCCCAGAACCATGTCGGCGCCGTCCTTGGCCACCGTGAGGCGCATGCGCGAGGAGGTCGCCAGCCGCAGCGTGTAGTAAGCCTGGATCGACATCGCATCGATCTGCGGCGGCGGGCCGTTGACGAAATCGCCCAGGTACTGCGGCGGGCGGGCGCCTACCCCCCGACAGCGCACCGTGAAGCTCGGCATCTCAAGCGTGCCCGCTATCGACACCTCGATGTCGCCGCCGCGCGGGATCGCGGTCGGCGCCGCGGCGATCAGATTGAGCAGCAGCTTCACCTTGTCCTTGGACACGGCGCCCTGCATGCCGCGCCAGATCAGCTTGTGCTTGCCCTTGCCAATGAGGCCGCGGCTCAGGCTTTCGGCGTTGCCGAGGTCGATCTGCGCGCCCGCCGAGCCCGCAGCACCGAATGCGAAGCGCGCAAACTGCAGCCGCGCAGATGCGGTCTCGGTAACGTTGCGAATCACGTCGAGCGCATAGTTCTTCGACTGGACGTCCTCCTCCTCGTCGAGGATCTCGAGGCCGTTGTTGATGGCGCTGACTGGACCGATGACGTCGTGGCAAATCTTGCTGGAAATCAACGCGGCAAGCTCCAGATCGGTCGGCTGGGCGCGCTCTGTCATCGATTAGCCCTCGCGTGACGTTGTGCGCGACGAAGGCGGCGGCTCAAAGAGCGCAATCCTCTGACGCTAGCCGACGGGACCGCTTGCGCATGGTTCGGGCCTTGATACACGCTTCGCGCCTCGGCTGCCAAGCGAGGGTGGCAGTGAGGCCGCCGGGTATTGTTTTTTCGTCACAACCGAGTCAAGCCGTACGCACGACGCCCGTCTTTCAGCGCATTCTGCCAAGACATGCGGGCGAATCAGGAACAGCTGGCCGATGCATGCAACCGAGATGAGGGCGCTGGCGGAGGGGCTGCTGAGCGTGGCGCTGGCGGCAGCTCGTCTGCAGATGGCACACTTTTCGACCGGGGTGGCCGTCGAGACCAAGGCCGACAACAGCCCCGTAACCATCGCAGACCGACAATCGGAGGCCATCATCCTCGAAGGCCTGGCGCGGGTGGCGCCGGGCGTCCCGGTCGTGTCGGAGGAGGCGGCGGCGGAGGGCCGGGTGCCGGCGACGGAGGGCTCGTTCTTCCTGGTCGACCCGCTCGATGGCACCAAGCCCTATATCCGGGGCAGCAAGGAGTTCACCATCAACATCGCGCTCGTCGTCGCGGGCCGGCCGGTGTTCGGGCTGGTGTATGCACCCGCCATCCCGGACTTCTACGTGACCATTGGCCCAGGTGAGACGCTGGGCGGCCGGATTGCCCCCTCGAGCCAGGCGCGATCGCTCGATGAATGCGACATGGGCGCGCTCAGGACGCAGGTTCCCGATCCCAATGCCCTGCGCGCGCTCACCAGCCAGAGCCACATCAATCGCCGGACCCAGAGCTTCCTCGACGGCTACAACGTCATTGAGCAGCGTGCGGTCTCCTCATCGCTCAAGTTCGGCCTGATGGCGAGGGGCGAGGCGGACATCTATCCCCGCATCGGCCTGACGAGCGAATGGGACACGGCCGCCGGTCACGCGGTGCTCGCAGCGGCGGGGGGAAGCGTCACGACGCTGGACGGCGAGGCGCTGCTCTACGGCAAGGCCGGCTTCGTCAACCCCGACTTCGTGGCCTGGGGGCGGGCACCCATGCCAAGGCAGCGCTGAAGCCGGGCGTGCTGCAGCCGGGCCGCCGCTGTGCCGCCACTACACCGTGTGGCGACGATTTGGCCACACTTTCGTAATACTTTGCAGGTGAACCTCTTAACCATGAGCGAGAGCTCACTGGCCGAATCAGTCGTGCGGGCCGGCCGCCATTCAACTTTCGGATGTTGCCGATGCTGAAGAACCTCAACGGGATGTGCCTGGCCCTCTTGTCGCTGCTCCTGCTGTGGGCGCCGTCCACCACGGCCCAGCAGCAGCCGCCCTATGCCGCGCCCTATCCGCCGCCACGCGACGATGCCTATCGCCCGACGCCGAAGCCGGCCTATGGCCAGCCGTATCAGGGGCAGCCGTACCAGGGGCAGCCGTACCAGGCGCAACCGTACCAGGCGCAGCCGTACCAGGGGCAGGCCGTATCAGGGGCAGCCGTACCAGGCGCAGCCGTACCAGGGGCAGCCGTACCAGGCGCAGCCGTACCAGCCCGACAACTACAGTCAGCCCTCCCACGGCCAGAAGGACCCGTACGGGCCGCCGCCTGGCGCCAGGGACAACACCTATTCCTCCAACGAAATCATCGAGGCCGGCCACAGCTTCTTCGGCGCCACCACCATGGGGCTGGCGCGCGTGGTCGAGTACGCGTTCCAGAAGCAGGGCCGCCCCAACGGATACATCCTCGGCCAGGATGCGGGCGGCGCCTTCGTCGCCGGCCTGCGCTACGGCGAGGGCATGCTGTACACCAGGGATGCGGGCAACCACCGGGTCTACTGGCAGGGCCCCTCCATCGGCTGGGACATGGGCGGCGACGGCTCCAAGGTGATGGTGCTGGTCTACAACCTCAGCGACCCCTCGCAGATCTACCGCCGCTTCGGCGGCATCGACGGTTCCGCCTACGTGGTGGGCGGCGTCGGGCTGACCTTCCAGAAGAACAGCGAGATCGTCACGGCGCCCATTCGCACAGGGATCGGCCTGCGCCTGGGTGCCAATGTCGGCTATTTGAAGTATACGCGGGCGCCGACCTGGAATCCCTTCTAGTGTGGTGTCTCCGAAATGCCGACATCCTTGGCGGCTAGGTTCTTCTCGGCATTTCGGAGACTAAACCACACTAGAATCATGAATTCTGCTAGTGTCCTTTCGTCTCCGAATTGCCTTGCCACCATGCCGGCAAACGTGAAGGCAATTCGGAGACAGGACACTAGGGCGATGATCGAGGGGTCCGCACCATCGGGCTGGGTCTGGCCCGAGAGCCGACCTCCCGGCCTCTATCCTTCTGGAGCTATGGCTTTGCCGGTGTCCTTCAGATCGCAAGATTCGTTCCGGGCAGGCCGGGCACCAAGACGAATTTCGCGTTCAGGACACTAGGCTGGGCGGTTGGCAGCGGAATATAGTGTGGCGTGACGGCAGCCTTTCGCACCCTTGGTCTCACTGCGCGGCAAGGCACTCGCCGTCCAGGCGGGGCAGCCGTGTGCGCCACGAGGCTGTGCCCTTGCCACCAGGCCTGAAGCCGAGGAAGCGCCGTTGATCTCGATCCAAACCGGCATGCTGGTGGCCCTGGGCTTCTTCCTCGCAAGCCTGGTCTGGCTGCTGCTGGCGTCGGCCTTCTGGTCGCGGGCGGTGCGGCTGACGACCGAGCGGCTGAAGCGGTCGATGCCGGTGAGCGAGGCCGAGATCAAAGCCGATCGCGATCGCCTGCGCGCCGAGTATGCGATCAGGGTACACAGGCTCGAGACCAGCCTGGAGCAGGCCAGGCTCGAGCGCGCGCGCCAGCTGATCGGGATCAACCGTCGCGACGCCTCCATCTCCGCGCTCGAGACCGATGTCGTCACCATCCGGGCGGAGCTGGAGGAGAACCAGAACGCGCGGCGCGTGCTGGAGCAGACGGTCGCCGACAGGCTGCCGAAGGTGGAGGCGCGGCTGACCGAGGCCAAGCGGATCCTGTTCACCCGCGATCGCGAGATCGCCGAGCTCACGCAAGGCGCCAAGCGCCAGAAGCAGGCGCTGGAGGAGGCGTCCTCGGTCAATGCCCAGAAGGCGGCGCAGATCGATCAACTCAAGCGCGGCGGCCGGCGCGGCGCAGGCGAGCCGCAAGCCGAGGCCGCGCAGCGCGCGGAGATCGGGGCGCTCCTCGCCAAAGGGCGCGAGCAGGCGGCGCTGATCGACAGCCTCCAGCGCAGGCTGGGGCCAGGACAGGCCGCAGCGGCGGACGGCGATGGCGCGCACGCCAATTTGAGCGAAGCCGAGGCGGCGCTGGAGGAGGCACGCAACCCGCCGCCGCCCGCGCCGGCAGGCCCATCCGACCGCGAGCGCGACCTCAGGGCGCTCGCGGCACGTGCCGAGGACCAGGCAGGCGAGATCGCCAAGCTGAAGGCGGCGCTCGCCGCATTCGAGCAGGGCGAGGGCGGCGGCGCATCGAGCGACAGCAAACTGGCGCTGCGGGCCCGTGCAGGCTCGGCCGAGGCGCAGGCCGAGCGCCAGGCCACCACCATCAGCCGGCTTCGGGCGGAGCTTGCATCCGCCAACGAGCGCCTGGCCCGCCAGGCCTCGCAGTTCATGGACGAGATGAACCGCTTCGTTGCCGAGGCCCCGTCCTCGGGGCAAGGACACCCCGCGGCCGGGCGCGACGGCCGGCGCAAGCTGGTCGATCGCGTGGCCCAGGTGCGGCCGACAATCCCGGGCGATACCGCACGGTCGGCTGCGGCCTCGGCGGATGGGGCGGACAGGCCGAATGGCCCCAAGTACGGCAATGGCGCCGGCCACGGCGGCACGCAGACGGCCGCTGCCGGCACGGCCGGGGAAATCGAGACTGCGGGCCAGGCCAGCGCGCCCGCGCCACAGGAACCCGGGTCGCAGCTGGCAGTTGCGCCGGCGGCCGCAGAGATGCCCCAAACAGCCACGATACCGGAGCAGCGCAAATCGCGCCTGCTCGACCGTATCACCGGCCTGGCGAAGACCTGATTTCGCTGGCACCTGAAAAAGCTCGGCAGAAAGCGATGTTGTGAGTGGCAGTGAAGGTGTTGCCATGGCGGATTCGCAAGCGCCGCTCGAAAGCGCGGCCGGGCCGGCCGAGCCCCTGCTGCCCGGGGATTTGCGCCTGGGCAAGGGCGGCGGCGCCGACGTCCAGGCTGCGCCGGCCGCGGCCTCACCACACGAGGAGACCGCCGCAACAGTCGCGAGCGAGAGCGTGCCAGCGCCGGGCGAAACCGCCGAGCAGGCACCGCTGCACCTGGCCGAGCTGAACGGCTCGGCCGCCGGCCACGCCGAGCCACGGCTGGACATCGAGGCACCGCAAGCTCCGATCATGTCCGATGTTCCACCGCGGATCGATGCGGTGGAGCCTCCGCTTCCGGCGGCGCCCGCGCTCCCGCTCGCGCTGGACCTCGCGCGGCTCAGGGAAGAGCTGCAGCCCGAGAGCTTCGCCGCCGCTCATCCCGAGCCGGCCGAGCCGCCGGGCGGCCATGTTCCGCCACCGGCCGAGATCGTGATGGAGGTCTCGCCCATCTTCAGCGCACTGGATGCGGCCGACCAGGCGGCGGCCGAAGCCGATCGCGGTCTGCCGCCGATCGCCGGGCCCGACGACGTCATTGCCCTGCCGCATATGCCAGCCCTCGAGGATCCGCCGCCCGATGCGCCCGCGCCGATGGCTGCCGACGCCGACCCTGCCGGCGACCGCCGACGCGGCACATCTCGTCGAGCCGCCGACCGAGGCCGACGAGGCTTCCACCGCGCCTCGACACGCACAACCGGAGCCCCGGGTCGATCTGCACGCGACGGCAGCCAAGATCGCCGACGAGGCCAGCGCCACCGCCGCGGCACTGGAGAGCCTCAAGCGGCTGCTCGACCACAAGCTGCCGCTGCTCGAGCCGGTGCCGGTCCCCGCGCCGCCGCCGGCAGTGGAGCGCGCGCCGCCGCCGGCGGTCGAGCAAGCGCCGGCGGCAATAGTCGAGCACGCGCGGGCGCCGATACCGGCGCCTCCCGCTCTGCCGCCCATTCCCGCCTTCCAGGCAGCCCCCCGGCCGGTCGCGCCACCGCCGATGATCCCACTCACGCTCGCGCCCGGGCTTCCCATGCACCCGCTGCGGGAGCCGGCGCGCCGCCGGTCCAGCGTCGGCGGCTTCCTGGCCGGCTTCGCGCTGTCGTGGGTGATCGGCGCGATCCTGTACGCCTACCTGGCGGTGATGGGCTGAGGCGCCGATCTGGGGGCGCTTGTTGCCTTCGGGCGAGCCCGATCGCCGTTGCGCACAATTGTTGCCGCTCCCTGACTTTGCGCCGCACCTCGCAGCAGGAGCGATCGCGCGTCGCGGCGCACGGATTTTGAGGGCTCCTCATTTTTGAGCTTGACTCAAATTGCATGCAGCTGAAATTTTGAGCGTGGCTCAGAAATTGAGACCGTCCGGCGGCGCGATGCAGAAAGAGTACAAGGCCCAGACGACGCCTCCGGTAGGGCGATGGGGCCAGCGCGAGCAGGGCATCCTGCGGGTCGCGACCCAGCTCTACTTACAGGGCGGCTACGAGAACATCTCGATGGCGGCGGTGGCCTCGGCGGCCGGGCTGTCGGAGGGCACGCTCTACAATTACTTCCGCGACAAGCAGGACCTGCAGCTGCGGGTGAGCCTGGCGGCATTCGAGGGGCATATCGAGGCGGCCGAACGCGCGGTCGCCCAGTCGACCAGTCTGCAGGAAGGCCTGGAGCGGCTGATCGCCATCGAGCTCGGGCTGCTGATCGAGGCCAAGGAGCTGTTCCGCATCTGGATGCGCGAGATGCGCGGCTCGACGGGCTACACGCACTCCGAGGCGCGCAAGGTGCTGCGGCGCTTCTCCTCGCAGCTCATCCATCTGCTGGCAAAGTGGAATGCGGCGCCCGATCCGAGCTTGGGGCTGAGCCTGCCGCTGGCGCGCGACCTCGTGTTCGGAGGCCTCGAGCACATCGTCTGGACGGCGCTGGTGCAGGGGCGCCTGGAGGATCTCGACGTGCCGAAGCTGTCGCGCGATTTGGCCGGCGCCTACATGCGCGCGTTCGGCCTCGCCGAGAGCGCGCCGCAACCAAGAAGCCTCGCAAGAGGAAGCGCAGCGCGGGCGCCGCTGGCACACGGCATGCCACCAAACGCCAGCGATAAACACGTGTAGAGTTCGCCGCCGCTATTCTGTAGTTGAAACGAAAGCCGCACCTGGCCCCGCCGCCCGAAGAAGGCGGCAGGCAGGCCGGCAGGGAAGGAAACGCTAGTGGTCGAGCTGCTCCAACTGCTGGTCGGAGGCATCGCGCAGGGGTGCGTGTACGGCCTCATCGCGCTCGGCTTCGTGCTGATCTACAAAGCCACCGAGATGGTGAACTTCGCCCAGGGCGACCTGATGATGCTGGGCTCGTTCGTGGCCCTCACCTTCATCGGCACCATGGGCATGAACTACTGGATGGGCCTGCTGGTCGCGGCCATGGCCATGGCGGTGTTCGGCTATCTGCTGGACGCTATCGTGCTCAGGCGCATCATCGGTCAGCCGCAGTTCGCGGTGGTGATCCTCACCATCTCCATCGGCTTCCTGTTCCGGTCGTTCGCGGGCTTCATCTGGGGACACGAGACGCAGAACTTCCCGGAAACGCCCTTCACCAACCGCATCATCAACGCCGGCGGGGTGATCCTGTCGCTGGAGCATCTCTCCATCATCGCCGGCACGCTGATCCTGGCGGGGCTGCTGTATCTGTTCTTCAACTATACGCGGCTCGGCAATGCCATGCAGGCGGCCTCGCAGAACCAGCTCGCGGCCTACTACATGGGCATCCCGGTCAAGCACATTAACTCGCTGATCTGGGCGCTGTCGGCGATCGTGGCGACCATTGCCGGCGTGCTGTTCGCGCCCGTGTCGCTGGTCGATCCTTCCAACGGCTTCTACGGCATCAAGGCATTCGCGGCGGCCGTGATCGGCGGCTTCGGCAGCCTGCTCGGCACGGTGCTCGGCGGGCTCATCATCGGCGTGTCGGAGACGCTGGCCGCGCGCTACCTGCCGCCCGGCTTCAAGGAGATCGTCGCCTACCTGATCATGCTGGGCGTGCTGATCGTGCGGCCGCACGGCCTGTTCTCGACACTGCAGCGGAAAGAAGGTCTGACAGGGCGGCGAGCGGCCATGCGCATCCTGTTCAAGACCTCCTACCTCGACGACATCCGCCTGTTCCAGCACAGCGGGCAGGTGTTCTGGTACAGCGTGCTGGTTGCCTGCCTGCTGCTGGCGCCGCTGGTGCTCGGCGACTTCTACGTCGGCGAGCTGTCCTACGTGTTCATCCTGGCGATCGCCGGCGTGGGGCTGATGCTGCTGATCGGCTTCACCGGGCTTGTCAGCTTGGGCCACGGCGCCTTCATGGCGATCGGCGCCTACACCAACACGTACCTCATCACCAAGGGCGTGCCGTTCCTGATCGCCTTCCCGGTCGCGGGGATTGCCGCGCTGCTCGCCGGCATCCTGGTTGCCGTGCCGGCCAACCGCATGGCGGGCATCTATCTCGCCATCGCCACGCTCGCGTTCTCGCAGATCGTGGAGCAGATCATCATCCGCTGGGAGTCGGTGACGCGCGGCTTCCAGGGGCTGCCGGTGCCATCGCCCGAGATACTGGGCCACGCACTCGCCCGGCCGTGGGAGTTCTACTACTTCTGCCTCGCCGTGCTGGTGCTGGTGGTGTTCGCCGCCGTCAACCTGACGCGCTCGCCGACGGGGCGCGCGATGGTGGCGATCCGCGACTTCGAGATTTCCGCGCAGAGCCTCGGCGTCAACCTGGTGCAGTACAAGACCATCGCCTTTGCCATGAGCGCCGGCATCACCGGGCTTGCCGGCGCGCTGCTCGCGCACAAGATGCGGTTCATCTCGCCCGACGCCTTCAACATCCTGCTGTCGATCCAGCTGCTGCTGATGGTGGTGGTCGGCGGGCTCGGCTCCATCACGGGGGCGATCCTCGGCGCCATCTTCGTCGGCGGGCTGCCGCAGGCGATCGCCCTGATGCGCGACTACCTGCCGGCCGCCATCGCCAGGACCCCCGGCCTGGAGCCTGGCCTGTTCGGCCTCGTCATGGTCGCCATCGTGCTGTTCGAGCCGCTCGGCATCTACGGACGCTGGCTCAAGATCAAGGCGTACTTCGACTACTTCCCGCTCTACCGGCGCGCTACCTTCAAACGGCAGCGGGCCTACCTCAAGACGGAGCGCGTGCGGTGAGGCTCGGCATGCTGCAAGCGGAGCGCGTCCAATGAGCGTGGCAGTTGCTGCGAGAGACGCAGGCATATTGTCCAACCCGCCGCGTACCGCCGCGCAAACCGCGCCGCTGTTCCAGGCGCAAGACATCTCGATCTCGTTCGGCGGCATCAGGGCCGTCGACGGCGTGACCTTCGATGTGGCGCAAGGCGAGATCTTCGCCATCGTCGGCCCCAACGGCGCCGGCAAAAGCACCATCTTCAACCTGGTCAGCCGCATCTATCAGCCGACCGGCGGACGCCTGATGTTCCAGGGCGAGGACATCACCAACGTCGCCCCGCACACCATCGCGCGCCGCGGCATCGCCCGCACCTTCCAGAACATCGAGCTGTTCGAGCATGCGACCGTGCTCGACAACCTGCTGATCGGCCGCCACTGCCGTGCCAGGCCCAACATCCTGGCCGAGATGCTGTTCACGGGCGGGCGTCCGGCGCCGCGAAGCTCGAGCACCGCGAGGCGGTGGAGGAGGTGATCGACTTTCTCGATCTCGCCAACTACCGCGACCAGCGCATCTCGGGGCTGCCCTACGGCGTGCGCAAGGTGGTGGAGCTGGCGCGCGCGCTGTGCGCCAAGCCGAAGCTGCTGCTGCTCGACGAGCCGGCCTCGGGCCTCAACACCGAGGAGACCGAGGAGGTCGCGTTCTGGATCGACGACATCAAGAACGACCTGGGCATCACCGTGATCATGATCGAGCACGACATGTCGCTGGTGTCGGCGGTGTCGGACCGCGTGCTGGCGCTCAACAACGGTCGCATGCTGGCGCTCGGCACGCCGGGCGAGGTGCAGTCCAACCCGGCCGTGATCGAGGCCTACCTGGGGGGCGAGGCGCCATGAGCTGGCGGTCTGCTCCCTCTCCCCGCTTGCGGGGAGAGGGTCGAGGGTGAGGGGCAGCACAAAGCTCGACGGCTGCTTGCTTCCGCCCCTCACCCTAACCCTCTCCCCACTGAAGAGTGGGGAGAGGGAACCGCGGAGCGCGCCATGAGCGAGCCGCTGCTGTCGCGTGCGCAACCTGGAGACCTACTACGGCCCGATCACGGCGATCCGCGGGCGTGAGCTTCGACGTCAGCCCGGGCCAGATCGTCACCATCCTGGGCGCCAACGGCGCCGGCAAGACCACCGTCCTCAAGTCGGTGTGCGGCGCCATGGAGCCGCAGAAGGGGTCGGTCGACCTTCGGCGGCCAGCCGATCACGGGGCGCGAGCCCGACTGGGTGGCGCGCCACGGCATGGCGCACGTGCCGGAGGGCCGCGAGATCTTCCCGTTCATGACGGTCAAGGGCAACCTGATGATGGGTGCCTACGCGCGCAAGCGACAAGGACGGCATCGAGCGCGACCTGGAGATGGTGTACGGCTACTTCCCGATCCTGCGCGAGCGCGCCAACTCGGCCGCCGGCTACCTCTCGGGCGGCCAGCAGCAGATGCTGGCGATCGGCCGCGGCCTGATGGCGCAGCCCAAGCTGATGCTGCTGGACGAGCCATCGCTCGGACTGTCTCCACTGCTGACCAAGGAGATCTTCGGCATCATCCGCCGCCTCAATCAGGAGCAGAAGGTGACCATGCTGCTGGTGGAGCAGAACGCCAACATGGCGCTCAAGACCGCGCACTACGGCTACGTTCTGGAGACGGGCCGCATCGTGCTGGAGGGCGAGTGCGCCAAGCTGATCGAGAACGAGGACGTGCGCGAGTTCTATCTGGGACAGAAGGAAACCGCCGTGCGCGGCAAGAAGCGCTGGAAGCGCACCAAGCGCTGGCGCTAGGGCACGGGAGCGGACCGATGGACACGTTCGAAGCCCAACCGCATCGCCGTCGACGGCCACAGCACGGTGCCGTCCCTGTTCTGGCACCGCGTGGCGACGCGGCCCGACAAGGTGGCCATGCGCGAGAAGGACCGCGGCATCTGGAAGGCCTACAGCTGGCGCGACTACGGGGACAATGCGCGCGCCATCGGCATGGGGCTGGTGGCGCTCGGGCTCGAGCCCGGCGATGCGGTGGCCATCCTCTCCGACAACAACAAGGAGTGGCTGTTCTGCGACCTCGGCGTGCTGTGCGCGGCCGGCATCTCCACCGGCATCTATCCGACCGACTCGCCCGCCCAGGTCGAGTATCTCGTCAACGACTGCAAGGCCAAGTTCCTGCTCGTGGAGGACGAGGAGCAGCTCGACAAGATCCTGGCCGTGCGCGAGCGCACGCCGCACCTGAAGAAGATCATCGTGTTCGACATGGAGGGCCTGCGCGAGTTCAAGGACCCGCAGGTGATGCCGCTCTCCGAGCTCACCGTGCTGGGCAAGGCCCACGACAAGCGCCACCCTGAGGAGTGGGCCCGGCGCATGGCCCTCCCCAAGCCGACCGATGTCGCCATCATCGTCTACACCTCGGGCACCACCGGGCCATCGAAGGGCGCGCTGCTGACGCACCGCAACATCATCTTCCAGGCCGGCGGCTTCAAGCGCATCGACCTCGACATCCGCGACAGCGACGAGGCGCTGAACTTCCTGCCGCTGTGCCACGTCGCCGAGCGCTTCGGCGGCTGCTACAATCACATCGCCTTCACCCACATCGTCAATTTCGCGGAAGCCCCCGACACGGTGCCGCAGAACCTGCGCGAGGTGGCACCGCACACCCTGCTGGCCGTGCCGCGCGTGTGGGAGAAGCTCTATTCCGTCATCACCATCGCCCTCAAGGAAGGCACGGTGCCGGGCAGGCTCGCCTACAAGACGGCGATCGGCATCGGCATGAAGGCCAGCGCCTACGAATTGGAAGGCAAGCCGGTGCCGGCGCTGCTGCGCGCCGCGCGCACCGCGGCCGACTGGCTGGTGCTCAAGAACATCCGCGTGCTCATGGGGCTCGACCGCATCCGCTTCGCCGCCACAGGCGCCGCACCGATCTCGCCCGATCTGATCCGCTGGTACTGGGCGCTCGGCGTGCGCATGTACGAGGTGTACGGCCAGACCGAGAACGCGGGCCTCGCCACCTCCAACTATCCCGGCCACATCAAGATCGGCACGATCGGCGTCGCCGCGCCGGGAACCGAGGTGAAGCTGTCGCCGCAGGGCGAGATCTTGTTGCGCGGCCCGCACATCTTCCACGGCTATCTCAACAAGCCCGACAAGACGGCGGAAGCGCTGCGTGACGGCTGGCTGCACACGGGCGACGTGGGGCTGGTCGACAACCAGGGCTACGTGAAGATCACCGACCGCATGAAGGACATCATCATCACGGCGGGCGGCAAGAACGTCACGCCGTCGGAGATCGAGAACCAGCTCAAGTTCTCGCCCTACATCTCCGACGCGGTGGTGATCGGCGACAAGCGCAGCTACCTCACCTGCCTGGTGATGATCGATCAGGACAACGTCGTGAAGTTCGCGCAGGACCACAACGTGCCGTTCACCAACTATGCGAGCCTGTGCCGCGCGCCCGAGGTGGTGGAGCTGATCGGCAAGGAGGTCGAGGCGGTCAACAAGAAGTTCGCACGCGTGGAGACGATCAAGAAGTTCAAGCTGATCGACCAGCTCTTGACTGCGGAGGACGAGGAGCTCACCCCCACCATGAAGCTCAAGCGCTCACTGGTGGAGAAGAAGTACAGCGGGCTGATCGACGGCATGTACGCTTCGGCGGCCTAGCCTAACGGCGGGCCGCGGATGTAGGACTAGGTAAGTGGTTCACTGGAGCAAGGAGACGTGCAAATGAGGAAACTGTCCAAGCTGGCGTTGAGTACGCTGTTTGCCGGCGCACTGGCGGCGCCGGCACTAGCGCAAGACGGCGTGACGGCCACCGAGATCCTGATCGGCAGCCACACCGCGCTCAGCGGGCCCGTGAGCGCCTGGGGCATCGGCGCCACCGAAGGCACCCGCATGCGCTTCGACGAGGCCAACGAGAAGGGCATCCACGGCCGCAAGATCAAGCTGATCGTGGAGGACCACCAGTATCAGGTGCCGCGCGCCGTGCAGGCCGCCAACAAGCTGATCAACAGCGACAAGATCTTCATCATGCTGGGGGCACTCGGCACACCGCAGAACAACGCGGTGCTGGGCGACCAGCTGCAGAAGGGCGTGCCCAACATCTTCCCCTTCACCGCCGCACGCTCGATGGCCGAGCCCCACCATGCGCTGAAGTTCGCGCAGTTCTCCACGTACTACGACCAGGTGCGCGCCTCCGCCAAGCACTTCGTCGAGAAGGAGAAGAAGACCAAGATCTGCTCCATGTACCAGGACACGGATTTCGGGCACGAGATCCGTGACGCGGTGCGCGATCAGGCCAAGGCCAGCAAGCTGGAAGTGGCGGGCGAGGCGAGCTACGGGCCGACGGACACCGAGTTCGTGGCGCCCGTCACCAAGCTCAAATCGGCCGGCTGCGATCTGGTGATCATGGGCTCCATCATCCGCGACAGCATCCAGGCGGTGGGCACCGCGCGCAAGCTCGGCTGGACCGACGTGGCCTTCGTCGGCCAGGCGGCGTCCTACGATCCGATCGTGGCGGCGGCACCCGGCGGCATCATGGAAGGCTTCTACTCCGGCACCGGCATGCCCTATGCCTATCCCGATACGAGCGGCGAGCCGATCAAGGCCTGGGCCGCCAAGTACAAGGAGCGCACCAAGCAGGATCCCAACAGCGCCGCGCAGTACGGCTACGTGGGCGGCGACATCGTGGTGAAGGTGCTGGAGGCCGCCGGCAAGGACCTGACGCGCGCCAAGTTCCTGTCCGCCCTGGAGTCGGTCAAGGACTACCGGCCGTTCTTCCCGGGCCCGACGCTCAGCTACAGCGCCAAGCAGCATCAGGGCTCGACTTCGACGTTCCTCGCCAAGGTGGAAGGCGGCCGCTGGAAGGTGGTAGCCGAGAACCTGCTCTACTGATCGAGCCGCTCGGTCGCGCCTGACAACTTGGGACAGCGGGTGGCGCAAGCCGCCCGCTGTTTTTCTATCACCCGATCAGTTGGCGGGATTGATGGGCGGGATATCGAGCCGCGGCTCGCTAGGCGTCAGCTCGTTCTTGAGCTTGGCAACCAGGCAGTCGGAACGCCTGATATAGGCCGCGGCAAGCCGTGCGTGGCTGCGGTCGTCCCGCCAGACGAGCTCGTCGTAGCCGCGCCCGGCGGTCGGCACGCAGCGCTCCGGCTGACCGCGGAAAAGGTTGATGTAGGTGCGCGATACGTCCGACAACTGCCAGCCCAGCGCCAGCTCCAGGTAGCCGTAGTAGAAGCCGGTTTCGCTGATGCTCAAGCCAGACTTGGCCTCGAGCGCGGCATCGAACTGGGTCTTGTAGCCGCGCCCCTGCCGCGAGTTGTAGGCCGCATCGAGTGGCGGGAGGGTCTCCCCGCTGTTGCGGTCGAGCGGCGGGTCGATGCGTAAACGTGCCAGCGGCGCCCACAGAGCCGACACCATGATCACGCGGAACTCGACATCGGGCCTGCGGCGCGCGTTGAGGAATTCCGCGATGTTGAGCGCGGTTGCTACGCCCGAGTTGTCGACGAAGCCGCCATCGAGAAAGGTCAGGCGCGACTTGCCGCTCTTAGCCCGCATGGAACGATGGCGCCTGGCAATTTCCTCCTTGGGGAGCGGCGGATCGTACTTGTACCAGCCCGGCGGGGAGAGCCATGGGAAGCGGGCGCTGAGACCCACCGCCGTACTCAGCGGCATGTGAAAACCATCAAGCTGCGGCACGCCGAAGAAATCGTAGATCTTGCCGGTAGGCGGCAACCCGGGATCGGCGTTCGAGCCGACGCGCACCAGATCGAGCGGGCTCAGCACGAGTTGCAAGCCGGTTTCGACGTTGGTGACGTTAAGTGCCAAAAGAGGCGTGGCGCCTTCCAGGCAGCCTTTCATGTCGTTGCCGCACAAGTCGAACAGCCCCTTGGCCATGGGGTTGGCAGCGGCGCCGGACCCTGGCCAGGACTGCTCGATGGCCAGTTCGAGCAAGCGGGCGCGATCGAGCATCGGCAAGGGATGCGGGATGAACCTCTGCAGGAAATCGGGAAAGAGCGCTCCCCATACGACCGGCGCAAGGAAGTCCGACGACAGCATGGTCTTGGCTTTGGTCTCCAGCGGTCCCGGCGACACCACCGACTTGCACGCTGAGGGGGTAGCCACCTGGGGCTGGCCGGCGACCAGCCCAGCATAGACGGCAGCGCCGAGGCTGCCTCCGGAGACCGAGCTGATCGAGAATACATGCTGCGCGAAGCTCGGACACAAGTCCTGCATGCGGGTCAGGAACTGCGCCGTCTGGTAGGCGGCGTAGAGGCCGCCGCCTTCGGCGGCGACGATGTAGACGGGATAGGGCCGCTTGGCGGCTTGGAAGGCGGCGCGGTCCTTGCGCGACTCCAGCCACTTGTCGAAAGCCTCGTCGAGTGCCCGGCGCTGGACGAGCCGATCCTCGTAGCGAATCTCGTGGTTGTCGGCGAGCTTGAAGTACTCGATGGCGAGAGCGTAGACGACCACCAGACCGAGCACGGGAATGGCGAAGATGCTGAAGCGCGCCATTAGCCCCACGATCAGCGCCAGGACGGCCATCCACAGCGCGAAAACCGGCACGACGCCAAAGAACTGCGACATGCCGATGGGCTCGAACGCAATCAGGGCGACAGACGCCGCCGCTACAATGGGAAAGATCACCAGGCTGCTGGAGAACGCCACTCTGCGCGTCCGGTCGGCCATCAGCATCCTGCTCTCGAGCAGCCATGCGACAAGGAACAAGAGAACCGCAAGCCCGAGACAGAGGGCGATGCCGAGCAGGAAATCGTCCTGCAGCCTGGCGATGCTCGTCACGAAGTCCTTGAGAAGGGGCTCGCGCCTCCCGCCAAGGTCGTCGGCCTGGCACAAATAAACCCCGATGGCGGCGCCGATCAGCGGAGCCATGACAAGCAGGCGCGGCACCCAGCGCAGCGCGATGCGCGCCACCGGATGCACTGTCTCCTGCCCATCGTAGTCGTAGCTGAGGCTGCGCGCGACCTGCCACAGCACGAGCGACAGGGCGACGAGCGACAGCACAGCGAACACGTAGTGGTATTGGACGCCCGGCGTTGCAGGCCGATCCTGCGCCAGGACGCGATAGACCTCTTGAGCCTGCTCGGAAAGGCTCAAGATCGCCACCGTAGCCGCCGCCATCACGATCGGCACGCGCATGACGTAGAGACTGCCGCGCAGGGCCGCGAACCAGGTGTCACGGCGCACTTCTCGGGAAGGCGATTGGATGGCCACGGCAATTCCCCCAGTACGCTACAATATCGGCGGGCATCAGGTGCAGCTCGCCACGACACCGCTCATGTCGGCGAGCAGGGCTAGGCGGTCATTTTGGTGCAACCTTGGACGGCGAGAGGATGTACCCGCAGCGAGCCTTCAGCGCACCCAACTGGGCTCGATAGGCGCCTTGCTTGGAGGGCGTGCGGCAAGCATCGATGCAGGCCCTGACGCAGATGGCCTGGCAGGACGGCGTGCAATCCAGCCGCCCGCAACATTCGATGGAGCATTGCCTTTGCTGGGCCGAGGTGGAACAGGCATCCTGTGCGCTGCCCGCCTGCGGCAACGCCACGGCCGCCAACGCTGCCGCGCACACCGCCAACAGAACCCACCGCCTCGACATCGTACACCTCTCCAGCCAAGCGGGCTCGCACTTGCGCGCAGCTTAGCGTCTGGCGTTCGCCGGCGCCACCCGCCAGCCGCGCACTACGCAGCGCAGGTGTTGCGCAAATCACGCTGAACCGGGGCTGAATGCGGGACGACCGGTCAAGGTGCCGACCTGGATGGCGCAAACCTAATCTCGCGCGGACTGAACAAACCGTAGTTATGCTACGCGGTGTGGAAGCAGTCTTTCGACGGCTGATATCAATCGATCCATATCCGGGTCGAAATTGCGACCCTGGCTTACTGACGCAGCCTGAATAGTTGAGAACCTGCGCAATCGTCTCGGCAATTGTTCCTCTCTAGGCATGATGGCATCGCCCATGAGCACCGGCAATATCGGGACATCATAGCGAAAGGCGGTCTCCAGCTCTATGCGAACGAAGTCCTTTTCGTTCTCCCGCATCGAGCGCCGGTCGGGGCCCTCGGCCGGCCAGTTGAAGCCAATGATCGCCAACATGACAAAGGAAACTCTTATCGACTCCTCCAGATGTCTTCTGAAGTCGGCGCCGTACGGAATGGCCTGGACATCAAAGAATATTTTCTCCTTGCCAAATGAGCGTCCAAGTCGGTCGTACATCCTTCCAACGGAACCAAGATCGGCGCGCCGGTACGACAGGAAGATTTTGTCCGCTGGTATCTTCGGTTTTGCGGGACGTTGTTCCTCCCCCAACGCCGCAAGCAACTTTTTCCGGATGTCAGGAGGAAGCGTGCCGGACCTCCCGAGCGTTTCAAGGCTCTTCGCGATTGCTTCGAGGTCGACCGACTTCTTCCTTGGGTCGGCGACTTCCCGCGCCGCGTTTGCGATCGTCCTTCACCTCCTCGAAGTCGGCATCTACGAGGTTGTCTTCCGCCTCGCCCCTCCGCTGCCCGCGGGGCGCAGCTCCGGCACCGGGCCGTCCACCATAGACCGACTCCCCAAGCGCGATCGCGGCTTGCGCCAGCGCGGTAGCCTTGAACTTGATGTCGTCGGCGTTGCCCGAGTAGATCGCCGTCTTGAGCCCGGTTATGGCCGTCTCGATCGCGGCCTTGTCGCCCGCCGCCACCTTGCTGCCCAGCTCCCTCAGGGTCTTCTCGGTGGAGTAGATCAGCGCGTCGGCATTGTTCCTGGTCTCGACCAGTTCGCGCTTCTCCTTGTCCTTTTCCTTGAAGCGCTCGGCCTCCCGCGCCATGCGGCTGATGTCCGCCTCGGCAAGGCCGCCCGAAGCCTGGATGCGGATCGACTGCTCCTTACCCGAGGCCTTTTCCTTGGCCGATACGTGCACGATGCCACTTGGGTCAATGGCGAAGGTCACTCGATCTGCGCCGCGCGGCGCCGGCGGGATGCCCACGAGGTCGAACTGGCCCAAAAGCTTGTTGTCCTGGGCCATCTCGCGCTCGCCCTGGGAGACGCGGACGGTCACCGCGCTCTGGCCGTCCTCGGCCGTGGAGAACACTTGGCTCTTCTTGGTCGGGATGGTGGTGTTGCGCTCGATCAGGCGCGTGAACACGCCGCCCAAGGTCTCGATGCCGACGGAGAGCGGGGTCACGTCGAGCAGCAGCACGTCCTTGACATCGCCCTTCAAGACGCCGCCTTGAATCGCCGCACCGGCCGCCACCACCTCGTCCGGGTTGACGCCCTTGTGCGGCTCCTTGCCGAACAGCTCCTTGACGATCTGCTGCACCTTGGGCATGCGCGTTGTGCCGCCGACCAGCACAACCACGCCAATGTCGGACGCCTTGAGGCCGGCATCCTTGAGCGCCTGATAGCAGGGGCCCTTGGTCCTCTCGATCAGGTCGTCGACCAGGCTCTCGAGCTTGGCGCGCGTCAGCTTCATCGACAGATGCAGCGGCGACTGCGTCTGCGGGTTCATGGAGATGAAGGGCAGATTGATCTCGATCTGCTGCAAGGAGGACAGCTCGATCTTGGCCTTCTCGGCAGCTTCCTTGAGCCGCTGCAGGGCGAGCTTGTCGCCCCTCAAGTCGATTTGGTTCTGCTTCTTGAACTCGCCGGCAAGATACTCGACCAGGCGAGTATCGAAGTCCTCGCCGCCGAGGAAGGTGTCGCCGTTGGTCGACTTCACCTCGAATACGCCGTCGCCGAATTCAAGAACGGACACGCTGAACGTGCCCCCGCCGAAATCAGTAGACAACAATCGTCTGCTGCTCGTTGCGGTTGCCATACCCATAGGCAAGGGCAGCCGCGGTTGACGAGTTGATTAGGTGGAGGACATCGAGGCCAGCAATCTTGCCGGCGTCCCTGGTCGCCTGACGTTGGGCGTCATTGAAGTAGGCGGGAACGGTGATCACCGTTTCCTTGATGGTCTCGCCGAGCTTGGCTTCGGCCGTCTCCTTCATCTTCTGCAGGACGAAAGCCAGGATTTGCGCCGGCGGATACTGCTTCCCCTGAGCCTCGACCCAAGCGTCGCCGTTGGCACCCTTGACTATCTTGTAGGGACGAGCCCCCTGGTCTTCTCGACCATCGGGTCGTCATAGCGGCGGCCAGCCAAGCGCTTGATGGCGAAGAAGGTGCTGACCGGATTGGTTACGGCCTGGCGCTTGGCCGGCAGACCGACCAGTCGCTCGCCATCGCCCGTGAAGGCAACAATGGAGGGGGTGGCGTCGGAGCCTTCCGCGTTCTCAAGAACGTGAGGCCTACCGCCCTCGACAACGGCGACAGACGAATTGGTTGTACCGAGGTCGATGCCGATGACTTTGGCCATGGGTGATCAAGATGCTCCAACATCAAAAAAGCAAGTGATGGAAGGAGACTACTAATAGCCAACCGCTGCCGTCCAGCCCGAGGGACTGCCTGCTTCGACAAGCGTTGGGCATTGCCCGCCATGCTTCGCGTGGCCCAGAGCTAGCGCGGCGCGATCGGTACGTCGAAGGAGCGGCGGCGGCGCTGGGGCTCGTAGGTGAAGTGCCACCATTCCTTCTGGTAGTTGTGGAAGCCGTGCTCGGCCATGGCGTCCACCAGCTGCTGGCGCCGGCGCTGCTGCCCGGCCGCCAGACCGGGCGCCTTGGTGTGGCTCAGGGGATCGAAGCAGTCGAAGCTGGTGCCCATGTCGATGCTGTTGTCGGGAGCACGCTCGGCAACGGGTCCGGCGCAGGAGCCATAGGCCGCGCTCACCTTGAAGGGCGGAGCTTTCTTGGCCGGCAGCGCAACCAGCGTCACGTCCACGGTGTTGCCGCGCGAGTGGCCGGAGACGGCGGCGATGTAGCCGAGGTCGATCAGCTGGCTTTTCTCCAGACTCGGATGGAAGCGCTTGAGCGCGGGATCGAGCTCGGGGTCCTTGACCCAGCTCTCGAAGGCGCGCACGGCACGGCGCGGGCGGTAGCAGTCGTAGACCTTGAGCGAGAGGTTGCGCTCGAGCAGCGCCTGCTGCACGCGCGAGAGCGCCTCGGCCACCTCGGCCAGCAGCAGGCATTCGGCGGCGGCGTAGCCAGGCACCGGGCGGCCCGTGAAGTTGTTGGGCCCGGCGTAGCGGATGTCCTGCAGGATGCTCGGGTCGATGTCGCGCAGGTAGACCAGCGGGTTGGGCCTGGGGCTGGCGGGAGTCTCCTCCTCCGCAGCCAGGCGGCCAGTACCTAGGCTCGCGCCGAGCACCAGCGCGAAGGCGAGGACGTGCGCGCCAGTGCAGCGGCGCGGACCGCGCTGTCCCCAAGCTCCGATGTGTCTCATGCGTAGGCTGTCATCCTGCCCGTCCTGGTGCCATGTTGATGGCGATTGTGGCGCACGAGTGTTCCGGTCCCCATGCCCCAGGGCAACGGGGGAAGGGGACAAACCGAGGGCCTTGCGCTCGGCGGCGGCCCCTGATTGGGTGGCAGCCGTCCCGATCCAGCTTGCGAGCCTGCCATGCCTGCTACCGTGTTCGACTCCGCCATCTTCCGCGATGCATTCGGCACGCCCCCCATGCGCGCCATCTTCGCGGACGAGGCGCTGGTTGCCCGCTACGTGGCGGTGGAGGTTGCGCTGGCTGCGGCCGAGGCCCGCGCCGGCGTGATCCCCAAGGAGGCGGCAGAGGCGATCAAGCGCGCGGCAGACCCGGCGGCGATCGACCTCGCCAAGCTCAAGGCCGAGACCGACATCGTCGGCTACCCGATCGTCGGCGTGGTGCATCAGCTGGCCAGGCAGTGCGGCGAAGCAGGACGCTACGTGCACTGGGGCGCCACCACGCAGGACATCATGGATACGGCCACCGTGCTGCAGATCAAGGACGCGCTGGCGCTGGTGGAGGCGGACCTCGCGGCCATCGAGGCGGCGCTGGCAGCCCTGGCGCGGAAACATGCGAGCACGGTCATGGCCGGGCGCACGCATCTGCAGCACGCGCTGCCGGTGACGTTCGGCTACAAGGCGGCGGTGTGGCTCAGCATGATCGCGCGCCACCGCCAGCGGCTCGCCGAGCTCAAGCCGCGCGTGCTGGTCGGCCAGTTCGCCGGCGCGGCGGGCACGCTGGCCTCGCTCGGAGACAAGGGGCTCGCGGTGCACGACGCGCTGATGCACGAGCTTGGCCTGGCGCGGCCATCGATGCCCTGGCACGTGGCGCGCGACGGCTTCGCGGAGGCTGTGTGCTTCCTTGGCCTGGTGACGGGCTCGCTCGCCAAGATCGCCACCGACATCATGCTGCTGATGCAGACGGAGGTGGCGGAGGCCTTCGAGCCGTTCGTCGAGGGCCGCGGCTCGTCCTCCACCATGCCGCAGAAGCGCAACCCGATCTCATGCGAGATGATCCTGGCGGCCGGCAAGATCGTACGCCAGCAGGCGGGCCTGATGCTCGATGCTATGGCGGCTGACCACGAGCGGGCGACCGGGCCCTGGCAGCTCGAGTGGGTTGCGATCCCCGAGGCGTTCCTGGCATCAAGCGGCGCGCTCAGGCAGGCCCGCTTCATGCTGGAGGGGCTGACGGTGGACGCGGGCCGCATGCGCCGCAACCTAGACCTCACCGGCGGGCTGATCGTGGCCGAGGCGGTGATGATGGCGCTCGCCCAGCACACCGGCCGGCAGGTGGCACACGACGTGGTGTACGGCGCCTGCCGTGCCGCGCTCGATGGCGGCACTACGTTGCGGGCGGAGCTGGAGCGCAACAGCGAGGTGACCAAGCACCTGGATGCGAAGCGCATCGCCGAGTTGACCGACCCGGTGAACTATTTGGGCTCGGCGGCGGCCATGATCGAGCGCGCGCTCGCGGGGCGTTAGCAGTTCCCTCTCCCCTGCGTTCCCGGAAGCCGAGGCCGCAGGCCGAGGGTATCCGGGACCTTTTCCCCATCGAAGGGTAAGGATCCCTGTCTGTTGGGCTTGGTGCAGATTGGGTGCGGGCAGGAGCCCGTAAGACCCCCGGTGACAAGAGGCCGAGAGCCGGCTTGGGCCCTGCCCGCTTAGACCCATCCTGAACAGTTGCACGGGGCTGTTGACGCAGACCCCGCATGACAAGGACAGGCACCCATGACCTTGCACCCGAATGCCCTCGGCGTCGATATCTGCATGCAGCATCTCGACGTCTTCTGCCCGAGATCCCAGCGCGCGCAGCGCGTCCCCAATACGTCCGCCGCGATCGAGGATCTCATTGCCCGATACGAGGATGCCTTCTTCGTCTTCGAGGCCACCAGCGGCTGCGACGACACCCTGCGCCACCTGCTCACGCGAGCCAAAGTGCCGTTCACCAGGGTCAATCCCCGGCGGGCGCGCGAGTTCGCACGAGCCGCCGGCTTCCTCGCCAAGACCGATCGGGTCGATGCCCGCGTGCTGGCCGAGCTGGGCCGGCGCCTGGAGCTCGCGCCGACCGTGGAGCCGTCCGCGGAACGGCGGGCGCTGTCCGAGCTCGTGGCCCGCCGCGGCCAGCTGGTGGAGGAAATCGTGCGCGAAGGAAATCGCCTGCGCCAGGCCAGGTCCCGCACCGTGCGCTGCGATATCCAAAGCCACATCCGCCTCCTGCAAGGCCGGCGCGACAAGATCGAACGCGCCATCCTGGAGCTGGTGCGCGACAGCTCCGAGCTGGCCGAGGGCGCTGCCAGGCTGCGCGCCATTCCCGGCATTGGCCTTGTCGTGGCCGCCACCCTCCTGGCCGAGCTGCCGGAGCTCGGATCGCGCGACCGGCGCGCCATCGCCGCGCTTGCAGGCCTGGCTCCGCTCGCCAACGACAGCGGCCGCACCAAGGGCAAGAGGCGCATCTGGGGCGGACGCCGCAAGGTGCGGCGCGTCCTCTTCATCGCCGCCATGCACGCCTCCCGCCGCTGCCCGCACTGGGCTCAGCAGCGCCAGCGCATGCACGCCGCAGGAAAGGCCACCAAGACCATTCTCGTCGCCATCGCCCGCAAGCTTCTCGTCGCCAGCAACGCCATGCTGCGCGACGGTACCACCTTCAATCCCCTCAAAACCTGATGCCAAAGCCATCCCCTCGGAGCCGCCGTCGCTCAACCCAATGCGGCGGTGGATCCGAGGGGATGGCGCCCATCCCCTTGGTGAGCCAGAGCCCCTTCCGCGAATACAGTTGCCGGCTCGGCGCGCCCTGGACTTGATCGCGGATCAAGTCCGTGCGCTACGGCCGGGAACGCATGCGGCACCGTTCGTTGGCGCCATCACGAAATGGCGCTAGTGTCCGCGCCGAAGAGATTGCCGGCCGGCCGGGCAAAGGCGGCCGGACGACAAGACCATGGGGAGGAGTTGATGTTTGCTTTTCGCCCGCTGTTGCGCGCCTTTCCAATCGCGCTTGCCGCCCTCGGACTTGCGGCCCCGCTCGCCGCCCAGGGCTACCCGAGCAAGCCCATCACCCTGATCGTGCCGTTCGCCGCGGGCGGCCCCTCCGACACCATCGGCCGCCTGGTGGCGGACAACCTGAGCCGCAACCTAGGCCAGCAGGTGGTGGTGGAGAACGTGGGCGGCGCCGGCGGCACTTTGGGCGCGGAGCGCGCCGCCAAGGCCGCACCCGACGGCTACACGCTGCTGACCCACCACGGCGCGCTTGCCGCCGCGCCCGCGCTCTACTCCAACCTGCGCTACGAATCCAAGACGGCGTTCGAGCCGCTGGGTTTGGTCAATACCGGCCCGATGGTCCTGCTCAGCAAGAAAGCGCTGGAAACCGCCGATGCCAAGGCGCTGTTCGCCTGGCTCAAGGAGCAGGGCACCAAGGCGACCGTCGGCTTCGCCGGCGTCGGCTCCAACTCCTACATCTGCGCCACCCTGCTGCAGCAGCTGCTGGGCGTGAAGCTCGGCATGGTGCCCTATCGCGGCACCGGCCCGGCCATGATCGACCTGGTGGCCGGCCAGATCGACGTGCTGTGCGACCAGGCCACCACGGCCACGCCGCAGATCCAGGGCGGAACGGTGAAGGCCTATGCCGTCACCTCGACCGAGCGACTCGACAGCATCAAGGACGTGCCCTCGGCGAAGGAGGCCGGCCTGCCCGACTTCAGCGTGACGATCTGGAACGGCCTCTATGCACCCAAGGGCGTGCCCAAGGAAGTGGTGGACAAGGTCAACGCCGCGATCGCCAAGATGGTGACGGACCCCGTGATCCTGGAACGCTTCGCCGCCACCGGCACCGAGCCGTTTCCACCCGAGATGCGCTCGCCGGCCGAGCACGCCAAGCACCTGACGAGCGAGTTCGCGCGCTTCGAGGCCATGTTCAAGGCCGTGGGCGTGGCGCCGCAGGAGGCGAAGTAGCCTGGACCCGAGAACCTTGAACGAGCCCGGTTCCGCGCCGGCCGGCGAGCGCGTCGCCGTGGGCGGCCTCTACCAGTGGCCGACGGTGCTGCTGACCTTGACCGCGGTGTTCTGGGCCGGCAACGCGCTGGCGAGCCGCCTGGCGGTGGGGCACATCTCGCCGTTCCTGTTGGTGTTCGTGCGCTGGGTGATGGTGCTCGCCGTGATGTGGCCGCTGTACGGCGGGCAGGTGCGCGCGCACTGGGGCGAGATCAGGCCGCGGCTCATACGCATCACCTTGATGGCGATCCTGGGCTTCACCGGCTTCAACGCGCTGTTCTATACGGCGGGCTACTACACGACCGCCATCAACATCGGCATCCTGCAGGGCTCGATCCCCGTGGTGGTGCTGGCCGGCGCGTTCCTGCTGTACGGCACGCGGGCGAGCCTGGTGCAGATCGCCGGCGTGCTGATCACGATGGTAGGCGTGGTGGTGGTGGCGACGCAGGGCGCGCCGCTGCAGATCCTGGACATCGGGCTCAACCGCGGCGATCTCATCATGCTGGCCGCCTGCGGCTTCTACGCGTTCTACACGCTGGCGCTGCGCGAGCGGCCGAACATGCCGGGCATCGCCTTCTTCACCCTGCTGGCGCTGATCTCGGCCATCACCTCGGTGCCGCTGCTGATCGCCGAGTGGGCGATATACGGACTCAAAATGCCGACGCTTCAGGGCTGGCTGGTGACCTTGTTCGTGGCGATCGGCCCCTCGTGCCTGGCGCAGCTCTTCTACCTGCGCGGCGTCGACCTGATCGGGCCGGGGCGTGCCGGCGTGTTCGTCAACCTGGTGCCGGTGTTCGCGGCGATCCTGGCCGTAGCGCTGCTCGGCGAGCCGTTCGCGGTCTATCACGCGGTGGCGCTGGTGCTGGTGATCGGCGGCATCTGGCTGGCGCAGCGGGCGGCTGCGTAGGGTGCAACAAGCGGCAGCGCATTGCACCGCCCATCGTTTCTGCGAAAGGCACAGCGGCGCAATGCAGCAATCGCCTTATTGCGCTTCGCCTACACCTGCGCCTGCGGCACAGATTGTGTCCTTTGGCACAGCATCGCAAATGCCTTGCGGCTAAACCTTCCTCCATCTCCAACCCGAGCTTGGAGGCAGCAATGTCCTCAGCCAAGATCTTCGTCGCAATTGCATTGATCTCAGCGATGATATCCGCCGCGACGACCTATGTGTTTTATGGGCGAACCGAGGCCGCCAGGGTCACCACCATCGTCGGTGTGAGCGCTGAGCCGCCGTCGGCGGTCGAAGCGACCCGGTGACGATGCGATGATCGACGGCCCACGCTCGAGGTGCGTTAACCACGCGTGCACCATCGCGCGGCCGAAGTTATCCCCGCCTACCTGAACCGGGCGCACAATGCGCGTGTCGCTGCTTGCGACGGGGCGCTCGGATCCAGCACCCAGCGTGGCAGCGATCGGCGCCTGGAAGGTAGGCCTTCATGTTGGAGGGCCGAGATCCAGGAGGCTCGCGAAACCCGCTGACGAGGAAGCGCCAGCAATGGCGGGGAATTGTCAGCCGCCAACTGGCTGCATGGCAACCGCGAAGCTCCAGCAATGGGGCGGAGCGGCAAGCCGAAGAGCGTAGCGAGACAGAAATCGCCGCAACGCGGGCGCCGCAAGGCGGCCCAGGGGACCCCTCCAAGGGTCCCGGAGAGCCCCCACCAGGAGGGCTCTCGAGCAGGCCCGGCCGGGTCTGCTGGGGCCGGAGGTAAACCGGCCCCCGGGTCGCCGAGAGGCGCCCGCGTACCCGTCGCACCTCGCGCCAGCCCCCCGGGGCCCGCGGGAAAGAAACGGCGCGTGCGCCGATGCCAGCAACCCAATCGAATATGAGATGCCAATGCGAGAGCAGATACCGCAACTGAACGTCGACGAGGCGATCGCCGAGTTCCAGACCGTCGCGAGAGACCTCCTGGGCGATAGCGTTGCGCGCCGCCGCGCCGCACCGCTGACACCCGAGGAGGCCGAGGACAGCCGGTTCCGCTTTGCCGAGATCGATCCTGAGCCTCGCCTGCCCCGACCCGACGGCCTGCACCAACGAGCATTGCCGCCGTCAACGAATTTGCCGCCACTTCGCGCGCGTGCGCGCCAAGCGGGCCTCCGGCCAGAGCGCGCATCCGCGGCGCTCGCCCGGTGCGGAAGCCTGCCGCTATGCCATCTGGGTGTTCATGAACAGCGGCCGAGTTGGCGGCTAGCAGCGCGCAAACCGCGAGCGGGGGGCCAAGACGCAATGGGTGGTGACCCACGCAAAATTGCACAAACGGCAGAGACGCAAATGCGCTAGCATCGGTCCGTTCACGCCAAGCGGACTTCGCCTTCGCCCGTCAACAATCGGCCCGAGCCAGCCCCGAGCCATCGCATGACCGACATCGCCACCCGCGTCTACAACCACACCTGGAAGATCGACCCGATCGTGCGCTCGGTGCTCGATACCGACTTCTACAAGCTGCTGATGGCGCAGACGATCTACCGGCGCCACCGCGACGTGGCCGTGACCTTCGGCATCATCAACCGCTCGACCAGCGTGCCGCTCGCCAGGCTGATCGACATCGGCGAACTCAAGGAGCAGCTCGACCACATCCGTTCGCTGTCGCTGTCGCGCGGCGAGTCCACCTTCCTGCGCGGCAACATGTTCTACGGCAAGCGGCAGATGTTCGCGCCCGACTTTATTGCCTGGCTCGAGGCTTTCCGCTTCCCCGCCTACCACCTGGAGCGCACGGGCGAGCAGTACGAGCTGACCTTCGAGGGCCCGTGGATCGAGACCACCATGTGGGAGGTCCCGGCATTGGCCGTGGTGATGGAGCTGCACAGCCGCGCCGTCACCAAGGGGCTCGGCAAGTTCGAGCTGCAGGTGCTCTACGCGCGCGCCATGACGCGGGTGTGGGAGAAGATCGGGCGGCTCAAGGCGCTGCCAGAGCTCAGGATCGCCGACTTCGGCACGCGCCGGCGGCACGGCTTCCTGTGGCAGGACTGGTGCGTGCAGGCGATGATCGAGGGGCTCGGCCCCTGCTTCCTCGGCACCTCCAACTGCCTGATCGCCATGCGGCGCGAGGTGGAGGCGATCGGCACCAACGCGCACGAGCTGCCGATGGTCTACTGCGCGCTCGCCCAAAACGACCGCGAGCTGGCGCAGGCGCCCTACAGGGTGCTGGCCGACTGGCAGGAGGACTACGACGGCAACCTGCGCATCATGCTGCCCGATACCTACGGCTCGGAGGGCTTCCTCGAGCGCGCGCCCGACTGGGCGGAGCACTGGACCGGCGTGCGCGTCGACTCGGGCGATCCTCTAGCGGGCGGCGAGATCGCCATCGACTGGTGGAAGGCGCGCGGCCAGGACCCGCGCCAGAAGCTGGCGATCTTCTCCGACGGCCTCGATGTCGACTCCATCGAGCGCATCCACGGCCATTTCCACGGCCGGCTGCGCACCGGCTACGGCTGGGGCACGCTGCTGACCAACGATTTCCGCGGGCTCGGCGCCAACGGCGGCCTCGACCCGTTCTCCATCGTGTGCAAGGTGATCTCCGCCAACGGCCGCCCGGCGGTGAAGCTTTCCGACAACCCGCTCAAGGCCATGGGGCCGCCGGAGGAGGTCGCGCGCTACCGCCGCGTGTTCCAGGTGGGCGCGCAGGCCAGCCTGCCGCTGGCGGTGTGACGCGCGGCAGCAGCGATGACGCAAAGCCTTCCGCACCGCTCCCCGCCCGCCCAGCCGATCGTGTGCGGAAGCAGCATTTTCGCCATGCGCGGGCGTTGCTGAAGGGCGCCTTTGCGTTGTAGGTGTTGGAGGCTCTGTCCGATTGTCGGGCAAAGCCCAACAAGCAAGAAAAAGCTTCTCCAGAGAGGAAACATCATGATCCGACTGCGACTGGGCGCCGTTGTTGCCGCCTGCACCGCGCTGCTCGCCTTCGCGGCACCTGCGCACGCACAGAGCTTCCCGACCAAGCCAGTGACGCTGATCGTGCCGTGGCCCGCGGGCGGCTCGACCGACCTCGCCATGCGCGCCTTCGCCGAGGCCGCGCAGAAGCACCTCGGGCAGCCGATCATCATCGAAAACAAGCCCGGCGCCTCGGGCACGCTAGGGCCCGCGCAGATGGCGGCCAGCGCCAAGCCCGACGGCTATACCCTGGCCCAGATGCCGATCACGGTATTCCGTCTGCCCTACATGACGAAGACGACGTTCGACCCAACCAAGGACTTCACCTATGTCGCCGGGCTCACCGGCTACACCTTCGGCGTGGTGGTGAACTCCAAGTCGCCTGGAAGACGTTCCAGGAGCTGATCGAGTACGCCAAGGCCAACCCGGGCAAGATCAAGTACGGCACGCCGGGGACGGGCACCAGCCTGCACATCGGCATGGAGCAGATCGCCAAGCAGACGGGCGTCAAGTGGACCAACGTGCCCTTCAAGGGCGCGGCCGAGACCAACGCCGCGCTGCTCGGCAGCCACGTCGACGCGGTGGCGGATTCGACGGGCTGGGGCGCGCTGGTCAACTCGGGCGATTTCCGCCTGCTGGTGATGTGGGGCGGCGAGCGCACCAAGAACTGGCCCGACGTGCCGACCCTGAAGGAGCTCGGCATCAACCTGGTCGCCAACTCGCCCTACGGCGTTGCCGGCCCCAAGGGCATCGACCCCAAGGTGGTGGCCGTTCTGCACGATGCCTTCGCCAAGGCGGTGAAGGAGCCGGTGTACACCGAGGCCTTGAAGAAGTTCGACCAGGAGCTCGCCTACCTCAACACGGCCGACTACGAGAAGCACGCGGTACAGCAGATCGAGGAGGCCAAGAAGCTGATAGAGGACCTGGGCCTCAAGACCAACTAGCGCCATGCGTGCCGGTGAGATCATTGCTGCTGCATTCTGGCTGGCGGTGGCGGCCGGCGTGACCTGGGCCGGGGCCGGGCTGGGGCTCGGCACGCTCAGCGATCCCGGCCCCGGCGGCATGATCTTCTGGGTCGGCGTGGTGATGACGGGGCTGTCGCTGGCGACGCTGGCGGTTGCCTTGCGGCAGCCGGTGGGATCGAGTCTCGCCGGTCTGTGGCAGGGCACGCGCTGGTGGCTGGTGCCCTATGTGGTGGCGCTGCTGGCGCTCTATGCCTGGCTGCTGCCGGCGCTGGGCTTTCTCACCACCACGGTGCTGCTGCTGCTCGTTTTGTTCATGACCATCGACCGGCAAGGCTGGATCGCGCCGCCGCTCGGCGCGGTCCTCATCACGGCGGCGGCCTACATCGTGTTCCGTCGCCTGCTCGGCACCCAGCTGCCCGCAGGCGAGGCCGAGCGCTGGCTCGCCGAGCACCTGCCGCTCGTCTTCGGTCGAGGCTGATCCCCATGGACCTGCTGCAGAACCTCGCGCTCGGCTTCGGCGTCGCGCTGCAGCCCGTCAACCTGCTCTACTGCTTCCTCGGCGTGTTCATCGGCACGCTGGTCGGCGTACTGCCGGGCATCGGCCCGGTGGCGGCCATGTCGCTGCTGCTGCCGGTGACGTTCACGGCCTCGCCCGAGGCCGGCATCATCATGCTGGCCGGCATCTACTACGGCTCCATGTACGGCGGCTCCACCACGGCGATCCTGGTCAACATTCCGGGCGAAGCGGCCTCCGTCGTCACCACCCTCGACGGCCACCAGATGGCACGCCAGGGCCGAGCTGGGCCCGCGCTCGGCATCGCCGCCATCGGCTCGTTCATCGCCGGCACGCTGGCCATCATCGGGCTGATGCTGGTGGCGCCGACGCTTGCGCGCTTCGCTGTCCGGTTCGGGCCGGCCGAGTACTTCAGCCTGATGGTGCTGGGCCTATCGATCCTCGCCTATCTGTCGCACGGCTCGCTGCTGAAGGCGCTGATCATGGCCTGCTTCGGCCTGATGCTGGGGCTGGTCGGCCTCGATTCCATCAGCGCGGTCGCCCGCCTCACCTTCGACCGCATGGAGCTGGTCGACGGCGTCGGCCTGGTGCCGATCGTCATGGGGCTGTTCGGCATCGCCGAGATCCTGGTCAACCTCGAGCAGAAGCTCAACCGCAACATGTTCGCCGAGCGCATCAAGGGCCTGCTGCCGTCGCGCCAGGACTGGGCCGACAGCGCCGCGCCGCTGGCGCGCGGCTCGGCGCTGGGATTCCTCCTCGGCATCCTGCCGGGCGGCGGTGCGGTGATCGCCTCGTTCCTGTCCTACGCGCTGGAGAAGCGCGTATCGCGGACGCCCGAGAAATTCGGCAAGGGCGCGATTGCCGGCGTCGCGGGGCCCGAGGCCGCCAACAACGCCGCGGCCGGCAGCGGGTTTATTCCTTTGCTGACGCTGGGCATCCCGCCCAACGTGGTGATGGCGCTGCTGCTCGGCGCCTTCATCGTGCACAACGTGCAGCCTGGCCCACTCTTGATGACGCAGAACCCGGGCCTGTTCTGGGGCATCGTCGCCAGCATGTACATCGGCAACCTGATGCTGCTGGTGCTGAACCTGCCGCTGATCGGGCTGTGGGTGCAGGTATTGAAGGTGCCCTATCGCATCCTGTTCCCGCTGATCCTGCTGTTCTGCATCATCGGCGTGTATTCCATCTCCAGCGCCATCTTCGACATCTACGTGATGATCGCCTTCGGCGTGCTCGGCTACCTGATGCGCAAGCTCGGCTACGAGCCGGCGCCGCTGGTGCTGGCGTTCGTGCTGGGACCGCTGATGGAGAACAATCTGAGGAAGGCGCTGATCATCTCGGACGGCAGCTTCTGGATCTTCCTCGAGCGGCCGATCTCGCTCACCTGCCTGGCGATCGCCCTGGCGCTGCTGGCTTCCGCAGTGCTGCCGGCGCTGCGCGCGCGGCGCGAAAGGATCGCCCTGGAGACGTCGTAGTCGTAGGGTCAAGCGAAGCGCAGACCCAACATGGGTCACGGTCCTCGGCGTGTTGGGTCATCGCTACGCTCGACCCAACCTACAATCTCAATACTTCCCGCCGCGCACGAACCTGGCGATGCCTTCGGCCACCTCGGCCTCCTGGCCGATGAAGCCATGCGGCGAGCGGCCCTCGCACGCTTCAACGCTCACGCCCTTGCTGGCGCCGGCGCCGCCCTTGACGATGACTGTCTGCTCGCGCGCTCCCGTCGTCTTGGCGACGATACCGCCGGCAAGGCCGGGCGGCGTGCGAATGCAGGTGTCGGCGGCGTGCGCCACCACCAGCACCGGCACGCGGATGGCATCGAGCTTGGCACTGAACACGGTCTGCGCCACCCACGCCTTATAGCCGCCGACGCGGCCAGAGGTGACGGGCGAGGTCAGGACCAGCCCGTCGGGCGCGGCAGGCCCGGCAAGGCGGCTTGCGGCATTGACGGCGGAGATGCTGCCGCGGCTGGTGCCGACGATCCAGATCGGCAATTTCGTGCGCTCGCGCAGGTAGGCGACCACCTTGCCGATGTCCTCGGCATGCTGGGCCGACATGCGAAAGCCGCCCAGCCCGTCCTCGCCGCGATGGTCGGAGGGCGCATCGACCAGCGCGGTGACGAAGCCGGCGCCGTGGAACAGGTCGCGCGAGCGCACCAGCGAGTTGCCTTGCAGCTTGCGGGCGCAGCCCTTGGCATCGAGCGCGGCGTAGCCGGGTCCGCCGGGCAGCAGCACGAGCGCCATGCGCCCGTCCTGCGGCGCGGAAGCGGGCGGCATGCCGATGCTCACCGGCGTGGTGGTGCGGCCGTGGGTGGCGACGGTGACGACCTCGCCGCAGGCCTCCTGCGCAGCTGCCTGCGCAGGTGCCGCCACCAGGTAGAGGCCGAGCGCGGCGATCGCATGTACTGCGCGGTGCAGCGTTCGAGCCATGGCTAGTCCCCCAGCAATCGTAGGTTGGGTCGAGCGTAGCGATGACCCAACACAAGTCTCATCAACCGTTACATGTTGGGTCTGCGCTCCGCTTGACCCAACCTACAACTACAACATCAAGCCTTGTCGATGCCGACCGGGTTGTGCCCCATGTGCTCGGCCGCCGGCGTGCGCGACCAGGGCCGATGGTTGACCGCCACCACGCGCCACAGGCCGGCGCCGCCGTTGGCGGTCAGATGATCGAGCCTGGTCAGCGAGCAGTTGTCGGTGGAGAAGCCGAGCGCGGCCTGCGGCGGCAAGCCCAGCGCGTGCGCAACCGCGGCGCGGATGGTGCCGCCGTGCGTGACCGCCACTATGTCGCGGCCGGCGTGCTCGCTGTTGAGCCGCTCGATCGCCGGCACCACGCGCTGCACCAGATCGACGAAGCTCTCGCCATCCGGCGGCCGCTCGTCGGCCGGCGCGAACCACAGCGTGTGCGTGCCGACTTTTCGTGCCGCATAAAAAGCTTTGCGCTCCTGCCCCTGCCATTCGCCCAGATGCTGCTCGGCGAAATGCGGCACGACCAGCGGCTCGACGCCGGCGAAGCGCCGCCACAGCATCGGCGGCCAGAATGGCGGCCGCCGTCTGCTTGGTGCGCACCAGGTTGCTCGTCGCCCACACCGCATCGCGCGGCAGCTCGCGCGCCAGGATGCGGAAGATCTCGGCATCGCTGCAGTCGCAGGCGAGATCGCTCTGGCCGTAGATGCGGCCGCCGTCCGGCACCGGCGCATGCCGGATCCACCACCACCGCGTCACGATAGACATGGCGCCCGCCCTCAATCCATGGTCACGACGATCTTGCCCATCGCCTTGCGCGAGGCGAGCTTGGCGATGGCCTCGCCCGCGCGCGCCAGCGGGAAGCGCTCCGAGACCAGCGGCTTGATGGCGCCCTTGGCATAGAGCTGCATCAGCTCGGCGATGTTGGCGGCGTTGCGCCTCGGGCTCGCGCCGCGCGAACGCGCCCCAGAACACGCCCACCACGTCGCACGACTTGAGCAGGGTGAGGTTGAGCGGCAGCTTGGGGATGCCGGCCGGGAAGCCGACCACCAGGAAGCGGCCCTCCCAGGCGATCGAACGCAGCGCCGCTTCCGAGTAGTCGCCGCCCACGGGATCGTAGATCACGTCGGCACCCTTCTCGCCGCAGGCGCCCTTGAAGAGGTCGGACAGCGCCTTGGCGCCGGCCTTGTCGAACGGACCCGGCGGATAGACGATGCCATCGTCGGCGCCGTGCTGCTTGATGAACGCGAGCTTCTCTGGCGACGACACGGCGGCGATCACCCGCGCGCCATAGGCCTTGCCCAGCTCCACCGCCGACAAGCCCGACGCCGCCCGCGGCGCCGAGCACCAGCAAGGTCTCGCCCTTCTTCAGCTTGGCGCGGTCCTTCAGCGCATGGATGGAGGTTGCATAGGTCAGGATCAGCGCGCTGGCCTCGTCGAAGGGCATGCCGGCCGGCATCGGCGTGCAGCGCGCCGCCTCCACCGCCAGCTTCTCCGACATGCCGCCCGAGATGGTGGAGCCGATCACGCGGTCGCCCACCTTGATGCCCGTGACGCCCTCGCCCACCGCCTCGACGACGCCGGCAACCTCGCCGCCCGGCGCAAAGGGGCGCTCCGGCTTGAACTGGTAGCGGTCCTCGATGATGAGCAGATCGGGATAGTTCACCCCGCACGCCTTGACGGCGATCACCACTTCGCCGGCCTTCGGCTTGGGGTCGGGCAGGTCCTCCAGCACCAGCGTCTGCGGCCCGCCGGGGGCCTTGCTCAACATCGCCTTCATTGTCGCGCTTCCCTCGTCCTTGCAACCACGATCCTGCCTGCGGAGTTATCAGAGACATGCGCCGGCGTCGATTCCCAGCCGTGCCTCCGTATGTCCTCGCCTTGTCACAGGCCGGCTGGATAGACATATTCAGCAAGCATCAACCATGGCGCACAACGCAGACACGTCAGCCATGGGACACGAGATCCGAGGGTACACATGCGTTCCGTCGTGAGCGCGATCGTGATCGCGGCCGGCATCGCCGGCGCGGCGCTCGCCCAGACCAGCCCACCGCCTGCCAAGCAGCCCGACACCGCCGCGAAAGAGGCCGGCACCGACGCGTTCGCCAGCTGCGTCTCGCAGTGGGAGAAGTCCACCCACATGAGCAAGCGGGAATGGGAGCGTGCGTGCCGGCGCGTCGCCAACCGGCTGCTCAACCTGCAACTGAAATAACCTTCACTGCTTGCGTTCCCGGAAGCCGAGCGCGGCTCCTGAGCCCGCGCGAGGCTATCCGGGACCTTTCCCTTGCAAGCGCAGGCTGCCCACCGCCCGCTCAGAACTGGTAGCGCCGCAGGCCGCCGTCGACGGGGATCACGGTGCCCGTGATGTAGCCGCCGAGCGGCGAGGCCAGGTAGCACACCAGATTGGCCACGTCCTCGGGCTCGCCGTAGCGGCCGACGGGGATCTCGTTGTCCGCCTGCCATTGCCGGTACTCGGGCGTGTAGTTGCGCGCGATCTGCTCCGACATGATGCGGCCCGGCGGGATCGAGTTGACCGTGATGCCGTGCTTGCCGACCTCGCGCGAGAGGCCCTTGGCCCACGAGTGCACCGCCGCCTTGGCGCAGAACGCGCCGTTGATGCCGTCGGGCTCCGACTTGCCGGTGATGTTGACGATGCGCCCCCACTTGCGCGCCATCATCTGGTCGAGCAGGCGATGCGTCAGCTGGCGCTGGCGCGTGAAGTTGAGGGTCATCGCCTCCTGCCACTGCTCCTCGCTGGCGTCGATCTTGAACGGGCGGCTGCCGCCGGCGTTGTTGATGAGGATGTCGACGGAGCCGAGCCCTGCCAGCGCGGCTGCGGCGATGCGCTCGGGCGCGCCTTCCGCCAGCAGGTCCTCGACGACGATGACCGGCCGCTTGCCGCCGGCCGCCACGATCGCGCCCGCCGTATCCTCGAGCAGCTCGGCCCGCCGCGCGGCAATCGCGAGCTGCACGCCCTCGCGCGCCAGCGCCAGCGCGATGCCGCGGCCGATGCCGATGCTGGCGCCCGTGACGAGCGCGGTCTTGCCTGCGAGCTGAAGGTCCATGGCGGCTCACGGGTTGCCGTGATTGTGGCGCAACCGCCTCCAAGATCAACCACGTGACAATCGAGCGGCCGGCGAGTTCTCGACCGACGCGTCCGGGTGCCCTAGACTTGTGTATTGACGAACGAAACAATACTGCGAGCTGTGACGGTTCATCATGGTCGACGCCGAAACCGCGGCCGAGCAGCCTGCCCGAACGAGCTGAAGGCATTCACTCGTATTCGAGGCAGGATTCGGTCGCCTTTGTCGACCGGCTCGATGCGGCGCTCAACCGCTGCAGGTAACGCCACTCATCGATCGTCATCAAATTGAAGATCTGGAGGCGTGGAAGAAGCGCATTGAGCACCTGATCGTCCAAGCCGACGCAGTAGTATTTGTCATCAGCCGCAAAGCCATCGATTCCCCGCATTGCGGCTGGGAGCTGAGAAAGTCCAAGGAGCTGTCGAAGCGTTTGGCGCCGATACTGTGGCTGCCCGTGAGCGAGCAGGCTTGCCAGAAGACCTTGGCGAGCTTCAGTACATCGCCTTCAATCCGCCGAACCTGTTCGAGCCCGCGCTGCAAAGGCTTGTGCGGAGCGCTGTCGGGCGTATCCGAGTGGGAACGCCAGCACACTGAGCTCCTGGACCAAGCATGGCGTTGGCAGCAGCGCGGCAAGCGCAAAGACGACCTGCTGCGTGGCGCCGTCCTCGAGGCCGCAGAGCGATGGCTGGCACAACGCTCCACTGCCACCAAGCCGGCAACTCAATTGCATCGCGAATACATGGCCGCGAGCCGCTTGGAGGAAAACGAGCGGTCGAAGATCGAGCGCGCGCAGATCGAGCGAACGCGTCGGTTCCAGAAGTGGGCAGGCATCGGGCTGGCCTCGTTGTCATGCTCGTGGTGATCGGTGCCGTGGCGACGGCCTGGCAGATGCGCGAGACATCGCGGCAAGAAGCGCTGATTTTCTAGAGCCACCAGACGAGGCCTTCGGCAGGGCCTCTATGATAGAGCAATGCGCTACGCCATAGCCGCACGGCCTGCACCGGGAAGCACGACGCTTTCGGTTTGGTCGCCGAGGTTCAAGCCGAGGCAATTCGTGCAGCGTGGGCGAGCGCCTGCAGGCGCAGCTGAGGGGGCATTCGGCACCATCAGGGCGATAGCCTTCAGCCCGAAGGCGGACAAGGTGATCACTGCAGCTGAGGACCAAACTGCGCGCATCTGGGATCACCGCACGCGGCGCTGCTCGCTACACTGAAACACAATGGCGGCGTTCGCTCGGCCGTGTTCAGCAAGGACGGGGCGCGAGTGCTCACGGCCAGCTTGGACAAGACCGCTCGACTTTGGGACGCAACCACCGGAAGCGAGCTGGGGCCGCCGTTCTCGGCAGGTAGCGATAGACTGCTCGCAGCCGCCTTGAGCCCGACGACCGACTCGTTGCGGCGGCAGGGATGGAGGGTGCGATCCACGTTTGGGACCTGAGCAACCGATCCAAAGTAGCGCACCTTCCTGGTCATGACGGCTTTGTGTATTCCGTGGCGTTCAGTCCCGATGGCCGCAAGCTCGCCTCGGCTGGCGTGGACGGTAAGATACGGCTCTGGGACGTCGCGTTGTGGCAGCAGACCGAGCCGCTCGCAAGATCAACATCGGCAGTCCATTCCATCGCCTTCGCGCCGGATGGCAATCGGCTCCTATCGCTGGCGCAGACCGCTTTCTCCGCATTTGGGACTTGGAGAGCAAGGCGGCGCTCGGAAACTTACCGGACACGGCGACGAGGTGTGGGGCGCCTTCTTCTCGCCGGACGGCAAGTCGGTAGTGTGGGGCAGCCACGACCAGACCATTCGCCACTGGGACGCAGCAACCGGGGCCGAACTGGATAGGCTCACCGGGCACACGGTCCCGTCTATGCCGTGGCGTTCGATACGGATCGATCTTTGGTCGCGACGGGTGGCGCAGACCGGGCCGCCAACATTTGGAAGGCCGCGCAGCGGGCCGTCGCGTCCGCCTGAATGGCCATACCGACGCGGTTCGCGCGATGCGTTCAGCTCGGATGGAACTCGGATCGTCACTGCGGGCTACGACAAGACGGGGCGCATCTGGGATGCTGCAGATGCCCGCGATGGCGCAGGCCGAGGGACACGCGGACTGGGTGATTGCAGCGGCGTTTCATCCGGAGGGACGGATGTTCGCCACGGCAAGCCGCGACGGGACTGTTAGACTATGGGACGCAAATACTGGAGAGCGGATCGGGAAGCAGATCGCCCACGACAAAGGGGTCTACTTAGTAGAGTTTGGCAACAACGGCCAGTGGATATTGGCCGGGGGAGAAGATGGCGTAGCGCGCATCTGGAGCGTCGACACGCGCGGGGAGGTGGCGCGCTTCGCGCGCCACAGCGATGGGATCAGATGGATGTCGTTGTCATCGGACAACAAGCACCTCCTCACGGCAAGCGAGGACGGCAGCGCGATGATGTGGGATATCCAATCGCGATCGCCCGTTTCGGTCTTACGCAACGCTGGCGAAGGACTTCGATTGGCGGCGTACTTGCCTGGCGCACGTCAAGCATCACGGTCAGCAGAAAGATAAGACTATTCGCATTTGGGATGCGGCCACCGGCAACGAGGTTCGGCGCTTCGTCGTGGCCCACGACGGCGAGCTCTTCGTGGCCGCTCTCAGTGCTGATGGCTCGCGAGTTGTTACGGGGAGCGCGGATCGAACTGCGCGGGTGTGGGACGTTGCTACCGGCCGGGAGCTTGCCGACTTCGCGGGCACGGGAAGTCGATCTACTCGGTGGCCTGGAGCCCGGATGGATCGAAAGTCGCCATCGGCAGTCAAGATGCGACCGCGAGCATTTGGGATGTAGAGGTTACGGGGCGAAAGGCAGAGAATTTGCGGGACGAAGTCTGTGAGCGCTGGTTGATTGGATCGCAGGCCTTCACGGACGCGGAAATGCAGGCCGTTATCCTGAGTGGGCGCGACTACCTTCGCAACCGCTGCAAGGTGCGCGGCTCAATCTCCATTGATTACTGGCGCAGGCAGGCGACAGAATGGCGGGACACGCTAAGCGATTGGTTCCACCAAGCGAAAAGTTCGCAGGGGTGGTGGCGCTGGCAGCCTGGCTAGGGCTGCCGCGATCGCCTCGAGTGCAGCCGTGAGCAACCGCCGCTTCGAAGTTACCCAGCGCCCACAGTGCGCTGAATGGCAGCTCCTGACAGGTCGCTGGGCAGCGCCAGTGGGAGAGCACGACAGCGAGTCGCGTACGGGAGGTGACACATCCCCTAAAAGATGATATCTTTATCATGTTAATCAGCGCGGACCCGGACGACCACGGATGGCAATGGACCTCGCAGCTTCACGCTCGAGCCGCCCCCAGGCGGACGGCCGCGAACGGCCCCTTTTCGCCGTGCACCCGGCATCCCTCTCCGCGCAGATCGTCGCCGACGTGCGCGAGGCGCTGTTTGCCAAGCGCCTCGAGCCCGGCGATTTCCTGGGCACCGAGAAGGAGATCGCCGCCCGCTTCGGGGTGAGCCGCATCGTCGCCCGCGATGCCTGCGCACCTTGCAGGCGCTCGGCATCGCCGAGATCCGCATGGGGCGCGGCGGCGGCGCCCGCGTCGCCAATGGCAACCCGCGGCTGTTCGCCGAGGCGCTGGCCGTCCAGCTGCAGCTCACCGGCGTCGGCGCCGGCGAGGTGCTCGACGCGCAGCGCGCGGTCGAGTCGCTCGCCGCCGAGCTGGCGGCCGAGAACGCCACAGCCGCCGACCACGCCCGCCTGCGCCAGCTTCTCGCCGAGGCCGCCGCCAAGATCGGCGACGTCGCCGAGTACACCCGCTCATGCCGCGACTTTCACCTGGCCGTGGCCGAGGCCTCGCACAACCGCGTGCTGGTCGTGCAGCTGGTCTCGCTCGAGCACGTCGCCTGGCCCTCCGAGAACCGAACGCTGACGCCGGCGGTGGCGCGCCGCATCCTCGACGTGCACCGCGAGCTGGCGCAGCTGATCGAGATGCGCGACGGCGCCGGCGCCCGCCGCCTGATGGACGAGCACGTCAAGATGATCCGCGCGCGCCGCGTCGCCGAGCACGGCAAGAAGGCGCTGCGCGGCTGCTGCTGACCGACAACAAGCAACCCGACACTCAAGGAGGAAACGACCCATGCCCAAGTTCATCATCGAGCCGCACTTCCGCCTGCAGGAGTGGGTGGCCGAGGAGAAGGGCTACTTCGAGAGCGAAGGCCTCGACTACGAGTTCCGCGAGCTGGTGCAGGCGACCGACGGCAAGATCCACGACAAGGGCGACAAGGTCGGCGCCTTCCAGGCGTTCGAGAAGGGCCGCGCCGCCGACGTCAGCTGCGCCTGCCACTGGACGGTCGGCGTCGCCGCCTCGTCGGGCCACGGCAAGCTCTACCCGCACCTCTACTCGGTGACGCCGGCCGGCGTGTTCGTGCCGCCCAACTCGCCCGTGAAGGGCCCCGAGGATCTGGCCGGCGTGCCGATCTCGGTCGGCTACCAGTCGGGCAGCCACTACGCCACCATCCAGGCCCTCGAGCAGTACATGGCCGCCGACAAGATCAACCTGTCGTTCGCCGACGGCATGCTGTTCAAGCGCATGGAGCTGCTGGTCGACGGCAAGGTGCCGGCCTGCACGCTCTTCTCGGGCCCCTACTACCTCGCCGAGCAGCTCGGTTTCCGCAAGATCATCGACGCCAGCTTCATGATCGCCACCATGGTGCACGGCAATCCCGATCCGGAGGACTTGAAGAAGTTCTTCAACGCGCTACGGCTCGCCCAGCGCGACATCGATCTGAGGTCCGAGCGCTACACGCACTATTACACCAAGGAGTTCCCCGTGCGCTGGCACGCGGTGATGGACACGCGGCGCTGGGGCCCCGGCGAGCGTCTGGTGTTCGAGCCCTACACCAAGGAGACGTTCGAGGAGACCTTCCGCTGGATCGCCGATCGCGGCATATTCGCCGACACCGGCATGGGCTCGTGCCAGTACGAAAGCTCGATCGCAACCGCCAACGCGTGAGAACGCGCCACCACCTGCAACAGGCATGGACCAGCAGCTTGCCGCGCTCGCCGCCGACATCGCCGCCCACCTGAAGGAGCGCGGCGAGACCATCGCGGTCGCCGAGTCCTCCACCGGCGGGCTGATCTCGGCGGCTCTGCTTTCCGTGCCCGGCGCTTCGGCCTATTTCCTCGGCGGGGCGGTGGTCTACACGCGCCAGGCGCGCCGCGCCCTGGTGGCAATCCCCGACGAGGCGATGGCCGGCATCCGCTCGGCCAGCGAGCCCTATGCCCAGCTGCTCGCGCGCACGGTGCGCGCGCAGCATAGCGCGACCTGGGGCCTCTCCGAGACGGGCGCAACAGGCCCAGCAAGCAATCGCTACGGCGATCCGGCGGGCCACGCCTGCATCGCGCTCGCCGGCCCTTCCGAGCAGGTCCTCACGCTGCGCACGGGCAGCGCCGACCGTCAGGCCAATATGCAGGCCTTCGCCGCCAAGGCGCTCGCGACCTTGCTGGAGGTGATCAAGCCTTAGCCGCGGCGCCGACGCCGAGGCCGATGTAGCGGTCGAGCGTCGCGCTGTCGCGCAGCAGCTCCGCCGACGGCGCGCGGTGCACGATTGTGCCGCGCTCCATGATCACCGCGTCGGTGGTGAGCGCCAGCGTCAGCTCGGCGTGCTGCTCGACCAGGATGATTGCCGTGCTGCGCTCCTCCAGCATGCGCTTGATGGCGGCGGCCAGCTCCTCGACGATGATGGGCGCCAGGCCCTCCAGCGGCTCGTCCATCAGCAGCAGGCTGGGGTTGGTCGTCAGCGCGCGGGCGATCGCCAGCATCTGCTGCTCGCCGCCAGAGAGCTGGTTGCCCATGTTGCCGCGGCGCTCGGCGAGCCGCGGGAACAGCTCGTACGCAGCCGCCAGATCCCAGCGCCCGGGGCGGGCGGCGACGGTGAGGTTCTCCTCCACCGACAGCGAGGGGAAGATTTCGCGCTCCTGCGCCACCCAGCCGATGCCGGCCTTGGCGCGCCGGTGCGGCGCCATGCGCGTGATGTCCTTCCCCTGCCACGCCACCGAGCCGCGGATCACCTGCGTGAAGCCCAAGATGGTCAGCAGCAGCGTCGACTTGCCCACCCCGTTGCGGCCGAGCACGGCGAGGCTGCCGTTGCCGGCGAGCGCGAGCGAGACGCCGTCCAGCACAACGGCATCGCCGTAGCCGGCACGAACCTGGTCGAGCTGGAGGAGGGTCTCAGGCATGGTGCACGCTGCCCAGGTAGACCTCCCGCACCCGCGCGTCGGCGGCGATCTCCTGCGGGGTGCCCTCCAGCAGGATGCTGCCCGCCACCATGACGATGATGCGGCTGGCGAACTTGAACACGATGTCCATGTCGTGCTCGATGAACAGTACGGTGATGTCGCTCGGCAATCGGGCAATGGCGGCGAACAGCTCCGCGCTTTCCTCGCGCGGCACGCCGGCAGCGGGCTCGTCCAGCAGCAGCACGGATGGCTTGGTGGCGAGCGCCAGGGCGATCTCCAGCAGCCGCTGCTGGCCGTAAGCCAGCTCGCGCGTGGTACGCAGGCTCGCGTCCTTCAGCCCCAGCGAGGCCAAGATGGCGCTCGCCTCGTCCAGCGCCTCGGTATAGGCCGGCAGCAGCCGCCAGAAGTTGCCCGCCACGCCCTGCCGCTCGCACACGGCGAGTGCCACCGCCTCCAGCGGGTTGAGATGCGGGAACAGCGTGTTGATCTGGAAGGTACGCACCAGGCCGCGCTTGACCCGCTGGTGCGGCTTGAGGTGGGTGATGTTCTGCACGCCCAGGTGGATGCTGCCGTTGTCGGGCCGCAGCATGCCGGTGATCAGATTGATGAGCGTGGTCTTGCCTGCGCCGTTCGGGCCCGATCAGCGCATAGCGCGCACCGTGCGGCAGGTTGATGGAGATGTTGCTGGCGACGACCAGCGAGCCGAACCGCTTCTCGAGGCCCTGCGTAGACAATGCCGCGCGCTGATCAGGTGGCGTGCTCACGACGGCCGGCCCCGGAACATCGCGCCCAGCCGCGACAAGCCGCCGAGCAGGCCGTTGGGCAGGAACATCACCACGGCGACGAGCAGCAGGCCGATCCAGAAGTACCACAGCTGCGGGTTGATGCCGGAGAACTGGTCGCGCGCCACCATGAAGATGATGGCGCCGATCAGCCCGCCGTAGAGCCGGCCCGCGCCGCCCAGGATGAGGATCACCACCACGTCGGCGGAGCGCTGGAAGTCGAGGACGCTGAGCGAGACGGTGCTCGTCGTCTGCGTGAGCAACGCGCCGGCGATGCCGGCGATGATGGCGGAGATGGTGTAGGCCTTGCGGATGTGCGCCGCACTCGGCGCCCCGATCGCCGGCATGCGCACCGCGTTCTCGCGAATGCCCCTGAGCGCCAGTCCGAACGGCGAGTTGACCAGCCGCCGCACGGCGAGAAACACCACGAACAGCACGGCCAGCGAGTAGGCGTAGGCCGTGTAGCCGTAGAGGTCGAAGGAAAACCGGCCGAGCAGCGGCTTGATGTTGACGCCCTGCAGCCCGTCGGAGCCGCCCGTCAGCCAGCTCGCCGTATTGGCCAGCTCGTGCAGCAGCAGCCCCAGGCCGAGCGTGATCATGATCAGCGCCAGGTGGCGGAAGTGGGCGATGATGAAGCTGGTCGCGTAGCCCAGGATGCCCGCCATCACCGCGGCGCCGGCAAGCCCGATCAGCGGGTCGCCCCAGCCGTGCACCGAGAGGATGCCGGCGGTATAGGCGCCGAGCCCGAAGAATGCGGCATGCCCGAGCGAGACGATGCCAGCGTAGCCTAGGATGAGATCGAGCGACAGGGCGAACAGCGCGGTGATGGCGATCTGGCTCGCCAGCGACAGGTAGTTCGGGAACAGCAGGAACGGGAGCAGCGTGGCAGCCCAGAAGACGAACTCGATCGGCCGCCACTGGGCCTCTCTCTTGACGTACAGGTGCGCACTGGCGCCCGCATCGGTCGTTGCTGCCACCGGCTATCGCCTCCCGAACAGGCCGTGTGGCCGCCACACGAGGATGGCGATCATCACCAGGTAGATCAGAAAGGCGCCGAGCTCGGGAAAATAGTACTTGCCGAACATGTCGCTAATGCCGAGCAGCGCGGCAGCGGCAAATGACCCGCCGATCGATCCCAGCCCGCCGACGGACACGACGATCAGCACATATACCAGATAGGCAAGCGCGAAGGAGTGATCGAGCCCGACGATCTCGATGGCGAGCGCCCCGCCTAGACCCGCCAGCCCGCTGCCGAGCGCAAACGTAATGGCAAACACCGACTCGACGTTGATGCCGAGACCGCGCGCCATGCGCTGGTTGTCGACGGCTGCGCGCACCTGCGCGCCGAAGTTCGTGTACTCGAGCATCAACACCAGCAGCACCATGACCACCAAACCCATGGTGACCAGGAACATCCGGTAGACGCCGAAGCCGATGCCGAGCACGCTGATCGAGCCGCGCAGAAACGACGGCGTTTCGATGGGCTGCTGCACGGTGCCGAAGAAGTAGGCGACCGTCGCAACCGACATGAAGGCAAGCCCGATGGTCAGCAGCACCTGATCGAGCTCGGCGGCGCGGTAGAGCCTACGATACAGCGTGCGCTCGAACGCGACGCTGACTGCGCCCGCGACCACGAATGCCACGGGCAGGGTGGTCAGGAACGGCCACCCGTAGTGGTTGGTCAGCGTCACGGTGACGTAGCCGCCGAGCATGGCGAAGGCGCAGTGCGCCAGGTTGATGAAGTTCATCATACCCAGCGTCACCGACAGCCCCACCGACAGGAGAAACAGGAGCATCCCGTAGGCGAACCCGTCGAACAGCACTCCGATCACGGGTCCCAACGCCACGAGTTCGCCCCTGTCACAAGCGGATCGGCGATGCGGACGCTCACTTCTTTCCCGCCGACCCCGGGTCCTTGACGTTTTCGACCTTGTCGAACACGACATTGCGCAACTCGCTGCCGACCTTCTCCACCTTGCGGATGTAGATCGTCTGCACGATGTCGCGCGTCTCGGGATCGATCTGCATCGGCCCGCGCGGGCTTTCCCACTTCAGGCCCTTGGCGGCTGCCGCAAGGGCCTCAGCATCGGTCTTGCCGCCGGTCTTTTTCAACGCCTCGTAGATGGCATGCATGCCGTCATAGCCGCCGACGGCGAAGAAGTCCGGGTTGCGCTTGAACTCGGCGTTGAAGGCCTTCACGAAGTCCTGGTTCAGCTTGGAGCTCAAGTTGTAGTCGTAGTGCCAGACGCTGATGATGCCGAGCCCTGCATCGCCCATGCCCTTCAGCGATGCTTCGTCCACCACCTCGCCGGTGCCGATAATCTTGACCTTCTTGGCATCGATGCCGCGCTCGGCAAAGGCCTTGCCGATGGCCGCCGGCTGCGCGCCGCCGGGGACGAAGATGAAGATCGACTCCGGATTGACGTCCTTGGCCTTCTGCACATAGGCAGAGAAGTCCGGGTTGGCCACCGCCATGCGCACCGAGCCGACGATCTCGCCGCCGGCCTTCTTGAAGGATTCGTGGAAGGCGGCCTCGGCATCCTTGCCGGGAGCGAAGTCGGAGACCATGGTGTAGGCCTTGCGAACGCCGCTCTTGTAGGCCCAGGCCCCGGCGGTCATGCCGATCGACGGCAGCGTGACCGAGGTGCGCACCGAGTAGGGCGACATGGTGATGATCACCGTCGTCGCCGCGTTCATGATCACCATGAACTTCTTGGCTTCGGCCGACACCTTCGAGACCGCGATCGCGTTTGGCGAGAGCGCGAAGCCGGCGAGGATATCGACGTTGTCGCGGGTGACGAGTTCCTGCGCCAGCCGGGTGGCGACGTCGGGCGCGATGCCGCCGGTGTCCTTGCGGACGAGCTCGATCTTCTTGCCGGCAACGGTGTCGCCCTTCTGCTTCATGTAGAGCTTGATGCCGTTGTCGATCTGCGTAGCAGTGTCGGCAAACTGGCCCGAATAGGACATGATCACCCCGATCTTGACCGTGCCCTGCGCCTCCGCACCCGGCGCCGCGACAGCGGCAACCGCCAGGCAACTCAGTATCGTGAGCAGTTTTTTCATAGGCATCCTCCCTGCGCGGCTCGTGAGCCAAATTCTTTGCGCTCGACCGTAGTCCGGCCCGCCTGACAGGTCAAATTGGGCGCCTACCCAACGGTCGCGGGCTAAACCTACTACGACACGAACGTCCTGCCTGTCAGCTTCTCGATGTTCCTGAAGTAGATCTTTTCGCGGTCCGTCTTGGATATATCGAGCCCATCGATGATCTTGATCGTCTCGCGGATATACTGGGTCCCACCCTCCGGATCGAACGGGCAGTCGGAGGCGAACACCACGTTGTCGGCGCCGTAGAACTCGAGCCCGCAGATGGTGGCAGCGCGCGAGCCGAACACCGCCGTATCAGCCTTGAAATCCTGCTTGAAGTAGTCCAGCGGACGCTTCTTCAGGCTTTTCAGCAATGCGAAATAGTCCTCGTCGCTGGTACGCTTCCCAAGCTGGTCCCAGCCGGGCCCGACGCGCCCCTCGTGGTAAGGCACCATGGCGCCCATGTGGTGCACGATGATCTTGAGGTTGGGATGCCTGTCCAGCGTCTTGGAGAACACCAGGCGCGACATCGCCACGCTGGTCTCGTAGGGCCAGCCGAAGGTCCACCAAATCTCGTAGAGCGACTTCTTCTCGTCCATATAGTCGGGATGGCTGGCGCCGCGCTCGGGATGGATCCAAATGGGCTTGCCGAGCTGGTTCATGGCGGCGAAGAAGGGCTCGAACTCCGGCCGGTCGAGCGGCTTGCCGCCGACGTTGGTGAAGATCTGCACGCCGACCGCGCCCAGTTGTTTCACCGCGCGCTCGGCCTCCGACACGCCCGCGCCCGGCGCCGACAGTGGCACTTGAGCAATGAAGGCCGGGAAGTGTTTTGGATGCTTTGCGGTCAGCTCCGCCAGCCCGTCGTTGCCGATCCTGGCGAGCTCCAGGGCCACCTCGGGGCGCCCCTTGCTCACCGTCTCGAGCGTCGGCGCAGGCAGCGACAGGATCTGGGCATAGTCCGGGAAGCCTTCGACCACGCGCAGGCGCGTGTCGAGGTCGTGGATGGATTTCACCGCGCGTGCGCGGCGGAACATGTCCTTCAGATCGCTGCCGACCTCCTCCATCTTCTTGTAGTAGCCGGCCGGATAAAAGTGATTGAAAGCGTCGATGCGCGTCATTGGCGTTCCCTCAAGGTTCCAGGTGTCGGGTCAGGGGTCAGGGATCAGGTTCAAGGGTCTGCGAGACTGATCCCTGACCCCTGAAACCTAGCCCCTGGAACTAATCGATCTTGCTCTCGTCGCGATACATGACCTTGTGCCGCTCCTCGCGCACCCATTGATCGATCTGCTCGGTGGTCATGTAGTTCGCCATGTTGAAGCGCTCCCAGTTCATGATCTGGGGCAGTGTCTTCTTCCAGCGCTTGTAGGGCGGTTTGGCCGGCACGCCGAACAGCATGATGTCGATCACGGCGAGATCCTCGGGGATGCCGAGCAGCGGCTTCAGGGCAACCTGCGCCGCCTCCTGGCCGATGGCCGTCACCCACCACACCTGATAGCCGAGCGCGGCGGCAGCCAGATGCGCCGACATGGTGGAGGCGGCCACGCTCTGCAGCAGAATGCGCTCGGCGTTCTGCTGGTATTGCTTGTCTAGGTCGGAGCCGTCGAGCAGCACAGGGAACGCGCGCATGAAGCGGAAGTCGGCCACCACCACGATGAAGCCCGGCGCGGTCTCGAGCCCCCGGTAGTTGGGTGTGGGGAATTTCATCTTCAGCTTGGCGCGGCGGCGCTGCTCCTCGACGAAGTAGTCGGCAATTCTGCGCTTCACCTCGGGGTCGGTGACGACGATGTAGTGCCAGGGCTGCGCGTTGGCGCCGGACGGGGCATGCCGCGCCGCCTCCAGCACCATCTCGAAATGCTCACGCGGGACAGGCACTTTTGGATCGAACTGGCGCGAGGTCAGCCGGTTGCGGACGACGTCCATCAGCTGCTCGTAGCGCTCGAGGTTGACTGTCGGGGCTTCAACTCGCTCGCTCATCGCACTCTCCCTATGCGCGCGCCATATCAGTAGCATAGCTCGGCGCCTGTACCCGTGCGAAGCGTTCCGCTTGGGAGCGCCCGGGTCAGGTGGACACCTGGTGGCGGAGGCGGCGAATGGCCTGTAGGCTTGGCGCCATGCGAGGTGGCGGCGTGCGGCTCACGGCCATTGCAGGACTTGCGGGATTGCTGGCGGTGCTGGGCTGCACCAACAGCCCGTACCCCGAGGCCGATCGCAGACCAGAAGGTCCTCTACTCCTCCTTCAACGAGGCGCCCAAAACGCTGGACCCCGCCGTCGCCTACACCACGGCCGAGCACGTCGTCACCGGCACGGTCTACGACACCCTGCTCGAGTATCACTACCTCAAACGGCCCTACGAGCTGATCCCGGGCCTCGCCAAGGCCGTGCCCAAGCCCGAGACGCGGGCCGACGGGCGGCAGGTCTACAGCTTCAGGCTGCGCGAGGGCGTGCTCTTCCATTCCGACCCTTCCTTTGCGCTGAGCCAGAAGGGCCGCGACACCCGCGAGATGCTCGCTTCGGACGTTGCGTTTCAATTGGCTCGGCTGGCGGACCCCGCGGTCAACAGTCCGGTTGCCAGCACCTTCGCCGACGTCCTGGGCTTCACCGACTTCGCCAAGCGGCTCGCTGACGCGCCGCAAGGCCGACCCGGCGTTCGCCGCACTGCCCGTCCATGAGCAATACAAGGCGGTCGGCGGCATCGAAGGCGTGGTCGTGCGCGGCGATCACGAGCTCGACATCGTGCTGTCGGGGCCCAATCCGCAGATCCTCTACTGGTTCGCCATGCCCTTCACCACGCCGATGCCGTGGGAGGCCGTGGTCTACTACGACGGCAAACAGGGCCGACGGAACTTCGGCGACCAGGCGGTCGGCACTGGACCATACCGGCTGACGACCTACGAGAAGCAGCACCGCTTCGTGCATGGAACGCAACAAGGAATGGTACGGCACGTTGCAGAAAGACGCCAAGGCGCCGGGCGCAACCTTCCCGAGCGAGATCGATCCTGAGGACATCCAGGAGAAGCGCATCGATCCAGCCTACGCCGGCCGGCCGCTGCCGTTCCTCGATCGTCTCCAATTCACGCGCGAGCGCGAGAGCATTCCCCGCTTCAACAAGTTCCTGCAGGGCTATTACGACGAGGGCGGCATCATCAAAGAGAGCTTCGACGCCATCGTCAGGGACGATCGCCTTTCGCCCGAGATGGCGGCGCGCGGCATGCGCCTCGACAAGGAGGTGGAGCCCTCCATCTTCTACATCGGCTTCAACATGGATGACCCAACGATCGGCACGCCGGGGGGCGAACGAGCGCGAAAACTGCGCCAGGCCATGAGCCTTGCCATCGACACGGAAGCCTACCTGCGGCTCTTTCTCAACAGCCGCGGGGTGCCGGCACAATCGCCCTTGCCGCCCGGCATCTTCGGCTACGACGAGAGCTACAAGAACCCCTTCCGCAAACCCGACCTGGCGCGCGCACGCGCGCTGCTCGCCGAGGCCGGCTACAAGAACGGTATCGACCCGGCCACGGGACAGCCCCTGCGGCTCACGTTCGACACGGGCAACACCACCGCGCAGGCGATGCTGCAGTACGAGTTCCTGGTCTCGGCGTGGCGCGAGCTCGGCCTCGACGTGCAGATCGTGGCCACTACGTACAATCAGTTCCAGGACCGCGTGCGCAGGGGCGCCTATCAGATCTACCAGTGGGGGTGGATTGCGCGACTTCCCCGATCCCGAGAACTTCCTCTTCCTGCTCGAATGCTCAAACGCCCAATCGAAGAGCAAGGGCCCGAACACATCGAACTTTTGCAACGAGCAGTTCGACGCCCTCTATCGCGAGATGAAGAACCTGCCCAGCGACGATCACAGGGCCAAGCTGATCAGAGAGATGCTGGCGATCGTCGAGCATGAGCGGCCCTGGATCGAGCTCTACCACAGCGAGGACTACGCGCTGAGCCACGCCTGGCTCGCCAATTCCAAGCCGTGGGCTTTCCAATCCGCTCTACAAGTACAAGGACGTGAAGCCCGAGCTGCAGCGCGCGAGCTGCGCGCCGAGTGGAACGTGCCGGTGCGCTGGCCGCTCTACGCGTTGCTGTTGCTGATCATCGCCGCCACCGTGCCCGCGGTCAGGACCTACTACCGGGAGCGCCTGTAGATGGCGGCCTATCTGCTGCGCCGCGTGGCCTACGGGGCCGTGACCGTGCTGGGCGTGCTGTTCCTGCTGTTCATCCTGTTCTTCACGGTGACCGACCCGGACGATATCGCGCGCAAGGCGCTCGGCGAGAAGGCGCGGCCCGAGGCGTACGTGCAGTGGAAGAAGAACCACGGCTACGACCGGCCGCTGTTCCTCAACCGCAAGCATCCCGCCCTCGATGGCGGGCCGCTACACCGACACGCTGCTGTTCGAGCACTTCCGGCGCATGCTCACCTTCGATTTCGGCCGCAGCGATGCCGACGACACCCCGATCTCCAAGCGGCTGTTGGAGGGTGCCGGCCCCAGCCTCAGCCTGACCGTGCCGTTGTTCGTTTTCGGGCTGGTGCTCGGCGTGGCGCATTGCGCTGTTCGTCGCCTTCTTCCGCGAGACCTATATCGATCGCGCCGTGCTCGTGCTGTGCATGCTGACCATGAGCGTCGCCGGCCTGCTCTACATCATCGGCGGCCAGTATCTCGTCGGCATGCTGCTCAGGTGGTTCCCGATCTCCGGCTTCGACCCGGATGCGGCGGTCATCGCCAGGTTCCTGGCGTTGCCCGTGCTGGTCGGCGTGGTGGCGGGCATCGGCGGCGACGTGCGCTTCTATCGCACCATCTTCATCGAGGAGATGAACCGCGACTATGTGCGGACGGCCCGCGCCAAGGGATGCGGCGATGCCCGCGTCATGGGGCGGCATGTGCTGCGCAACGCGCTCATTCCCATCCTCACCAATGTCGTGATCGCCATCCCGTTCCTGTTCACCGGCGCCCTGCTGCTGGAATCCTTCTTCGGCATCCCGGGGCTCGGCTCGCTGACCGTGGAGGCGATCCAGAGCAACGACTTCTCGACGCTGCGGACAATGGTGTTCCTGGGCGCTGTGCTGTTCATCCTGGGGCAGATCCTCACCGACGTGAGCTATGCGCTGGCCGACCCTCGCGTGCGGCTGGGCTAGGAGCGCACGGTGACGACCTGGGCCTCCAATATCGTCGTTGTCCTTCTGGTCGCAGGAGCGTTCTGGCTGGCGCGCGTGGTCGCGCGCGACCGTTTCCGGCGCGAGAGAGCGATCGAGCTGTGGCGGCGCCGCCCCTTTGCGATCGTCGTGCTCGCCGTCTTCGTTGTCATCGCGCTGCTCGACTCGATCTCCTGGGTCGGCGGCGCACGCGACGGCGACCACATGGCCGCCTACCGCCCGCGGTCGATCATCGATCGCATCTTCCAGCCCGAGACCTTCAAGGAGGTGAGCTACTCGGCGCCCTTTGCCAAGGTGGCGTTCTACGGCGGCCAGCCGCTGCGCTATCCCGGCGCCCATGTGCTGGGCACCGACATCCTCGGCCGCGACGTCGTCTATCGGGCCCTCAAGGGCGTGCGCGTCGCCCTTCTGATCGGCGCCTTCACCAGCCTCGTGGTGATTCCGATCGCGCTGCTGTTCGGGGTGACGGCCGGCTACTTCGGGCGGCGCATCGACGACGGCGTATTCTTTCTCGTCACCGTGCTCGCCTCCGTGCCGAGCCTGCTCCTGCTGATCGCGCTGATCATGGTGCTGGGCCGCGGCACCTTGCAGGTGTGCATCGCGCTCGGCGTCACCGGCTGGGTGCAGTTCTGCCGCATCGCCCGCGGCGAGACCCTGAAGCTGCGCGAGGCGGACTATGTCGATGCCGCGCGCGCGCTCGGCGTGTCCGACCGCAAGATCATCCTGCGCCACATTCTGCCCAACATCGCGCATCTCATCATCATCACCTTCGCGCTGACTTTCACCGGGCTGGTGCTTTCCGAGACCATTCTCTCCTATCTCGGCATCGGCCTCGACGGCAGCTGGGGCCAGATGATCGACCAGGCCCGCAACGAGCTCTCGCGCACGCCCATCATCTGGTGGAACCTGGCAGGCGCCTCGGTTCTGCTGTTCGTCCTGGTGCTGGCGGTCAACCTGATCGCCGACGCGATGCGCGACATCGCCGATCCGCGCACGCGCAGGGAGGGTCAATGAGCGCTCCTCTGCTGACGATCGAACGGCTCGCCGTCACGTTTCCGTCCGAAGCCGGGCGGACGCCGGTGGTGGATCGCGTCGCCCTGTCGATCGCACCTGGCGAGACGCTGGCGCTGGTCGGCGAGTTCGGGTTGCGGCAAATCGATCACCGCGCTCGCCATCATGCGCTTGGTGCCGCGGCCCGGCCGCATCGAGCCCGGCAGCCGCATCATCTTCGAGGGGCGCGATCTGCTGGCTTTGCCGGTGCTGGACATGCGCAAGGTGCGCGGCAGCAGGATCGGCATGATCTTCCAGGAGCCGATGACGAGCCTCAACCCCGTCACCACCGTAGGCGAGCAGGTGATGGAGGCGGTGCTGTTGCACGCCAACGTGTCGCGCGCGGAGGCGCGCCGGCGCGTCATCGACATGTTCGCGACCGTCGGCATCCCGGCACCCGACCGGCGCTTCGGCGCCCACCCCCACGAACTGTCGGGCGGACTCAAGCAGCGGGTGATGATCGCCATGGCCATGGTGATGCAGCCGCGCCTGCTGATTGCGGACGAGCCGACCACGGCGCTCGACGCCACCATCCGCGCGCAGATCCTCGACCTCATGCGCACCCTCACGGCCACCACCGGCACCTCGGTGCTGCTCATCACCCACGACTTCGGCGTGGTCAACGAGGTGGCCGACCGCGTCGCGGTCATGTACGCAGGCCAGATCGTGGAGGAGGGCACCCGCACCGAGCTGCTGAGCCATCCGCGGCACCCCTATACCCAGGGCCTGCTGCGATCCATCCCGCATGCCGAGGCGCGCGGCACGCGCCTCAACGAGATCAAGGGCGTTGTGCCGCGCCCCGGCAAGTGGCCTGCCGGCTGCCGCTTCCACACCCGCTGCCCGTCGGCGTTCGATCGCTGCCACGGCGAGGAGCCCGCGCGCACGCCCATCTCGGCGACACAGGCCGCCTGGTGCCACCTGGTGGAGCAGGAGACGCGGCCGTGAGCGTGCTGTCGGCCAATGCCCTGCTGGAGCTGCGCGGGCTGCGCACCTGGTTTCCCATACGCACAGGCGTGCTCAGGCGCATCAGCGGCTACTTGAGGGCGGTGGACGGCGTCGACCTCACCGTCTTTCCCGGCGAGACGCTGGCGCTGGTCGGCGAGTCGGGCTGCGGCAAGACCACGGTCGGGCGCAGCATCCTGCGCCTGGTGGAGCCGACCGAGGGCGGCATGTGGTTCGAAGGCGTCGATCTTGCGCGGCTGCCGAAGACCGATTTCCATCGCTATCGGCGCCGCATGCAGATCGTCATGCAGGACCCGGCCTCGGCGCTCGATCCGCGCTTCACCGTGCGCGACGCTATCGCCGAGGGGATGGAATTGTTCGGCATCGGAGCTGGCCGCGACGAACGCACGGCGCGGGTGGCGGGGCTCATGGAGCAGGTCAGCCTCGACCCGGCCACCATGTGGCGCTACCCGCACGAGTTCTCGGGCGGCCAGCGCCAGCGCATCTCGATCGCCCGCGCGCTCGCCGTCGGCCCGTCGCTTCTCATCTGCGACGAGGCCACCTCCGCGCTCGACGTCTCGATCCAAGCGCAGATCCTCAATCTGCTGGCCGACCTGCAGGCCGAGCACAACCTCGCCTATCTGTTCATCACCCACGACCTCGCCGTGGTGCGCTACTTCGCGACCCGCATCGCCGTGATGTACCTCGGCCGCATCGTCGAGGTGGGCCCTACCGAGCGCATCTTCTCCGCGCCGCGGCATCCATATACGAAGGCGCTGCTGGCCTCGATACCCTCGCTCGATCCCAACCGCCGCAGTGTCAAGCCCGCCGCCCTGGGCGACGTGCCTTCTCCCGAGCAGCCGCCGCCGGGGTGCCACTATCACCCGCGCTGCGCGGTACGGCTGCCGACCTGCGGGCACGAGGACCCGCCCGTGGTCGAGTTCGCCGACGGCATGTGCCGGTGCGTGCTCGCACGCCACGAGCAGCACGCGCCGGCGTGAGGCGGCGTTCGGCCCGAGGTGTCGCCTGGGGCTCGCATGCGCCGCGCGTTTGTGCTTAGCATGCGCCCCCACGGGGGCTCGGGTGGAGGGAACCCATGTCCAAGCGCCAGGTTCGCCTTGCGACGCTCGTCGTTCTCGCCTTGTTTGCGGTTTCGCTGCCGCAGGCTCGGGCCGATCGGGCACAGGATTGCATCCAGCACGCCGATCTCGATCTGCAGATGCGGGCATGCACCGAGGTCGTCAATCTCGACCCCGGCGCGGGATGGGCCTACGCCAACCGAGCCTGGGCGCTGCTGGACAAGGGCGAGCTCGACCGGGCCATTGCCGACGCCACCAAGGCCGTCGAGATCAATCCCAGCATGGCCGTCGGCTACGTCAACCGGGCCGCCGCCCTGCTCGGCAAGGGCGACAACGATCGCGCCATCGCCGACGCCACAAAGGCCATCTCGCTCGACCCGGCCTTGGCCATCGCCTACGGCAATCGCGGCCACGCCTATATCAACAAGGGCCAATACGACACCGCCATTGCCGACTACGACGCCGTCCTCAAGATCGACCCGGGGCTGGCGCTCGCCTACAACGGCCGCGGCTGGGCTTATCGCAACAAGGGCGAAATCGATCGGGCGCTGGCCGACTACGATCAGGCCATTCGCCTCAATCCCAGGTTCGTCATCGCCCTGCTCAACCGCACGGACGTCCTCGCCCTGAAGGGCGAATACGACCGTGTCATCGTCGATGCGACGGAAGCGATCCGCTTGGACCCCAGGTCGGCCATCGCCTTCAACAACCGCGGCCTGGCGCACAAGAACAAGGGCGACGCCGATCGCGGCATCGCCGACTTCAACGAGGCGCTCAGGCTCAATCCCAGCTTCGCGCTGGCCTATGTCAATCGCGGCTTTGCCTACAGCGGCAAGGGCGAGAATGAGCGTGCACTCGCCGACTACAACCAGGCGCTGCGCCTCGATCCCAGGTCGACCATGGCGTTCAACAACCGTGGCTGGGTGCTTCACCTCAAGGGCGACCACGACCACGCCATCGCCGACTTCTCCCGCGCCATCGAGATCGACCCCAAGATGACGCTGGCCTATGCCAACCGCGGCACGGCCTACACCTCCAAGGGCGACAACGAGCGCGCGCTCGCCGACTTCCGCAAGATCATCGAGCTGCCCGCCTTCTCGCCGACCGACCGTCAGCGCCAGGAGATCGCGCGCGAGCGCATCGCGCGGCTGGTGCAGCCGGCGGCGCCTCCGCCGCCAACCACCGTCGCCAAAGGCCCGCGGCGGGTAGCGCTCGTGATCGGCAACTCCAAGTACGAGTATTCCTCCCCGCTCGCCAACCCGAGCAACGACGCCCGCGCGGTCGCCGCGGCTTTGAAGCGGCTCGGCTTCACCGAGGTCATCGAGCAATACGATCTCACTCGCGACAAGATGGGGCGCGCGCTCAGGGATTTCGGCGACCGCGTCGAGGGCGCCGAGTGGGCGATGGTGTTCTTCGCCGGCCACGGCCTGGAGGTGAACGGCACCTCCTATCTCATCCCCATCGACGCCGAGTCTGAAGCGGGAGACGCACGTCAGCGACGAGGCGATCTCACTCTCCCAGATCCAGGCGAAGGTGGACGCGGCCACCAAGCTCGGCCTGGTGATCCTGGATTCCTGCCGCAACAACCCGTTCCTCACCCGCATGGTGCGCTCGACCGCCACGCGCTCGCTCACCCGCGGGCTCTCGCCGGTGGAGCCGGAGGGCAACGTGCTGGTCGCCTACGCCGCCAAGCACGGCACCACAGCTGAGGACGGCTCTGGCCAGCACAGCCCGTTCACGGAGGCGCTGCTCGCCCACATCGAGGAGCCTGGCCTGGAAATCAACTTCCTGTTCCGCAAGGTGCGCGATCGCGTGCGCGACAGGACCGAGAAGCGTCAGGAGCCGTTCCTGTACGGCACGCTCGGCAGCGAGCCGCTCTACTTCAAGGTGGCGGCGCCACGCTAGGCAGGTGCGCCATCCGGCCAATTGGGATCGGCTGATTGCCGGGCCGGCCAGCCGGTGCACGCATCGGCCCGGTCGAAAGTCTGGCTGCGCTCCCTGACGCTGTCGTGACCAACCTTGCGTTGCGCTGGCTTTGGCCTGACCGCAACCTCTGGCAGGGACGCCGGCAAACGTCGGCTTTTGCCAGTTTTCACCATATCACATTTTTTTCAGTGGGTTGGTCGCGCACGAGGCGCACAAAGCCTTGGCCACCCCGCACGCGAAGGTATACCCAACATAGGACACAACCTTAGCGGGTCTTGGCAAGGGAGGCGGCAATGCCGCTTGGTAGCAAGCTAGCAGATGTGTCCGTTGGCGCACTCGCTGGCGTCACCCGGAGAAGGGTACTGACAGGCGCGGCAGCCGTCTGTGCTACGCCGCTTTCGGGCGCGGCCGCCCAGCGCGGTTATCCCGGCGACCTGCCTGTCAGGATCATCGTCGGCTTTCCCGCCGGCGGCTCCCAGGACAACATGGGTCGCATCGTCGCTGATCGCCTAGCCGCCTATTGGGGGGGCGTCGGTGGTGGTCGAGAACATCGCCGGAGCCGGCAGCAATATCGCCTTCGACCGGGTGGCGAAGGGCCCCGCCGACGGCACTCAGATCCTGATCGTGCCGCCGGGCCTTGCCACCAATCAGTTCCTCTACTCCAAGCTCACCTTCGATCCGGAGCGCGATCTCGTACCGCTGGCGCTCGTCGCCACCTTTCCCAACCTGCTGTGCGTACGCAATACTCTGCCCGTCAACACCATGGCGGAGTTCATCGCCTACGCCAAAGCCAACGAGGGCAAGCTCAACTACGGCTCCACCGGTATCGGCACCACGCCGCACCTTGCCAGTGAAATGCTCAAGCGCTTGGCCGGCATCGACTACGCCACCGTCCACTATCGCGGCAGCGCGCCCGCGGTGAACGACCTCCTGAGCGGCGCCGTCGACCTGGTGATCGACAACACCACGTCGGTCGCGTCACATGCCCGGGCCGGCAGCGTCAGAGCGCTCGGCATCTCGACACTTCGCCGGTGGCCGCTGGCAACCGATTTTGTGCCGATCGCCGATACGGTGCGCGGCTTCGAAGCGCTGGCGTTCACCGGCATCGCCGTACGCGCGGGAACCCCGCGGGATATCTGCGACCGCATCGAGACCGCAGTCACGGCGATCTGCAAGGAGAAGGTCCTGATCGATCGGATGTCGCAGCTGGCAGCCGAGGTGGTCGGCTCGGGGTCCCGCGATTTCAGCCAGTTTCTGAACAATGAGCGCGCCAAGTGGGGCAGGCTCATCACAGACCTCAAGATCCGGGTCGGATAGCCTGCCAGGATCCGGCGCGCGACCGAGGCTGCTCGCGCAGCACCACAGCGGCTGCGGGTCAAGCCCTGCGTGGGCGGGGGGCCATCAGCCGGGTCGGGTGATACCACTTTCGGCAGGCCTCTTCGGCCGCCTTCCAGCAGACCTCTTGCAGATACGCCGCCCGACTGTCGCACAGCTCTTTCAGCATTTGCGACCGTCTGGGCCAGACGATCCCGCCTGCCCAGGGGCGCAGTATCATCGCAAGCAGATCGGGGTCCCGAACGCTGGCAAAGACAGTGCCGCCGCTTCCTTCCAGGCGGGCGTCCACTCCGAACAACAGGCAAGCCGACCTCAGGCCCAAAGTGAGGGTATTGCGCAACCCTTGCCTGTCAGCGGACTTCCATCAGTTGCGCAAGCTGGTCCCTTGTATGGCCCCTGAGACCCGCGGCAATGTCGCAGGCGTGTCCGCCCGCCGGTTCCCTGTGAACGAGCGCCTTGGCCAAGCTCATGCAGGACAGCAGCGTTGCATGCGAGCGCGACAATGTCGGCACCTTGCTTGCGCCCACGGCCACGGCCACCCTTTGCAACAGGAAAAGCTCAGGCTCCCACGGTGCCGGGCAGCCTGGCTGCTGGGTCCGATGATGCAGATCGACAGCGGTGCGCGACCGGTCTCCGGTCAAGAAGTGCTGCTCCCCCAGAAACACCTTCCACCAGAGAGAAAAGCATTCCTCGGCAACTGCAAAGCCGCTGTTGGCGATCACTGCGCTGGCACGATCGAAATCGCGGCGTGAAACCAGCAGGTCCACATCCGACGACGGCTTTGCGAAGAAGTCCCCGTGCAAGAGCATTTGGGCGCAGGGGCCCTTGATGACGATGGTCTCCACCCGGTTGGTTTCCAGGATGGGGACAAGGTGCCGCAAGGTCACCAGGTGACGGGTGTTCAATCGAACCGTCGCATCCTGCTGGTCCCGCAGTGTGGCCAGGAAGCGCTGCGGCGCGCCCGGAATGCGCCGGTTCAAGCCGCGCAGCAACAGTACTGCCAGCTTGTTCCTGGTTGCGACCTCCAGCAGCCGGTCCCAATCGGCGTCGGCAGGTGATACCTCCGGGCGAGGCTCGTCCGCCTCTCCCAGAATGCTTGCCCGGACGGCGCGCAGCAGAACGCGATCTTCGATACCGGCTCCTGGCAGGGGGCTCTGGTTCGCGGGCAGGATGCTTACAGCCATGGGCGACCTTGGTCGCGATGATCGGGCACGAGACTACCCCTGAACGCAAGCTGCCCCGGCAGCCGGCGGGCAAACCGCTTTTTGGGCTGCGACAGGCAAATTAACCATGCCACTGACGGAACAATCACCACGGACGATCATCGAGCGGCCTACCATCACTCTATCCAAGCCCTTGTTAGGCAAGGGAACCTGCAACGAGCAGATTTTTCCGACCGGATCAACGAGGGTGACCCGAATGCCCCGTGGCGTGCGGATTTACCATGCTGCACCGCGAATAGGCCTTGACTACTTCTACTGGCAAGTCTCACTATGAAACGGCCAAGTCGTCTGGCACAGCAGTTGTGCGTCTCTATCATAGGGGTTGCGGGCGATGCGTAACGTTTCTTCAGATTTTGCCACGGGCGCCAAGCTCAAGTACGAGAAGCCCCAGTTGGTCCGTATCGGGACGCTGGAGACCATTACGCGGCACGCGTCAACCGGGTACGCGCTTGACGCGGGTTTTACCCTGGGCACGCCCGCTACTAGCATCACATTCTCGGACTAGTGTCGGCTTATAGCTGCGTGAAGCGCTAGAGCGTTGCCGGAGCGGCTTGGACGCAGCAAAGTCGTGTTAGCTGACGCGATAACAACGACTTCCGTAATCGCCCGTGATGAGGAAGCGGTGTCGTGCGATCTGGGTGGCGGCGCGGCACTGCTCGATCTGCGTTCCGGAACGTACTTCAGCATGAACCCGGTCGGAGCTTTCGTTTGGGGCCTCTTGAACGATCCGGTAGAGGTTTCCACCCTCCACAATGCGCTGCATGCGCGTTACGATGTCGGGCCCGACGCCTGTCTTGAGGACCTTTTGAGCCTGCTCCAACAACTTGCAGATGCCGGGCTCATCAGGGTTGCCAATGCGGGCACTAGCTAAATTCCTGAAGCTCGGCCGGACCGACAAGCTGTTTGTAGTTCTCTGCGTCTTTACGGTTGCGTCGGTTCGCCTCGGCCTGAGCCTCTTTTCCTACGCTACCCTTCGTCGCTGGCTTGCTACGCCCGCTGCGTCCCTAACTGCGAGCGATGATGCGGCGCAAAGAATCGCTTGGGGCGTGATGAACGCCGCGAGGATCGTTCCTGGCGCAACCTGCCTGACCCAGGCGTTTGCCGCCCAGCTGATGCTTGCACGCGCCGGCTACCGCTCCCAAATGCGCATTGGCGTCGCCAAGGACGAACGCGGTCAATTCATCGCGCACGCCTGGCTGATCAGCAACGACCGTGTGGTTCTTGGCGGCTCATCCGAGGATCTGCAGCGCTACGTTTCGCTCACCGATCTCAGCCTAGAGCCCCCGTGAGCGCCATCGCCGGCATGCGCCACACCGACGGACGCCCGGTGGAGGCACGCGCGCTGGAGCACATGCTCCGTTCCATGGCGCACCGCAGCCCGGACGGAATCGCGATTTGGAGTCAGGGCAGCGTGGGCCTCGGCCACGGCCTGTTGCGAACGCATTGCGAAGAGGTTTCGCAAGCGCAGCCCCTGCGGGATGGCGAGTTCGCCGTCACTGCAGACGTCCGCCTGGACAATCGCGATGAACTGTTGACTGCGCTCGGCGTCAGCGATCCCTCCGTCAGCGATGCCGCGATCATCCTCGCCGCCTACCGGCGTTGGGGATCAGACTGCCCGAGCCGCTTGCTGGGCGATTTTGCCTTCACCGTGTGGGACGGCGCCAACGCAACCTTGTTCTGCGCCCGCGACCATTTCGGCGTGAAGCCGTTCTACTATAGCGCCAGTTCCGACCGCTTCGCCTTCGCCTCCGAGATCAAGGCATTGCTCGCTTTGCCGGGTATGGATCGGGAGCCGAACGAGGCGCCGATCGCGGACTTCCTCGTCGCTCTGGTTTCCGACTCCAGCTCGACCTTCTACTCCCGTGTCCTCCGTCTGCCTGCGGGCCATCACATGACGGTCACGCCTCTTGGGCGGCGGCTGCAAAGCTATTGGCGACCGGGACCATCGCCATCGCGGGTCGTGGGTGACGCCACCGAGCAATTCCGCGAGCTGTTCTTCCGGGCCGTCCAGTGCCGGCTGCGCGGCGTTGGCTCTCTTGGCGCCATGCTGAGCGGTGGGCTCGATTCCTCGTCGATCGCGTGCGTGGCCCGGCAGATCCTGCGATCCGAGCCGGGTCGAAGGCTGCCGACTTTCTCCTTCGTTTCCGACACCGCGGCATCCCAAAGCGAGCGGCGCTCGATCGAAGCGGTCGTTGCCCAGGGCGGCTTCGACCCCACCTACCTGGCAACCGATGACTTGGTCGCATTCGGGGACTTCGACCGGCTCCTGGCCGAGCAGGACGGCATCTTTCTTGCCCCTGGGCTTGCGATCAATGGGCCGATCTACTGGACCGCCGCTAGCGGCGGTGTGCGCGTACTGCTGGATGGTCATGGCGGGGACGAAGTGGTCTCGCACGGCTACGCCCGTCTGCGGGAGCTCGCAGAAGCAGGTCGCTGGCTGGATTTGCGGCGAGAGGTTCGTGCGGAGGCCGACATTCTGGGTTCGTCCGCCTGGCGAATTTTCGCGCTCTACTTGAGTCAGTTCGGACCGGCTGCCCGCGTCGTGCGCCCGCTGTGGCGTGCCGCAAGGCCCGTATTGCGGCGCCTGCATCGCAGGGGCCTGCTGCCGGCACCTCGCCCCGGTTGGCGCGGCTTCATCAACCCGGACTTCGCCGCACGCACAAATGTTGCCGAGCGCTATCGCGCGCATCGGTCATCGATTGACGCCAGCACTTCGGAACGCGCATATCACCTTGCGACCCTATCCGACCCTTTGCAGCCATATGCGCTGGAGGTTCTCGACAAGGCTGCAGCAGCGGCCGGGGTGGAGGCGCGCTACCCGTTCTGGGACAAACGCCTAGCTGAATTTTGCCTGGCATTGCCCTCCGAGGCAAAGCTGAGCGGCGGTTGGACTCGAATGATCATGCGGCAGGCGATGCAAGGGGTGTTGCCCAGCTCAGTCCAGTGGCGACGCGACAAACACAACTTCTTACCGTTTCTGGTGCGCGGCATGCTGAGACATCGACGGACGTTGCTGGATCAGATCCTCCTCGAGAACACCCAGGATATCGCTGGCTATGTAGACTTGGCGGCTGTGGCCGCAGCATATCATCGAATGGCAGAGCGACCCGAGGCCGCGCGCGGCTACGACGTGCTGGCAGTATGGCGAACGGTGGCTCTGGCTCTGTGGCTCAAGCAGCTGCGCGCTGCGTCGCACGACGTCAAACCCGTCGCCTGATTGCCTCCTATGGCTTGACCGGCGGTTGGGCCGCGGGCAGAGGATTTGCGGATGGCTGAGCACGATCAAGCAGCGCCGAGCCAAGCCGGGCCCTCTGCCGGCGCTGCAGAGGAACCGCAGCTCGCGGCTAGCAAGCCACCCTACGGCTATCGCGCTTTTGGCCTAACCATGCGCTCAGACCTCGCATTGCCGGAGCTGGATCCCGATACCGCCGACCCGCCGGATGTCCAAGTCAGACTGGGCAGCACGGGCCGTCCCCCTCCACCACCCGATGCCGAGGTCGTTTTCGAATCCGGACCTGAAGCTCAGTACGTGGCCTGGCCCGGCGTCGGCGCCTTTCTGACCCGCGGGACGCATACGATCGTCGTCGAGCCCGCGCCTGGGGTCAGCATGCCGCTACTGAACCTCCCCTTGCTCGGTCCAGTGATGGCTCGCTTGCTGTACCTGAGGGGAATGCTGGTGCTTCACGCCAGCGCGATCGATCTGGCCGGACGTGGCGCCGTCTTCCTAGGCCCCAAGGGAGCCGGCAAATCGACCACCGTGGCGGCGTTCGTGGGGGTCGGCCATCGGCTGCTGACGGATGACGTGCTCGCCGTACGCATCGCCGATGCCGACAGTCCCTCTATCGTCCCGGGCTTTCCGCAGCTCAAGCTCAGCGAGGATGCCGCAAGCCGGCTCGTCTCCCATGGCGCGGTCGCCATGCCGCCCCCTGTCCCCAATTTTCCCAAGCAGCAACACCGCCTCACCGGCCCCTTCTCGCATACCCACGTGGTGCCCGCCTGCCTCTATGTGTTGGCCAGAGGTGACGCGGCCAGGATCATGCCGCTGCCCGCGCAGGAAGCGCTGGGCGCGCTGCTGTCATTCTCGTTTGCCTCACTTTTTCATAGGCGATACGGGCAGCTCGGCAAGGCGGAGGCCAGCCGGCATCTGGCGCAGTGCGCCGCGCTTGCGGGCTCGGTTCGCATCGCCCGGCTCGAGCTGCCGAGCGGCCTGGATCACCTCACCGAGGTCGTCCGCCTCGTCGCAGACGATATCGGTTGACCGTATCTCGGTGCGCCATTCGGTGCGCAGCCGCAAATCGACTACCATGCCGCCCCGGCAGAAGCGTCCCCTCCGAGAGCCCATGCTCGAACGTCTCCAAACCCCTCAACGGCAGGCCGCGCGTGTTGCGGAGTTTGCACGATATATCTTTGCGCAGTCCGGCTCGCGAGTGTATCGGATGCTGGCGTTCCTGGTCCTCGGAGGATTGACCGAAGGTGCCTCGATCCTTCTTCTGATCCCTATCATTCAACTGATAGGGTTCCAGGAGGGCGAAGCGATCGTCCGCCTGCCGACCTGGACCCTGTCCGGCGTGCTGGGTCCTGAGGTGCACCTCAGCCTGGTTCCCGTGCTCGGCTTGCTCATCCTGCTTGTGCTCGCGCAAGCGCTCTTCGGGCGCTTCATGACCATCTGCATGGCGCAGCTGTATCACGAGTTCATCAATCGCCAACGCATAGCGCTGTTCGAGAGCATCGGTCGGGCGCGGTGGCAGTTCATCGCTCGCCTGCGCTTGTCGGATCTCAACCACCTGCTGACCGCCGATATCGAACGGGTTCGCAACGCCGTGGCGTATCTCCTGTTGCTCATCCAGAACTGCGTCCTGCTCACCGTCTATGCTTGCGTATCGTGGCTGATCTCGCCGCCCATGACGATCTTTGCGGCGATCGTCGGCGCCGGCGCGCTCGCGGCTTTGTATCCCTTGCGCGGGCTGGCATCGGCGCACGGCGGCGCACTCACGGCAAACCGCCAGGCGCAGTACCGGACCGTCTCCGAATTCCTGTCCGCATTGAAGATCGCCAAGAGCTTCAACGCCGAGTCGCGCTACACTGCCAAGCTCGCCGCCACGCTCGAGCAAATGCGTAGCGATTCCGACAAGTTCATTCGCATCAACTCGATCAGCAACGTGGTATTCCAGGTATCGAGCGCGGTCGGGCTGGCGCTGTTCGTGTATTTCGCATTCGTGCGCTTCGCCGTCCCGCTGCCCCAGATCATCGTGCTCGTATTTATCTTCATGCGCGTTGCGCCGCGCATGATGGCGCTGCACGGCCACGTTCAGGAAATCCTGGTCAACCTGCCCGCCTTCGACGCCATGAGAAAAGCCCAGGCGGACTGTGAGCAGGAGCAGGAACCGCCGGTTGCGCCGGGCGAGCCGGCGCCGTCGTTGCTGCGCGCGGCCCGTTTCGAGGGAGTGACCGTGCGCTACCCCGAGGGGACAGCAGGTGATGCGCTGGCGGATGTCAGCTTCGACCTGCCGGCGCGGCAGATCACCGCCCTTGTCGGTCCGTCTGGCAGCGGCAAGAGCACGGCTGCAGACGTCCTAATGGGTCTCATCGGGCCGCAAGGAGGCGTCGTCACCATCGATGGAGTGCCCCTCGGCGAGACCAGCCGGCGGGCCTGGCGGAATCAAGTGGCGTATGTGCCGCAGGACGTCGTGCTGCTGCACGACACCATTGCCGCCAACTTCCGGCTAGCGGCGACTGAGGCCACCGAAGCGATGATGTGGGAGGCCTTGAAGACCGCGAACGCGCACGGCTTCGTGGAGCGCCTGCCGGAGCGCCTGCAAACGGTGGTGGGCGAGCGCGGACAATGGCTGTCGGGCGGCGAGCGCCAGCGCATTGCCCTCGCCAGGGCGCTGCTGCGCCGGCCGCAGCTGCTGATCCTCGATGAGGCGACGAGCGCGCTCGACTGGGAAAATCAGACGCTCATTGCCCGAGCCATCGAGAAGCTGCGCGGATCGATGACGATCCTGACGATTGCACACCGCCCTTCGATGATTGCGTTTGCCGACTGGGTGGTGGTGTTGGAGGCCGGCAAGGTCGTCGAGCGGGGACAGTACGACGAGTTGGTGCGTCAGGCAGACAGCAGGCTGGCTCGCTTGATCGCCGGCGATCAGAACATTCGGGCCTCGGCGTCCGGAGCCGTGTGACCGCGGTGGCTGGGCTGGCATAGGAAGCCAGCCCTGGACACCGAGCCCCGGTCGCCGCTGCGCCAAGGGTCAGCGCTTGCCGCCCTTCTTTGGCCGGATCGTTGCGTCGTTGGCGGGGAGCCGACGGGCGCTTTCGCGCAGCGCCTCCCTGAGCGTCACCGGCCGGCCGTGCTTGCGCAGCAGATCGCGGAAGGCCTCGTCGGCCAGGTCCTGCAGCGACTTCATCGTGTCTTGCGACAGGCCGCGCAAAGCGTGCCATGTCTCGGCATCGAGCTCGATGAGCTTGCGCAGCGGGCGCACCCGGCCGGCACCAGCAGGCATTCTGAGCTCCAGAGGCGGGGCCTGGCCAAGGCCGGGAACCGCCAGGTTCGCAACTAGTGTGATGATCGAGAAGTCCGCCACATCACGCTGGGCTAGGTTCGGGAGCGGACGTCTCGATCTCGATCACACTAGCAGAATCGATAATGCTAGTGTCCTTCAGATCGCGAAATTCGTGACCAGGTTCGCCGCACAGTTAGACGAATTTCGCGATCAGGACACTAGGCCAGCGCCGACTTCAGCTTGTCGACGAGGTCCACCTTCTCCCAGGAGAAACCGCCCTCCTTGTCCGGCTCGCGACCGAAGTGGCCGTACGCCGAGGTGCGGGAGTAGATCGGCTTGTTGAGGTCGAGATGCTTGCGGATGCCGCGCGGGGAGAGGTCCACCAGCTCGCCCAGCACCGTCTCGAGCTTCGCCACGTCGATCTTGCTGGGATTGTCGGCCACGTCGACGTAGATCGACAGCGGCTTGGCGACGCCGATGGCGTAGGAAAGCTGGATCGTGCAGCTGTCGGCGAGCCCGGCCGCCACCACATTCTTGGCAAGATAGCGCGCGGCGTAGGCGGCAGAGCGGTCGACCTTGGTCGGGTCCTTGCCCGAGAAGGCACCGCCGCCATGCGGGGCGGCGCCGCCGTAGGTATCGACGATGATCTTGCGGCCGGTGAGACCGGTGTCGCCATCGGGACCGCCGATGAAGAATTTGCCGGTGGGATTGATGTGCCAGGCCGTCTCCTTGCTGATCCAGCCGGAGGGCAGGGCTTTCCTGACGTAGGGCTCGACCAGCTCGCGCACTTGGGCCGAGGTCATGGACTCCACCAGGTGCTGATGCGAGACCACGATCTGGGTGGCACCTACCGGCTTGCCATTCTCGTAGCGGACGGTCACCTGGCTCTTGGAGTCGGGTCCCAGCACCGCCTCCTTGCCCGTATGCCGGGCTTCCGAGATCAGGCGCAGGATCTTGTGGCTGTAGTAGAGAGGGGCGGGCATCAATTCGGGCGTATCCTTGCAGGCATAGCCAAACATTATGCCCTGGTCGCCCGCGCCTTCATCCTTGTTGCCGCCGCTGTCCACGCCCTGGGCGATGTCCGCCGACTGCGGGTGCAGCATGACCTTGATATCGGCCTTCTCCCAGTGGAACCCCTCCTGCTCGTAGCCGATGTCCTTGATGGCCAGGCGAGCCACGTGGGCGACCCAATCCTTGGTGATGGTCCGGGGTCCCCGCGTCTCGCCGGCGATCACGACCTGGTTGGTTGTTGCCAGCGTCTCGCACGCCACACGCAGTTGCCAGGGGTCAACACCGGCCTTTGGTCCTTCGCGGAAGAAAAGATCAACCACTTCATCAGAAATCCGGTCGCAGACCTTGTCGGGATGCCCCTCGGACACGGATTCACTGGTGAACAGAAACGACTTGCGCGACACGTGACTGACCCCTTGGCTTGGCAGCTACCAGAAAACAGCCAGGGTTCTTGCAGTGTTTCAGCCGGGGGTCAAGAACAGGCGCGCGAATAACGGCGGCGAGACTAGCCTCGCCGGTTGGGACTACCCGATGGGCTGTCTCCCAATCGGGTTACTCGGTCTGGCCGTCGTTGGCGAGACTGCGGACAAGGTCGACGATCGCGCGCCGCGCCTTGACGTCGGAAATGCGCACGAAGGCCCGGTTCAGTTCCAGCCCGTCGCGGCTGCGCAGAAACTCGACGATCGAATGCTCGTCCGGTTTCTCGGCAAAGCCTTGCGGCGGGCAGGAATGCCCCTCCTGCGAAGGCGCTTCCTCATAGAAAAATTGAACTGATACGCCCAGCACCTGCGCAAGATCGAACAAGCGGCTCGCGCCGATGCGGTTGATGCCCTTCTCGTATTTCTGCACCTGCTGGAACGTCAGACCGAGCTTCTCGCCAAGCTTTTCCTGGCTCATGCCCAGAAGCATGCGGCGGAAACGCACGCGACTGCCAACGTGCACGTCGATGGGGTTAGGACGGCGCGAGCCCTTCTCGTCGCCTTCCAAGTTCTCGGCGATCCCTGGTGGCCTTGCCATCAAAACCCCGCAATCGTTGCTCTTGGCACGCAAGTGGTATGAGCCGGCGGCCAGAGCGTCAACCTCAGGTGGCCGTAAGCCCTACAGCTGATAGCGGAGGCCGCAGCACGTGTGCAACTAGCGCACCACTACCCTGCCTAGAATGCCGCATTCCGAGTAACCAGACCGTAAAGAAAATTGCATCTCCCAAACGGGCATAGGGCGGTGGCGGCAATGCAACCGGCAGCTCCACATCGATCACACCCCGGACGTCCATGTCGATGCGCCCCAGCAGGCGCCCATATGGGTCGAAGGCGGCCGAAATGCCATTATTTGCTGCCCGGATCAGAGGGAGCCCCTCCTCCACGGCCCGGACCCGGGCCTGGTGCAGGTGCTGTCGGGGCCCTGTCGTGTTGCCGAACCAACCGTCGTTGGTGACGTTGATCATTACCCCAGGACGCTGCCCGCCCTGCACAAGTTGAGCGGGAAAGATGACCTCGTAGCAGATCAGGGGCAGGGCGAGAGGCAGGCCGGGTATCGGCAGCAGCGGGCGAGGAGTGGCACCGAACTCGAAGCTGCCGAAGGCGTTGGTCAATGCCCGCAAGCCAAGAGCTGCGAGCGCACGCTGCAACGGCAGGAACTCACCGAACGGGACCAGGCGGATCTTGTCGTAGCTGGTCAGCAGCCCGCCTCGGCTAAACACTAGCAGGCTATTGAAGAAATGGCGCAGGCGGGGCGATTCCGGCGGCGCGCGCTCAGCGCGGAGCGCACCAGCGAGGAGAACGGTGCCGTCCGGCAGCAGCTCGCCGATCGCCGCCAAAGCCTCCGGCACATCGAGCGGCAGGAACGGCATGGCCGCTTCGGGCCAAACCACATGGGTGATACCCGCGAGATGGTCGACGCGCCCCGAGGGGTCGCGGCGAGACAAGTCGAGGTGATCGAGAAAAATCGGCTGCTGGTTCTCCTGGCGCCACTTCTCGCGCTGCGGAATGCTCGGCTGAACGACCCTGATCTTCACGCCCGGAACGGTGGCCGTTACGGCCGACGCGAGGCGAGCATGGCCTGCCACGGCGGCAACCAGCAGCGGCAGAATGGCCACACCCAGCGCAATACGGCGAGAGAGGCGATGGGCAGGCTCCGACCACAGCACCGGCGGCAGTGCGAAAATCAACACCGCAAACAGCGTCAGACCGTAGATGCCGAACACGGCTGCGCTCTGCATCAGCGAGAGGGGGTAGGTCAGCGCATAGCCAAGCACGTTCCAAGGGAAACCGGACAAGGAGTGGCCGCGAAACCACTCCATCGCGGAAAGCGCCAGGGCCAAGGCCAAGACGCGCGCGGCGCCAGGCTTCCAAGCGAGGGATGCGAGCGCCGCCGCCCCTGCGTAGAACAGCGCAAGCCCGGCCGGCATGAGCCACGACGGCGAACGGCATCAGGACGGCGAATACCTCGGCCTCCACCAGGAATGCTTCGCCGATCCAGAACAGGCCGGCGAGGAAGTAGCCGAACCCAAACCACCAACCGACCTCGGCGGCCGCCACCACCGGTCGCCGGTACCAGCGGGCGACGCCGTCCCGATGAGCATTCCCGATTGCGCCATCCAGCAACCACACGAGGGCTGGCAGCGTGATCCAGAGAACCGGCCAGAAGAAGAAGGGCGCCAGCGCGAGAACCGAGACGGCACCGGCCAACAGTGCCGCCAGGCGGCGGCGCCATCCACCAAGGCCGGTCACCCGCTGCGCAAGTGTGGCTACCGATGCACCGCCGGCCATGGACGCTCGGAGAATGGCATTGCGCCACGGCACGTGCTGGGCCGATCAAGAAGGCTTGGCGGGGCGCGCGTCGCCGGAAGCCGCGCGCGGGATGTGAACGCGCAGCTTCTTCACCCGCCGCGGATCGGCATCGAGAACCTCGAATTCGATGCCCGCCGGATGCCGGATCAGCTCGCCGCGCGCTGGGACTCGACCCACCAGCGAGAAGATCAGACCGCCAAGCGTATCGATGTCGGCCTCCTCGCCCGGCTTGAGCAGCTTGAGTCCGAGATGCTCCTCGAGCTCGCGCACCGGCGTGCGCGCCGGGCTGACAATGCCGAGCTTAGGGTCCTTGGTGATATTGGCGGTCTCGGCCTCGTCGTGCTCGTCGGCGATGTCGCCGACAATCTGCTCGACCAAGTCCTCGATGGTGACGAGCCCGTCGCTGCCGCCGTACTCGTCCACCACCAGCGCCATGTGAATGTGCGTCGACTGCATGCGGATGAGCAGATTGGCCGCCGGCATCGATGGCGGCACGAAGATCATCGGACGGCGCAGCTTGGTGGAGACGATGGGCTTCGACAGATCGACGCGGGAGAAGTCGGGAACGGCCCCTGCCGCCGATTCCGAGAGCGGCAGGCGCGCGGAGGAGGCCGCATGTCCCTCGCTGGCGGGGCGGCCCAGGGCATTGGCCATCAGCCAGCGCATCAAATCCTTGACGTGCACCATTCCGCGCGGGTCATCGAGCGTTTCTCGGAACAGGGGCACGCGCGAAACCCCGGCCGCGTCGAAGGTCTTCAGGAGCTCGCCGATCGCCTCGTTCTCGTCCACCGCGATGATGTCGGCACGCGGCACCATCACATCCTCGACCTTGAGCACGCCAAAGCGCAGGGTGCGCAGCAGCATCTCCCGTTCCTCGGCCGAGATCGCTTCCGCCTCGCCCGCATTCTTGAGCATGTTCTCGAGGCTGGCGCGCAGCGTCGGAACCCCGGGCAGGCCGAGTTTCGCCCTGAGGCCTGAAAGCCAGCCCTGAGCCTGCTCCATCGGCGCTTCGGGAGCGGACGGCGAATCCGGCTTGCCGTCTTCGGCGATGCTCATGTCACCTGCCTTCGACTGGCGCATAGGGATCGGGCACTCCCAGCGACGCCAATACTTCGACTTCTATCGCTTCCATCTCCTCGGCCTCCGCGTCCGTGTCATGCCCGAAGCCGACAAGATGCAGCAGACCGTGCACGACCAGATGCTGGAGATGGTGAATGGGTTGGGTGCGCTGCGCCACGGCCTCGCCGGCGACGGTTTCGGCCGCCAGCACAACGTCCCCCAGCCCATGGGCACCGGTCGCCAAACGGAAAGGACAGCACGTTGGTCGGCTCGTCCTTGCCGCGATAGGTAGCGTTGAGCGACCGCACCAGCGCATCGTCGGCAAGCACCACCGTGGCCTCGGCCCCGCCCGCGCCAGGCCACTGCGGGTGGCGGGCAACTGCGGCTGCGGCTTCGGCTATCCTCGTCTCGGCTGCAACGAAAGCGCTCCAGTCGCCCGCCTCGGCGACAATGTTGATCGACAGGCGTTCGGGAGGTTCCGGATCAACTGGAGGGTCGGCCGCGGCTGGTGAGAGCGTACTGTCGCCCGGATCGTTCATAGACAATTTCGCGCCTAGCCGTTCTTGGCGGCTTTGTCGTAGGCCTCGACAATGCGCGCCACCAGATCGCGGCGCACTACGTCGCCGGAGGAGAAGCGGACCATCTCGATACCCTTGACGCCGCGCAGAAGAGCCGCGGCCTCCTCCAGACCCGAGGTCTGTCCGGGCGGCAGATCGACCTGGCTCGGGTCGCCGGTGACGACCATCTTCGAGCCTTGGCCGAGGCGCGTCAGGAACATCTTCATCTGCATCGGCAGCGTGTTCTGCGCCTCGTCGAGGATGACGAACGAATGCGCCAGCGTTCTCCCGCGCATGAACGCGAGCGGCGCAATCTCGATGACGCCGGTTTCGAGGTCGCGCTCCACCTTGGCAGGAGCCAGCACGTCGTAGAGGGCGTCGTAGAGCGGACGCAGGTAGGGATCGACCTTCTCTCGCATGTCGCCGGGCAGGAAGCCGAGGCGCTCGCCGGCCTCGACGGCGGGCCTGGACAGCACGATGCGTTCGACCTGACCGCGCTCCAGGCATTGCGCCGCATAGGCGACCGCAAGGTAGGTCTTGCCGGTGCCGGCGGGGCCGAGGCCAAATACAAGATCGGATTGGTCGAGCGCCTTTATGTAGCTGCTCTGCGTGGGCGTGCGGGCAGTGATCACCTTGCGCCGGGTGCGGATTTGCGCAAGCCCGTCCTTGGCGGGTGCTTCCGCCGTGGCGTGACGCAGGAGGCCATCGATGTCGCCGGGGCCGATATCCTCGCCCTGACGGACCCTGGCGTAGAGCTTCTCCAGCACATCACGCGCCGTCTCGCAGGCAGGCTGCGGCCCGGTCAGGGTCACAACGTTGCCGTGCGCATGCGCCTCGATGCCGAGGCGATCCTCCAGCAACGCCAGGTGCCCGTCGTACTCGCCGAGCAGCCGGTTCAAGTGGCGATTGTCTTCGAAGGGCACCGCCAAGCGCGCCTGCCCGGCTCCGGGAGCATTGCCCAAGCCCACCGCCGCTCGCCCACGCACGCCTGTCAACTAGGCGGCCTCCGGATTGGTTGCAGGTCTGCGAATCCGCAAAATCAATGTAGCACACTCTCGGCCATTGCTCACATGATGCCGCTCAGGACGGCCACGCCTGCCAGACTATTGGGTCCGGCGGCAGCAATTTCAACCGGTAAGATCTTGCCGAGCCAGCGGAAATCGAGTTGTGCATGAACCGCTTGCAGATACGGCGAGCGCCCGACCAGCTGCCCGCTGTGCTTGCCCCGGCGGTCGAACAGCACCGGCATCACCTTGCCGACACAAGTAGCGTTGAACGATGTTTGGTCGCGATCGATGAGGTCCTGGAGGCGCCGCAAACGGTTAGCCTTAACCTCATCGGCAACCGGCTCCAGCGTTGCGGCCGGCGTGCCCGGCCGGGCGCTGTACTTGAAGCTGTAGGCCTGGGCGAAGCGCACGCGCTCGATGAGATCGAGGGTCTGCTCGAACTCCTCCTCGGTCTCGCCCGGGAAGCCGACGATCACGTCGGTCGAGAGCGCGATGTCGGGGCGCGCCGCGCGAATGCGATCGACGAGGTCGAGATAGTCGGCGCGCGTGTGCTTGCGGTTCATGGCCGCGAGGATGCGGTCGGAGCCCGCCTGAAACGGCAGGTGCAGGAACGGCATCAGCGTGGGCTCGTCGCGGTGGGCGGCGATGAGGTCCTCGCTCATATCGCGCGGATGGCTGGTCGTGTAGCGCAGCCGCTCGAGGCCGCCGATGCTGGCAAGCCGAGAAATGAGGCGGGCCAGCGACCAGGGCCGCCCATCGGGCCCTAGCCCGTGGTAGGCGTTGACGTTCTGGCCGAGCAGGGTGATCTCCTGCACGCCTGAGGCAACGAGCTTGCGCGCTTCGGCCTCGACCTCGGCGACGGGGCGCGAATACTCCGCGCCGCGAGTATAGGGCACCACGCAGAATGTGCAGAACCTGTCGCAGCCCTCCTGCACGGTGAGGAAGGCGGTCGGCGATCGCGCCGGCGCCCGCTCAGGCAGCACGGCGAACTTGGACTCTTCGGGGAACTCGGTGTCAACTAGCGCCCGAGCGCCCTTTGCCGCTCGATCGACGAGCGTGCCCAGGCGGTGATAGCTCTGCGGACCCAGTACGACATCGACGCTAGGCTCGCGCCGCACGATCTCGGCCCCCTCCGCCTGGGCCACGCACCCCGTCACGGCGACGATGGTGTCCTTGCCGTCGGCTAGTCGCTGCTGTTTCACTTGACGGATGCGGCCAAGGTCCGAGTAGACCTTCTCGGCAGCCTTCTCGCGAATGTTGCACGTGTTGATCAGGACGATATCTGCGTCCTCCATCACCGACGTCTCGGCAAATCCCATCGGGGCCAGCAGCTCGGCCATGCGCTGGGTATCGTAAACATTCATCTGGCAGCCAAACGTCTTTGCGTAAAATTTCTTTTGCGCCGTCATCGCCAACTGTCCCACCGATCGACCCGGCCTGCTGCAGTGCAACATTGGGGCCGGACGCCCAGCCGGGTCAACAAAAAGCTCAAAACTTCCATACCGTTCCAAAATCTACTTGCGCGCGCGCTTTATCGGCACACCGTACAGCTCCAGCCTGTGTCCCACCAGCTCAAATCCCAGCTCCCGAGCGATCCGCTCCTGTATGCGCTCGATCTCCTCGTTTCTGAACTCGATCACCTTGCCGGTTTCAATATCGATCAGGTGATCATGGTGACTGCGGGCAGCCTCCTCATACCGGCCGCGGCCCGCGCCGAAGTCATGGCGCTCCAAAATACCGTTGTCGGCCAGCAACTTCAGCGTGCGATATACCGTGGATAGGGAAATGCGCGTGTCGACGGCATGCGCACGCCGGTGCACTTCCTCAACGTCGGGATGATCCTTGGCGGCCGAAAGGACCCGCGCGATCACCCGCCTCTGTCCCGTCATGCGCAGCCGCTTGCCGGCACAAAGCCGTTCGATGCGACTGTCCTGTTCCAGCGAAGCGGGCATGTCCACTTAGGAGTGGGTGCGGTTCGGTGAGGGTTTATAGGCCGAGCCCCACGGACCGTCCACTGCACGAGCGGGTGCAGCACTCACAGGGCCAGGGTCAGGTTAATGGCATCCTGGGCCGGCGCGCCGGCCCGCTCATAGTAGCCCTTGCGGAGGCCGGTTTCCGCAAACCCCAACCGCTCGTAGAGCTGCAGCGCAGGCACATTGCCCGCGGAGACCTCCAGATACAGGTGCCGGGCTTCGGCCTTCTTGGCCGCGCGGGCCAGAGGCTTCGACCAGACGGCGGCCGATGCCAAGACGTTGCCATTCCTTGCTCACGCCGAGAGTGAGGATCTCTGCTTCGTCGGCGGCCAACCGGCCGAGAATGAAACCCACGAACTCAGGGGGATCGCCGACGCGCGCCAGAAAGCTCGTTGCGCCGGGATCCCCGAGCAGCTGGCGGAAACTCTCCGCATCCCACCGCTGGTCGAACAGAGGAGCATGCAGGCGGCCGAACACCTCCTCCTGATCGGGACCGGCCCAAAGGATACTCACATGCTTGGCCGCTTCCGCCCTGTTCATGACCGCACCAGAGATGGATTTGCCGACGGCTTGGCATCTGGCTCGCGCAGGTAGAGCGGCGCAACCGGCTCGAGCGGCTGCAGGCCAGGTGCGATGACGGCGAGCATACGTGCATGCGGCTGCAGATCAGACAGACTAGCCTCCGCGCGTGGGCCGGCCAAGATGGCGACAGCACCCGCGCCGGAGCCCGCAATCAAAGCGGGCTCGCTACCGACAAGGGCCGCGGCCTGCTCTGGCGTCAGCAACCTCGCAGGGCCGGCTTCGTCCAAGTCGCCGGCGAAGAGCTGAAAGTAGACCATGCCACGGCGTGCATCGACCGCGATCGCCAAAGGCCGCCCGCCGCGCCGCGCCGCAACCAGCGACTCGACCCTGAGCGCCATGACGGCGAGGCTGCTCGTGCCTACGACGGGCTTTCCCGTCGCAAGAGCGAACGCGCGTGCGGCCGCGATGCCGGAGCGCACACCGGTGAAGGTGCCGGGACCGAGCGTCACCGCAATGCGGTCGACGGCGGCAAAGGCGAGCCCGGCCCCCTCCATCACCTCGGCAATCATTGGAAAGAGGCGTTCGGCGTGCCCCGTAGTGCAGGGCTCGTATTGCTCGCGCAGCAGCCATTCGCCTCGCGGGCTGCGCCATCGCACCGCCGCGGACACAGCGCCAAGGCACGTGTCGAACGCCAGAATATTCATGACCCGCACTGGTATGGTCTACAGGATCTTCGCGATCTCCCCGAAATCGAAACGTGGACCGCGCGGCCGCAATGGCGCCGGATCACCATAGCCCAGGTTGCAGAGAAAATTCGATCTGACTTGGCTGCCGGCGAAAAATTCCTTGTCGACGCCGGCGTTGTCGAAGCCCGACATGGGGCCGCAATCGAGCCCCAGGGAGCGCGCCGCCATGATGAAGTAGGCTGCCTGCAGCGAGCCGCTGCGGAAGGCCACCGTAAAGGCCTGGTCGGGGCTGTCGGCGAGGCCGCTCAGCGGATCCTGGCCCTTGGGCGGATGCTGGAAGAACAGCAGGTCGTAGCCGAGGATCGCGGTGGCCGGCGCCGCCATGGTCTTGTCGACGTTGCCGGCGCTCAGATGCGGCTTCAGCCGCTCCTTGGCCGCTTTCGACTTCACGAGCACGATGCGGGCGGGAAGACTGTTGTTGGCGGTGGGGCCCATCTTCATCAGGTCGACGACCTCGCGCAGCACGCCGTCTGACACCTCGCGCGGCAGCCACGCCCGGTGCGTGCGCGCCTCGAGAAACAGCTGCCTCAGCGCAGCATCATCCAACCGTGCCGGCATTCGCCCCATCCTCCCAAAGGCAAAAAAAACCCGCTCCTCGTCCGAGCGGGGGCCATTATGCATGCATCAGCGGCCCGCTTGCTAGACCGGCCGCACCTCCTGCACGTCGGGACAGAAGTGCTTCAGAAGGTTCTCGATGCCGTGGCGCAGCGTCGCCGTGGAGCTGGGGCAGCCCGCGCAGGCCCCGCGCATGTGCAGGAACACCACGCCGTCCTTGAAGCCGTGGAACGTGATGTCGCCACCGTCGTTGGCGACTGCGGGGCGGACACGTGTGTCGAGAAGCTCCTTGATGGTCTTCACCGTGTCCTCGTCCTTGGGATCGTACTCCTCGCCGTGCGCATCCTGGTCGGTCGCCTCGCCCCCAGCCACTGCTGGTGCGCCGGACATGTAGTGCTCCATGATGGCACCGAGGATCGCCGGCTTGATGTGCGGCCACTCGGCATCGCCTTTGGTCACTGAGATGAAATCGGAGCCGAGGAAGACGCCCGTCACGCCATCGACGTCGAACAAGCGTGTGGCCAGCGGCGAGCCTGCCGCCTCGGACCGCGACCGGTAGTCGACGCTGCCATCGCCGAGGACCGTCTTGCCCGGCATGAATTTGAGCGTCGCGGGATTGGGAGTGTGCTCGGTCTGAATGAACATGCTGGGCCTTTCGCGGCTGTGTCTCAGACTAGTTTAGAACGATACTAATAGATAGGCGGTGCAGGGTCAAAATCCCAGGGCACCGCGGCTGGGATCGCCGGGCTGAATTTCAGGCCAGTGCCTGGATTTCCTCGAGGCCCAGCTCACCCGGCACGATGGTGATGGGAATCGGGAACTTGCCGGCGGTCGCGCCCGTCGCAAGCGACGCCACCAACGGACCGGGACCCGTTGCCTCCCTGGAGGCGCCCAGCACCAGCACCGCCACGTCCTCGTCGTCCTCGATCTGCTGGCGGATGGTATCGACGAGCTTGCCCTCGCGGATCACCTCTTCCACGACGACCTTGTCGTAGCCGGCGTTGGCGAGCTTGCGGCGGAACAGGCGAAACAGTGCCTTGGCCTTGTTGGTCTGCTCGTCGAGCTGCACCTGTCGCACGGCGTCCCAAAATTGGTTGTCGGGCTCGATGACGTAGAGCAGGACGATCTGTCCTTCCGTGTGCGAGGCGCGGCCCGCCGCATAGAAGAGCGCACCCTCGACCTCGGGCAACTCGTCCACGATCACCAGCAGCTTGCGGGCGTGGCCCTGCTCAAAGACCCGACGCTTGGTCATGCCGCATGCTGCCACGGCTTGCGACTGGCAACAATAGAGCATGCGAGGGCCGTAGAGAGGATTAGCGAAGCGTAATCCGCCATCGCACCGGCTCGGCGGATTACGACTGACGCCTAATCCGCTCTACGCCCTGCGGCCAATGCGCCCCCGCGTGGCGCGCCTAAGTGGAAAGCGGCTCGACACAATATTGCGAGCCGCAAGATGTCAGGAGCGCAGGTAGCCGACGATATCCTTCACATCGTTCATTATCGGCGCGGCAATCGCCCGCGCCCTGCGCGCGCCGTCGGCAAGAAGACGGTCGATCTCGGCGGGATCGCCGAGCAGGCGTGTCATCTCGGCGTTGACGGGGCCGATGCGCGAGACGGCCAGCTCTGCCAGCGCCTTCTTGAAGGTGGAGAACTGCGCACCTCCGAACTCCTCGAGCACCTCGGCCTTGGTCTTCATCGCGAGGGCCGCATAGATGCCGACGAGGTTGTCCGCTTCCGGCCGCCTCGCGAGCCCCGCTTCCTCCGACGGCAGAGGCTCGGGATCAGTCTTGGCCTTCTGGATCTTCTTGCCGATGGTGTCGGCATCATCGGTCATGTTGATGCGGGAGAGATCCGAGGGGTCGGACTTCGACATCTTCTTGGTGCCGTCGCGCAGCGACATGACTCGCGTGGCGGGCCCCATGATGACTGGCTCGGGCAGCGGGAAGTAGACGCCGTCGTCGAAGCCGGCCTTGCGGATGGAAGCGCCGAAGTCGTTGTTGAACTTCTGAGCGATGTCGCGCGCCAGCTCCAGGTGCTGCTTCTGGTCGTCCCCGACGGGAACGTGCGTAGCGCGATAGGCGAGGATGTCGGCCGCCATCAGCACGGGATAGGCATAGAGGCCGACGGAGGCGTTCTCGCGGTCCTTGCCGGCCTTCTCCTTGAACTGGGTCATGCGGTTGAGCCAGCCGAGCCGGGCGACGCAGTTGAACACCCAGGCGAGCTCGGCATGCTCGGCCACCTGGCTCTGGTTGAAGAGGATGCTCTTCTTCGGATCGATGCCGGCGGCAATGTAGGCGGCCGTGACCGAGCGGATCTGATCCTTCAGCTCGGCGGGGTCCTGCCACATGGTGATGGCGTGCATGTCGACGACACAGAAGATGCACTCGTGCGTCGCCTGCATCTCAACCCACTGCACCATGGCGCCCAGGTAGTTGCCGAGGTGCAGGTTGCCCGTGGGCTGCATGCCGGAAAAAACGCGGGGGGTGAACTTCTGGGCCTTCATGCCGGTTTCCTTCAAGCTTCGCTCCGGCGCTTGACCAACCGCCGCAGGAACTCGCCCCAGCGGATGACACCAGTCAGCTGCACGGACAGGGCATAGATCACAAGCCCGGATGTCAGCACAAGAGCCAGCGCGCTAGCCTGGCGCAGAACGCCAACCGAGGGCAGCAGGTAGGCGGCGGCCAGTACATCGGTCCCCAGCCACACCGCCGCCCCCATGATCAGGCTGGAGATTGCGATCATCGCCACGTTGCGATGCAGGCGATCGTCGGCCTGGAGGTGCCCGCGGCGCGTAAGCGTCGACCACAGCAGGTAGGCATTGGCCCATCCAGACAACGAGGTGGCGATGGCGATGCCGACGTGGGGCATCAGGCCCACGGCCTGGAAGAGGAAGAACAGAGCGATCGAGCCCACCACATTGAGGATCATGTTCCAGACCGCATAGCGCATGGGCGTGCGAGTGTCCTCGCGGGCGAAGAACACCGGCTGCAGCACTTTGATCAGCACGAACGCCGGCAGCCCGCATGCGAAAGCCGCGAGGGCGGCGGCAGTGGGAAGAGTGTCGGCCGTCGTGAACGCCCCGCGCTCGAACAGGACGCGGATGATCGGCTCCGCGGCTACGGCGAGCGCGACGGCGGCCGGCAGCGTGAGCAGCAGCGCGAACTCGACCGAACGGTTCTGGTTGTCCATCACCGAATGGTGATTGCCCGCGCGCAGGTTGCGCGACAGGTCGGGGAGCAGCACGACGCCGATGGCAACGCCGACGATGCCGAGCGGGAGCTGATAGAGCCGGTCGGCATAGTACAGGTAGGAGACGGCGCCAGCCTGCAGCGAGGCAATGATGGTGCCGACCACGATGTTGAGCTGCGTCACGCCGCCCGAAATCAGGCCCGGCACGCCGAGGCGAACAAGGTGTTTCATGTCGGCGCTCAGACGTGGGGCCCGCAAACGGAAGTGCAGGCCGGCGCGACGCGCCGCCACCCACAGCGCGCCGAGCTGCACGAAGCCGGCGATGGCCACACCCCAGGCCAGCACCATGCCCGATTGCGGCGTGTTGGCGAGACCGAGCCAGACCGCCAGCACGATGGCGGCGATCAGCACGACGTTGAGCAGGATCGGCGCGGCGGCCGCCATGGTGAAGCGGCCGAGAGCGTTGAGGGCACCAGAGAGCAGGGCGACCAGCGACATGCACAACAGATAGGGGAAGGCGATGCGGGTCAGCAGCACTGCCAGATCGAACTTGTCGGGCGTGGCAGCGAACCCCGGCGCCAACGCATACATGAGCCACGGCATGCCGATCTCGGCGAGGGCGGTCAGCAGGAGAAGGATGAACAGGAGGCCCGCCAAAGCTTCCTCGGCGAAGGACGTGCGCCGCTTGCGTTCCCTCGTCCTCGAGGCGCTTGGCAAACAGCGGAACGAACGCCGAATTGAACGCGCCCTCGCCGAACAAGCGGCGGAAAAGATTGGGGAATCGAAATGCCACGAAGAACGCGTCGGCGACTGCGCCGGAGCCCAGCGCGGCGGCGATAAGAATGTCGCGGGCAAAACCCAGCACGCGGCTGACCATGGTCAGCCCGCCGACGGTGGCGAAGGCACGGTAGAGTTTCATGGCCGCCGAGGCCTAGCGGAGGGGCGGGACAAGAGCAAGGCACAGCGCACACGACCAAGGTGCAACGAATTGGCGTCTGCGGCGTTGGTTACCGGATTTGCGTATGCGCGGCTCGCACGTCCAGCTAAGTAATGCCCGTCAGCGACAACAGAGGGAGCGGACCATGGTGTTTCCACTGGGCGACGACAACTCGGCCCGCCGATCCCTCCCAGTCGTGACGTTTGGGCTCATCGCCCTCAACGTTGTGTTCTTCCTGGTGGAGCTGAACGGCGGCGACGCCTTCATTCGCCAGTGGGCGTTCATCCCAGCCCGATTTGGCCAGAACCCGGCCGGCGATGCGCACACCATCCTCACCGCCATGTTCATGCATGGCGGCTGGCTGCACCTTGGCGGCAACATGCTCTATCTGTGGATCTTCGGCGACAACGTCGAGGACGAGTTCGGGCCTGGCAAGTTCCTGATCTTCTATCTGCTGTGCGGCGTGGCGGCGACGTTCGCGCAGTATCTGGTGTTTCCCAACTCGCGGATCCCGAACGTGGGCGCGTCCGGCGCCATCGCAGGTGTGCTCGGCGGCTACCTGCTGCTATTCCCACAGGCGCGCGTTCGGGTGCTGTTCGGCGGCAGGATCGTGGAAATGCCCGCGCTGCTGGTGCTTGGCCTGTGGATCGGACTGCAGGTTTTCAGTGGCATTGGCTCGATCGCCGCAACGGCGCAGACCGAGGAAACGGGCGGCGTCGCCTTCATGGCACACGTTGGCGGCTTCGTGGCTGGCTTTCTGCTCACCTTCCTGTTGCGCGAAAGGAGCGGCGCCTCGCGCGTGGGTTGACGCTCAAGAGGGCGATTGCCGGCTCAAGGCGGCGCCAGATAGTCCTCGACGGCTCCTCAAGCCGCGTCGGTATTTGAGAGCACCTGGGTCAAGCGCGACTTGATGGCGGCCTGGCGCTGCGGACTGACGATCTGCTTGTTGGTTAGGTCGGTGACATAGAACACGTCGACCGCCTTCTCGCCGAACGTGGTGATGTGGGCCGAGGTAATGTCGAGGTTGAGATCGGACAGCGTGTTGGTGAGCTCGAACAGCAGGCCCGGCCGGTCGAGCCCCGACACCTCCACCACCGTGAAGTGGTTGGAGAGCGTGTTGTCGATCAGCACCTCCGGCGCCACCGAGAAAGCGCCGATGCGGCTGCTACGTCGGGCGTGGCGCCTTGCCATCAGGTTAGAGAGCCGCATCTCGCCCTTGAGCAGCTTCTCGATGGTCTCGGCGATGCGCCGCGCACGCCTGAGTTCGTCCTCGTCCTGCTCGAACTCGCGCGCCAGCAGGAAGGTGTCGAGCGCGAAGCCGTCGCGGGTGGTGGAGATGTGCGCACCAGAGATGTTGGCACCGGCCGCGGCGCAAGCGCCGGCAAACAGCGCCAGCAGGCGCGGATGGTTGGGAGCCAGCAGCGACAGCTCGGTGATGGCCGTGAACGCGTCGGTCGTATAGTGGCTGGCGAGCTTGGAGCCGACCAGCTCGGCTGCGCGCACCATCTTGGCATGCTCGACGGCCTTGCGCGTCTCTGTGCGCAGCCAATAGTCGGGGTAGTGGCGCTCGATGAACCGGTCGGCGTCCTCCTCGGGCCAGTCCGTGAGCGCGTTGCGGAACGCCTCCTGCGCCGCAGCCGCCCGCTCGCGCGCGCCGAGCTGGGTATGCCCGCCCGCCACCAGCGGCTCGGCCTCGTAGTAGAGCGCGCGCAAGAGCTGGCCCTTCCAGCCGTTCCAGATGCCGGGGCCGACCGCGCGGATGTCGGCGACGGTAAGCACAAGCAGCAGCTTCAGCCGCTCCGGGCTCTGCACGACATTGGCAAAATCGCGGATCGTCTTGGGATCGCCAATGTCGCGGCTGAAGGCCACCTGGCTCATGGTGAGATGCTGCTCGATCAGCCATGCTGCGGTTTCCGTCTCGGCGGGCGTGAGGCCCAGGCGCGGCCCGAGGTTGCGTGCGATGCGGGCGCCGACGATGGAGTGATCCTCGTCGCGCCCCTTGGCGATGTCGTGCAGGAAGGCCGCCACGTACAGCGCGCGACGGTGCTGGATGGTGTTGATGATGCGGCTGGAGAGCGGGTGCGAGTTCGGCCGCCTCGCCCCGCTCGATGTCGGAGAGCACGCCGATGGTGCGGATCAGATGCTCGTCGACCGTGAAGCGATGGTACATGTTGAACTGCATCATCGACACGACGCGGCCGAAGTCCGGGATGAAGCGGCCGAGCACGCCGGCCTCGTTCATGCGCCTCAGCGCCGGCTCCGGATTCTTGGTGGATGACAGCATCTCGAGGAAGATGCGGTTGGCCTCCTTGTCATTGCGCAGCTTGTCGTCGATCAGCCGCAGGGACCGCCGCAAAAGCCGCACGGCGTTGGGATGGAAGAACGCGTCGGTCTGCTCCGCCCTGGCGAAGAAGCGGATGAGATTGACGGGATCGCGCTTGAAGACGTCGAGGTCGGCGACGTTGAGGCGGCCGTTGTCGATGCGGAAGTCGGTGGTGGTGCGAATGTGGCGGCGTGTGCGCCAGCTCAGCGGATTGAGCAGGCGCGTGAGGCCCGGCGAGCCCTTGACCTGCTCGATCTCCAGCGCCGAGCACAGGATGGTGGTGAGGTCGCCCACGTCCTTGGCGACCAAGAAGTAGTGCTTCATGAAGCGCTCGACCGCCCGCAAGCCGCCGCGGTCGACGTAGCCCAGCCGGTCGGCCATGGCCTGCTGCACGTCGAAGGTGAGACGCTCCTCGGCGCGGCCGGTGAGGAAATGCAGATGGCACCTGACCGACCACAGGAAGGCCTCGCTGCGGCGGAAGGTGGCCTTCTCGTCGGGCATGAAGATCGAGGCCTCGGCTTCGCCTTCGCCGGGCCCTTGCCCGTAGATGTAGTTGGCGAGCCAGTGCAGGGTATGCAGGTCGCGCAAGCCGCCCTTGCCGTCCTTGATGTTGGGCTCGACGCGATAGCGCGACTCGCCCGCGCGCCGGTGGCGCTCGTCGCGCTCGGCCAGCTTGGCCTCCACGAACTGGCGCGCGGTGCCCTGCACCACCTCGCGCCGGAAGCGCCGCATGAGGTCGGCGAACAGGTTCTCGTCGCCGAGGATCAGGCGTGAATCGAGGAGCGCCGTGCGGATCGTGATGTCGGAGCGGGCAAGCTTGAGCGACTGCTCGATGGTGCGGGTGGCGTGGCCCACCTTCAGCCCAAGGTCCCACAGCAGGTAGAGCACGTACTCCACCACGCTCTCGCCCCAGGGCGTCTGCTTGTAGGGCAGCAGGAACAGCAGATCGACGTCGGAGAAGGGCGCGAGCAGGCGCCGACCGTAGCCGCCGGTGGCGACGATGGCCATGCGCTCCGCATCGGAGGGGTTGGTGGCCGAATAGACGTGGGTGGTGGTGTGGTCGTAGACGAGCCGGATCAGCGCGTCCTGGAAGGCCGAGAGGCCTTCCGCGCAGCGCCGGCCGTTGCCGTCGGCCTCGATTTGCCGGGCGGCCTCGGCGCGGGCCGATTTGAGCAGCACCTTGAGGCGTTCGAGGATCGCTGCGCGCGCGTCGTTGCCACCGTGGGCGGTAACCAATGCCGCCAGCTCCACGCCGACCTCTCGGGCGTCGAAATAGGGGGCCTTGGCTGTGACGCTCGTGTCCATTGAGGGTCGCGGAAGCTCGCGCGGCTGGTACGGGGGCGTTGTAGTGTCCCGATTTCGAAGTTCGCCGGTGCTCGACGCTGGGTTCGGGAGCGAACTTCGAAATCATGAGGGACACTAGAATGACCGTGTTGCTAGTGTGATTCAGATCGAGAAATTCGCTCAGAACCGTGCCGCAAACGCCGGCGAATTTCTCGATCATCACATTAGCACGGACGCGGGAGCGGGGTAGGGCTGGGGTTCGAACAGGCGGGGAACAGTATCAGCGCTTCCCAGATCCAGCGGACCAATGGGCATCGCGGCATCGGCCTTGATTACCGGTGAGGTAATCGACCCTCGCTCCGGCATGCGCGAAACCTTTCGGCATCAGGCAGGAGCCGCCCCGGTCGCTCTGCCCAAACCGACAAGGAGCAAACCCCATGTCCAACGACCAATCGTCGACCTTTTTGCGCCGCGCACTGCTGCTGGATGCCGCCGCCAGCGGCGCCACCGCCTTGCTGGCAATTGCCGCCGCGGGCCTGCTCGAAGGGCTGCTGGGCCTGCCGGCCGCGCTGCTGCGCTGGGCGGGCCTGGTGCTCCTGCCCTACGTGGCCTTCGTAGTCTATGCGGGCACGCGCGAGGAAATATCGCGGTCCACGGTGTGGGCGGTCATCGTTGCCAACGTACTGTGGGCCATTGCCAGCGCCCTGCTGCTGGTATCCGGCTGGGTGGCGCCGACGGCGCTCGGCTATGCGTTCGTGATCGGCCAGGCGCTGGTGGTGGCCCTGCTGGGCGAGCTGCAATACATGGGCCTGCGCCGGCCCATGGCGGCAGCCTGACGTAGTTTTCGGATCGTGCGCGAGAAAGGGCCCGGGGCGGCTTGTCCCGGGCCGCAGTTTTCAGTAAAGAGGCGCCCAGACACTCGACAGCTGGTGCCCCCCAGGCGCACTCGCACCCACAAGCCGGATAGCACCATGAAGAAAGACGAGGATTTCCATCCGCACTACCACATGATCAAGGTGGTGCTGACGGACGGCAGCACGTTCAACACCTATTCGACCTACGGCAAGGAGGGCGACACGCTGACCCTCGACGTCGATCCCAATACGCATCCCGCCTGGACCGGCGGCAACCAGACCTTGACGGATCGCGGCGGCCGCCTCTCGCGCTTCAAGAAGAAGTTCGAGGGCATGTTCTGAGGGGCCCGCGCCCTATGCCGCCTGCGCGCTGCGGGCGGCCTCCAGCCACCCCTTGATCTTCTCCACGTCGGGCGGATCGCCGTTGCGCAGCAGGCGCTGGCCGGCGGTGGAGACCGCGTACGCCAGGACGTCGGCGCACAGCTTGTCGGCTTCCGCGGCGGCGATGGCGTCGGCCGAGCGGTAGCCGGCGCCGACCAGCAGTTGCGCGTGCGTGCCGCGCAGGCCTGGCACGCTGCAGACGAGGCTCGCCTGATCCTGCCAGGCGGCAATGACCTCGGGCGTGATGTGGCGGGCGTTGAGCAGCCCGGACAATTGCGCTGCATCCACCCTCAACAGATCGCGCACGGTGCGGATGGCATGGGCGTGCAGCCGCTCGGCCGTCTTGGGCCCGATGGATGGACCGTCGACCACATCCTGATCGAGCGTGAGATGGAAGCGGGGCGCCGTCGCCGGTGGCTGAGGCAGGCACCTGAGGCGCAGCTTCGCCAGAAGTTGCCGTCGCCACCACAACGGGGATGCGATCGAGGCGCTCGGCGAGGCCTGAGCGTGGCCGTGGGGCACGCTGGACGTCAGTCGCCGACGCGCTCGGCACGATCTGCAACATCGGCGCGCGCGTGATGTTGCTGAAGCTTGCAGATGCGGATGCCGCCGGCGCCTCGTCGACCGGGGATGGGAGCGGGGAGGGCGGGGGCGGCGCGGCTGCACGCAGCGGAATGACGTCGGCCGACTGCGCGCCGTTGCGCGCGGCGCGCGCCTGATCGACGCGGGTGACGACCGCCGCGCGTGGGCGGAAGGGAAAAACCTTGGAAACCTGCGGCCGCCGCGGGCGCGACGCCAGCACCTCCTCGGCGTAGAGCGCGCGCACCACACGCTCGTCCTCGGGCAGGTTGCGCTCGACGGTTCCGGTCGCCAGCAGCTCGTCGTAGATGCGCTCGACCGTGCGGCGCTCCTCCGCATCGGCGATGCGGCGCGCGAGAAGCTTTGCCGGGATCTGCGCGGCGGCGAGAAGCGTTGCGGCCGTCACGCCGACGTCGGGGGCGCGCACGCCGGCTTGCGCGATGGCGCGGTCGAGCACCAGCGCGTAGCTCAGATACGCATACCTGATCAACTCGGCGACGATGCGCTTGGCGACGCGATCGAGGCCCGCCGGAGGATCGACGACGCCCCGGCCGATGTCGTAGTGCGCGATCAGCTTCTCGTAGTTGGCGTTGGCGCGCTCGGCGCCCTGACACAGCAGCTGGACCAGCCAGTTGGCATCGGCGGGCCGCTCTAGCCCCATGTCGGGGAAGTCGCTCAACCCCAGCTGATAGAGCTCGTCGTAGGACCGCGAGATGCTCCACTCGGCGGCGCGATGGATGTTGTTCTCGGCCTCCGACTGGGCGGTGTGGAAGGGCTGGAGGGGATCGGTGTAGTAGTGGCTCAGGACGCCGGCGCAATAGACCGCGGTCGGCCAGTCCTGCACCCTCAATGCCTCCACGAGATGCTGATACCAGCTCGTCACCTTCTGCGGCGCCCCGCCCCAGAAGCCGTCGCGGGTGTGCAGAACGTGGTTCTTGAAGTCCTTGAACTCGTCGTCAGGCGCCTTGGACCCTTCCAGGTAGAGCTTGGCGTGGCCGAGGAACAGCCGCTGCCATGCCTCGCTATCGGGACCCTGGAGATAGCGCAGCGCATCGAGAGCCAGCTTGTGATGCGTGCCCTTGGCGTGGGCGGCATAGACGATGCGGAAGAGCAGGTTCATGGGCGGATTGTCCCGTTGGCCAGACCGACTGCCTGGCTGCGATTCGTCGGACGACAGGCCGAGTCGCGCAATCGCCAGAACGGGGCTATCCCCAGCGTTCTCATGCTAGGAATGCATTTTGCAGCAAGGGATTGGCGCCCATGGCACTCGACGATGCAGCAATCCGCGACCTCCTGCGCGATGTGACCAACGCTCCGCCATGTGCGCGCCACCTGGGCTTCGAGCTGATCGATTTTTCCGTGGACGGCGGCTGGGCCGAGGTGGCCTTCACCCCGCGGCCGGAGTTCGCCAACCCACAGGGGAGCGTGCAGGGCGGCTTCGTGTGCGCCATGCTGGACGACGCCATGGGCGTCACCGCCAGCATCTCGCAGCGCTTCACGATCGTTGTGCCGACCCTACAGGTCTCGGTGACCTACCTGCGCCCGACGCCCATTGCCCGCGTCATCGCCCGCGGCGAGGTGCTGCGCTTCGGCTCCTCGAGCGTGGTGATGCAGGGGACCCTGCGCGATGCCGGCGGCAAGACTGCTGGCGGTGGCGACCGCAACCGCGGTGCCGCGGCCGTTCCCGAGGTGAGCCCGGCGAGGCTTGCCGGATAAAATTGTCGCGAGCGGCTATTGCGACGGCCGCGGATCGATTGTTTATTGCCGCCGTGCTGCCTGCGAGCCGAGCGGGGCCGGCCCGCAGGCGGCGCGATCAGAGGATGTCGCTCAAGCATCACCAAATATGCCGAGGAGGAACGATGGCCGACTACCAACCCGTGACCCTTGCCAGCCCCGCCCCCGACACGCAGGCGCCACCGCCGGTGACCCAGCTGGAGATCGACCAGCGCGTCTACGATCTCTACGACGAGTACTGCCACGGATACATCGACCGCCGCGAGTTCCTGGCCCGGGCGAGCGCGATCACGGTCGCGGGCGTATCCGGCCTGACCATGGCGCAGGCGCTGCTGCCCCGTTACGCGCAGGCGCAGACCATCTCCTTCACCGACGAGCGCATCAAGGCGCGCTACGTCAGCTATCCCTCGCCCGGCGGCAGCTCCGGCACCATGCGCGGCTACCTGGTGCAGCCGAGCGGACAGGGGCCGTTCCCCGCCGTGCTGGTGATCCACGAGAACCGCGGACTCAACCCCTACATCGAGGACGTGGCGCGGCGCGCCGCCACGCAAGGCTTCCTGGCGCTGGCGCCGGATGGACTGTTTCCGGTCGGCGGCTATCCCGGCAACGACGACGAGGGCCGCACGCTGCAAGCCGGCCTCGACCAGGCCAAGCTGCGCACCGACATGCTCAACAGCGCGCGTTTTCTCAAGGCGCATGCGCTGTCGACGGGCGCGCTCGGCATCACCGGCTTCTGCTGGGGCGGCAGCACGGTGAACGCCCTGGCGATTGCCCTGGGCGCCGACCTGAAGGCGGGCGTGCCGTTCTACGGCGCGGCGGCCGAGACGGCGCGCGTGCCCGACATCAAGGCGGCGCTGCTCATCCAGTATGCGCAGAACGACGAGCGCATCAACGCCATGTGGCCGGCGTTCGAGACAGCATTGAAGGCTGCCGGCGTGCGCCACCAGATGCACATGTATCCCGACACCCAGCACGGCTTTCACAACAACTCGACGCCGCGCTATCAGGAGGCGGCAGGCCAAGCTCGCCTGGGACCGCACCATCGCTCACTTCAAGGAGTATTTGGTCTGAGGGCTCCCTCTCCCCTTGCTGAAGAAGCATGGGGAGAGGGAAATCTTCACCGCCCCTCGCGCCACCAGGTGGCGGCCATCAGGGCGAGCAGGGCGGCGAGCGCCAGGAAGCCCGTGAACATCGGGATCAGCCGCACGCCGCGGGTGACGAACGCCTCGCGGTCCTTGAGGCCCATCCAGCCGGAGCCCGCCAGCACCCGCGCGTTGGTGAGCATGGAGATGCGCGGCAGCTCGACGCCCGAGGTGACGGCGGAGAACAGGCCGCCGCCGCGGGTCCAGAACACGCCGCCGCCGGTCATCTCCACCAGGGGCTTCAGCTTCTCGTCGGTGGCCGTCACCTCGTTCATCTCGCGCGCGTCCTCGATGCCGGCGTGCGCAACGGCCGTCAGCGCGCCCAGCGTGGACTGCGTCTCGATCTTGTAGAGGCCGGGCGACTTGACATCGACGGTGGAGCGCCACAACCCAGGACCCACCTTGTCGAGGGTCGCCTCGGACGTCTCGCCGCCGGGCGCGGAGATGTGCGCGGGGCCGACCTTCTCCTCCATGGAGCGGCGCTCGATGGTGAGCTTGAGGCCCTTGGCGGAGGCGATGAGGCGCTCCTCCTCGAGATCGGGCTCCTTCATCAGCCAGTGCGAGAGGCGGCGCAGCAGATCGGTGTGCGGGCCGCCGCCCTCGTAGCCGCGCGCCCACAGCCAGGCATGATCGGAGAGCAGCAGCGCCACGCGGCCGCGGCTCTTGCGGTCGAGCACCAACAGCGGCCGGTCGTCGATGCCGCTCATCACCACGCGGCCGCGGCTGGGCGCGATCTCGACCTGGCGGAACCAGCGGCCCCAGGATGGCTCCTTGCCCTCCGAGCCCGGCAGTCCGCGCGTGACGGGATGCTTCTGGCCGTCGGTGGAGAGCTTGGCCTTGAAGGGGCGCTCGATCAGCTGGCCGGTCGGCATCGCCGGCAGCACCGAGCTCAACGGCGTGTTGGCGAGGCTCATGCGGCCGGCGTAGTCGTCGCCGGAGGCGACCAGCAGGGCGCCGCCTTCCTCCACGTAGCGCGCGATGTTCTCGTAGTAGAGGTTCTGCAGAATGTCGCGGTGCTGGTAGCGGTCGAAGATGATGAGGTCGAAGTCCTTGATCTTCTCTGAGAACAGCTCGCGCGTCGGGAAGGCGATGAGCGAGAGCTGATTGATGGGCGTGCCGTCCTGCTTCTGCGGCGGGCGCAAAATCGTGAAATGCACGAGGTCGACGCTAGCGTCGGACTTCAAGAGGTTGCGCCACACACGCTCGCCGGCATGCGGCTCGCCGGAGACCAGCAGCACGCGCAGGTTCTCGCGCACGCCCTCGGACACGACCACCACGCGATTGTTGGCGGCGGTGAGCTCGCCGGGCACGGCGTCGAGCTCGATCTCGATGATGTTCTGGCCGGCATGCGGAAAGGACATCGGGATGTTGACGCTGCGGCCGATCTGGGCGCTGCGGGTCTCGTCGGGCTTGCCTTCGCGCCGCACCTTGAGCGACACGCGCTCGCCGGCGCGGCCCTTGCGGCCGGTCTCCACGACGCGCAGCTCGATGTTGCGGGTGGAGCCGACGAAGCCGTAGCGGGGCGCCTTGAGGATCTCGATGCGGCGGTCGAACTCGTCGGGCTGGCCGGTGAGGAGCCCGTGCACGGGCGCGTCGAAGCCCAGCACCTGGGCGGTCTTTGGCACGTCGTGCACCTGGCCGTCGGTGATCATGATGACGCCGGCCAGGCGATCCGGCGGCGTGTTGGCGAGCGCGCTGTTCAAGTCCTGGAACAGGTTGGTGCCGGCCGCCTGCTCGCCGGTGGGCTTGGACGAGTTCACCCAGCGCACCTGCAGGTTGTTGATGGCGCCGAGCTTGGCCTCCAGCTCGCGCTTGATGGCTGCGGTCTGCTCGGGCCGGCCGGCGATCGTCTGGCTGAGGCTCTCGTCGAGCACGACGATGGCGATGTTGGCGAGGCTCTCGCGCTCCTCCTGCCGCAGCGTGGGGTTGGCCAGCGCCAGCAGCAGGGCGGCGAGCGACAGGGCGCGCAGCAGCGCGCCTCGCGAGCGGCGCACCAGCAGCAGCAGCGACGAGCGCCACGGCCAGGCGGCAGCCGGCCCAGAACAGGGCGGCGGCACCATCGGCGCGAAGTCGATCGACCAGCTGCTCATTGCACCAACCGCTCCAACAGCGCCGGCACGTGCACCTGATCGGCCTTGTAGTTGCCGGTCAGCACATACATGATGATGTTGACGCCTGTACGGAACGCCATCTCGCGCTGGCGCTCGCCGCCGGGCACCACCGGATAGAGCGGCTGGCCGCGCTCGTTGGTAGCCCAGGCGGAGGCGAAGTCGTTCGAGGTGATCAGGATGGAGCTGACGCCATCGACGCGGCGCGCCTGGCGGCCCTGGTCGCTGTCGCGCGGCACCTCGGCCTCCACCCATAGCTGGCCGCCGTCCCAACGGCCGGGAAAGCTGCGCAGAAGGTAGAAGGACTTCGTCAGCACGTGGTGCTCGGGCACCGGCTCCACCCGCGGAATGTCCAGGTTGCCCAGCATCCGTTGCAGCGGCGTGGTGCCGTCGCCGCGCATGTTGTAGCCGGTGGGAATGCCCTGGCCGTAGTCCTTGGTGTCGAAGATGATCATGCCGCCTTGCTTCATGTAGGCGTCGATCTTGGCGAGCACCGCCTCCGACAGCGGCTTGGCGTTGGGCAGCACCGGCCAGTAGAGGACCGGGAAGAAGGCGATCTCGTCGGTCTCGATGTTGACGGCGAACGGCTCGCCGGGCTCCACGGCGGTGCGGGCGGTGAGATACTTGTTCGAGGCCGACGAGGCCGGCGCGGCTGGTGTCGTCGGTGGCGGCATCGCCGGTGAGGACATAGCCGAAGGTGACCTTGGAGGTGGCCTGGACGGCGACGGCGTCGAGCGGGCGCGGTGCTGGGCGGCGCGGTCGAAGCCTGGGCGCTGGCCGGCGAGGCGCCAGCCATCAGCAGGCCGGCGCCCAGCGCGACGGCGGCGAGCACGCCGGCGGCGCGGCCGGCGCGACTTCCCATGCGCCCCACAAGGCCGCCGAGGCCGCCCGCCTGCAGCAGCACGACGGCCAGGATATCGGCGAACAGCAAGGTCATGGCGGCCACCAGCAGTTGCGGCTTCACGGGCTGAGCGGCCTCGCCCTCGTAGACGCGGTGCTCGACCCCGCCTGCCAGGCTCGGCAGCGGCTTGAGCAGGGATTTCGGAGTGAGCAGATTGAGGGCCCGCGGGGCGCCTGCCGGTCCGTAGTAGCCCGGCGGGTTCTCGGCGGTGGGCTTGGCCTCGGCGATCTTGGAGGCGGCGATGCCCTGCGTGGTCGGCGGCGGGCTCCTGAGCAGACCAAACCCGTCGAGCACCTGCAGCGGCGAGAGCACCTCCGCGCCCGACCCGGCGCCGGCCGTCTTGCCGTCGCCATCGAGCGCCTCGCCGCCGCCGCCGTCGAGATTGCCCAGCGTGGTGACGCGGCGGAGCATCTCCACGAACAGGCCGGACAGCGGCAGGTTCGACCAGTCGGAGTTGGCGGTCACATGGAAGAAGATCAGCTGGCCGTCGCCGCGCTTGGCCGCGGTGACGAGCGGGGTGCCGTCCTTGAGGCGGGCCCACACCTTGACGTCGGCGCCGAGCGAGGCCGGATCGGCCAGCACCTGCTTGCTCACCACCACCTCGGCGGGCACGGGCAGGCCTGCGAACAGGCCCTCGTCACCGAATGGCACCAGCGGTTGCGGCGTCGACCACGACAGCGCGCCGCCGAGCGTGCGGCCGCCCTGGCGCAGCGCGACCGGAAGCAGGTCGTCGCCGCCTTTCTCGAGCCGCGGCCCGGCGAAGCGCACCAGCACGCCGCCCTTCTTGACCCATTCGGCGACCTTGTCGTGCACATCTTGGGGCAGCACGCCGACGTCGGCCAGCATCAACACCGAGACGTTGCGCTTCATGATCGAGTCGATGGCCGCGGGCAGGTTGGCGCCTTCGCCCCTGGCGATCTCCGTGAAGGGGGTGAGCGCGCGCTCGATGTAGTAGAGGGGGGCCAGCAGCGGCTGCGCCTGCTCGCGCGATTCGCTGGAGTAGACGCCGACCCGGTGCCAGCGCGAGCGCGCGTCCAGCAGGTGCACGGCGCCCGCCGAGCGCTCGCCGGCGATCTCGATGCGGGTGACCTGGTTCCTGAGCTCGAGCGGCAGATCGAAGGCGGAGATGGCACGCGTGTCGCCGGCGTTGAGAGTGAACGGCACCTGGCCGAGCCGCTGGCCGCGCGCCGACACCGCATGCAGCACGCCGCTGCGGCACCCCGCCCTCGGCGCGCAACACCTGCGCCTCGAGCCTGCCGCCGGTGGTGACGGTCGCGCTGGTGCCCAGGGCCTCGTAGCCCGCGCGCGTCTCGACCACCGCAATGCGCACGCCGGCGAGCGCCGCCAGGCGGTCGGTGAAGGCGCGCGCGGTGCCGTCGTGATCGATGCCGTCGCTCAGCCAGACGATGCTGGCCTCGGCCGCACCGCCGAGCGCCCGCACGATCGCCTCGGCGGCCGCGGGGCGATCCGGGGCGAAGGGTTGGGGCTGGATGGCCGCAGCGGTGGAGCGCGCCGCCCCCGGCGCCTCGATCTTGGCGGCCGGGCTCTTGGTCGCGCTGGCGGTGGCGACGATCATCACCGGGCGGCTCTGGCCCTCGGCCTCCGCGATCAGCCGCTCGATCATGGACGTGCGCGAGCCCCATTGGGCCGCCGCAGCCCAGCCGTTGTCGACCACCAGCACTACGGGACCCGAGCCCGTGAGCGCGGTGGTGCGGTTGGGATTGAGCACGGGCTCGGCCAGCGCCAGGATCACCAGCGCCGCGGCCAGCATGCGGATCAGGGTGAGCCACCACGGCGTCTTGGCCGGCGTCTTCTCGCGATTGTCGAGACCGACCAGGATGCGCGTCGGCGGAAACTCGACGCGCTGGGGCCTGGGCGGCACCGTGCGCAGGAGCCACCAGATCACCGGCAGCGCCAGCAGGCCGGCCAGCAGCCACGGACTGAGGAAGGCGATGGGCCCGAGCGTCATTCAGGCCTCCCCGCCCGCACCTCGGGCTTCCAGCGATAGTCGGAGCCGACATGCCCTGCAGACGCATGATGAGGGCGAGCAGCGGCTCGGCCGCGGGCCGGTCGGTGTGATGCACCAGGAACGACCAGCCGATGCGCTGGGCTGCCTCCTCGATGCGGGCCCGGTGGTCGGCGAGCTTCTGGCGGTAGGCGTCGCGCAGGGTCTCCACGCGGTCGCCGATCCAGCGCTCGGCGCCCTCGGGAGCGAGAAACTCCATGCGGCCCTGGTAGGGCAGCGTTTCCTCGGCCGGATCCAGCACCTGGATCAGATGGCCGTGCACGTCGCCTTGCGCCATCTCGCCGAGCCGCTGGGCGATCATCTCGGGCGGATCGAGGAAGTCGCCGACGAGAACGACGCTCGAGAAGCGGGAAAGGCGCGCCTTGGGCGGCAGGCTCGCCTTAGCGGCCTCGGTGTGCTCGCTGGCGGCCAGGCTTTGGGCAATGCGCGAGGCGGCCCTGCGGCTCGCCATCGGCGTGGTGAGGCCGAGCAGGGCGACGCGCTCGCCGGCCCGCACCAGCATCTCGGCAATCGCAAACGTCAGCACCAGCGCCCGGTCGCGCTTGCTGATGGGCGCCAAGTGGCTCTTGAAGAGCATCGAGGGCGAAACGTCGGGCCAGAGCCAGAAGGTATGCGAAGCCTCCCACTCCCGCTCGCGCACGTACAGCGTGTCGGAGCTGGCGGACCGGCGCCAGTCGATGACGGTCGCGGGATCGCTGCCCTGGAACTGGCGGAACTGCCAGAAGGTTTCGCCCGTCCCGGCGCGCCGGCGGCCGTGGATGCCATGCACCACTGTGTTGGCCACCCGCAGCGCCTCCAGCAGCAAGTCGGGAAGTCGGTCGGCAAGCGCTTGTGCCTCGCCTTCGAGCTTGAAGACGCTCGCGCTACCCTTACCGTGTGCTGCCGCAGGCCCGCTTGCCGCCACCCGTGTCGCCCCTACCCCAGCGCTGCTGCCAGCCGGTTGATGACGCCCGACGCCGACTCGCCCTCGGCACGCGCCGCAAACGTCAGCGCCATACGATGCTTGAGAACCGGCTCGGCGAGCGAAACGACATCGTCGACGGATGGAGCGAGGCGCCCGTCGATGAGAGCCTTGGCGCGCACCGCCAGCATCAAGGCCTGGCTGGCGCGAGGCCCAGGCCCCCAGGCGATCAGGCGATCGGTATCAGCGCCCGCGCCGGTGCCGGGGCGCGCCGAGCGGGTGAGCTTGAGGATGGCCTCCACCACCTTGTCGGGAACCGGCAGCTGGCGCACGAGGCGCTGGATCGACTGCAGCTCGGGCGCGGTGATGATCTGCTCCACCCGGCGCTCCTCGATGCCGGTGGTGGCAAACAGCATGCGCCGCTCGGCGCCCTGGTCGGGGTAGCCCACATCGATCTGCAGCAGGAACCGGTCGAGCTGGGCTTCGGGGAGGGGATAAGTGCCCTCCTGCTCCAGCGGGTTCTGGGTGGCCAGCACGTGGAACGGCGCCGGCACGTCATGGCGCTGTCCGGCGACGGTGACGTGGTGCTCCTGCATGGCCTGCAACAGCGCCGACTGCGTCTTGGGGCTGGCGCGGTTGATCTCGTCGGCCATCAACAGCTGGGCGAACACCGGGCCCTTGACGAAGCGGAAGCTGCGGCGGCCACCGGGCCCGCCGTCCTCCAGCATCTCCGCGCCGGTGATGTCGGAGGGCATCAGGTCGGGCGTGAACTGGATGCGCTTGGCGTCCAGGCCCAACACCTTGCCCAGCGTATCCACCAGCAGCGTTTTGGCGAGGCCGGGGACGCCGATCAGCAGGGCGTGGCCGCCGGCCAGCACGGTGACGAGGGTGCGCTCGATCACCTGGTCCTGGCCGAAGATGACGGAGGCCGCCGCCTTGTGCACGCGCTGCATGCGCTCGCCGGCCATCTCGATGCGGCCGACGATCGCGTCGTCGGTTTGGGTGATGGTGCTCATGACGGAAATTATACGCTCCACGGCTTGGAAAGCGAACCTCAGTTGGCAAAGATGGTCACAATATGAACAGTTGCGCCAGCCTGGTCGAGAAGGCGGCAGTCTGGCGTATAATAGCGCACCTACCGTAACGCGGGGATAAGCACGGGAGCAGCCATGCCGAGCAGGGAAAGATTGCCGCCGCTGGCGGCCGGGGCGATGACGGCCGAGCAGAAAAAGGCCTCCGACGAGTTCGAGGCGACCCGTGGCTACCCCTTGCTCGGGCCGTTCTCGGTGATGCTGCGCTCGCCCGAAGTGATGCTGCGCGTCAAGGCGGTGGGGGATTACTTACGCTTTCGTAATGTGCTGCCGGGGCACGTGCGCGAGCTGGTAACCTTAGTGACAGCGCGCCAATGGACCCAGCAGTTCGAATGGTCGCACCACTACAGGCACGCGCTGGAAGCGGGGCTTTCGCGCGCCGTGATCGAGGCGGTCGCCGAGGGGCGCAGGCCCGATGACATGGCCAAAGACGAGGCAGCGGCCTACGATTTCTCGATCGAGCTGCATCGTAACAAGAGCGTGAGCGATGCCACCTATGCCCGGGCGCTGGAGCTGTTCGGCGAGCGCGGCATCATCGACCTCGTCGGGCTCAACGGCTACTACAGCCTGCTCGCCATGATGATGAACGTGGCGCGCACGCCGCCCGACTATGCCGACGCCGAGCTGCTCGAGCCGTTCCCGAGGTGAGCGACGACCGTAGGGCGGATTAGGCGTCAGCCGTAATCCGCCGTCTATGCCGGCATCCGCGGCGAGGTGGAACGGCGGATTACGCTTCGCTAATCCGCCCTACGGCGGGTAAATTCGCTGGTGCATGTCCGATACCAACACCAACCGCATCTCGGGGCTCGAGTCCTTGCTCAAGGCGCAAGGCGGCAAGGGCCCGGCGCCGGTGGAGAAATGGAACCCGCCCTACTGCGGCGACATCGGCATGGCGATTCGCGGCGATGGCGTGTGGCTGTACCAGGGCAGCCCGATCGGGCGGATGCCGCTCGTCAAGCTGTTCGCCAGCGTTCTGCGCAAGGACGCCGACGGCAGGCACTACCTGGTGACGCCGGTCGAGAAGATCGACGTGGGCGTCGCGGATGCGCCGTTCATGGCGGTTGAGATGCAGGTGGCGGGCAGCGGCCGCGACCAACGCCTGACCTTTCGCACCAACGTCGACGACATCGTCGCGGCGGGGCCGGAGCATCCGATCCGATTCGCTGAGGAGTTGGGCAGCGGCGGGCTCAAGCCATATCTGCTCGGTGCGCGGGCGGCTCGAGGCGCTGGTGACGCGCGCACTCTACTATGACCTCGTCGAGCTGGCGCTTGAGGACGCTGATCGGAGGGCCTCGGGCTGTGGAGCGGGGGACCTTCTTTCCGATGCGGGCCGCTTAACACTGCACAAAACTCTGGAGGAAACGCGCATGCTGAAAGACCCGCCGCTGCTGACCGTCCGCCGCTCGTTCAAGCGCCCGCCGCGGGCGCTGCTGGCCAAGCTGGAAGGCGCGCAAACCGGCCACATCGTCGACGCCATGCAAGGGCGCGCGTCCCTAGATCCCGGCATCAAGCCGGTTGATCCAGAGCGCGCGCAGTTCGTGGGCCCGGCCCTCACATGCCTGACCGGCGCCGACGACAACCTGGCGATATTGGCGGCCCTGGTGCTGGCGGAGCCCGGCGACGTGATCGTGGCGGCATCCGAAGCCTTCTCGGGATCCGCGGTGGTCGGCGACAACGTGACGATGATGGCCAAGAACAAGGGCGTTGCCGCCATCGTCGTCGACGGCATGGCGCGCGACAGCACGGCATCGTGCCGGTGGGACTGCCGGTGTTTGCGCGCGGCATCACGCCCAACTCGTGCGTCAGGAGCGGGCCGGGGCAAATCGGCCTGCCCGTCGTTTGCGGTGGCGTGGCGGTCGAGGCCGGCGATGTGGTGCTGGGCGACCGCGACGGTGTCGTCATCATCCCGCAGGGGCAGCTCGAGGCGGTGGTTTCGGCGCTCGAGGAGATCCGCCGCATGGAGGAGGAGACGCAGGCCAAGATCCGCGCCGGCATGGCGTCATTTGCCCGCCATCGAGGCGCTGCTCAAGTCGGACAAGGTCGCCTACGTCGACTGACTGCGGGGCCAAGCCGCCCCTCACCCCGACCCCCTCTCCGCAAGGACGGGCAGAGGAAGAGCGCCCTTACCGAAAGTTAAGCGCGGCGTGGTTGCCTGCGCCATGCGCGACATGGGGGAGACGCCACAGAATCCGGCTCGCCGAGCTGCTCGGCGCGCTCTGCCACGCGCTGGACCTCACCGAAGGGCAGCCCGAAGGCCATTGCATCCGCTGCTGCTGGATCGGCTTCCAGCTCGGCCAGGAGCTGGGCCTCAGCCAGCGCGAGCTGTGGGAGCTCTACTACACGCTGCTGCTCAAGGACCTCGGCTGCAGCAGCAATGCGGCGCGCATCTGCCAGCTCTATCTGACGGACGACCTGCGCTTCAAGCACGACTTCAAGCAGATCGACGGCAGCCTGCCGCAGGCCCTGCGCTTCGTTCTCTCGCACACGGGCCTGAAGGCCGGCCTGGCGGAGCGCTTCCGCGCCATCATCAACATCTTTCAGAACGGCGGCCAGATCGCGCGCGAGCTGATCGAGACCCGTTGCCAGCGCGGCGCCGACATCGCGCGCAAGATGCGCTTTCCCGAGCCCGTGGCGCTCGGCATCCAGTACCTGGACGAGCATTGGGACGGCGGCGGCAAGCCGGCCGGAGCGCGCGGCGCCGAGATCCCGCGCAACGCGCAGATCGCGCTGCTGGCGCAGGTCGTCGACGTGTTCCAGGCCGGCGGCGGCATCGAGGCGGTGCGGCGCGAGGTGCGGCAGCGCACCGGAACGTGGTTCGACCCGGCTCTGATCGCGGCATTCGCAGCGCATCGCCGCCAAGACCGCAATTCTGGGACATGCTGCAATCCAGGAACCTGCCGGGCGTGATCTTCACGCTCGAGCCGGCGCAACATTCGGCAGCGGTCGACGAGGACTACCTCGACGACATCGCGGCGGCATTTCGCCCAGGTCATCGACGCCAAGAGCCCCTACACGCACGGGCACAGCGAGCGCGTCACGCTGTTTGCCGACATGATCGCGGAGCAGATGGGGCTGTCGGCCGAACGCCGGCGCTGGCTGAAGCGGGCGGCGCTGCTGCACGACATCGGCAAGCTCGGGGTCAGCAACACCATTCTCGACAAGCCCGGCAAGCTCGACGAGGCGGAGTGGGCGGCCATGAAGACGCATGCCGCCTACTCGGAGACGATCCTGTCACGCATCGGCGCCTTCAAGGACCTCGCATCCATCGCCGGGGCCCATCATGAGCGCATCGACGGCAAGGGCTATCCCAGAGGTCTCGAGGGCGATGCGATCGTGATCGAAGCGCGCATCATCTCCACCGCCGATGTGTTCGATGCGCTGACCGCCGACCGGCCCTACCGGGCCGCCATGCCGGTCTCCAAGGCATTGGCGATCATGGCCGAAGGGCTGGGGACCGCGACGGATCCGGCGTGTTTCGATGCTCTGCGCCAAGCCATGCTGCGGGTCGACCCGAGCCTGGCGGCGTGACGGCGCGATTGCGGTTTTTGTGACGATATGAGGTGCAGGCTCACGCGCCCGCCCGGCGGTGGCAACCCGGCGGTACACCGGATATGGTCGCGCCTCAGGGAGGCGCCTTTGCACGGCATGGTCGATCAGTTCTCCGAGGCCGATTTTCGCGCGCGTGCCGAGCGCGGGCTCGACCATGCGCCGTCGGAGGCGATCTTCGACCCGCGCACCGACAAGGCGTTCGGGCCGAGCGACTTCGACCTCAACCCGGAGCTCAAGGCCGACCTGGCCGTGATGGCGCCGCCGCGGCCGGCGGCCGTGCTGGTGGGGATCGTGCTCCGCGAGGAGCTGACCGTATTGCTCACCCAGCGCCCGGAGGACATGCCGAGCCATCCTGGGCAGATCTCGTTTCCCGGCGGCAAGATCGAGGAGGCCGATGCGAGCCCGCTCGCCTGCGCCTTGCGCGAGGCGCACGAGGAGATCGGCCTGCCGTCCGAGTTCGTCGAGCCGCTGGGCTATCTCGACAGCTACCGCACCGGCAGCGGCTTCCAGATCACACCCGTGGTGGCTTTCGTGCGACCGGGCTTCCCAAGCGTGCTCGACGAGCGCGAGGTGAGCGAGGTGTTCGAGGTGCCGCTGGCGTTTCTGATGGACGAGGCCAACCATCAGCGCGCCTCGCGCGAATGGCGCGGACGCGAGCGCACCTTCTATGCGATGCCCTACCAGGGGCGCTATATCTGGGGCGCAACCGCAGGCATGTTGCGCAACATGCAGCAGAGGCTGTTTCAACGATGATTCGCATCGTCATCGAGAACATCCTGCTGTTCCTGCTGCCTTTCGCCATGTATGTGGCCTATGTGCTGCTGACGCGGCGCAGCACCTCGGCGGGGGTTGTCATCAACGAGGCGCCGCTGGTTTGGCTGTTTCTGGCTGGCGCGGTGCTGGTGGCGGGCACGCTGGTCTATTTCGGCGCCACCAGCGAGGGCGGCCGGCCCGACCAGACCTACATACCGCCCCGCATGAAAGACGGGCGCATCGAGCCCGGTATTCTCAAGTAGCGGTGCCGACGTGGATGCCACCCCTCCTCCAAAGCTGAGCGGCCAGGACTGGCTCGAGAGCGCACGCGACCCAGGCCGTGTTCGCGGCACTTGGTGCACGCGGCTTTGGTGCCCGCGTGGTGGGCGGCGCCGTGCGCAACGCGCTGATCGGCAAGCCCGTCGCCGAGGTCGACATCGCCACCACGGCCAGGCCCGAGGACGTGATCGGCGCAGCAGAAGCCGCGGGCCTCAAGGCGGTGCCGACGGGGATTGCGCACGGAACGGTCACGGTAGCTGTCGAGCGGACGCGCGTACGAGATCACCACCCTGCGCACGGACGTGGAGACCTTCGGCCGTCACGCAACCGTCGCCTTCACCGACGACTGGGAGGCCGATGCGCGCCGGCGCGACTTCACCATCAACGCCCTCTATTGCAGCGCCGACGGTGCGCTGTTCGATCCGCTCGGCGGCTACGCGGATCTCGTGGCCCGTCGCGTGCGCTTCATCGGCGATGCGCAGGAGCGCATCCGCGAGGACTACCTGCGCATCCTGCGCTTCCTGCGCTTCACCGCCGAGTACGGCCAGGGCCCTCCCCACGCGGAGAGCCTGGCCGCCTGCGTGCGCGAGCGCACCGGCCTGGCGCAGCTCTCGCCAGAGCGGGTGCGGCACGAGATGCTCAAGCTGCTTGCGGCACGTCGCGCCACGGAGCTCATCGAGGTCATGCTGACGCATGGCCTGGGCGCCATGGTGCTGCCTGCGGCGCCGCGACCGGGCCTGCTGGCGCGGCTGGCCGCGCTGGAGGCGGCACTGGCGCTGCCGGCCGATCCCATCCTGCGCCTGGCAGCCCTCGCCGTGGAGGTGCCGGAGGACGCGGAGCGGCTGCGGGCGCGCTGGCGGCTCTCCAACGAGGAGACGGCAGGCCTGCTCCAGGCAGTGGGCCCCGGAAGGGACATCGCTCCGCACGTGCCCGAGCCCACAGCCAGGCAGGCCCTGTACCTGGACGGAGAGGCCACCTACCGCAACCGCGTGCTGATAGGCTGGGCACGCTCGGGCGCCTCTCCGCGCGATCCGGCCTGGCACGACCGCTTCACCCTGCCTATGCGCTGGCGCCCGCCCAAGCTCCCCATCGGCGGCGGCGACGTGATCGCGCTCGGGGTGCCGGAGGGACCCTGGGTGGGCATAATTCTGAGCGGCCTGGAGGGCTGGTGGATGGGTAACGACTTCGTGCCGGACGAGGCGGAGCTGCGCGCCAAGCTGCGCGAGGCGGTCGCCGAGCTGGAACAGGAGGAGCCATGAGCCAGGACGACAGCGGCCAGCCGTCCGCCGAACGGCAAGTCAAAGCGATGCTCGCGGCGCTGGCCTTCGGCTCGCTGCTGGCGGGAGCGGCGATCTACGTGTTTCGACAGTCGCTCGGCATCCCCGACGATACGGCGCGGATGGTGGCGCTGGTTTTCGTCCTGGTCGCCGTGGTCGACGGCCTCATGATCATCTTCTGGGACCGCATCTTCAAACGGTCGTCCTGAGATTTCCCCGGCAGCTGGGCCACGGTAGCGAGGGCATTGCTGCGGTGATGCCGGAGGATCGCAGCTGCTGTTGCGGGACCAATTCGCCCGTACTATCGAGAGCAGCCTCGCCTCGCACCGCCCGATGGACATCAACCGTGAGCGCAACATTCATTGTCGTTCTGGCCGCGCTCATGGCCTGCGCGCTCACCTGGGGCTACATGCGCGCCATGCTGGCCCGGCGCGGCTCGAGCCCCCCAACGAGCGCGGCATGCACACCAGGGCCGTGCCGACCGGGGCCGGCCTCGCCATCGTCGCTACGGTGCTCGTGCTTTGGCCTCTGTACCCGGGCACAGCGCTCGAGGGGGCCGACATCGCTCTCCTGGCAGCGACAGCGGGCCTTGCGGCCGTATCATGGCTCGACGACCACTACCGCCTCTCGCCCGCGGTGCGGCTGGCGGCGCACGCAGCGGCGGTCGGCTTGCTGCTGGCCGTGCTCCCCCCGGACCAGCGCGTCATGCCCATCCTGCCGCTGCTTGTAGAGCGCATACTGCTGGCGCTGGGCTGGCTCTGGTTCATCAACCTGTTCAACTTCATGGACGGCATCGACGGCATTGCCGGCGCCGAGGCGACCGCGGTGGCGTTCGGCTACGCGGCGGTGGCTGCGGTTGCCGGCCTGGAGACGCCGTTGGCCGAGCTGGCCCTGGTGCTGGCCGCGGCCAGCGGCGGCTATCTGGTCTGGAACTGGCACCCGGCGCGCGTGTTCATGGGCAACTCTGGATCGATCCCGCTCGGATTCCTCATCGGCTGGCTGATGATCGATCTCGCCTGCCGCGGCTACTGGGCCGCCGCGATCATTCTGCCGCTCTACTTCGCAGCCGATGCCACAATCACCCTGGTGAAGCGCCTGCGCCGCGGCGAGAAGCCCTGGCAGCCACATCGCCAGCACTTCTACCAGCGTGCGGTTCTCGGGGGCGCGACACCGCCCGCCGTGGTGTGGCGCAGTCAATGCGGTGAATGCGGTGCTGGTGGCACTGGCGCTGCTGTCGATCTGGCTGGCCACTACCGACGCTGATTGCGGCCGTGCTAGCCGTCGCGGTCCTACTGGCCGAGCTGCGACGGATGGCCGGCAGGGCGTAGGGCGCAATAGGCGTCAACCGTATTGCGCCGAAACCGGTGCAAACGGCGCAATACGCTTCGCTATTGCGCCCTACACCCTGGCCGGCCCTCCTATTTCTCGCGTGGAACGAACTTGAAATAGGGCTCAGCCTCCTCGAGCACGCGGGCGAACGAGGGACGCTGCTGCAGCCGGGCCAGATAGGCCGCGACGTTCCCGTGCGTGCTCGCGAAGGGAACGGCGATGTTGCCGTAGTAGAGGGCCGGGCAGGCCGCGCAGTCGGCCATGCTGAACGTCTCGCCGGTGGCCCAGGTTCGGCCGGCCATGTCCTTGTCGAGGATGCCGAGCGCGGTCAGCAGCGTGGCCTTGGCCTCCTCGACGCCGTGCGGGTCGCTTCTGCCCTCCGGCCGCAGACGGTCGGTCATGATCTTCTGCATCGGCAGGTGCACGTAGAGATCGTACAGGCGATCGGCGAAACGCACGTCGCGCGCAGCATCAGGGTCGCCAGGCACGAGCGGCGCAGGACCTGGGTAGTGCTGGTCCAGATACTCGATGATGGTCGTCGACTCCGGGATCAGGGCGCCCCTGGCATGGTCTTGCAGCACCGGAAACTTGCGGATCGGCCACAGCGCCTTGAAAGCGGCCGCAGCCTCCGGGTTGCCGAGGTCGACCAGGTGCGGCTCGAACTTGGTGCCGTTCTCGTAGAGCGCGATCAGCGCCTTCCAGCAGAACGACGCCAGCGGGTGGTAGTAGAGCTTCAGCGACATTGGAACCCTCTCCATCTTCGTCCGAAGCTAGCCGCGCCTGGCGATCACGACGTGCGTCACCTTCTCCGACGCGATGTGCTCGACCACCTCATAGCCCAGCTTCGGCATGTCGATACCGGCAAACAGGCTCTCGCCCGAGCCCAGCAGCACCGGCGAGACGGCAAGGTGCATCTCGTCGATCAGCCGTGCCTGCAGATACTGCCGGATAGTGGCGGCGCCGCCGCCGACGCGCACATCCTTGCCGCCTGCCGCCGCTTGGGCGCGCTCCAGCGCCACGTGGATGCCGTCCGTCACGAAGTGGAAGGTGGTGCCGCCCGTCCATCGAGAAGGACGGGCGCGGGTGATTGGTGAGGACGAACACGTCGCTGTGGTAGGGCGGGTTGTCGCCCCACCATCCCTTCCAGCTGTCGTCGGGCCAGGGCCCGCGCACGGGCCCGAACATGTTGCGGCCGAGGATCCAGGCGCCGACGTTCTGCAAAGCCGCGCGCGGCGAAATCGTCGTCGATGCCGGTGGTGCCGCCCTCCTTGCCGAACGTCTGCTGGAAGGTGCGCGTCGGGAAAAACCACTCGTGCAGCTTGGCGCCGCCGACGCCGAGCGGGTTGGCGAGGTCCTGCCCGGGTCCGGCGCCGTAGCCGTCGAGCGATACGCCGAATGCATGCACGCGAAGCTTGGACACGAGTGCGTTCTCCCTGCAAAGACGTCAGGCTGCGACGTTGCGAGCCTGCTAACCCCTGGCCGCCGCCTCCAGCTTGGGGATGTCGAGCTTCTGCATCTTCAGCATCGCCTGCATGACGCGGCTGGCCTTGCCCTTGTCGGGGTTGCCCAGCAGCTTGGGCAGCGCGGTCGGCACCACCTGCCAGGAGACGCCAAACTTGTCCTTCAGCCAGCCGCACTGCGAGAAGTTCCCGCCCTCGCCGAGCTTGTTCCAGTAGTGATCGACCTCCTCCTGCGTCTCGCACGGGATCTGGAACGAGATGGCCTCGGTGAACTTGTACTGTGGGCCGCCGTTGAGCGCCACGAACTCCAGCCCCAGGATCTCGAACGAGGCGGTGAGCACGCTGCCGGGCTTGCCGGGGCCTGCATCGCCATAGCGCGAGATGTTGCCCATCTTGGCGCCCTTGAAGATCGATACGTAGTGCTTGGCGGCCTCCTCGGCCTGACCGTCGAACCACAGGAACGGGATGAGCTTTTTCATCTGTCTACTCCTTTGCTCAGGTCATCGGTTGCAGGCAAGCCGGTGCCGCCGCAGCGGCACGCGCCGCCGCGCTCACGTTCCGGTCGATCGAAGCTCGGGTCAGGCGTCCACGAGCAGCTTGAAGCCGCCGTAGATCATGCGCTTGCCGTCGAATGTCATGGACCGGGGGTCCATCATCTTGGCGAGCCGCGGGTCCTTCATCACCTTCTCCAGCACCTTGTCGCGGTGCGCGCGCGACTTGTAGACGATGTAGGAGAAGATCACGGTCTCGCTCGGCTTCAGCTGCACGCTGCGCGGGAACGAGGTGAGCTTGCCCACCTTGACGTCGTCGGCCACGCATTCCTTGTAGTCGAGTGCGCCGTGCTCGCGCCAAACCTTGCCGGCCAGCTCCGCGACGTCGCGGTAGGCCTTCAGGTTCTTCTTCGGCACCGGTACGACAAACCCATCGACGTAGGACATCTGTGCTCTCCTTTGCGTTGTGTGCGGCCTTACGCCTGTTTCGGCTATGGCTCGAGATCGATGGCGGCCTTGAAGCTGCCATCCATGTAGAAGGGCACCGAGGTGTGCTCGTGCACGATCCTCCAGGCGCCACCGATGCGGCGGAGGCAAACGGTGGTGCGGGTCCAAAGGTCGACCTCCTCGCCGTCGACCTTGGTGCCGGTCATGTGACCCAGCGCGCGGACGAAGGCCAGACGTCATCCGCCGACTGCGATGTCGGGGTCGCGCAGCTCCCAGCCGATCGGCCCGCGCCAGGTGGCGAACCAGGCTTCCAGCCCGACCGGTCGCGCGCCTTGGCACCAGCATGCTGCAGCGGAGGCGCGAGCGTGAACATCACGGCATCCTCGGCGAGGTGGGCCACGGCAAGAGCCAGCATCCTTGTCGTGCAGCGCCCTGGCGCGATCGGCCAGCACCTTGCGGATCTGGGCTTCGTCCTCGCCTACCACCGCGCCATTCGCAGCCTTGGCGAAGACGCTGGTAGCCAGCCTATCCATGCTCTGCGACCAGCCCTTCTCCATGCCGGCGAGCATGGCCGGCGCGGCCGGCGCGAGGCCCACCGCCTTGGAGCGCACCGTCACTCTGGTCTTGCTGCCTTCGGCCGCAAAGGTGACCGTCGTGATCTCGTCGAGCGCCGCGTTTCCCTCGCCGTCCTCGGCAATGAAGGTGAAGACCAGCCGCTCGCACGGCACGATCTCGCGAAAGGTTCCCGCCAACGGATACACCGCACCGTTCGGCGCACGCATGTGAACGAGGATCGCGCCGCCCGGCCTGGCATCCAGCTCGCAGACGGGATTGGTGAAGCCCTTGGGTCCCCACCACCGCGCGAAGTGCTCGGGCTCCGTCCACATCCGGAACACCAGCTCGGCCGAGGCGTCGAACACGCGGGTGACCACCACCTCGAGCTGCGGGCGCAAGCCAGCGTGCAGTTCTGCAATCCTGCTCATGTCTCAATCCTCCGACGCTCGACCCTGCTCGCGTTCCAGCGCGCGTGTCTGCTCCAACAAACCATCGAGGCGGCCGAAGGTGCTGTTCCAGCCCCCCTGGTGCCCGTCGCGTTCCTCCACCGACTGGAACGGCACCTGGCGGAAGGTCATGCGCGTCTTGCCGCCTTCCTCCGCGAAGGTGACGGTGACCAGCGTTTGGAGACCGCGCTCGCCCTCCTCGTCCCAGGCAAATGTGAAAACCAGGCGCTCGGGCGGCACCACCTCGCGAAACACGCCGCCCTGCCACAACTCCGGCTTGCCTTCCGTCGATCTGAGGCACATGCGCCAAGCGCCGCCCGGGCGCACATCCATCTCGACGTAGCGCGCCGGATAGCTCACCGGGCCCCACCACTCGCGCACATGGTGCGGGTCGGTCCAGGCCGCGAACACCAGATCGCGCGGCGCATCGAACGTGCGCGAGATCACGAGCTCGCGGTCGCCGGCCTGGTCGATCGGGGTTCTGGTGAGCAACTCCTGCTCAGCCGGCGCTGCATCGGGCACGCTCTTTACCTGGCCTGCGGGCATGGCTTCTCGCGCTCCTGTCGGGGACGATGCGCTTACTTGCTCTTGGCGGGCTTCTTGGCCGGCAGCGGCGCGTTCATCATCCAGCGATGGCCATAGGGATCGCTCAGCATGGCGAAGCGCGCCTCCCAGAACGTGTCCTGCGGCTCCTGGATGTTGCTGCAGCCGGCCGCGATGGCCTGCCGGTAGGCGGCATCCACTTCGGTGGGCTTCTTGTAGTGCAGCGCGACGGCGACAGGTGCCAGATGCGACGGGCTTGGCGGCGCGACCTTGCCGTCCATCTGGTACTCCTCGAACCAGTCGGACATCAGCACGCGGCCGCCGTTGATCGTCATGTCGGCGTGCATGAGGCGCTTGCCGTCCTGCGCCGGCATGCGCGTGTTCTCCTTGGCGCCGAACGCCTTCTTGTAGAACTCGAGGGCGGCGGCGGCGCCCTTGACGGTGAGGTAGGGGGTCAGCGGGGGCATCTTGTCTTGGGCGGCCATCGTGATCTCCTCTTGCGAACGCGAATTCAGTGAAGGGGTGCAGCTCACGCCATCGTGGCCAAATGCTCTGTCGAGGCGGTCGTAGGTCTCGCCCGCGCCCATCTCCATGCCCGTGGCGAGGCGGGCATCGCGATCCTCCTTGGAGGCGTGCAGGATCGTGCTAGTAAGAACGTCGTCATGCCGTCGTGCTCGGCGAACAGCACGCGCACCAGCGCCTCTGTGCTGGTAAATCCCTGCGCGGCGTATTGTTCCGTGAAAACAAGGCGGCCTGGGGGAGAAATCTCTCGGTAGCAGCCTCGCATGGTGTGGGTGACACCGTCGGGTCCGCGCAACACGTAGCGCCAGGCTCCGCCGACGCTGAGGTCGATCTCGCACGCCGTCATCTCGAAGGCCCTACAGCCGTACCAGCGCCTGACGTGCTCCGGCCTAGTCCAGGCCTCGAACACCAGCCGGCGCGGGGCGTCGAACACGCGCGTCAGCACGATCTCCCGGTCCGACGGCAAGATCATGGTTATGCGGTCTTGGCTGCGTGCAAGCATCGGGCTTTCCTTTTTCGACTCGACTAGCGGCGCCCGCGCGTGCGCGGCCTAGGCCTGATCTTGCGGGCCGGCACCTTTTCGCTGGCCTTGAGCTGGCGCAGGTAGTCCTCCAGACGGTCGAAGCTCTGCTCCCAGAACTGGCGGTAGTGCTCGAGCCAGGCGTTTGCCTGCTTCATCGGCCCCGCCTCCAGCCGGCAGGGTCGCCACTGCGCCTCGCGGCCGCGCGCGACGAGCCCCGCCCGCTGCAGCACCTTCAGGTGCTTGGAAATGGCCGGCAGGCTCATGTCGAACGGCTCGGCCAGCTCCGACACCGACGTCTCGCCGAGCGACAGGCGTGCCAGGATCGCCCTGCGCGTTGGATCGGCGAGGGCCGCAAACGTGGTGCTGAGGTGATCGGCCGGCATCTTAGAGAACCGTCTGGTTAAATAACCCAGCGGTTAAATACTGGCACGACGCCGGCGTGTCAAGAGTGTCAGCCGTGCGAGAGAAGCTAGGTCTGCGCGGCGGCGCGTCTTGATCTACGCGACCGGGGTCGGCGGGCGAAGCGCCAGCGCAACCGCAGAGCACACGGCGACGATGCCGAAGGTGGCGAGCAGCCACGGCGCCCAGATGCTGAAGCCGGATGCGGCCGCCGCCGCGCAGGCGATGAATGTCGCCTGCAGGTGGCCTCGCGCCGCGTCGGAAACCTCAGCGATCGCCTGGAGGACCAGAAGCCCCAATGCCAGCAATAGCGCGGCACCCACGGCGCCGGCCTCGTACCAGACTTGCAGATAGGCGTTGTGGCTGTGCGACGCGGTACTGAGCTCGAACTTGCTGCCCGGCGCCTTGCGATGGCCCTCGTTGCCAGCGTCGAGACGCACGCGCGCGCTGGCGACGCCCACACCCAGCAGCGGCGCGCGGGATACCTGATCGGCCGTATACCCCCAGATGACTATTCTGTGCTGCGCGCTGCCGGCGAGCCAGGACGCGAGGTACAGCCGGTTTTCGAAGGCCAAAATAGCCATCGGCACGACCAGCAGCACCGCGACGACCCAGACCACCTGCAGGAGCCGCCGCACCAGCCAGGGATAGAACTGATAGATGCCGAAAACGAGCGCACCGACGGTGAAAGCGATCTGCGATGTCGCGTGCTCGGAGCGGAACACCGCGGCCACACCGGGCATGAGCGCGATCAAACCGAGCTTCTTGATCCGGTGCGACAGGTGTGCCCGCTCCAGCAGCAGCACCGCAGGCCAGAACAGCACGGTGAACACGCTCATATTCCTGTTGATCAGGTAGGCCCCAATCCCGACCGAGCCGTCCGCCCTCACGCTCAGGTGCTGCGATGGCGGTACCAGAACCGACAGGTAATTCACGAAGAAGCGCCAGATTACCTGCGCGCCGTAGGACTCGACGCACAGCACCACGCCGCCGAGCGCGATGCCAACCACCAGGCCCGCCGCGATCGAACGCAGCATCGCTGGCTCGGTGCGATCGAGCGCATTGAGCATCAGGAATAGTACGACCGTCGTCAGCAGCACCACCCCGGCCGCACGCAAGGCATCCGCCTGACTGGGCGACCAGGAGGTGTTGATGAGGATATAGGCCGCGATCACCAGCAGCGTCACGATGACCGCAGATGGCATCGCCAGCGGCAAACGCCTTTGCGTTACCAGCTGCCATCCCAAGAGCACAACCGAGGACGTCGTCAACACGACCGGCGCGCCCATCGGAAACAGCAGCAGCACCAGCGTGGAGGCGGCACTGGCCAGGAGCCAGAACCAGCTCAGCTGCAGCCGCAATTGGCTCGATCCATGGGAGCAGGACGGCGCTACGTTCATGCCGACGGGGCCTTTCCCAGCGACTGCCGAGCCATTTCGCCCAAGGCGGCCCGGGTGCTCACAACGGGCGTCCATGCGAAACTGCGGCGAAAATGCTCATCGGCCATCTCGAGGGAGCCGTAAAGCCGCCCGGCGACGGATGCAAGGAGCGGTGTTCGCCGCGCGATGGCCACCGCGCGTGCGCCCACAGGAAAGAGGCACCTCGGCCGCCCGAGGGCAGCCCTGAGAGTTTCCACGATCTGGGTGGTGCTGAGTGGCGGCCCGTCGTGGACATGATAGACGCCGGGCCGGCTGCCAGGCCCCGCTCGCACGACGGTCGCCAGCGCTGCGCCGAAGTTCCGCACCGCCAGCAGGCTGCGCCTGTTCGTCAGGCTGCCCAGAGGCAGCGGCAGCGGAAGGCCGGCGAGCCGCACGAGACGCTGTAGGTTGCCGCCTTTTGCACCGCCGTACATGACGGGATTGCGCAGGATGACCAGTCGCGTCGCGGAGCTTGCCAACGCAGCCCCCATCTCCTGCTCCAGGCGGAGCTTGGACCGGCCGTACAAGGCTGTCGATCGCGGCTCGGAGCTCTCGACCAGAATGCGATCATCCTCCTCGTCGCACAGCGCCTTGATCGAGCTGACATAGATGAAGAGCGGCACCTGCGCCTCGCGCGACGCCAGCGCCAGCCTGCGTGATGCGGCGAGGAGACTGTCGGCCAGGGGACCATCTGCTGCGTGCTCGTGAGCCTGCAATATGCCCAGACCATCAGCCAGATGAACGACGGCATCGCACGCAGCCAGCTGGCGGCAAAAATCGCTGCCGCTCACCAAGTCGGCAAAGTGACCCGTGATCACACGCTTGGCACCGGCCACGGCAGTAGCCGTTCTCGACACGACGGTGACGTCCGTGGCGGCGTCGCCTGCACGCAAATCGCCAATCAATTGCGCGCCGGTCGCGCTGGTGCCGCCGAAAATCAGCAATCGCATGGCGAGAAACTACACGCATGTACCGCCGGAGGGGTCCGGCACCAGGGGACAATCCTTCTATCTGGCGCTGCCGAAACGAGCAATTGCAGCAGCCACACTTGGCGGGTTTCGTGACGAGCAGGCAAGCGCTCGCCGTCGTCTTGCAGCCTGGGGAGGGCCTACGCCGCCAGCTCCTTGCGCACGATCGACGCGCCGTCGGCGAGCGCCTTGAGCTTGGCGAAGGCAACGTCGCGCGGCAGGTACTTCATGCCGCAGTCGGGCGCCGGAACGAGCTTGTCCGCGGCGACGTGCTTCAGCCCGGCGCGGATGCGCTCGGCCACCACCTGCGCCGTCTCGGCCTTCTTGTCGGCGAGATCGAGCACGCCGAGCAGGATCTTCTTGCCCTTGAGGTCGGCCAGCACGCCGAGGTCGAGCTTGGGCTGCGCCGCCTCGATGGAGATCTGCTCGGCGGTGGTGTCGGCGAGCTGGGGCAGGAACGAATAGCCGACGGGCTTGGTCTCACCCGGCACCAGTGCCGCGTAGCCGAAGCACAGGTGCACGATGGTCGGCACCTTGATGCCTTCGAGCGCGCGGTTGATGGCCTTGACCGCGATGCGCTTGGCCGCCTCAGGGTCCTGGCGCAACCAGGGCTCGTCGAGCTGGATGATGTCGGCGCCGGCGGCGACCAGGTCCTTGGCCTCCTGGTTCACAGCAACCGCGTAGTCCATCACCATCTCGTCGGTGTCCTTGTAGAACTCGTTGATGGCCTGCTGGCTCATGGTGAAGGGGCCGGGCAGCGTGATCTTGGCCGTGCGGTCCGTGTTGGCGCGCAGGAACTGCATGTCGCGCACCTCGACCGGGCCCCTGCGCTTGATCTTGGAGACCACGCGCGGCACCGGCGTCTCGTGGCCCGAGCGCGCCTTGACGTGGCCCGGCTTGTCGATGTCGATGCCTTCGAGCGCGGTGGCGAAGCGGTTGGAGTAGCTCTCGCGTCGGATCTCGCCATCGGTGATGATGTCGATGCCGGCCCGCTCCATGTCGCGGATGGCGAGAAGGTGGCATCGTCCTGCGCCTGCTCGAGCCAGGGCTCCGGCACGCGCCAGATGTTCATGCGCACGCGCGGCACGCTTTTCGACAGCATCTCGCGGTTCACCAGCCAGTCAGGCTGGGGATAGCTGCCGACGACGGTGGTGGGTAGCAGGGTCTGGGCCATGTTTCTCTCTCAACTCTCGTGCTTCTCCCTCTCCCCGTTCTTACGGGGAGAGGGTCGGGGTGGGGGGCCGCTACAGGCTGCGCGCGGAGACTGAAGCCGCCCCTCACCCTAACCCTCTCCCCATGCTGAAGAAGCATGGGGAGAGGGAATCTGCATTCACGCGGCAGCCGGCGCGGCTGCCATGGCTCCAGGGCGCACCGGGGCGCCGCGGTCGCGGCGGCCGGCGGTCTGCCAGGCGAGCGTGCGCCGCTCCACCCAGCGCGCCAGCGCATCGAACAGCACCGACAGGACCAGGATCATGAGAATGGCGGCGAATACGCGCGGGCTGTCGAGCACGGTGCGATACTTGCTGACCAGATAGCCGATGCCGGCGGCGGCGGTCAGCATCTCGGAGACGACGACGCCGATGATGGCGAGCGCGCCGCCGAGGCGCAAGCCGGCGAGCACGGTCGGGATCGAGGCCGGGATGATCACGCGCGCGATCTGCTGCGGCAGCGTGGCGCCCATGCTGCGGGCGGCGAGCAGAAAGTTCTGGTCGATGGACTGGATGCCGGCGGCGGTGGAGAGCATGACCGGGAAGAAGCCGTAGACGCCGGCGAAGGCGATCTTGGATTCGGAGCCGACCCCGAGCCAGGCGGTGAAAATCGGATACAGAATGACGATGGGCACGGCGTAGAGGCTGGAGAAGACCGGCAGCAGCAGGTTGCGCAGCACCGCCAGGCCGCCCACCAGCGCACCGACGAGAATGCCGACACCGCACGCGATCACCATGGCGAGCGCCACCTCGTAGAGCGTCACCAGCAGCGCATGGGCGTATTCCTCCCAGTGCTGGAAGAGCACGACCAGCGTCTTCGACAGCGACGGAAGGAACAGCTCGGCCAGCAGGCCCATGCGCGGCACCAGCTCCCACGCGACCAGGATGAGCACCAGGATCAGGCGGCGGACGGTGGCGGGTGAAGGTCGTCGCATAGGTTCCCTCACGCCTCCTTGCGGATCTGCTGCCAGATGCGCTCGCGCAGGCGGCCGAACACGTCGGTGGCCATCATCTCGTAGGTGCGCGGCCTCGGCAGCGTGACGTCGATGCGGTCGATGATGCGCCCGGGACGCGCCGACATGACGAGCACCTCATCGGCGAGATACACGGCTTCTGTCAGGCTGTGGGTGACGAACACCACGGTCTTGGCGGTCTGCGACCAGATGCGGAGCAATTCATGCCCCATGGTCATGCGCGTCTGCTCGTCGAGCGCGGCGAAGGGCTCGTCCATCAGCAGCACGGGCGGGTCCTGCACCAGGCCGCGGGCGATGGAGACGCGCTGCTTCATGCCGCCGGACAGCTCGTGCGGGTAGCGGGTGCCGAAGCCCTGCAGGCCGACCAGATTGAGCATGGCGTCGGCGCGCAGGCTGCGCTCCTCGCGCGGCGCGCCGCGGATGCTCAGGGGGAACTCGATGTTGTCCAGCGCCGTGAGCCAGGGGAACAGGCTCGCCTCCTGGAAGACGACGCCGACGCGGTCGGGGTCGGGGTCGGTGATGGGCCGGCCTGCGCACAGGATGGTGCCAGACGTCTGATGCCGGAGCCCCGCCATCATCATCAGCAGCGAGGTCTTGCCGCAGCCGCTCGGCCCGACGATCACCACGAAGCGGCCCGCATCGACGGTGAGCGAGATGTCCTCCAGCGCCGGCACCTGGCCTTCGCGGCCCTCGTAGATGTGGCTGAGGCCTGCCACCTCGATGGCGGCGGCCCTGGTCTGCGCGCGCAGCTCCTTCACGTTCGCCAGGTGCTGCATCGAGCCTCCAGCCAGCGGACGGTTTCGTTGAAGGCGATGGCCACGGCCGCCAGCAGGATCACGCCAGCGTACAGCTGCAGCATCTGGAAGTTCTCGCCCCAGCTGGCGATCATGTGACCGATGCCGGTGCGCGAGGCGTACATCTCGGCGATCATCACGCCGGTGAAATTGAAGATCATGGAGATGCGCAAGGTCTCGAGCAGGAACGGCATCATGCTCGGCACATAGACGCGCATGAGCACCTGGGCGGGCGTGGCGCCATAGGAGCGCGCCACCAGCACGTGGTCGGCCTTCACCGACTCCACGGCCGCCGCCGCGCTCATGATGACGATGAAGATGGTGGAGAAGGCAGCGTAGGCGACCTTCTGGCCGAAGCCGATGCCGAACACCAGGATGAACATCGGCAGGAAGATCGATTTCGGGATCGAGAACACGTAGAACAGCATCGGGCGGAAGATGGCGCCGAAGTAATCGTTCTCCGCGGCCAGCACGCCTATCGCGGCACCGAGCGGCACGGCGATGGCGAAGGCGAGCACCACCTCGCCTGCCGTGACGGCGATGGCTTCTTGCACCTGCGGGCGGCCGACCTGGTGCACGAGCATAGCCAGCACATCGGACAGCGGGGGCAGCAGCAGCGGATTGACGAAGCCGAGACGCGGCAGCCACTCCCACGCCGCCAGGAACAGGGCGAGGAGAGCAAGCCGGGTGAGGATGATTGCGAGGCGGTTCACGGTTTCCTCACTCTCCCGTCTTCCCGGCCTTAGCGGGGAGAGGCGCCGGGCTGAGCCGGCGGCTGCGCGAGATCGACGCTGGCGCAGGCCCCGGCCAGCCTCATCGCTAGCCCTGCTCCCCGCAGGACGGGTGAGAGCGGGACACGCGTCATTTCTTCGTCGGCACCGGCTTGAAGCTGGTCACGAACGTGTCCTGCACCGGCGCCAGATCGGTCATGCCGACCAGCCGCGCCAGATCCAGCGCCCGCGACATCCATTCCTCTTTCATCTCGCCGGTGGTCGACAGCTTCATGAGGTTGCCGTCGAGCTCGGCCGCCGCCACGTTATCCGGGATCTCGTCGATCTCGGCGATCATCTTGACGGCCTCGGCGCGGTTGGCTTTGTCCTGCAGGAAGGCCAGCGCACCATAAAGCGCGTTGATCGCCTTCTGCACGACCTGCGGCTTCTCGGCGATGAACTTGTCGGAGGCGATCCACAGCCCGGAGAGATGCGGTTCCACCGAGGCGCCGAAATCGATCAGGGTGCGGCCCTGGTTCTCCAGCATCATCTTGAAGGACAGCGGCGAGTAGAGCACCACCGCGTCGACGTTGCCGGAAATCATGTTGGGCACGAGGCCGCCGCCGCCGAGCGGCACGTTGGTGAACTGCACCTTCTTGCTCTGCTTCGTCCACAAGGCCAGCAGGTCGGAGCCGGAGCCGGCCGCCGTGATGCCGACCTTCTTGCCCTCGAGCTGGGCGACGTCGGTGATCTTGGAGTCGGTCTTCACCATCAGGTACCAGCCGTAGTAGCCGAGCGCGGCCCCGGCCACGGCCTTGGTCATGACGCCCTTCTTGCGGCCCGCCCCGATGAGCGCCGCGGAGTTGAGCTGCAGGTCGGCGGCCCCGGCCGCGCCTGCCTCGAAGGTCTCGCCGCCGCTGCGATAGATGGTCAGCTCGGCCTTGATGCCTTCCTTGGCGAACAGGCCCTGGCGCTGCGCCGTCTCGGCGATGATGGTGGGGTAGTAGGTCTTGGTGGGGAGCCCGATGCGGATCGTCTCCTGGGCGGAGGCCAGCGTGCCGCCGGCCGAGCAGAGAACCGCGGTAGCGCCCGCCAGGGCAGCCGATTTCAGGGCAAGCGCCCAGCCTGATCGAGTGTGCATTTGTTTGTTCCTCCCAGGCTGAAACCCTACCTGCCGAGTCGCGCGGTTACAACAAGCGCAGCTGCGCAGGGTTGCTATGCGCCGCAAGGGAGTTGGGCGCGGCAGGAGTGGGAAGCTTCCACAGAACCCCGCTTTCAGACTGAAGGAAGTTCCCTCTTGCGTTCCCGGAATTCCGAGCATCCTCGGGCTTACCCCGAGGGCAGCGCAATATCCGGGACCTTCACCCCTGCAAGAGAAGCACACCGCTCCCCACTCGATCCCATCGGCGCGCGCTCATCGACGGGTAAAGACCGCGGCCCTCCACGCCCAGAACTTCATCTGCGATCAAGTCCGTGCGCTCCGGCCGGGGACGCAACAAGCGGGGCTCAACGAGCCCGCCGCTGTCGCCCAGCCGATCGTGCCCGTATCGGTGAGAGGCAATCAGTTGCCCGAGGCCACTCCGGGTGTAAAGTTCGAGTTGGATTGGATGCTATCGGAATCGTCGATCACCCTGCCGGGGCCACGGTCGTCCCCAGGCAGGCGATTTCATGAAGCGCCGACAACTACCAACTGGCGTACTGAAGGATCGTTGCCGTCATGGAAATCCCGCTGACACCCATGGAATTCGCTCGCCGGGCACGCAGGCTCTATGCGGATCGCGAGGCGGTCATCGACGAGGATTTGCGACTGACCTATGCGCAGTTCTTTGAACGTTGCGACCGGTGGTCTTCGGCGCTGCAGAAGCTCGGAGTTCGGCAGGGAGATAGAGTTGCGTATATCGCGCCCAATACGCACGCGCATTTGGAGGCGTATTATGCGGTCCCCCAAATAGGCGCGGTGCTGGTGCCAATCAACTATCGGCTGGTCCCCGATGAGTTCGAGTACATCATCAATCACTGCGGCGCCAAGGTAGTTTGCGCCCACGCCGACTACCTAGCGCCGATCGACTCCATTCGCAGCCGCTTGACGGAGTTCAACACTTTGTTGCTCTCGAGGGTTCGAGCAAAGGCTGGCTCGATTACGAGACGAGGCTCGCAGCAACATCGCCCGATTTCGAGCATCCCGAAATCGCCGAGAGCGATCTTATTACGATCAACTACACGAGCGGGACGACGGCGCGGCCGAAAGGCGTGATGATCACGCACCGCAATGCCTATCTGAATATCATGGGAACGCTCGTCCATCATCACCTGACGGTAGGCGACAGGTACCTGTGGACCTTGCCGATGTTTCACGCCAACGGGTGGACTTTCACCTGGATCAACACGGCTCGCGGAATGGCAAACATCTGTCTCAGGCGCGTCGAACCCCGGCTGATCTTCAAGCTCATCAGGGACGAGAACGTCACCATGTTCTGCGCCGCGCCGACGGTGCTCATCAGCATAGCCAATGCGCCCGAGGAGATGCGGGCGGGCGTGCCGCGAGGTGTCCGGCACTTCACTGCAGGGGCACCGCCCGCGGCCGCTACCATCGAGCTCGTCGAACGCGAGTTGGGCTGGGAGCTGACGCAGGTCTACGGATTGACGGAGACGGCGCCGCTGATCACGTTTTGCGAGCCCCGTCCCGAGCATCAGCGGCTCTCGCTGCAGGATCGGGCTCGGATCAAGGCGCGCCAGGGGGTCGAGTTGGTGAGCTCGGGAGAACTGCGGGTGGTCGACGAGAACGGCAAGGAGGTGCCACGCGACGGGCAAACCCTCGGAGAGATCACCGTCAGCGGCAACGTTGTCATGAAAGGATACTACAACGATCCCGGGGCAACGAATGCGGCCATCAAGAACGGCTGGTTCCACACGGGCGATGCCGCCGTCGTTCATCCTGACGGCTACGTCGAAATCGGGATCGTTTCAAAGACGTCATCATCAGCGGTGGGGAGAACATCTCATCCGTAGAGGTCGAAGGCTGTCTTCTGCGCCACCCGGCCATTCAGGAGGTTGCCGTCGTCGGCATGCGACACGAGAGGTGAGTGAATCGCATGCCTTCGTCATCTTGCGCAAGGGCGCCAAAGCGACGGAGGCCGAGCTGAAGCACACGTGCGCGGCCAGCTCGCCCATTTCAAGACACCGCAATGGATCACCTTCGTCGAGGAATTGCCGAAGACGGCAACCGGCAAGGTGCAGAAATATGTGCTCAGAGCGGGCAAGGACGGCACTCGCGGCAATAGCCGGAAGCTATGAGCCCGTCACCCAGCCTTGTTCCAGCCGCGGCCGCCGTCGCCCAGCGCCTCGTAGCCCGTGTCGGTGACGAGCACGGTGTCCTCGAGCTTCACGAAGCCGCGCTTGGGGTGGCTCATGGTGGTCTCGATGGAGATCACCATGCCGCTCTCCAGCGGCTTGTCGGCGTCGGCGGCAGTATAGGAGAGCCGCGGCAGATATTCATCAGGCGCGGGCCTTCGTGGCTGACGAGGCCCATGCCGTGCGCCATGTAGTGCGTGTACTCGGCGTGCGGGCTCTCGCGCACCATGCGTTCGCCGATGTCGATGATGTCGCCGCCGCGAGTGCCGGGCTTCACCGGTTTGCGCGTCGCCTGCTGCACCTCCTCCACGAAGCCGAGCAGATCCTCGAGCTCGGCATCGGGCTTGGCGCCGAGCAGCCCCATGCGGCAGAGGTCGCCGATGTAGCCTTTGTAGTTGCCGCCGGAGTCGAGGGACATGATATCGCCCGCGGCGAGGCGCTGCCCGGACGGCGCGCGGTTGAGCGAGGTGCCGGCGGTGAGCAGGCAGTAGTCGAACACCATGCCGCGGTTGACCTCCTCGCGGCGCAGCGTGCTCGGCGACCTCGTGCTTGGTCATGCCGGGCTTGCAGGCCTTGAACGTCGCGAGCATGGAGGCGACCACGCCCTCGGAAGCCTGGCGCAGAAACTCGATCTCCTCCGGCGTCTTGCGCAAGCGCAAGCGCTCCAGCGCAACGGTGGCGTCGACGATGCCGACGTTGGAGAGCTCGCGGCGCAGCACGGCCTCGGCATCGGCCGGCAGGAACGCGGACTCGACGCCCACCCGGCGCACGCCGCCGAGCTTCTTGATGTGCGCCACGGCCTGCCGCATCGCTGCCTCGCTGCCGGTGAACTTCAGATCGAGCGCAGACGGCCAGAAGCGGCCCAGCTCCTCCTCGAAGGTCTCCATGGCGCAGCCCACGTAGGCCGCATCCTCCGGCTTGCCGCGGCGGTAGACGAGCGCCGGCAGATAGCGGCTGGTGCCGATGGCATCCATGCTGTCGAAGAAGAAGAAGCGATAGCCCCCGAGCAGGTACTGCACGTTGTGCTTGGAGGTCGCGACCAGGACGTCAATGCCGGCCTCGTCCAGCAGCGAATCGAGCCGCCCTGCATCGAAAGGCAGGGGCTTGCGGACCGTTCTGTCCATGACCGCCATTTGCGTTACTCCCAAAGCATTGGTGTTGCCGACGCGCGAAACCTAGCAATAAACGTGTGACGACGGGGCCGCAACCGGAGCTGGCGGAAGCGGCATTGCGGCCAAGCTGACGCTCGATCGCGAACGCATGCTGCCGCCAATTCATGGCAGGTTCATCTCGCCAATGCTTTTTGGGGTGTGTTGGAGCCTTTGACATAGGAGATAAAAGGCATGAAGCGTTTCTGGTTGGCCCCGGCGGCGGTTGCGGCGGTTGCAATCGGCCTATCCGTATCGGCGGCACAGTCCTCCCCAGCGATGAGCACGCTCGAGGGCCTGCGGTCGACCGCAGCCGAGCAGGGCCTGGTCACCGACGTCCGTCGCCGCTGCCATCGCCACTGCCGCTGGCACCGGGGTCACCGCCACTGCCGCTGGCACTGCCGGCGCTGGTAGGCAAACCCGTTCCGAGCTTCGGAACCTGCGCAGCCTCCCAGCTTTGGGAGGCTGACGCTTTTTTGGGGCCCCGCCTTGCGACAGCAGGGCCGGCGGTGGCCTTCCCGGCCAAGTTCTGATTCAATGTTGCCGCACACAGTCAGCCGGGAAGCGATGACATGACGATGCTGGCCTTTATCGGCTTCGGCGAGGTGGGGCGGACCTTCGCCAGAGAGCTGATTGCCAACCAGGGCGTGCAGATCGCCGCCTACGATCTGCTGTTCGACGACCCGGCGGTGCGGGCAGATCGCATCGCCAAGGCGCGCGCGCTCGGCGTGCGGGTGGCCGCCGATGCGGCCGATGCCAGCCGCGATGCGACGATTGTTTTCTCGGCCGTGACGGCCGCCGCCACCGGCGACGTTGCACAAGCCGCCGGACGCTATCTACGGCCCGGGCAGATTTTCCTCGACGTCAACTCGGCCTCGCCCACCACCAAGATGGCCGCGGCCGTGCCCGTAAACGCGGCCGGCGCCCACTACGTGGAGGGCGCGGTGATGGCAGCCGTGGCGGGCCCGGGCATCAAGGTGCCGATCCTGGCCGGCGGGCCGGCGGCGCAGTCTGCCGCCAAGATTCTCAACGGTCTCGGCATGAACCTGACGCCGGTGGCGACGGAATACGGCCGCGCCTCGGCCACCAAGCTTGCGCGCAGCATCGTCATGAAGGGGATCGAGGCGGCGCTGGTCGAGAGCTGCGCGGCGGCGCGCAGTTGGGGCGTCGAGGACGATGTCCTCGCCAGCCTGCAAAAGACCTACCCCGGCATCGACTGGACCAAGCTTGCCGCCAACTGCGCCGAGCGGGTGGCAGCCCATGGCGTGCGCCGTGCCGAGGAGATGCGGGAGGCGGGCCACATGATGCACGAGTTGGGGCTCGACCCGGCCCTGTGCGTGGCCATCGCCGGCACGCAGCAGCGGGGCGCCAGAGCGATGAGCGACGGCATGCCCGCCGGTGCCGTCGGCATCGCCGGACGGCGCCGTCCCCGGTACACGCCGCCCGCGGGCGCGTGCGATGCCCACTGCCACGTGTTCGGGCCGGCGGCACGCTTTCCCTATGCACAAGGCCGCAGCTACACGCCGCAGGACGCGCCCAAGGAGGCACTGGCGGCGCTGCACGGGCACCTGGGGCTCGACCGCGCCGTGATCGTGCAGGCGAGCTGCCACGGCACGGACAACAGGGCCATGCTGGATGCCATCGCCGCTGCCCCTGAGCAGCGGCGCGGCATCGCCATGGTGACGGGCGAGGTATCGCAACGGGAGCTGGAGGCGCTGCACATAGGCGGCGTGCGCGGCGTGCGCTTCAACTTCGTGCGGCACCTGGGCGGCAGGCCGGACGTGGCGGCCATGCACCGCGTGGTAGCCACGATGGCACCGCTGGGCTGGCACGTTGTGCTGCACATGGATGCACACGATATCGCCGAGCTGACGCCCCTGATGCGTGCCTTGCCCGTGCCGTTCATCATCGACCACATGGGCCGCGTGGAGGCCCGTCAGGGGCCCGACCAGCCGGCTATGCGATCGCTGCTCGAGCTCGCCAGGCTCGAGCGGTGCTGGATCAAGCTGAGCGGGGCCGAGCGCATCTCGCAGCCGCCGTTCGCAGATGCGATACCGATCGCCGCGCGCATCCTCCAAGCCTGCCCCGACCGCGTGCTCTGGGGCACCGACTTCCCGCATCCCAACCTGAAAATCGCCGTCGACGAGGCCGACCTGGTCGAACTCGTCGCCCAGTTTGCGCCCAGCGAGGACGCACGCCGCCGTCTGCTGGTCGACAACCCCGCGCGCCTCTACGGCTTCTGACCGCCGCCTGGCCGACAGCGGAACCGCGAGATCGCAACCTCCGCCCGCGCGCGCCACCGTGCTCTCGTCCGGTACTATGGCGCAAACGCCATTAGAAGTGAATCCGTGCCCTGCCTAAATCTAGGGGATGGACACTCCCCGATCCCGTGGCGACCGCTACGCCCTATCCGCGCTCCGCAACCGGCGCGCTTCCATCGCCTCGGACATCGTGCAGCTTGAACCCAAGCTCCGGCACTGCCGGGAGTCGCTGGTGCATGTCGATGCAACGTTGCGGCTGCTAGACCCCGAGTCAGAGCCCGAGTCGATCCCCACCAAGCGACCGATCAAACGCATCAAGCTGTTCCGGCAGGGCGAGCTGGGACGGATGATCCTGGGAACCTTGCGCGAGGCTGACCAGTCCATGAGCACGCCGGAGATCGTCACGGCGATCATCGCCCAGGGCGGGCACCGGGAGGGAGCAAGGCGAACGCTCGGCGGCCGTGTGCGCGGCAACCTCGCCTACCTCTAACGGCGGAGCGTGGTGGTCAAGATCAGCGAGGGCAGAAAAGCGCGGTGGCGACTGGCTTAATGTCAGGAGTTACACCGATGTTTGGCATCGGCCGCATGTGCCATTGATGATCCTCGCACCTCTTGGTGGCGTCTCGCGTTCCTTGTTTCTCCTAAGCGCGAGACCCGGTGCTGCCCCAAGGCGTCTCGCTTTTCTCCCCCGGAGCGAGACGCCTTTTCCTTAACCGGTTGGCAACACGTTCCGACGTACACACCCAATATTAGTGGCGGAACGGCGGGCCGCACTCCCGTTCCCTACAAAAAGACACCCCCGAGGGCCGCACTTTCGGGGGTGTTTTCTTGTCCTCAGTTATTGCGTCGGCTCTTGGCCGCGTCTTTGCTGCCGATATGCTTGTGCTCTTTCAGCGCCCACATGGCGCGCCCCTACATGTCAAACTCCCACTCTAGGCGAGTGCGAACGTGTGGGCGGCAGCCCGGCGATCGGCCGCTGGCGTTTGCGCCATAATACCGCTCGTCCTTGATGCGCGGCGAGAATCACCCGCATTTCCTGTTGCCCGCGGCGGCCCGATACCCTCGTATGCGGTCGACGCTGGCCAGGCCCTGGGATCGACACGCGAAAATGCACGACCTCACACTGACGCAAGTTGCTCTTTTTCTGGCCGCGGCGGTGATCGCCGCCCCGCTCGCCAAGCTGCTGCGGGTGGGCAACGTGCTGGGCTACCTGCTGGTGGGAGTGCTGATCGGCCCCTATGGCCTGGGCCTCGTCTACACGATCTATGAGGTCAACTCGGTGCTGCACTTGGCCGAGTTCGGCGTCGTCATGCTGCTGTTCGTGATCGGGCTCGAGCTGCGCCCCAAGCGATTGTGGGCGATGCGCGTGGGCATCTTCGGCCTGGGCAGCGCCCAGGTGGCCGTGACCGGGCTTGCGCTCGCGGCGGCCGCAATGGCGTTCGGGCTGGTCTGGCAGGCAGCCCTGTTTGCCGGCCTCGCCCTGTCGCTGTCCTCGACCGCATTCACGCTCCAGCTTCTGGAGGAGAAGGGCGAGCTGGCGCTGCGCCACGGCCGCCTCGCCTTCTCCGTGCTGCTGTTTCAGGACCTTGCCGCCATTCCCCTGATCGCATTGGCGCCGCTGTTTGCCGTCTCGGTGGTGGCGAGCACCCAGCAGATGGAGCTGACCGCCGCCCTGAAGGCGATCGCCACCATCCTCGCCGTAGTGGTGGCCGGCCGATACCTGCTCAACGGCGTCTATCGCCTGGTCGCGCGCACCCGCGTCAAGGAGGCGATGACCGCCAGCGCCCTGCTGACCGTCGTGGGTGTCACCCTCGTCATGCAGCAGGCGGGGCTGCCGGCCTCGCTCGGGGCCTTCATCGCCGGCGCGCTGCTCGCCGACTCCGACTACCGCCACGAGATCGCCGCCGACGTCGCCCCATTCGAGGGCCTGCTGCTCGGCCTGTTCTTCACCGCCATCGGCATGTCGCTCAACTTGACCCTGCTGGCGCAGAACCCGCAGCTGGTGCTGGCGATCGTCGTCGGCCTGATCGCCATCAAGGCCGGCATCCTGTTCGTGCTGGGACGCAGGGCGGGCCTCGAGGCGGGACCCGCGCGCCGCCTGGCGCTGGCGCTGTCGCAGGGTGGCGAGTTCGCCTTCGTGCTGTTTGCCGCCGGCATCGCCGCGGGCGTGCTGGAGCGCCCCTTTTGCGATCTGCTCGCGGTGGCGGTCACGCTGTCGATGGCCGCCACGCCCATCCTGCTGCGCATCGACGAGCTGATGCTGGCCAAGGCCAAGCCGATGCTGCGCGCCTTCGACGAGCTTCCCGACAAGGAGGGTCATGTCGTGATCGCCGGCTTCGGCCGCGTCGGCCAGATCGTGGCGCGCATCCTGAGCGCCAAGCGCATCCCTGTCACCGCGCTCGACATCGATCCCGAGCAGGTCGACTTCGTGCGCAAGTTCGGCGCCCAGATCTTCTACGGCGACGCCAGCCGCTACGAGATCCTGGAGGCCGCCCAGACCGGCAAGGCGCGCGCCTTCGTGCTCGCCATCGACGACGTGGAGGGCTCGCTGCGCACCGCCCGCATGGTCAGGCAGAACTACCCGCACGTGCCGATCTACGCGCGCGCCCGCGACCGCCGCCACGTCCACCAGTTGATGGACGAAGGTATCACCATCATGCGCCGCGAGACATTTCTTGCCTCCATCGACTTGACGCGCGAGGTGCTGCGGGGCCTTGGTTTGCCCGAGCGCGAGGTGCGATTCACGGTCGACACCTTCCAGGCCATGGACCGCCGCCGGCTGTACGAGGACTACAAGCACTACACCGATCTCGACAAGGTGCAGGAGGGCGCCAAGTCCTACGCCCAGGAGCTCGAGGAGCTGTTCGCCAAGGACGCCGCCGAGCAGGCAAAATCGGCCGAGCGTGCCGCCAAGTCGACGTGAGGGCGGCAGGAGGAGGAAGGAGCAAGCGCTGATGCCGGTGAACCGCCACACGGTCCCTCTTGGCGCCTGCGTGCTGGGCTTGGCCCTCGCTCTGGCGCTGACGGCTCCTGTCGCCGCCACGCAGGACCTGCCGGAGGACCTGGCCGCGCGCCTCACCCCGGCCCAGCAGCGCGCCTACATCGACTACCGTGCCGCGCGCGGCGCGTTCGATCGCGACACCCGCACCTACTGGAGCAAGGTCGAGGCCAAGCGCAACCTGCGCAAGGCCAAGCGGGTGATGCGCCAGGAGTACGAGGCCGGCGACTACATGCCGACGCATCCGCCCAAATACCTGGGGCCCGAGCTGCCGCCGGACGTGGCCAAGATCCTGGCCGAGCTGAGGCCCGCCGTCGAGCAGCCGCCGCTGCCCGGGGTCGCGGACTTCCTGGCGGCGGCCAAGGCGCAGTTCGGTTTCGTGCCCAAGCGTGTCAGCGAGATCGAGTTCAAGCGCCGCTACGCCGCCGAGGCGCTCAAGGTCGGCCTCAGCAAGGAGCAGGTGGTGCGCGTCTACGCACTGGAGACCGGCGGGCTCGGCACCTACGACACGCTGTCGGGCATCAACCCGGCGACCAAGCTGGGCAAGCCGGCCTCTTCCGCGCTCGGGTACTCGCAGCTGCTGCACGCCAACTCGGTCGGCGGCATCGCCAAGCACGGCGAGGAGTTCGTGCGCCGCATGCTGGCGATGGCGGCGGCGCCCGGCGCATCGCCCGAACGCGCCGCTGAGCTGAAGAAGAAGGCCGCCATCGTGCGCCGCATGATCCGCGCCGCCCGCACCGTGCCCTACGAGTGGGGCGCGCATACCCGCTTCGCCAATACGCTGGCGGGCCTCGGCATCCATGCCGTCAACCTCGACGTCGACCTCGGGACCGTGGCTGCAGGTGATCAAGCTCAAGTCGCTCAAGGACGATGCGGTCGCGGCCGGCCATCCCAAACTCAGCGGCGCCGAGCTCGAGCTCATGAATCTCGCCGGGCCGCGCACGGGGCTCGAGATGATGACGCCGCTCGGCGGCCCGCATGCCGACCTCCAACTTCTTCAGCGAGGGCGCCTATGCACGCAACCCGATCGTGCGCGACAAGTCGGCGGCGGAGCTGCTGGCGCTTCTCGACCAGCGCATGGAGGCGCACCTGAAGAGAGCAGGCTCGATCGAGTTCGCGCAGATCTTCGACGAGCTGACGCAGCGGCGCTGAGCCTTGGGGGTTTCATGCACATCAGGGGAAGGCTGACAGCCATTCGCCACGCCATGCGTTGGCGCTCGGTTTGGCTCTCGACCATCGCGGCGGCCACGGTGCTCGCCGGCGCACCGACTGCGATGGGCGAGGAGATTCTATCACCGCGAGATGCTGCGCATTCCCGCGCCTGGTGCGGGGAAAAGCGGGCTGGAGGCGATGCTGGTGCGGCCGGCGCAAGCAGGGCGCTACCCGCTGGTGCTTCTCAACCATGGCTCTCCGCGTGCTCCCGCCGATCGCGCCGAGATGACGCCGCTGGGGTTCCTGCCGCAGGCAACCGAGTTCGCGCGCCGCGGCTGGACGGCGGTGGTGGTCATGCGCCGGGGCTTCGGCGACTCTGGCGGCGGCTTCGCCGAGAAGTCCGGCCCCTGCGGCAACCCCGACTATGTCGCCGGCGTCACCGCTGCCGCGTCCGACCTGCGCGCGGCCATCGCCCACCTGGCCAAGCGCGCCGATGTCGACCCCTCGCGCATTGTCAGCGCCGGCCAGTCGGCAGGCGGAATTGCCACGGTGGGGCTCACCGCCAACCCGCCGCCCGGCCTCGTCGCTGCCATCAGCTTTGCGGGCGGGCGGGGCTCGCCCAGGGACGGCGAGGTCTGCCGCGAGGACCGCCTGGTCGCTGCTTTCGCGGCCTTCGGCAAGCGCTCGCGCATCCCCATGCTATGGATCTACTCCGACAACGATCGCTACTTCGGCCCTGCGCTCGCGCAGCGCTTCCACGCGGCGTTCCAGGCCGGCGGCGGCAAGGCCGAGTTCGTCAAGCATCCAGCCTTCGGCGAGGACGGCCACAACCTGTTCTTCCAGGGCATCGCGCTGTGGACGCCGCACGTCGACGGGTTTTTGAAAGACCGCGGCCTGGTGCTGCGCGAGACGCTGTTGCCGGTCCCCGTTGCCAAGATCGCGCCGCCGCCCCAGCTGGCGGAGAACGGCCGGAAGAACTTCTCGGATTTTCTCCTGGCGGCTCCTCACCGCGCATTCGCCGTGTCGCCCAAGGGCGCCTTCGGCTGGCGATCGGGCCGTCGCAGCGCCGAGATCGCGAAGAAGGAAGCGCTCGAGCGCTGTCACGAGTTCGGCAGCGATTGCCGGATCTATGCGGTGGACGACCGAGCGGTCGCGCCGGCCAGGCCGTAGCCTCGGCACGGGTACGGTCCGTTCCCGCTATAGGCGCAGCGCAAGCATCAGCAAGGCGGCCGCCGCCAGGGCCGCAACGGTGCGCACGTGGTTCCAGTTGGTCCAGTCGGCCAGATAGCGCTGCCACAGGCTGGCACCTTCCGTACTCTCGGCCGCGACCCCAGCCAGGGCATCGTTGAGCGGAACGTTGAACAGCATGGTCACCAGGAAGGTCCCGACGACGTAGAGCAGCGCCCCGGTCAACACGAGAGCTGCGCCGGGTTCCTGCCAGTTGATCAGCGCAATCACCACCAGCACCGCGCATAGCCCGGCGGTGCCGAGAAACGCGCCGAGGAACCAGGGATTGATGACCACCACGTTGATCGACTGCATGGCGGCAATGCCGTGCGGCGACGGCAGCTTGCCGAGCGCGGCCATCACGAAGGTCGAGAACGCGAAGAATGCGCCCGCGATGAGCCCCGAGCCCAGCGCAGCCAGCACGGTCAACAAGAGGACGAAGCCGTTGCTCATCGACAGGTCTCCATCGCGAGGCTTGTCCGCGCCGGCGCAGGGCTCGCTCGGTCGTGGCGCAGGGCACAGTTCCTTCGGCGTCCTGCTTGGCCAACAACTGTGTCGGCGCCGCGACTGAGCAGTCGTTCCTTGCACCGGCATTGGCCTCATGTCACGCTTCCTCCCTTTGTTGCAGCCAGCGGTGCGGCCATGAAGCTCTATGACAGCGCATTCAGCCCGTTCGCGCGCAAGGTGCGACTGGTGCTCGAGCACAAGGGCCTGTCCTTCGAGGCCGTCGATGGCCTTCTCAAGTCGAGCCACGACGCGCTGAAGGCCGTGAACGGCCGCGTGGAGGTGCCGGCCTTGGTCGACGGCAACATCGTCGTCGTCAACTCGTCCGATATCGTCGCCTATCTCGAGCACCGCTATCCCGACAAACCCGTCTATCCCCGCGCCGCTGCCGAACGCGTGCACGCGCGGGCCTGGGAGCGCGCAGCCGACACGCTGATCGACGCGATCCTGATCAACATCTCCTACTGGCGCTGGGCGGAGCGGCCCGACGCCATGCCGGAAGGACTTCTGGCAGCCGCTCGCAAGGAGCTGGCGCTCGTCTATGCCAGGCTGGAGCAGGATCTCGCCAATAGCGACTTCGTGTCAGGCGAGCTTTCGATCGCCGACCTAGCCCTGTTCCCCCATCTCGTCGCCGCCAAGGTCCTGGAGGTGGAATTCTCGCCCGCCGAGCATCCTCGGCTCGCCGGATGGTTCGAGCGCATGCGCAAGCTTCCCATCTGCGCGGCGGATGTGCGGCGGGCGCGCGCGTTCATGGCCCAGGTTCGCGAGATCGACGTGGAGCGGCGGCGCATCTTCTGGCGTGGCGACCGCATCGAGTGGATGCTGGCGCACGGGTTCCACGACTGGTTCATGCGCGAAATCGCCGAGGACCGCGTGCTCTGGCCTGGCCCGGCGCTGCCGGCGCCCCTAGCCAGGTGACACGCTCTTGATTTGTGTTGGGTCTTGGCTTCGCTTGACCCTACCTACGCAATGTCTTCCTTTTGCCCCAAGTTGGCTGCAATCTCGCACATGTATGCTCGGTTCGTGGCAGGGGCTAGCGGTGAGCAGAGCAATCGTCCTCTGTAGCGTGCCTGTTCGCGGCGGCCGGCGTGGCCGCCTACACCTACTATTCGGATGCGCGATCAAGCCAAACGCCGGTCTACACGGTGCTGGTACCGCAGCGCCCACCCGAGCCGGCAGCACAGCCGCAAGCACCGGCTCCTGCAGCCCAAATCCCGCCCCAGAAGGCCACCGGCGATCCCGGGCGATCGCGCCTCCATCACCCGCGAGTTGCAGCGCGAGCTGAAGCGGGTGGGCTGCTACGGCGGCGACATCAACGGCATCTGGACCACCTCCAGCCGCATGGCGATGAAATCCTTCATCGACGCCGTCAACGCCGCGCTGCCCATCGACACCCCCGATCCTGTGCTGCTGAGCCTGGTGCAGCAGCGCCAGGACACGGTGTGCAGCACCGACGCCAAGGCTCCGGCGCCAGCTCCAGCGCCGGCCGAGAAGGAGAAGTCCACGACTACGCTCGGGGCCGCAGTGCCCGCTGCGGCCGCTGCGGCGGGAGCGCTGGCGGCGACCACGCAGCCCGATGCTGCCAAGCTCCCGCCAAAAGCCGTCGCGGACGATAGGCCGCGCCCCGCCGCGGCTGCACCAGCGCCGGCCGAGCCGCCATCCAAGGCCACGGCCCAGCCCGATCGCGCCCCACGCACCGCCGGCGGCGGACCGGTTCCCGCCGAGGGCGTCTACGACCGCAAACCGCGCCGCAGCAAGCAGGCAACCGCGCGTCCGCCCAAGTTCGTGCGCAATTTCCTGCGGGCGCTGGGCATGCGCTGAGGCGGCGGACGTATCGCGCGCCTCTCCTCGCCAGCAACACACACAGGATATCGCCCCGCCACGCCTTGAAATATGTTGCCGGCAGCGCGATCTGTCGCCCAGTACCACCACCCCTCCTTGCGAGGGCCGGCGTGCCCCTGCCGAGCGCAGGCGGGCCTGGCCCATCGGGTCCCCATGCCAGCGATCATCTCCGTTGCCAACGTCTCAAAGACCTATGCGTCCGGCTTCCGCGCGCTCACGCAGGTCAGCCTCGAGATCAGCCGCGGCGAGATCTTCGCGCTGCTCGGGCCCAACGGCGCCGGCAAGACGACGCTGATCGGCATCGTCTGCGGCATCGTCAACGCCACGAGCGGAGCCGTTCTGGTCGACGGCCACGACATCGCAAGGTCCTATCGCGCCGCCCGCTCGCTCATCGGGCTGGTGCCGCAAGAGCTGAGCACGGACGCCTTCGAGAGCGTGTGGGCGACGGTGAGCTTCAGCCGCGGGCTGTTCGGCAAGCCGCCCGATCCCGCCTACATCGAGAAGGTGCTCAAGCAGCTCTCCCTCTGGGACAAGAAGGACAGCCAGATCATCACGCTGTCGGGCGGCATGAAGCGGCGCGTGCTGATCGCCAAGGCGCTGTCGCACGAGCCGCAGATCCTGTTCCTGGACGAGCCCACGGCCGGCGTCGACGTGGAGCTGCGCAAGGACATGTGGCAGCTGGTGCGCGACCTGCGCGCCTCCGGCGTCACCATCATCCTCACCACCCACTACATCGATGAGGCCGAGGAGATGGCCGACCGCGTCGGCGTCATCAACAAGGGCGAGATCATCCTGGTCGAGGAGAAGAACGAGCTGATGCGCAAGCTCGGCAAGAAGCAGCTCACCCTCTATCTGCACAACAAGCGCGCGGAGCTGCCGGCGGCCCTGCAGGGCAGGGGATTGGAGCTCAATGGCGACGGCAGCGAGCTCGTCTACACCTACGACACCCGCGCGGAGCGCACCGGCATCGCCACGCTGCTCAAGGACTTGAGCGCCGCCGGCATCACCATCCGCGACCTCGACACCACGCAAAGCTCGCTGGAGGACATCTTCGTCAACCTGGTGCGGAGCGCCAAATGAACTTCCATGCCGTCCGCGCCATCTACATGCAGGAGATGGCCCGCACCTGGCGCACGCTGATGCAGAGCGTCCTGTCGCCGGTGATCTCCACCTCGCTGTATTTCATCGTCTTCGGCGCGGCCATCGGCTCGCGCATCGCCGAGATCGAGGGGGTGAGCTATGGCGCCTTCATCGTGCCCGGCCTGATCATGCTGTCGCTGCTCACCCAGAGCATCGCCAACGCCTCGTTCGGCATCTACTTTCCGAAGTTCGTCGGCACCATCTACGAAATCCTGTCGGCACCCATATCGGCCGCCGAGATCGTGCTCGGCTACGTCGGCGCCGCCGCCACCAAGTCGATGATCCTGGGTCTCATCATTCTCGCCACCGCGTGGCTGTTCGTGCCGCTGCGCATCGCCCACCCGCTGTGGATGCTCACCTTCCTGGTGCTCACGGCGGTGACCTTCAGCCTGTTCGGCTTTATCATCGGCATCTGGGCCGACAGCTTCGAGAAGCTGCAGGTCGATCCCGCTCTTGGTGATCACGCCGCTGACGTTTCTGGGCGGCAGCTTCTACTCGATCAACATGCTGCCGCCGTTCTGGCAGAGCGTGACGCTGTTCAACCCGGTCGTGTATCTCGTCAGCGGCTTCCGCTGGAGCTTCTACGAGGTGGCCGACGTCAGCTTGGGGATGAGCCTCGGCATGACCTTGGGCTTCCTGGCGCTGTGCCTCGCCACCGTGTGGTGGATCTTCCGCACCGGCTATCGGCTCAAGGCCTGAGGCCGAGGCCGCGCGCCGGGCCCCGGTTTCACGCGCACCGCACGCGGCTCGATGCGCTCGTTGCAGGCTGAGCAGGTGAGCACGGGATCGAACGTGTGCCCGCAGGCGAGGTGCTCGTGCAGCACCGGCCGACCGCCCTTGCCCGCCATGTGCACGTCGCCCCAGTGCACGATTGCGAGCAGCACGGCGTGCAGGTCCAGGCCCTTCTCGGTCAGGCGATACTCGTGCCGCTTCGGCCGCGCCTGATAGGGCACTTTTGTCAGAACGCCGGCGCGCACCAGCTTGCGCAAGCGGTCGGCCAGCACGTGCCGGGTGATGCCGAGGCGGGCCTGGAACTCCTCGAAGCGGCGCACGCGCAGGAAGCAGTCGCGCAGGATCAGCAAGGTCCAGCGGTCGCCGATCACCGACACCGTGCGCGCCACCGAGCACCGCTCGCGTCTCAAGTCGTTCCAGCGCATTGCAACCCACCTCCGCCACAGGGAATCTGTCACGACATGCCTGATTTACATTGACAGGTTCTGTTTTGGAACGGACTTTGTCATCCCAACGCTTGCCTGCACCGGCGAAGGCCGGTGTCGCCGGGATCCAGCGTTCCGCTTGTGCCTGTAGTTGATGTGCGGCGCAACTGTTCTGGACTGCATCTGCAGGGCGCTGGATCTCGGGCACACGGCCCGCGATGACACGTTCAGTGAGGGAAGCGCAGCATGCCGGATGCCAAGGTTGCCCTCATCATCGGCGCCGGCGATGCCACAGGCGGCGCCATCGCACGCCGCTTTGCCCGCCAGGGCTTCACCGCCTGCGTCACCCGCCGCAATGCCGACAAGCTGGCCCCGCTTGTCGCCCGCATCGAAAGCGAGGGCGGCAAGGCGCGGGCCTTCGGCTCCGACGCCCGCAGGGAAGAGCAGATGGTCGAGCTGGTCGCCGGCATCGAGCGCGACATCGGGCCAATCGAGGTGGCGGTTTTCAACATCGGCGGCAACGTGCGCTTTCCCATCCGCGAGACCACGGTGCGCATCTACTCCAAGGTGTGGGAGATGTGCGCACTTGCCGGCTTCCTCCTGGGGCGCGAGGCGGCAAAGGTGATGGTGCCGCGCGGCCGTGGCACGATCCTGTTCACCGGCGCCACGGCCAGCGTGCGCGGCGGCGCCGGCTTCTCGGCGTTCGCGGGCGGCAAGCACGCGCTGCGCGCCCTGGCGCAGAGCATGGCGCGGGAGCTGGGGCCGGAAGGCATCCACGTGGCGCACGTGGTGATCGACGGCGCCATCGATACCGAGTTCATCCGCTCGAACTTTCCCGAGCGCGCGGCCCTCAAGGACCGCGACGGCATCCTCGACCCCGAGGCCATCGCCGAGGTGTACTGGCAGCTGCACTGCCAGCCGCGCAGCGCCTGGACGCACGAGATGGACCTGCGGCCGTGGATCGAGAAATGGTGACTTCTCCCTCTCCCCACGCATCGCTGATTTCTCCCCGAACGCCGTCGGCGTGGGAAGAGGGAACAACGGAGGAAAGCATGACGCCCAAGGTTGAGTTCCACTTCGATTTCGGCAGCCCCAACGCCTACTTCTCGCACCGCGTGATCCCCGCCATCGAGCAACGCACCGGCGTCAAGTTCACCTACGTGCCGATCCTGCTCGGCGGCGTCTTCAAGCTCACCAGCAACCAGTCGCCGATCACCCAGTTCAAGGAGGTCAAGAACAAGCTTCCCTACGCCCTGATCGAGAGCCGGCGCTTCATCAAGAGGCACGGGATCACCAAATTCCAGATGAACCCGAACTTCCCGGTCAACACGGTGCAGATCATGCGCGGCGCGATCGCCGCCGAGATGGACGGCCGACTGCCGCAGTACGTGGAGGCGGTATTCGTCGGCATGTGGGAGGCGGGCAAGAAGATGGACGACCCCGAGGTGATCCGCGCCCAGCTCGATGCCGCCGGGCTCGACGGCGCACGCACGCTCGCCCGCATCCAGGAGCAGGACGTCAAGGACAAGCTGCTGAAGAACACGGAGGCGACCGTGGCGCGCGGTACATTCGGCACGCCCACCTTCTACGTCGGCGAGGAGATCTTCTTCGGCAAGGACAAGCTGCGCGACGTGGAGGAGGAGATCGAGGCCGCCAAGGCGGCCTGATCGGACCGCTCGTCGCTTCGGCCGCACTCAGGCGCAGCGCCGCTTGGTGATGCGCTCGACGCTGAGCAGGCTCTCCCAGCCGAAGGCGTGATCGCTGGAGCCTTGCTGCGTGAGGTGGTCGAGCCGTGCCAGGGCCTCCTGCGGCGTCGGTATGTGCCCGGCCGGCACCCACCACATCACGAAGTGGGGCTTGCTCATGGGCGTGAACCAGTTGCCCTTCTTCTGATAGATGCGCTTGTGCACCGTATTCCACACGAAGTGCTCGAGCTGCTCGGCCGTCTCCCACACGCTCATGTTGATGAGAAAGGTCGGGTCGGGCGTGACCATGATGCCGGTGGCGTTGTTGGTGTCGTCCTTCAGGCGCCACACGAAGCCCGGGCTGCGCTCGGCCAGCGCGTTGACCGCGTCGAGAGCGTTCATGAACTCCGCCATGCGCGGGTCGTCGGTCGGATAGCTGATGCGACCAACGTTGAGCTGGGCCAGATGGGTGCCGGCCGGCTGGGTGATCATGCGCTTGCGTCGGCTCCTGATGGCGTGCCGGACAGCGCTTAGCCCTTTTCCAGGATGAGAGTAAGGCCGATCAGCGCGCTGTTGATGAACTGGATCTCGATGACCTGCTTGGCGCCAAGCACCACAATGTCCATGTTGGCGTTGAGGTCCTCGCCCTTCACCGCGACGCGGAAGCCGCGCGGGGTCACGCTGCCTTTGATCTCGCCCTTCATGTCGCGGACGAGCTCGGTCCAAGACCCGGACAGATTCCCGGAGACGTGGTCGACCACGCTCTGCACCTCGATGCTGCCGCTCGCCGAGGCGCAGCGGATGGTCTGCTTGAGCTGATCCTGGCCCTGCACGAGAATGTAGGTGACGCGGCATTTGACGTTCTCGGTGGCGTTGTCGCGCACGCCGAGGCGCCCCTCGCCGACCCACCGGCCGGCCAGCTTCTCGAACGGCGATACATCGAGGGCGGATGCACCCGGCAGGCACGTCATTGCCAGCCCGCCCAACATCACCAGCGCACAAAGCGCGCGTACGCCCTTTGATCTCTTGAATGCCCGCATGCGCCGCTCTTAGCTGACAACAACCCGAACCACCGCGCCGCATGGCGCCCCACGCCATAGTATTCGAATTCGACGGCCCGCGGCTGTCTCCCCGGCGTCGCACGCCGCAGCGAAACATCGCGCGCGACCCGCGCAGCCCGCACCGGCACGGCCGGCATCAGCGCCGCGGAGAGGTGCCCACGCCGGCGGAAAGCTCGGTCACCGGCTCGCTTGGGCGTGGGCAATTGCCCAAAGAGTTCCTAAGATGTTATCAGACTTTGTCCGACAAAGTGGGGCGACCTGACAAGACCCGTAAGTCGGACGAGCCGGCGCCACAAGCCGTCACGAATGGGAGGAATATGTGATCAGACTTGCCAGGCGGTCTACGCTTGCCACCGCAGCGGCCGTTGCGGTGCTCGCAGCATACGGTGCTCCAGCGAGCGTTGCCCAAGACCTCAAGCTGCCGTCGACGCTCACCTTCACCGCCTACGACACCGGCTCGTCCGGCTTCAACATCGCGGTGGCCGTCGGCAAGATGTTCAAGGACAAGAACGGATCGGACGTGCGGGTGCTGCCGGCCGGCAACGATGTCGCACGACTGACGCCGCTCAAGCTCGGCCGCGCCCAGGCCTCCGCCATGGGCATCGGCACCTATTTCGCGCAGGAGGGCGTGTTCGAGTTCGCCGTCAAGGAATGGGGCCCGCAACAGCTGCGCCTCATGATCTCCTCTACCGACTGCAACGCCATCTCGCTGGGCGTGGCCAAGGACACCGGCGTCAAGGAGATCAAGGACCTCAAGGGCAAGCGCATCGGCATCGTGGTCGGCTCGCCCGCCCTCAACCAGAATGCCTACGCCGTGCTCGCCTTCGGCGGCCTAACCAAGAGCGACGTGAAGCTGGTCGAGTTCTCCAGCTACGGCGCCATGTGGAAGGGCATGGTCAACAACGAGGTGGACGCGGCCATCGCATCGAACATCTCCGGCCAGGTGAAGGAGGTCGAGACCTCGCCGCGCGGCATCGTCTATCCGCCGACGCCCGCGGCCGACAAGGAGGGTTGGTCGCGGTTGAAAAAAATCGGACCCTACTATCTGCCGCACAAGTCGACCTGCGGTGCCGGCGTTCCCTCGGGCGGCTCGGTGGAGCTGCCGTCCTACGCGTATCCGATCTTCATGAGCTACGCCGAGCAGCCGGCCGACCTCGTCTACGCCATGACCAAGTCGATGGTGGTCAACTACGACGCCTACAAGGACGGCGCACCGGGCGCCGCCGGCCTCGACGTCAAGCGCCAGAACCTGGCCTGGGTCGTGCCCTATCACGAGGGTGCGGTGAAGGCGCTCAAGGAAGTCGAGGTGTGGAACGCCGAGCACGAGGCGCACAACCAGAAGCTCCTGAAGCGCCAGGAGGCGCTGGGCTCGGCCTGGGCGGCATATCTCAAGACCAACCCGCCCGACGACAGGGACGCCTTCGCCAAGGGCTGGATGGCGGCACGCAAGACGGCGCTGTCCGCCGCAGGCCTGGACGCCATCTTCGAGTAGAGCCCACGGGCAGCGGCCGGCGTAGCAATGCGTGCGCCGGCACTGCCGACTTCCGTCAGGGGCACCCAGTGGCGCCAGCTTCCGATAGGGCCGCCTCCGCCGCCAAGGCCAAGGTCGAGTTCGACGATCCGCACACTCAGACCGGGCCGGTCGAGGCGGAAGTCACGCGCGTGCGCAGGCTGACGGGGTTCTGGCGCTGGCTGCTCGTGATCATGACGGCGGCTACCATCGCGCTCTGCATCAACCAGCAGTTCACGCTGCGCTTCTTCGTCGGCTACACCCAGCTAAACACGGAATACTACTACCTGCTGATCCTGCTGATGCTGCCGTTCACGTTTCTGATCTTCCCCGGCAGCGAGCGGGCGGCTGTGGACCGGGTCCCCTGGTACGACGTGGTGCTGTTCGCCGCCACCGTCGCCTCCGCGCTCTACCTGATGTTCAGCGTGCGCCGGGCAGCCGAACTCGGCTGGGAGTTCGGTGGAGCACCACTGCCGGTGACAGTTGCCGGCTTCGTCATGTGGGTGCTGCTGATGGAGGCGCTCAGGCGAACCGGCGGCTGGAGCCTGCTCCTGAGCGTCCTACCCTTCACGGTCTATCCCCTGTTTGCCGAATTCGAGCTGGCTCGGACCGCTCCGGGGCAACCAGTCGACCCTCGACCAGGCCGTCGCCTACCACGTGCTCTCCAACGAGAGCCTGCTTGGCATTCCTGTGCAGGCCTTTGCGGAGACGGTGATCGGCTTTCTGGTGTTCGGCACCGCCCTGATGATGACGGGCGCCGGCAAATTCTTCATCAACCTGGCCTTCGCCTTGTGCGGCACATTCCGCGGCGGAGCCGCCAAGGTCGGCATCTTCGCCAGCGGCTTGCTCGGCATGATGTCGGGCAGCGTGGTCTCCAACGTGCTCACCGCCGGCACCATGACCATCCCGACCATGAAGCGCACGGGCTTCACCGCTTCCTACGCCGCCGCGATCGAGGCCTGCGCCTCTACTGGTGCCGTGCTGGCACCCCCGGTGATGGGCGCCACCGCCTTCGTCATCGCCCAGTTCCTCAACATCAGCTACGCGGAGGTCGCTGTCGCGGCCATCATTCCGGCAGCGCTCTACTACCTGGCGCTGTTCATCCAGGTGGACGCCTACGCCGCCCGCCACAACCTCAAAGGGCTCGCCCGGGCCGAGTTGCCCAGCGCTTGGACTACCATCAAGCAGGGCTGGTACTACCTGCTGGTGATCGTGGTGCTGATCGTGATGCTGCTGCACTTCAAGCGCGAGAGCCACGCGCCCTTCTATGCCTCAGCGCTCCTACTGGTGCTCAACCAGCTGTTCTCCAAGGACACGCGCTGGACTTTCAAAAAGCTGGTGGACTTCCTGGAGATGAACGGACGCACGTTCGTGGAGCTGGTCGGCATCCTGGCCGGCTGCGGCCTGCTGATCGGCGCCTTCTCCATGACGGGCGTTGTGTCGAGCCTGGCCAACGACCTGCTGCGCATCGCCGGCGACAACGTGCTGCTATTGCTGTTCATGTGCGCCATCACCAGCCTGGTGCTGGGCCTCGGGCTCACCACAACCGCCTGCTACATCTTCCTCGCCATCCTGGTGGCACCGGCACTGGAGAAACTCGGCCTCAACAAGATGGCCGTGCACATGTTCATCTTCTACTGGGGCATGCTCTCGGCAATCACGCCGCCGGTTGCCATTGCCTCCTTTGCGGCGGCTGGCATCGCCGGAGCGCCGCCGATGCGCACCGGCTGGGAGAGCATGTGGGTCGGCAGCATCATCTACTTCGTGCCGTTCTTCTTCGTGCTGAACCCGACGCTTGGTGCTGCAGGGGCCCAACCCCTACCTGGAGGGCTTGGCGCATGCGACCTTGATCGCCGTCGGCGTGGTCTTCATCTGCGGCGGCATCCAGGGCTACCAGTCCGGCGTCGGCGATCTGCGCAAGGCCGGTGTGCTGGAGTGGCCGCTGCGCATTGCCCTGGTAGCGGGCGGATTCATCCTGGCGGTGCCGGGCGGCGGCGTCATCCCGTTCACAGGATTGCAGCTGATCGCCACCGGCGCTGGCGATCCTAGTGCCGACGCTGCTGCTGGCGCTGCTGCTGGTGCGTCGCCATCGGGTAGCCGTGGCCTGAGCATCGCTGCGACTGATGTGGGGCATCAAGAAGCGGGGCTCCCGCACTCGATTGACATGAGCCATTGCCGCGCGGCAGGCTGCAGCAAGGTGCGAAGGCACGGCGGCGGGGTGACACCGCACGGGTTCGCGCCATCGAGGAGAGCCCCATGAACAAGCGGATGACCGAGCCCAAGGTTGTGACCGAGCACGACGCCCTGCGGGCGCTCGATCCGAATTGGCGCTGGGACCGCGCACTGCCGGCGCCTGGCCACACCAACGTCGACTTCGAGACGCGCGTCGATTTCCGCCGCCTGCACCGCTACCGCCTCGGCCGCGCCAAGCAGGCCTTGAAGAACTCCAAGCTCGGCGCGCTCCTCGTGTTCGACGTCAACAACATCCGCTACCTGACTGGCACCAAGATCGGCGAGTGGGAGCGCGACAAGCTCTGCCGCTTCGCGCTGCTGGCGGGCGACAACGATCCGATCGAGTGGGACTTCGGCTCCGCCGCCGTGCATCACCGTCTCTACTGCGACTGGCTGCCGCCGGAGAACTTCCGCGCCGGCATGCTCGGCATGCGCGGCACCGTGCCGCCGTCCGCGGGCCTGATGAAGCGCCATGCCGAGGAGATCGCGGGGCTGCTGAAGGAAGCAGGCGTGGCGGACCAGCCGGTCGGCATCGACCTGATCGAGCCCGGCATGTGGTTCGCGCTGGAGGCCGCCGGCATCAAGCTAATGGACGGCCAGCAGGTGATGCTGGACGCGCGCGAGATCAAGAACGTCGACGAGATCACGCTGCTGAACCAGGCCGCCGCCATGGTCGACGGCGTCTATCACATGATCTGGGAGGAGCTGAAGCCCGGCGTGCGCGAGAACGACATCGTCGCCAAGGCCAACAAGATGCTCTACGAGATGGGCTCCGACGACGTCGAGGCCATCAACGCCATCTCCGGCGAGCGCTGCAATCCGCACCCGCACAACTTCACCGACCGGATCATCCGCCCCGGCGACCAGGCCTTCTTCGACATCCTGCAGTCCTACATGGGCTATCGCACCTGCTACTACCGCACGTTCAACGTCGGCCGCGCCACCGACGCCCAGCGCGATGCCTACAAGCTCTGTCGCGAGTGGCTCGACAAGGCGATAGCGCTGATCAAGCCCGGCCAGTCGACCGACAAGGTCGCCGCCGTTTGGCCAAAGGCGCAGGAGTTCGGCTTCCCCGACGAGATGGCAGCCTTCGGGCTGCAGTTCGGCCACGGGCTGGGGCTGGCGCTGCACGAGCGGCCGATCATCTCGCGGCTCGTCTCCATGGACCAGCCGATGGAGCTGAAGCCCGGCATGGTGTTCGCGCTCGAGACCTACTGCCCGGCCAAGGACGGTTTCTCCGCCGCCCGCATCGAGGAGGAGGTGGTGGTGACCGACAAGGGCTGCCGGGTGATCACCCACTTCCCGGCCGAAGAGCTGCCCATCGCCAACCGGTACTGACAACGCGTCCCCTCTCCCCATACCCCTTCCGGCATGGGGAGAGGGTTAGGGTGAGGGGCAGACGCACGCTCCGGCGCTTGTTTCTGCCCCTCACCCCGACCCTCTCCCCGCAGGCGGGGAGAGGGACACACAACAACCGAGGGACATGACATGAGCGCAAAGCACAATATCGGCTGGATCGGCATGGGGCGCATGGGCTACCCGATGGCCGAGCGGCTCCTGAAGGCCGGCAACACGGTCAGCGTCTGGAACCGCACGCGATCCAAGGCCGATCCGCTGGCCAAGCACGGCGGCCGCATCGTCGACACGCCGGCCGACCTTTCCGGCTCCGACATCCTCTTCATCATGGTGTCCACCGGCAAGGATTTGGAGGAGGTGCTGTTCGGCAAGGGCGGCGCCGCCTCGAAGGGCAAAGGTAAGGTACCCAAGGTGGTGGTCGACTGCTCGTCGATTTCCATCGAGGAATCCGCCTCCTGCCGGGCGAAGCTCACCGAGCTTGGCGCCGACTTCCTGGCCGCGCCCGTCAGCGGCAATGGCATGGTCGTCAAGGCCGGAAAGCTCTCCGCCGTCACCTCCGGCCCCAAAAGCGCCTTCGAGGCTGCCAAGCCCTATATGCTGAGCTTCGCGCCGCGCGGGGTTTCCTACGTGGGCGAGGGCGAGCTCTCGCGCATCTGCAAGATCGCCCACAACGTGATGCTGGGCGTGGTGACCCAGAACCTCGCCGAGATCACCATCCTGGCGCAGAAGGCCGGCGTGCCGCGCCACGCCTTCCTGGAGTTCATCAACAACGGCGTGATGGGCTCGATGTTCACGCGCTACAAAACGAACGCCTTCGTCAACCTCGACTGGACCACCACCTTCACGCCGGAGCTGCTGCGGAAGGACCTCGATCTCGGGCTCGAGGCCGCGCGCCGGCTCAACATGCCGATGCCGGTGACAGCGGCCACGCGCGAAGCGCTGCAGGCGCATTTCGGCGCGGCCCAGCTGCAACCCGATCCGGCGGCTTACCTGCAGAAGGACTTCGCGGCCACCCTCGAGACCGTTGCCCTCGTCGCCGGCATCAAGGTCAAGAGCGAGAACATGGTGGTGCCGACTGGTCTGGAGACCGACTGACCCGCTGTACTTGCGGGCGCGCCAACGGCAGCGAGGACGGCCGCAGGTCGCCTGGGCCAAGCGGAGCCGACCCGAGATTGCGAAAGCGGCTCTGAGCTCGATGCGCGCCTGCGCGTCCAACGCATCCGTATCGCGCGAAGCTATTCCGCTGACGCATGACTAGCGCCGCACGTTTCGGCGGCGTGGAATTGCATTGCGCGCCGCGCGACGCAGAGGTGATATTCCGGTGACAGCTTGATGGCAAAGTAGCGACCGCAGGAGCGGCGCAAAGCCCTCACCAGAGTTCCGCCCAAATTGTCGGCGAAGTGACCCCCACACGCTCGCACCCTTGCAAGCGTGCGCAGGCGGAAGACCCGCCGCACAACTTGCCCGCGGACGCGGAACCGCAGCGGCCCAGTAGAGGAGGATCATCACCCACAAACGACACTGCCAGTTTGCGTAACACCTGCGGGAGGCGGGCAATGTGGAGTTACGGTTTTGTGCTGCGTGAAGTGTCCAACGTCATCGAAGGATTAAGCGTCGACGGTGCAACGCGACTGCCCAAGAGGGTGTCGTTTCCCGAGCGCCGGGAAGTCGTCGATGCCGCCGTCAGTCTCACCCAGATTCTGTACATGGTCGTCGGTGCTACGCAGCGCCGTCTGGCGGATGATCACGCGGCTCGCACCGCCATCGTCTTCAAGCTGCTCGCGTATCTGACCAAGACCGGGCGTGTGGCGCCCGAGTCCATGAGAGACAGCGCTCAGGACATCGCGGGCATAGCCCTGGTCCTGTCGGAGCGGCCGGAGCTGATTGCGGCTTCGGTGAACTTCGGCAATGTTCTGGCGGTGCACGCCCAGGCGCAGCTGCAGCGCAAGCGGACGACGAGCGAAAGCATGCAGCCCCCGGCGGCGCCCCAACAGCCGGCTGCACCGCCGCATCGGGTGCCTCGGCCGCGCAGGCGCGTGCTGATGGAGCGCTGCGAGGAGCCCCTTGGGCCGGCTACCAGCCGCCCTGTCCTGTGGTCCTCGGGCGACGGAAGATACTGCCTCCAGGAGCTGGTCCATCCCCAGCACCTTGTGGACGAGTTCAGAGCACTCGGCCACTGCGTCGGCCGGCAGCGTGCCAGCCCGGAGCCCGAAGATGGCAAGCTTCGCAACCTCAGGTACTGGAGGCTCATCAAGCGCCACCAATCACGCATTTTCTCCTTCGGCAGCACGGGCGGGCCGGACGCCGGCCCCCTGTGCACGCTGCACGTTCAGCTGCCGAGCCACGTGCTGGTCGAGGCTGGGCCCGAGGTGCCGCGCGTGCTGACAGGGACGGAACCTTACTTCCCGGCGCTCATGGCATCGCTCGAGACACTGGACTTCGTCTTTGGGAGCCTGTGCATCGGCTCGGGCCAGTCGGTGGCGGCTCTGTCTCACTGGCGGGAGGCGGAGCTCGACGATGAGGTGCGGCGCGCCCGTCGCCGCAGCAGACGGCGGCTCGATGCCTGAGATAGGGGACCGGTCGGCGCGCAGCCGTCAAGGCAACCGGTCGAGCACGGCAGCAACGAGAAGCCGCGCCTTGGCGTAGATGCCGGGGGCCTCGCTCTCGCGCGGCCCACCGACCCCAAGCACCATGTGCGGGCCAAATCTCTGCTTCTGCGCATGCAGCCAGGCGGCCGCGCGGTCCGGCGCGTCCAGCGCGCCGGCATCGACGACGAGCATCGGCTTGCCGTGCTTGTGGGCCCAATCCCGCGCGCGCTGCGTTCCGATGGAGGCCGCGAGGCCCTGGTCATCGACGATGATCAGCGTCGCGTCGCTGTCGCGCACATTCCATTCCGTGCGCTGCAGTGGATGTGACTGCGGCGTCTCCTTGAGGTGGGAATACTTGGAGAGCAGGCCGGGAGGTTCGGGCAGATCCTCGGCCCAACCGCCCTTGGGACACCATCCGCCCCAGGGCATGGCCCGCTCAATGGCGACGTCGAGCGCAGCGCGATCGACGCCGGTCTGACCTCCGCTGATCAGCTTCATGTCTCCATCATCGGCGAGACGCGCGCTGGGCGCAAGCAAGCCGGTTCGGCAGCGCAATGATGCGGCTCAATCGCGATTGAGGATAGTCACCAGGCCGCTATTCGGCTCGATGCGTAGCTCGTCGCCGGTGCGGATCAGCATCGTGGGGTCGCCGGCCTCGAAGCGGTCGACCATGGTGAGCTCAGCGAGGGCGGCGCCTTGCGCCAGGATGGTGTTGGTGCGGTCGAACACGATGGCCTTCGGCGCCATGCCGCGCGTAGCCATCTCGCGCAGCATCCAGGCCGAGGCGACACCGCCCTTGGCGGTCTGCAGCACCAGGATGCGATCGAGGTAGCTCTGGCCGTAGAGCTTGTGCGCGGGCCGCGAAAAGGTGCCCGTGAGACGATCGAGATCGTAGCGCGCGGAGAAGTTGTCCTGGGCCACCAGCGCGGTGCCGGTGACGGCGGGGCCGATGCCCCTGTGGCACTTGAGGACGATCGGCATCACACGATTCTTCCGGCAGCCGCGCTGTCGATGCAGCGCTCCATGGGTGCCAGTGTAGGCTTGTAGCCGTAGCCGGCGATGATATTGACCAACTTGGCCGAGTTGGTGAGGAGCCGCTGCCAGCCGTTGGCCTCAGCCATCTCGCGCGCGTAGCTCTGGTAGAAGCACACGCCCGCAGCGACGATACCGCCCGCGTCCTCGATGGCGCGGGTGAGCCCCATGCGGTCGGCGGCGAACTTGATCTCGGGCGAGGTGGTGACGATCAGGGCCGTTTCGGCATGGATGCGGCGGCCACCGAGCAGCCCGGCGAGTTGTTGCATCTCGATCAGCGAGAGCTGCGGGGCGGCGAACACCACCACGTCGAGCTTGTCTCCTGCCGCGGCATAGCCGGCATAGAAGGCGTCGAAGTCGGCGGCGGCGACTGGGTTTGCTTGCGGCGCCGGCCGTCCGGCGAAGGCGTCGGCCAGGGTCGGTGCCTCCGGCGTGATGCCCGGCATGTGGAACAGCGCCACCGAGCCGAAGCTCGCCAGGGCCGCGCCGAAGTGCTTGAGCTCGTCGGAGTTGGGGGGCGCGTCGAGGCCACTCACCACCGGCACCTCCCAGTAGCTGTTGGTGGCCTTGCCGACGATGCCGCCGAGCGCGCCCCAGTCGGCGAGATCGCGCGGACGATGCCGCAGCTCGAAATGCCCGGTGCCGGCGCGCTGGGCATCCAGATGAAAGCCGTAGCGGGGCGTGCGGCCAGTGAGCCCCGCGGCCAGCGCCGAGGGGCCGCCCTCGAAGTTGCTGCGCGCGCCCTGCACGCTGTTGGAGTAGATGACAACGCCGGTGTCGCCCATGGCGAGATGCTCGCCACGCACCGGCGGCAGGATGGTCTGGTAGTTGATGCACGTATTGGTCATCAGCACGCCGAGCGCCTCGAAGGCGGCCGTGGCGCGCGCCTCTATCGCCGCCATCGCGTCCGTCTGCTTGAGGCGCTTGTAGGAAGCGAAGTCGAGCCCGCGCGGATCGGTGATGGTGGGAATGCGCACGCGGCGCTCGACGGGTGCCAGCGCCGCCAGCCCCTCGAGCCAGGCGACGCCAGATTTGCCGAGGCTCTCGGTGTCGGCCATGATGTGGGCCTGGCCGACAGGAACGAAATCGGCCGCGTCGAAGAACTGCCCCACCGCCATCTGGTGGCGGATGGCCCACTGGCGGGCGGGCCCAGCCTCGCCCGCCAGCATGGCCTGTTCCTCCGCCGTCAGCCGCATTGGGGCACGCCCGGACTGCGGCTCACTTCTTTTCAGGCGGCTCGGCCGCCATCGCCTCCTTCAGCACCGGCGTGATGCGCGCCATCTCGCTCTCGACCAGCTTCTGCAAACCTCCAGGTCCGCGATCGGCACCCTGCGGTGCCGTGCTGCCGAGCTCGACGTAGCGCTTGGTGGTGTTGGGGTCGTCGAGCGCCTTGTTGAGTGCGTCGACCAGCTTGTCGACGATCGCCTTCGGCGTGCCTTTGGGCGCAACCATGGCGTTCCAAGCCGAGAAGATGAAGTCTACGCCCGCTTCCTTGGTGGTCGGCACGTCAGGGATGCTCTCGAGGCGCGCCGACGCCGCGACGGCATAGACCTTGATGGTACCGCCCTTGATCTGCGGGATGACGTTGAGCGACTGGTCGACCATGTAGTCGATCTGGCCGCCCACCAGGTCATTTAGAGCAGGCGCGGTGCCGCGGTAGGCGACGAGGGCCGGCTTCAGGCCGAACTGGGCATTGAACACGGTGCCGGACACGTGGGAGATCGAGCCGACGCCGGCGTGGCCGTAGCTGAGCTTGGCGGAATTGGCCTTGAGGTAGGCGAGGAACTCCTTGAGATCCTTGGCGGCGGTATCCTTCTTGGCCACGATCGCCTGCGGCGTGTAGTTGCAGATGCCGACCTGCTCGAAGCTGGTGGCCGGGTTGTACTTGAGGTTGGGATAGAGGGCCGGCGCAGCCGACTGGGTGCCCATGTTGCCGACGCCCAGCGTGTATCCGTCCGGAGCGGCAGTGGCCACTCGCGTCATGCCCGTGCTGCCGCCGGCGCCGCCCACGTTCTCGACCACGAACTGCTGGCCTATCGTGCGCGACATGTGATCGGTGAGGATGCGGGCGACGACGTCGGTCGGCCCGCCGGCGGCGAACGGCACGATCACCGCGATCGGCTTCGTCGGATAGTCGGTTTGTGCAGCGGCATCTCCAACCATGCCCGGAAGCAGGGTACCCAGCATTGCGGCCAGCAGCTTCTTGCGTATCACTACTCTCCTCCTTGGCAGTCGATCGTTTCCCAGCCTCGTCAAGAGCCAATACTGTATGGCATTCGAGTGATCTTTGAGAAGGAGAACGCTCCAACTTTAGTCGTCTTGTGGGCGGCCGCCGCGCCGTCCTTCCCACCGACGATCTGTCGCCGGATTGACGCCGGACAAGATGCCGCATGCAACCTTCGGTTTGCGAGCCTGCGGCGGCTCCGCGATTGCTCTGTCGCGGCCGCTGGTGCACAGCAATTGGCGGACACATGCCGCGAGCAGCAGGGCCAAGCTCAAGCCAATGCCATACTCCGACTATCGCCCCGACCTGATGGGCTCGGCCAGGCTGGAGCCGTCCGGCGCCTTCGAGGCGGGCTCCTTGCAGAGCTTCACCCTCGTCTACACCGCCGGAAGGTTCGGTGTGGATGATACGGGGTCGATCAAGATCGGCTTGCGTTTCGCCACTGATTTCGGCCCGGTCACAGTTCACGGACCCGAAAGGCCAGGGCTACACCACGGTTGAGGCTTCGAACGGGGCGACGCTGGAAGCCAAGTGGGAGTTCAAGCGCAACATCCGCCCCTGGAGCCGGTCGCTGTACGTGGGCGTGGTCAAGGATTTCCTCAGCCCAGGCGACACCATCACCATCCGCTTCGGCGACCGCCGGCAGGGCTCGCCCGGCATCAGGCTGCAGACCTACTGCGAGCGCGAGTTCGAGTTCCGCATCTTCGCCGACCCCATCGCCACTTACGACTACGTGGCGCTGCCCGTGAGCCCCAAGATCGCGATCGTACCAGGACCCGGCGTGCGCTGGCGCGCCGTGCTGCCGACCTTGGTGCGGGCGGGTCAACCGTTTCGCCTGGCGATCAAGGCTGACGACAAATGGGGCAATCCCTCCAACCTGCCCTCCAACCTGAACGAGCGCACGCTGCGGCTGGCGCGCGAGGGCGCGCCGGTTGCGGGGCTGCCCGAGTCGATCCGGTTCGCACCGGGCGGCTTTGCCGCCATCGCCGAGGGCCTGGTGCTCGGCAGTCCAGGCGACTGCGTCATCCGGGTGCTCGACGAGGCCGGCAACGAGCTGACCCGCTCGAACCCGCTGCGGGCAGCGGACAGAAATGCACCGCTGGTGCATTTCTGGGGCGACACGCACGGGCAATCGAACGAGACGCTCGGCACCAATACGGCACGCGAGTACTTCGAGTTCGGCCGCGACAAGGCCTTCCTCGACGTGATGGGCCACCAGGGCAACGACTTCCAGATTACCGGCGCGTTCTGGCGCGAGCTGAACGCGCTGTCGGCCGAGTTCGACAAGCCGGGGCGCTTCGTGTGCATTCCGGGCTACGAGTGGTCGGCAAATACAGCGGTCGGCGGCGATCGCAACGTGCACTTCAGGCGCGAGGGCGAGACCATCCATCGCTCCTCGCACGCCCAGATCGCCGATGCGGTCGACATCGGCGACGAGGGCAGCGACGCGCACGATGCGCGCGTGCTGTTTCAAAAGCTTGCCGGCAAGGACTGCGTGGTGATGGCTCACGTCGGCGGGCGCTATGCCGATATCAAGTTCGCTCACGATCCCATGGAAACAGCGGTCGAGGTGCACTCGGCCTGGGGCACCTTCGAGTGGATCGTGCGCGATGCGTTCGAAATGAACTATCGCGTCGGCATCGTCGCCAACTCGGACGGGCACAAGGGGCGGCCGGGCGCCTGCTATCCCGGCGCCTCGTTCTTCGGCAGCTACGGCGGGGTCACCTGCTTCCTGGCCGAGCGGCTCGACCGCGACGCCATCTTCGAGTGCATGCGCCGGCGGCGGCACTATGCGACGACCGGCAATCGCGCGCTGCTGAGCGTGTCGGCAGAGGCAGCGTCGGAGGCCGAGGTATTCGTGCGCGATCCGGCCGCGGGGCCTACGACCTGGGAGCGCTCGCGCCGGATGCTGATGGGCGACATCGCACGCGTTGCAGACGCGGAGGTGGATCTCGACATCGAGGTAGTGGGTTCGGCGCCCATCGAGCGCCTCGATATCTACGATGGGCTCGATCTGATCGAGACGGTGCGTCCCTACGCGGCTGGCGATCTCGGCCGCCGCGTGCGCCTCGTTTACGAAGGCGCCGAGTATCGCGGACGGGCGCGCACCACGAGCTGGGATGGGTCACTTGCGCTAGACGGCAATCGCATCCTGCGAGCTGGCGTGATCAACAACTGGAACCTCGATCGCGGGATCCAGAGCCGGAATGCCGCTGGCGTCACGTGGAAGGCAGTGACCACGGGCAACTACGGCTGCATCGACCTTTGGCTCGAAGGAGGCGGCGGGCGCCTGGTGTTCCAGACCGCACCGGTTTCGGGGGAGGTGGAGATTGGCGAGCTGGGCATCGAGCCGCGCGTGTTCGACGCCGGCGGGCTGGAGCGCGCCGTCAAGCTGCAGCGCCTGCCGGAGGTCATGAGCGAGCGGCGCATGGCGCTGCGGCGAAGGATCAACGTGCGCCCCGAGGGTGACACGCGGCTATTCGTGCGCGTGCAGCAGGAGGACGGGCACCGCATGTGGTCGAGCCCGATCTATCTGTTTTGCGGGTGAGCCGGAGTCACTGCGGCGGGGCGTTGCCCGCCTGTTGCTCGGCAGCCAGGCAGCCAGCGTGGTGACGCTGAGCCTGTGCCCGTGCTGATCTGCCGCTAGGTTCCCTCGCCAACTCTCGTCCTGAGCCTGTCCAGGTCGAGCCGCATGCTTGACCCCCGCCCTTCGACGAAGCTCAGGGCGGGGTTGCAGGCTCAGGGCAGCGAGCGGCAGCCTGCTCAATGCGAGAACAGGGTCGGCACGGTCATGTGCTGAGCGATGTGGCGGGTCACGCCGCCGAACACCAGCTCGCGCATCCGCGAGTGGCCATAGGCACCCATCACTAGGAGGTCGGCATCGAGGTCGGCGAGGCGCGACAGGATCTCGTCGCCGATACTGATGTCGGAGGCCACCGAGGTGCGGATGTTGGGCTTGATGCCGTGCCGCGCCAGTGCCGCCGCGATCGAGGTGTCGGGCGCCAGCTCGGGCTTGTTGCTGCCGTGCTCGCGAATCTCGAGGATGTGGACGTTCTGGGCGCCCTTCAGCAACGGCAGGGCATCGAACACGGCGCGCGCAGACTCGCGGCCCGACTTCCAGGCAATGACCACGGTCTGGCCGACCTTGGCATAGCGACCGGCGTAGGGGACGACGAGAACGGGGCGGCCGCTTTCCAGCGCCAGGCGCTCGGGGAAATCGAGCAGCGGCGACAGGTCCCAGTCGGGGTCGGTCTGGCCCGCAACGATCAGGTCAGCGGCGCGGCCCCGCTCCATGACCACAGGGGCCAGGTCCGCGTGCGGGACCTTGACTACCTGCCAATCCGGCACGAACGGCTTGCTCGCCGTCATGCGCTGGAAAATCGCGGCGATCTCGTCGCTGCGCTGATGCTCGCCGGCGGCCACGCCCGCAAGCACCGAGCTGCCGGGAAGGCGGAGGGGAGGAGCCGGCATGCTGGCGTACACATGCAGTCCGATGAGATGGGAGTTGTAGCGGGCCGCCAGCTCCGCGGCCGGCTCCAGCACGGCCTCCGCCCGGCGCGTGTCGTTCAGGTGCACGAGTATGGTCTTGTAGGACATTGCTGATGCTCCTCACATGATCATTTATCGATGCCTGCGCCTGCAGCCCGGCGCATTGATGCCAATCAAGCATCCCGATCAGGACTAGGTGGTGTCGCAGTATGGCAAATGGCGGCCGCGCCTCACAAGGGCACGGCGCGCTGCTCATGGCCGCAACTGCCGTTTGGCGTGAGACGGCCAACCGCGACCGTTGACCCACATCAAGGTGCAACCTCAGCTCAGCATGCAGCGTTGAGCTACACTCCTCGCCGATCGGCGCCGCTCCGCCCTCGCCCACGCCGACGCACTTCCCCACGCGCAAGAACTGTGGCCCACTTCGCCGCCCAGCAACGATGGATGGATCATGAACGGAGACAGCCAGGCTCCGCACCAGAGCGGAGCGGCGCCCCACGCCACGCTCGCGCGATCGCTGTCGCTCCCGCACGCCACCCTCTACGGGCTGGGCGTGACCATCGGCGCCGGCATCTACGTGCTGATCGGCGCGGCCGCCGCGCGGGCCGGCATGCATGCGCCGCTCGCCTTCGTCGCCGCGGCGGCGCTGATGGCGCTGTCCGCTGCCTCGTTCGCCGAGCTCGCGTGCCGCTTCCCCGTGGCTGCCGGCGAGGCGGCCTATGCGCGCGCAGCCTTCAACTCCGACCGGCTTTCGACCACGGTCGGCCTGCTGGTGGTCGCCATCGCCGTCGTATCGGCGGCGGCGATCAGCATCGGCAGCGCCGGCTATCTCGCGGTGTTCCTGCCGCTGCCCCACGCGGTGCTGGTGGCCGGCGTCGTGCTGGCCATGGGCGCGGTGGCAGCGTGGGGGGTGCGGCAATCGGTGAGCTTCGCCGGCATCATGACCGTGATCGAGATCGGCGGTCTTCTGCTGCTCGTCGCCGCGGGCTTCTCCTCGCAAGCGCCGATCGTGTCGCGCCTGCCGGAGATGGTCCCCACAGAGGCGAGCCCGGCGCTGCTGGTGGGCCTGGTCAGTACGACCCTGCTCGCCGTGTTCGCCTTCATCGGCTTCGAGGGCATCGCTAACGTGGCCGAGGAGGTGCGCGAGCCGCAGCGCAACCTGCCACGCGCGATCTTTCTCACGCTCACCATCTCCACCTTCCTCTACGTGCTGGTGGTGTGGATCGCGCTGGTGGCCGTCGGGCCAGGCGAGCTTGCCCAGTCGAGTGCGCCGCTGGCCCTGGTGCTCGAGCGCCTGACCGGCGCCTCGCCGCGCATGCTGAGTGCGATCGCCGTGGTGGCGACGATCAACGGCATCATCGTGCAGATCATCATGGCGGCGCGCGTGCTCTATGGCTTGGCGCGGCAGGGCGAGCTGCCGGCCATATTCGCCGAGGTGAGCAAGATCACACGCACGCCCGTGGTGGCCACCGCCGCCACCACGGCGCTGGTGCTGCTCCTGGCGCTGACGCTGCCGCTGCACAACCTCGCCGACGTGACGTCGCGCCTGACCCTCGTCGTGTTCGCCATCGTCAATGTCTCGCTGATCCGCATCAAGGGGCGCGATCCCGTGGCGCCGCCTGGGGCCTACGTGGCGCCGGCTTGGGTTCCCTGGGCCGGTGCTGTGGCGTGCGTGGCGCTGCTCGGCGCCGACGTGTGGATGGTGACCAAAGGGTCTTGGTGAGCATGTGGGCCGTCGCGAGGGGCGAGATGGTTCCGCCGTGCCCGGAATTGCCGGTATGGAACATCAATCTGGCCGTGGGCTCGATACAGACACTCTTGATCGCCAGGAAGAGCGTGCATGCGGACGCGCAACGGCCGCGAATGCGGAAGCGTTCGCCGCTGGCGTTGAACTGCTGCACCGTGACGTTATAATCGCGAAAGCTGCCGCCGCGGCCATAACCTAGATTGTTGCCTTCCGCATGGGCGGGGCGAGGGGCTTGGGTCAGCGCTGCGACCGCAGCCAGCACAACAAATGCACGAAGTGCACGGGATCGCACGGTCGCAACCATCATCGTCTCCAAAATTTGTACTTCCAAATTCAGTAGTCGTCCGACATGCCTGAAGATCGACGTGGTGAAGATTGGCTCTACGTTGCGCCCAGGTCAATCGCGCAAAGGGTCCGCTACCAGGGGCTGATCGGACAGAGCGAGGCCGTTGGGGCGGCTCGCGAATTGCGCGACGCCGTCAGGCGAGCTGCAGACGCACGCGCCACATGGAATTGTCGCCGGGCTCGGGCTCGACGGGCACAGACAGCAACGGCTTGATCGAGGTCAAGCAGCTTCTGGAAAGCGCGTTCCGGGATCTCGATTTGCCGGCCGACGCCGCCCCTCCGCGGCTCATCAAGCCGGTCAAGTACGGATCCGGAAAGCGCAATAGATGATAATACAACGTTTTGCCAAAGGCGCATGCGCGACTTAACGCAAGCCGTAGCATTCGCGCCGGTTGCAGGGCTGCCAAATCGCAATTGCATGCAGATAAAACTGAAGCTGCCCTAAGTACTCATTTTTCAATAGAAAATGACTATTGCCGTCAACGCCATAATATATTTCTAAGTTTATTACCGCCTATAACCCGACATTAAGCAACATTCCGCAATCTGCACCAAAATGGTGCGGACTGCAGGAATTCGAACTCGCTCACCGGTGGATCGATGACGAATTAATTCGGCAGCGCAATGCGATAGAGGGCCTGCGCGATGCTTGCAAACCTGAAAATAGCCCGCCGCCTCGCCATAGCGGTCGCTGTTCCGCTGCTGCTGCTCGTGGGACTGGCGAGCTACGATCTGTCGGTAAAATGGCAGGCGTGGCAGGAGAGCGGCAAACTGGGCGCGCTGGCCGACGGCGTCGCCAAGGTGAGCCGTTTCATTCACGAGTTGCAGAAGGAGCGCGGCGCTTCGGCGGTATTCCTCGGCAGCAAGGGCGCACAGATGCGCGCGGAATTACCCGAGCAGCGCAGGCACTCGGATGTCTACCGTTCGCCCGCCCTAACGGCCATCCAGGGGCTGCGGGTCACCGCGACCGGCGAGTTCAAGGATGCTCTCGACAAGGCGGAACAGGCGGTTTCTGCACTCGACGCGCGCAGGCAGGATATCGAAGGCCAGAAGATCGCCGCCGCCGGCTCCTCCACCTTCTTCACCGAGACCATCGCCAAGCTTCTCGCGGTGACAAGCGAGATCTCGGAGATCAGCGGGCACGGCGACATCGCGATGGCGGTTTCCGCCTATGTGAGCTTCATCCAGGGCAAGGAGCGGGCGGGCCAGGAGCGCGCCTTCGCGGCCGGGGGTATCTCCGCTGGCAAGTTCGAGCTGCCAGTCTACAGCCGCGTGCTGGGGCTCGTGCAGGCGCAGGACATCTACTTCGGCAATTTTCTCGGGCTTGCCACGCCCGAGCAGCGCGAGGTCTTCGCCCGCACTATGTCCGGTCCCATCGTCGACACCGTCGTCAGGATGCGCGGCGTGATGGCAAGCGGCGGCCTGTCCGGAGAGATGAAGGGCCTCGACGGCAAGTCGTGGTTCGACGCATCCACCGCACGGATCGATTTGATGAAGACGGTCGAGGATCGCCTCGCTGCCGACCTGGCGACCCTGACGTCGGCGAAACATTTCGAGGCAGGCGAGGCCCTGCTCATCCTCAGCGGGCTCATGCTGGCGGCTCTGCTCTTCAGCTTCGGCATGGTTTTCGTCATGGCCCGCAGCATCACGCATCCCATTGGCGCACTGAACGGGGTGATGACAGCGCTCGCCGGCGGCAAGACTGACATGGAGATGGCGGGAGCCAACCGTAAGGACGAGATCGGCGAGATGGCCAAGGCGGTGCTGGTGTTCCGCGAGGCGGCCATCGACAAGGTGCGCATGGAGCGCGAGGCCGAGGAGGAGCGTGTCAGGAGCGAGGCGGCCCGCAAGAAGTCCGAGCGGGATGCCATCGATGGCGAGCGCGCCATGGTGTCGACCTCGATCGGTGCCGGCATGGCCAAGCTCGCCGCCAAGGACCTGACCTTCCGCCTCACCGACGACCTGCCCGAGGCCTACGCCAAGCTGCAGGCCGACTTCAATGCGGCGCTCGAGCAGCTCGAGCAGGCGCTGCACGGCGTGGTTGCCAGCACCGAGGCGATTGGCTCCGGCACGCAGCAAATATCGACGGCGTCGAACGATCTTTCGCGCCGCACCGAGCAGCAGGCATCCAGCCTGGAGGAGACGGCGGCGGCGCTCGACGAGATCACCGCCACCGTCAGGAAGGCGGCCGAGGGTGCCACGCATGCGCGAAAAGTGGTGGCCGACACCAAGGTCGACGCCGAGAAGAGCGGGGAAGTGGTGCGCAAGGCGGTGGAAGCCATGGGCGGCATCGAGAAGTCCTCCCAGCAGATCAGCCAGATCATCGGCGTGATCGACGAGATCGCCTTCCAGACCAACCTGCTGGCGCTCGAACGCAGGCGTGGAGGCGGCGCGTGCGGGCGATGCCGGCCGCGGCTTCGCGGTGGTGGCCTCCGAGGTCAGGGCCCTTGCCCAGCGCTCGGCGGAAGCCGCCAAGGAGATCAAGGGCCTGATCTCGACCTCGACCACGCAGGTCGGCCAGGGCGTGCAGCTGGTCGCCGAGACCGGCCAGTCGCTCGATCGCATCATGGCCAAGGTGGCGGAGATCAATACGGTGGTCTCCGACATCGCCGCCGGCGCCCAGGAGCAGGCGACGGGCCTGCAGCAGGTCAACACCGCCGTCAACGAGATGGACAAGGTGACCCAGCAGAACGCGGCGATGGCGGAGGAGGCCACTGCTGCGGGCCGCTCGCTGGCGCAGGAGGCCGAGCAGCTGTCGGGCCTGGTCGGCCAGTTCCGGCTCGGCAACGTCGCCGAGTTCCAGCCGGCGCGGCGGGCCGCCCCCAAGGCGGAGCCGGTGCGCTCGCCCAACCTCGGCAAGGGCGATGCGCAGGCCGCCAAGCGCCAGCTCAAGGTGCCGGCCGGCCGCAACGGCGCAGCCGTCCGCAAGTCCGACCCGGCACCCGCCGAGAACGGCTGGAACGACTTCTAGGACGGGCAGACCGCGCAGCCAGCCAACAATCGGAATAACC
>CAVWOY010000035.1:0-60198 GCA_963756735.1 uncultured Alphaproteobacteria bacterium
CGTCACCCAGTCGACGTTGTACTCGATGCTGCGCGGGATGTTGCCGAGCGCGGTGTGCGGGCCAACGAGCATCGATCATGTTGGGGAAGCCTTCGACCTGAACGCCGAGAAGGTCTGGGGGCCGCCGGCCCACTTGTCCTTGAGGCGCAAGCCGTCGGCGCCGCGAATGTCGATGCGATCGAAGCTGCCGGTGATGGCGTCGAACCCGGTCGCGTAGACGATCAGGTCGAATTCGTGCTCGCGCGCCGAGGTCCTGATGCCCTTGGCCGTGATCTCCTCGATGGGCGTCTCGACGATCGATACGAGTTCGACGTTGGGCTGGTTGTAGACCTCGTAGTAGCTGCTCTCCATGGGCACGCGGCGCGTACCGAAGCCATGGTCCTTGGGCACCAGCATCTCGGCGATCCTGGGGTCCTTGACGCGTTGGCGGATTTGCGCGCGACGAACTCGGAGATCACCGCGTTCGCCTCGCGGCTCGTCAGCATGTCGCGGAAGTTGCCCACCCACAGCCCGAAGCCCCGCGTCCTGTACTGCTGCTCGAGAAATGCCTCCCGCTCGGCGTCGGGCAGGTCGAAGGTGTCATGTGGATAGGTGGTGTGCAGGAAACAGGAGAAGCTCTCCTGGCACTGCCTGAACATCGCCGGATAGTTGGCCTTGATCTGCACCTGCTCTTCCGGGCCGATCTTGGCGTTGTGCAGCGGCTTGCACCAGTTCGGGCGGCGCTGGAAAACTGTGAGGTGCTCAGCGGTCTTCGCCACCTCGGTGATGGTCTGCACGCCGGTGGCGCCCGTGCCGATGACCGCGACCCGCTTGCCCTCGAACGTGACCTTGTGCTTTGGCCACAGCCCCGTGTGGTAGGCCTCGCCCTTGAACGTGTCGACGCCCTTGATCCGCGGCAGCGTCGGCGCCGACAGCGGCCCGATCGCAGTGATGAGGAACGGCGCCTGCCAGCGCCTGCCGTCCTCGCAGGTCAGCAGCCAGCTCCTCGAGCTCTCCTGCCAGTGGGCGGCGGTGATGCGCGTCTTGAACTCGATGTCGCGCTTCAGGTCGAGCTTGTCGGCGACGAAGTTGATGTAGCGCTCCGTCTCCGGCTGGGCCGCGAAGTGCTCCGACCAGCTCCATTCCTCGAGCACCTCGGCGGAGAACGAGTAGGCGTAGGAATAGCTTTCCGAATCGAAGCGCGCGCCCGGATAGCGGTTCCAGTACCATGTGCCGCCGACGCCGGTGCCGGCCTCCAGCACGCACACCCGCATGCCGATCGCGCGCAGGCGGTAGAGCTGATAGAGGCCGGACATGCCGGCTCCGATGATCAGCGCGTCGTAGTAAGAAGCCGGGCGGGCCTCGTGGACGGACGCCTGCGCCCCGGTTGCTGTCATCGCCTGTTGGTTCCCCGATTGGTACTTGCCGGCAGACTTTTTCACGGACCAGCCTTTGCTACAAGCAGTGCCACAGGTGCCCTTGAGCGGTCAGGCCAGGTCCGCCCGTGCGGCCAGCACGGCGCCGGCGGACCGGGTGCCACGCGAACATCTACGCGCCACTTTTCTCGTTACGCTGCCATCGGTGCACATCATCCATGGCCGGAATCCATGGCCAGAATCCATGGCAGGACGCGGCCGCCGGTGCTAGGCTGGCGTCCGAGGTCCACCTCAGACCGCGCGAGTAGTGTCGTGAACGTAGCCAACATCCTCGCGGTGAAGGGTTCCGACGTCTTCACCATCAAGCCGGCCGAGACGATCGCGGCGCTGTCGGAGCGCCTGCGCGAGAAGCGCATCGGGGCCGTGGTCGTGAGCGACGACGGCAAGGCCGTCGACGGCGTCATTTCCGAGCGCGACATCGCCTATGGACTGGCGGTCCACAAGGGTGCCCTGCTGACGATGCCGGTCTCCGCCCTGATGACCAAGACCGTTTTCACCTGCTCGCCCCAGGACAAGGTCTCCGTTGTCGCCTCCACCATGCTGGCCCGCAACGTCCGGCATCTTCCGGTGGTGGACGATGGCCACCTCGTCGGCATGATCAGCATGCGCGACGTTCTCAACCTGCGCCTCGAGGAGCTGCAACGCGAAGCCAGCATGCTGCGCGCGTTCGCGAGCGAGACGGGCCGCGACCGTGATATGGATCGCTGAAGCGCAGGGGCGCCGGGTCCGAGCCCGCAAAGAGCAGGCTCGAACCGACCGGACCGTTCACGTTACGGTTTCACCTGACGTCGATGGGCTGCCAGGACGTGGTGGGGTCCATGCCGAAGAAGCCTCCCGGCATGTCCGTTTCAACACGAATTTCCCACTTGATGCGCGAATATCTCCCCGTCGCGCTCGGCGGAACGTTCGGCGGCAGCCGACGTAGCCCGAGAACTTGTGATGCGAATTGCCTTCCAGCTCCTGGCCCGCAACAACGGTGAACTCTCTTTCGAACAGAACCTCCTCCTTGCGCACGTTCACCGTTCGCGGCGACGCGACCTGTTTGCCCTTGGAGTTTTCTCCTCGGCAATCGTATGCGAAAGCTCGATGATCTCGCTGCCGCGAACCTTCACGGAAAGCCTGCGCATCGTGACGGCGTTTCTTCCCACGGACAGGTTGACGGTGACCTCCGACTTGCCTCCGCGCACCCCTCGCCGGCATCGCCGACGCGATAGAGGCGGATTGGGCCTGAGCGGGTGCCAGTAGGCACCACATTGCCACTGCCAACGCCATCACCGCCAAAGTGGTCGGGCGGAATAAGCCAACCGAAGTCATCTTGCGCTCCCCCCAAAAAATCGAGCTAACAGCAACTGCTTTCTCCAGCCGGGCGCTGGCCGGGCGAGGGTAGCCCGCTGGGGATTGCGAAGAAAGCTGCAAAGCGAAAGGCTGAGCCGAGGTCGAATGGGAAGGCTCGCGTGTTCGGTGCAAGCATCGGTCACCCGCTTTCGCCAGCCACAGAGGTTCACCGGCCGCCAGTGACAAATCCGCAAGTGCACGGCTTCTGTGGCATGTTTGGGAGAGTTGGGTGACCAAGCCCTCCAACGCGGGTTACTGCACCATGCGACAGGCACGAAAAGAGCACCCGCCGCGCGGCGCACGCGCGGGTTGATGCGCGCACCGCGTTTTTTGCCCATCTCACCATCCGCGTCGACTTCGGCGCGTTCGGATTCCTCGGGCCGGGCAAGATTGCTCTCATGGAGCTGATCGCCAAGCACGGCTCCATGCCGCCGCCGGCAAGGAAATGGGCATGTCCTACCGGCGCGCCTGGTTGCTGATCGACGAGACCAACGAGAATCTTCCGCGGGCCGCTGGTCGAGAAGCAGACCGGCGGCTCGGGCGGCGGCGGCGCGCAGCTGACCGACTTCGGCCGCCAGGTGATCGGCCGCTACCGCGCCATCGAGCGTGCGGCCGCGGCCGCAGCGGCCGCGGACATCGCCATGCTCGAGGCTTCGCTGCCCGACCGGCCATCGCGTTCGCAGCACGGGGTGCCATGAGGCGCGCACTCAGCCGTCGTTCGCCTCCGCATCGGCCCCGGGGCTTGCCTGCAGCGGCCCGCTGAGCGAGCGACGATCGAGCGCCACGCTCTTGACGAGCGCGTGCACCGGGACGCCGGGCGCCAGGCCCAGCCGCTCCACCGAATAGCGCGTCGAGCCGCGCCACCAGCGCCTCGCCGTTGCAGTCGATGCGGACCTCGACGATCGGCCGTCTTCGCCGCCGCCGATGTCGGCGACGACGGCGGGGAAGATGTTGAGCGCGCTCAGGTCCGGCGGCGCGGACTTCGCCAGCATGACGTCGCGGGCGCGCACACGCAGCCGCAGCCGGGCGCCGAGGTGGGGCATCCAGCCGCGGCAGCCGCCACAGCGCCGGCGCGCGAGGCGCAGCTCGTCAGCCGAAGCCTCGTCGTGACGCTCCACCGTGGCCTCGACGATGGCGCCGGCCTCGCGCGGCCGGTCAGCGGGAACAGATCGAGCCGCTGCATGATCTCGGCGGTCGGCCCGGCGGCGGCGACCTTGCCGTCGGAGAGCAGCACGATGGTGGAGGCGAGCCGCGCCACCTCGCCGATCGAGTGGCTGACGTAGACGATCGGCACGCGGGCTCTCGTCGCGCAGGCGCTCGAGGTAGGGCAGGATCTCGGCCTTGCGCGCCTCGTCGAGCGAGGCCAGCGGCTCGTCCATCAGCAGCAGGCGCGGGTTGGCGAGCAGCGCGCGGCCGATGGCGACGCGCTGCTTCTCGCCGCCCGACAGCCGGCCGGCCGCCGCTCGAGCAGAGCGCCCCGATGCCCAGCAGGTCGACCACGCGGTCGAAGTCGTCGCGGCGCTCGGCGCGGCGGCGCGAACCAGCGGCCGTAGAGCAGGTTCTGGCGCACGGTCAGGTGCGGGAACAGCCGCCCCTCCTGGAACACGTAGCCGAGCCGGCGGCGGTGCCGCGGCACGAACGACGCCCTGGTCGGTATCGACCAGCACGTCGCCGTCGACCAGCACGCGCGCCAGGTCGGGGCGGATCAGGCCGGCGATGATGTTGATGAGCGAGGTCTTGCCCGCGCCCGATCGTCCGAACAGCGCGATCGAGCCCGCTGCCCGCCTCGAAGCGCGCGTCGAGCACGAAGCCGCCGAGCCGGTGGCTGGATGTCGACTGCGAGCGTCATTCGATATCGAGCCGGCGGTTCGGCGCGCCGCGCCATCAACTCGGAGGCGACCAGCGCAACCATGGCGATGGCGATCGACGACGAGCGGTCAGGCGGAAGCGCGCCGGCGTCGCCGCCCGGCACCTGGGTGAAGGTGTAGATCGCCGACGGCAGCGTCTGCGTCTCACCGGGAATGTTCGACACGAAGGTGATGGTGGCGCCGAACTCGCCCATGGCCTTGGCGAAGCATAGGATCATGCCGGCGATGATGCCGGGCACGATCAGCGGCAGCGTCACCGTAAGGAACACCCAGGGGCGGTTGGCGCCGAGCGTGCCTGCCGCCTCCTCCAGCCGCGGTCGACGGCCTCGATGGAGAGCCGGATGGCGCGCACCAGCAGCGGGAAGCCCATCACGCCGCCGGCGAGCGCCGCGCCCGTCCAGCGGAACGAGAAGCACGATGCCGAAATGGTCGGCCAGGAAGCTGCCGATCGGCCCCCGCCGGCCGAACAGGATGAGCAGGAGATAGCCGGTGACGACCGGCGGCAGGATCAGCGGCAGCAGCACGAGCCCGTTGAGCAGCGAGATGCCCCAGAATCGGCCTCGCGCCAGCACCAGGCGAAGAGCGATGCCGAACGGCAGGCTGACGAGCGTCGCCACGCTCGCCACCCTCAGGCTCAGGCGAACCGCGGTCCATTCTTCGGGGCTGAGGGCCATCCAGTCCATGCGGACAACCCTCAGCTCACCATGCGGCCGCGAGCGATGCCCCGAGCCGCGCTTAGGACTGCCCGGTGCCCGAGCACGGTGAAGCCCTGCGCCTCGAACAGCGGCTTGGCCTTGGCCGACCTGATGTAGGCCAGGAACGCCGCCGCGTCCGGGATGCGTGGCGTTGGCCGTCAGCGCGATCGGATAGATGATCGGCGGGTGCGTGTCCTCCGGGAAGGTGCCGATGATCTCGACGTTGGGGTCGGCCGCCGCATCGGTCTGGTAGACGATGCCGGCCGGCGCCTCGCCGCGCGACACCAGCAGCAGCGCCGCGCGCACGTTCTCGGCCTGGGCGACCTTGCCCGCCACGCTCGCCCACACCCCGAGCTTCTCCAGCGCCGCCTTGCCGTATTTGCCGGCCGGCACGGCATCGACATTGGCCATGGCCAGGCGGCCGTCGCCCAGCACCTTGGCAAGGTCGAAGCCCGGCTTGATCTCGATCGCCTGCGCCTTGTCCTTGGGTGCGATCAGCACGATGCGGTTGCCGAGCAGGTTGGAGCGGTCTCCGGCTTGATCAGGTTCTTGCTGCGCGACGTAGTCCATCCAGTCGAGGTCGGCCGGAGATGAAATCTGCGCCGGCGCGCCCTGCTCGATCTGCTTGGCGAGCGCCGGGCTGGCCGCATAGGAGATGCTCGCCTTCTTGCCGGTCTCCTTCTGCCATGCGCATTGATGGCATCGAGCGCGTTCTTGAGGCTCGCGGCCGCGAACACGACGATTGTCGCCGTCCTGCGCCCGGGCCGGTGCGGGTGTCGCGCTCAATACCGCCGCCGCCATCATCGCGGTCAGCGTGGCGAGCCACGTACGCTTGTGAAGGGCCATGGCGGTTTCCTTGCAGCTTCCCGCTTCGCGCTCTCAAGGCGCAAGCATGCACAATTCCTCGCTATATTCCATTGAATATTACGGTAGTTGCTCAAGGATTGTGGCACGGCCGCTCGACCCCCCGTTGTCACCGCCGTTGCGGGCGACCAGGCGTCATTTGTGTCTGCACAAAGGTGCAGCGACAGCAGCGATTCCCGAATTGACCGTGGTACGCCATCACATGCAGTCTTCCGCGCCATCATCTTTGTCCTTGCGGTGCGGCAGCAGGAGGCGGCAATGCGATCTCATGGAGATAGAACATGGAGTGGCGGGCGGAGCTGTGGCCTTGGGCCTCATGCCCTCGCCGGTCGGAATTCGTGAGCCCGTTCTGTCGCAGCAGGCGACGGGCAAGTACATCCTGGTGCAGTCCACCACGTCGACGGAGAACTCGGGGCTCTTCAAGCACCTGCTGCCGGCCTTCACCAAGAAGACGGGCATCGAGGTGCGCGTGGTGGCCGTCGGCACCGGCCAGTCCATCAAGAATGCGCAGAACGGCGACGGTGACGTGCTGTTCGTGCACGACAAGCCCTCCGAGGAAAAGTTCGTGGCCGAGGGCTGGGGGGTGAAGCGCTTCGACGTCATGTACAACGACTTCATCATCGTCGGCCCGGGCAAGGATCCGGCCGGCGTCGCCGGCTCCAAGGACGTGGTGGCGGCCTACAAGAAGATCGCCGACGCCAAGGCTCCGTTCGTCTCGCGCGGCGACGACAGCGGCACCCACAAGGCCGAGCTCAGGCTCTGGAAAGATGCCGGCGTCGATGTGAAGGCCGCCTCCGGCACCTGGTATCGCGAGGCCGGCACCGGCATGGGCGCCACCATCAACACGGCGGTGGGCATGGGAGCCTATGTGTTCACAGACCGTGCCACCTGGTCGAGCTTCAAGAACCGCGGCGACTACAAGATCGCTGTGGAGGGCGACAAGAAGCTCTTCAACCAGTACGGCATCATCCTGGTCAATCCCGCCAAGCACCCCAACGTGAAGCAGGCGGAAGGGCAGGCCTTCATCGACTGGGTGCTGTCGAAAGAAGGACAGGGCACGATCAAGTCGTTCGAGATCAACGGCGAGCAGCAGTTCTTCCCCAATGCAAGCCCCACGGGCTGAGCGACCCGGCGATGAAACAAGCGGGTGGAGAAGGTCTCATGCACCGGCTGGCGTTGCGATCCTGTTAGCGGTGGCATTCCCAGCCGTGGCCAGCGCCGAAACTGTTCGTCTCTACGCCGCCGGCAGCCTCAAGGCGGCGCTCACCGAGGTTGCCTTAGCCTTCGAGGCGAAGAATGCCGGCATCAAGGTCGAGGCCGAGTTCGCGGCCTCCGGGACTGTTGCGCGAGCGCATCGAGAAGGGCGAGCCGGCGCAGGTGTTCGCCTCGGCCGACGTGGGCCATCCTGGCAAGCTCGCCGAGGCTGGCCGCGTCCAGGGCAAGGTCGCCATCTTCGCGCGCAATCAGCTGTGCGCGCTCGCCCGCGAGGGGCTCGCCGTCACCTCCGCGAGCCTGCTCGACACCATGCTCGACAAGGGTGTGCGGGTCGGCACCTCTACGCCCAAGGCCGATCCCGCCGGCGACTATGCGTTTGCCCTGTTCGCCAAGGCGGAAGCGTTGAGGCCGGGAGCCCGCGCTGCCCTCGAAGCCAAGGCGCTGCAGCTCACCGGCGGGCCCACATCCGAGAAGGCGCCGGACGGCCGCAACCTCTACGGCTGGGTGATGGCGAGCGGCAAGGCCGACGTGTTCCTGACCTACTGCACCAACGCGGTGCTGGCGCGCAAGGAGGTGCCCTCCCTGCAAATGGTGCAGATCCCCCCTGAGCTCAACGTCGGCGCCGACTACGGGCTCGTCGTGCTGAGGGATGCGCCGGCCGCTGCGGGCAATCTCACCCGGTTCATCCTCGGCGACGAAGGGCAGGCGATCCTCGTCAAGCACGGCTTCGGCCGCGGTGATCCAGCGCCCAAGTAGCGTAGGGCGTGGCAAGGTCTCAAATATCTCCGCGATAGCTGACGGGATTTGCTGCACCGGCAGAACGTCCGAGTGCGCCCCATGGGCATCGACCTGACACTAAATTAAGCACCTGCGGTTAAATCCTATTCAATGAGCGTCGCCTTGCCTGGCTGGCGCGTAAACCGCCGATCAATACTCATGACCAACTGGTTTCCCTTCTCCGATCTGGTCGACCGGGCGCAACTGGCCCGGCGCCTGATTGACGCTATCGGGGCATCGAAGACCGAGCTGGCTCGGCGATGGCCCTTCAAGGGTGCCCGAGCACGCAGCCGCGACTGGGCGGCGCAAGCAGAGCTGGAGCGAGCCTACCTGCACTCGGCGGTGAACAACATGCCGATCGGCTTGGTGATGTTCGATGCAGACAAGCGCCTGATCGTTTGCAACGACCAGTACCGCATCATGTACGGCCTACCGCATGAAGTCACCGAGCGAGGAACGCATCTGCGACAGATGCTCGAGCATCGACTGGGCAGCGGCAATTTCGAAGGTGACCGCGAAGCCTACATCGAGCGCATCCTGAAACTTGTGGAACAGAAGGAAACCAGCGTTCGCATCGTCGACCTTGGCGATGGCCGTACGATCAGCATCATTCATCACCCGATCGAGGGCGGTGGTTGGGTCGGCACCCACGAGGACGTGACCGAGCGCCAGAGACTGAACGAGAAGCTGGAGGAGCAGAACAAGCTGCTCACGGTCAAGGAAGGCCAGCTCCAGGTCCAGAACCTGCAATTGGACGCTGCGCTCAACAACATGGTTCAAGGTCTGGCCATGTTCGATCGAGACCAGCGGCTGATGCTGTGCAACCAGCGCTACAGGGAGATGTATGGTCTGAGCCAAGAGCAGACCAAGACGGGGACGCCGCTCCAGGAGCTGATCGAGCCCGGCACGCTCGACGGGTTGCGCCCGGACCGCCCGCTATCCCCGATCGCCGATGTGATGCTGCATCATCAAGGCGAGGCGGAGTCGACCCAGCTCCACCATCAGCTCAGCGATGGGCGCTGCATCGCAATTTCCGCTCAACCCATGCCGGGCGGCGGCACGGTGACCACGCACCAGGATATTACAGAGCAGCGCCGGTCGGAGGCCAAGATCGCGCACATGGCCCTGCACGATTCTCTGACCGGCCTCGCCAACCGCGTGCTGATCAACGAAAGGCTGGCACAGGCGCTGGCACGGGCGCGGCGTGGCGAGATCGTTGCGGTCCACTTTCTCGACCTGGATCGCTTCAAGGGCGTCAACGACACGCTCGGCCATTCCGTCGGCGACCAGCTGCTGCGTTTGGTCACCGAGCGGCTGCTGCTTGCGGCACGCGAGACCGACACGGTGGCGCGCGTGGGCGGAGACGAGTTCGCCATCGTGCAAGTCGGCATATCGCAACCTGCCGATGCCACCGCGCTGGCGCAACGCACCATCGAGGAGGTCAGCAAGCCCTACTCCATCGATGGGCATCACATCATCATCGGCACCAGCGTGGGAATTGCGGTCGGGCCGGGCGACGGCGATACACCCGATCAACTCATCCGCAACGCCGACTTGGCGCTGTATCGCGCCAAGAGCGATGGCCGCGGCACCTTCCGCTTTTTCGAGCGGGCAATGGATGCCCAGATGCAGGATCGCCGCGCGATGGAGAACGATCTTCGCAACGCCGTGATCCGCGGTGAGTTCGAGCTGTACTACCAGCCCATCATGGCGCTCGAGAGCAACGACGTGTGCGGCTTCGAAGCGCTCATTCGCTGGAATCATCCAGTCAGGGGCCTGCTGCTTCCGGGCACCTTCATCGCGTTGGCCGAGGAGATCGGCTTGATCGTCCCCTTGGGGGAATGGATCATCCGGCAAGCATGCGCCGCGGCCGCATCGTGGCCCGATGATCTGCAGGTCGCCGTGAACTTGTCGGCGGTGCAGTTCCGCACACCGGGGTTGGTGCAGGTCGTCGTTGGCGCGCTGGCCGCCGTGGGGCTTGCCCCCGCACGGCTCGAGCTCGAGATCACGGAAAGCGCGCTGCTGCAGAACAACGAGCAGACGCTGTCCATTCTCCACCAGCTGCGCGAGCTCGGCGTGCGCATTGCCCTGGACGATTTCGGCACCGGCTATTCTTCGCTCAGCTACCTTCAGAGCTTTCCATTCGACAAGATCAAGATCGATCGCTCCTTCATCGAGAACATCTCGGCTGGTCCCAGCTCTCGCAACATCGTGCGCGCGGTGGCGACCATGGCCACGGGGCTAGGCATGACCGCCACGGCCGAGGGTATCGAAACGATGGAGCAGCTCGAGGCGGTGCGATCCGAAGGGTGCGGAGAGGTCCAAGGCTACTACTTCAGCAGGCCCATGCCGGGCAGTGAAATAGAACGTCAGTATCGCTCCGCCTGGCGGGCCGCGAAGCGTGCCAGCTCGAGCAGTGCGGCATAGCGCAGGCGCGCCAGCCTAGTCGTCGTCGGTGCCGAGCAGCACCTCGCTCGCCTTGATGATGGCGTGCACCTCCGAGCCCTTCTTGAGCTTGAGGTCCTTCAGCGCCGCCATGGTGATCGACGAGGTGATGACGTTGCCGCCGCCGATGTCGACGCGCACGATCGCCGTCACCTGGCCCTTGTCGATGTCGGCGACCTTGCCCTTCAGGACATTGCGCGCGCTGAGCTTCATGGCTTCTCCCTCTCCTGTTCAGCCGCCTCAGTGCGTCAGCGGCCCTTGCGCCAGGCGCCATGCCTCCAGCCCGCCGTGCACGTGGCAGACGCTGGTGATGCCTGCATCCTTAGCGGCACGCACCGCCATGGCCGAGCGCTCGCCGAAGGCGCAGTAGAACACGATGCGCTTGGCGTGCGCCAGCTCGTGCAGCACGCCGCCCTTGCGAATGCTGGCCTGCAGCGTGGGGTAGGGCACGTGGAGCGAGCCCGGGATGGTGCCGTGCTTGGCGCGCTCGCTGTCCTCGCGCAGATCGACGAGTGCCACGTCGCTCTTGCCGAGCAGGCCTTGGGCCGCCTCCGCGGTCACAGCCCAGCCCTTGCGCGCGATCTCCTCCTGCGCCAGGCCCACCCGCATGTTGGCGGGGACCGCCACGTCCATCATCTTGGGGTTCGGCAGGTTGAGCTTGCTCATCAGGTCGATGTACTCGTCCACCGACTTCACCTGCAGGCGCGGGTTGTAGCGCTTCTCCTCGCCGATGGTGGAGACCGTGTCTCCTTTGTAGTCGTGCGCGGGGAAGACCAGCGTCTCTTCGGGCAGCTTCAGGAGCTTGCTGAAGAGCGAGTCGTACTGGGCCCGCGCGCTGCCGTTCTGGAAATCGGTGCGGCCGGTGCCGCGAATGAGCAGCGTGTCGCCGGTGAACACGCGGTCGCCCATCAGGAAGCTGTAGGAGTCGTCCGTGTGGCCCGGCGTGTAGAGCACATCCAGCGCCACGCCCTCGATGGTGAGCTGGTCGCCCTCGGCGACGCGCATGGACACCACGTCCACCTTGGCGTGCTCGCCCATCACCGTAATGCACTGCGTGCGGTCGCGCAGCGCGCCGAGGCCGGTGATGTGGTCGGCGTGGATGTGGGTGTCGACCGCCTTGACCAGCTTCAGGTCCAGCTCTGCGACCAGCTGGAGGTAGCGGTCGACCTTCTCCAGGACAGGATCGATGATCAGGGCCTCGCCGCCCTTGCGGCTCGCCAGCAGGTAGCTGTAGGTGCCCGAGGTCTGGTCGAACAGCTGGCGGAAAATCATGATCGCCTCCCGCGTGACAACTTGAACAACATTTCTACTATGGACCGCGAGCGTGGTCATTTCCAGGCTTGGGCGGCCCAGCCGGCGAAAATTGCCGCAGGCGTCGGGGGGCGCGGTCTAGGTCGCGCCCCCGCGTGGCCGCACCTCAGCGCGGCTGTGGCACGATGCGGATGTAGGGCTTGGGCGCCTTCCAGCCCTGCGGGTACTGCTTCTTGGCATCGTCGTCGGAGACCGAGCCGGCGATGATCACGTCCTCGCCCTGCTTCCAGTTCACGGGCGTCGCCACCTTGTGCTTGGCGGTGAGCTGCAGGCTGTCGATCACCCGCAGCACCTCGTCGAAGTTGCGCCCGGTGGTCATCGGGTAGACCAGGATCAGCTTGATCTTCTTGTCGGGTCCGATGACGAATACGTTGCGCACGGTCTGGTTGTCGGCCGGTGTGCGGCCCTCGCTGGTAGTGCCTGCGGCTGCCGGCAGCATGCCGTAGAGCTTGGAGACCTTGAGGTCCGGATCGCCGATCATGGGGTAGTTCGGCGCATGGCCCTGCGTCTCCTTGATGTCGTCCGCCCATTTGGCGTGACGGTCGATGGGATCGACGCTGAAGCCGATGATCTTCACGCCGCGCTTGTCGAACTCGGGCTTGATCCTGGCCATGTAGCCGAGCTCGGTGGTGCAGACAGGGGTGAAATCCTTGGGGTGCGAGAACAGCACCGCCCAGCCATCGCCGATCCAGTCGTGGAATTTGATGCGGCCCGCAGTGGTTTCCGCCTCGAAATCCGGTGCTGTATCTCCTAATGCCAACGCCATTGCCAACCTCCTTGCTGGACTAGTGTCGAGCCTTCCGAGTACTGCAAAAGGTGGGCTTTTTGCTGCGCGGCTCAAGTGATGTCCAATGCATATTGCATCTGGATATCGATGCCTTTTGGGCATAAGAAGGCGAGATGGACCTGCGCCGCCTCAAGACCTTCGTCACCGTGGCCGAGCACGGCACCGTCTCCAAGGCGGCAGAGGTGTTGCACATCACCCAGCCGGCGCTGTCGCGCCAGATCGCAGGCTTGCAGCAGGAGCTGGGCTTTGCGCTCTTCGAGCGCGTCGGCCGCCGCCTGATGCTGACCCCGCGCGGCGACCAGTTCCTGGACGACTGTCGTAGTCTGCTTGGGCATGCCGGCGCGGTCGAGGAGCGGGCGCTGGCGCTGCGGCGCGGCGATATCAGGGTGCTCCGAGTTGCCACCTCCGCTGCCACCATCGAGGGCGCCTTTCCGACCTTCCTCTCCCGCTATGCCGAGCTGGTTCCCGGGGTGCAACTGACGACGATAGAGGAGGATGACCCAGCCGAGCAGCTGAACATGCTCGACCGTGGCAAAGTCCATCTTGCGATCAGCGCAACCAATCTGATGACAGTGCACGACGGATTGACGAGCTACCAGCTGCCTTCGTTCCACGTGCTGGCAGCAGGCTCGCTCGACATTGCGCGCAGCGCCACCATCGACATCTGCCAGCTCGCCAAATATCCCCTGCTGCTGCCGAATTCGATCTTCGCCACCCGCGCCATCTTCGATGCCGCCTGCCGGCTGGCGGGAGTGAAACCGAGTGTTGTCATGGAAAGCCGGGCCGCGCACGTGCTGCTGGCCCTCGCGCAGGCCGGGCACGGCGTGGCGGTCGTGCCGTCGATCTTGCGCCCAGACCCCAAGAAGGTGGCGGTCATGCGCGTCACCCACCAGCAGCAGCCCCTGCAGATCACTCTGGCAGTGCTGTGGGACAGGCAGCGCACTCTGTCGCACGATGCCGAACACTTCGCCCACCTTTTTGCGGCCCACATCCGGGACGCATGTTGCCCGGACCCTCCGCCGCCGGTGACCAAGCGAGCCCAGGCTCGCTTTGTGCGCGCCTAGTCTCCGATGCGTCGTTTGCCTCCTACAACAAGCGGACGACATCGCCTCTGGCGGCGGCGACCTCGGCGCGAGGTGTTAACGCCGCCGCCATGGGTCGGCGGCCGCGAGCGGATGCAATCAGCGCTAACGAAAGCTCATGCCGTTAATCGAGCGGGGCGCCCGTCGACCCGCAAAATCCCATTGATCCGGCGCAGTTTGCACCTGTGGCGGGGGGCGGCTGGGCCGATCCTGGTGCCCCAATCACTAACGGGTAGCTAGCGGTTTCACTACCAGTTCGTGGGCGGAATTAACCGCAAGTTATGCTCTGCCGCCTAGTCTCCCAGGACGATCATTGGGGAACTGGCTCTGGTCATGTTGGTTGCGTCTGCAGCGTCGGGAACGCAAAGCTCGCTGATGGGCGAGTATGCCACCCTGCTGGCCGACGCCGTCCTGCGCCAGCGGGCGCGCGACGCCGAGCATGCAGCCCGCGTCGAGACCGAGCTCGCGAGCAGGGTCAAATCCGAATTCATCGCCAACATGAGCCATGAGCTGCGCACGCCGCTCAACACCGTGATCGGCTTTGCCAAGCTGATCGGCGAGGCTAGGCGCCATCAGCTCTCCAGCGACCAGATCGTCGAGTACGCCGATCTCATCCGCGACGCAGCCACGCACCTGCTCACCGTCATCAACGACATTCTCGACATCTCCAAGATGCAGAGCGGCAAATACACGCTCGATGCCCGCGAGGTCGATCTGAAAGAGGTCGTGGAGGCCACGGTGGCGAGCTTTGCGCGCAATGCCGCCGACCTCGGCGTGACCATCGAGACCCGCGCCGATGCGCCGGCCCCGACGGTGCGCGGCGATCAGGCAAAGCTGCGCCAGGTCTTCAACAATCTGATCAGCAACGCCGTCAAGTTCACGCCGCCCGGCGGCTCGGTGAACGTGAGCGTGAATGCGCTCAGCGACGGCGGCGTGGCCGTCACGATCCGCGACACGGGCGTCGGCATGACCAAGGCGGAGATCGCCGTCGCGCTCACGCCCTTCTCCCAGGTCGATGCCAGCCACTCGCGCTGGCGCGAGGGCGCGGGCCTCGGCCTGCCCATCGCCAGGGCGCTGGTGCAGCTGCACGGCGGCTCGCTGGAGGTGCGCAGCGCCAAGTCGCTAGGCACCGAGGTGGCCGTGACGCTGCCGTCGCGCCACCAGGTATCGGTCGTGCAGGGTCGCGACATCGTGCTCGGATCGGGCGCCAACGGGACGTTCTAGGTGGAAACCATGCAACAAGAGATCTCAGCACTCACCGACACCGTGGAACCCGAAGTTGCCGAGTGCGCCCAGGACGTCTCGATCGGCCGCATCGTGTCGGTGACGGGCTCCAAGGCCATCGTGATGCTCGAAGGCGGGCACGTCGGCCACGACAACCGCCTGCTCGAGCCCAAGCAGCGGCCCGAGATGGGCACGCTGTTCGCCATCGACACGACCAACACGGCGGTGCTGGCCATCGTCTCGGCATTGAGCGTGCCGGTGCCCGCCCAGCGCGAGGGCGAGCGCGAGCTGTGGATTGCCGAGCTCGGTCTGGTCGGCGAGCTGTTGAAGGGCGCGGACGGCCGCGCTGCCTCGTTCAGCCGCGGCGTCTCGGTCTATCCCGCGCTCGGCGACCGCGTGCGCGTGGCCTCGCGCCAGGAGCTGGACATCGCCTTCTGCGGCGACAAGAAGAACTCCGTGCGCGTCGGCTGCATCCGCCAGGACCCCTCGATCTCGGCGATGGTCAAAGTCGACGACCTGCTCGGCAAGCACTTCGCCATTCTCGGCACCACCGGCACCGGCAAGTCGTGCACCACGGCGCTCATCCTGCGCTCGATCCTGCAGAAGAACCCGGCAGCCCACATGGTGCTGCTCGATCCGCACAACGAGTACGCCACCGCTTTCGGCGAGTGGGGCGAGGTGATCAGCCAGCGCAACATGCAGCTGCCGTATTGGCTCTTGACCTTCGAAGAGCTGATCGAGGTGCTGTTCAGCAATCCCAACGAGCGCAAGGCCGAGATCGAGATCCTGCAAGAGCTGATCCCGATGGCCAAGAGCCGCTACGGCTCGGGCCGTGCCAACTCCCAGCAGGGGCTGCGGCGCTCGACGGACGTCAAGTACACGGTCGACACGCCGGTGCCCTACCGCATCTCGGACCTGATCTCGGTGATCGACGAGCGCATGGGCAAGCTCGAGAACAAGCGCGACCTGGCGCCCTACCGCAACGTCAAGGGCAGGCTGGAGGGCATCAGCCAGGACCCGCGCTATGCTTTCATGTTCGGCTCGCTGACCGTCTACGACGGCATGGCGCAGATCCTGGGCCGCATCTTCCGCGTGCCGGTCAACAACAAGCCGATCACCATCCTCGAGCTGACCGGTCTGCCGACCGAGATCATCAACGTGGTGGTCTCCGTGCTGTGCCGCATGACCTTCGACTTCGCGCTGTGGAGCGAGGGCCAGACGCCGGTGACGCTGGTGTGCGAGGAAGCGCACCGCTACGTGCCCGCCAACCCCAACCTCGGTTTCGAGCCCTGCAAGCGGGCGATCGCCAAGATCGCCAAGGAGGGCCGCAAGTACGGCGCCTCGCTGTGCATCGTCACGCAGCGCCCCGCCGAGATCGACCCCACCATTCTCTCCCAGTGCAACACGGTGTTTGCGCTGCGCATGTCGAACGACCGCGACCAGGACATCGTCAAGTCGGCGATCGCCGACACGGGGTCGGGCCTGCTGGAGTTCCTGTCCGCGCTGGGCCAGCGCGAGGCGATCGCCTTCGGCGATGGCGTTTCGCTGCCGGTGCGGATCAAGTTCGACGAGCTGCCCAAGCACTGCATGCCGCGCAGCTCCACCGCCCGCTTCACCGAGAAGTGGCAGAACTCGGTCGGCGACGAGAGCTACCTTGAGACCATCGTGGACCGCTGGCGCAACTCGTCCAGCACCGCCACCATCGAGAACATGGCGATGTTCGCCGAGGCGATGAACCTGCCGCAGGGCGGCAGCCCCGAGGCGCCGCAGGCCCCGCGCGGTGGCGGCTATCCCCCGCCCCCGCAGGCGCCCTTTGCGCCGCCCGATCCGGCCCGCCCCAACGGGTTGCGCCGGCGCGAGGATCAGGCGGCCTCGCCGCGGCCGGCCGGCGCGCCGCCGGCGCAACAGCCGCAAGGCGACACGTTCCGCTCGATCCGCGAGCGACTGCAGCAGCGCTGAGATCGGCCGGCAGCGGCACCCAGCGGCCGCTCGGCAGCAGCAGGCACGCGCCTTGAGGCAGGCCATCGGCGCTGCTATGGCTGCTTTCCCCGCCGATCGAGGCCTGCTCAATGCCGCGCATGTTTCCAGTCATTCTGTCAGGTGGATCGGGCACCCGGCTTTGGCCGCTGTCGCGGGCCAGGTTCCCCAAGCAGTTCGTGCGCTTCTCCGAGGATCAGAGCGCAAGCTTCCTGGCAGCAACCATGCGCCGCCTGAGCCCCGCTGAGGGCTTCGATCGCCCCCTTGTCGTCTGCAACAAGGACCATGGCTTCCTGGTGCGGGACGAGGCACAGCAGGTGGCCATCGAGCCCGCAGCGATCGTGCTGGAGCCGATGGGCCGCAACACCGCGCCCGCCATCGCCGTTGCGGCTCTGATCGTGCAGCGCGCGGAGCCCGACGCAATACTGGTGGTGATGCCGTCGGACCACGCGATCGCCGACCAAGCGGGGTTCCTCGCAGCGGTGCGCCGGGCGGGCGAGGTTGCCGCAACGGGCAGGCTGGTGCTGTTCGGCATCGCGCCCAACACTCCGCATATCGGCTACGGCTACATCAGGCGTGGAGCACCGCTGCCAGACTTCAAGGGCGCCTTTGCCGTCGCCAAGTTCACCGAGAAGCCTGACCTGCAGACCGCCGAAGGCTACATCGCCAGCGGCGAATACTATTGGAACAGCGGCATCTTCGTGCTCGGGGCGCGCGCGTTTCTGGGCGAGCTCGAGCGCCTCGACCCGGCGGTCTTGGCAGCGGCCGAGGCGGCGCTGGCGGGAGCGCAACAGGACCAGGGGTTCCTTCAGCTCGACGGCAGCGCCTTCGCGCAGGCGCCGAGCATCTCCGTCGACTATGCGGTGATGGAAAAGACCGCGCTGGCCGCCGTGCTGCCGATCGACGTGGGCTGGAGCGATGTCGGCTCCTGGTCCTCGCTGTGGGAGCTGAGCCGCCGCGATCGGCATGGCAACGCCGTTGAGGGCGCGGCCATGCTCGAGGCGACCGAGGGCTGCTACATCCACTCGCAGAAGGCGTTGGTGGCGACCATCGGCGTCGACAACCTCGTCATCGTCAACACGCCCGACGCCCTGCTGGTGGCCGACAAGGCAAGGGCGCAGGACGTCGGTGCCATCGTCGAGCGACTGAGGCAGGAGAAGCGCAGCGAGCATGAGAGCCACGTGCGCGCGCATCAGCCCTGGGGGTTCTCGGAGCAGCTCAACGCCGGGCCGGGATTGAGGGTCGCTCTCGTTGGCATCAATCCCGGCGCGACGCGTGTCGGGTCAATGCAGCCGCAGTCCTCTGGACATTGGGTCGTGGTGCAGGGCACGCTGGACGCCACGCTCGGCAGCGAGCGCCGGCAGGTTCATGCCGGCCAGTCGGTCGCCCTCGCGCCTGGCCAATCGCACACCGCGCGCAATCCGGATACGACGCCGCTGGAGCTGGTCGAGGTGCTGCTCGGCAGCGACCTGGGCGAGGCCGACACCCCGACAACCCTGACAGCACGTCAGTGCTTGGTCTCGCCGGTCGGCGCCTGGCTGATGTTCTCCTCCTCGTGCAGCTTGACGAGCTCGGTCCCGGGCGTCTGCTCGGCCGGCTCGTAGAGCTTGCTCTCGAAGCGCCGGTAGCTGAGCGGGATGGCAGCGAGGTAGAGGATGGTGCCCAGGGCAAGCATCGCATAGGGGTAGGTCAAGAGCAGCGCCACCGTCGCCACCACGCCGACGAAGATCGGCAGCACATAGTCGCCGGAGATGCGCTCGCCCAGCAGCTTGCCCGAGAACGTCGGGATGGTGGACACCAGCAGCAGGGCCATCGCCAGCGTGTAGACGGCGGTCAGCCACGCAAAGCCCCGCGCGTCGAAAATGCCCAGTCCGTCGAGATAGAGCGGCAGCAGCACGGTGATGGCGCCGGCCGGCGCCGGCATGCCGGTGAAGTAATTGGACTGCCACTTGGGCTTCTCCACGTCGATCAGCGAGTTGAAGCGGGCGAGCCGCAGCCCCATGGCCATCGCGAAGATCAGAGCCACGATCCAGCCCAGCCCGCGCGGCAGGCCGCCCAGCCCCCAGACGAATAAGACGACCGCGGGGGCGACACCGAAGTTGACGAAGTCGGCGAGGCTGTCGAGCTCGGCCCCGAACTTGGACTGTGCCTTGAGGGCGCGCGCCAGCCGCCCGTCGACGCCGTCGAGCAGGGCCGCAATCACCACCAGCGCCACGGCCATGTCGAAGCGCTGCTCGATGGCCATGCGGATTGCGGTGAGGCCAGCGCACAGGCTGAGCACCGTGAAGAAGTTCGGCACCAGCAGGCGCAGGGGGATCCGGCTGTGCCGAAACAGCAGCCGCCCGCGCCGGCGGCGCTCCTGCGTCTCGAGCTTCGGCAGTATTGGATCCATTGCTGTTCTCACCAATCGCTTGGGCGCCGGGCCCAGAGTCCAAGACCTAGTGCCGGCGTGCTTCCCGCTCCGTCTCGTCCGACTTCAGGTCGCACAGTACCGTCTCGCCGCCGACTGCGCGCTGGCCGACCGCCACCAGGACACCGCGCCCCGGCGGCAGGTAGACGTCCACGCGCGACCCGAAACGGATGAGGCCGAAGCGCTCGCCGGCCCCAATGCTATCGCCTTCGCGCACGAACGTCACGATGCGGCGTGCGATCAGGCCCGCGATCTGCACCACCCCGATCTCGGTGCCGTCCGGCTTGGCGATGACGAGCGCGCAGCGCTCGTTCTCCTCGCTGGCCTTGTCGAGGCCCGCGTTGAGGAAGGCGCCCGGCACGTAGACGGAGCGGGCGACACGGCCGGCGACCGGCGCGCGGTTGATGTGCACGTCGAACACGGAAAGGAAGATGGAGACCCTGACGCGCTCGGCATCGTCGAAGCCGAGCTCGGGCGGCGGCCGCACGCGCTCGATGGCCGAGATGCGGCCGTCTCCCGGGGCGACGACCAGGCCGTCGCGCAGCGGCGTCACGCGCGGCGGATCGCGGAAGAAGTAGGCGATCCAGGCGGTGGCGAGCACCGCCACCCATGCCAGCGGCGGCCACAGCCAGAAGAAGAACAGCGCGACCGCCACGCCGATGCCCAAGAACTTGTAGCCCTCGGGGTGCACCGGCGCGATGCCCTCGGCGATGGTGTCGAAAAGGCTGTGGCGCTCGGACACGGGACCTCGCGGGCTCAAGCAGGGGTCGGCGCGACTACCTGATGTCGTGCAGCTAGCGTCAACGGGTCACCCGTTCCGCGCCTGGTCATTGCACCGGAACGGCGACGAAGCGCATGTCGCCCTTGGCGTCCTCGAGCCGCAGCAGCACCGCGCTGCGGCCGGTAGAGCGCATGCGCTCGATGCCCTGGATCACGTCCTCGATGGAGTTGACCTGCTCCTGCGCGGCCTCGACGATGACATCGCCCGCCTTGACGTTCTTCTCGGCGGCAGGGCTCACCGGATCCACCTCCAGCACGATCACGCCGCGCACGCTGCTCGCGAGCCCGTGCTTGCTGCGCAGCTCGTCGGTGAGCGGGGCCAGCACCAGCCCGATCAGCGACTGCCCTCCGGGGGGCGGCGCGGGACGTACGCCGCTGTCCTTCTCCTTGCCTTTGCCGCGGCTCTTGGGCGGCACCCTGACGCCGGGACGGCGGCGGGCTTCGACGTCCTCGGCGAGCCTGCCGACCGCCACCTTGAGGGTCCTGCGCTGGCCCTTGCGCACGACCTCCACGTCGACCTCCCTGCCGATCTGTGTCTGCGCCACGATCGAGCGCAGCGAGCGCATGGAGATCACGTCCTTGCCGTCGAACTTCAAGATGACGTCGCCATCGAGGATGCCGGCCTTGGCGGCGGGACCGCCCGGCGACACGCTGGAGACGAACGCGCCGCTGTTCTCCTTGAGGCCGTAGGTCTCGGCGAGGTCCTCGGTGATCGACTGGATGTTGACGCCGAGCCAGCCGCGCCGCGTCTCCCCGTAGAGCCGCAGCTGGTCGATCACCACCACAGCCACGTCCGAGGGTACGGCGAAGCCGATGCCGACCGAGAAGCCGGTAGGCGAGATGATGGCGGTGTTCACGCCGATGACCTCGCCATCCATGTTGAACAGCGGCCCGCCGGAGTTGCCCTTGTTGATGGCGGCGTCGGTCTGCAGGTAGTCGTCGTAGGGGCCGGTGTTGATATCGCGCTGCTTGGCCGAGATGATGCCGACCGACACCGAGCCGCCGAGCCCGAAAGGGTTGCCGATGGCCATCACCCAGTCGCCCACCTTCATGCGCGCCGAGGCGCCGAAGGGCGCCTGCGCGAGCGGACGCTTGGGGTTGACCTTGAGCAGGGCGAGGTCGGTCTTGGTGTCCTTGCCGATTACCTTCTCGACCTTCAGCTTGGAGCCGTCGCTGAAGTTGACGATGATCTCGTCGGCGCCATCGATGACGTGATTGTTGGTGACGATCAGGCCTTCCTTGCCGTCGATGACGAAGCCCGACCCCTGCGCGGAGACCTTGCGCTCCGCCGGCGGGCGGCCGCCCTTGCGGCTGAAGAAATCCTCGAAGAACTCCTCGAACGGAGCGCCCTTGGGAACCTTCGGCAGCGGCGCCCCCTCCGCGCCCTTCAGGGTCTGATTGGTGGAGATGTTGACGACCGCCTCCAGCAGCTTCTCGGCGACCGGCGCGATGCTGGGCGGGCCGCCGCGGGATCTGGGCGAGGGCGGGCCCCAGCCGCACGGCGGACACGACCAAGGCGATCGCCGCCAAAACGACGGCCAACCGTCGCGCCGGTCCATGCATGAGCCGCCACCAGCCTGACCACGCGCTGCGCCCATTGCCCCGGTTCGCACAGGCCTACCCATGCCGATCTCCTAGTGTCCTGATCGCGAAATTCGTCTCAGTGTGCAGCGGCCCGGTACGAATTTCGCGATCTGAAGGGACACTAGCAAAATCATGGTGCCAGTGTGATTCAGATCGAGAAGCCGCTCTCGACCCCAGCCCAATGCGATGGTGCGGACTTATCGATCATCACACTAGCCTCGCTCGCTGCCGCTCAAGCAGGTCCGATATTAGCCTCGCACCAGCCAGACGACGAGTATCCCCGCTCCAACTGCAGCCGCACCGCCCATGCGCAAGGCCTGTTCGGGCATTTGCGCCGCTGCCGCGAGCAGCCTGATGCCCAGCTGCGGGGCGGCAGCCCACAGCAGCCCTTCGATTACCAAGACCAGCCCGACCGCCACGAGCAAATCACTCATCGTTTTGGCTGACCCGCGCGCGGGATTGCCGCCGTTCGGACTATTGAAGTACTTGAAGAAGTCGCTGTCGGGGGTCAGCACCATGCGCGTGTCGCGACTTGATGCCGGTCTCATAGGCCTGCATCGAGCGGTAGAACGCGAAGAAGTCGGGATCCCGGTGAAAGCGTCGGCGAAGATGCGATTGCGCTCCGCGTCCCCGTCGCCGCGAAGGCGCTCGCCCTCGCGCGTGGCATCGGCCTTGATTACCGTTACCTGGCGATCGGCGTCGGCCTTGATGCGATTGGCGGCGCCGACCCCTCGCCACGGGCCTCGGCGGCCTCGCGCTGACGCTCGGCGCGCATGCGGTCGAAGATGTTCTTCGAGTTCTGCTCGGGCAGGTCTGCCCGCTTGATGCGCACATCGACGACCTCGAGCCCGAACTCCTTGCCCTCCTCGTTGACTTGCTGCGCGATGCGCTTCATCAGCGCCTCACGATTGTCGCGCACGACATCCTGGAAGGTTGCGCCGCCCAGCACGCGCCGCAGAGACGACTCCACGATCGGCGCCAGCCGCGAGCGCACCTGGCGCTCATCGCGAACGGTCTGGTAGAACAGAAGCGGATCGACAATCCGATAGCGGGCGAAGGCGTCGACGACGATGCGCTTCTGGTCCGAGGCCGTCACCTCCTGCGAGGAGGTGTCGAGGTCGAGGATGCGCTTGTCGAAGTAGTCGACCGTCTGCACCACCGGGATCTTCCAGTAGAGCCCGGGATCGGTGATGATCTTCACCGGCTTGCCGAACTCGAGCACGATCGCCTGCTCGTTCTGGTGCACGATGAACAGGGCGAAGTAGGCCGCAGCCAGGGCCGCGCCAAAGATCACCACGACGGTGGCGGAAAGGGCCCTCAACATCAGTTCGCCCCCCCTTCCTTGCGCTTGCCTATCTGGTCCAAGGGCAGGAACGGCACCACGCCTTGGCCCGCCTTGCCGTCGATGATGATCTTGTCGGCGCCGCCGAGCACCCGCTCCATGGTCTCGAGATACATGCGCTTGCGGGTGACGTCCGGCGCCTTCTTGTATTCCTCGTACACCTTCAGGAAGCGCGCTGTCTGGCCGTTGGCCTCGGCCACCGTCTGCTGCTGGTAGCCTTTGGCGCCCTGAAGGATACGCTCGGCCTCGCCGCGCGCCTCCGGCACGACCTTCTTGGCGTAAGCGAAGGCCTCGTTCTGCACCTGCTCGTTGTCGGCGCGCGCGGCCTGCACATCGCGGAAGGCGTCGATCACCTGCGACGGCGGGTCGACCTTCTGCAGCTGCACCTGGTCGACGCGGATGCCGGAGCCGTAGGCATCGAGCACCTCCTGCATCAGCTTCTGCACGGCCTGCTCGGTTTTCTGACGCGCTTCCGTCAGGATCGGGGCAATGTTGGATTGACCGACGACCTCGCGCATCACGCTCTCGGCCACCTCTTTTACGGTGGTGTCAGGGTTTTGGATGTTGAAGAGGTATCTTCTGCGCATCCTTGATGCGCCAGTAGACGACGAAGTCGACGTCGACGATGTTCTCGTCGCCGGTCAGCATCAGGCTCTCCTCCGGGACATCGCGCACGCCGCTGCGGCGTGCCGAGCGCGGTGCGCATGCCGATCTCGATGATGTTCTGGCGCGTGACCTTGGGCAGCCGCACCTCCTCGATCGGGTAGGGCAGGCGGAAATGCAGGCCCGGCGCCTCCTGCCGGTCGACCTTGCCGAAGCGCATCACCACGCCCAGCTCGTCGGGGCGCACCGTGAAGGTGAAGGCGAAGAAGGCAACCACGGCCGCCAGCACCACCGCGCCGAGAAACAGCAGCGAGCTCGGCACTCCCGTGCCGCCCGGCATCACCTGCTTGAGCCTGTCCTGGCTGCGCTTGAGCAGCTCCTCCAGGTCGGGCTGCTGATGCGGGCCGGACGGTCCCTGGCCCCAGGGGCCGCCGCCCCCGCCTTTTCGCCCGCCGCCGCTCTGATTGCTCCAAGGCATCTAGATTTCACCCTCCGGTGCCGTCACGGGCGTGAAGACATGACAATTGTTGCGCGCTTCGACCCTGAGTGCGGCACCCCCCATGGCATTGCCGGCGTCAGGAGCAATCTTGCGCATCTTTCTGCTTATAGGGCACGCGCCAGACCGGCGCAAACTAGGCTCGTGGGCCAGATATATGGAGATTGTGGGGGCAACAAGCCAGCCCCCGGCGCGCATTAACGCTGACGATTCAATACGACGAAATCGGCCGCGTATTGGTCGCCGGCGGCCTGTTGCATGGGCTCGCGGGCGGTTTCGCGCCACTGGGTGGGGTCGAAGGGTGGAAGCGCTACGTCGCCGGCGGGGGCGGCGTGCACCAGGGTGAGATATACACGCTCCGCGAACGGAAGTGCCGCGCGGAACACCTCGGCGCCGCCGATGACAGCGATCTCCTCCGCCCCCCGCTGCAAGGCGAGCGTGCGCCCGACCTCGAGCGCCGCCTGGATCGTGGAAACGACGTGAATGCCCGGCGCGGAAAAGCCCGGCTGACGGGTGAGCACGATGTTGTCGCGCCGGTCGAGCGGCTTGCCGATCGAGGCGTAGGTCTTGCGCCCCATGATGACCGGGCGGTCGAGCGTGAGCTTGCGGAAGCGCTTGAGGTCGCTCGGCATGCGCCAAGGCAGGCCGCCGTCGCGGCCGATGACGCCGTTCTCGGCCACGGCCACGACAAACGTGACGATCATGTGCGGTGGCTCATGTCCGGTGACTGAGGGCGATCAGATCGTCGGGCACGTGAAACCAGTTGCGCCGTCCGGTGTAGGGCAGGAACGGCATCGGCCGCGGGTTCCTGAGCAGCCAGGCGAAGGTGCCGGGCTGATACCAGGCGCTGTTGCATTGCTCGGTGACATCGACAAGCTCGACCGAGCCGATGAGGCCGCCAGACTCGAACTCGTCGGGTCGCGGGATGATGGCGCCCTCGCCGGCGGCGGCGAGCGCCTCGACGGCCTTCTCGAAGTCCTCGTGCGTCAGCTCCAGGCTCGCATGCACGAGGAAGCGCCCGCGGTAGTGGCAGCGGCGCGCCCGGTTCTCGACGTCCTTGCCGCCGTGAAGGATGGCCCAGGCCCATGCCGGGCGGATGCTGAGCGCCATCATGGGATCAGACAGCAACCTCGGCCTTGATGTGCGGGTGGGGGTCGTAGCCGGTGAGCTCGAAGTCCTCATACTTGAACTGGAAGATCGAGCGCACGGAAGGATTGATCCTCATCTGCGGCAGCGAGCGTGGCGAGCGCGAGAGCTGCAGGTCGGCCTGCTCGCAGGTGGTTCACGTAGAGATGGGCATCTCCCAGCGTGTGGATGAACTCGCCCGGCTTGAAATTGGTCACCTGCGCCATCATCAGCGTGAGCAGCGCGTAGCTGGCGATGTTGAACGGCACACCGAGGAAAACGTCGGCCGAGCGCTGGTAGAGTTGGCAGGAGAGGCGCCCGTCGGCGACGTAGAACTGGAACAGGCAATGGCAGGGGGCCAGCGCCATGTCGGGGATATCGGCCGGGTTCCAGGCCGAAACGATCATGCGCCGGCTGTCGGGGGTGGTCTTGAGCGTCTCCACCACCTCCCGGATCTGGTCGATCGAGGTCCCGTCGGAGGATTGCCAGGACCGCCACTGCTGGCCGTAGACGGGGCCCAGATCGCCGTTCTCGTCCGCCCATTCATCCCAGATCGAGACGCCGTGGGCATTGAGGTACTTGATGTTGGTGTCGCCGCTCAGGAACCAGATCAGCTCGTGGACGATGGACTTGAGGTGCAGCTTCTTGGTGGTGACCAGGGGGAAGCCCTGGGCCAGGTCGAAGCGCATCTGGTGCCCGAACACGCTAAGCGTGCCCGTACCGGTGCGGTCGGTCTTGGCGACGCCTTGGACGCGCACCCGGCGCATGAGGTCGAGGTATTGCTGCATAGCCCTAAGGTAGGCGATTCCTGGGCCGGCCCAAATCCCAAGAGCCCCGATCAGATCAAACCTGGGGGGCCGGCAAGTCGATGAAGCGCAGCGCGAGCACCACACAGGAATTGTAGACCGCGTGGCAGAATATGGCGACGCGCAGGCTTCCCGTGCGCCACAGCAGCCAGGACAGGAACAGGCCGATGGCGAAGACCTCCAAAATGCCAATCGCCGAGTAGCCGGTGTGCAGCAGCGTCCACAGGCCTGTGGCAATGAGGGCCGCGCCCCAGAAGCCGAGGCGGGTGCCCGCCAGCGCCGAGAGGAGAAAGCCGCGAAACAGCAGCTCCTCCGACAGCGGTGCGCCAATGCCGATAACGGCGGCTGCCAGAGGCCATTCCGGTCCCCGCACCAGCGCAACGAAGGGCCGCAGGTCAGCGTACAGGTCGCCGGAAACCGTCGTGTATTGAACGATCGACCCCAGAACCTGCAACACGGCCAGCACCAGCAGGGCCACCGCATAGGTCCGCCAGCCGCCGGGAGCCGCGTGCAGGGCCAGCACGTTGCGCGCGCGTCCGCCGCGCAGGCTGGCGGCAAGAAGGGTGAGCAGCACGACCAGAATCTGCCAGAAGGCGAACGACTTGAGGCTGGCGGCAATGGCGCTGGCTTCTCTCGAGGTCGGCACTCCGGCGGGCGAGCTGCCCAATCCCAGCGCCCCCGTCAGCAGCACCATGCCGGCGAAGCTCAGGGCCACGATGCCGACGGTGACCAGAAGGCCGAGGCCGGGGCCCCACGGTGTCAGCGGTCGATAGCGTGGTGGCCCGCGCAACACACCACCACGCCTTCCCGGCCAGTCGGGCTGCCTATCGCTTTGATTTTCCACGATTCCTGCCGTTCGGGTTGGTGGGGCGCCGTTGTGGGCGGCGAGACGGGATAACTTTTCTTTAGCGCCGAGTTTGCCTATATTGGGAGTGCCGGACTTGTCCGGCTATGGCGATAAACGGTCATCGTAATAAGCCTATCGGACCCGGGGGCAGTACCCGGCGCCTCCACCAAATGCCCGCCCTCGCAAGCAACATCGGCGAGAGCGCAGATCGCAAGAGGGCGGGCAATTGATGGGGGCGAACTAGGATCGACGAGGGTGTAAAGGGTGCACTTTTGCCCGGCATGATACCACCGTTATCGGGTCAATCAGAATAGTTGCCAATGACAACTATGCTGAGGCTGCTCTCGCTGCGTAACGCAGTGCGAAAAGCCTGAACTTGAAGCCCTGGCGTCTAGCCACGTCAGGCGCGGTTTCGGAGGGCACCGGGCAACAGAAGCCCTCCACTTTATTCGCGCCGCGGCGGCCCCGTGGCCATTTGCTGGCGATGACGGGCGAACGGCTGATCGACTACGAAGCGCTGGCGCAGGATGCCCTGCGGGGGATCGTGCGCACCGTGCTCGGGCGCGTGGCCAAGTCCGGGCTGCCCGGACAGCATCACTTCTACATCGCCTTCAACACGTCGGCTCCTGGGGTCGCGCATCTCGCCGCGGCTGAAGGCGAAGTATCCCGACGAGATGACGATCGTGCTCCAGCATCGCTTCTGGGACCTGATCGTTGGCGACGAGCGCTTCGAGGTGAAGCTCACCTTCGACGGCATTCCCGAAACCCTGGTGGTGCCGTTCGACGCCATCCGCGTGTTCTTCGATCCGAGCGTGCCCTACGGGCTGCAGTTCGAAGGCTCCGATCTCGCGCCCCACAGCGGTGTGGAGATCGACTCCGACAGTGCGCCGCCGTTCGGCGCCGGCGTGCGTCCGCCCAATCCCGAGGCACCGCCAGCCCGGGCCGAGAAGAAGCCCAAGGGCACCCGCAAGGCGCGTGCCAGCAAGACGCCAGCAGGCGAGGAGACGACGGCCAAGCCGCGGGCGCTTCCCGCTCCCGGCGGCGAGGGTGCAGCCAGCTCGCCCGCTGCGGGCTCGCGGCCGAGGCTGGTCGCCTCCAAGCCGCCGGAAGCTGCGGCCAACGACACCAAGGTCGTGCAGCTGGACAAGTTCCGGAAGAAGTAAGGGCGCGCAAGCGCAGACCTACAACGACTTTGCGCGCCGCGGCGCGAACATGAACAGCGTGCCGATCCGCTCGTAGCCCACACGCGGATAGAGCAGCGCCCCGGTGTGGCTCGCCGTCAGCACCGAGCATTTCGAGCCGCGCGCCCGATCCTCGCGCAGCATCCGACTGAGCCGCGATTGCCCGATCCCCCGCCGCCGATGCGACGGCTGAACGTACATGTCGCTGCACCAGGTCGCGCCCACGGCGTCCACGCTGCGCACACGGCCTACGATCTCGTCGTCCTCCAGCGCCACGTACTGGCGGAACGGTGCATCATCGCCGAGCAGGCTGTCGGCGATGGGTCGTGTGCGCGTCGCCTTGCCGAGCCGCGCGGCGAGCTCGGGCGTGCGTACCTGCGCGATCGCGACGGTAGAGGCCGATTTTGGAATGCGCTGCAGGCGCTGCACGAAGAACCCCTCGGTGGCGAGCAGCCGATAGCCGAGCGCCTTGTAGGCCGATCGCGTGGGCGCGTCGGTGTCCCCCTCGCGCACAATGACGCAGACGAAGAAACGGCCGCGCGCGTGCTTTCGCGCGATCGCATTTACCTCACCGGCATCGACGCCATGCGCGATCCACTCCTCCTTGCGGTAGTCGCGCGGATTCTTGCGGGGCGCATCGCGCATCACCCACACCGGACCAACGCGGCTCGCCTCGTAAGGAAAGGTGCGGCTCCTGCCGGCACTGTGCCCGCGCACGAACACTTCGATGGCAAACTCGATGTCCCGGTGGTGCTGCCTCGTCATGTAAGACAGATACTATCGCCGGCTCTCGGTACAAACCCGGATGGTGATGCGCCGCCTTTCGGTTCCACATTTCGCCCGCCCTGCTGCATGGGAACTGGCGAGAGGATCACAGGGTTTGCCGATGGTTACGCTGCTCGAGCGGGTGGCGCCAACGCTAGGAGGCATTTGGTGAAACGCATCTGCGCTGTGGCACTTCTCGTCTGTGCGCCGCTTGTCGCGCAGGCCGAGCCCATGGTGGCGAGCTTCTATCGCGCCAAGCAACCCCACATCGCCGCGCATCGCACGCTGCCGATGGGCACGGTGCTGCACCTGACCAACCCGAGCAACGGCCGCAGCGCCAGGGTCGTCGTCGGCACGCGCGGTCCATTCCTCCGCAACCGCTCGCTCGACGTCTCGCACGCGGTCGCCAGGCAACTCGGCTTCGAGCGGGCGGGCGTCACGCGCCTGCACACCCAGATCGTGGGCAGGTAGCGGTCTCGCCTCTCGTCCTTGGTCGGCATCGCGCTCGACATCTAGTAGGTCAGCCGCCGTCCGGCTCTCGCCCTGTTTGCTATCCCGTGCTGCACTTCGCCAGGAGCGTTAGGAGGCATGATGCGCAGGCGCCACAAACTCCGAAAGTAATGGCAACAGTACGACCGCCAAACAGGTTCCCAAGAGACCAGCCGTTGATCGGCAAAAGAATGGCGTGCAACAGCACGATCGGCAAAAGATTCGCTGCAGCTCCATAGACGATAAAGAGAAGATTGCTGGCAATCGCAAACCCGCGCAACGCGGTCATGGATTGCATGCAGAAGGTTGCAAGCACACAAGCCGCGGCCGCAAGGCCGACAATTTCCATAATGTTCTCCTGTGCAGCCGTTCTCAGGTGCAATCCGACCGGTGCGTACGGTTTTGTCCGAGACGACCGCACGGGGCTCGCGGATCAGCGGGGGTCACCCGGGAGCGCTGGTCGGCGGAGGACTGGTCGGCATGGTCTCTGCTCCTGACATCGCTTGTGGACGCAAGAGCAGGCTCGCAGCTTCATGTCGAACAAGCATCACCACGGTTGGGTATGAGGACGTGTTCTTTCTGGAGAACGTCGAGTGAACGCGGAACCTTGCGACGTAGAGCGCCCTCATCAACGCCTGCGCGAAAGCCCTGAGATGCGTTGGGTCACCTGTTGGCACTTCGAGCTCATCACACGGTGTGCTGCCTGGCACAGCGCGGTTCCAGCCCAACCCCCTATCTCTTACTGCCAACGCGGCGACAACCTACCCGCGCCCTTCGCAAGCTGTCTTGCCGCAATTGATTACGACCGCTCTGCCAATAGGCGTAAATCGACCATGCGGTCCCCGGTCATGAACAGGAGCTAAATAGAGCCTTAAGCGCGGGGTCAGGTGACTGGAGATAACTGGGGCACACATGCGCCGAAATCCAACGAGCGTACTATGCCGGCATCCGAAACCGTCACCCGTCTGATCGACGAGGCCTACGCTGCCACTATCGACCCGCAGTGTTTCGAGCGGTTGATCGATTTGTGGGGAGCCCATCTGAACGACAAGATCAGCGCCGACGCGCCGAACGCTCTGAGCGACAAGGTCTTGGAAGCCCATTTCGCGCGTGCTCTGGAGATAGCCGGGCGCGTTGGCCTTCAGAGTTCAGTCGGCCTTCAGAGTTCACATGGGCAGAGGATGCAGGCGTTCATCGACGCTCTACCGGTGGCGGCGTTCGTGATCGGCCGCTGCCGGAGGATCCTGGCGGCCAACGCGGCAGCGGCGCCCCTGCTGCCGCTGGGCGGGCTCGGCGGTCTCGCCGACTTGCGGATCGACACCACGGCCCTGGCCCGGCTGGAAGCATGGGTGTCCCGGCGCCTGACGGGGATGCCCTGTCTATTTCTGCCCTGCTACGCCGGCCCGGAGGAAGCACCGGGCTGCCTTGTGGCGACCCAGCTCGAGCCGCTCTCCGGAGAGATCGGGCCACACATTCTCGTCACCACGCTCGACCTGCGCCTCGACGGGGAGACGGTGGAGGCATTGTGCAGCGCCTTTTCCCTCAGCCAGGCGGAGGCGGAGGTCGCGCTGATGCTGGCGCACGGCCGCTCGCCGCGCGAGGTATCGGCTGTCCGTGCCGTTTCCGTCAATACCGTGCGCACCCAGATCAAGCTGGCGATGAGGAAGCTCAGCGCCAAATCGATTCCGAATCTCGTCCGCATTTTGAGCGGATTTTCAGTAAGCTTCGCGGTCAACCGCAATGCGGGTGTCGGCGCGATGCGGGCCTTGCCATCCGATCCCTTGCGGCGCGGCGGCCGGATCGACCTGCCGGATGGGCGTACGCTCGAGTATGAAGACTACGGCGCGCCGGATGGATCGCCCGTGCTGTTCATCCACAACATGCTGCACAGCCCGCTGCTAACCCAAGGCGCCATGGAAGCGGCGGCCCGGCGCAAATGGCGGTTCATCGCGCCGTCTCGTCCAGGCTTCGGGCAATCCAGCCCCAACCGCCTCGTTTCTGGATCACTTGCGCCCGCTACCTTCGCGCGCGACGCGCTCAGTCTGCTCGACAGCCTGGGCATCGCTCAGACACTCGTGCTCGGCCATTTGTCGGGTGGCATTTGCGGCATCCATCTCGCCAATGCTGCGCCACACCGGGTGCAGGGCCTGCTGTTGGCGAGCTATGTGCCGGCCTGGAGCGATTGGCGCATCCGTCGCTTTCCCACCCGGCAGAAGCTGTTCGCGCTCACCACCCGTTATGCGCCCGCCATGCTGCCCTTTATTGCCCGCGCTGCCGCAAATCACATCGCCGCGGGCGGCGAGGAGGATCTGATCCATGCCCTGCATGGCTCCATCCCCGCCGACATGTGTGCGCTGCGCCGTGCCGAGGTGAAGGAGGCTGTCGTGCATGGTTTTTGCCACACGGTAAGCCAGGGGGCGGAAGCTTTCGTGGCCGATTGCCCGCTGGTCATGACCGACTGGACAGTGCAGGCAAGGGCTCTTGCCGTGCCCACCCACATCATCTTGGGAGCCCATGACTGGGCCTGCCCGCCAGAGGAAGCGCGCAGGTTCATCCGGATGGTGCCGCGGATCGGCCTGACGCTGGTTGAAGACGCGGGAATGTATGTTTTGTACACGCATTGGCCACGTGTCTTCGAGCATCTGGAGGGGCTGCTCGCCGCCGGCGCAGGGCCAGCGATGCGGAGTCGAACGCGGCGCCGTGTGGCATGAAGGGGCCCCTAGCCGTGCCGATGCACGCGGGTGGGACCGGTGGTTGTCCGGCCCAGCGCGCTCGAGTAGCTGAGGCCCCGGCGGCTGTGGCGGCGCACCCCTGTATCAGGCGCCCGGAGGCTGCGGCGTCGCCTGCGGCCGCGCGAAAATCAGCTTCTGGTAGATCAGACCGATCCCGATCAGCACGGCGCCGAGGCAGATCACCGAGAAGGCGCACCAGAAGCCGCCGATGCCGGTGAGGTCGTACAGGAACACCTTGAGCACCGACAGCACCACCAGCGCCGCCGAGGCCAGCCGCGCTTCCCTGGACTGGCGCACCAAGCCATAGCCGAGGAACACCAGGCCCAGCGCCAGCCAGGCCACCGAGTAGGACCAGATCTCGGGCGCGCCGGTAGCGTACCAGAACGAGATGCGCTCGCCCTGGAAGGCGTGGCGCACCTCCAGCGTGACGTAGCCGAACAGCAAGAGCAGTGCCAAGACGGCGATGCCGGTGACGTACCAGGCGGGCCGTACGCCGCGCGCGAGGCGGGCGAGAACGATCGCCGCCAGGCCCGGCAGCAGGTAGCCGATCAGCAGCGAGCTGAACACGACGGGCCCGTGCACGGGATCGCGCGTGATCAGCGGGTTCTCGACGAGGCCGAGGCCCAACAGCACGATCAATCCGGAGACGACGCCGAATATGAGCGATGCTGTGCGGAACACGGGGTTGGCCTGCGCCACGTCGAGGCGGGTGAGCACGGCGGCGAAGCCGAGGCTCGTCAGCGCGAACAGCCCCTGCTCGACGTGGCCTGAGCTGGGGGTAAGCGGATCGCCGCCGTTCAGCGCATGGCGGATCTGGAAATAGACCAGCAGCGCGGCAAACAGCACGCCCAGCGCGTCGCAGATGCGAACGGCTGTGTCCTCGCCCTCGCGCTTGAGGATGCGGCCCGCCGTCAGGAACGCCAGCGCGGGCGCGCCGTAGCCCAGCAGCAGCCAGTTGAGGATGGGCCAGGCGCCAACGTCGTCGCCCATGATGCGCGGGTCCCAGGCGAGGCGGCCGAGCACGATCAGGCCGATCGCGGCCACCACGGTGCGCAGCAGCGGGATGCGGTCGGCCACGGCGTAGCGGGCTGTGGTGGCGGCGGTGATGGCGAAGGCGACGGTCAGATAGCCGCGGTCGAGCACCATGACGAAGGCGAGCGACATGGCGGCCGCCACTCCCGAGGCGAACGCGCCGGCGGCCAGATGCGTGGCGGGCGTCTGCTCGGCCGGCGCGAGGCGGTGGAAGCGGTCGGCGGCGAAATAGAAGACGCCGGCGAGCGCCACCGCGATCAGCGAGAACGAGATCGAGCGGTCGAACTGGGTGACGCGCAGGTAGGCGAGAATCAGCGCCAGCAGCGGCGTCGCCACCGCGGCAGCGGCGTAGAGCCCGGCGGTGCCGACCGGCAGGCGCCGCCCGCGCCACAGCCGCAGTCCGGCAGCGGCAGCCACGGCGAGCGCCGATAGCGCCGCGAAGATCAGAAAGCTTGCGACGTTGTCGGGCAGCCGCAGCACGCCGTCGAGCTCCGGCACCAGCAGGCGCGGCTCGGGCGCATCCTTGAGGCCCGGCCACACGGCAATTGCGGCAAGCGCGACGATGCCGGCGAGCGGGGCCGCCGCGGTGGCCGGCGCGCTCCGCCACGCGTGTGGACGGCTCCGTGTTGGCAAGGACTTTCTTCGCGTCGCAGGTTGGTCGGAGCAGCCATGTGTTCGGCCTATTGATGCGGCTCGCATGACCGCTGGCCATAATGCCCTCCGCGGATCAGGTCCCGGTCAAAACCCCGCATTCGAGATGCGCTGGCACTAGTGGGTTGTCCTGATCACTGGATCGACCGATCTGCATTACGTGCTGTTGGTCCTTTCCAACCTTCACACCACGCCGGCTGGCCGGCGCGATTTCGTTCATGCCGCAAGGGCGGCGGGCTCCCTGTAGCGTTCGCCCTTGGTCATCATGGCCCATGCCATGCGGGCGATCTTGTTGGCGAGCGCGACCGCGGCCACCTTGGTTGGCCGCCGCGTCAACAGAGCAGTAAGCCATGGCCGATGCTTGGTGCCGTGGATCTTCGCATACCGAATGACTGCCAGCGCGCCGGCGGTAAACAGGCTGCGCAGATAACGATCACCACGCTTGGTGATGCTGCCGAGCTTCTCCCTGCCACCGCTTGAGCTCTGCTTGGGCACCAGCCCGATCCAGGCCGAAAGTCTCGCCCCGATCGAAAGGCCTTCGGGTCGACAACGCTGGCAACGAGCGCGGTGGCCAGTGCGGGCCCGACGCCCGGTATCTCATCCAGCCGCTTGCTCGTCTCATTAGACCGATGCCAGGCCATGATGCGTCGATCGAACTCGAGGATTTGCGCCTTCAGCATCCGCAACTGCGCGCCCAGAGCGGCAACGCAGTCGCGCGCGACCTCCGGCACGCGATCATCGTCAGGATCAGCCACAACATCGAGCAGCTCCTCGACGCCGTTGCGCCCGACCGGCGCCACGATGCCAAGCTCGGCAAGATGTGCCCGGATGGAATTGATGACCGCATTCTGTTGGCGCACGAAGAGGTGGCGCGTACGATGAAGCATTAGACAGCTTTGCTGCTCTGCTGTCTTGGTCTCGACGAACCGCATGTTTGGCCGAACAACGGCTTCGCAGATCGCCTCCGCATCGGCAGCATCGTTCTTCTGTCGCTTGAGATAGGCTTTCACGTAGGCCGGCGGCATCAGGCGGACGGTATGGCCGAGTGCCTGCAGTTCCCGTGACCAATGATGCGAGGTCGCGCAGGCCTCGATGCCCACCAGGCAGGGCGAGAGCTTCTTGAAGAAAGGCAGCACGTATCTGCGCTTCAACTGCCGGCGTACAACCACCTTGCCATGCGCATCCACCCATGAACCTGGAAAACCGACTTGGCGATGTCGAGACCAATTGTCGTGACCGCTTGCATCTTGGCTCCTCCAAATCGTGGTCACCTCAACAGCAACCACGTCCTTGGCACTCACGTGCCGGTGGAGGAGCCGTCCACAGCATCAGGACCGGAAGTCGTGAATCCAAATGCAGATCACGAGAGCGACGAACCTTGACGCGAAAAGCCGTGCCGTCTGGGTCCGGCACGGCGCGCCGCACTACGGCTTGAACTCGAAGCCCGGCTTGATAGCCACGTCGGCGGGAATCGCGGGCAGGTCGGAGAATAGCTCCGGGTGCTTGGCCATCACATTGAGGATGTGCTTGGGCTCGATGTGCTTGTTGACGTCGAAGGTCGCCTTGATCACGCCGAGCCGCTGCAGCGTGTCCTGCGCCTTCCACAGTGCGCGATAGTTGTTGGCGGAGAGGCGCCGGTCGTTCTGCTGGATGTTGAACTCCATTGCCGCCTCGGCAACGTCGACCTTGAGGCCCGGAATCCAGCGCGTCGCGATCTGTGCGGCCTGCTTGGAATTGGCGCGCATCCATTTGTCGGCCTCGGAGACGGCGGCGAGGAATTTCTCGATGGTCTCGCCGTTCTTCTCCACCCAGGGGCGCAGGCCCACGTTGTAGCCGAGGTAGGCTATGGTGTCGCCGCCGCGGATCACCTGGACGGCGCCGGGCACATCCTTGAGGGCGATGATCGGCACCGGGTCCCAACAGGAGAAGGCGTCAATGCCCTTGGCGAGCAGAGCCACCGTCATCTCCGGCGGGGGCGTGTTGACGAGCGTCACGTCGCCGGGCGTCAGGCCGGCCTTCTCCAGCACCGCCAGGATGTAGAGGTGGTTGATGGTGCCGAATGAGGCGGCGATCTTCTTGCCCTTGAGGCTCTTCAGATCTCCGGGAGCGATGCCTGAATCCTTGCCGGCGATGATGGCCATGGTGGCGTCCGAGCCGAGCTTGGTGGCGCTGCCGCTGTAGTTGCCGAGGGCGACCAGATCCATTCCGCGCAGCACCGCGCCGATCATGGGCACGCCGACCTGCACGATCTCGCTCTCGCCGGCTTGCAGCGCGTTGAGCGCGTCGACGCCGGTGGCGTAGGGGCGCGCGATGGTGACGTCGAGGCCCTGCTTCTCGAAGAAACCGCGCTCCAGCGCGATGGGCAGGCCGACCTGGTCGATGCCCGTCACCATGCCGGCCTTCAGCTTCACGGGCTCCTTGGCCTGCGCCAGCGCCAGCGACGGCGTCAACAGCAGCGCGCACACGAAAGTCACGAAACGTTGCATGAATTCTATCCTCCCGGTGGTAGCGGCTCGACACGCCTCACCCAATAGGGCCGGGCGATGGTGGCGAGATCCGCGCGTTTCACTCCCCGAACTTCCACGGCATTATCTTGTGTCCCTGAGACCCTGCCGTAGGTCTGCAGCAGCTGGACATGAAACCGCTCCGGGGGGAACGGCAGCGTGACCAGGATATTCACCTTCTCGCCGCCGGCCGGGAAGTCCACGACCTTGCCCGGGGCCGCCAGCGTCAGCCAAATCTGCCACGCGATGTAGAGCGCCGCCACCGCCAGCAGCACATGGGTCTTCCGCGACTTCAGCGCGTCCTGCAGCATCGGCTCAGGCCGCACGCACGAGTTGAAGGACGCGACTGGTTAACGCCTTGAACGCGTCGTTCTCGTTCAGCGCGTCCCAGGAGCGGGGGCGCGGCAGGTCGACGCCGATCTCCTCCAGCTTGCGGCCCTTGGACAGCACCACCACGCGGTTGGCGAGAAAAACTGCTTCTCCGACGTCGTGGGTAATGAAAATGACGGTCGGGCGCTTCTCCTGCCAGATGCGGGTCAGCTCCTCCTGCAGGGTCATGCGCGTCTGCGCATCGACGCTGGCGAAGGGCTCGTCCATCAGCAGCACGTCGGGCTCGTTGGCGAGCGCGCGCACCACGCCGACGCGCTGCTGCATGCCGCCCGACAGCTCGTTGGGATAGCGGCCCGCGGCCTCGGTGAGCTTGGCGAGCGCCAGGTACTCGTATGCGATCTTCTCGCGCTCGGCCCTGCCGAGCCCGCGCATCTTGGGACCGAAAGCGACGTTGTCGAGCACGGTGCGCCAGGGGAACAGCGCGAACGACTGAAACACCACGCCGCGGTCAGGGCCCGGGCCTTTCACCGGGCGGCCGCCGACCAGGATCTCGCCGCCCGTCACCGGGATGAAGCCCGCGATCATGTTGAGGATCGTGGTCTTGCCGCAGCCCGAAGGCCCGACGATGGAGACGAACTCGCCCTCGGGCACCTCCAGCGACACGTCGTGCACGGCGGTGACGTGCTTGGCGGCGTAGGGGTCGAAATAGGTCTTCGACAGGTTGCGGATGGTCAGGCTTTTCACCGCGTCACCAGCCCCCAGCGCTGCCCCGTTGCGCGCTCGATGGGCGCCAGGATCCAGCTGTCGACGATGTACCAGAGTATGCCGAGGATGATCATGCCGAGCAGGATCTCCACCACCGAGCCGGCGCGGCGCGCATCGAACATGAGAAAGCCGATGCCGCTGGTGCCGACGATGATCTCCGCCGCGATCAGGGCCCGCCAGCCGTAGCCGAGGCCATTGCGCAGGCCGGTGACGATGTTGGGCAGCGCGCCCGGCAGCACCACCTCCCACAGGATGCGCAGGCGCGAGGCGCCGAGGCTCAGCGCCGCGCGATGCATGTTGATCGGGATCGAGCGCACGCCGAGCACGGTGTTGAGCACGACCGGGAAGATCACCGTGTAGACGATGACGAAGGTCATGGTGATGAGGCCGTAGCCGAACCAGATCACCAGGATCGGCAGCCAGGCGATGTCGCCGATGGCCTGGAAGAACAGCAGCAGCGGCCACAGGGCGCGGTGCGCCGGCTGGCTCATGCCGATCAGGATGCCGAGCGGAATGCCGAGCGCGATGCCCCAGAACGCACCTACGGCGAGGCGCACGATGCTGTCCTGCAGATACTCGGGCAGGATGCCCTTGTAGACGAGGTCGGCGAACGAGCGCGCCACGTCGGCGGGCCCGGGCAGGAACACGCGCGGGAAAACGCCGGCCTCCACCACCGCCCACCACAGCACGACGAGCGGCATGAACGGCACGATGGAGGCGATCGCCGGCCAGCGCATGGTGAGCCGCACGTAGGCGCCCCAGGCTCTCTGCAAGGCGTGCGGTCATGCGGGCTGCACCATGCCCCAGCGCTCGATGGTGGCGCGCTCCAGCGGGGCCAGCACCAGGCGGTCGAGCAGCAGCCACAGCACGCCGATGATGATCATGCCGAGCACGATCACCTCGGTGCGGTAGAAGTCGCGCGCGACGAACAGCATGTAGCCGAGGCCGGCATTGGTGGCGATCATCTCGGCTGCGATCAGGCCGCGCCAGGCAAAGCCGAGGCCCGTGCGGATGCCGGTGACGATGTTGGGCAGCGCGCCCGGCAGCAGCACCTCGCAGAGCATCGCCCAGCGCCCGGCGCCGAGGGAGGCCGCGGCATTGCGCACGGCGAGCGGGATGGTGGAGACGCCGAGCAGCGTGTTGTAGGTGACGATGAAGAACACCGCGTTGAAGATGATGAAGGTGATGGCGCCGAAGCCGTAGCCGAACCACAGCGTGGCGATGGGGATCCAGGCGATGCCGGCCAGCACCGAGAAGAAGCGCAGCGGCGGCGTGAGGAAGGTGGAGACGACCGGGCTCACTCCCATGGCGATGCCGAGCGGGATGGCGGCCACCAGCGCCAGCACGGTGCCGACCAGCACGCGCAGCAGGCTGGCGCCGATGTGGCCGGCGAGCGAGCCGTCGCGGATGCCCTCCACGGCAGCCTGCACGACGGAGCCAAGGTGCGGGAACAGGCGCGGGTTGACGTCGAAGTAGGGGACCAGCACCGCCCAAAGCGCGACCAGGACGCCAAACGGCGCGAGGAACTGCAGCGCCGAGGAGAGCTGGTGCCTGAGACGCATGAAGTCCTGAGGGGAAGTCCGTTGCGCTGGGTGCCGAGCGGCCAGGAATTCTAACCGAGGGATCGGGAGATGTCTGCTGATGTGACTCGAACGGCAGCTGCGATGGAGTTCCGCTTAGCCCTCAACTCCGGACATGTGCGACCACCGCTCGAAATGTCTCACATGTGCCATGTGTGGACGGCTCCGTGTTGGCAAGGACTTTCTTCGCGTCGCAGGTCTGGTCGGAGCAGCCATGTGTTCGGCCTATTGATGCGGCTCGCATGACCGCTGGCCATAATGCCCTCCGCGGATCAGGTCCCGGTCAAAACCCCGCATTCGAGATGCGCTGGCACTAGTGGGTTGTCCTGATCACTGGATCGACCGATCTGCATTACGTGCTGTTGGTCCTTTCCAACCTTCACACCACGCCGGCTGGCCGGCGCGATTTCGTTCATGCCGCAAGGGCGGCGGGCTCCCTGTAGCGTTCGCCCTTGGTCATCATGGCCCATGCCATGCGGGCGATCTTGTTGGCGAGCGCGACCGCGGCCACCTTGGTTGGCCGCCGCGTCAACAGAGCAGTAAGCCATGGCCGATGCTTGGTGCCGTGGATCTTCGCATACCGAATGACTGCCAGCGCGCCGGCGGTAAACAGGCTGCGCAGATAACGATCACCACGCTTGGTGATGCTGCCGAGCTTCTCCCTGCCACCGCTTGAGCTCTGCTTGGGCACCAGCCCGATCCAGGCCGAAAAGTCTCGCCCCGATCGAAAGGCCTTCGGGTCGACAACGCTGGCAACGAGCGCGGTGGCCAGTGCGGGCCCGACGCCCGGTATCTCATCCAGCCGCTTGCTCGTCTCATTAGACCGATGCCAGGCCATGATGCGTCGATCGAACTCGAGGATTTGCGCCTTCAGCATCCGCAACTGCGCGCCCAGAGCGGCAACGCAGTCGCGCGCGACCTCCGGCACGCGATCATCGTCAGGATCAGCCACAACATCGAGCAGCTCCTCGACGCCGTTGCGCCCGACCGGCGCCACGATGCCAAGCTCGGCAAGATGTGCCCGGATGGAATTGATGACCGCATTCTGTTGGCGCACGAAGAGGTGGCGCGTACGATGAAGCATTAGACAGCTTTGCTGCTCTGCTGTCTTGGTCTCGACGAACCGCATGTTTGGCCGAACAACGGCTTCGCAGATCGCCTCCGCATCGGCAGCATCGTTCTTCTGTCGCTTGAGATAGGCTTTCACGTAGGCCGGCGGCATCAGGCGGACGGTATGGCCGAGTGCCTGCAGTTCCCGTGACCAATGATGCGAGGTCGCGCAGGCCTCGATGCCCACCAGGCAGGGCGAGAGCTTCTTGAAGAAAGGCAGCACGTATCTGCGCTTCAACTGCCGGCGTACAACCACCTTGCCATGCGCATCCACCCCATGAACCTGGAAAACCGACTTGGCGATGTCGAGACCAATTGTCGTGACCGCTTGCATCTTGGCTCCTCCGAATCGTGGTCACCTCAACAGCAACCACGTCCTTGGCACTCACGTGCCGGTGGAGGAGCCGTCCACAGCATCACATTCGGACGTAGCAAGGGTCAAGCGGAGGCAGCCATCAGGGCCGTCACCCGGCTGACGATCTGCGGATCGCGCAGAGCACCGGACCTCTTCACGAGATGGGTCACCTCGCTCATGATTTGATGCACCGTCGCATCCTCAGCCGCGACCTGCTGCAGCGCCAAGTTGAATTTTGAGCGTTGGTGAAAATCATTAGGGCGCTGCCCGCGCGTCTTCTCGTACATGAAGTCGCTTTCGGTTACCGTCCATGGCGCGGCGAGAAAATCCTGAATGGCCGCAAAGAAGGACTGCGCGAGTCCCTGGAGCGGATCAGCATCCAGGGCTCGCGCTTCGATCAATCGCTTCAACACACTTACTTCTTGCGCGGCCACACTCATTCCTTGACCGAATGCCGGATTGAATTGACAGATCACATCGCCGAGCGGCAGCAGATGGCCTGGAAAGCTGTCAAGTCTCTCAAAGTGTCGCCGTATGCTCCCAGGAAAGCCGAACCGGTAAATTGGACCGATAGGTACAGCGCCCTTGATCGCGTCATGGATAGTCTGCGTTCGCAACGTCTTGGCAAAAGCGACAAAGTCTGCAGGGCTTTCTGGCACGGGTTGATCATGCATGTTGGTTAGATTGACTTGCCAGCAATTGTTCTCGACCGGAACGAGCAAGCCGCCACGGCCACTTTGAGCGCCGGGCCGGTGAAGGACCGCGCGCCATTCACGTGGCGCAGAAGTTGGAATCTCGAATAGAGCGGTCGCGTAGCGCAGGCCGATACCGATTTCCGTCTCTCGGGGCCTCGGCAGGCCAATCTTTGTCCAGCATCTCGACAGTAAGTGCGCCGCGAGATGATGCGTCCACGACAAAGTCAGCCGCTAGTTCGTTGGTTTGTCCGTCCGCTTCGTGATAACGAACCCCCGTGACCGCGGCCCGGTTAGGCGATTCCAGAAATTGAGTAACGCGGCAGCGCGATTTCAGTGCAACATTGCACTGCCGTTCGACAGAGCGCCTTACTACGAATTCAACAAGTGGCCGCGTCATGCACAAATAGTCAAAGCCAGGATCGCGCTGTGGAAACGGATCGAAGCCTGGAATTTCAAGCAGAGACTTAGAACCGACCCGTACCCGAACAGCACCCTCGCGCTCGAGTTCTGCTTGGAGATTCTGGGAAGAATTCGAGGAGCGCGTCGAGACCACCTCGGAGGAGAACATGAATTTGCCGCGCTTGGGGTGTGCCGGTGCGCACAATCGGCGCGGTAGGCAAGGCATCACGCTCGAGCACCGTGACGTTGCCGAAATAGGAAGACAGGGCCTTCGCCGCTGCGAGGCCGCCAATGCCAGCTCCGACCACGATCGCGTGTCGCCCGAGTAAACTTGTCATCGGCAAGTCCCAACCCAAAAAATATCGCGGTGAAGCCGTCCCCAGTGTTGAGAAAGATGCCTGGTGGCATTGCTTAACACTAGCACTTCGCGACTGGCGAGCTGGGGTCGGCTTGGAACGATTACGGGCCCGATGTCCGCTGCGGGTCAAAACCGGACTTGGCTGAACACCACCACTGAAGACCGGTTCACGCTCGAAAGCTGACATCGCTGGCCAGGTACGTTCAGCAACTGTGTGCACACACTTTTGCCGCGAATTGTTCACATGGTTCCCGTGGTGCGCCTGCAAGGAAATCAGCATGACCAGGGCGTTGAACCGAGTGCTTGCGAAGCAAAACCCGGAGGGAAGCTTCCAGAGCCCACTGTGCATCGTCGACGAAAAGCTGTTTACGCGCGGAGAGAAGCTGGCGACGCTGAACCGCTGGCGAAATCTTATCATTCACGAACTAGACGCGTCGGGCCTTGGTCAGAAGGCCCGTTTCCTCCGTGAAATAGAGGAAGCCAGACATCGCCTGAGCACCTAGGAGGTGCCCCGCGCAGGATCGTAGTAGCGGGCATTGAGGTAGTCAGGCGACGTGGCGGTGACGATCAGCGTGAGCGCGGATCAGTTTTGGAGTGATCTCCATGCACCTGCTCGGCACGGTGAGGCTACACCGGCTGTTGCAGACGTCTCGGTCCAAAACTGATCCTCGTTCTCCCGATCATGTGAGATGATTGGGACGACTTAGTTGTCGAAGTCTGAGGGTACGAATTGCCGATCCGGGGACGGCGACGGCGGTTTGCGGGCGACCCCCTTGTTGCATCTCAAGCCGGAGGCAGCGATGGATGATCGCGTCGCGAAATTGTTCGCCGGGCATATGGGTGTGTCCGCTGTTCTTGCAAACATCCTGATCGAGAAGAAAGTTGTTAGCCGCGAGGAGGCCATCTTTCGTCTGCGCCAGGCCCATGATGCAGCAACGAAGTGTTCTGGCGGCATCGAAGTTGCGCAGGCTCTCGCAGCGATGATCAGCTACCTGGATGACAGGCAAGAACGCATTGAAGAGCGGCAAGGAGGCACCGCATCGGCGTTGTCGATTTCGCGTTTTGCATTCGTCACGCGTTCTCGCGATGAGGCCCGGAAGCCTCCGCGGTTGGGGCTCAAGGATCGAGACGCACCGACCGTCAATGCCCTGTGTGATCGCTTCCTAGCCGAGCACGTCGCAAAAATACGGCCGATCACTCAGGTCGACTATCGCAGCATCATCAGCATGTACATACGGCCTGAGTTGAGTAGCCTCAAAGTCGCGGCCGTCAGCTTCGGCGACGTCGAAGCTTTGCACCAGAAAGTAACGCGGCACGCGCCGTACCGGGCGAACCGCTGCGTCGCCGTCCTATCCAAGATGATGGCGCTGGCGGTCGGTTGGGGCTGGCGCACTGACAACCCTTGCCGCGGTGTGCAGCTCAACCAGAGAGTGCGGCGCACCCGATATTTCACCGCCGCTGAGCTGGACTGCCTCACGGCAGCACTCGCAGCATACCCTGACCGCGACGCTGCGGACGCCATTCGGTTGCTGCTGTTGACCCGGTCCCGACGCCTTGAGGCACTTTCGATGCGCTGGGCCGATCTCGACTTGGCGTCAGGCGCGTGGACGAAGCAGAAGCTGCTTTACAGAGCCCGGCTATCGACGCCGGCCCGGGAGCTACTGGCCGGGATCCGTGCACGCTCGCCTGCGGATGCGGTGTTTGTGTTCCCAGGCCGTGGCACGGCTGGGCATCGGCGCGAGCTGCAAGAAGCGTGGCGTTCCATCAGCAAGGCGGCCGGCATTGTTGGCGCGCAGCTCCACGATCTGCGGCACTCGCTCGCGTTGATCCTTGCGTCAGGGGAGGCGTCGCCGCTGATCGGAGACCTGCTTGGGCACCCACAACCCAGCACCCTGCAAAACCCCCGGCCCCCTGCTCCACGGCCCCGGGACGGACTGCGGAAAGCCCGCTTGCCGGAGTAAGCCGTTCTCTCATACGCGACGGTCGAATGCGTCAAAACGCGACTTTCGGCAGCCCAGCGCGGGAGTTTGCTTACCTCCCGATTGTGTTGCAAAAGTATTTTGGAGGTCGCCCGCGCGAGCGCACGCAGAAATTGATTCCTGCCAGGGTCCGATCGCGAACGAGGATTCCCCGAAAGAGCGGCGATCCAGGAAGAGATTTTATCAGTCGTACTATCTATCAGACAGCGGAGCGACTTTTGCAACAAAATTCTCCCCACTCCGGACATCACTGACCTCCGTCGGCGAGATCTCATAAGTGCCAACCGGTACCAACGCGCAAGCTGGTCGAGGTCGCGACGAGCCCCTAGAAAGGACGAGATAACGGGGTGAGCGCTTCGCCCCTTGAGGATCGAGGGGTCAGTGACCTGCAGCCCCTCAAAACAGGAGCCCCGGTGAGCGAGAAGCCCATCAGCGAACTCGCCGTCCGCATGGACGAGGACATGGCGGCAGTGCGCGCTGCAGACGAGGAGATCGAGTGCCGTCTACCATTTGCCGTAGCGCTCACATAGCGGTCGTCGGCACGCGGTACGGCAAATCTACCACTGTTTCCTGCTGTGGTGGCGATGCGGCAGGGTGGCACAAATATGTCGCGGGAAAATCGATCAGTTCACGGGTCGATCAAACATTGCACGACCGAACATGGAACGGACCAAGCGCGACCTTGTCTATTGCTTGCCCTTTCCATACTCAGTAGTATGGTAATGCTGATCAGAACAATGGGGACGAATGACTGCCGCTCCGTAGGGCCGCGCCGCCTCGTAGACCCTTGGATCGATAGCGGTCCGACGGCACTACACAAATGACGAGCCGTCAGGAGTTCAGGCGCGGCCTCTTGATCTGAATAGGGTAGACGCTTTTGGGCTCTGTTCTTGCGACGCTTCCGGAAGTTCACGACGACTATGGGAGGAGTGCAGTGACCAACAAAAATACCGTCCAAAGCATGCTTGCGCGCGCAGAGGTAACGCGCCGGACCTTCGTCGGAGGTCTGGGGCTGCCGGCGTGCTAGCGGGTGTGAACCCATTCACCATCGGGCGCGCGCAGGGTGCGGCGTTGAAGGTTGGTGTCCTGCTGCCGCGTTCAGGCGTGCAGGCTGGCATCGGTCAAGACTGCCACCGCGGCGTGGAGGTTGCCAGCGACATCCTGAAGGGCCTCGGCTTGCCGCCGCTCGAGATCCTGAACGGTGACACCGAGTTCGAGCCCCGACGTTGCGCGCGCCAGGGCCGAGCGCCTGATCAACGACGGAGCGCAGCTGCTGGTCGGTGCCTTCGACTCCGGCCAGACCACGGCCATCGCGCAGGTGGCCGAGCAGAAGGGGATTCCGCTGGTCATCAATATCGCAGCGGCGCCGCCCATCACCGAACAGGGCTACAAGTTCGTGTTCCGCAACTTCCCGACGGCGCCGATGATCTTGACCGACGCTTTCGTCAACCAAAAGGAGGTTTTCGCCACCTCCGGGACGGCGCCCAAGTCGGTGGCATTCATGCATGTCAATGACACGTTCGGGGAGGCCATGCAGAAAGGCATCGGCGGCCTGCTCCCCAAGTTCGACATGCCCTACAAGATTGCCGAGACGATCGCCTACGATCCGGCGGCGCGTGACCTGTCGGTCGAGGTGGCAAAGGCCAAGGCAACTGGCGCCGAAGCCCTGCTGATGGTAAGCCGGCTCAACGACGCAATGCTGATCACGCGCGAACTCGTCAAGCAGCGCTGGACGCCGATGGCCGTGCTCAGCATGGGACCCGGCTGGTACGAGGACCAGTATTTGAGGACTCTGGCCAAACTGTCGGACGGTCCCATGAGCTTCGTGCCCTGGTACGACCCGAACAAGAAGCTCAGCAAGCAGCTCGAGGCGGCGCTCGCCAAGGCGCATCCGGGCATCAATCTCAACACCAACCACATCTATACCTTCGAGGCTCTGTTAGTTGCCGCCGACGCCTACAAGCGGGCAGCCTCGAGCGATCCCAAAGCGCTGGCGGAAGCGATCCGTGCCACCAACATCACCGACAATGTGAGCATCGGCCCGGGTATTCGCTTCGATGCCAAGGGGCAGAACTCGACCCTGAAGAATGCGGCCGTCCAGAACCGCGCCGGCAAGCTTGTCACGGTGGCGCCGGTGGCCGCGGCCAATGCCAAGCCAGAGCTGCCGATGCAGCCCTACGACAAGCGTTAGGCGCGGCAGATTTGCTCCCCGCTCCGGTCGCCTGGTGCGGCCGGAGCGTCCGCTCGGCAGGACCCAAGGTGCCCGCAGAGATCTACCTCAACGTTGCCGTCAACGGGCTGCTTACGGGCCTCGTCTACGGCCTGATGGCGCTCGGGCTGTCCGTCATCTTCGGCGTGGTGCGCGTCGTCAATTTCGCCCACGGCGAGATGATGACCCTCGCCATGTATGCGACAATCGTTGCCTTCGCCTCGCTCGGGCTTGATCCCTTCATCATGCTGGTACCGATTGCGGCCGTTATGTTCGCGCTCGGCTATTTGCTCCAGACCGGGATCATCAATCCCTTCATCAACCGACCGGAGCACAGCCAGTTCATGCTGCTGGTGGCAGTCGCCATCATTCTGGTCAATGCACAGCTCATCGTGTTCGGTCCCGACGCCCGCAGCGTGCAAACCCCCTATTCGTTCGACAGCTTTCTCATCGGCCGGCTGATCGTCGACGCCAGCAAGCTCTATGCAGGCGCCACCGCCGTCCTGATCGCCGCGGCGCTGTTCGCGTTCTTCCGCGTCACCATCCTAGGCAAGGCGATCCGCGCCTGCGCCGATAACTACGCCGGCGCCCTTGTCGTCGGTCTCGACGTCAAGCGCCTCTACGCATTCACCTTCGGCATCGGCGCCGCCTGCGTCGGCATGGCGGGCACCATGCTGTCGCTGGTGATCGACGTGACGCCGGCGCTCGGGCCGGCCTATACTCTGCTGGCGTTCGTGATCGTCATCACCGGTGGCCTCGGCTCCATGCCGGGAGCATTGCTCGGCGGCGTCCTTATCGGGCTGACCGAGGCGCTGGCTGGACTGTTCTACACGCCGTCCGCCAAGAGCATGTTCGCATTCGGCATCCTGGTGCTGGTCCTGCTGTTCCGCCCCCAGGGCATTCTCGGCAAGAGGCTCTCATGATGGGCGGGCTGATCGACGGCATTCCGCGCCGCGGGCTGATTCTGCTTGGTATTTTGCTCGTGGCGCTCCTCGCCATCCCGTTCCTCGTCAGCGATTATCTGCTGACCGTGCTCATCTTGATCCTGTACTTCGCCTATACCGGACAGGCTTGGAACATCATGATGGGCTTTGCCGGTCAGCTTTCGCTGGGGCATGCGCTGTATGTGGGGCTCGGCGCCTACACGACGGCGGCACTCTATTTCCACTACGGCATCAGCCCGTGGATAGGCCTGCCGCTGGCGGTCGCGATCTCGGCGCTCGCCGGCGCCATCATCGGCTTCCTGGCCTTCCGCTTCGGCGTGGCCGGCGTCTACTTCGCGATCCTCACCATCGCGTTCGCCGAGTTCGCCCGCATCGGCTTCGATCACTGGCGCTGGGTTGGCGGCTCCGCAGGGCTGTTCGTACCGGTCGCAAACTACACCCAGAACGACTTGTGGACGCTACGCGGCAATCCGCGCATGTTCTACTACTTGATCCTGGCGCTGACGGTTGCCGCGTTCCTCCTCTGCCACATGCTGCTGCGCACCCGCGCCGGCTACTACTGGCAGGCGATCCGCGAGGACGAGGAGGCGGCACGCGCGCTCGGCATCGATACCTTCCGCTACAAGATGTACGCCGTCAGCTTGTCCGCGGCGATGACATCGCTTGCCGGCATCTTCTTCGCCTTCTACTACAACAACCTGTTTCCAGAGCAGGTGTTCAACATCGGCCGCTCCATCGAGATCATCCTGGGTCCGATCATCGGCGGCATCGGCACGCTGTTCGGGCCGGTGCTCGGCGCGTTCCTGCTCACGGGCCTCGCCGAGGCATTGCGCGAGGGCATGCTTCGCTTCGGCGTCGACGTGCCCGGCGCCAAACAGGTGTTCTACGGCATCTGCCTTCTCGTGGTGGTCATGGCGTTGCCGCACGGAGTCTGGCCGCCGCTCAGCCGGGCGCTTGGGCTCGAGCCGAAGGCGCCCACCAAGCCCGAGGCCTGAGATGCCGGCGCTGCTCGAGGTCGAGGGTGTGTCCAAGAGCTTCGCGGGGCTCAGGGCCGTGCAGGATGTCACCTTCACCTGCAACGACGGCGAGATCCTCGCCCTGATCGGCCCCAATGGCGCAGGCAAGACCACCTGCTTCAACGTGATCGCGGGGGTTCACCGGGCGGATCTGGGAACAGTGCGGCTTGCCGGGCAGCGCATCGACGGGCGCCGGCCGGACCAGATCTGTCGCGCCGGCGTCGGCCGCACCTTCCAGCTGGTCAAGCCGTTCGCCGGCCTCAGCGTACTCGACAACGTGGTTGTCGGCGCTCTCAACGCCGACCGCACTGTCGGTGAAGCGCGCAAGCGAGCCAACGAGGTGCTCGATCTGCTCGGCCTGTCCGCCAAGCGCCACCACCCCGCGGCGTCCTTAACGCTGCCGGAGCGCAAGCGGCTGGAGGTGGCGCGCGCGCTCGCCACGGGCCCGCGCATTCTGTTGCTGGACGAGGTGATGGCCGGCCTGCGCCCGACCGAGGTCGACCAGATGGTGCAGGTGCTGCGCGACCTCAATTCCCAGCGCGGCATCACCATACTGCTGACCGAACACGTCATGCGCGCGGTGATGGCCCTGTCGCTGCGCGTGATCGTGTTGCACCACGGGCAGGTGATCGCGCAGGGGACCCCCGACGAGGTGACGCGCAATCCGGCGGTCATCGAATCCTACCTCGGCGAGGAAGCCGTATGATCCTCGAGGTCGAGAACCTTCACCTGTACTACGGCGACGCGCAGGCGCTCGACGGCGTCTCGCTGTCGGCGGCGGAGGGCGAGCTGGTGGCCATCGTCGGCGCCAACGGCGCCGGCAAGACGAGCCTGATCCGCACGATTGCCGGCATCGAGACGCCGCGGGCCGGCCGCATCCGCTTTCGCGGCACGGACATCACCGGCCAGCCAAGCCATCGCGTGTGCGACCTCGGCATCGGTCAGGTGGCCGAGGGACGCCAGGTGTTCCCTTCCCTCACGGTGGAGGAGAATTTGGAGATGGGCGCGCTGGTGCCGCGGGCACGGTCACGCATGCGGGAGACGTTGGCCGAGGTGTTCGCCATGTTCCCGCGCCTGGCGGAACGGCGCCGCCAAACCGCGGGCACGATGTCCGGTGGCGAGCAGCAGATGCTGGCGATCGGCCGCTGCCTAATGAGCCGGCCCGAGCTCATCATGTTCGACGAGCCTTCGCTCGGCTTGGCGCCCGGCCTCGTGCAGGAACTGTTCGCCACGATCCGCTCGCTCGGCAAGCGCGGGCTCACCATTCTGCTCGTGGAGCAAAATGTTGCGCATTCACTGAGGCTCGCCGATCGCGGCTATGTGCTGGAGAACGGGCGCATCGCGCTGTCGGGCAGTGGACAGACACTGCTCAACGACGAAGGCGTCCGGCACGCCTACCTCGGCATCCGACGCGAGGGCGCCACCGGCAGCAGCTGAGGACACGCCCGCATCGCCGCAGCAGACAGGAATTCTTCCATACCTGCGGGTACTGTACACAGGTAAGATCACGTTGGCGTCGTCTGTAACCACCGACAAGGGGTTGTCATGGTCCGAACACGTGCAAGACGCGCCGTGAGGACGCGCAACGAGGCCAAGGGCGGCCCGCTCAAGGTGGAGGACTGGGTAGCGGCCGCCAATGATCTCCTCGTCAATGAGAACATTCGCGGCGTACAGATCTCGGCCTTATGCCTGAAGCTGAAGGTGACGAAGGGAAGCTTCTACTGGCACTTCTCAGGCCGAGAGGATTTGCTCCGAGCCCTTCTGAATTCATGGCGGCGGCGCATGACGCTCAATGTCGCCAGCAAGCTCGGGCGCGTCTCGACGGGCGCCGTCAATACGTTGCGCGCGCTGCTGGCGTTGCCGCGAAAGACCTTCTCCGCTGCCGGTGCCGCCATCGAAATGAGCATTCGCGATTGGGGCCGCAGGGAAGAGCTTGCGCACGATGCCCTAAAGGAGGTCGACGAGATGCGCCTCAGGTCCTTCGAGCAGAGCTTCCAGGCGCTCGGATTCACCAAGCGCGAGGCGAGGATCAGGGGCTACATCGCCTACGCCATCATGATGGGCGACTCGATCCTGAAGGAAACGCTGCGCGAGGAGATTGCGACGGAGGAGTTTGTCGAACTCGCAGTGCAGTTGCTCGCCCCCGCGGCGATTGCGCCGAATGAATGATTCGTAGCTGCGCCCCAAGGGCTTATGTCTCGGGCCTCGATGTTTCGCTGGCGCGCACTGTGCGCCCGTTTGCACACGCATGTCCGGATGGGGTCATTCGCGTCACTTGCGTCCACGCCCACCAATGTCCGCTCGACCTCCGCTTGCGGACCAATCAGTGCACCGCAGCGACCTGGCGCTGTGTGCCAGTTGCAGACTAAATTGCTAAGCAAAACTAGGTTGGCGGGTAGCGCGCAGGCCACCGCGAGCTGCAAACTCTGGCCCAGTAATGGCTCGCGGCGCTCGTCAGTTAACGCCGAGCACGTGTGCCAATCTCTTGATCGCCTCGATTAGCGCGCGCATCGCCGGAGTGATCCCGGCCGACGAGCGATAGAGGATGCCAGCAGAGCGGGTCATGGTCAGCCCCGGAATCGGGAGCGGCGCGACCCCTCCCATCTCGCTGCGCAGCACATCTGAGGTGGCGAAGGAGAGCATGTCGCTGTTTCGGAGTACTGCGGCAATGAAGGAGATTGAGTTGGATTCGATCTTCGCGTCGGGGGGGTCAAGTCCGGCGACGCGGAACAAGGCCTCCAGCCGCAGCCGCAGGAGCACGTCGCGGCCCGGCAGGACCCATGGATAGGCGAGGGTGCTCGAAGGCTGCGGCCGCCGTTTGGCACGCAAAGGATGGCGTTGGCGAGCGACCACCGAGATCGTGTCGCTGGTGAGCGGTATGGCCTGCAGGCCCGCCGGGCTGCGGTCGGGCAAAGCCGACACGACGAGGTCGAGGTTGCCGGCTCGTACTGCCTCCATCAGACTGCGGTTGAAACCGCCCTCCACCTGGAAGCTAAGGCCCGGGTACTGTGTGGCGAGCTCGGCAACGATTTGGGGTAACGCACGGCTGAGCCACGATGGCCCGGCCCCGATCCTGAGCACGCCAACCGCACCGCGTGCAAGCGCCCGCACCTCGTCGCGTGCGTCCTGCAAATGGACATCAAGGAGGCCGGCATGCCGGAGCAACGCCTGTCCCTGCTCGGTAAGAGCGACCCCGCGCGGGAGCCTGGAGAAGAGCGTGCATTCCAATGAGGTCTCGAGCCGACGCACAGCCTTGGTTAGACCCGGCTGCGTCATACCGAGTGCCCTGGCTGCGGCGCTGAAGCTGCCGTGCCGTGCGACCGCGTTGAAATAACGGATTTGGGAGAGGTCCATCACATCCATTCCATATAGTTATGGCAAGAGGCCGTGATGTGATCTTGTCGTAGACCCGACCCACGGGCAACCTTCGGTCCGAACCTCGTTGCCAGTGGAGCCGTGCCAGTGCAGCCGAGCAACCTTCTTTTCATCCTGTCGGACGAGCATCGGCGCGACGTGGCGGGCTGCTATGGCGATCGGATTGCCATTACGCCGAACATCGACGCAATCGCCGCACGCGGCGCCCTGTTTCGCAACGCCTACACGCCCTGCCCTATCTGTGTTCCCGCGCGCGCCGCATTGGCAACCGGGCGCTGGGTGCATCAGACCGGGTCATGGGACAATGCGGCCCCCTATCGCGGCGAGCCGCCTAGCTGGCACCACCGGCTGCGCGACAACGGGCATCGTGTCGTCTCCATCGGCAAGCTGCATTTCCGCGACACGGCCGACGACAATGGTTTTAGCGAAGAGATTCTTCCGCTGCACGTGCTCGAGGGCAAAGGCGATCTAGTCGGCATGCTGCGTGAGCCACCTGCCGCGCGAGGTAGCATGCCCGCGCTGGCCGCGAGTGCGGGGCCGGGCGAGTCGACCTACAACGAGTATGATCGGGCCATCACGGCCGCAGCTTGCCAATGGCTCGCCACTGAAGGGCTACGCGACAGCGAGAAGCCATGGGCGCTTTTCGTCTCGCTCGTGCGGCCGCACTTTCCATTTACCGCACCGCCCGAGTTCTATGCGCTCTATCCCCCGGAGCGCATGCCGATGCCCCGGCTCTACGAGGTCTCGGAGCACCCGCGGCATCCGGCCGTTCGGGCGCTTAGATCAGTCATGAACTACGACGACTTCTTCGCCGACGAGCTGGCCGTCCGGCGCGCGATCGCCTCCTACTATGCCCTGGTCAGCTTCCTCGACGACAATATCGGCAAAATCCTCGCAGCTCTCCGGACGACCGGGCTCGCTACCTCCACCCGGGTGATCTACACATCCGACCACGGGGACAACCTCGGCTCCCGTGGGCTGTGGGGCAAGTCGGTGATGTACGAAGAGTCCCTCGCCGTTCCTCTGATCATGGCTGGCGCTGGCGTCCCGCCGAGTCTGGTCGTCGACACACCGGTCTCGCTTGTCGATTGCTACAGGACTGTTCTTGAGGCGGTCGGCTGTGCAGCCCCGCAGGCCGATCTCGCGCTACCCTCGTGCTCTCTGTGGGAGGTCCTCGCAGGGGCGCGGCCCGATCGTAACGTTTTTGCGGAGTATCACGCCGCCGGATCGATAACCGGTACTTTCATGATCCGCTACGGCCGATGGAAGTACATCTACCACGTCGGCTTCAGACCGGAGCTTTACGATATAGAGACTGATCCGGGCGAGACGACCGATCTCGCGGAACAGTCCGAAATGACCTCCGTCCTCGCCGAATGCCACGCCGCTCTCTTGCGCATCTGCGATCCGGAAGCAGTGAGCGCTGAGGCCTTCACTGACCAGCGGCGACGCATCGCACTTCATGGAGGACGCGATGCCGTCATCCAGCGTGGGGACTACGGCTACACGCCGGCCCCTGGAGAAAAGCCCGCACGCATCGTGACGTAAGCCGCAGCAGGGGGCGAAAAGGGGAGGATTCCGATGCAAGACCGCGTCACCCGTACAGCCGAGACCGGCTATGTCGTGTTGATCCTCGTGATTGCTGGGATCGTGTGGCACGAGGCGAGTGCGCTGCCGCCGGCCCCTTACGATGCTCTGGGGCCCAAGGCATTCCCGATCTGGGTGAGCTACGCACTGGCGGCGCTGGGCTTGGCCATGCTGGTGCGGCTTTTCGCAGGCCGCTCCCTCGGCCGCGGCGGGCAAACGATGGTGGTGGGTCTTGACGACGTGATGGGAGAGCACGAGCAGCGGCCCTGGGTAGCCGTCCTCACGCTCATCCTCGCGTTTCTTTATGCGCTTGCCTTGAGCTTCCGCAGTGTCGGCTTCCTGCCGGCGACCGCTGTCTACCTATTCCTGTCAGGGGCCCTGCTCGGCCCGCTCAAGCGCCGGCGGCTAACTGTCCTCGCCGCTTTCGCCGTCGTGGCCGCCGTAGTCCTGGATCTCCTGTTCCGGAAAATGTTCAAGCTCGATCTCACCTGAAGGCCGCCCGTGCAATGACGTTGGCCGACGCTTTCGTGCACCTGTTCACGCTCAAGCCTTTCCTCATCATGGTGGCTGGAGTGGCCCTCGGTGTGTCGGTCGGCGTCCTGCCCGGCATCACGGCCGGCATGCTCATGGCGCTGACGCTGCCCTTCACCTACCACATGTCGAGCATCGACGCGGTGTCGCTGCTGATCGCCATGTTCGTGGGCGGAGTGTCCGGCGGGCTCATCACGGCCACGCTGATGCGCATCCCGGGCGAGCCCAATGCCATCATGACGTGCCTTGACGGCTACCAGCTCGCGCGGCGCGGCCAGCCCGGCCGGGCGCTCGGGCTCGGCAACTCCTCGTCGCTGGTCGGGGGCACGCTGTCGTGGGCCGCGCTGGTCCTCCTGGCGCCGCCGCTCGCGAGCATCGCTGTGGCATTCGGACCGTTCGAGAACTTCGCCGTCATCATGCTGGCCCTGATCCTCATTTCGTCCCTGTCGGAAGGGTCGTTCCTCAAGGGTCTCTCGGCGGGGCTGCTCGGCATGCTGGTCTCCTATCCGGGCATTGACGAGAGCTCGGGCATCCTGCGGCTGACGTTCGGAATCACTGCGCTCGAGGGCGGGTTCAACAGCCTGCCCGTGATCCTCGGCATGTTCGCCGTTAGCCAGGTTGTGGCCGATGCCCTCAACATCGACGCTAACGCCGGCGCTATCAAAGCCACGATGCGTGGCATGTTCGTGTCGCTCCGCGACTACGTCGAGCACGGCTGGAACATGGTGCGCTCGTCCCTGATAGGGATCTGGATCGGCATCCTTCCGGGAGTGGGCGCGACTGTTGCCTCCATCGTGGCCTACACGACAGCCAAGAACCTCTCGCGCAACCCGGACGCGTTCGGGACTGGTAGCGAGGAGGCGATCGTCGCGGCCGAGAGCGCCAACAACGCTACAACGGGCGGTACGCTCGTCCCCATCCTGACGCTCGGAATCTCGGGTGGCCTCACGAACTCGATCCTGCTCGGCGCGCTCGTCATCCACAACCTTCAGCCTGGACCTCTGCTCTACAAGAATAACCCCGAGATCGTGAACACCATCTTCGCAACTCATCTCGTCGCACATCTTGTCATGTTCGCGCTGATGACGTTTGGCATCGCGTTGTTCGCGCGCCTCATGGCCGTGCCGCGCGCCTTCATCCTGCCGATGGTGATGGTGTTCTCGGTGCTCGGGGCATTTGGTCTCAACAACCGCTCGTTCGATATCTGGGTGATGCTGGGCTTCGGGTTGCTCGGGGTCCTGCTCGAGTTCGCCAAGGTGCCGCTCGCCCCCTTCGTCGTCGGCCTGGTGCTGGCGCCAGTGGCGGAGTCGGAGCTGCGCGCCGGACTCATGGCGTCAGCGGGCAGCTTCATGCCGCTGATCGAGCGGCCAGCCGCGTGCACCATGCTCGTTCTGTCGGCTGGGCTTTTCGTTTGGCCCTTCCTGCGGGCATGGCGAAGATCGACATCGGCCGAACCCGGCGGAGACCGGGCATGAGTTCGTCGAATCAGGGAGGACCCTCATGACCAAATTGACCCGACGGCAGACCTTGACCCTGGCCGCGGCGGTAGGTGCAGCGCCGCTCGGCCTCGGCCGCGCGTGGGGCACAACCTATCCGGAGAAGCCGGTGCGGATGATCATCCCAATCGCACCCGGCGGCCAGACCGACGTGGTAGCCCGGCTCCTGCAGCTGACCATCGACAAGAGAAAGCTGCTGCCGCAGCCCATTGTCGCGATCAACAACGCAGCCGCAGGCGGCACGACCGGCACGCGCCAGGTCAAGGACTCCGAGCCAGACGGCTACACGATCGGGATGTTCCACATGGGTCTGTTGACGGCGCCGGCGATGGGCGTCGTGGACTATGACCACGGCGCATTCGAGCTGATAGGCCAAATCGGCCGCACGCAAGTCGGCATGGGCGGGCTGGCAGACGGCCGCTTCAAGACTATCCAGGATGTGCTCGCCGAGGCCAAGGCTAGGCCCGACACGATCACGGTCGCCATGAACATCGGGCTGCTGCCGCACTTCGTGCCGTTGATGTTCCAGCAGGATGCCGCGAGTCAGGTTTCGCTACGTGCAGTCGGGCGGCGGCGCGGTCCGGCTCAAATCGCTGCTCGGCAAACACACCGAGCTTTCGCTCTTCTCAGGGCCTGAGTTCCTGCTGTTCCAAGCCCAGGGAATCAAGCCGCTCGTCATGTTCTCCGAGGCGCGCGCGCCGGAGCTGCCCGATGTACCGACTGCCAAGGAGATCGGCATCGGCACGGTATTCGAGGAACGCGTCATCGCCTTCGCGCCCAAGGGCACGCCCAAGGACCGCCTCGACGTCGTCGCTGCTGCCCTCCGCGCGGCGATGGACGATCCCGAGATCGTCGAGCGCTACAAAGGTCTCGGCATCGACCGCGTATTCATCGACGGCGCCAAGCTCAAAGGGCTCCTCGATGGCCTGAAGGGACCCATATCCAAGGTCGGGGAAGCAGTCCGCAAGGCCAGGGCCGAACAGGGTGAGAAAAAGTGACCTGCAGGAACCTGCCGTGCCGGCGACCAAGCGAGGCGTCGACCGCCGCGCCTCCTACAAGGGGGTTGGCCCCGCCAATGCTCCGATCAGCGTGGATGCCAACATGGTCAACGCAGCCTGTGGCACGCGCCTGCACAAGGTTGAAGGTGGGTCAAAGTTCGCCTGCTGCTACCTCGACGGCAACCGGAACCCCCCAGGTAGCGGACGCGCTGCAGCGCGGAAGTCGGCAGCCCAGTGCCAGGACGTGACGACTCTCCATGGCAATCTCATTACAACCAGCGGCCTAGGGCGGGTAAGCCGACTTATCCTATCGGTACAAACGTGCAGAATGCTCAAGAACCAAGGGGGAAACAGATGGGGTCTCTTCGCCAGCGGGCTACCGCCTGGTTTTCGATCTTAGGCGGTCTCGTTCCTCGCACGGTGCTGCTGACATCCTTGACGTTCGCCTGCGGAGGCGTTGCCGGCCAGGACCGTGCGTTCGACTTCGCCCTGATCGGCGACATGCCTTACACCAAGGTGCAGGAGGTCGAATACCAGCGCGTCCTCCATATGCTCAACGCTACCGACCTCGCCTTCGTCACCCACATCGGAGATTTTCAGTTCGATGCGCGCCCGTACAATCAGGACCCGTCACGCGCATCGATGCCCTGCGTCGAGGACAACTACAAGGCGATCCTGTCCTCCTTCCAGAGCGTCCGCCACCCATTCATCCTTACGCCCGGCGACAACGACTGGACCGATTGCTGGCCCCTGCAGGCGCAGAAAGTCGATCCGCTGGAGCTGCTCACCAAAGTCCGCACGATGTTCTTTCCTGAGGGACGCAGCCTAGGGCAGCGGCCGATCGCGGTGAAGAATCAGTCTGCCGATCCACAGTTCGCAAAGTTCCGCGAGAACCTGCGCTGGAGCATGGGCGGCGTGACGTTCGTCACTGTCCACATCGTCGGCAGCAATGACAATTTCGGCCGCGTATCGGAGATGGACGCCGAGCACCTGGAGCGCAAGGCCGCAAACATCGCCTGGATCAAGCAGGCGTTCGTGGAGGCCAAGGCGGCCAACAGGCGCGGCATCGTGATCCTCACGCAGGCAAACCCAGGATTCGAGAACTTCTGGCCGCCCGCCGCCAAGACGCGGTACTTTATTCCGTTCATCCCGCGCGGACAGGCGCTGCCCAATCCCACCACAGCCTTCGGCGACTACATCCAGACTCTCGCGGACGAGTTGGAGGCCTTCGACAAGCCGGTCGCCTTCCTCCATGGCGACACCCATCTGTTCCGGATCGACAAGCCGCTCTACAGCAAGAAGACCAACCGTCTGTTCGAGAACTTCACGCGCGTCGAGACGTTCGGATGGCCAGACACGCACTGGGTGCGCATCACTGTCGATCCTGCAGACCCGCAACTGTTTCGCGTCAAGGCAGAAATCGTACCGGAGAACGTGGTCAATCGGCGGAACTAGCCGGGAACCGCTTGCCGATGGCCGTCCCCAAGTTCGTCCGCAAGGCGGTGGCTTAGAGTCTGATCTGGGTCATTTTACCCCGGTGCGCCAAGGACTTGCGCTCGGAGAATGTAACACCGTTCGTGACGAACCACGCCGGCGGCGGGCACGGTCACGGAGTGGCACCGATCGAGGTCTTCAGGCGTCGCAGCGATCTTTTCAGGTTACAGGGGCACTTACCCCGGTCCCAACGAGCCCGCTGGCATGCATGTTCTGACCCATAGGAGAAGTCGATGGGGCGCCGAGACCTCGTGCGCGGGCCACCGGGAACAGGAAGGCCCGGCTCACTTTCCCCATCTTGACGCGATCGGGTCGAGATGCCGTACGAGCTCGAGCAGGCCCGCCCGCGTCGCCGGATGCAGCGCTCGAGCGGGTGGCGCACGGCGTCGCTCTGGCGATGACACCGCCCTCGGGCATGACCGTCTTGGTCGCGCGCAGGCCGCACTGCCGGTTCTCGAAGTTGATGAGCGGCAGGATGCGCGCGTAGGCCGCCGCCGACTCCGTCGCGCCGGCCGGCGCGATCGTGCTCGACAACAGGCTTGATCAGGTCGGGCAGCAGCGCGCTCGGCATCGTGCCCGTCGCACCGGCATCGAGGTCGGCCATGCAGCGTGATGATTCCTCGCCGTCGAAGGGACCCGTCGATCGCCGTCGCCGCCGGCCTCGATCAGCGCGCGCAGCTTCGCGGCCGGCCCGGCACCTCGATCTTGAAGTAGCGTCACCGGCGGCATCTCGCGCGCCAGGCGCGCAAGAAACGGCACCGACAGGTGCACGCCGCTCAGCGGCGCATCCTGGACCATGATCGGGACGGGGCCGCCTCCGCGACCCGGGCGAAATGCTCGATAGATGCCTTTTCGTCCGCCCGCAGCATAGCGCCGTGGTAGGGCGGCATCAGCATGAGCATCGCGCACCGGCAGCCGCCGCGCCTCGGCGCGCGTTCGGCGGCGACCTGCGTGCTGAAGTGGCTGCAGGTCACGATGACCGGCACACGCCCGCTGACGTGGGCGATCACAGATCGAGCAGGGTGTCGCGCTCGTCGTCCGAGAGCAGGAACTGCTCGGAGTAGTTGGCCAGGATGCAGATGCCGTCGACGCGCTGGTCGATCATGCAGTCGAGCACACGGCGCTGGCTTTCGAGGTCGAGATCACCGTTCTCGCGGAACGGGGTGGGGGCGATCGGCACCACGCCGCGAAGCGGTCGGCGGCAGTTGAAGGCATGGCGTGTTCGTACTCCAATCCATCGGTTCGCAGCCTAAAATCACCCGAGTATGCGCCTTCAGGTGCTGGCGCATCAGGATGTCCTGGTTGTGGTTGCCGAAGCCCTTGCCGAAGATGTTGACGCCGCCGGGATGGCGGGCCCGCTCGTCGATGCCAACACCAGGCGGATGGAATGATGCTCCGCCGTCCGCAGCTGTGCCAGCGTGACCTGTGACACCCTGGTGTCGCCCTGAAAGGTACCGCGCTCGTTGATGCGCCAGGTAGTCAGCTCGCCATATTGCGAGCCTTCGAGCTTCCACCAGCGGGGCGTGAAGCGGCCGCGCCGATCGCCGAAATCGCCCGGTAACGTCCAGGTGCCGATCTTGATCTCGTTGACCCATAGGCTAATGTCGGAGGGCCAGTTGGCATTGGTGCCCGGGACCTCGGACGACAGCTCGAGGATGAACTCGAGCGCCTCGAGTTCGGCCTTCAGCGTCTTGGCGTTGTTGGGGAACTGGTACTCGACATAGCCGCGCCCGAACCACAGCAGCGCCGTCTTGACGCGGGCCGGATCGAGAAACAGGTCGGGGACGTCGAGGACACCGATCACGCTCTCCGGTCGAGCACAGACCGCAGGGTACGCTGACCTTGCAGCTGGTGTAGAGGCCGAGCGGCATCTCGACCTCGATGACGTTCTTGTTGCGCCGGGCCGGCTTGGTGTCGAGGGCGATGATGATCTCATCGAAGCGAGCTGCGCAGATCTTCTGCTGCCCTTTGCGTCCCTTGCTGACCTCAGTGAGCACCAGCTCCGCCTCCTCCAGCACCTGGATGTTGGTCGCGATGGTCGATTGCGGCAGCTGCAGCGCCTCGCTGATCTGGTTCACGTTCAAGGCGCCTTGCCTTCCCAGCAGCTTCAAAATCCGGATGCGCACGGGGGAGGCCAGGCCCCGACCACATGCAAGTCCCGCTCGGGATTGACGTGCAGATAGGTGCGCCCGTTGCCGCGCGGCGGCGCCGCGGCAACGGCAGCCGGCTTGCCCCGTCGCCTGGTCCGATCCGACTCGACTGTCCGCTTCCCTCAAGTGCCAGGTCGAAGCAAGAAATTCCATGAGGCCGGCGCGAGCATCATGCGAGGCTGCCCGTCGACGGCGAGCCCTTCAGCGTTGACGGCTTGACGCGGTCGGGCGCGGCCTTGCTTGTTTCACCTTCGCGAGGTCGTCATGGCCAGCTCGGCGCCTGCGCGACCCTGGGCTTGTCGAAACCGCGCGCGTGGACGGAAACCTCGATCGGCTGGCCAGATCGCGGTTGACGCGAGTAGGCTCAAGCCGCCGCCGTCCCTGGCGACTGCCGCCAGCTTGAATAAGGCGCGGCGGGGATCGGGGATGACTGGTCGATGGCCTGGCGCGGGTCGTAGTAGGAGGTGGCGTAGGTGTCGCAATCG